>CAXXQY010000010.1:0-173557 GCA_963674515.2 bacterium
GGCCCTCACAGCCTGATTCAGAAAATGGTAATGGTGAAATGATTCTAATATGGTCAAATGTGAGGAATTCACGGTCCATATTTGATATTTTATTGTGAACGATCTTTGATTCTAATTTGTTGATAAAAAAATGGTACTCACAAGAAACAGTGAGTACCATTTTCGTTGATAGCGCATCATACAGGGAAGAGCGGGGTAATGTTCTTCGGGTGGTAAAATGAAGATTGTTATAAGTGGATCGGGTGGTTTGTTGGGAACGGCGATAGCTGAAGGATTGCGTGAACGGGATAATGACATTATTCAGCTTGTAAGGAATCGTCCGCCTGTTTCAGCCACCGAGGCGACATGGGATGTTGTATCCGGCACCATTACCGAAACTGGAACAAGCAATATTGACACAATGATTCATCTTGCCGGAGCCAATATCGGTGAAAAGCGATGGACACCGGAACGGATAACTATCCTTCGAGACAGCCGTGTGAAAGCGACGGAATCATTGGTGCGGTTTTTCAGCAAACGTTCGGAGAAGGAACGTCCGTCATCGTTCATCTGCGCCAGTGCGATCGGTTATTACGGGAATAGAGGCGAGGAACGTCTGGATGAATCCTCTTCACAAGGCGCCGGATTTCTTGCGGAACTGACCGCCGATTGGGAACGGGCGTGCCATCCACTTGCAGACCTTGGGATCAGGGTTGTTCATTTACGGTTTGGAATTGTCTTGAGCGAACGTGGGGGAGCATTGGGCAAAATGCTTCCGCTATACCGTGCGGGACTTGGCGGAGTGCTTGGCAATGGATGGCAATTCATGAGCTGGATTACGCTTGAGGACCTGATACGGGCGGTTTACTTTATCGTGGAAAACGAAACCGTTTCCGGCCCGGTGAACCTGACAGCTCCCAATCCCATACGCAACCGTGAATTTACACGTTCCCTGGGCCATATTTTAAACAGGCCGACCATCCTTCCAGCGCCTGAACTTGCCTTGAAGTTCATTCTGGGGCAAATGGCGGAGGAGATGCTTCTGTCGGGAGCGTATGTGGAACCGAAACGATTGCTTGATGAGGGATTTACGTTTAATCATAATTACATACTTGATGGATTACGTTGGGCGGTCCGTGATGAGAGAAACCAGAGAAGCCGTTGATATTGAAGCAAAGGACTTACGACATTTGAAGTGCAGTGTATTGGTATTTTCTGTATTTTCAGGAAGTGATTCATAGGGTTAATCTATTGTCAGACAGGTTTTATTCAGAGCCAAAATACCAATATGATAGTTCAGTATATTGAACATAATTTAATGTTTAAGTAAAATAATGTTTGTATTTCAGGATTGTTTTAAAAAATCACATGTAACATACAGGGATGATGATGACAGACAAGATGAAGACATATGACAGCATCATTGTCGGAGCGGGAATGGCCGGTCTCACTGCTGCCAGAACATTGCAGGAAGCCGGACAGGATGTGCTGGTGCTCGAAGCGGAAAAAGAGGTTGGCGGACGGATGACCACGCGGACCTTCGAAGGGTGGAAAATTTGATGATGGTGCACAGTTTTTCACCGTTAAAGATGATCGTTTCGGAGATATGGTCAAGGAATGGCTGGAGAATGATATCGTTGTGGACTGGTTCCATTCCCAGTTGATCAAAGGCGGAGCCACCAATCCTGATGGTCATCCACGGTATTGCGGAGATCGGTGGAATGCGAGCCATCCCGGAATACCTGGCAAAAAACTTGAAGGTGGAACTGGGAAAAACGGTCCGTACTCTTTCCAAGAAAGATTCGAAATGGATGCTGGAAACCTTTGATGGCAGTAAATACTCCGCGAAAACAGTCGTATTAACCCCTCCGATTCCATATAGCCTTGCATTACTGGATAAAGGCAATATTGCAATCGCAGCGGAATACAGAAAAAAACTGGATTCGGTGAAGTATATTCCCTGCATTGCTGTTATGGCGATCCTGAATGGTTCCAGCGGTTTGACGGAATGGGGTGGTCTGCGGATCACGGGAACTTTCATTGACTGGATTGCGGACAATACGCTGAAGGGTGTTTCCCCGGATGTAAATGCGGTAACAATTCAGGCTATGCCCGATTTCAGTAGAAACTTCTGGGATCATGATGACGATGAAGTCGCCCGAATGTTGATCGATAACGCGAAGGCGCTCCTTGTTTTCCGATGTCACAAATTATAAAGTGTACCGCTGGCAGATGAGCAAACCTGTGAATCCGCACCCGGAACCCTATTTCCAGGTGAACGAAGAACCTGCTTTGTACCTCGCGGGTGATGGATTCCTTGGACATCGCGTGGAAGGCGCAGCAATATCCGGCCTGGAAACTGCGAAGAAAATTCTTGGATAAGACTTAACATCACGATAGATAAAACAGATGGCGTGGCTGAAAAGTCACGTCATCTGTTTTATCCCGCTACCAACAAAAGTACATTTCGATTTTTCCACGCCATTGACAACAATGGAGACTGCGTGTTCACCGGGATAATGTTTTCGGGTCGTCATATCGACGAATGTGTATTTCCGCGCGAGTGCGTGCGTGCCAGGCTCAAAGTCTTTTTCCGATAGTTGAAACACCTTTTTCGATACCTTTCCCTTTGCTTTCATGAAATGGATGGCGTATTCAAGACGAACCTTAACCGGTGTTTTTTCCTCAACGTTCAGTTCAAAGGAAAATTCGACAGTGTCCCCCATCGAAACTGTTTTTTTATCGCAGTGAAGCGCGTGTATCGTAAGATGTTCCGGATCGGCAAAACCGAACAGGCGCATCGCACGTGTATTGCCTTGTTTCAGGAGTGTCCGGAGGGCGTGTTTCACCAGCTTGTCTGTGTTTTCCGTTTTACCAATCCATTTTTCGGCCAGGCCCAGGACGGTTTCCGGATGGTCTTTGGAGATGTCATTTAGGTTGTTGGCTACGCTACGGCGAACAAACTCCGATGGATCATCTTTCAGCATATCCAGGATCGGAAGAATAAGGGACGGGTCTTTTTTCAGAGCGGGGACTGCTGTCGCCCACGGCAGGCGTGGACGGCACCCTTCGCTGGCGAATCGTCGAACATTTTTCATGTTCATCTTCCGCACAGGAATACATAAACGTCATCGCTTTTTCCAAATCACACCGCAGGAAAGGTCGAATAGCGAATTCCGAAGAGGAGTAGCGGGTGAACACCCGTAAAGCATGCATGGACAGATCCCACTCATCCATCCCATAAACTTCAACGAAATCGGGAAGTGTTATCGCCTCGAAACCTTTTACATATGGAGCGGCTTGCTCAAGGATCGAAACCGCCTTTTCATAGGAATCCGGTAACAGAGGCCGCAATACTTCGGTTGTAAACCGCATTTTTTCCTTCAGTTCCAGCGATTTCCATTCAGGAACGGTAAAAGCAGCGAGAAATGTATCCTTTGCAAACTCAGGATGGTTTTTCAACAGGATGTCTGCAAATTCGCTTAATGAATCGGATGTAAAGAACATGTTTTTTAATTGTTCTGCCATTTTGTGTTCCTGCAATTTTGTCCTTTTGTTTTGAAGAATATACAGATATTCTGACGGATCTCCTTCACCTGCAAGCGCTCAACACTGATTATAAATTAGTAACGCGAGATATTGAAGAATTCGTGAGTTATTTATGTGCAGGTTCTTGTTTCTTTTTATACAAATTCTTGCGAGATCAACAACAGGGAACTGAACAACACCTGAAGTGACATTTCTTTCGAGCAATACGAAAAAAAAGGGCAGGAAGACCTACCCTTTTCAATGACGAATCAATATTTTTGCGATTTTGTTACCAATGATTATATCATCAATTCTTCCGTAATGCTTCCGTAGGATTTGTCCTTGAAAATCCGCAAGGTCAGGCTTGAGACAGTGATGATTGCCACTGTAAGTGCGATCCCGCCCGCGATAATGAATGACGTAACATTCAGGGAGGTATGATAGGCATATTGTTGCAGCCATTTGTTCATTCCCCAGCCGGCAAGAGGCCATGCGACAATGTTTGCAAAAAGCACCCATTTCAGGAAGGCGCCATTCAGTAAAAACATCAAACTTGTTTCACCAGCGCCCAATACTTTCCGGATAGCGATCTCACGCCTCCGTTGTTCCGTCGAATAACTCGACAAACCAAGAATTCCCAGGCATGCGATGACAATCGCCAGAATGGAAAACAGCATTACACTCCTTAGCAATCGTTGATCCTGAGCGTACATCATGGCGAAATGATCATCGAGGAAACTCCAGGTCGGTGTACCGCCGAAGAACTCCCGGTAGATCCGTTCAACTTCCTCAATTCCTTCCTGAATTTGTCCCTGTGGCAAGCGTACCACAACCTGCCGTGCATATTCGTTAAAAACATGGAACATGGCCGGTTGCTGAAAGGTTTTCGCAGATCCGAAATGAAAATCGGGAACGACACCGATAATGGTGACTTCATGGAGTCCGTCCGGAGGTCCCCAGTAAAAAGGTTGCCCTACGGGATCTTCCAGTCCTAATCGTTCGACGGCGGATTCATTCAGGATAACGGAACGGTCCATTTCGCTATCATTGTCATTATAAAATCGTCGCCCTTGAAGAATTGGGATCTGGAGTGTTTCAAACCAGTCCGAACGAATGTCAAAATGGACAAATCCAGTGGCGCTGTCAGGATTGGACGGTCCTGCAGTGAGAACACGATTGTATGGTGGATTTTCTCCGGGAGACATATTCGAGCTACCCGCTGCGACAATAAGGGGCGATGCCTGCAGGCGTGCAAGGAACGCTTCCCGTACCTCTACACCTGCCCCTTCACCCGCCTGGAAAATCATCACCTGGTCGCGATTGTAGCCCCAATCCTGGTGCATCACATACTTAAGCTGGTTGGTCATGATCAGCATAGCGATAAACAGTGCTATCGAGATTGTGAACTGGAACAGGACAAGCACACGCCGCAGGTTTCGACCTGACTTGCTTGTGCGGAAATCACCACGTAACACCTGGATGGGAGTAAAAGCGGTTAGAACCAATGCCGGGTAAATCCCGGACAGGAGTCCCACGACCAACGCTGCCGCTAAAAATGCAATGATCAGCATGGGTGATGAAATGAGCATTCCGCTTAGGTTTTTTCCCAGAAGCGGTTCAAGAGCGGGGACAGTTGCCTCCACGATGATTACTGCCAATGCGGTCGCCAACAATGTGGTGAATACCGATTCCGCCAGGTATTGACTGCGCAGCATGCGCAGGTCGGCTCCAACTGTCTTGCGTAACCCGACTTCTTTGGCGCGGCGCATGGCAGTAGCGCTGGAAAGGTTGATGAAATTAATTGATGCAAGCAGCAGGATCGATAATGCAATTGTTCCCAGCAGGGTGAGCTGCTCAACCGATTGGGCATTGAAGTTGATCCAGTTATAATTTTGATCACTGCTATGCAAGTGAATATCTTCGATCGGCATTAATGGAAAACGAACATTGGGTGTGTCTGTCCCCCATAAATCGCGTATATTCATCGCGAAGAAATCATACATTTTCTGTGAGACGACTTCAGGATCCGCATCATCAGCCAACCGTACATATCCCAGTACCCAGAAATTATTCCAGTTATCCAGCCAATGATTGGTGACATCATTGTAGGTAAAGGGAATAACCACATCGAATTGCATGTGGGATCGTGCAGGAGGCGCTTCGATCACAGCAGCGACATAGGCGTTTTCGATCCCCTGGACAGAAAGTGGTTTTCCGATGGGATCTTCATTACCAAACAGGAGTGTAGCGGCTCTCGGTGTCAGTATAACAGCATTATCGGTTCTTAAGGCTTCATACTGACTCCCTGCCAGAACCTCATACCCGAAAACAGGGATAAATCCGGTATCAGCATGAACAATTTCAAGGTTTACGTTTTCCGACGGTTGGTCCGCACGATGTACATCTCGCGGTCCCCAATACTGTATACGAACAGAACTGAGTACTTCCGGAATGTTATCGGTGAGCTGCCAGACGAGACGACCTGTCGTTGGAGCCATTTCACCCTGAACCTGGCCTTCGTCATCCACCCATTGATCGTAGATACGGTATAATCTGCCTTCGCCACTGTAGTAACGGTCGTACATCAGATCATCAACAAGGGATAGTACGATAATCATGCAAGCGGCCAGTCCAAGAGAAAACCCTGCTATATTCAGAAAAGAATACACCCGATTTCTGGACATGTATCGCCATGCCGGTCGTATAAATGATGCAAACATAATTCCTCCATTAGAACAAAACTACAGATTGCAAAGCCTGTGCCGCAGTTTTTTCTTTTATAACTTATTGAATAATAAAAGAATAATATATTAATGGCCGGGTAATGTGCGAATACGAACACATGTACCGTGCATTTTACTACAAATTATAAAAGCAAAGTTGTGAATTGGGCGAAGCGCTATTGTTATTGGTGTAATATATATTTATAATTTATCTATTATAAATATAAATTCGATATTTTGATATATAGCATATACTTTGCTGCAATGGATTTTGTAAATTAAGTCTTAAGTCTGTAAAAACCACCTTGTTTTCAGAAAAATTGTTTCGGTCAGAAGAGGTCTCCTTTGCGTCAATGTGCTACATACTTGCTCAAACCTGGAATGGTAATCGCACAACCAGTCTATGATGATCGTTTTCGCATGCTCCTGACACAAGGAACAGAATTATCGGATCGATATATTCAGCACCTTCTTGAATATCGTCTCCCTTCAGTATTTGTCCAGGAGACAGATACCGAAGCGATTGTCGTGAATGACCTGATTGATATCAAGGACAGGAAAGAAGTATTTGAAGCATTCAATCTCTTTGATCTGCTTCAGCCAAAAACCGTAACCAAGGAAAGCAAACAGGCAATACGCCGTAAAAGCGGCAGTGCTTTTACCAGTGGTTGGTTATCGACAATGAAACGGTCAGCGGATCGTCTGCTCGATAATCTTGTTGAGAACGCTGCCAAACTGTATTATCCCAGCGTCGAGGTCTGCACCAATACCGAGTTCAACCACGCCATAGATGTAGCGATACTATCAATAATGATCGGTATGCGTCTGCATTATTCGGATGATGATCTTGCACGGCTTGCATTGGCTGCTCTTCTTCATGACATCGGCAAAAAGAAATTCAGTGAGAAATTCCTGAAAATTCATCGTACAGATTATACGCAAAAGCAGCGAAATATCTACGAGATGCATACCCGCCTTGGCGCCCAGATGATCGAACATGATTTCCAGAATCTTACGGTAGCATTATCGGTGATGGATCATCATGAACGACAGGATGGAAGCGGATTCCCGAGAAAACTGAAAGGCAGCGGACAACCCCCTTACATGGAGAGAAGCACAACCTCAGGTACAATCTATCGTCATGGGGAGATTATCGGGGTAGCCAATTATTATGACAACCTTGTAAAAGGAAGAATCGAGAAAAAATTCTATTCACCAGTGGAAGCGGTGCAGATCATTATCGAAAAGACTCCCCAATGGTTTAATGAAACGGTGGTAGAGGAAGCGGTATCAACGATCAATGTTTTTCCGCTCGGGAGTAATGTGAAAGTACTGGAATGCAGAAGATATGACTATACTGGGTGGAGCGGTGTTGTTTCCGGTCTAAATCCTGCCGATATCCATCATCCCAGGGTGCTCTTACTGTACAATAACAGGCATCAGCGGATAGAAAATCCCAGGATGGTGGATTTTTCTGAAGATCCTTATTCCAGGTTGAGATTTATGAGTGACATTTTTTATCAAACCTCATAGACAACATGCATACATGTACGTATGTTGTCATTCTGAAGTGGTTGTCAATGGGTCAAAGCCCGGTATAAACGTGCGCGAAAGAAATATCTCTTGAAGTGTTGTCCAGGTTGTACTGCAATTAAATGGATTTATGAAATAAAGGCGAGAACCTGCTGATTCTTCAGTATCGGATTCTGCAAGATCTCACGCCAATGAGTCTTTGTGTATAAGAAAAATCGATTTTGACGCCAGGATCCTTTAGAACCCTTTCAATCATAAGCTTAAGACCTTCTTCTGCAACCTCAATAAATCATCGCAAATCGCAGTTTTATGCAAAAACTTCGTTCACACATTCAATCAGGTCTTTCGGACGGAAAGGTTTCTGTAAAAACGGAATGCGATTCTGATGAATATCCTGCACTAACGATTCATTCTCAACATAACCCGACATATAGACAAAATTCATGTTTTTATTGTACTTCAGCATCTGTTTGGACATTTCTCTACCATTCATCCCCGGCATAACAATATCCGTAATCACCAGGTCAAAGTCGTATGCCCCGGAGTATACTTTGTCAATAGCTTCAAACGGTGACGCTGTTTGAATCACTTCATATCCTTGCTTGCGTAAAGTATTATATACGATCGAACGAACAGCATCGTCATCTTCAACGATCAGGATCAGCTTTGTATCATTTGCCTTTTTAGTCAAATCCGATTTGCTTGAATGCGGTAGTCCGTTTTCACCCGCTTTTGGCAGGTAAATATCAAATCGAGTGCCGACACCATACTTACTGGATACATCAATAAACCCATTCAACTGTTTTACGATACCAAAAACAGTAGCCAGTCCGAATCCGGTTCCACGACCTTTTTCCTTGGTTGTATAAAATGGTTCAAAGATATGGGATAGGACTTCTTCTTCCATACCCGTGCCATTGTCAAGAATACTGATTTTTACAAATTGTCCGGGAGCGATATTGTGTATGGAAAGTTTATCCGAGTTCTCAATACTTGCGTTGTTTGTCTGAATTGAGATTGATCCGCCATTGGGAAGTGCATCTCTTGCATTTACAATAAGGTTGGCCAGGATTTGCTCTATCTGTGACTGGTCGGCGCTGATCAACCACAACGGTGTCCCCAGATCGTAATGTATTTCAATATCATCTGTAACAATTCGTGAAAACATTCTTTGCAAATCGGTTATAATTGTATTGATATCAATATTCAACTGGACGATGGACTGCTTTCTGCTGAAAGTAAGCAGTTGATTGGTAAGCTCGGTAGCGCGCTCTGTTACCTGGTTGATGTCATGGATAAATCGATATGCGGGGTTGTTTTCATCCAGAGCAGCGAGCGCCAGATCCGAATTCCCTGTAATTACGGTCAACAGATTGTTGAAATCATGCGCGATCCCGCCGGCCATTCTACCGACTACTTCCATTTTCTGGGCCTGGATCACCTGTGTTTCCAATTGTTTTTGCTCAGTAATATCGCGCAGAAAGCCAAGAACAGCATCCTCACCATACCAGTCGATCCGAGCATGAACGATTTCTACGTCTTTAATCACACCGCTTTTGGTATGTGCTTTCAGTGTGTCGTTTGGAATGGGTGAATTGTCCGCATCGAATTCATACATCCGTTTCGCGGTTTTTTCATAATCCTGGGGAGAAACAAGATCCAGGATGTCAAAATCCCTGTTGAGTAATTCATTCATGTCATATTCGAAAATCTGTGCGAAGCTTGGATTTACTGCTAAAAGTTTCCTGTTTTTACGCACATATATCCCATCCGGGGAATACATGAAAACATGACGGAAGTGTTTTTCACTCAATCGCAGTTTCAGTTCAGTCTGTTTTCTTTCTGAAATATCACGAATGTTTACCAGGAGCGATTTCTGTTTTTTATACACAGTCAGGGTCAAGGTCACTTCATCGGGGAACAGGCTACCATCCTTTTTCTTTCCGACAGATTCGATAAAAGTGGAATTATACAATTTGAGCTCATTAAGAATGTCCGGTATTCCGGCATGTGCTTTAGCGCCGATCAGTTCCAGCGCATGCATCCCAATAAGTTCATTGCGACTGTATTGAAACAGTTCGCAGGCCTTGGAGTTGCAGTCGAGGATTATTCCATCCATGGATTCAATCAGGATTGCATCATGGCTGGATTCCACGATGGTATGATTTCTTTCCTGTATCTCACGTAATTCGGATGCCTGTTCCACATGTTGCAGGAATTCCTGCCTGAGTGTGTAGTTCTTGTACAGAAATGATGAAAGAAGGTTTGCAAAACACTGAAGAGCATTGCCAATCCGTTTGAACTGTTCTAACGGTAAGATCGGTATTTCACTAAAGGTCTCTTGAAGTGTAGACTTTGATATTCCTGATTTTTTTGAAAGTATGTCAAAATCCGGAAAATCGCTCGCCTCATTCCTGATCTGACCGACCAGTAAAAAGCCGATAAACTGATTTCCCACTTTGATGGAAGCGCTGTAATTGTACAGTCTTGTCAATGGACACTGATGAATCCCGACCTCATTCAGGCTTGCTTTTAATATCTCTAATAGATTGGTACGACACGTGTTTGCTCTATCGTTGGAATTCTCAAGTAATTCACGACAAAATCGATAAGAATTGCTGAAGGAGGTTACAATATCTCCATTTTTATCTGCAATTGCACAAGACAAACCGGTAGCGCTCGAAAATTCATTCTGAATTTTCTGCAATTCTTCAATGGTGATTAAATCTTCTATATTCACATTTTCAGGAAGATTTGTGTTTTCTGTTTTTGGAAACTGAATTGAGGTCGTCTCAATAGAAACGGAACAATTCTTTTCCGTATCCCGTTTTGCCTGTTTTTCCAATGGATTAACAAACAGATCGACGTTATCATCACGAGAACACATCGTATACAAACTCCGGTTAAAAATCCTTTAGCTTGTGCCAGCATAGATTTTCAATTTACGAAAGATGATAAATATAATAATCCAAAGTATTTGCAGTTTGTATAAAATGTGGCAGGATTGTTATAACATATGGCTTACAGATTACGAGTCAAATGTGCAACTAATATATAAAAGGTGAAAGATTAAAGCCATATAAACGGAATTTTTATAAATATTACAAGAAAAACTTATGGCTCCGAATGACCTGTATCGAAGCGGTTCGATTCAATAATCCAGATAAAGTAAAAGGGGTGTTGTTGACTGGTGCAAAATATTGTTTATTAAATAATTATAATAGCATTTTGATTTTTTAAGTCCGATAAAATACCAAATATGGAGATGCAATATTCATTCAATATAAAAAGGGTTGATCCTGGATAATGATCAACCCTTCAAAGATATATCCGTAATTACCTACATTCGTTCAGAAACAATCTTCCTCTGCAGTTTACTGATCGCTTCTGTCGGGTTCAGATTTTTGGGACACGCAGTGAAGCAGTTCGTGATCTTGTGACACCGCCAGAGTCCATGTTTGTTGTCGAGGACATCCATCCGTTCCGGTAATCCTTTGTCCCGTGTATCGAACGTATATCGGAAAGCTTTCAGAAGTGCGGATGGACCTAGGTATTCAGGATCCGCCCAGTAGCTCGGGCATGAGCTTGTACACGCCGCACAAAGAATGCATGCGATGGAGTTGCCCATCAGCTTGAACTCTTCCGGCGATTGGATCCGTTCCTTCGCAGGTGGAGGTTCATCATTAATCAGCCATGGCTTCACCCTCTTTAACGCTTCGTAGAAGGGCTCCATGTTCACCGCCAGATCCCTGTAGATTTCAAAACCGGGCAAAGGATCCACACGAATCGGGTCTTTTGCTATTGTACCCACCTGCTTCTCACATGCGAGATCATTGATCCCGTTGATCTGCATTGCGCAGGAGCCGCAGATGCCGTGACGGCAGCTTCTGCGATAGGTAAGAGTACCGTCGTGAAACCATTTGATCTCGTTCAGGGCATCCAGGATGGTCCACCAGGATTCGCATTCCAGTTTATACGTTTTATAGGACGGTTTTTTGTCCGTCTCCGGGTTAAACCGGAAGATCTTGAACGTTCGTACCGCCATTTTCAACTCCGTGTTGGTTGTCTGTACAGGTTCCAAACACTGCAATAATCACCGGATTAATACTTGCGCTCCATGGGTTCGAATCCGGGATGGGTGATGCCCTTGAGGATCACCGGTTTCTCAAATGTCAGATCCCACTTGTCGTTTTTCCGCCAGGCAAGTGTGTGTTTCATGAATTTTTCGTCATCACGTTTCGGGAAATCTTTCCGGGCATGACCACCACGCGATTCCTCACGCAGGAGGGCGCCTTCCACGATTGCACCGGAGAATTCAAGCAGATGCCCTAATTCAATCGCTTCCAGCAGGTCTGTGTTGAAACGCTGGTTTTTATCGTCAATCTGGATTTTTTTATACCGCTCCTGGAATTCTTCGATCCGGGCTTTTTGAGTCTGCAACTGCTCCGCAGTCCGGAAAACACCACAGTCGAGTGTCATGCTTTCCTGGAGCTCCTTGCGGATTGTGCCGACTTTTTCATCGCCGGTGGAATTGAAGATCCGATCTACCTCTTCACGAGCTGCGTCCTCATAATCCTCAGGAAGATTCGGGAATTCCAGGTTCGGAAGATCAAGGACCATCTGTTTACCCGCACGGCGACCGAAGAGTAATGCTTCCAATAGTGAGTTCGTACCCAGCCGATTGGCGCCGTGTACGCTGATGCAGGAGCATTCGCCAGCGGCATAAAATCCGATAGTTTCTGTCCGGTTTGCATCCATGGTAACCCTGCAATTGGGATTTGCCGGAATACCGCCCATTGAATAGTGTGCCGTCGGCTGGATCGGTATCGGCTCCTTGATCGGGTTGACACCGGCGAAGTTCATTGCCAGTTCCGTGATCTGCGGGAGCCGTTCCATCAACCGCGCTTCACCGAGATGAGACACATCAAGATGGATATAATCTTTGCCGTCAATGCCACGGCCTTCGTCGATTTCTGTCTGCATGGATCGAGCGACGACATCACGCGGGGCGAGTTCCATCAGCGTTGGTGCGTAGTCCTCCATGAACCTGCGACCCTCGCTGTTCTTCAAGTGTCCGCCTTCTCCGCGTGCGCCTTCCGTCACGAGAATGCCGCTTTTCCACAATCCTGTCGGGTGGAACTGGACAAACTCCATGTCCTGCAGTGGCAATCCCGCCCGCGCGACCATGGCAAGGCCGTCGCCGGTGTTTGCATGGGCGTTGGATGTGATCGAAAACGCGCGGCCATACCCCCCTGTGCCAAACATTACCTGGCGACCATAAAACAGGTGAATGCCGCCATTAACCATATCCCACGCCAGAATTCCAATCGCACGATTATCACGGAATACCATGGATAACGCCTGGAATTCGCTATAAAAATGCACATTTTGCTTCAGACACATTTCGTGCAGGGTGTGCAACAGGACATGCCCGGTATAATCGGCGCTGTAACAGGCGCGCAACGCCGCTTCTTTTCCAAATTCGAGGGAATGACCACCGAATTTCCGTTGAGCGATTTTCCCTTCCGCGGTACGGCTGAACGGGCAACCCCAGTGTTCCATTTCGATTACTGTTTCGGGGGCTTCGCGTACCATCATTTCGATAGCATCCTGGTCACCCAGGTAGTCCGATCCCTTGACGGTGTCGAACATATGGAATTCCCAACGATCCCCACGGGAACCATCCTCGTTGGCAAGCGATGCCGCGATTCCTCCCTGGGCCGCCCCGGAATGGGAACGACTCGGATAAACTTTTGAGAGCACGGCCACATCAGCAACCGAGCTTAGTTCCACCGCCGCTCGTGCGCCTGCTAACCCCGCTCCGACAATTATTACATCATGACGATGAATCATGGTCCACCTCCTGTCATTCGTTAAAAGGTTGCGACCGTGATTACGCCTGTTATCCAGAGCACGATCCCGGCAAACCACGTAAATCCAACCAGCACTGTCCGCCACATGGGCTCGTGGATGTAATCATGGATACTCATGATAACTCCCTGGATCGCATGATATACCACGGCGGTCAGAAAGACAACGTCAATGGTCTTCCAGACTGGCATGACCAAACGACTGCTGACTTCTGAATACAGAACGTTGCCATGATTTATAAAGTGAAGGAACAGGTAGTGAAGGAACAGGGTGACAACAAGAACAAGCCCTGTGATGCGTTGCCAAATCCACGCTGTTGAACCACCCGAACCGGTTCCGAATTGTTTCAAGTTCACAATCTTTCTCCTTGGTTTCAGTAGTTCACGCTTAATGCGGGAATAAGGAACGGAACATTGCGCCGAATCCCTGGTCAAAGACCATGTCATGGAGTCCGTGATTGATCATTGTATAGCCGCCCAATGCCCAGGCGACCATTCCGATAGCCATCAGGATATAAAACAAGGCTACATGTTTTTCTGTGGCTCCGAAAAAATCTATGGCGATCAACCGAATCCCGTTCAATGCATGGTAGATGACGCAGAAGAACAATCCCACCTCGAGGAACCTGAAGATAGGCGCCCCAACGAAGTCCATTGTCGCCTCAAAAGCCCCCGAACCCTTCTGCAGGGTCGATACCACCCAAACATGCATCGTGATATAGAGCACGAGGGCGAGGCCGGTGAGACGGTGAAGGACCCAGGCGGTCATGCCTGTTTGCCAACGATAGCGAAGATTTCGCATGCATCCTCCAGTACGATTGCAAAGCAAATGGTTTCTATCACATTTGCCGGATCATAAAATACGAAGCTGTTGAAATGGAAACATATTGAGGGGTAAACAATTCAATCACGTCGGTGTACGAATGCTTGAACCGTCCAGATGCCAGAAGAAAGGGGTATACCATTGTCACCGTTGTGACCGCCTCCCAATTTCAAACAATAAATATATTGCTCTTTCTTGAGCATTCATAGTCTTGCACAGCCTTTCTACTGATTTTTTCATGAAGTCAGAGGGATCAGATTGGCAGGAAATATAAGATACTTTTTCCCATCAGGAGCCTTAAAGACATCTTGGAAGATACCGAAGCATCAAATCGACAACTCCAGGAGTGGAACGTAGGGATTTTGGGTGTGAATTTAGATATTGCTGTTAGGAATCCCTTTTTCATTTATGTATATTCATGAATTATGGACCTAATTATCCAGAATTATTGAGAGACGAGTTATTAAAGCTAATGAAGAATTTTGAGGTTTTATCTGGAAATTGCTTGATTGAATGATTGCTATTTGGTATTTAAGAAGTTGGGATTCGTGTAGAATTTTGTAATTCTGTTCAGCAGAGGGGGTGGCCCTGCCTGCTTTTCAAGGCAGGGTGTCAATTACACAGGAATAAGAAGTAAATCCTTGTAATTGATCAACAGTTTTTCAGAAACCTGACTTTAAACAGCAGGTCAGGCCACTCATCGCCACCCTCTGGTAGATATTGTTCACATGGTTAGTCTTTGGAAAGCTGGACTCCAGCCTGCGCGGAAATGAAATCGTACCCAGAAATCACATTAGGCGCGGGAATGATATTGGACGCAGGAATGACATCATGTGCGGCATTGGCAATCGTGATATCAAGACTACTTTACAACATATTCCACTAAGCAACGGAACAGGGAGTTATGGACGCAGAACTTCTTTCCCGCATTCAATTTGCGGTGACAGCGGGCTTCCATTATATCTTTCCACCTATTACCATCGGTCTGGGAGTGATCCTGGTGGTCATGGAGGGAGTGTATCTCAAGACGAAGAACCCGTTGTTCAACCAGATGACCCGTTTCTGGGTCAAAGTATTCGGTTTGAATTTCGCCATCGGAGTTGCCACCGGCATTGTGATGGAATTCGAATTTGGCACCAACTGGGCGAATTATTCCCGTTTTGTGGGTGACATCTTCGGGAGCGCTCTTGCTGCGGAAGGTGTATTCGCCTTTTTCCTCGAATCTGGATTTTTAGCGGTGCTTCTCTTCGGATGGGACAAGGTCAAGCCGGGATTCCATTTCTTTTCCACGATCATGGTCGCATTCGGCGCTCACTTCAGCGCCATCTGGATCATTGTCGCCAATTCCTGGCAGCAGACCCCGGCCGGTTCACATTTCGTGGAAGCAGCAGGACGTATGGAGATCACGGATTTCTGGCAGGTGGTCTTTAACCCATCCACGTTAGATCGGCTTTCTCATGCGATCATGGGAGCATGGCAGGCAGGTGCCTGGTTTGTGATTTCGGTCAGTGCATTTTACCTGATTAAGAAAATGCACACAGAGTTTGCGAAAAAATCAATTATGATCGCCCTGGTGGTTACGCTGGTAGCCTCCCTTGGACAATTGATCACCGGTCACAGCAGCGCGGAAACTGTCGCTGAAACCCAGCCCGCGAAACTTGCCATGTTTGAAGGCCAGTATGAATCCGGTCCGGGCGATCTCTACCTCTTCGGATGGGTGAACGAGGAGGCAGAAGAAACCAGTGGATTGAGTCTGCCGGGGATGACAAGCTGGTTGGTTCATGGCGATGCGAGTGAACCTTTGGCAGGAATTACCGAAGCTTTTGAAACGATGAGTGCAGAAGCCGCAGAGAAAGGTATCGAACTTGATCCGGTGGCCGACAGACCGTCAGTGAATTTTGTCTTCCAGACCTATCATCTCATGGTAGCCATCGGGATGGTCCTGATTGCCCTGAGTATCGGTAGCCTTGTGCTCTCGTTGATGGGAAAACTCCACAACTTCACGTTGCTCCTGTGGGTGCTGGTGTTCTCGGTATTATTGCCAATGATTGCCAACCAGGTGGGATGGATCGCTGCGGAAGTGGGAAGGCAGCCATGGATTGTGTATGGAGAAATGCTTACGCGGGACGGGGTATCGGAAGTGGTTTCCGCTGGCGAAGTGCTGACTTCATTGATCGGATTTGTCCTGATCTACCTGCTGTTGCTCGCTTTGTATATCTTCCTGCTGGATTCCAAAATCAAGCATGGTCCGAGTGAGAAGGACTTGATTGTAGGAGGACAGAACTCATGACTGGAATGGAACTGAACCTTGCGGGTTACTCCTTAAATGTAATCTGGTTCATCCTTGTGGGTGTGCTCCTTGCAGGATGGGCGATTCTCGATGGTTTTGACTTTGGTGTGGGAATGCTGCACCTGTTCACGAAAACCGATACGGAACGGCGAATCTTTATCAATTCCATCGGCCCGGTGTGGGATGGCAACGAGGTCTGGCTGGTGACAGGCGGCGGCGCGCTTTTCGCTGCGTTTCCTGAAGTGTACGCATCAGCATTCAGCGGATTTTACCTCGCTTTTATGCTGTTGCTGCTTGTGTTGATCTTCCGGGCGGTATCCATAGAATTCCGTAGCAAACGGGAATGGGAATCCTGGCGGAAATCATGGGACATTGCCTTCAGCATTGCGAGTTTCCTGATCTCGATCCTTGTCGGTGTCGCCATGGGGAACATCGCACGAGGGATTCCGCTGGACGCCAACCATGAGTATATGGGTGGTTTCTTTGACCTGCTGAACCCATATGCGGTCCTGGTCGGACTTACAACGGCATCTTTGTTCATCATGCACGGCTCCATCTATCTTGTGATGAAGACAGAAGGCGATTTGCATGACAGAGTCCGTGGCTGGACAGGTAAAACATTGTTGATCTTTATTGTACTATACGTTCTCACAACGACAGTCACCTGGTTCGCAATTCCTCATATGACGGAAACCATTCTTGCGAATCCGATCCTGTTCCTTGTTCCAGTGTTGAATATCCTGGCGATTATCAATATTCCACGGGCACTGAAAAAACAGAAAGACTTTGAAGCCTTCATTTCTTCATGTGTTACAATCGTGCTGCTGCTGGCGTTGTTCGGAATCGGTATGTTCCCTAATCTGATCTTCTCCAACGGAGATGTGGTGAACAGCCTGAACGTTATCAATGCTGCTTCCACACAGAAAACATTGGGCATAATGCTGATCATCGCCCTGATCGGAATGCCGTTAGTGATCGCTTACACAACAATCATCTACAGGATTTTCAGAGGGAAGGTTGTATTGACAGAATCGAGTTATTGATCTGATTCAATAGATTATATACTGATCATGGTTTGCTGAAATACCCCGTAAAAAAGACTACGGGGTATTTCTGATTATACCAGGCTGAACTACACATATCTGGTGCAACAGTTCACTGTGATCTTGCAGGCTACAATTCACTATATTTGGCTGAATGGACGCGTGAAAATGTGAACAGAACACGATCAAAGCAAAAAATCGCAGGAGTTATTGATTTCACCTAATGAAACGGTGTTTTCTCCGTGGTCTTTTCTTATCTTACTTCAAATCAATAACAGTGGATGGAGATATGCGGTTCATGGTGTGCACCCGGTTTAGCAGAAACACTATTTTAAAGCGAAACGTACTGGTAAGTATGCTTTTCATTTTCTTTCTGTTTGCATCTGCTAATGCGATTGAACCTGGTGGACCATCTCTCTCCCAACAGGCTGAAAATGCACTGAATGCAGGTGATCCGGAAGCCGCCAGCAACTTGTATTACAGATGGTTGCAGGCGAGCCCGAGTGATTATTCCGGTTGGTACAATTATGCATGCGCTCTTGCACTTCTGGAGCAACGAGACGAAGCTGTGGAAGCATTGGATGACGCTGTTACTGCGGGATGGCGGAATGATGACTGGATGTCGCGCGATCCGGACCTGCAATCTCTTCACACTATGGACGAGTTTTACACAGTCATTCAACGGATCCAGGATCTGCGTCTGCTGGAAGAACAACGGGATTCAGTACGGTCGACCTGCTCCAGCTTTATCACACAAACCCGCCTGGCTCATTGCAATATCCTCTGGCCTGCCAATTTTGATGAGCAGGGTGATCCATACCAGTTAATCATTTTATTGCATGGACGGGGAGCCGATTATACACACTCGGCCGATCTGGCGGAACGTCTTGCATTGCCAAATGTTGTCTACGCCCTTCCCAGGGCGCCTTATCATGTGGACAATACGGAAAACGGTTTCGAATACTGGCCCAGGGATCTGGTAACGAACAATGATACACTGCTACTGGCCGAAGCTCGTCATTTGATGGCGGATTGGGTCAGGGATATCATTCGAAGTGCAGGTGCGCGTACAAATATAGACACTTCGAATGTTATTCTTATTGGATTCAGCCAGGGGGGTGCTGCTGCATATGTAAGTGTTATGGAACATCCCGAGTATTTTCACGGGCTTGGGGTGTTGGGCGGATATGTTCCCAACGAATATCTTACTTCTGAATGGTTCCATGCATTGGGTTCCAACCCTGTTGAACTGTTTATCGGTCATGGGGATCGTGACATTGTGCGTGAGAGTAGCGAGATAGATCAATATTTACGTCTGGCGGAAGATGCCGGTGTGCCGGTTACCATGCGACTCTATCCAGTGGGTCATTCCATATCGGATGAAATGGTAGTCGATCTTGCCGATTGGATCAGTCGATTGCGAGCGGGGAGGAGTACGGATTGAGCGACGAACGTTGGCAAAAGCTGCAACTTGCAATCGCAGGCGTTCCCCCGGAAAACAGCGGTCCTGCATTACCCGGGTACATGCGATGGGGACTTCCTTTTCTGGTTGTATTCCTGTTCCGTATCCCCTATTTCGGTGTGGAGAACTTGAATTCGGATGAGGGATTGTACTCTCTGGTAGCACGTGCCATGCAACAGGATGGTTTACCCTACCGTGATGCCTGGGATCATGCAGCGCCAGGTGTTTTTTATCTCTACCGGTTCGTGTTCGGGATCTTCGGAGCATGGGCAATGGGTGGAGTACGATGGGCAGCGCTACTCGCACATGCATGCAGCGCATGGATCGCCGGGACTGAAATCCGCAGAAGGCATGGCGACATTCCCGGGCTTGCTGCAGCAGTACTTATGGCGATTGCGATTGGTGGTTACCTGCCTGCCGATTCCATTGCCGCGATAACGGAAACCTTTCTCCTGCCGCCATTACTTCTCGCTTTCTGGCAACTGTTGCGCTGGGTGGAAGACAAACCGCACAGTATAATACTCGCAGCAGTTGGAATAGCACTGGCGACATGGTTTAAGATCCATGCAGTACTGATTTCCTTTTTACTTATTGGTGGTGTTGTCGTTATCCGGTTTTATTCGGGGAAAAAGCTACTGGATTCGATTGTCCATGGACTGAAGATTTTATTTGCCGCAGGCGGGTTTTATCTCATTCTTGTGGGGCCGCTATTTTTGTCCGGCGGATTTTATGATTACATGAGGATGTACATCCAGTACAACCTGTTTTATTTCGGAGCGGGGCAGTACGGAACATTGTTTTTTTATGGATTGTGGCGCACCATGTGGCAATGGATGCTTCCGCAATACCTGGTCGTTGCCCTGGCGGCCATTCCTCTGATCCTGGTGATTCGAAATGCGAACAGTAAAGATAATGATAGAAGTAAACTGTTGCTTCTCTCAATCTGCTTCGGATTGCTGGTTGGTGTGATGGGCGGACGTTTATTTGGTCATTATTTTATTCCCGCTGCAGGATTTATGGCATATGCTGCTGGTGAAGGGATCTCCTGGTGTTACATCAACCTGCGCAATCTCTGGGAAACAAAATCAAGACCATTTGTATATTCGGGTGCTGTCCTGATCTTTCTGGGAATCCTGATGCCGATCACCTATTTTCACGGAGAAGCGTACGATTCACGGTTCCGTGCGGCTCTTGGCGGTGGGATAATCGCTCAACCATTCCCACATCTTGTACAGGCTGTCCAGCAGACGGTGCAACCGAATGAAAAGATCTGGGTATGGGGATTTGCTCCGGAACTGTATGTACATACTCAGCGGGATTGTGCTTCGAGGTTTATCAATTGCAATTATCTTGTGGGTCTGGTGCCGTGGGTGAATGCAGCCCCGGATATTGATACAACTCCACTGATTGTCCCGGGAAGTTGGGAAGCGCTCAGGGAAGACCTGATGCGGGAACCGCCGTCAGCGATTATTGACGCGTCGGCTTCCAATTACCAGTTCTGGGGGAAATACCCCTTGAACGGGCATGAGGCATTGCGCAACTTTGTGCAACAGGGATATGTTGATGTGGGAATGTTTGACGGTTTCCGGTTGCATTTACGCAATGACATCGCGGCACGTGCGGGAATCGAAAATGATAACGAACCATTCCCGCCAGATACATTGGAAGTGCCGGAAGAGTAATTTTTATAGTGGAATAGAAACCTACGGAAGAAGGTATACCAGGTGGTAAAATCTCTCCAGAAATTGAAAAAGGCGATAACTTATCAATGGCATATCAAATTGTATGTCATCGGGTTGGCGTTCGCTCTCTGGTTTTTTACCGTGAATAACCAGGTATATGAAACGGTGATAGGGGTTGAGTTGGTGCCCATCGGGACTAAAGCCGGGAAAATCATTGTCAGTGAAATACCGCAAGAGGCGCAGGTGCGGTTTTCCGGGTTGGGAAAAGACCTGTTGATCATGAAGTATCTCCAGCCGCCCCGTCTCGAATTGGATATCCACACAATTAATCATTATTACGAATATCCGCTTCGTACCGGATATGTAATCACTCCCACAGGGTTAAATGTAACAGCGGAAGAGATTATTGATCCGCTTGTCGTCGAAATCAGGCTGGAAAACCTGGATACAACTTATGTTCCTGTAATACCCAATGTTGAAGTGCTGCTTCAGTCCGGGTATATGCTGGCATCTGGGGTAGATGTGGAACCGGATAGTGTAATGGCCGTCGGCCCACGCTCCATCATTCGTGAACTTGGATTTTTCGAAACGGAAGCACAGGTTTACACGGATGTGATGCGTCCGTCACGATATATCGTTTCTATTCAGGTGCCGGATAGCAGGTATCTTACGGTATTTCCGCTGGAAGTAAATGTCATTCTTGATGTGGACCAGATTGCCGAACGTATGATTACCCGCATTCCGGTTGGAGCGGTACGCATACCCCGAGGGCGACGTGTCCAGATTGAACCGTCACGGGTGGATGTAACCGTAAAAGGTCCCGCCAGGATTCTCGCAACGCTTACCGAGGATTCACTGGACGCAACGGTGAACCTGAGAAGGTGGACACCGGAACAGCAGGAATACATACCTCAGTTTGAACTGCCGGAACTGGTGGAACTGGTAAGATGCCAGCCGGAAATGGTTCGAGTACGTGTGGAAGAGGCTGAAAGCAGATAATGAAAATTCTTGGAATCGAAACTTCATGTGATGAAACCGGTGTCGCCATCGCTGAAAATGGGAAAGTTATTGCTGCGATGGTTTCCACTCAGACCGAACACGCCAAATGGGGCGGAGTTGTCCCCGAGATCGCCAGCCGCCTGCACCAGAAAACCCTTGCGACAATGGTGCATAACCTGTTGAAAGAAACAGAGATCAGTTTTTCCGACTTGGATGGAATCGCTGCTACCCGTGGCCCAGGATTGATCGGGGCGCTATTAGTAGGGGTGAGTTATGCGAAGGGATTGGCTACCGGGCTGAATATCCCCTATGTCGGTGTGAACCATCTCGAAGGCCATTTATGGGCGGCGGAAGCTGCAGGAATGGAGATTCCTCTGCCAGCATTGGCGCTGCTGGTAAGTGGTGGTCATACGGAATTGATCTGCATCGAAAAATTCGGTTCTTACACTTACCTGGGCGGTACAGTTGACGATGCCATCGGGGAAGCGTTCGACAAGGTCGGTGGACTTCTTGGTATTTCCTATCCGGCAGGTGCTGAATTGTCCAAAATAGCTGAAAATGCGGACCGTGACGCATATCCACTTCCGGTATCCGCGTTACCGGGCATTGATTTCAGCTACAGTGGCCTGAAAACAGCGGTGATGCGCCTGGTGAATTCATTGCCTGAAGATCAAAAAGAAACCTGGCGACCTGATGTTGCCGCTTCGTTCCAGCATGCTGCTGTTTCTCAGGTCGAAAAACGGCTGGAGAAAGCACTGCAACAAACATCCTGTAAATCCCTGATCCTGGCTGGTGGAGTTGCCGCCAATCATGAATTACGTGTAAGAGCTGTGCGTATTGCCAAAGAAATGGATGTTGCACTGAAAGTTCCGCCCGTTCAGTGGTGTACTGACAATGGCGCTATGATCGCTTACCTTGGTGCAAAATACCTGGAAAATGGAATTCAATCACCGTTAACCGAAGAAGCCGATCCGAACCTTTCACTTGTATAACCGCAGGAACATTCCGTGAAACCTGTTGTACCAAAGAAACCAACCCATCATACTATGGATAGCAGCCTGTGACCGGATATACGATTCAGACAACGCTTGGACTTGGATGGTTTCTGCTCGGGATCGTTCCGATTATCGCCCTGTCCATCTGGAGTTACCGTTGGACCAGCCCGCCCATGCCGGTTTGGGGGCGTGGTCTCATGGCTGCTCTGCGGGCTGTTGCCCTCTTGTGCGTGTGGGGTTTGATCTGCGGTGTTGAAATTCACTGGGAACGGAGTGTTCCGGCACAAACCGGTGTTGCGGTTCTCATGGATAAAAGCTCGAGCATGTTACGTAGCGATAACGGTTCAACACGCAATGAAATCGCGGCAAATCTCTTTGAATCCCCTGAGTGGATTAGTTTGCAGGATCGTTTGGATGTCCAATATTACGGATTCGCGGATCATTTGTTTTCGTTGGATCATCGAAACCTGGACAGTTCCCCGGATGGTCCCGTAACCAATATCTACGAAGCTCTTCATACGTTGCAGCAGGAACAGCTCCCGCGTTTGGATGCTGTGCTTTTACTTTCGGATGGTGCCGTAAATGAAGGCGGTGCCCTGGGTGAGATCGCTCGTCAGGTGGAAGCGCCCATTTTTACCATTGGCCTTGGTGACAGCCTTCCACCAAGGGATGTTGTCATCCGTGAGATTTTTACCCCGGATATTAACTATGTAGGTGATCCTGTTCCCGTGGATGTCACGGTTCTTGGCATTGGATTGAGTGGGCAACGCCAGGTGGTCCGCATCAATGCTTCCGATGGCCGGGAGCTGGCAGTGGACACAATCACATTCCAGGGTGAGTGGAGTGAGCAGACACTCCAGTTTGAAATCACACCTGCTGAAGCACAGGAGTGGGATCTTGAAATTGCGACCGACACACTGGCCGGGGAACACAACCTGGCGAATAACCGCAGGCATACAGTAGTCCATGTAGCGGAACGTCGGAAAAGTATCCTGTTGGTTTCTCCCGGTCCTAATCCGGACGCAAGTTTTCTCGCCCGAACCATCGAAAATAATGAAGATGTGGAAGCGACCATCCTGATCGGCGCGGGATCGGAAAACCGTTTTGTCCGTGGTTCGATTCCTTCCCAAGAGGATATGACTGAGGTTGATGGCGCCATTATTCTTCTGGAAGGTCGATATTCCCCAAACCTGCTTCGCTTTTTACAGAACCGTCTGCCATCTGAACTGCCGTTGATCATTTTTACAGGTGAATCACCGGACCGGCAGGCATTGGACCTTCTTACGAACCGTATCGGTCCTCTCGAAATGCAACGAAACCTTGAGCATGTGGATATCTATCCTGAAACGTCTCATCCAGTGTTCACCCTGGACGGCAACTGGTTCGAACGAGGGACTGCGCCACCGCCGGTGAACATCCCACGTGCGACTCCCCTCGAAGGCAAAGTACTCGCAGTAACCGGTCCCGGTGACGGGGACCGTCCGGTGCTTATCGAGCGAACAGGCGCTGCGCGTACCCTGATCTTTTTCATGGGAGGGTTGTGGAAATGGGATCTCGCCATGCGTCCCGTCGATCCTGCCGGTGCAGGGTACAGTGAATTATGGCAGCGTGCGATCCGATGGCTGACCACCGCGGAGGAACGCGCCCGTATTGTTGTGGAACCATCCAAATCATTGTATACGGGTGGCGAAACTGTAGAGCTGACGGCGCAGGTGTATGACGAAGCGTTTCGTCCGTTGGAAACAGCGACAGTTTCCGCTCAGGTGCGTAACGGAGATGAATCCCGCACCATCGAGTTCGAATCGCTTGGCGGAGGACGTTACCGGGCGAGATTCCCGGCATGGAATGAAGGACGATACGAAATGGACGCTGAGGTCGAAGTGAATGGCGGCTCTTTCGAACGCTCCGGCAGTTTTGTCGTGGATGCCTTCAGCCTCGAGGATCTCGAACTCCGTATGAGACCCGACCGACTGCGGCTATTAGCTCAGAACAGCGGTGGTTTATACCTCACACTGGACGATATGGACCGTGTCGCAGAATGGCTTCCCTTACGCTCCGGTACTGAATATGAGAGCGGATTTTTCCGTCCCTTAGGACGATGGCGGACGCTTTTATTCATTGTTATTGTCCTCGGAATTGAATGGCTGGTGCGGACACGGCGGGGGATGCTCTAAAAAATTGTCATTCCCGCGCAGTCGGGAATCCAGCATGTAGCCCGGACGCAAAAAAACGGTCCGGGAAATCAGCTCCCCGGATGACATGGCATCCGGGCTACATCCTATTATGACACCCGACTGCACGCAGCCGGGCCAACCTTCTACAACCCTTGCAACATAAAATGGATGAATCCGCCATTCCCCTTGAAAAGCCCGGTTCCATTTCTCATTTTATCCCACTGGCATATTGTTTACATCGGGGAAACTCATGAGCATCCTGCTGATCATCGGAACTGCTGTGTTGTACATGGTTGCATACCACACCTATGGTCGATTCCTGGCGCGGAAAATCTTCCGGATCAATGCTGAAGCCACCACTCCCGCTCATACATTGCAGGATGACCGTGATTTTGTTCCGACCAGGCGTGCGATCCTGTTCGGACACCATTATACGTCGATTGCAGGAACCGGACCCATTGTCGGGCCGGCGATAGCGATTATCTGGGGATGGGTGCCTGCATTGATCTGGGTGCTGGTCGGTTCGATCTTCATGGGCGCCGTTCATGATTTCGCCGCCCTGGTCATCTCGGCCCGGAAAGATGGACGTTCGATCAGCGACCTCACCGGCGATCTCATCAGCCCGGCAGTACGGCTCATGTTCCTGGTGCTGGTATTCATCGCTCTCCTCATTGTACTGGCAATATTTGTGCTGGTGATCGCCACTCTGTTCACTTTGTATCCGCAATCGGTCGCGCCGGTATGGCTGCAGATCCCCATCGCCATGGTCTTGGGATGGCTGCTCTACAAAAAACAGGCGAATGCCCTGCTATGGTCGCTTGTTGCACTGGTGCTTTTATATGCGACGGTTGTGTTGGGTGCGTTTTTACCGATTACCATGCCAGACTTTTTGGGGATTCCGGCGCTGATCTGGTGGGCGGTGCTCCTATATATATATGCATACATCGCATCCACGCTCCCCGTCTGGCGTCTGCTGCAACCGCGTGACTACATCAACAGTCATCAATTGGTGGTTGCCATGGGATTCCTGGCGATTGGAGCATTTGTCACCCAACCTGAAATTGTCGCCCCGGCAGTAAATCTTACGCCCGTAGGCGCACCTCCGATCCTGCCGTTTTTATTCATCACCATCGCCTGCGGTGCGATCAGCGGCTTCCACAGCCTTGTCGGATCGGGCACATCGTCCAAGCAACTGGATAATGAAAAGGACGCCCAGGCAATCGGCTATGGTTCCATGCTCCTCGAGGGAATGCTGGCAGTGTTGGTGATTGTCGCCGCCGGAGCGGGATTGGGGCTTCACTACGAATCCCATGGACAGGTATTTACCGGTGTGGCAGCTTTCCAGCAACATTATGCGAGCTGGGGTGCGGCGCAGGGGCTCGGCGCGAAGGTTGGGGCGTTTGTGCAGGGATCGGCGAACATGATTGAAGGATTGGGTGTTCCGATGAATGTGGCATTGGCGATGATGGGTATGTTCGTCGCCTCTTTTGCCGGTACTACCCTTGACACCGCCACTCGTATTCAACGGTATATCGTGTCGGAAGTCGCCACGAGTGCCAACTTCAAACCCCTGCAGGGTGCTTATTCCGCGACAGCATTTGCGGTGATCACAGGGCTGATACTGGCGTTGTGGCCGATCTCCGATCCCAATACCGGGCACCTTATCTATGGTCGCGGGGGACTGATCCTCTGGCCGCTCTTCGGGGCATCCAATCAGCTCCTGGCGGCATTGGGGTTGACTGTGGCGACAGTGTACCTGGTGAAACGGAAAGTGAACGGGATCTACACCGCGATTCCTGCGGTCATTATGGTTGTCCTATCCGCCTGGGCGATGATCCATAATCTCCAGAACTATTTCACCACCGGAAAATGGCACCTTGTAGTGATCGGAATTGTTCTCGTAGTTGTGGAAATTGCCATTGTGTTTGGAGCGGTGAAGGCGATCAGTAAGGATCGATGATTTTTCTAAGTTGTGTCAATCCAGCAAACTTTTAAAGCCTGTTAGTTACACTTCTGTGCATCCTGTTTACAGGATGGCAATCCCCGTAATGATTCCAACACCATGACTGCTGAGATATTTTAGAGTTAGCCTTTTGGTATATGAATTGCAGTACACCTATCGTCGCTATTTATAATGAAAATTCAGGGGGAATCGAATCATGCGTGTTTTTGCATACCTGCCATTGGCAATATTAGCCCGGAAATTTCACGAGTGTTCGTGGTTTGCTGAATCTCGTTTCTGAGTGTCAGCTTTTCCCCATTTTCTTGTCCTGTCATTTTGTCAGGATGTTTTTCTTGTCTGAAAACCTGAATTTGTTCGTAAAATGTTCACTGTTTTCATCGTTTCGAGTGGAATTATTGCTTTGAAGACGTACTTTTTCGTTGTCCTCGGCGGGATGTGGTGTGAGCAGGTTAATGGTGGTGACGAAGCGGATGCATCTCTATTCGAACTGTAACTGTTGCCATACTTTCCTGAACAGTGATTGGTAGGGATAGGAGCTGGACAGCAGGAACCGTACCCGTCGGGTGTTTCGCAGGATGATCGCTCCGATCTTCAGCAATTTCAATCGAATCGTATGGCAGCATGCTCGGGCCAGTTCCGTATCACGCAAGGCGAGTCGGCGGATGGATTCCATCAACACATATCCCAGGCTGGACAGCAGGAGACGGAACTGGTTGGGCCACCAGTTATGGCACGATGTCCTGTCCGCAAAGAGATAGAGCTGTTGTTCCTTGATCCGGTTCTCCATTTCGCCACGCTGGCAGTACAGATGATCATAGAGTTCCTGTGGATCGCCCGGGATGTTGGTTACCACGTAACGTGGGTTGGCGCCCTTGGACGAATGTTCTGCTTTTACGATCACACGTCGCTGTTTTTTCCAACTTTTCGCCCCGTATTCGATTTCGCCGAAAAGACGTTGTTTGATATGACACGTTTGATAGTTCACTTCCGCCTGTTCAATGAACGGTTCCGCCAATGCGTTCACCCGTTTGTTTTTCGCCAGTCCGATGATGTAATCCACATTTTTCCAGTCACACCAGTCCAGCACCTTGTGACGGCAGAACCCGCTATCCGCGCGAAAAATGATTCTGACATCCGGCCAAACCGCCCGCAACCGTAGCACTAACAAACGCAGCAGCGCACCCGCATGTTTCGCCCCATCAATGTTGCTGGGACGAAGGTAGCTGGCTAACAGTTGCTCGCCACAGAAAACATACAAGGGCAAAAAACAGTACTTGTCGTAATAGCCATGAAAAAAACGTCCTTCTTGCGAACCATGTACAGGATCATCGGTGGCGTCAAAATCAAGGATCAATTCCGCTGGTGGATCATCGAACGATGCGATGAATTGGTTAAGCAAAACCTCGTGAATTTTCCAGGCAACTGCACGGTTGCTACGGTTTTCAAAACGGCACAAGGTGGAGGGAGAGGCAAGGGGAACATCACGTCCAAGAGCGGTTTGAATACCGGGATCATTCCGCAGCTCCTGGTGATCATTGAGGTCTTCATAGCCAAGACACAGGGCGAAGACACGCTGACGAATCAGCGATTCCACATCATGACTGCAGGAGGCTTGGCGACGTACATCATCGAAACAATCTGCAACATCACGCAGCAAACCAAGATGGTGATCCATCTGCCGTAATAGCAGGCTTCCGCCATCGCTGGTGACCTCACCGCCGGAAAACGTTGCCTCTACTTTTCGACGTTTGCACCTTGGAAAAGTGAGAGAGATATGGTTACAATCTGTCACGGCGAGTCTCCTCTTTTTTGTTGTCTAACCATCAACAATATAAGGAGTTTAAAGAGAGTCGCCGTACTCTCTCATGAAATTTTCGGGTTAGCAGCTATTGCCATCTCTTCCACATGTTTCGCTGAGGCGGTAGTGTTCAGCCAGGATGATGACATACTGCCGTTACATGGAGTTTTCACCAACATCACTGTGCTTGAGCAAGTCGCAATGGTGGAAATTGATCAAACCTTTTACAATGATACTGATGAAGACACGGTTTTCATGTATTGCTACCCTGTGCCCAGCCAGGCGAATGTCACCGGATTCGGTATCTGGCAGAATGGGGATCTGGTCTATTATGAACTTCAACCCGGTGAACATTCCGGACAGGGTGGTGAGGGTGAAGGAGTTCCCGGATTGGCGGATTATCTGGGCGATAATCCATTTTATTCTTCGCTTTATAACCTGCCACATGGGGAATTCACCATTCGCTTCGAGTATACAGAATTACTCGAGTATTCGTTCGGGCAATATCTGTTCTCCTATCCGCTTGATACGGAAGGATTCATGGCTGGTGCGATCGATACAGTAAACATTGACATTGAAATTACGTCGCAACGTACCATCGAATCGGTCGAATTCAGCAACTATCCTGTGGAAATACTATCGCAAACAGACAATGATGTTGTGGCTCAATACCAGACTCAAGATTTGATTGCAGATCTGGACCTGCTGATTGCGACGACGATCAGCCAGAATGAAACCGGGATGTGGGTAATGACCTATTGTGAGAATCCCGATTCGATGGGGTATTACCTTGCGATCCTGGAACCCGGCGATCTCACACCCGATTGTATTTTCCAGAAGAACTTTACATTTGTTTTCGACGCTTCCCGCAGCATGCTTATCGATCAACGAATTCAACATGCCACTGAATCTGCGATCTTCTGCATACAGAACCTAAATGAAACCGATTTCTTCAACATAGTTACGTTCAATGATCTTGTAGTTCACTGGCAGAATCATCTGGTAATCGCTTCCGAAGAAAACAAGCTTGATGCGATTTCTTTCCTCGAAAATATAGAACTGCGCAACGGTACAGACTTGAATTCAGGGATGCTGGCGGCATTGAACCAGGAGATGAGCGATTCTGCTGCGAATCAACTTTTATTGTTATCCGATGGTCGTCCCGAGGCCGTTCCCGGAGCTGAAATGGATCTGCCTACCATCCTTGAGAACATCCAGGAGGCAAACACACATAATGCGTCCATCTTTACCGTGGGAGTCGGCGACCCCGGTGGATATGCAGCCAGCAATCTTGATTTTATGAGGATGATCGCTTACCAGAACAACGGTATGGGAGTATCGATCCCCAATGATGCTGACGATGTTGTCGAACAGATCAATGACTTCACCATCCGTTTCATGAATCCTGCCGCTATTGATATCACATTGGATTATGGCTCAATTGATGTGTGGGATGTCTACCCACCGGAACCGTATTCCATCTTCGCCAGCATGCAAACCATTGTTACCGGAAGATTCCTGAATTCCGGCACGACAGACATACAAATGAACGGCAGGATTGTCGGTGAAGATATATCGCTATCATATGGACCGTTCACCTTTTCCAACGAAGATGATGAATACACGTTCATTCCACGATTGTGGGCGATCAACAAGATTGATTACTGGCTCGCCTGGATGTCAGTCTACGGTGAAGACCAGGAAATTATCGATATGATTATTTACCTGTCGATGAGGTATGGAATCCTTACGCCGTACACATCCTACGAAACCCCGGTTGAAGATGTCAGCCTCCAGGTAAACGCACATCTTGAAGACTCAGGTGTTCAGTTGGACTGGAGTGTTTCCTGTATGATGGACAGCCTGACGTTCGATGTCTATCGGAAAACGGATGATTCAAATACATGGCTTCGGCTCAACGATACTCCGATCACCCGGTTCAGTTTCCTCGATACCTATCCACCCGGTGGATCATCCTGTGAATACCGTATTGTGATGATGTGCGGCACTGCTGTCATCGCGGAAGGATGTGTAACCCTTGTGATCAACGGGGACTGGGAAGTGGAGACAGTGTCTGTATTCCCGAATCCATTCAACAGCATCACGCAGGTGAATATTACGCTGCAGCATACAGCGGATGTGAAACTCGAATTGTATAATATTCTCGGGCAGCGTGTTTCCACGATTATCGATTCGAGAATGGAAGCAGGCGCTACAAGGCATCTTATCGATGGCAATAGCCTCAGCAGTGGAGTGTATTTCCTGAGGTTCAGCGTCCAGGCAGGAAATTCGAACGCGCCGGTGACTTCATTGCAACGCTTGATCCTAATAAAATAGTATTGCACTCAAAAACTGAGTATCTCTGATAGATAATACAAATAAATGCCGTGATCTGGAGGAATTACCAGTCATGGCATTTATGGTTAATAACAATTTGATATCCAATAGCATACACCATTCTTCTATAAACTCTATCTGAATTGAGAGAGAGCGAGTTTCTAAAACTCTAGTAAACCACCCGTCTCTTCCCGGAGTCATATCTTCGAAAACATATTGACTTTTTAATTTGTCCGGATATACAGTGTAGCGAAATAATATGTAACAAGTTACACATATTTTAAATTCTTGACAATTAAAATTTTAGAGAATATTCTGATTGCGATTTTTTTAGAAAACTTATGAATCTTCACCCGATACAGGATAAATGACTGGTTTTACTACGTTCTCTATTCTCCACAAATCAATGGATGACACGATACAAGGTTGATACATATGGATGATGCATTTTTTCAGAAACTTCATTCGGAAGCAAGGGATCCCAAGCGGGACAGTACCATCGCATGGTGGGCGCACCGGTTATCCATGGCGTTCAAGGTTCAAGTCGATGAGTACATGAAGGAATTTGAGCTGCCGACATTGGAAGTGTTCCTGCTTACCCATCTTTCCGAAGTGGGGCCGAGTACGCTTGTAGAGCTGTCCAAAATGCTGGAATACACCCATCCGGCGGTGTTGCGGCATCTGGACAACCTCGAAGAACTGGGATACCTGCAGAGGTCGCCCCATGAGTCGGATAGACGGATCAAGGTGATATCCCTGACCGACAAGGGACGAGAACTGGTCCCAAAACTGAAAGAAGTTTTCAGACAAGTCCATATAAAATCACTGGAAGGAATTCCGGTAGAGGATCAGGTTGCCACATTAAAAACTCTGCTTGTGATGTACAAAAACCTTGGTGGCGACCCGGAACAACTGGATTCCTTTCACGCGGAAGTGATGAAACATTGCGAGTAAGCATATTGCATACAAAAGACCGGGACTATATATTCTGAACAAATGTTCAGATAATAGGTATAGAATTAGTAATGGGGGATCGATGACGGTTTTGATCGAGCAACAATTACTGAAAAGCGAACAAGTGTCAGGTTTGGGAGAATTTTTTCAATGAGCAGAACCATAGGGTATACAGGGATACTTCTACTGATGATCTTTTTTATGATCGGTTGCGCCGGTTGGCGTCCCGTACGGGAGGTTGAGACTGTGGAAGCGCCGCAACAGTTCGTAGAAGCATCCGATTTCGGGGAATACATGAATGATCCCTGGTGGGAATTGTTCGATGATCCCGTTTTAAATGACTTGATGGTTGAGGCGTTCGCCAACAACCTGACTCTCCAGGGCGCTGCTGCGCGTATGGATCAGGCGCGTGCCCTGCTTTCCATCTCCAGGGCGAGTTGGTTCCCCGGGATAGCCGCCAGCGGAAGTTATTCTGAGAGTGATGTCTTAGAAGAAGAGACGGCTCCCGCAGGCGCTCAAGGCGGCATGTTGGCCGGACCTTCTACTGGAAGCACCTGGACAGTTGGATTGTCGGCAACGTACGAGCTCGATATCTGGGGCGAACTCAAGGCGGGACGTGAAGCATCGTATGCCAACCTGATGGCGTCGGAAAACAGCTTGCGTGCTCTGATGATTTCCATCTCGGCACAGATCGCACGCAGTTATTTTACGATGATCGAACTAAAAGAGCAGGTGGCGTTGCTGGATCGTACAATTACATCCTACGAAGCCAACCTGGAGTTGCTGACCGAACGGTACCGTCGGGGTGTCACCCAGTCAGTTGATGTGTACCAGGCGGAGACAAACCTGGCGGGCGCTCGTGCGCAACGTGCGATGATCCAGTCCAACCTGATCGCGGTAACTCACGCCTTGAATGTGCTTCTCGGACGGTATCCCGGTGATGAGCTTGCGATAGACATTCATGAATTCCCGGTTGATGTAGAATTTGCACCGCCGGGATTGCCGAGTGAGTTGGTGCTGCGTCGTCCGGATGTGCGGATGTATTACGGATACATGGTCGCGGCGGATCGTCAGGCGGCGGAAGCGCAGGCGCAACGGTTGCCGAGCATTACGTTGACCGGTTCACTGGGCGGCTCAAGCGAAGAGCTGAATGATGCGGTTGATCCGACGAACATGATCTGGTCCGTCGGTGGAAATATTGTTATGCCGTTGTTCCAGGGTGGTGCGCTTCGTGGGAACGCCAATCGTGCCGAAGCGGCATGGCGTGAGGCGGTCACCAGTTATCAGTCCAGAGTGTTAACCGCGTACCAGGAAGTGGAAACAGCATTGGCGACAGGACGTTTGCAACTGGAATACATGGAACGTTTGGAAGAGCAGGTCGCTGCTGCGCAAGCGACATTACGCTTGACCACCGATCATTATCTGCAGGGAGTGACGGATTTCCTCCCGGTGGTTACCTCGCAGACGATGCTGTTGAATGCGGAAAGCAGTTTGCTGACTGCGAAACGAAGTCTTGTAGAATCGAGAATCGGTCTCATCACCGCGCTTGGTGGCGGTTGGACCGATGAAATGATAGAAGAGTACCTGGTAGAAACCTCGCTGCACGTGGAGGATGCAACAAATGAATAAAATAACCCGGATTTTAGTGCGGGCATTGGTCCCGATTTTAATTGTTATCGGTGGCGCAGGTATTATGATTGTACTTGCCGTGAGCCGTCAACGGCCCGAACGGCAGGAACATGAAGTTATCGGTGCATTGGTGAATGTGATCGAAGCGGAACGTATGGACCGCCAGGTGATCATTACCGGGAACGGTACCGTACAACCACGTTACCAGGTGAATGTTATTCCCCAGGTGGCCGGTCGTGTGGTGTGGGTACATCCTGATTTGGCCGCAGGTGGCGAATTTGATGAAGGTGATACACTAGTCATCATCGAACAACGGGATTACGAGCTTGCAGTGCAGCAGGCGGAAGCATCGGTCGCCCAGGCAGAGTACGGTCTCGAGATGGAGCAGGCAAATTCCGGGATCGCCCGACGTGAATGGGAGTTGATGCACAATACCCGCACAGGTCTGTTGGGCGAAAGTGGCGCCGGTTCAAGCGAACCCGATCCACTTGTTCTCAGGGAACCGCAAATGCGACAGGCGGAAGCCGGCCTTGCCAGCGCACAAGCGTTGCTGGAAATGGCACGTTTGAACCTGGAACGTACGGTCATCACTGCACCGTTCAATTGCAAAATACGCAACCAGAATGTTGCTGTCGGGCAGTTGGTCGGTCAGACATCCGCGATTGCAAGTCTTTATAATACTGATCTTGCGGAAATCGAGATTGGATTACCGCAGGGCGATCTCTCCTGGATGCGTATTCCGGGAGCACGTGCTCGAGTGAAGCTTGATACCGGTGACGGTGTGTACGAATGGACCGGCCGGGTGGATCGTTCTGTCGGTGTAGTGGATGAAATCGGACGGCTGGAACGTGTTGTAGTCCAGGTACGCAATCCGTACAACCCGCCATCCTCCGGGCATCCGGAATTATCTGTCGGCAGTTTTGTATCTGTTGAAATCGAAGGTAGAACTCTGGAAAACACCTTTGTGGTTCCGCGTGGCGCCTTGCATGAAAACAACCAGATTTGGCTGGTTGGCGAGGATAGCGATCTGGTTATCAGGGATGTTGTTCTTCACAAGATGACACCGACAGAAGCGATTATAGCGGAAGGTGTTTCCGATGGTGATCAGATTGTTGTGACAACACTGACAGGTGCGGCGAATGGTATGAAACTTCGTCCGGTGCTGTTGGGAGAAGAAGAATGAACGGTCCAATAGCATACATGGCGAGAAACCATGTCGCTGCCAACATCCTGATGCTCGTGCTTATCATTGGAGGTTTCCTGATAAGCAGGGACATCAAGCAGGAGGTATTCCCGGAATTTGACCTGGATATTGTGACGATCACCGTCATTTATCCCGGGGCCACACCTGCGGAAGTGGAAGAATCGGTGGTGCAGCCCATCGAATTGGCGATCAGCGGCGTGAATGATATAAAACGGATCACTTCAACATCTTCCGAAAATGTGGGTTCGGTTGTCGTGGAGGTTCTCGAAAACGGCGATCCGGACCAGGTGTTACAGGATGTGAAAGCGGAAGTGGACCGTATTCTTACCTTCCCGGAAGAAGCGGAACGACCGATCATCACCAAGGTTACCACCCGCAATGAGGTAATGAACCTCGTGTTGTACGGGGATGTTTCCGAACGTGCCTTGATGGAACGCGCTGAAATTATCAAGAATGAGCTGATCGCGCTTCCGGATGTAACGGTTGTGATGCTGGCAGCGTACCGTCCCTATGAGATCGGAATCGAGATTTCAGAGGAAAACCTCAGGAAATACAACCTCACTCTTCCAGCAGTCTCGAATATTGTGCGCGCAGCGTCATTGGACCTCGCGGGTGGTTCGGTCCGTACAGAGAGCGGTGAAGTTCTGATCCGGACAACTGAGAAACGGTATACCGGGGCGGATTTTGACTCCATCGCGGTGTTTACTTATCCCACTGGCGAAACTGTTTACCTCGGCGATATTGCCAATGTCCGTGATGAGTTTGCTGATGTCGACATGGAAGTTATGTTTGACAATCAGCCGGCGATCATGATCAATGTGTATCGTGTTGGCGACCAGACACCTAAAGAGGTGGCCGATGAGGTGAACGCTTACATTGATCAGTCATCTGCACAATTGCCGCCGACCATGCATCTTGATGTTATCATGGATTGGTCTGTACTTCTGCAACAGCGGCTCGATCTCCTGATGAGGAATGGTGGTCTTGGCTTGATCCTCGTGATGATAATCCTGGCGCTTTTCCTGGAAATACGGTTGGCGTTCTGGGTGTCCATGGGAATCGCAATCTCTTTCCTTGGGTCTATGGTCCTGCTGCCGATTTTCGGGGTGACCATCAACATGATGAGCCTGTTTGCGTTCCTCATCATTCTTGGTGTTGTGGTCGATGATGCGATTGTTGTGGGTGAGAACATTTTTGTCCACTACCGGATGGGAAAACCGCTCTGGAGAGCTGCCATAGAAGGAGCCCGCGAGGTTACATTGGCAGTTGTGTTTGCCGCTTTGACAACAATTGCTGCATTCGGACCACTTCTTCTTATCCCGGGATTTGCCGGTAAGTTCCTGTGGGTGATCCCGGTAATCGTGATCAGTGTGCTGGTTATTTCACTGGTGGAATCTCTTCTCATTCTTCCGGCACATCTGTCCGGTCGGCTTGTACAATCGAAAGCACCCTTCTGGTCAGTGATTGAAAAGCAACGGAGCAAGTTCGACTCAGTTGTCTACTGGTTGATCGATAAAACCTACATGCAAACACTGGTCTGGGCTGCAAAAAACAGGTATACCACGGTGGCGATTGCCATTGCAATATTCCTTGTTACGATAGGTGTGTTCGCTGGTGGATATATCAAGTTTTCGTTCATGCCGGAAATTGAGGACGATGCAGTTACGGTGTCGTTAACGATGCCACCCGGAACAGCTTACGAGGTGACTCAAAGCTACGCAGAGCATATTCTGCAAAGCGGGCTTGATCTTGTTGCTGAATATGATGCACAACGTGATGATGGCGAAAGCAATCTTCAGCACACGATCATGATTGTTGGATCGCAGGTCCAGCGGCAAGGGCATTCGCAGGGATTTACCAGCAATGCATCGCATCTTGCCCAAGTCGTTCTGGATATGAGAGATGCTGAAGAGCGGAATTTCCTCAACGGAGACTTTTCCAGGCAATGGAGAGCACGAGTCGGTGAAATTCCCGGTGCGGAGAATCTCACATTCGTTTCAGACCTGGTGCGTCAAGGCGCTGACATAGAAATACAATTGTCGCATTCTGATTTTAATGTCCTCCTTGATGCCGTTGAACGTCTCAAGGATATGATGAGTGAATATGCTGGCGCCGAAGAAGTAACGGACAGCTATACGGAAGGAAAACGTGAACTCAAGATTCGACTGCGTCCGGAAGCGGCAAGCCTCGGTATTACTGAAACCAACCTCGCCATGCAGGTTCGCTCTGCGTTTTACGGTTCTGAGGCATTGCGGATCCAACGTGGAGAGAATGAAGTAAAGGTGATGGTCCGTTACCCGGAAGAAGACCGCAGGACCATGGCGACCATCGACCAGATGCGAATCCGTACAGCGGACGGTCGTGAAATACCCTTTCATCTTGCGGCCTATATCGAAGACAGCCGTGGATTCAGCCAGATCACCCATACAGATCGCCGAAGAATGGTAAGTGTCACCGCTGAAGTGGACAAGAATGTTACAACAGCAGAAGAAATTCTTCAGGATCTGGAAGCGGGGCCATTGCAGGCGTTACTCGCCGATTATCCCGGTTTAAGCTATGACCTTGAAGGGCAGAGCCGCGAAGAACGTGAATCTGCGATGGGAATGCTCCAACTGTTTGCATTCAGCATGATCCTCATCTATGCCCTGTTAGCAGTGCCGTTCAAGAGCTTCCTGCAACCATTGATTGTCATGAGTGCGATTCCGTTCGGGATTATCGGAGCGATCATCGGACATCTTCTGCTTGGGTATACGGTCAGCATGATGTCCATGTTCGGTATCATCGCACTCAGCGGTGTTGTGGTGAACTCATCGCTGGTGCTGATCGACTTCATCAACCGACGGCGACGTGAGGGTATGGGAGTTCATGCGTCGGTGTTTGATGCGGGTAAACGGCGGTTCCGGCCGATTATCATGACATCGTTGACTACCTTCTTCGGATTGACGCCAATGATCATGGAAACATCAATCCAGGCGCGGTTCCTTGTTCCCATGGCAATCAGCCTTGGTTTCGGTGTGCTGTTCTCGACAGGCATCACATTAGTGCTCGTACCTGCGTTATATCTCATTCTGGAAGACATGAGGAAACTTTTCTTCCCGAAACAGACCGAGGAGGAACGATTCCAGCAACATCCAGCGATTATGGAAAAAGAACCGGTTGCTGCCTATCAAGAGGAAGTTCCGGTGGAAGAATTGAATTAAGTGGAATTTTTCAGATGAAAATGGTGCCCGGTCAAACAGTATTGGCCGGGTTTTTCTTTGGACCATACAAGTAAAAGTAACTGCACTATGGACCGTAAAGCGGAACTTTCTTATCTTCGTGATGGTGTTTTTCAAATGGACCTGAGAAAAAATGCCGGATATACATCCTGAAGGTAGAAAACCGAAAGTGAATATCTGAGGATATAAAGATGATTGATCGTATCAAAGGTACTATCATTGAAATAGATCCCACTCATGTTGTTGTAGATGTGGGAGGTGTCGGTTTTTATCTTGCAATCAGCCTGTATACCTATGAGAAGGTAGGCAGGAGTAAGGAGTTCTCGTTCTATACCCACCTGCATGTTCGGGAAGATATTCTGAACCTGTATGGGTTTGCGGATAAAGCAGAACGGGAAGGATTCCGGAAACTGATCGGGATCAGTGGAGTCGGGCCGAAGGTGGGACAGGCGATCCTGTCTTCCTTGACGATCCAGACACTTAAGGACGCGGTACGTGCGGAAGACTGGAAACGTTTGACAACAGCTCCGGGAGTGGGTAGGAAACTCGCGGAACGTATGGTGATCGAACTCCGGAACGCTTTCGGCAAGGAGGATGTGGATTCCGGTGCTGAAGATGATTCACCCGGCTACAGCGGCGCGGCCGGAGCATCCTATGAAGCGGTGCAGGCGTTAATCACCCTTGGATACAATCCTCCGCTGGCAGAAAAGATGGTGTCGAAAGCCCTTAAAAAAGTACCGGAAGATTGTTCTGTAGAAGATCTCTTGAAAGTCGCATTGAAACCTTAGTCACCTCTCCAGGGTACTGAGTGAGTAAGCTGTTTTGCTTTCTCTTGAGACTGATTCGAGTAACCATTTGTGCATTCTAAAGTGTATCTTTGGATACATGATTGTTGATTCAATTGAATGAAGATTGCTGTATTTGTTGATTATCCCTTGGTGGAGCATACATGGGCTGGTGGATTGCCCTCGGCATTATAACATTCCTTGTTTTTCTTGTTCTGCTTCCATTCTGTATTCCCATCCGGATACGAGCTTCGTGGAAAGGAGGACGAGATTTCAGTTATTCACTCCACTACGGCCCTGTACCCGTACTGCCGGATGGTATGGATGGAGTCCGTGCCTGGTGGCAACAACAGCTTGACCGTATGGAACCTGTATTCCGGATTATCCGGCCGATATGGAAAGGGATAACGTGGCTGGTTCTGGGAATTCTGTGGCTTCTGAAACAACTGCTGAATATCATCACATGGCCCATCCGAAAACTCCGTAGTCGAAAAAGACCTCCCAAAGCAAAACCCGATACAGATAGAAGTGGCGAGGAAGATAATCTCGATATCTGGAGTGGTCCTCCCGAAGAGGATGAGGAAGAACTTTGGGAAGAACAGGAGCAGTCGGATCAACCGGAAGAGGAATTCACAGAAGAACCCGAAACTTTCTTCGAAGACCTTATTGAAGAACCGCGAATTGAACTCCCGCCCCCTGAAGAGGAACAATGGGAAGAGGAGACGGGAATAGAAGAAGAGGAAGAGGAAGAGCCAGTAGAGAAAAGGGGACCATTCGAACAACTGATTGAATCATTGAAACAGACCTTTTCCTCCTTTGGTACAAAAGGTAAGAAGATTTCCGAAAAACTGGAAAAGATCCAGGAAACAGTTTCCGAAGCGAAAGTCTACCTGGAAATATGGAATAAACATAAAAGAACAATCCTCAAGTTCTTACGTTTACTCCTGAAATTGGGTGGTGCTTTCTTTCGTTGTTTCAGATTCAAAACGTTGTATGTTCGGGTGACATCAGGTGGGGAACCGACAGCACTGGGCATGGCTTTTGGATGGCAACAGGCGTTCCTGGGGGCGATTGATACAAGGTTACCATCCCATATTCAATTTGTACCCGATTTTTACGATGATACATTCGATCCACAAGGGGAAGCTGAGTTGGATGCCCGTTTATGGTTAATCCTGATAATCCTTCCCACACTGGCATTTTTACTTCAGCTCCCTTACCTTGGATTCTGGCGAGCATACAAAGACTATAAAAATATTTCCGGAGACAGTGCGGATGAGTGATGCGAATTTCACCAAGGAAGTAGTAGAGGCAATCCTTGAAAAAGCTGGCGCGATCGCCAAAAATGAAACCATTATCGGCGATCCCATTACGTTTAAAGACCTGTTGGTTGTTCCAGTAATAAAACTCTCCATCGGTTTTGGCGCCGCGGGTGGAAGCGGTGCAGATGGCGGTGGCAAAGCCAGCGGAAGCGGCGGCGGAGCTGGTGGCGGAGTGAAAATGGAACCGGTTTGTTTTCTGATCCATGACGGCACCACGGTACGCATTCTCCCGGCGTTACCCTCCAAGGCGAAAGGAATGGACAGCCTGGTGGAAAAACTTCCGGACATGCTGACCTACGCGATGGATTCATTGCGCGCCCGTGGAGATCAACCATCTGATGGTGAACGGTCAAAGAAAGAAGACTGATTACTCGACACATAATTGAGCCTGAAAAGGATTACACGAAACCTCAATTCGCTGGATTGGCGAATTGATTTCTTTCCAGATAATTCTTTTCAGGCTTTTTCTCTTTTAGGATGCAGCAGGATGGTCCAACAGGTGAAGCAGGATTTTCTCCCTTACTACCAGTACAACCTGGTAATGCCTCTCCTTTTGCCAACAATGCTGCCATATCCATTACGCTTCATCCGGAATCAGATAACGCAGGATTTTTTAACAGGTATGATTCAACTGTCAGTTATAATCTATCGTATTATATATTATAATGTTAAAGAAATGTCATAATCAGAATTTTTCATTGGCCTAAGAACATCATGAGGAGAATATTTGTGAGTATCCAATGAAATTGTTGATTAGAGCACACTTGACTACTCACTCTTTTCAAACAATAATTCTTTCCTTTTCTTCAAACAGGGACAATGAGTAGAACAGGGATTCGGAGTGGTACCGGGAAAACTGTGTTCAGATAAGCATTTGACGCCTGTTTTTGTATGTGAATAATGTAACACAAGTGCTTGGTTATTTGTATTCTAAAGAGAGTTATCCACATGGTTCCAACAACAAGAAGCGTGGAGAGACAAGCTCCAGGGGAGGATAGGAAAGAACACCAGCCTTTTACCCGCGCAATCGCTGAAAAAACGGCTATATGAAGTGATTGTTTAAGAATGATTAGGTAGTGTTTGCAAAAAAACAGGATTGTATTAGCTTCTTGATTAGATAGGTGCCGCGCTGTGAGGTACTCGGAGACGAAAATTCCCAATACTTCTTGTAGTAATAGTCTTATATAAGTAATAATAATGTATTAAAGGTGTAAAGTTGATGTACAAGAAGAGCATGGTGATACCATAAAAGCAAATATTTTATAGTACCAACCAAGTGTTCTTGACAAGTAAGAAGAGCGGTTCTATTTTGATCCCAAGTGACAGGTCAGGAATTTTATTTGTTCCTCATGTTGGTATTCGGGATACATGCCGGGGAGTCAGACATAATGCTCAGTAACATTGCTTACCATTTGGAGATTGTACTGCCAGATACTCCCCAAACGCTGACCTTTCAGGTTAGCAGTTCCTGTAAGTTATTGATTATAAGCAATAAGAAGTAAATAGAGCTCCATCGAATGATGGGGAAGGCGAGAGTTGCTCTCTCCTTTTTTATTCTCGAAGTCTCGAGAATCTTCATCAGTATCTTTTTGAAAATATTCGGTTTATTCAACAGGTTGGAAATGAGGTACGAAAAGTGGTTAGCGAGAGTAAAAATATTATAAGATTTTAATAGTCTAAATTTCGCATTTGAGAGAAAGTGAAGGGAGGAAAAATGTCAGAAGAAATGGTTGCAAAAAATGAAATTACGCAGAAAGAGGATTATAGTAAGTCATTGAAAGGAATGAAGATAAGGCGATATTTCAGTACTGAAGGTATATCGCCAATGGACAAGCTTGATTGGGAGACCCGCATTGCGAAGATTGTCAATGAAAAGAAAGAAATTATCTTCGAGCAAACTGATGTAGAGATGCCGGTTACCTGGAGCCAGATGGCGACAGATGTTGTTGTATCAAAGTATTTTAAAGGAAAGATGAACTCCCCGGAACGTGAATCCAGCTTGAAACAACTTATCAGTCGAGTTGTTGCAACAATTACGAGGTGGGGCGTTGACGGTGGTTATTTCCAGACAAAAGAAGACGGCAAGGTCTTCGCAGATGAGCTTTCCACATTAATACTGGACCAGAGAGTGGCTTTTAATTCACCTGTCTGGTTCAATGTCGGTGTGGAGAAAAGACCGCAGTGCAGTGCATGCTTCATCAACTCCGTGGAAGACACCATGGAGTCTATTATGGACCTGGCGAAAACCGAAGGGATGCTGTTCAAGTTTGGCAGCGGCGCCGGTTCAAACCTGAGTCCTTTGCGCAGTTCATTCGAAGAGATGTCTACCGGAGGCTATGCTTCCGGTCCCGTCAGCTTCATGAAAGGGTATGACGCTTTCGCCGGAGTGATCAAATCGGGTGGAAAAACCCGACGCGCAGCGAAAATGGTGATTCTTAATGCAGATCATCCCGATATCCTCGAATTTATCGATTGCAAACTGCATGAAGAGAAAAAGGCGCAAGCATTAATTCAGATGGGATATGATCCCAGTTTCAATGGTGAAGCGTATTCCTCGATCTTTTTCCAGAATGCGAACCACTCCGTACGAGTGAGCAGCGATTTCATGAAGAAGGTCGAAGATGACAGCGAATGGAACACCCTTGCAATTACGGACAGGAGTGTAATAGGGACCATGCCCGCGAGAAAGCTGATGGATAAGATCAGTTATGCGGCATGGGCGACAGGCGATCCGGGATTGCAGTTTGACACCACGGTCAATGAATGGCATACCTGCCCGAACTCGGGAAGGATCAACGCATCCAATCCGTGCAGTGAATTTATGTTCCTTGATGATTCCGCCTGCAACCTGGCATCATTGAATCTCTTGAAGTTCCTGCATGAAAAGACACAGCAATTTGATCGCAAAGCGTTCCGTACTGCTGTACGCATCGTACTGCTTGCCATGGAGATTCTGGTTGACAATGCTTCTTATCCTACTGAAAAGATAGGGATCAACAGTCGGAAATTCCGGCCGCTTGGGCTGGGATATGCAAACCTGGGCGCATTGTTGATGAGTCTTGGTCTGCCGTATGATTCGGATGGAGGTCGTGCCTATGCAGCGTCAGTAACTGCGCTTATGCATGGAGAAGCGTATCGCACAAGCGCGGAAATCGCATCCCTGAAGGGTGCATTCGAAGAATATGAAATCAATCGTGAGCCATTCCTGCGTGTCATGCATAAACATGCTGAAGCGATCAATTCTATCGACTCAACTCTTCTCCCACCGGAAATGCTTAATGAAATCCGTGAATTATACACGGAGATGCTGGTTCTGGGGAAAGCACACGGTTTCCGTAATTCCCAGGTAACTGTCCTCGCGCCGACAGGGACAATCGCATTCATGATGGATTGTGACACAACCGGTATCGAGCCGGACATTGCCCTGGTGAAGTACAAAAAGCTGGTCGGCGGTGGCCAGTTGAAGATAGTGAACAAGACTGTTTCAAGAGCGTTGAAGCATCTTGGATATGATGAAAGCACTTCGCAGGCGATCCTTGAATATATCCAGAAGAATGACACCATTGAAGGCGCTCCCGGACTGGAAAACGAACATCTGGCGGTGTTCGATTGTGCATTGAAGCCCTTTAACGGGGACCGTTCCATCCAGTATATGGGGCACATCAAGATGATGGCAGCAGTGCAGCCATTTATCTCCGGCGCCATTTCGAAAACTGTGAATATGTCCAATGACATCACAAAAGAAGAAATTGCTACCACGTACAGTAAGGCATGGAATCTTGGACTGAAGGCGATTGCCATCTATCGTGACGGCTGCAAAGCGTCGCAACCACTGAATACAAAGCAGGATAAGGAGAAGAAGAATCCTGAATCTGCTGTTGCCCCAAGAAAGATAAAACGAGTTCTTCGTAAAAAACTGCCGGATGAACGTGCTGCGATTACCCATAAATTCTCTATCGGCGGTCATGAAGGATATATCACCGTGGGGATGTACAAGGACGGTTCCCCTGGCGAGATCTTTGTTGTGATGTCGAAGGAAGGGTCGACCATCTCCGGTTTGATGGACGCCTTCGCTACGTCGATCAGCCTGGCGCTACAGTATGGTGTGCCGTTGAAGGTTCTCGTGCGAAAGTTTATCCACATGCGGTTTGAACCAAGCGGATTTACACCAAACCAGCAGATTCCGATTGCCAAGAGTATCATGGATTACATTTTCCGCTGGCTGGCATTCAAGTTCCTGCCATCGGATGAACTGGGGCAGAGTGCGAATATGGATGAGATCGAAGGCAACAAGTCTATGGGCGAAACGGAAGAGGAAAATGAATTCCCGTCCTCGTTCGCTGAATCCGCTTCCAATGCTCTTCATGAAATGGAAATCCCATCGGGATCAACACATGCCGGTAACGGCAATGGGAATGGCAACGGCAATGGAAATAGCCATTCGAAGTTGAACAAAGTGGACAGTATGCTCCAGCAGATTCAACACGAAGAACAACTGGTAGCGATCAACCAGTCTGATGCGCCGGTTTGCATTGAGTGTGGTGCGATCATGGTGCGCAACGGTAGTTGCTACCGTTGCCTCGGATGTGGCAGTACGAGTGGATGCAGTTAACAATCGATTCTGAATGCGGATGCAGTTGATAGACAGATGGCTGGTCAGGGGACCAGCCATCTGAGTTTTATAACTATTACAGTCAAGGAAAACAATGAAGGATTAAATAAAGGCACTATCAATAAATACTGTTTCTATGTGCTTGCAATGCTCAGCCATTTCTTTGGAGAGTGGATAGATGAATGGATACACAATGTTCTTAAAACATGGAGGGGAATGAAAATATCGCAATAAACTGGAAGTTTCAGGTAATGATAAGACAAGAATTGTATTCGATCCCATCATTGGGTGAGTTAAAGACCGTTTTACAAGCCGGATGAAATGGTTTTCATTTCCACTCTTCGCAAATGACAAAAAGGAATAGGTTTGGTGGATCGTTCGATCACTCCCGACAAACGTTTTGTTATAAATTGCTTTCACCATTGTGTTTATTGTCCGGATTGCCAATACATACCTCATGCGTTCATCAAGAATCCGTATACGACGATATTGGTTTTGATTCCACAACCCTAGTGAAGCTACAATAGCATCAGCGTCATTTTCAAATGTCAGCAGGTCAGCATTTTCGTATTCTTTCAAGCGCAGATAGTAAGAAGGATCAAACTGAAGTGTTCGATCACCGCAGTATCCTGAAGCCTCCGCAATAGAGTTATGATAATCGTTTTCTGATGCAGATTTTTCGTATAGTTGCTTGTGGAATCGAAGAAAAGCATAAACGGGTATTAACACAATCACTAGCGGCCTGAACCATTCCAATTGAGCATATCGTTTACTGAGCAGTTTCCTCAACCTGTGATTTCTTTTGTTGATCAATCCAACGATACCGGTACTGGATCGTTCTGCTGATCGACGTATCAGTTCATTTGTCAACCGGAGAAATACACTGGAAAAACGATAGTCGGGCGCTGTACCTGTTAAACTTGAATAGGTGAGCTGAAGTGTCTCATTACGAAATTGCCAATTACCGGTAATCATCTCTGTGAATCCGGCCAGTCTGTTGCCGTCTTTTGCGACAAGGAGATCCCATGTCAATCCCTTTTCTTCCAACAGGTAAGAAAAACAGGGACTCCTGTCAATTCCCAGTTTTACCAGGGCTTGAACGCCAATCGTGGATGCCAATTGAACAAGTTCAGCATCATCACCCGGATTGTAATCGGAAATCTCTATTTTCATGGGATACTATTCAGTTTACACCTTTCCTGAAGGCATGCAGACCTGCACGCACAACACCGGCGAAGGATACATATCCAATTTGCAGCAATTCATCACCAGCCTCATAATTCAGTGTGTTTCTGCAGAAATGATTACATTTCCTGTTCAAGTATTTTGCCGCATGTTTGTAATCGCTACGAAGGCTTTCACTCGGACCACAACAACTATTGTGAATAACAAATGTGTCGCTGTCGAACCAGGCGCCTGGTCCCATACCAAATTCATGGGAAAACTGTGAAATAAAATCCACGGCCAATTGTTGATATTCTCCGGATGGTGGGAGCTTTTTTTCGTAATGAGGGTACACATTAACAAAGTGATCGCAGACTGAGCCAATGATTGCCGGCTCCATGGAAACGGAACTGATCCAGAAAGAACGAAACCAGTGGGTCATCCAGTAATAGGATACCGGCAGAAAATACAAGCAGAACATCAGGTTTGGAAAAGGACGATGGCGTGTGATAATCACAAGCCCAAGATGCAGGATTTTCAGCAGGCGACTTTCCGAATTGAGATTGCATAATACCATCGCGGAGAAACCGATGGGTCGATTCTCGTCTTCGTAACATATCGTAATGATCCGATTGGTAAAAGGTTCACGTCCTTCCAGGTAGATCCCGTATTCGGGTACCATTTCGAGTCGGTCATTTGTAATCGTACTTAGATCCTGACGGACAGTTTCCAGTTTGTCATCTGGTAACCACAGGCCCGGGAAATAGTATGATGTGAGGAGTTGACCGCTACGAAACCGTATGGATAGCATATTTTTACTCATTTTCACCAGTTTCATTGTTCCTCCTGTCAGTATGCCATTTTCCTTGCCAGTTAATTTCTTGCCAGGATAAATCAAGCTTCTGCAGGAAATTGTGAACTGCAGTTTCCACCTGCTGGGCAGGTAATGTTTCCAGTTCAATCGCTTTTTCACGATTGATTAAACCATCACGGACCATTGCACTCAAGGAAATTGTACGTTGGCTGAATCCATATTTTGCAGTTTCCAGGGAATATGCGGCCGGATATGCTGTGCAGTCGAAGTGGTTCTCATATCCGGGATTACCTTCCGAGATCCATCCTGTCTTTTCCAGAACCAAGCTGATTTTTATCGGATTCCAGGGGATCATATCCGGCAACATCGCATACATTACGGGGAAATCTTCTTCAATAGAAGTGGAACGTGGATCGCCCAATGAACATAACATCGAAACAACCTGTTCGTTATAATATGGGGATTTGTTAAAGGTGTCCAATGTGCCTGATTCCGCCAGGACATCGAGAAAATAATGAAAGTCGAAGGAATACACAGAAGGCATTGCTTCGTAGCGTTGCGACCAGGCGCCATAAACAGGAATTTTACATCCGGACGGCTGCTGAGTTTCGAGAATTTTGAATAAAATCATGTAATAACCGACAGCGTTGCATACCGTACAAAACTCACCAACGCTTTTCAGAAATCCACGATATAGAGTAGCAAGAAAACTCCAAGCAGGCCGTACGGTGAGCAAGTGCACATTCGGAAGGTTCGCAAATAAAGTAATATTCTCCCTGGCTGTTTCGGACTGGAAACCATTATCAAAATTGATCGCCAACGTACGCAGTTGAAGCTCTTGTGAGATATGGTACAATGCGTAGGAGCTGTCTTTCCCTCCACTGAATGGCACAATTGCCTGGAATGTGCTCTCCAGCGAGCGCGATTGTTGGATGAATTTCTCATATTGACTGCCAGGAGTCGAATCGACATCGAAGGGAACATGATCTGTGCAGAATAGACAGACACCATTTTGAAAAGAAAGACCGGGATAGTTTTCAGGAAGAATACATTTACTGCATCTTTTCATGATATTATCCCCCTTAAACGGTGAAATACATATACATGGCTCATTCACTATCAATTGAAGTGAGATTCAGAGTTTTTCAACGAACTATAGTATCAGAAATTAAACTGTAAATAACGGTTTATACTAAAGATAGTTGTTGATTTTGCATAAGTCAATTCTTCTGAAATATTCCAGTGGGGGAAAAACAGATGGTCAGGAATGAGTGAATGACAAGTTTTGATTCATGGTGAGCTTGCCCCGGAAAAAACCGGTCCAGGGAAGCGTAGCCCGGACGCAAAAAATCGGTCCGGGGAATTGGAGGAGAAGAGTAACCCGGTGGTTCCATCCACCGGGAAAGTGAAAAGATTTGTTCACTGGCATGGTACCCTATTGCCTGTCCTTCGTCACTAAGCAATCGGGGCACCCGCCCACTGAATGATTCAAATACTTTTCAGCATCCAATAATAATGCCCCTATCAAGGGGCAAAAAATATCTATTGCAATATAATGGAAAGTTGCTCTAAAACATTATCTCCTCACAACCGCCGTTTTTCCCGTTTCCGAGTTTCCTTCGGGATCGGTGACGACGATCAGGTAGATGCCGGAAGCGACGTAGTCGCCGTCATCATCGCGTCCATCCCAGCCGGAGAAGGAGGCTTCGTCGAAGGACATGTTGCGCACTAACCGTCCGGAAGGGGTGAAGAACCGTACTTGAGCGCCAGCGACCAGGCTTTCACCGACAAAGGTCAGGTTCATCGTCTCGTTCGGCCCGACAAAGAATGGTTGCGGACGGACCTCCACAGAACCTAAATCTTCACCGAATTCACGGAATGGCGTCGCCAGGACGGAGAGTCCCTGGCTGGTGCCGATATAGGCTTCGCCTGTGTTCCAGTCAAAGGCGAGGGCGTTGATCTTATCGTCGGCCAATGGACTCGGGTGTGGACCTGTTTCTGAAGTATAATGACGGAGCCACGTAAAACGGTCACTATTCAACACGGAGACGCCGAAATCGGTTCCGACCCAGATATGGCCATGCGGGTCTTCCGCCAGCGCATACACCGTCGAACCGACTGCACCACGGACCTTGGTTCCATACACATTTTCCAACCGTGTATCCACCCAGAACAGTCCACCGGGGCCACCAAGCCAGAGGATATCATTACTGTCGATGATCATATCATAGAAATAATGAGCATCGGCGCCAACAATATCCGTTGACCGGTACTCATGATATACATCGTCTTCCGTATTGAGCGGTGTTCCATTGGGGTTGAAGCAGATCAATGTCCTTGAAGCAGCGGTAGCGTCGGAACCGCCAGACAGCCATAGCCTGTTCCGCGAATCGATTTCCATGTTGCTGATAAACCGTTCGTCCAATCCCTGGGATGATCCGAAACGGTGCCAGTAATCCCTCGCGACAAGGCGCCAGTTGTCTATCCATTCCGGCTCTATATAGCAGATAGACTTACCATCATGCGCTTCCGGATTGCAGAACCACATCCCACCGGTAGAGGGATCGGTTGCGAAGTCGGTGATGAGAGTGAACTCACCGGTAGCGCTTGTACCGCCGCAATATTCACCGGCAAAATCATCGGATGCTGCATTGATCATAAAAACAGTGTCCGGATCAATGGAGTCGAAATACAGCAGACCATGACCACGGCTGCCAACCCACACGTGATTGTTCTTGTCGAAGCCAATGGCTACTGAATTGTAACTCCAGAAATAAAGCGAGAGATTCAGGTACGTCCAGCTATTCCAGGAACCATCCTGCAGAGCGTATACACCGCTGACCGCCGGTTTGCGTGCCGTCAACCAGATCTCATCGTCTGGTGATTGCTCAATCGCAAGGATTTCAATCCCACCGGGGGCATTCGGTTTAAGGATAGTCCAGCCGTATTCCGCCGAATAGTGCCCGATACCGCCATAATTCTCCAGGTCAGAATCGAGAGCGACCCAGAGGTCGCCATTGGGAGTTTCAATCACGTCGGACATTTTCTGTTCCCAGTCACCGACCTGTTCCCAGTTATCACTTTCCGGGGAGTCTCCATGGAACAGACCTCCCCACATTGAAGCATATGCGGTTCCATCCGCTGCCTGGATAAATCCGTAATAGGAGAGGCTCAGGTTATTATCCGCTTGCACAAATCCTGATAGTGTATAGCGGTAGATGCCGTAACGGTAGCTGGAAACATAGACGTCATTGCCAACACTGCGGATCAGGTTGACATGCGGGTTGTTCTCATCCGGACCAACGGGAATATCGTCATACAAATCGAAGGTAGTCCAGTTAGATGCATCCAGGAGGTTTGTATTGAGACTGCCGAAAGCAGCACCGTTGGCGCAACCTACCCAGACGGTATCATTGTGTACTTCGATCCTGTCTACCTGGACAGGACGGTTCCAGGATCCGAAACCGCGGAAGGTGTCTTGGACAAACCAGATGCCTTGCTCGCTTTCATAGCCAAGTAGGCTCAATCCGACATCTGTAGCCACAAAGCCATAATTACCGTGAAAGTCGATATCATAGATCTCGTATACATCGGGAGCATGATAAAAATCAAGAATCCGTTGAACAATCTCGCCCGATTCCGGATCGATAATGTCGATACCGCCATTTGCGTGACCCACCCATAACATATCATGGAACGGATCAGTACTGATCACATTGATAGAATTGGAAAACAGGTCTTCATCTTCATCGAGGATCTCCATCCCCGAAAAAGCTCCATCCGGATCATAAATGTCAAGATCCACATGCAGAAGCCCACCGCTTGATGCCGCCCAGATGTCGCCACCGGCGTAGGCGACTCGTGTTGTATTCCAGCCTGCAGGAGTAATTGTATCCCAGTATTGCGCCTGAGTGGAAGAAGCCATCAGGAGAATAAGGGAAACGATCGGATAAAGCATCCATGTTGGAGTACGCATATGCCCCTCTTGTCCAGGTGTTTTCATTCGGCAGGCTTTTGTGGTCAGGGATCGGCGGATGGTCGTACCGATCAGAGCTGTTTGTACAGGTTCGCCATCTCAATTGCACTGGTGGCTGCTGAGAAACCACGGTTTCCTGCCTTTGTGCCTGCGCGTTCAATCGCTTGCTCGATGGTGTCTGCAGTGACGATGCCAAAGATGACAGGAACCTGGCCTTCCATGGATGTAACAGCAAGGCCCTTGGCGACTTCGTTCGCAACCAGGTCATAATGTGATGTGGCGCCTCTGATCAGGCAACCGACACCAATGATCGCATCCACGTTCCCGCTCTTTGCAAGTTTACGGACGATGGCTGGAATCTCATAAGATCCAGGAACACGAACGATGGTGATGTCATCTTTTGATCCGCCGTGGCGAGTAATTGCATCAATAGCGCCAGCTTCCAACTGGTCGGTAATGAAGTGATTAAATCGTCCCACGACGAGGGCTATCTTCAACCCTTCTGCATTTAACACACCCTCAATAACCTTGGGCATATAGCTTGAATCCTTCTCGTAGATCGGGAGGGAATGATATCTCCGAATTCAGATCGCAATATAATCTGATTGATATTGTACTAATATAACGTATACCCGGAGAAGATACCAGTAATTCGCTATGACTGTCGATAACGAATGACCACGGTACATTTAAGTATACTCATTAACTCCCGAATGGTTCACTATTTATCCTCTGCCCGAAGATTTCTTCTCCGGGCAGAGATCTCAAAAACCTGTTACACGTCTGATGCGATCATATGTCCCATCTTGTCACGCTTGGTCCGTATATAATCGACATTTTTATCGTTCGGTTTTATCACGATGGGCACACGTTCCACGACCTCAAGACCATACCCTTCCAATCCGACGATTTTCTTCGGGTTGTTGGTCATCAGGCGGATTTTTCCGATTCCCAGATCAATCAGGATCTGCGCACCGATCCCATAATCACGGAGGTCAGGTTTGTAACCAAGCAGCAGGTTCGCTTCGACCGTGTCATGTCCCTTGTCCTGCAACCTGTAGGCGTGCAATTTTGCTTCCAGTCCGATGCCCCTGCCTTCCTGGCGCATGTACAGGAATACTCCCCGGCCTTCACGCTCGATCATACGGAGAGCTTCATCCCGTTGTTCACCACAGTCACATCTCCTGGATCCCAATACATCGCCGGTCAAACATTCACTGTGAACACGGACAAGGATTGGTTCGTCCGGTGTCCATTCGCCTTTAATGATCGCAACATGTTCCTTCCCGGAATTCTTTTCCCGGAAATGAATAAGTTCAAAATCACCGAACTTCGTTGGAAGGGGAACATCGACATTGCGTTCCACCAGTTGTTCGTGATGCCTGCGGTACTCGATCAAATCACTGATCGTGTACATTCGCAAGTTCAGCTCCTCTGCGATCTCTTTCAGTTGAGGGACACGCGCCATCGTGCCATCCTCATTCATGATTTCGCAAAGTACACCCATGGGGTTTAATCCCGCGAGACGGGAAAGATCCGTAGAGCCTTCCGTGTGTCCAGCGCGTCGTAAAACGCCACCTTCAACAGCAATGATCGGGTGAACATGACCAGGCCGCCCGAAATCCGTCGGTTTTGCCTTGGGATTAGCGGCAAGTTTCATGGTAATCGCACGATCCGCTGCAGAAATTCCCGTGGTGGTGCCTTCTGTTGCGTCTATGGTTACGGTGAATCGTGTTCCATGAAGCGCCGTATTGTCATTGACCATCAAAGGAAGGTCCAATTCCTGGGCACGTTCATGGGTTAAAGTGAGACAGATCATTCCACGCCCGAGACGGGCCATCATGTTCACTGCCTCCGGCGTGATCTTTTCCGCCGCCATTACAAAATCGCCTTCATTCTCACGATCTTCGTCATCGCAGAGAATGATCATCTGCCCGTTACGAATATCTTCTATGGCTTGTTCAATCGGGTGAAACGACACTGTTTCCTCCATCATGTGAACGTTACAAGTTTTGAATCTATCGGTTCAGGAATCCGCTTTCTGCAAGCTTCTGCATCGTGATTCCTTCGTTTTTTGTGTATGCGCCCAGCATGTTCGCGACATATTTCGCAATAATATCATATTCAATATGAACCTTCTCACCGGGTTTCCACTGATTTAGCGTAGTGTTGGCCCAGGTATGCGGAATGACTTCCACTTCAAAGGTTTTATCGTCAGTGGATGCTACAGTCAGGCTTACGCCATCCAGTGCAATGGATCCTTTTTCAACAACAAACTGCCTGCCCTCATTCATGTGTGCAATACCGACGCGCCAGGAGCCTGAAAGTTGCCGGACAGAAACCACTTCAGATACACAATCAACATGTCCCTGCACCATATGCCCGCCCATGCGCGAAGTCGGCAGCATGGCGCGTTCGAGATTAACCACCTGCCCGGTGGTCCATTTACCGAATTTTGTCCGGTTCATTGTTTCCCTGACAGCTTCAACGGTAAACGAGGTCCTTTCAAAGGAGACAACCGTCTGGCATGCACCGGAAAGTGCAATGGAATCCCCCAACTGAACTCCAACAAGCACCTTGTCCGCTTGAACGGTAATTGCTGCGCCATCTCCACGGGGACGGATCGTTTTGATTACGCCAATTTCTTCAACCAAGCCTGTGAACATCAGCATCTCCTCCTGTCATCCTGCGGAATCTGCTCGATCACACGTGCGGCGATATGGAGATCCGGTCCCATTCTGCGCCAGTGCATGGGACCAAGTTTGACTGCATCCGGAACCTTCAAAACACCAAGATCCTGGATCGCATTGATTCCATGACCGATGATGATGGGCGCAATCATTACTTCTATTTTATCCACAAGCCCTTCCGCCAGGAATGCCGTCCAGACAAGGCTGCCGCCTTCCACCATCAAAGACATGATCCCACGTCTGGAGATACGATCCAGCATTTCCGCCAAATCAACCTTTCCTTCACTGTTTCGGGGCAAAATGATGATATCCACATTTTCTTTACCGGCCCAGGAGGGTAGTTGTTGATTTTTCGGTGCGCAGAACACCCAGGTTGCCGCTGCATTCGGTGTATTGATTATCTTGGAATCGGGAGAGATGGAAAGGTTTGTATCCAGAACGATCCGGACAGGATTTCTGCCACGGACATGACGCACATTCAGCATGGGATCATCAGCGATCACAGTCCCAGCGCCAACAAGTACCGCATCATGAGTGGCGCGCATCATATGGGCATATGTACGGGATTTTTTACTCGTGATCCAACGGCTATGGCCTGTTATCGCTGCAATACGTCCATCGACGGTTTGTGCAATTTTCAGCGTAACCCACGTTTTGCCCGTACTTGCTTTTTTCAGATAAGCACAATTCAACTCATTCGCTTCATCTTCAAGCAATCCAACCGAAACCTCAATTCCTGCTTCCTCCAGAACTTTAAATCCTTTACCCTGCACTATTGGATTCGGATCCTGGATTGCTGCGAACACCCTGCGGATTCCTGCTTTTTTGATTTTTTCAACACAAGGTGGTGTTTTCCCGTAATGGCAACATGGTTCGAGATTCACATAAAGATCTGCTCCGATGGCAGCTTCTCCGGCATCATCGAGCGCATGTACTTCGGCATGTGGGCCGCCGTATTTCTTATGATATCCCTCACCAACAATCTCGCCGTTTTTAACAACTACAGCGCCGACCATGGGATTAGGGTGAACCCATACTCGTCCACGTTTGGCAAGGGTAATCGCCCGTTTCATTATTTTATGCTGAAATTCAGGCCAGTCGTTTTGCATTCGCAATCCAGGTTTTGTTCATCTGAACAACTGCGTCAGTGGTTTAAAACGCAGAAACCCCATCAGCAGTGCGCTAACGGGGTTATATCTCGAGAAAGGATAGATAACAATATCTCGACACAAGACCAAATGGCAGAACCCACATGGATCCACCAAAGTATACCTGTGTTGGCTTTCTCTCATCCGGACTTTAACCGTCGGCACCGGAGTTTCACCGGTTCAGTCTTTTCCTGAAGAAAAGAGTCGCGGGCTTTCACCGCCGGTGTGGAATTTCACCACCCCCCGAAAGCTTCGAAGAATATAGGAACAGCCGGATTCGCATGCAAGCATGCTGATCAATCATGGCTCACATTGAAACATATACCGATGATAATGTAAGAAGAAACAGTCTATTGTATCAGCAGGTAGACCTGAGATGTAAATCCGAAAAACAGTTGAAAGTGTACACTTATTGATGTGGAAGTATTCATTTTGAAAAACTTCATCTCATTCGACCAGTAGATTCCAGCTCTGATCAAATGTATCTTTACAGCGATAATTGATACACAACGGTAGAAAAAAGTGACGCAAAACCACAAGAACAGCGCGCAGTACAAACTGCGCGAGAGGATGAAAGAACTCTCCGCGGTCCATCATACTGCACGTATTATCCGGGATGACAAACGTCCTATGGCTGATATTTTCACGGATGTTGTGAATTTATTACCAGCTTCCTGGCAATACCCGGAAGTGTCAGCCGCAAGAATCCAGTATGACAATAGCAGCTATTCCACAGAAGGATTCCGTAAAACGGAATGGACCCAGGAAGCGAGATTCGGTGCTGACGGTATTTCGAATGGTATCATAGAGGTTTGTTATCTCGAAGAAAAACCGCAGGAGGATGAGGGGTCATTTCTGGAGGAGGAACGTGAACTGATCTACACGCTTGCAGAAATGTTGCGAAACTATGTGCAGCGAAAGCAGGACATGACAAAACTGCAAGCAGCTCATGATCACCTTGAAGAACTGGTCCAGGAACGAACCGGGGAATTGCGATCCGCAAATAAAAACCTGGAAAACCTGGTTGAACAGTATCAACAAAGTGAACAGAAGGTCAGAGAGCATAGAAAACAATTGCAACGACTGGCAAGCGAACTGTTGCTCACCGAAGAACGTGAACGCAGGATGATCGCCCGTCAATTGCATGACAGTATCGGTCAGGCGCTTGCATTCATGAAGATACAATTAACGAAAATCCAGGGAGATATGATTTTTAACGGCGACAATAAAGAAATCGAAAATGTATTGAACCTGCTTAATATGACCATTAAATCATCCCGCAATCTCACATTTGAAATCAGTCCGCCGATCTTATATGAGCTTGGATTATTGCCAGCATTGGAATGGCTTGCGGAACAGTTCGAAACCAGGTACAAATTGAAAACGAAGATCAAATGCAGATGCGCCACCATAGAGTGTAGTGATGATATCAGAATTCTCCTGTTCACTTCCATCCGGGAAATAATGTCAAATGTCTACAAACATGCAGAAGCATCAAAAATAATTATTACCATATTGAATGATGTTGACGGTTTGAGTGTTGAAGTTAAAGACAATGGCAAAGGATTTAATCCAGCAACCCTGGAAGATTCTCGTACTATTGACCAGGGATTCGGTATATTCAGTATCCGGGAAAGAATTGAGCAACTTGATGGTAGTTTTTCAATTACATCAAAACCCGGTAAAGGGACAAGTGTTTCTTTTACGATCAGACCAAACCTGGTGAACAAGCATGATTAACCTGTTCCTGGCGGATGACCATAAAATATTTCGTGATTGCCTGCGTCCAGTGATAACGAAAGAATCGGGATGCGATGTTATCGGCGAAGCATCGGATGGATTGGAAACACTCCGGAAAGTACGGGAGCTTCATCCTGATGTTGTCATCATGGATATCTCTATGCCTACCATGAACGGCATTGAGGCTACACGTAAGATTAAAGAGGAATTTCCTGAGATTCATGTCATTATTCTGTCTATGCATTCCGATCGCCGTTATATCATTGAAGCATTAAAAAGCGGAGCGATGGGATACTTGTTGAAAGAATCGGCTTTGGAAGATCTGCTGCAGGCTGTTCGTGAAGTGATAGCGGGAAAATTATTTGTCAGCCCAACCGTTTCCGGTATTATCATCAATGATTATTTAAAGCTCACCAAACAGGACGAATCTTCCGCTTTCAGTATCCTTAGTCAACGGGAAAGGGAAGTATTACAGTTATTGGCCGAAGGCACTTCCACAAGGAATATCGCAGATAAACTGAATCTCAGCGTAAAAACGATAGAATCCCACCGCAAACAGATCATGGATAAACTGGATATCCATACTGTTGCAGAACTGACAAAGTATGCAATCCGCGAAGGTTTGACATCGCTCTAACCTGTTGGAAGTCAACCACCTGCTCCTCTTTTCTGTCTCAAGTAAGGGTTTTCGCTACGGATTTTCAGGGTTTTCCCGATTGATAGAAAATCCTTCGTTATCTACTTTTTCCTGTTGATTTTTCACTGCTGGAAAAATTTGACGGAGGAAGAGTCTCATGTTGGATACGGGTCACACTGGCTTTATGCTGGTTGCAACCAGTCTCGTGATGCTTATGACGCCGGGACTGGCGTTTTTTTATGGCGGACTTGTGGGTCGAAGAAATGTGCTTACGATTATGACCCAAAGTTTCGTTTCATTGGGAATTACCACTATTATCTGGTTTGCATTCGGGTATTCGCTTTGCTTCAGCGGTGGTGAAGGTGGTTTTATCGGTGACTTCGGAAAAGCATTTCTTTCCGGAGTTACTCTGAATACACCGTTTGGTAACGGGGAAATACCGGAATACCTGTTCTTCTCTTACCAGATGATGTTCGCAATTATCACACCGGCATTGATCACCGGCGCATTCGCTAATCGTGTACGTTTCCCTGCCTACCTGTTCTTCCTCGTTTTCTGGCTCGTACTCGTTTATTTCCCGTTTGTCCACATGGTCTGGGGCGGCGGATTCCTCGCAGAACTTGGTGTGAAAGACTTTGCAGGCGGTATCGCCGTTCACAATACGGCTGGTATGGCTGCACTTGCATCAGTATTATATGTTGGACGGAGACGTAAAGAGGATAGTGTTCCACACAGTATTCCACTTGTGGCACTGGGAACCGGTCTTCTCTGGTTCGGTTGGTACGGATTTAACGCCGGTAGCGAGCTGCTCGTAGACAATGTGACAGTTACTGCATTTATCAATACGGATATTGCAGCGTCCTGCGCAGCGGTCTCATGGATGATCCTCGAGTGGAGCCTCGCCAAGAAACCAAAGTTTGTGGGCCTTTTGACTGGTGCCGTGGCAGGATTGGCGACAATTACACCGGCCGCAGGATTTGTGACACCCGGCAGCGCTGCAATCATTGGTATTTCTGCAGGTGTTGTATGCTACCTCGCAGTCAGCTTGAAAAACAAGCTCGGTTGGGACGACGCTCTCGACGTATGGGGTGTTCACGGCGTCGGCGGCGCCCTGGGAACAATCCTGTTGGGTGTTTTCGCACATGAAATGATCGGCGGTCAGAGCGGTCTTCTGTATGGTGGAAATGTGCGTTTCTTCGGTATCCAGGTACTTGCAATCATGATCTCTTCTTTATATGCTTTTGTGTTTACTTATGCGATGCTCTGGATTATTAACAAGATCACCCCGGTAAAAACCAGCGAAATTGAAGAGGGCGAACTCGATAAAGCACTGCATGGCGAATCGGCATACGAAGGTGATCTGTAGATCCGGAAGTTCATTATCACATGTTCCGGGTAGGTTTTGCCCGGGAAACAAAAGGGGAGAGTTTCAGATGGCGAAAGCAACAAAAAGACTGCTGATAGCTTTATTAGTGGCCGTTTCCGCTGTCGGATTTGCGTATGCGGGTGACGGAATGCTGGATGTTTCCGGATTCGTGGATGCCAGTTATTTCGGGAACATGAACAATAATTCCAATGAGTTCGGTCTTGACCAGGTTGAAGTAGACCTTGGAAAAACCCTTGAAGAAGGGATTGCCCTGCGTGCAGATATTGAATGGGTGAAAGACGGCAACGACTGGGCGATTGACTTGGAGCAGGGATACCTCGAGTACCGTTTCGATTTTCTGCCGACAGTCGGCTTTACATTTGGTAAGTTCAATGCACCTATAGGGTTTGAACTTCTCGATGCACCCGACATGTACCAGTTTTCCCATTCCCTGGTTTTCGATAATTGTCTTCCGACCAATCTCACCGGTCTGATGATCAACACAAACCTGGGATACAACCTTGATCTCGCCGCATATGCAACCAACGGTTGGGATGAGAATACGGAAACAAACGAAGTCAAAACCTATGGCGGCCGTCTCGGCTACACCCACTGTGATCTCTTCACCGTCGGCGCTTCGGCGATCCTCGGCTCCTTTGATGCAGACCAGACCCTGTCAAGAACTGTCATTGACATTGATCTTGGTGTAACACCCGTTGAAAACCTCCTGATCGGTGCAGAATACAATATGGGAAGCATCGATGTGAAGGACGGAGACACCTTTAACTGGACCGGTTTCATGGTCATGGCACACTATGACCTCAATGACTGGTTTGGATTTACCGCACGGTTTGATTCCGTGGACGATTCCGACTCCCAATTGTTCCTGAATGATCTGGGTGTGGGTCTGGGTGAAACAAGAACCTCACTAACCTTTGCCCCAACCTTTGTACTTGGTGATGGCATCGGCGCACTGATTGAATACAGGATGGACAGCAGTGACCAGGAAGTGTTTACGGACAGCGACAATGAACCAAGCAAGAACGAATCCGTGATCGCTTTTGAGATGACCTATACCTTCTAGTTATTCCAGCAGTGGTCATCGAAGGCTACCCTTCTTCTGAGGGGTAGTCTTTTTTTTTAGTTACTAGGTATTGATAATTAACACATTTGCGGTCTCGGAGTAACCATATTTAGGATTTCTCTCTTTTCTCTTTGCACTTTGCTTCTGCTGTTGTATTTTAGTCGCCATCAATTTTCGGAGAGATGAATGATTTTTTATTCAGGACACTCACGGTCTTACCCGCAGAAATTTCTGGTAGTATTTATGTTTCTGCTGGTTATCACGATATCGGGGTGTGTTCTGGTCGATTCTGAGAATGTGATTTTATGTGCATTTGCATGGTTTGACGTGCATGGAGATATGGTGCGCCGTTATCTCCTTGCCGCTTGCCTGGTAGTATACTTTATCCGTGTAACCTTAATGTTATTCGTTTTCCTGCAACGGACTCTCCGTTGGTGCGAAACAATTCCGATTTTGATGATCATCTCTGCAACGTTGTTGGCGATTGCCTATTACGGCGGAAATTCACGCGATCCGTTCAACTGGGCTGATGTTCTCTGGCTTCTGCTGTACCTGGGAGGATCGACTATCAGTACTGTATCGGAAGCGTCGAGATACCGTTGGAAACGAGATCCTGCTAATGCCGGGAAACTGTATACCGGGGGATTGTTCAAGCAGGTTCGCCATGTCAATTACACCGCTGACGCTATGCTGTTCACAGGCCTGGCACTTCTTACCCATTACCCGTGGATGCTGGCAATTCCCTTCATCATGATCTCCAACTTCGTCTTTTACCTGGTACCGAATAAAGAGATCTACCTGCGTCACCGTTACCGCAGAGCTTTCAAAGAATACCAGGAACGGACGAAAGCCCTGGTGCCCTACATCTGGTAATCGTTATATCTTCCTGCAATTCAAGTAAGAATCATGCAGTTTGCGACACATATTCACCTATCCGAATCGGCATCACCACATCCAGTGCTATCACAGCTTTCTGTACCGTGAACATTGCGGAGGTTTTCGGTTGAAGTAACTCGACAGTTTTCCCGATGGTCTTGTCACAGGATCTCATAAGGATCATTCCACGTTCCAATTCACCTTCACATGGTGCCGCACGTCCGACCATAGTGCTTTTCAGGCGCATATCAAGGTTGAACGCATCGGTTCCATACTCAGGAGGAAGTTGGAGCAGTTTCACGGGATCGAGAGCAGGAATTTGCCCGACATTCATGGGCAATACTGCTTCGATTGCAGGGGTGCGTCGCAAATGATTGACCAGGCGGAACAGTCGCCGTTTTCCCAGGTCTGCACCGGGAGGTGTACAGGCGATGCAGGCGAATCCATGTAGGTCTTCCTGGAGTTGTTCCAGTTGACGAGGGGTGTACACCTTCGCTTCGCTGGTCAACGTTTCAAGGATTGGATTTGGCAGGATGCCGTCGCTGGTGTTTGCATACAGGAGTGGAATCGCGTGATCCCCACAGCTCTTGAGTGACTGAAGCGTAGCGACGGTTTGTTGAATAGTGTCATCCGTGACCGGGATTAACACTGCAGTTTTATTATGGTAGTAACTTGCGGGGTCATATTCACCCTTGAGCAGTTTTTTTATTGTTTCCACCACATTTTTTGAAGCATGCCCGGTACGGTCTTCAAGGAGTTGATCGGCATACTGTTTCCGTTTTTCCGAAAACTCTTCAGGAGTCATGAAACAACGTTCTACCGCTTTACGAACTTCTTCAATTGTCGACACTTGAATACCAAGATCACGCCACTGGTATTCGATGTCTTCCGGATCATAGTTGGGATAGGTCTCCCGGTTGGGATTATTGACCAGGATTACGGGTTTGTCGAGGCTCATGAATTCCATGAACGCCGAAGAAACATCGGAAATCATTACATCCGCCATGAGCATGGAGGGAGCAAGATCGGGGTCATCCACATAAATAATATTCTGCCTGGTTTTTGCCAGGCTGCGGTACATGTTTTTGTATTCACGCCTGGTAGAGCCGTGCAGCTTGATCAGCAGGTAAGTGTGTTCATTGGCGACTTCTCCGATACGGTCCTTGAGTACCGGAATCGCGGAAAGTTCATCATTAAATGTCGGTGCAAAAAGGACTACCCGGTTGGATGGATTCAATCCCTGCGCCATCAGTAATTCCTCGCGGGATTTTTTATTTGGTGAAAACAGACTGTCCAGCTTGGGAAATCCTGTGGAAACGATGGGAATGAACACTTTCCCGCTTTCGAGCAAACGTGCCTTGTGGTATGGACCTGGTACACACAACAGATCTTCCAGGTTTTCCCGATGGATGAAATCCGAGTCAGTGAAATATTGCCCTTTTGACAGGAGACCATGCCCCACATTCACTATTTTTCCGCAATCCTCGAGGAGTTGAGCAACATTATCCGCAATGATGGATACATCAGCCTTCCATTCACGTGGATTGTTGACAAAGGGAACAGGTATCGCTCGCAGTTTCCGTTCCTCATCAACGGGGAATCCCGCCCTGATGGCTTCATTGTAAGGATGTACAGCAAAAGCGATCTTAAAGGAACCCTGTTTCACCATTTCATTATAAATCGGCAACAGAACCGGGGTATGCACATTCTTGAAGAAATAGAACAACACCCTCGTCTTTTGATTTGAACTGTCCTGTATCGGGGATTGTGGCAGGTCTTTCAGCGATTTTCCTCGAAACTTGATCGGATTGGACGGATCCGCCGATTCGAGCGAATTCAGGAATTCTTCCACAGCAGGATGTTTTCCTTCCTGTTGGAGGAACAATTGGGCATGTTTGATTGCACGGCTGGTGTCGCCGCGTTGTGCATAGTGATAAGCAAGCCGTACACGGCCATCCTGTTCCAGCACACTGGATAAGCTGTCACTGGGGGTCACTTCACTGGAGCGTACAGGCGCCGTTATCGGTTCTGACGGCAGTTCCGGCTCAATTTGCGAAGGGAAAGCTGAATGCCTTAATGATTCTGATATTTCCGGTTCTTCTTTGGCATTGACTGTGTAAATACCACGATTGAGCAGTGATTCGTAGAGTTTGATAGTCTGCTCAATATCTTTTTCCGGGGTCTGGACATCGGGGATGTTTTCAGCTAGTGACTCAATCAACTCCGGGTTTTCCTGGATTCGAACCAGTAATGCGTGCAATTCCCTCACGGATTCGTTTTTAAATATCAGACCGTCTTTCTCATGATGAACCAGTTCTGGTACACCGCCGGCGTCCGATCCGATCACCGGCGTGTTGTTCAGAAATGCTTCCAGAACCGTAATCGGGTAATTATCCATGCGTGTCGGGATTACCGCAATATCAATCTCCGAATACAATCGCGGCAGATCATCCGGTTTATATTCGCCGTGGAACTCGATATTTTTTGCACCGCCAGCAATCCGTTTTAATTCACTGTCGTAATTTTCACGATAGGATTTACCAAAGATTTTCAGTAGAGAATTGTCCAGGTCACTGTTCATTGTGAATGCCTGGATCAATAGATCGATGCCTTTGCGGGGGATAAGCTGGCCAAGGTATCCGAAAACAACTCTGTCGTGTTTTTGTTTCTTGACCGTTTCAAAAGGCGCTATTCCCAAACGGTGAACCCGAACTCCCTTGAATCCATATTTTTCATACGTGTCCCTGAAATAACGGCTTGGCGCCACAGCAATATCAATATGTGAAAAAGCGTCTTTGAAAATGTTGTAACGTTCCGTTTTGTAATCGAACAAAACCCGGTCAATATCTTTGTGTTCCTGTCCCTGGAATAGTTGCTTGTAACAATTCGCGCATTTCTCTATGGTTTCCGGTCCTGTGCATACATCCTGGTTGGGTTTGATCATATGCCATTGATCGCACAAAAGCCAGAAGTCATGCATGGTCATTATGGTTTTATAATTGAATTCTTTTGCGATAAACAGCGGGGCTGAGGAGAGCTGTCCCAATCCGTGGAAATGAATAAGGTCATACTTGTTTTTCGTCAGGAACGTTCGAAAAGCATTCGCCACCTTGGTATTCAATACTTTATGATGCTCAAAATTGGCCTCTTTCGCCAACTTGTGAACAGCAATTCCCTCGTATGTTTCCGTATGGATCTTGAAGTCTGGCGGAAATTCCTTGCGTACAACAGGATGGAATACTTCGATGTCAATTCCGAGCGCCTTCAAACGTTTCGCCATTGCCAGGGCGTATAGCTGCGCACCCGCAAACCTGTGTGGTGGGAAATCATGACAAACATAGAGGATCCGGGTTTTACCAGGAGCTTTCTTCTTCGATGGTTCTTTGCCGGTGAAATCAGCGGTGGATGAGGAAATATCCGGAACAGATGGATGCCTGAATTGTGCAGATGCTATCCCGGAGGAATTAATGTACTGTGGTGGAATATGCATTCCCTGTTGAAGAATCTTGTTGTCACTTGCCGGAACAGGATAATACAGTTCCTGGTTGGATTCCATCAATTGCCGTTTAATTCGCACAGCCCGGTCCGGGGCTTGCAGCACAGCGCCCAGGATCCCTTCGCCCTTTCGGTGATAAAAGAACAATACTTCGGGGAGTTGTACTGGACGGAATCCATGCCTCGCGGCGCGTACCCAGAATTCCCAATCGACGAATCCCTCACGCATATCCTCCCTGAATCCTCCAAGGGTGTTGTAAACATTCCGCCTGAGCAGGTTAGTGATGTTGAACAGGTTTTTATGAGCGAGGGTCTCAAGGTTGAACGGTGTGAATCCGAACATGCGGTTCACATCGCCATACTGAACAGTAAGGGGTGCTATCCAGGCCGCTTCAGGATGGTTTTCCGCAGTGCCTAACAACCGTTGCAAATAGGTCGGCGCCACGGAATCATCGGAATCCAGCAGGACGATGTATTCACCACGGGCATGTTTCACACCCACGTTACGCACAGCTCCAATCCCCGAATTCTGTTCGAGGGTAATAAGGGTGAGTGCATACCCGGGATATGTTTTTATATAGTTATTTACTACATCTACCGAAGAATCGGTGGAGGCGTCGTCAACTATGATCGCTTCCCAATTTGTACAGGTCTGCCGGATTACGCTGTCAAGCGTTGTTGATATACTGTCCTGACGATTGAACATTGGAATGATAAAACTTACTTCAGGTGAATCCGTTGGAGCAGGAGGAACCGGTGGGCAACCGGGATTGTAAATCCTGTCCTGCAATGTTTTCATTACGCGGGGTGCATTCCAGAACGCGGCCATTTTTCGTACAACATGATTCCAACGGGATGTTCCCCAGGCTTGCTCCAATTCGATCAAAGCCTGGTTTTCCCGCATTTCAAGATATTTGGCGCCAAACTGTTGTTCAACCTGGCGGAAGAGCTGGATCGCCTGCACACAACCAGGATCTTGTTCAAGGGAAGATTCCAGTAGCTGGAGACCGCGCTCCAGTTGTCCGCAGACAATAGTCAGATGGGCCAGGAGTGCGATCTCATCCGGTGAAAGTGCATCCGGCTGAATTAATGGCAAATATCGCCGTATACTAGCGTTATCACCCTTTTGAAGAAACCCGTAGGCTTCATGCAAAGCATCCAGCGAAACTTTCCGGTCCCTGGGATTCATCTTTTCATTGTATTGAAAGGTCATCTTCCCCCACTCACTACTACAAAGAGGTCTATTTATTGTAAAACAAAAGAATTACTCGGAGTATTCTTTCGTCCCGGTCGGAAAATTGAGCCGATACAATGAAAGAATGTCCAGTAAATAGGCTGTATGTCCTTAAATAACAGCAGTTCTCCCGGTTAACATGTTCTTGTTATAAAAAATGTGCAAGATTCAGACCAGTGTGGGTGTTGGCTATCACAGGTTTCAGGGCTCGGATTCCAAGGGTAATTTATCCAGAGTAGTAACAGATGAAAATAAATATATCCATTGTGAAAGTACTCCATCACATCGCTGCTTCTTTCGAACATAAAACCCAATTATCGAGTATAATTATATATGAGATTATTACGGATTGGCAATTAATATACAAATTAATGCCAATGAACAAGAAGTGCTACTTTAACTATTATTAAAGTAATAATTCATCTATAATAATAAAATACAATAAGATAGGTTTGTGGAAGTAGGAAAATATTTCTTCTCAAATCAAGTGATAGCAGGCAAGAATTGCCCGTGGAAATCCAATTTGAGTGTAAGTCGAAATAATTACATCAATGTTATTAAGGCACAGGATTTGCAATTAATTGAACTGACGACTCTTCAAATGGAGTTTCATTACTCTAAACTGTAGAACAGGTATGTTATGAGTGGGATTTGTGGAATATTCGGACCGCCTGATCCTTCGAATCGGCAGTCTGTGGAAGCGATGAATCTGGAACAGTTCCTTAGAGGGCCGGATGAAGGCGATATTTCGCAGGTCAAACATGATATGTATCATTTGACCCTGGGGCACAGACGTATGTCTGTGCTTGATCTGCAGGGTGGCAAGCAACCGTTGATGGATTTTGAAACGGGTAGTTTTATTGTTTTCGATGGTGAAATCTATAATTATCGCGAACTCCGGGATATTCTTGAAGCAGCAGGTTGCATTTTTTATACAAAAAGTGATACGGAGGTGCTGCTCAAGGGATATTTCAAATGGGGATTGGAGATCCTGCTACGGCGGGTTGACGGGATGTATGCTTTCGCGATCTGGGACGAAATGCAACATCGCCTGTTGCTCGCCCGCGACCCTGTCGGCCAGAAACCACTGTATTACACCGGGGATCCTAACGGAAAATTCGCTTTTGCATCCTCTATCGCTGCACTGAAATACATACCCTGGGTAGACACATCACCTGACATGGACGGTCTCAGCCTGTTTTTATCGCTTCGCACCATACCTGCGCCATATACCGCTTACAAACATGTAAAAAGGCTCGAGCCCGGAGCCTGTTTGATAGTAGATAGTGAATCTCAGAAGCATCGTACTTTCTGGACCCCCTTCAAGGAACCAACCCTTGTCCGGAAAACATGTACCACAGAATCAATCGTTGAGGAATACTGGGACAAACTCGACCAAAGTGTTCGGGATTGTCTTATTGCTGATGTTCCCGTTTCCTTGATGCTTTCTTCGGGGCTTGACAGTTCCGCGATTGCCATTTCGCTCGCAAGGCAAGGATTCCTCGAAGACATAGAAGCGTATACAGTTGTTTTTCAGGGTATGGGGAGGAATGAAGGGTATGGTTCGCGGATTATTGCGAAAAAACTGGGATTGAAACACAAGGTGCTGCCATTTAAAAATATAAACATCGCGGGAGAAATGGCGGCAATGATGTCCTCATTTGATGAACCGTTTGGTGACGCTGGCCTGTTACCGTCCAGGATGATGTACAGGGAAATCGCAAAACATACAACAGCAGCAATCGGTGGTGATGGATGTGATGAATTGTTCGGGGGGTATTCAACATTCACAGCAATCCCTTTTTTACGAATGATGAACCTGTTCCCCGGTGGCATTCACCGTTTGGTAAAACGTTTCGCTCGAATCATTCCGGATTCAATGATAAAAGGAGTATCAAGAAAAACACAGGCGGAAAGATTTTTGAATGGTGTGGGCTTTGGACCACCAGAAGCATTTATGAGGTGGTTGAGTGTTTACACTCCTGACCAGGTCGGGAATATTCTTCTTGATGGTAATCCGGATGTTCTTGAGAAACACATTTCTAGTGAAATGCGTGGTTTCCGTCCAAGCGACCTGACAGATCTCATGAGCAGGATGGTGATGCGATATTTTCTTCCCGGGGTTCTGGAACGGGTAGATCGCGCATCCATGTCATCCAGTTTTGAAGTACGTACACCATTTCTGCAGAGAAGAATGGTTCAGTTTGGGCTGGCTTTGCCTTCATCTGTCAAATCAAAAAATTTTCAAACGAAATGGATCAATCGACAGGCACTTTCCGGACACTTACCCGAATCAATTCTTAAATCAAGGCCGGGGGGGTTCCAACCGCCTGTGTCCGCATGGATGTCAGGGCCTTCAGGTGCGGTTCTGGAAAAGATGTTACGCGATTCCGCCATTGGGGATCTTGTACATTCACGCAGGGTTCTTGGTCTGCTTGCAGATCACAGGGCAAAGGTGGCAGATCATAGTCAAAAACTGTGGCTGATTCTTGTTGCCGCGAGTTTTTTTGCCAATGAGACGGGAAATACCAGGATCCTGCAAAAGCTGATGGAAAAAAGAAACAACCATAGCACTGAAAAAAAAATGAATCCTGAGTGGGGATTGTCCATGGTTGAATAGTTTTTACACGGATTTGCTTCTCTTTTTTATGATTGAAAATTTCCTTGTAATTTTGTGTGATGTTTGGTTGGCCCACAGTTTTTCAAAGGTTTTAGGGGATTATTACTGATCGCAAGTATATGGTTTCTCTATCTATATGTGGACTCTCTTCAGCAGGGATTTTTTTATGAACCTTGATTGAAAACATGAAAAATGCCGAGATTAGTTTTATCTTGCATACTATGCAAAAATATCGTTAAGTGCAATCTCGCTTTTCCAGCATTGTTCCTGAATGAACCGCATCAATATCTGATCGTGAATGTTTATAATTCTGTTCGCATCTGGCTGTCTGGAGGAACGATGGACTGGGATTTTTCAGACGATGTATACAATTTTTCAGAAGAACATGTTAATCATCTGTTGGAAAAACTCCGTGATGAAATCAGCAAGGCGCAACGTGTAATAACCGTTATTACACCAGATCTGGTTGATGGTATGACTTCGCCCATCCGGAATCTTGAAATTGTCGGTCTGACTCTCACCTGGCTGAGCGAAGCGATTGTATCGCTTGGCGATCTCCAGAATGGACGCCATACAGTCGCCCATATTGATATGGCAATTCGTGCGTCAGTCGGTCTTGAAAATACTCGGAAAAAGCTGATTGAATATCTTCATTCACTTGGGACGCACTATTACTTCGGTTTTGACGACTCTTCCGAAAGTGATGATTTCCTTTCAGGTTTCGACCCACTCTTGAACTAATTGGTATACTTCAAGTGAGATCAACTTCTTGCCCGGCGAATGCGTCGGTTTTTTTATTTCTACTCTTTCTGTTCACAAACAAGACACTCTGTTTTCCCCATAAGAGTGACACCTTACCACACATGTATCATTAATATCTGATAGTAGCAGAATCCATCAAATACGAAAGGAATCGACAAAGTATACAAGGCGTATTTAAATTATTGTAAATGATGGCAAGAATGTTATTGCAAAACAGTCAATGTCATCATTAATTATAGACGTCAGAAGCGTACATTTACAGTCCATTCAGGCATAGTACTTGCTGAAATGTTGAAAAATGGATGTAACAATTATCAAGGGACCATACTGTCGGCTATGAATGGTTCTGTTTGAAGTTTGATGAGTTGATTTCGTGGCGGTTTCGGAAGGTATTGTGGTTCTCGGTAAACGAAAAACATACAAGTTCGGATACAAGCATGAAACGTGCATTGATCTTTTCAATAGTGTTTGGAGCAAGCCTGCTTCAAGCACAGGCGGTGGATTATCAATACCGCCAGATCGAGGGGCGTGGGACGGTGTTATTGAGCAACGCACTCGATAATGAAGAAGCACAACGCATGGCGGAAATAGCGGCATTATGTGACGGTATTTGGGCCATGGCGGATATCAGCGGATATTCAGTGCTTTCGATGCAACCTTCTCCCTATTTCGATATTGTCAGAATTGAAGCTCGTGACGACGCGGTACTGGGTCCATTTGACATGGATTATCATATCCTCATTATTGATAACCGGGTGGTTAACCAGGAATTCATTCTCACAATACAGGGTGAAAATACCCTCTATATCCAGGATTATGAATTAATCATGCCGGAAAATGAAGAACTGCGTCCGGGATACCTGGATCTCGTTTGTTCACTGATCGAAAATGCTTTTCAGGAAGCTGAAATCGAATACTCGATTGATTTGCAACAAACAGGTACAGGTGATGAAGCTGTTTTGAATGCAACAGCGATTATCCAGGCGCCGGATACGACACTCACCAGGTACAGGGCCGAATGGCAATAAAAAAAAGGCTTACCTTAACAACAAGTAAGCCCTGTTAAATTCCTGTAAATCGGTTCACTATTGGTACAGATATTACTCATGGCGTAACGAGATTACCGGATCGGTTCTCGATGCCTTGATCGCTTGAAACGCTACAGAAAACAGGGCGATTGCCAGCGCTGCAACCACTCCGAACAACACATGTCCGACGGAAACGTCAATATGGTACGCAAATGAATTCAGCCACCTGATCATCGCGTATACCGCTACGGGTACAGCGATCACAGCGCCAATGATAACGAGACGTGAAAATTCTTTGGTCATGAGAAGAATAATACTGGAAATGCTGGCCCCCAGAGTTTTCCTGATTCCTATCTCTTTTGTTTTCTGTTCAGCGGTATAGGACGCCAGACCGAAGAGTCCAAGGCAGGCGATTGAAATTGCCAGTACACTGAACAATTCAAAAAGTACCATCAACCTTTGCTCATTTTCATAATTTTGATCCAGTCGTTCATTCAGAAACTCATACTCGAAATGATATCCGGGATGGAAGTTCGACCACGTTTCTTCAATTTGCCCCATGGTTTCCGAAAAATGATCGAGAGAGATCCGAAGAGAAACCGTATTCGATTCACTGGCGGGGTAGAGTATCATCGCCTTGATCGGGCTCCGTAGCGATTCGTAATGAAAATCCCTGACCACGCCAATCACGAAACCTTCTTCACCTCCATACACCTGCATGGGGGCGCCTACTGCATCCTCGGGGGATTGCCATCCAAGTCTGCGAACGGCTGTTTCATTGATAATATAGGCAGCGCCCTGGTCTGTGCTGTGCTCGAATGAAAAATCACGACCGGCAATTATTTCGATTCCATAGGTTTTCAGGAAATCTTCTTCAACGCGTATATGAGGCATGTGAATTTCGCCGATATTCGCTTCTCCATTAACTTCAGTTCGATATCCGGGCGCGTCGTACAGTCCACCGGAAGGTACCCGTTTTGAACGTGTAGCGTATTGTACGCCATTAATAGAGGTGAACTCGTTTTTCACTGTTGTCCAGTCCGCACGCATTTGCGGGGTTAAAGGAAATACGATTACCTGGTCACGGTCAAAGCCCAGGTCTGCATTCTGAAGGAAATGCATTTGTGAAAAGACAGTTGCGATACTGATAATCAACATAATGGATATAAAGAATTGAAAAACGACAAGGGATTTCCGTAACCAGGCGCCTTTTTTCCCTTTTGTCAGTTCTCCTCGCAGGATTGTAATCGGACGGAACGCAGAAAGGTACACTGCGGGATACAATCCGGCGACAAGACCGGTAAAAAGAAAGACCGCCAGGCTTAACCATAGAAATACAGGATTTTCTATTGGATTCAGCACAAGTTCTTTGCCAATAAAGGCATTTACATGTGGCAACGTTAGGGCGATAAGTAAAAATGCAACCAGCAAAGAAATGGATACAAGGATTAGCGATTCACCTTCAAATTGCAGGATAAGACTGGAACGTTGAGCCCCGACCACTTTTCTGAGACCTACTTCTTTGCTTCTGGCAACTGATCTCGCGGTCGAGAGGTTCACATAGTTGATACTACCTATAAGGAGAATGAACAAGGCAATACAGGCAAAAATATTTATAGTTGTCATTGAAGCGTTGGTCTCGAACTCATTTCTTTGATGGGAAGATGTATGGATTGACGACACGGGTTGCAGGAACAAACGTATATTTTCACTGGGACGGTTACCGTCTTCATCGGTGAAACCGTCAAACCCGGTAAGCCGTTGATCGATAACGGAACGAAGCCGTTCATTGATTTCATGGTAATCGGTGTTCTCAGCAAGTCGGAGATACGTTGGTGTGACATTGTCTGTGAATGTATTCGATTCCCAGAACTGATTGTACCAGTTGGGATAAATGGTTTGAAAGGTGATCATCGAAAAGAGTACGTCATAGTGTATATGTGAATTCCGGGATGTGTTCTCCATGACGCCACGAATGGTAAACGTATACTGGTTATCCATGAGGATTTCTTTATCGAGAGGATCTTCATCGCCGAACATCTTGTCCGCTACAGAGCGGGAAATCACCATGCCGTAAGGTTCTGACAGAGCTGTTTCCGGATTGCCAGAAATAAATGGGATCGTAAAAATCTCAAGGATTTCCGGTTCGGCCGCCCAGACATCATTCTCGATAAAATTATTGTCATCGTAAGAAATTAATGTTTCAGGCGTCCTCAGCATTCTTCCCACAGCCTCAACTTCAGGGATATCGGTACGTAAATAGTGAGTATGCCTGGGAGCGATGGAACAAAATCCGGAATGTTCGGTTCCATCTTCACCGAGCCAGTTGATTGCGACGCGGTAAATCCTGTCTGCAAATTCATGGTGACGGTCATAGTTCAGTTCGTTGAAGACATACAACAGGATTATAATGCAGGAAGCCATACCGAGTGCCAGTCCGAAGATAGCGATGAAGGAATACCCTTTTTGACGAAGGATATTTCGTATCGCGGAACGGAAATAACTGGAAAACATAGTATTCTCCAACCTGGTTGTGGCTCCGATAATAAAACTGTCTGTACATTGGACCTGTGAGGACAGAAATGGTTACAATCCGATAATAAAATGTTGAAAAACCTTCGAATAGTTACAATATAGATACAGCATGCAAAGTGATGGAAAGGAATTCATATGAAAAACGGACCGGTTCGCCGTGTCAGAGTGATCATTAACCGCAAGTCAGGATTCTGGTTCAGGTTGGATGAACTCTTGAATTCTTTGCGTACGATCTGGGATGTACCCGGGATAGATCTGACCTACCAGGAAAGCAAAGACGTAAAAGATGGCCGGGAAAAAATCCGGAGAGCGGTTGAGGACGGTGTTGATACTGTGATTGTAGTTGGTGGTGATGGCATGGTCAATAGTATTGGTGCGGAGCTGGTAGGTACCGGGGTTGCGCTGGCTGTGCTTCCCACCGGAAGCGGCAATGGATTCGCCCGTCATTTTGACATACCGTTGAACACGGATCATGCCGCCCGCTTGTTGAAAGTCGGCGTTCGAAAAAAGATTGATGTTGGATACGCAAATGAGAAACCGTTTTTTATTACCTGCGGTTTGGCGTGGGATGCCGACCTCGTAAAAAGCTTTGAAGAATCACCCGTACGCGGGATTGTACCTTATGTATTTTCAGGGATTCACCGGTATTTCACGTATGAACCACAGGATTTTTTTATCAACTTGGATGGAAAAGATATCGTCATCGAAAAACCCTGGGTGCTTACCATTGCCAACCTTACTCAATACGGCGGGGGCGCCAAAATCGCCCCACAAGCGGAAGCGGATGATGGTCAACTGACACTTGTCGCTGTTCCGAAGATGGAACCGTTGCAACTTCTTCCCAAAATCCACAGGATTTTTGATGGTACAATCACTCAAATCCGGGAAATAAAGACCTACAATTTCACCGAGATGAGAGTAAAACGAAACCGGCCTGATCCCATTCAGATGGATGGCGAATTAATAGAAGCGCCGGAAGAGTTTATAGTCAAGGTTCGCCCTTCATCATTGGATGTAATGATTCCATAATGTTTGTCAATGGATTTGTTGTCCTTGTTTTTATATCCTAAAAATGGCCACTTATTATACTCTTGGAGTAGTAAATAATAAAATCTTATATTTAAAACCTCATCACCTTGTAAAAAAATACGGGAGCGTGTACCTTACAAAATCATTGTGATACCTTATCATAAGATTGCAAATACGGACCATTTCCACAATTTTCCTTCATACTATCGACTGAATTTCATACACTCTGAAAAAGCATTTATGGCAAATTCAGATGATTGCAATATGGAAACATTTGTGTAATCTCTTTATACGTTGGGTTTTCAATTGCAGCCATGCTGTCATCGACAAAAGAACGAATGAATTCTGGTTTATTCAGGTCACAGGAATTGTGGAAAGAGGATGAGTATTCAAAAAGATGAACGCCTTGAGATCCGGCTTCCTGCGGATATGATGGATAATCTTCGCAAGATTGCCCCACGTACCAAGGCGGGAAAGCCGAATGTGAGTGAGTTGGTTCGCCTGGCCCTCCAGCGCGAGTTGGATCAGTACCACATGAATCAAATGATCTCGTGGGCTGGACGAAATCGAATGACGATGAAAAAAACGCGGGAAGACTGGGATGGATCAACGAAAGATGGACTCGCCAGGCGTTGAGCAACTGCGCCGGGGTGATGTCTGGTTTGTTCGGATTAGTGCATCTACCGACTCAGAAATGTGGAAACTGATGCCGTGCATGGTACTGCAAAGCGACAATATCAACATTTCAGGTGTTCTTGATACTGTGGTCGTTGTTCCACTCACGAGTACTATTCCCGGAAAAGAAGAACAAACGGAGTATGATATAATTCTCGAACCTGAGGAAACTGGTTTACCCAAGGCTGTTTCAGCGCTCTGGACACTGGTGCGTACCATTACACCCATGCGTTTTCAGAATAAAACTGGTCGGGTGGAAGGGGAAAAGCTGGAGCGGATGGTCGATCACATCGGATCATTGATCGGTATGAAAAAGTAGATTCTTTGCGTACATTATGTTGGCTGTATAAACAGGTAATAAACGTACGAATTCGAGTGAATATTATGACACCAGATCATGATCAAACCGCATCCAATCAGGAACAGATGGATTATTCCGTCATCTTTGCCAACCTGATCGTTGTTTTAACCCATGACTTGAGAAATGTGATTTCCGCCTTGCGGATGAAGGGTGAACTCCTCAAAATCCAACCGGACTATTATGATACTCCCGGTCTATGGAAAGAAGTCAGCCATCAAGTGGACCGTTTTGACGAAATGCTTGTGGACGGACGCAGTGTTGTAAGCTATTTGCAATCGGAAGTGGGAAAAGAAGAAGAGCGCTCGGATTTTGTTCAGTTGGTAAATGATACTTACGTACTTTACCGTACACGAGCGCGCACCAAAAACATTGAAATAAAACTGGTTGTTGATGACACTGCGGCTGTTGTAGAAGCGTCGTCAAGATTGCTGCGGTATGGTATTATTGAACCACTGATCAACAACGCTGTAAAATTCAGTTTCCCGGGTTCTGAAATCCAGGTGAGAGTGACTTCGGATGGAAGTATGGTCCGACTTGCCGTAGCGGGAAGAGGTGAATACCTGGATGAACCCACCAGGGAAAAATTGTTGAACAGCCCGAATCGGGAAAGGCTTCGCAAACAGGGAACAACTGGTGAGAAGGGATTGGGATTCGGATTATATATTGCAAATGAGCTTTCAAAGCGTATCAATGGTGAAATTATTCTGCATAGCAAAATGATACCGTCCGAGAGCAAGAAGGACGAAGAAGAGGATCACCCTTACCTGATTCATCAGGGATTGACAATAGCAGTATTTCAAATGCCAGTAATGAACTAATTTGAAATGACAGGAATGAACACTCAAATTACATTTCTTCAGGTATTTTAAATTCACAAAACAGTATGAATCTGGTAAAAATTCTGCCTTTTACTGATGCTTCCATGACAAGCAGAACTGCTCGTATCTGGCTAAAAGAGACGCAAGCATGGTCATCTCAATCCCGATGTAAGGAAGAACAATGTTATACGATAGCTCTGTTCTTTTCAGGTTTTTATTCAGTATATGATTAACGTCCTGTAATGAATTTGTAATTATAAAAATATCAAAATATTACGATAATGAGAAATTGTTTATAACAGACTAAGTAAAGAACTGTATCTTGATTTGTGTTGAAAATCTCTGTATAGTAGCTACTTGAGTTATTTATTCAATATACTGCTTAATATACATCTCAGGAGATACAGTGGAAGCAGGATTAAACTTACATTACGGATGTGGTGATACTTCTCCATCAGAATGGTTGAATTTTGATGCCAGTCCTTCGCTGATTTTGCAAAAAATTCCAATATTGGGTATATATTCACAAAAAAAAGATTCATTTGCAAGCTTTGGAAAAAATGTGCGATATGGTAATATTGCTGCAGGACTTCCAATAAAACCGGATTCTTGTGATTTGGCTTATTGTTCACATGTATTAGAACATCTATCACTTGCCGAGCTAAGAAGTGCATTAAAAAACACATACATATATCTCAAGAAGGGTGGTGTTTTCCGAGGAGTCATGCCTGACTTGGAAGTGATGGTAAATGATTATATACATTCTGAAGATAAAACTGCAGCGTTAACTTTTATCAGAAATACTGGAATGGCAAGTGAAAACCGTAGTAAAAACATTTTGAGTATTATTCGTCAATTTTATGGTAATTCAAGACATATGTGGCTTTGGGACTATGAGGCAATTAGTCAAGAATTAAAAGACGTTGGATTTTCGGAAATTCGGCGAGCGGAAGTAGGGGATAATGCAAATAAATTGTTTTCATTGGTTGAAAATAAAGACCGATGGGAAAATTGCCTGGGATTTGAATGTGTTAAATAAGCAGGATTGTATTTGTGGAAAGCGTAAATCATGTAAACTTAAAAAATTGTGTTTAATACCTCAGAGTATTCTACGGATAAATTCACTTACACGAGTTTGAAATAAATATATGATATTTACGAAAAACTTTGGTACAATAGATATCCCGATTAATATCAACAAGATATACACTATTTATGTATGCTTTTTTTTCTTTTTTTGTATACCAGAATTATGCTTATCGGACGTTGTCATTAATGAGATCATGTACAATCCTTCCGGCAATGAAAATTATACCGAGTACATCGAGCTCTATAATGACAGTCCATACCCCACCTCCCTTGAAAGATGGATGATTTCGGACGGTGACCAGGATGATGAGATCATTTCCCTCTGGCCTGATTCCAGCTTGATTCTCCAACCGTATGAATTTGCGATTATCATTGATTCGGGATACCTGGAAAACGGTGAAGGATATTACGATGAACAGATTCCTGCTGGGGTTCTCCTATTCACTACACCTGACGCAGCCATCGGCAGTGGCGGTTTATCTAATTCGAACGGGGAAATAGTCTCCCTCTATTCACAAGACCATATCCTGATTTCACAACGTCATTACAGAATCGGCGCTGAGGACGGCGTCAGCGAGGAAAGAATCAGGATCGATGAAGGGGAGATGGATTCCAACTGGACTTTTTCCGCCCCGGGCGGGACTCCGGGATTTCTGAACAGTGCAAGCCCGAGAGTACGGGATCTTGCCATTGATTCAGTAGTGTGCGAGTGGATCTCAGAAGACCTGGAATCCTTCGAGCACATTCACTACTTCGCATACATTCACAATGTTGGTATCTCTCATTCGAGTGCAGATAGTCTTCGGGTTCTAATGGATATTTTTCTACCCGGACACATGGTACTCGTTTCCCAATGGCCAATCCCGCAAATCGAATCGGGGGCAGAGATAAGTTTTGAGGACTGGATAGTCAATCCTACTCCGGGTATTTACCGGGTTCAGTTTTCACTTACCGGAATTGATGAAAATCCAGTGAATGATACTCTTTCAACATCGGTTCGAGTGCCGACGCCCGGTGGGGCTGTCCGGTTTTCCGAGCTGATGATCGATCCGCCCGATTCAGTTCCCCTCGAATGGGTTGAAGTAACGAACACATCGGATGAATCCTTATCGTTACAGGGTTGTTTCTGGCGTGACGCCACCGGTGGAACAGCATCGGTTGATACAATACCAAATGAAATCTATCGTCTTGAACCGGACAGTTTCCTGGTAATTGCAAAAGACAGCACGATTTTCAACTGGTCAATGATTGAACGTAATAAGGTGATCATCGCGACCGGTTGGACGCCATTAAATAATGATACTGATACACTTGTGCTTTTCGATGTTTCCGGAAACAAACTCGACAGTGTGATTTACTACGATCCACCGGAAAACAGGAGCCTGATCCGCACTGCCTATACAAACTCTCCGCATGCAAGCGATTGGACAGCATGCCTGGGCGAATCACCTGGCACTCCGGGGTATGCGAGCACAGGGAATACGAATCCGGAAGACTCAAATGATTCGCATATACAGGTCCAACCCAATCCTTTCTCACCGGATGGCGACGGTCATGAGGATCTGATTGCTTTCCAGTTTAATTATCCTGCTGCCGAAATCCAGGTGACCCTGACAGTATATGATGTAAATGGCCGTTACCTCGGAAAAATCCTCGAAAATCAGCGTTTTAACGGTGTTTCTTCTTACCAGTGGGATGGACATTCCGGGCTGAACAGCCGGTTACGGGTAGGTATCTATCCATTCCATGTTTCAGTGCGTTCGATAACAGATGGCCGTCAATGGGAGGAACGGGGGACATTTGTCTGTGCAGGGAGCACGAACTGACAACAGCATTGACACGCATTGGAATGCACGATATATTGCCCGGACCATGACAACTTCTGCCCATTCGCAGGATGTTCTTCAAGGTTGGTAACAGGTAGTATAGTACAACATAAACAAGAGATTGCCGCGTTTTCACATACAGTCGTGTGATGACCGGTTGATCCGCCCACAAGCGAATCTCATCTCCATATTCTGCAGATAGTCCGGCGGATCCCGCACCTTCATCGTTTCTACGGTGCGCGGCACGGTTTTTTCAAACATTTTGGGAGCATTACCATGTCCAAGTCCGTGATTATCATGGGCGCCGCAGGGCGCGACTTTCACAATTTCAATGTCCTTTTCCGCGACAATGAAGACTACAACATCGTAGCTTTCACCGCAACCCAGATCCCGGACATTGAAGGTCGTATGTATCCGGCAGAATTGGCCGGAAAGCTGTATCCGAACGGTATTCCAATTGAACCGGAAGAGAAGCTGGCGGAACTGATTACTGAAAACAACATCGACCAGGTGTATTTCTCCTACAGCGATGTACCGTATGAATATGTCATGCACAAGGCCGCCATGGTAAACGGTCTCGGCGCCGATTTTGTACTCGCAAGCGCTACGGAAACCATGGTTAAGTCCACCAAGCCGGTTGTTTCCATTTGCGCCATTCGTACCGGTTGTGGTAAAAGCCAGACCACACGTGCCGTCTCCAAGGTCCTCCAGGCTGCAGGCAAGAAGGTCGTGGCAATCCGTCACCCGATGCCCTATGGCGATCTCGTAAAGCAGAAGGTCCAGCGTTTCGCAACCCTCGAAGATCTCAAGAAGCATGAATGCACCATCGAAGAGATGGAAGAATATGAACCGCACATTGCGCTTGGTAACGTCGTCTACGCAGGTGTCGACTACGAAGCCATCCTTCGTGAAGCGGAAAAAGAAGCTGATGTGATCCTGTGGGACGGTGGAAATAACGATACCTCTTTCTACAAGTCCGATCTGCATATCGTCGTCGTCGACCCGCATCGTCCGGGCCACGAACTTGCCTATTATCCGGGTGAAACCAACCTTCGCATGGCCGATGTAGTCGTGATCAACAAGATCGACAGTGCCGACCTCGAAGATATTGAAGAAGTCCGTGAATCCATCCAGGCCGTGAATCCGAACGCCATGGTTATCGACGCCGCCAGCCCGATCAGCGTCGAAGACATGAATGTCATCCGCGACAAGAGCGTGTTGGTCGTAGAAGACGGTCCGACCCTGACCCACGGAGAGATGGGATACGGCGCCGGTGTCATCGCCGCCAGCAAGTTCGGCGCAGCCGAATTGGTCGACCCGCGTCCATGGGTCACCGGTAAAATCGCCCACACATTCGAAGTGTATCCGGGTATCGGCGAGCTTCTTCCGGCCATGGGATACGGTGAAGAGCAGATGGCCGACCTCGAGAAGACTATCGCAGCCGTCGAATGTGACGCGGTTATCATTGGTACCCCGATTGACCTTCGTCGTGTCATCAAGATCGACAAGCCGTCTGTCCGTGTAACTTATGATCTCCAGGAGATCGGCAAGCCGGACCTGAAAGACGCACTGAAGAAGTTTATCTAAGGTCTTACCAATAGATCAGAGCCGGGCTTCGTAATGAGGTCCGGTTTTTTTTGCTTAAGAATTACTGATTTTGAAGTAAGAACCCTATAACCCTATAAAAAGGCATTGAGACTTGCAAGGTCTCTTGACATTGCGCAAGTGGGCCTCTACATTCGCTCACTAACAGCAAAAGAGTTCTGTGAATATAGTTGTTGTGAAACAAAAACACGTTGATGATAGAGGAGTGTTCCCATGACAGGGAAAAGGCTTGAAATAAGCATGCTACGGTCAGTTTCGTTGTACATATTTGCAGCGGTATTTGTTATTCTACCAGCCCTTGGTTTTGCGCAAGGGGGAGAAACGGCCGTTGGGAATATTGATACATCCGGGGAAACCATTGAAATCAACGTTGCCAATGATGATCAAGCCGCGGCATTGATTGTGGAATGGCTTGGGAACAACAACATCAATGTTGGCAATCATGATGCAAGCTGGTTTACCGTTCAGACGGATCATTTTGTCATTGTCTTCTCACCGAAAACCAGTGCAACCGGCCTGGACAGGCTGATCGCACAGATTTTCCTGACCGTCAACCCGGAATACAAGAGTGAAGAACGGATTGAAGAACTTCGTGAACTGGTCTGGAAACTGAACGATTCGCTGAACACAGCTCAGTTTTCCCTCGATCCGGATAACGATATCGTACTCCTAAGCCAGCTTACGTTTATCAATACGCTGACTATTGAAGAACTGAGCGCCTTTATGGACTGGTTCAATGGTTCTGTGATGACCATGATGTTCGCTGCGCCGGAGGCGATGCAGATCCTGCAGTGATCTAGAAATTCAGATATTTCCTCAACCCTGGGAATGATATTCTCGGGGTTGTTCTGTCTTATACGGTAAAGTCTCATCACGTTCGAGTTTGAATAACGATGCACTAATTAGAAAAAACTGCTGGTCGATCTCAATGAACCGGGGGAGAGACACTAATCCATAAGTTTTCATTAATTGAAAAATAAAGAATTGCATTGGTAAATAAATGTTTATATTGCAATAAGTGCAGTGCCTCAACTACCAGGTAGAAGATAAAACAATACCTGTTTTTTCTTCACTGTTCCTCAAATGTCAGTCTTCTACAAAGCTGTTCTGCATTGCCGTAACTCCAGGTACCGGAGGATGTAACTGATTTTATGAGTATCCCTGCAATTCTGAGTATGTGTATTGTGGAATTGAATAGGTATGACAGGCAATTAATAGTAGAGAAAAAATTTTCAGGTAAGTAATATCTCCATCAATGACACCGGAATAATCGTTTGGGAGGAAAGAATGAAAAAGAAGATAACTTTATTTATCCTGCTTATTCTGTTTGCGATCATGGGTTGCGCCCGGGAAGATGATGGGACATCGGTGTCAACACCGCCGGTTACTGCCTGGCATCAGACCTACGGCGGTGAGCAGAATGATCGTGGGTATGGTATTGCTGAAATCCCGGGTGAAGGATTTTACGTCTGTGGATTAACTGAGTCGTACGGTGTTGATATTCAGAGTTTTATCCTGCTCAGATTAAGCAACCAGGGAGCGATTCTCTGGGAACGCATCTACCAATACAATCTCCATGCAAAAGCTGTTGCGATTGGGATTGCGGACAACAATGATGCGATTGTTGTGGTTGGTTCAGAGTCGTGCCTTTTAAGGATAAATGAAGACGGTGATGAGGTATGGTGCAATTATCTGAATACTAATATCACTGAACTCTTCGGAATTGGAGAACTGTTGGTTTTACATGACGGATCCATTCTGATTTCCTGTGTATCAATGCATTCGTGGACGTATGTTCCAACCTTAATCAAATGCGATCCCAGCGGCACTGAAGTATGGAACAGAACATACCTGGATGAACAGGCAATGGGAATGGGTGTGTCGCAGTCAATGGGCGGTGGTTTTTTACTTTATGGGACGATAGGTGATACTATTGAGGGACCGCCGGAAAGTACATACACTCTTCCCTACCTGATCAAAACCGATAGTAATGGCAACGATGTGTGGACACATGTGTATTCCTTCGATCATAGCGGTTCAGACAGCACTTTAATCCGTGATCATATTCTCGGATACAGTTGTGTCGAGCATTCTTCAGGATCAATCTACCTGCTCTGCACCCGTCAATGCGGTACTTCATCAACCCGGATATCCTCCTGCATCCTGAAACTGAATAATTCCGGCGAAGAAATAGAACGTGTACAGATCACTATATCTGGCAACGAGTACGGTATGAGAATCCTTGAATCACTGGATGGAAACCTGGTTGTTGCCGGCCTGGCCCAATACGTGGCTTCGGAAACATCGGAATTCTGGATGCAATGTTACGATGAAAATTTGAACCTGTTATGGACTTCCGTACTGGATAATCTCGGAGATATTGTGCTTTCAGATGCTATAATGGTATCTGACGGTGGGTATGCTTTGACAGGTTTCACAAACTGGTGGGTGGATGAAGATGAGGATATCCTTGTTGTAAAAACGGATTAAGCGAATATTATTAAGAAAACAATTATTGCTGGATTTCGGAATAATGCCAAGAATGCACTTTGAAAATAGTGAAGGAGGTAGTATGAAACGGTTCATGATTTTGCCTTATCTCATGATAATCCTGTTTTGTCTGACTGGCTGTAAGAAAGAAGATGACGGCCCATCAGGCCCTTCGGGTCCGGTACTTACCTGGATGCACAGCTACGGTGGAGACTTTTCCGACATTGGACTGGACATCGTTGAGATTCCGACAGGCGGATACTACCTCGTCGGTACAACGGAGACCGAAGAAATGGGGTTCAGGAAATACCTGCTGATACGGCTTGATGAAAACGGGGATGAACTTTGGGAAAGGATAATCATCGGTGAAGATGAAGCAGAAGGGTGCGTAATCGGTGTTAACAGTGACAATGAAGTACTTCTGGCACTCATTTCGGAAACCATGCTGAACTGCTATGATGATGAGGGAAACCTGCTCTGGACTGTCTCCCACGATAGTGAACTGGAAAATATCACCGGTATGCACATTCTGACTGATGGCTCAATACTCATCTCAGGTTCAACAAGGAACTTCGGATTCGAAATACCTGCACTTCTCATGTGTAATGCCATCGGGAATGAGATTTGGTGTAACAGTTATTCAATAGACGGTCTCTGGTTTGGTTTTGGTGTACAACCTTCAGGCCTGGCAGGCTTCCTGTTGTATGGATCGATTCTCAGTGATCCTGGACCAACAGATCCAGCAGTGTGGCGACCTTTTCTATTATCGACTACCGGTAATGGAGATGAGATGTGGCAACAATCCTATCCATTTGAAAATACTACAGGTGATGATGATTATGCATACGCTGTTGGTGTTGTACATCATACCAATGATTCAATTTATCTTCAATGCCTGCGATATGTCGGCACTTCACATACTCCATCCTCTTGTCTCCTGAGAGTAAACAATTATGGTGTCGAACAGTCACGAACACAGATACAGGTGTCCGGAAGAGATGAATGCGTAAGAGTCATTGAGTCCGAGGATGGCAATGTAATAGTCACGGGTGTCGGCCAATCCAATGCTGACGGTACTTCAAAATTTATGATTATTTCGTATGATCCCGGCATGAACCTTCTCTGGAGTTCCCTGCATGGTAATGCAGGCAAGGATGATCTCTTGTGTAATGCAATCGTTACTTCGGATGGTGGGTACATCCTGGTTGGATTTGAAGATTCGCTAGGTGCTCAACTGGAAGACATTCTTGTCGTAAAAACGGATCAGAATGGAAATTTATAACAGGTGCCGCAAAGAGGCAGAACAAAGTGAACGTTTATAGTTGTACGATGATAGCTGCAAATGTGATAGTCTTATGAACAAGTCGAGGAGGTTTCATTATGAAGAACTTATTGTTTTTGTCATTATTGTTCATCACTGCCATTGCATATGCTCAACCGTCATTTCTCTGGTCGGAAACATATGGTGGCTCAGAGATGGACATGTTCAGCCCGGTGCTTCAATCAGAGGATGGAGGATTCCTGCTGGCGGGACAAACATGGTCGTCCGGACCCGATCTGGAGTCGGCATGGATTCTAAAAACAAACAATATGGGCACCATGGAATGGGAAGCATACAGTGGGGGATTGGGATGGGAATCGTTCTCCAGGATTATTGAGGTTGGAGGACAGGTAGTCGCAGCGGGATACTCAACTTCCTATTCCAGAAATCAAGAGGCTGATTATTTTGTAGAATTGTACAGCGGTTCAGGCGTTGAACAATGCTTTTACCGTTGTGGAGGAAACCTGTGGGAGGAATGTACAGACCTTGTGCAAAGTGGGGACGGATTTGCGATTGCCGGTGGAACACGGTCCTGTGGCGCCGGAAATTACGATTGCTATCTTGTGCAATTCTCGGATTGTTGTGGAACACGTATCATATCCAACACTTATGGCTGGGAAGAGGATGATTTCTGTTGGGATGCGCAGGTTACAAGCGATGGTGGTTTTATCCTGGCTGGTTCAACAGATTCATTCGGTCCGGACCTGGATGGTTTATTAATTATGACCGATGAAACAGGAAATGAAGTATGGTCACAGGTTTACCAGGAAACGGGTGATAACCGTTTCTTCGCTGTAGTCGAAACGCTTGATGGATATGTCGCTGCCGGAGATTGTGATGGTGATTTCTGGCTAGTGAAAGTTGATCAGGCTGGGGAAGAACAGTGGTCACATACTTATGGTGGTACGGAAACTGATTTATGCCGGTCTCTGATCGAAACCGAAGAAGGAAGATTTGCTCTTGCGGGATGGACGGAGTCGTTTGGTGCAGGCGATAAAGATATGTGGTTGCTGTTTACTGATCAGGATGGTGATTCGCTCTGGTCGCAGACTTTCGGCGGGGAACTGGAGGAGCAAGCCAGGACTATTATCCAGCTTGAGGACGGCGGTTTCGCGATATCCGGTTTTACAGAATCATACGGAAGTGGTAACTGGGATGCGTGGCTGATACGGCTGAGCGCATGGGAAGAATCTTCGACAGGCGAGAATGCTACTGGGAACCTTCCTCTGGAATGGGCTGTGGAGGGGATATTTCCTAATCCCTTCAATTCGACAACAAGGATCAGAATTGCCTTGCCGCAAGACTGTAACCTAAAAGTGAAGGTTTTTGATATTCTTGGTCGGGAAATATCGCAAATTGTTGATGATTTCGTTGTCGCAGGCTACCATGATTATAATTTTGACGGGGACAGTTTACCAAGTGGCACTTATTTTTTCCACTCTGATGTCCCGGGACGAATGCATTCCATCAACAGGGTAGTACTTGTCAAATAGAAACATACTGTATATTGGATCAACCGTTGAAGAGCTGAACGCCTTTATGGACTGGTTCAACGGTTCCGTGATGACCATGATGTTCGCCGCACCGGACGGAGGCGATGCAGATCCTGCAGTAATCTATAAATACAGATATTTCCTCAACCCTGGGAATGATATTCTCGGGGTTGTTCTGTCTTATACGGTAAAGTCTCATCACGTTCGAGTTTGAATAACAATGCACTAATTAGAAAAACTGCTGGTCGATCTCAATGAACCGTGGGAGAGACACTAATCCATAAATTTTCATTAGTTGGAAAATTTGTATAATTTTCAACCTGATACCATTCATTATTAATCTCTCTAAAGGTGTGACCACTTATCACTCTATCTTGAGAAAAACTAACTGAAATGAATACAAACAAGCATATATACACTAATGAATAGCGCATTTTACAACCCTCCCTGAATCCATTTGGGTTTGATTATTTAAGGATAGTTACCTTCTGCTGCACGGTATTGGTTGACGACTCGAGTTGCATAAAGAACACTCCGCTGGACAGGTTTCGGTAAAGAGATGGATAGTGCTGACTGTAGATGCCTTGAGTCAGCCTCCCCAATCGGTCTCTGAACACGAGTTGTCCCAGGATGTTGTAAACATTTAGTGTGTAACTGTCAACCCTGCCGATTTCCAACTGGACAACTGTCGTGGAATTACACGGATTCGGGTACACACTCAATGCAAACGATGGAGGTAGTGACGGATCTGAGAAAACATCATCCGCAGAACTCAGAAGACTTCGATGCCAAATCCCTGAGCCCCGAGTGCCAATGAAAAGAGTTCCGTCTTGTGGGTGGTAATGAAGCGCAGTTGCACGCGGGTTGTACGGTCCTTCCACAGGATGCCATGTATTGCTGTGAAGGACGGTTGAGAATACACCCTGTGATGTCCCGATGAACAGGGTGGTTTCATCATTCTCCGATATATGGTCAAGGCATAACGCTCGTTCGATTTCGTATTCTTCAAAGCCGCGAACCGGTAGCGCCGAAGATCCGCCATCCTGTGAATACAACACTCCATTGTTCGCAGTGAAGATCATTTCATTATCCGACAGGAAAACAATATCTCTTACTTCTCCATAATAATTCAGCAGGTATGCGTCCAGTTCAGGCGGTTCGGCGATCAGGAGACCTTCGGATGTTCCAATATAGACAGAACTGTTATAAGGGTTGCATGCGATCGTATATACAGGAGAACCCGGCATATCGGTTCGGTTCCAGGTTTCACCGTCATCATCGGTCCATAAATAGGAACCGCCGTTGGTTATGTGTATTGTGCCGGTAGTATGGTCGAGCTCTATTGCCTGTAATGAAAGAGTGACCGGACTGACCAGGTCTTCCCATGTATCGCCATGATCATTACTTACGAGGATGGATCCCCCATCGACTGCGTACAATCTGCCCGGGATCTGTGGATCTGTATCTATATCGGAAGTCTCATAACCGTGATGAATTCTGTTCCAATCGACTCCGGAGTTGTCGCTTCGCCATAAGCCATAACGTTCTGCACAATACAGAATGGAGGAATCATAGGGATCGGATACAATGTCGTAGATAAATGTGTTGTCGATCCCTTCTATCACCGGTTGATAGGTTTCCCCGGCATCAACTGTCCGAAACAGGCCGTGCATACTTCCAACGTACAAAGCGTTTCCGATGCCGGGATCTGTTTCGATACAAAGAGGATGGAATGAATAACATCTTCGAATAAATGACAGGTTTTGCGAGATGTTTACCCATGCTTCACTGTCATGAGCCTTCATGAAAAAAGCATAGTGAGAGTTGCTGACATAGAAGTTGTTATCACTGTCGGAGTGTAAAACTTCCGCATCGTCAACGAGGTAGGTCATGTTCCATGTAGCGCCGCCGTCCACAGTGAAAGCCAGCCGTTTTTCCATAATTGGAGTATAGATGCTGGCATATGCAAGATTGGGATCGTGCTGATCAAACGCAATATCCATTACTGTTTGATCGGTATAGATGGCGCTCCATGTTTCTCCACGGTCTTCACTGCGGTAGAGTCCCCAGAATGGCTGAATGTCACCAATTCCACCAAATCCGGCGTATAACAAAAGAGGATTGGCTGGTGACTGTCTAATGAATATGAAATAGTGTCCTTCACTTGACACAACGTCTTCAATCAGCGCAAAACTGTCACCGCCATTAATACTTTCCCATAATCCGCCTGGACTGTCAGAAGCAATGATTATATGATCTGTATTTGTGTCATCTATCCAGATGTCGCTGACACGCTCACAAATGGGAAGCCCCTCTTCGAGGACCGTCCATGACTGACCGCCATCTACCGTTTTTGCAATCAGGGTGGATTCAAGGGTTTGATGATGGAATCCGGCGAAAGCAACGTCTGGATTTAACGGATCAATGTCAATGGACAACACGGGAGGATGATCGCCATTCCACCATTGTGTTTCTGCACTGGCTTCCGGGAATGCAGGTAATCCATCGCTGTAGCTTTGGAAAGTGGCTCCGCCGTCTACAGAACGGAAAATACCGTAATACCTGGTTCCCACATACATGATGGATGGATCGGTAGAGGCAATGGCTACAGCAGTTACTTCAGCGCCATCGGGGCCGTTATGAAACCATTCCTGGGAAAATGATAGCTGCGAAACAGCCAAGGTCAGAAATACGATGAGGATTATTCGAAACAAATGATAAAACGCACATCGTCTGGGTGCGTCGCAAACTAACGAACGGCAGCACTTCATAACTTCCCTCTTTTAACCCATATTCAAATAGAAGAAAATATAAAAAAAATCATTCTTAAGGCAAAAGATAGAGGACAATTCTGATGTGGTCAATAGGATAGTAAATATAAACATAATATAATATTGAAATGCGCCATTACTACGAATACAACACCACTGGTCTATAGATAATCCGGTAAGTAATATAAAAATAATCATCTATGATAAAAAAATAACCACTTAAGCATTTAAGTGGTTATTGATAACTTCATGCTCCCGGAGACATGCTATTTCAGGTACAGTATCCTTCGGGTTGCTGCCAGATGTTCATCTAAATTCAGAACACACAAGTATGTACCAGATGCAAATCCATCAAATGGTATTCGAATATCTACCTCATTAGTAGTAGAATGTAACAGTGTTTGTGACCAGATTTCCTGACCGAGAAGGTTGAAAATCGATATTTTTCCATGTGCGAACGGATGTGAAAGGAAAACAGTAACACAGGTTTCACCGTTGCACGGATTCGGGTAAGCGGTCATCAGGATATCGGAAGAAGGCATCGAATGTGGTTCCTGATCCACTGCAGAACCAGCCATGGGGATAATCAGTTCACCATCATAGAAGTGATGTCCCCACCAGGTGAACTCAATCGCAAATGGTATGACATCGCCTTCCGGGCAGGTTTCACCGATTACAAGATTGTAGGGAGTATTATTTACTGATGTTCCGCCGGGTGTCAGCTCGGCAAAATACCGGGTGACCCTGTTGGTGTCGCTGGCAAACATGACATCCGGGTGCAGGCATATCAGCGCAGCCCCTACACCTGTCAATGAATAGTCCAGTCCTTCATTGCATAAAGTAAGCTGGACCGAAAAGTCACCGCCGGGAATCAATTCGCCCTGTGTGATTTCATAGGATTGACAGACAACTGGACCTGCAGTGGTAAACATATCCCCGGAATCGTACATGCGTTCCACATCATTGTTGATATCTGTCGCGCATCCAGTAATATCAAAGATTCGTTCATTCTCCGGTGCAGTCCATGAAACTGCGAAAAGATTATCGTTCGCTTCGCCGTCGTTATGGGCGCCATCATCGAACAACTCCACCGTTTCTGTCCATTCGGCGTTATCATGATCCTGCACTGTGACAGTCACCGTTGTTTCATGCGCAAATGGATTGTTCAGCTCGGCCAGAAGGGTAGTAACACCCGTTTCAGGTTCGATATACGGGGGACTGGCTTCCAGCGCAAGGATCTGCACATCGTTCTGCAGGTTGATCCAACAGCGAAGTTCATTGGCATCCACAGCGGCGCTCAACAGGTCGATATCCTCATCACCATCCAGATCGCACGCATCACCTCCCATGACACGGTCGAAATTATTGCTCAGGATGTGTTCGGTGAACTGCGCCTGGCCGTTGTTCTCCAGCCATGCGATGTCATCCGAGATTTCCGCGGAAACATACACGTCCAGGTCGCCGTCCCGGTCCACATCGACGGTACGGATCCAGCTCGCTCCGGCGGAATCCCAGATTTGACGGCTGGTGAAGATGAAGCTGACCTCGTTTGTATACAAATATACATTCCCGGATGCATAACACGCGCCCACTACATCTATATCGCCGTCGCCATCCATATCACCAGCGCTCAACCAATGGCCGGAATTGTACGTACTGCTGACATGGTGGGAGGTGAAGGAATGATCCTCAAGTTGCTCCAGCCAGTAAATATTACCAGAGGTGAAATCTCCGGTGACAACATCCAAATCATCATCTCCGTCCATGTCAATCGCCTCTACGCCGGTGTCAGCCATGTCATTCTCGCCGATCTCAACAGGGGTAAAATTACCGGTGCCGTCATTGAAAAAACACAGGGGCGGAAAGTTCCATCCGACGACGAGCAGGTCCATGGTGTTGTTGTCATCCATGTCGGCAGCCCAGATCGTATGGGGGTTTTGAAATTCCGTTGTGATTTCCACCTGTACAAATACTCCCGGCAATTCCTGTCGCCACCATGAGATGCTGTGGGATGTGGCGCAGACAGCGGCGATGTCCATGTCGCCGTCATTGTCGTAATCCGCCACATCGAGACTGCGTAGACCAAAATTGTTGGAAATGGTTTCTGTTGTATACTCACCAGTACCATCATTCTCCATCCAGACCAGGGGACCTCCGTCCCACCCTCCTGCAACAATGTCAATGTCCCCATCTTCATCCATGTCCGCTGCTTCGATTGCGCATGCATTACGCACATTGTTTTCGAGAAGGATTTCCTCGAAATTGACCTGTGCCATTGCTACGTTGAAAAAAAGGAAACAAAGCGGAAGCGTGAAAAAAAGACAGAGCCTGTGGTTGTACAAAACGCTCATGTTCTCCCTCCCGAGCGGTAAAGCGGCTCCGTCTGTAAAATAGAGAAAGAACAGTCGAAATAACAAGACATTTTCGTATTTGACGCAAATGGTATGTGCAGACTGTTGCAAAACATATGGGTATAAGATATCCGGTATAGTGTGTTTCAATGGCTTGTAAGGTGATATTATTCATCTGTTTTTTATTGCAACATATTGCATCACTTTCTCTCATAAAGGATCCAGACAATCCGAAATGCCTATCCTTAAGTTAAATTTACTAAAAAGTATAGTATAAGATGTTGTTACTTTTTTACATGGATATACATGTAAGGAAGTGCTTTTTCACATTCATATTATTCAAAACGGGATTTATCCCGACACATAGGGGTGCAACACATGAAAACGTACGATGTTCTTGTTATCGGCGGTGGACCTGCCGGGATCCAGGCGGCCATTTCCACACACAATACTAATCCGTCTTTGAGTATCGGGTTGATTCGACGGGAAGATATTATGATGATTCCGTGCGGAATTCCATATATCGTCAACCGTTTAAATTCCGTGGATGAAAATATCCTGCCGGATATGCCATTAAAGAACAATGACGTTGATATCATACTGGGAGAAGTTGTCGGTGTAGGTGATCATACGGTAAAGCTGGAGGATGGCCAGGAGTTCCAGTACAAGAAGCTGATTCTTGCTACCGGTTCCTCCCCGGCAGAACCGAAAATTCCTGGTGCGGACAAGGATGGTGTGTATTTCATCAGGAAGGAACATAATTATCTGCGGACTTTCCGTGAAGCGATCTTAGCTGCCAAAAAACCGTTAATCGTTGGCGGAGGGTATATTGGAGTTGAGTTGGCGGATGAGTGCCTGCGTGCAGGGAAAGATGTCACCCTGGTAGAAATGCTCCCGCACCTGCTGGGTACTGCCACCGACCCGGAATTTGGCGATGCCGTACAAAAGGAACTGGAAGGCTGTGGTGGTAAAATTATCACCGGAATCGGCGTCAAAGAGTTCACTGGCCAGGATCAAATCACCGGTGCAATCCTGACAGACGGAAGCGTGATCGATACGGACCTTGTTGTGTTGTCCGTCGGCTACAAACCGAATCTCGAATTGGCAAAAATGTTCGATGTAGAAGTTGACCCACATGCCGGGATCATTGTTGATGAGAACATGCACACATCACAGCCGGATATCTCGGCGGCAGGGGACTGCGCCGCCAATTCCAACTTCTATACCGGAAAACGTGACCGCGTCATGCTCGCATCATCCGCCATGGCGCAGGGACGGATCGCCGGCTCCAATTTGTATAACATTTCAGTACTGAAATCCTACCACGGCACCCTCGGTTCATTTTCCACCAAGGTCAACAATCTTGCGGTAGGTGTTACCGGGTTGACAGAGCAGGAAGCTCAACGATTGGGGGTGCAGTACAATGTCGGTGTCGCCGATTCCATGGACCGTCATCCAGGCAAACTGGAAGGCACTTCCAAGGTGCATGTGAAACTGCTCTTCGCGAAAAACTCGCATGTAATCATCGGTGCGCAACTGTATGGTGGCGATTCGGTCGGTGAACTCGTCAACATGCTTGCCGTCATGATCATCAAGAAGATGACCGACATGGAAATCGACATGCTGCAGATCGGAACCCATCCGTTGCTCACAGCATCACCGATTGCCTACCCGGTCCTGTTGGCGACGGTGAATGCGATCATGAAATGGTACAAAAAAGAATAGAATTCGACCAAGGTACATGTGGAAATAGAAAGGCTACCCTGCATTTTGGGGTAGCTTTTTGTATGGTATAAAACTTCGTTTGATATAGTGCAGTATTAAAGGTAAACTCCTCATCTTACTATTTATTATTTACTTGAAACAATAGTATATCATTTCTATATTGACCGAATCTAACAGGGGAAAACATAGATGGCGGACCAGGGAAATCGAAATCAGAGACTCCGTGATAATAAAGCAATGCTGGAAAATGTATTGCGCGGCGAGAAAGTCTTTATCCGTGCCGTGGAACGTGAGGATTTGAAAAAACGCGCCGAATGGATCAATGATCCGGTAGTCCAGCGTACATTGAATTTCCAGTACCCGATGTCACATGCGAAAATGCAGAAATGGTTCGATCATGTGATCGGCGACTATTCACGTCGTGATTTTTCCATCTTCACCATTGAAGATAACAAGTATATTGGTTTTGGTGGTTTGACCAATATCGACAACCAGGCACGCAAAGCAGAATTATATGCCAGTATTGGTGAAAAAGAATACTGGAAATCGGGATTTGCCCTGGATGCATGGAAAGTGATTGCCAATTTCGGTTTTGTTGAGCTGGGGATGAACAAGATTTACGGATATCAGCTCACCTATAACAGGGCGGTGCGAAAAGTAGCGGAAGAAATGGGCGGAACTGTCGAAGGGATTTTGCGTCAGGATATCTATGCCCATGGCGAATACAGGGACAGGGCGGTTGTCGCCATGCTACGTTCCGAATGGTTTGCGAAATATTATAATGAGTAAAATGTTCTGTCAATCAATTTGAACTTCAACTTCGCTGGTTTGTTGCTTAACATCATGAAAACAGGTGAGTTTTGAATATTCTTTTATCCTCCATTGGACGGCGAGATTACCTTATCCATTATTTTCGCCAGGCACTGCATGGTAAAGGCAAAGTAATCGCAACAAATTGTTTTGCTGAAACTGTAGGTATGAAAGCCGCTGATGTCTCGGAAGTGGTTCCACCTGCTATGGCGCCGGAATTTGTGCCGAGTATGCTGGAAGTGTGCAGGAAGCATGAAATCAGACTTCTTATATCGTTGAATGACTGGGAAGGTCCATTTCTTTCCGAAGTCCGTGATCAGTTCATGGATGCTGGTGTGTTGCCGATTGTTCCATCACCGGAAATAACCAATATCTGCCTGGATAAATACCAGTCCTGGAAGTTTTTCGAAGCACATGGTGTCCCTTCCAGGAAAACATTTCTGAATACGGGTGATGTCGTAAACAAGCTGTCCATGCAAGAGCTTCATCTTCCCTTGATATTGAAACCGCGATGGGGGCAGGGATCTGTCGGGCAGCACAAGGTCTACACCGCCGGGCAGCTTGAAAGCGTATTTGATCTGATCCAATTCGATCTCCAGCACAATGGCCTCAAATACTATCCATACAAGCATCGTGACAACCAGGTACTCCTGCAGGAATTTGTGGACGGAACCGAATATGGTGTGGATATTGTCAATGATCTTGACGGTAAATTTATCACCAGTTTTGTCAAACGAAAATTCGGGCTTCGTGCCGGTGAAACAGATTCTGCGGAAATAATTCAGTCCCCCGAAGTGGAACACGTTGCAGAATCAATCGCCACTGCCACAAAACACCCTGGGATAATGGATGTCGATCTTATCGTAACAGAAAACAATCAAATCACGGTTCTGGACATGAATCCCCGTTTTGGCGGCGGATACCCGTTTGCACATCAGGCAGGCGCTAACATTCCCGCAGCACTGATTGCCTGGGCAGAAGGACAAACTCCAGATCCCGACTGGTTCACTGTCCGCTATGGAAAACGGTATTTCAAGGGGATGTCGATTGTCTCGTAGATATCCTTTTCTACGGATAGATCGACTTCATTGAAGGGTGCATAAAAACAGATTTCGGTTGCACTTGTTTCATTTATTTGAATTGTAATACAAGAGCATGATTACATAAAAAATAAATGTTCCAGCACAATTTTTATCCCGATTCCAATCAGCAGGATACCGCCAAAAACCTCCACGCCCTTTCGCCAGAATGTCCCGATACGGCATCCGATCTGCATACCGACCAATGTCAGCAGGGCGGCAACTACACCGATCACCAAAACTGGGATAAGGATGGTTTCGCCCAACACTCCCAGGGTCAATCCAACTGCGAGGGCGTCGATGGAGGTGGCGACGGATAGGAGTACGAGGGTCCATCCGCGGGTGGGATCATTGGTGATGGACTGATCGTCGCCGTTGTTTACCGCCTCGTAGATCATTTTGCCGCCGACAAAGGACAACAATCCAAGTGCGATCCAATGGTCCAGCGCGGCGATGTAGGCATGTACGGCGCGTCCCAAGAACCAGCCAATAGTCGGCATCAACGCTTGAAAAAGTCCGAAATGGAAGGAGAGCCGGAACATCTGCCGTTTGGAGAGACGGCAGAGGGTGAATCCGGTGACCATCGCCACGGTGAATGCATCCATCGCCAGGGCGACTGCGATAACGAGCAGGGAAATCCAGTCCATAGGAAAATAATAGTAATGTTTAAAATCATTACAGCGATTAGAAATGTATCGAGAAGCAGATCGCAGCAACTCTCGTTCAAAAATGGAAAATACTCCTTCATACAGTTCAATGCCATACCCGCAAAGATTATATAAGGTGCTATCTCCCTATGAATAAAACCTTCAAAGCCTGCTTTCTATCGCATATCTTGCTTTTATGCACAAGCATGCATATATTCTCTCGCCAATGGATAACTCTAGCGATTGTGTTTTTAGCGAAAGCGGGCATGATTCAGCATCTGAATTGGAAGGTGAATTGACGGGGATAGTCATGAAAGATCTGTGGAAAATACTCTTGGTAATTCTGGTTGTTACTGCTGTGGTTGTGATTGTTTTGGTGAAGCAGTATGAGAATCCGGATGCTGTAGATGAACCAGGAACTGAGCCAGTTGCAGAGACATTATTACCGACCATGCTTGAACTTGGCAGTGAAGGATGCCACGCCTGTGAGCAGATGAAACCGGTGATGGCACATTTTGAGGAGAATCATTCCGACCTGGTATTTATCCAGTTTCATGATGTCCGTCAACAACCTGCTATCGCCCAGCAGTATGGAATCCGTCTGATCCCAACCCAGGTGTTCCTGACAGCGGAAGGAAATGAATTTTTCCGTCATGAAGGGTATTTCGCCATAGAAGAGGTGGAGAATGTATTCCGGGAAATGGGTGTGGAGATCTGATGGAATCTTTGCTTGATGCGGTCCAGGGTAACCCTCTCCTCGCTGTTGGCGCTGTGTTTCTTGGCGGTTTATTGTCCGCCAGTTCTCCCTGTGTGCTTGCCATTCTCCCGTTGGTCATCGGTTTTGTGGGTGGACAAAGTGGAGGGAACCAGTCTAAAGCGATACGGTATTCCCTGCTGTTTGCACTTGGATTGGCGATTACCTTCACCATTCTTGGCGCTATAGCTGGGATTTTCGGACGGCTGTTCGGGCAGGTCGGATCATTGTGGTACTGGGTTGTAGCGGTGATTGTAATCGCCATGGGACTTTCGATGCTGGGCGTCTTCGAAATTAAGATACCCGTGTCCGAAAAAATGAAACCATCGGCAAAAGGCGCCTGGGGAGCATTCCTGTTGGGATTGCTGTTTGGTATTGCCTCGTCACCGTGTGCGACCCCGATCCTTGTGGTTATACTCACCTTTGTTGCCAGCCAGGGACAAGTGTTGTACGGCACACTGCTGTTATTTGTGTATGCTGTCGGACATTGCGCGTTGATTGTTGTTGCCGGAATTTCGGCAGGATTTGTGCAAAAATATGTCATGAGCAAGGGAGCGATGAATGTGTCACTATGGACGAAAAAGATATTTGGAGTTCTTGTTATTTTCGCCGGGTTGTTCATCCTGTATAAAAACCTGTAAACGAATTTTTCGTTTTTTGGTTCTCCCAATTATCGTATCGTCAGCAGCATGGTATGCTCAGGCTCAGGATCGTTCCGCCCTGCTTGACCAGACAACCGCCCTTTCTCCCGCCCCTGGTGCAGCAGCGCCAGAAGTTGCTCTTCCTGACGGCAACCCGATGATCGTGTTCATCTTCAAAGCCTGTTGCTCGCCCTCCGATCAAGCCGCGCGATGGATTGTGGATTTTCAGGAGGAATATGGGGACCGTGTTGATGTGTTGGGATTGAATGTCGATCCGCCAGGGACCACGTCGCGGATCCGTGGATGGTTACGTGCCCGGAATGTGGAGTTCCCCGTTCTGCATGATCCCACCGGACAAACCGCGGTTGCCTGGGGAGTGTACGCGCCGCCGTCTGTGATCATACTCGACGCTGATGCAAATGAAGTATTCCGTACCATGGGATATATTCAATCGAACAGCCGTGAACTGGAAGAAATAGTGTCGAATCTTCTTCAAAATAGTTCTAACTGAGAGCAGATTTTTCTTCCTTTACATTCCATTTTTTTCTAAATGCTTACTACCTTGAAGTACATTTCGCTTATCGAAAGGTCGCTCGGGATTTTTTTTCGATTCTGTGCGACCAAATCTCCGATTCGTGAGTCTTGTTGGTGAACATCTTCACCGGTGAAGGTTTACGTGAGTGTTGAATGAAGGACTTTGAAGAACAGTTACGACCAGTGTATCCGGAACTGGTACGCTATGCGCACTGTATGGCTGGATCGGTTTCGGACGGTGATGACCTTCTTCAGGAATCGCTGGTGCGGGCCTGGCGCGGGTACAGCCGTCTGAAACAAACGGAGCAATTCAAGCTGTGGGTATTGGCGATCATCCGCAATACACACCGCACCCGAAGCATGCGTAACGGTATCCGGAAATGGGTGTCACTGGACAATGCAGCCCATCTCGAACAGCCGGAAGGATTGGCGTTTGAAGAGAAGGAAGTGGTACGGCTTGCTTTGAGCCGAGTGCCACGGTTGCAACGGGAAGCATTGGTTCTTTATGAAGTCCTTGGAATGTCGGTGAAAGAAATTGCCGACGTGCAGCACGCCAAACTTTCAGCGGTGAAAAGCCGTCTGTCGCGTGGCAGGGCGAAACTCCGCAGCGAATACTGGAAACTTTCCGGTAAGGAGGAGGACCATGAATTCTCAGTCGCATGAACCGTTTGATAACGGCTTGAATGAGCTGAAGCATGAAGAACCGCCAGCATTCCACTTTGAAAGAACCATGGCGCACGTACGGCAGCAAGCGAAAAGGAGAAGCAGTATGAGCAGCAAAATGATTCGCAGTGCCCTGGCAGCCGGAGCGTTCGCTATTGTCGTGATCGGAATGCTTGTCATCCCGGTGAGTTATGATCTCGAAATCGGGTCCATGGTGACAGTCGAGTTTCCCGTGACAGAGCTGATGACAATTGACTTTGCAAATTTGATGGATTCCATGGAGAACCTGGTCAACCAGAACCTCAATACATCCGGCAGTGAGGCCACTCTCGCACTCGCCTTCCGGGATGTGTCCGCTGACGATGCGGAAGCATTGGTGCGAGAATTTTTAGGATCATCCGCCAATGAGTTTGAACTGACAGCCGAACCGATTATCGAACGTGTGGGTGGTAATGCATTGGCGGCAATTACGGGCGGTAACATTATCGTCGGCGAGTCCGGAATGAGCGACGAGGAAGTCGAAGCCCTGATTGCATCGCATTTTTTCTCCATGGGCGCTGTGGTCCGTCGAGTTGATGTGAATACCGATAACAGCGGTCAGACCACAATCGACCTCGAATTCGAAAGCCTGCCGGAAGATTCCATGACCTTCCATATTATCAGGTAATTCAAGTCTGCAGATAAATGGCAAAGACCCCGTTTCCTGTTTTGGGAGGCGGGGTTTTTCTCATGTAGGAATGTTTAGTAAAAAGTTCCTTCCGATTCGGCAAAAAATTTATGGAATTGGTCTATCACTATGGTAAGAATCTGCAGAAGGAACGGTTCCTTTTTCGTTCAAGAATTCTTTGGAAGCGTAGACTTCGTTTTTAATCATATGAAAATCTTCTTATTTTCCTTACTATATTTCATACTATCCCACGACGTTGGCGTCATGCACATTTGCCCGGGGATTCACCCGTAATTCGATCTTTTTCTTTGGGGTTGATTGATGGCGGAAATAGAGTCCGAATCGATTCAAAAAAAATTGAAGAAAGCCATTGTACGAATTGGTATTCTTCCAGCTTTGTTTCTGCTTGTCATCAGTATTGCAGGCGGTGTAGCTCTGGATACTGTATGGCGGAACTACTCCCGGGAAATGATGGTTGGCAATCATCGTGCGTGGTCCTCCACCTATGCGAGATCGTTGAGCACCGAGTTGGAATACCGGACAAGAGCGATTGAACAGGAACTGCTTCAGATGGCTATGGCGATGCCACGGTCGAGCAGGGACCGGGTGGAACCGCGTGGGTTTATTCAGAATGGACGTGCTCTCTATCGACAGGGAAGTACGAACGAAAGCGAAACCGTAGTGTTGGGTTCAGCCGTTACCGCAAGGGGCATCCAGGCTACCGCAACCAGCCAGTTGTTTGATCAATACGCGCATGTCATACTGGATGGAGATCCTACTATAGATGGCGTTGTTTATGCCTCATTTGACGGCGTAATACGAAGGCTTCCGGGAAATAACTTCTTTCAGCGACTTGGGAGTGATGACCGTTGGCAAAGTCTCAGGATCCTTCTTGAGTCTTCCCGTGCAACACGACGAGAAGCCGTATGGTTGTCGGTGGCAGAATTATCGACCATTCGATCCGCTTCCGGTATGACTGTATTTACCCCCATCTTCAAGGATGATGTAATCGAAGCTGTCGTTGGTTGTGAAATTGATGCATCCAGGATGTTGACCTACAGCTCACAAGTAGAAAACGGTTTTGTGACTCTGTTCAATCCATCAGGTCATATGATCGCTTCCGACAGTACCGGCCATGCCATTATTCCCTATTCTCCCGATCCTCTTTCGAATCACGCCTGGCCTGGATTGGCCCGGGTCGGGCAACGTATGCAACGAATGCCGGAAGCCAGCGGTATTGTGACTGTTCGCGATATTGAGTACTCATATGCGTTCACAAGGGTGGAAAACACCAATTGGCGAGTCCTGGTGTTTATATCCAATGAACCTTCTGAAAATGCTGGAGTGCTGTGGATAAGAAGTCTTGTAGGTCTGGTGGCTTTCGCATTGATTATGCTCATCAGCTTTCTCATGATGCGGAAATGGATTTTTTATCAGCACCGACAACTGGCGCACCAGGCGAAGTCAAAGATACAGTCGCTCACTACTTCCGTACAGAATATTGGAATTGCGAGAAAACTTCCTCAAATCGAACGTACAGGAGTAACAGAGTGGGATAACCTCGAAGAAGAAGTACGGGTATGTTCATTGCGTACCAGTTCTTCCGATCCCATGCTTCCGATTATCAAGCAACGGTTGCAGGGGATACTTGAAGGTTTGGGACTCGCGGTTGCGATACTCGACAAGGAGTTCAATCTCCATTATATGAATACCCTGATGAGTCTGCTGCATCATGAAGGTCGCATTAACCAGCGTGCCGATTGGATTGCCAATGACCGGGATCGTCGCAAAGCAATCGAAATGGCGATAGCGACAGCGAAGATTCAGCATGTGGAAGTATGGGAAATGGAAAAAGGCGAACCTGTCACCTACCAGGCTCGTTATGTTCCCTTGATCACATCCAAGGAGTCTGCACGTGCATGCGCTGAAGTACTGAAAAAGGTGGAAGTTCAGGAAGTTGAGAGAAAACCCGAACCGCAGCCAGAACCAAGACCGGAGCCAAAAGTAGAACAGCCCCCAGCGCCTGCTGCCACACCAAAACCTGCAATCGAGAAGGAACCGCTATTACGTCTGTCACCTGATCCTGTCCCGAAAAAGGACGCTTCTCAAATGGCAATTCCCGGACCGGGATATGATATTGATCCGGGAGCGTTGAACGCACCAAAACAGGGCGCCGGATCATCGGTGAAGTATGATTTTTCCGGTTTCTTCGATAAAAAGGAAGAACTGATTTCATTGGCGGAAGTTGGTTTGCGGCACAAGGTTGTTGAGATGTTGACCATTCGGCCCTTTCCTATGGGTGCTGTTTTGCGTGATGTGCTTGTGGATAGTGAGCAACACATTGGTGAAAAAGATGTACAAGTTCATTTGAATAATCCCGAAGGAAATTTTGCGCTGGTTTCCAATATTGATGGCGTTCATAATATCCTGTTCGGTCTTGTTGGTTTTGCTGTTTCGGAAATTGAAAAGGGCGACGTGACAATTGATGTTGCTGTATCAACAGCTTCCATTGAGATTGACATTATTTACCCGGGGGAAACCATTGATCAGGATTATATCAGGCAATTGACTGAATTATCCTTGACAGAAGATGATATTCTGTACCTTGCGAATCACCTCCGGTATGAGAAAGACGCAGATTTAGGTGTCTATTTCAAATGGGCGAACGCTCTAGGTGGACATCTGAATATTGCAGGATCAATAGATGGCGGATCACTATTCCATCTGTACCTGCCACGAGAACTAAAAGCTTAGAACTCCTATGCAGATGATCATGAACAAGGCAACCTTGAAGGAATGGAATCCAATTGTCTGCAGATTATTCGGAACAGTGATGGTGAGCGGTGCTGTGCTGCTGTTTGCCATGATGCTTAGTGGTTGTAACAAAGTTCCCGCCTCGCATGACATCCATCTCCTGGATGATATGGCGCGATATGCATGCATGGCCGATCATCCCGCCTTGTGGACTTCAGATGCTGGACTCATCGCCTGTCTTGTACCTTCCCATGGAGAGTCATGGCATGATTCTCCATCCATGCCCGAATACACCGAAAATGAGGGTGTATACTGGAACTATTACAAATTACTTGCCGGTTGGGAATGGATATTCTTGAATGATGATCTGGAGCTGTGTCCCGGTGAGGAATCTGTGATTCGTCCGGATTACCTGGAACGGTCCCTGACGCCGGAAGTGTCGGAGCGCATTGTAGTTCATCCGGATGCACCTGTCATGATGATTGAGTTTACACGCCGTTCACCTTCCGAAGTTTATTATATCCCACGGTTCGATCTTGTCAATCTTATGAATGAATCGGATCCACAAAGAGGGGAGCTAGTACTTTTTGATGACGGTTTTGTATTTGAACTCGACCATGGCTGCTATCTGTCAATTTCTACAAATGGGCAAATGATTCACCAGTACGAAGAAATGCTGGATTGCCGGATTATTGATCGTTTGGGAAATGAAACATCGTCCGCCCATTCACACTGGAATCCGGGAAGAGTGTTTTTCGACCGGGGACAGCGCGTTCGTATCGGCCTTGCCATGGGAAGAAATATCGAAGAGGCACGGCAAAGATCCATGCTGGCCGTTAATAACAGCAGTCGCCTGAAAGAAAAAGCGGAATCTCGTGTCCTTGAATACCTGGACCTTGCGCCGATGATCTCGGATGATCTCGAGTTCATGAGTGTCGCTGCGTGGGACCGGTGGCGTCTGCGTAGTCACAGGATTAGAGGTCGATTTGTTTCACGTCCTCCCATGCATCGGAACAGCGGACCTTTTGAAAATGCCCAGGCTGCCACTGCATGGTACTGGTCAACAGCTTCCGATACGATCCATCCGGAATTGATTGCATCTGTCATTGACGAGATTTCCAATATAGGGCGTGTGCATCATGAGCAGTTTTCACGGTCCATGGGGGCAATACAGGATTACATGGAGATTACCGGGGACTATGATGAGTTGGAACCAGTTGCGCCAGATGTAATCGAAGCCTTCGTGTATTTTGATAATTTTTACCAGTCGGAGAGCAGGTCCATAGGGTCCCAATATAACCGTTGGGGCGAAAGACTTCTTGCCGACGGTATCGAAGTGCCATCCGACCTGTTGAATAAAGGCGTCCAGTTCCAGTTTGCCACAGTAGTGGGGCGTACCACTAACTGGGAAACCCATATTACGGGCTGGCGGCAGGGAATGAGAGAAGTCAGGAGGAATCAGTCAGAACACCAGAGTTTGCAGGGTGTGATAGATGAAATCGATAATGGCGAAGGATACCTTCCCAACCATATGACAGAAACCTACCCGGTCTGGTTTTCGCGGGAAAACAGGTATATTAACCTTGCCCATTCCGAAAGGATCCTCCTTGCCAACCGGTATGCTTCCCGTGCAACCATTATCGCAGAAGCGGCATCGCAATTGTGGCGTACGCCGTACGGCTACAGGTTTCATCAAGATCTTGATTTTGGAACGCTGGTCTATTCCGCTCCCGGGTGGCATATGCGGTGGAAACTTGCATATGAACATGAAGAATCGGCAAATGAAATACTACAGGACTATTTTGTAAATGCACCGGCGGAATACTACCGATTTAGCGTTTATGACGGCAGTATACCACGTCCCGTTGGTTCACCGGAAGACCTGGAAACAATTGCAGCACGAATACGGTTCCTGTATGAAACAATGCTTGGCATACGTCCGGATCCGGAAAACAACCGTATCTATATTGCACCGGCGGGGAACCTGGAGTTCTGGAGAGGTAGAGCGGTTCAAACTCAGGTGGAATTTAACGGGGAAGTACTGGGGATCTATATGGATCCGTATGAAGGAGACTATCGTATAACACGGTCAAATCCCTATTCCATGGACGATTTTCTGGCTACGGACGGACTCACACTGATTCTGCAGGATATCTGGATCCTCGATCACTCCCTGTCACTGGATGTAGGTCTTGAAAAGCATGGTACTACTCATTTGCAACGAGTACTCGAAAATGACCTTCCTTCGGGTTATCTTCTGAACGGAACATCAGTTCGAACAACAGAAGAGCGTCATCGATGAACAAACCACTTGCATTAGGCCTGGATTTAGGCGGCTCCTCCATCAAATGGGGACTGGTCAATTCCAAAGGCGACATAATTAAAAAAGGGAAAACAGGTCTTGATGATCTTTCACCGAGTTCTGTAATTCATTCTCTTGGAAATATTATAACATCGGTTCTTAAAGAACATAGAGACGAAGTTCTTGCCATCGGGCTTGGTTCGCCGGGACTGTTGGACCATACACGGAGGATTGTCCGTTATTCCCCGAATTTCCCCGAATGGAAGAATGTCCCGCTCGCCGAAAAGCTGGAGACGGTTGCTGAAGGTGTTCCGGTGTTTGTTGAGAATGACGCCAATCTGCTGGTATTTTCCGAAACCCGATGGGGCGCTGCGGTGGGGGAGAAGGATGTAATCATGCTCACCCTCGGAACCGGTGTCGGCGGCGGGGTTATGGTGAACGGTCAATTGTTGACCGGTTCTGGCGGCGGTGGCGGTGAACTTGGGTATATCACTGTCGATCCGGACGGTCCTGACTATGTTGTCAACCGTGGCTGCCTCGAGAGTTATTGCAATATCCGGGGAGTCTTGCGAACTGCGAAAGAAGTGTATGGGGACATGGAGTTCCCCGGTTCACCGGAAGCATTGGCGCAGGCCGCGAAGGACGGTGATGCTGATGCGGTTCGTGTGTGGGAATTTGTCGGGCATCAACTCGGAATTGGTATTGCAACTCTCATCAATATTTTTAATCCAAGACTGGTGTTGGTTGGCGGAGGAGTGAGCGGTGCGGGAGAGTTCCTGTTGGAACCTGCTCGGAAGTCCGCCAGTGAAAGATCACATGTGGAAAACTTCTCTGAAGTGGAGATCCGCCAGGCTGGCCTGGGGGCAGAGTCGGGATTATATGGAGCGGCAGCGCTGGCGTTCGCCAAATCAGGCATTCAATAAAGCAGAGGAACGTACTTCGCTTGCCTGAAGGACTTGAAACTGTCCCTGGAACACTATACATTAGCATTCGAAAACGGATAAAATAGAGGCTGTAACATGAAGAGTATCACCTGGTTTTTGACGTCACTGCTGACGGTTTCTTTGCTTCTCCTGACAGGATGTGGAGGAGGAGGTGTGGACAGGCTGTTTGAACAGGCTCAGCAATATCATGAAGCCGAAGATTTTCTCTCTGCAGTGGAAACGTATGAACAGATTGTGGAACGTTTCCCCACGAATGAAAAGGCGGATGATGCTCAATTTATGGTCGGTTTTATTTACGCCAATGACATCCAGGACACCACAAAGGCGCGTGAAGCTTACCAGACTTACCTGGATAACTATGGCGATGTGATTGACGACGGTATGAGGATGTCTGCACAGTTTGAACTGGAAAACCTCGGTGTGGATATTTCCCGTTTTGAAACCCTTGATCCGTTGTTCCATCAGGGTAATGACACCACGGAATCATCCGAATAAAACAAAAAATCCGATTTGCAACTATTTTGCCCGGCAAAACTCCATTGCCGGGTTTTCGTTTTGTGTATGGATGTGGAAATTGGAGGATGGAATTTGGCCTGAGTGCTCGTCACTCAGGTTTCTCTATTCTGTTTGCAAAAGAGGAATCTACGTATGAATGCATTTCTCCTTTTTGAGACCCGTGTTGAACAGTTACTCATCACAAAAGGTTGGTTTCGATAGCATTGGGCTCGAATTTATAAGTTTTCTGACACAACAAACATGATTTATTTTATTATTAACAAATAGTTAAAAACAGACAAAAACCAGAACAACTCCTTCTCAACAACAACATAAAAGATATAATGCAATATCAATTTAAATATAATAAAAACTTATAATAAATCAAAATGTGGAGATTTTAGTTGTGTATGTTCGTTTTTGTGACAACATAATCTCCATATCTCCTCATATAGCAAGGAGATACTACTAAAGTGCATACTCAACAAGTGTTAAACTCGGGTTGAGAGACACCCGTGTGACCAGCACACGGGCTAAAGTCTGCGATATGCCCTCGTCAGGTTCATCAACACGCTGTATCGTTGATGATCTAACGAGGTTTGTTCCTATACGTCGTTGTGGAGAAGTTAAAATTAGAATGGCATGGCGAATCATGCTTTTCGATTCCCATATTTCACCAAATTTTTTACGCCAAAACAATCCACTTCCTCATTGTCAGTGTGGCACAACTGCGTAGTGTGCAGTCATGGTTTCAACAGAATTCACGCGATCTATCACTCGTCGTTGCGAACGATTTTTGCCGTAGTTGCATTTTAGCAAAATCGTGTGGCAATCTCGTTTCAGATGTATACAGTGTGTTTTCTGTGTTTCAGACGGTTTGTATCAATGATGAAAATGCGACTCCCTTTCATCGAAAGGGACGGGTGGCCCGATTTGCTTAGTGACGAAGGAACGGGCAATCGGGTTTCAATAGGTTTCACTTACAGAGCAGACCTTCTCGACTGCGACTCCCTTTCATCAAAAGGGAGCTCCTCCGAAAGGGAGCACACAGGCGTTGTTTTGATCTTCAATAAAATCATACCTGCAACTGCTTCAAGTCTGTTCGTATGTTACTCGTGAGTCAATACAACAAAAATGCGAAAAACACCCCACAATTCTATTGCATTGCACACAATTCCCGCCTAGGTTTTTGTTATCTATTCAACCAGATGTCATTCCTGCGAAGGAGGCTGTTCGAGAATGCTGAAAGTTAGTAGTTGTGTCACTCCAGCGAAAGCTGGAGTCCAGAAGTAGCGTGACGAAGTCATGCTTAGTTTATTGTTATTTACAAGATTATGCTTTGAATAAACAACAACTACCTGGATTCCAGATCAAGTCTGGAATGACAGATTTACAGGTTTGCACATTCCCGGACAACCTCCTTCGCAGGAATGACAATTCAAATGTATATCCAAATGAACAATGTGGTTTGTTTCGCGATTGTGGGCTCGCGAAAAAGTGTGTTTCTGCCTGTTATATTCACAAGGCAGGAATCGCTGGTACGTAGCGTAACATCGTAAAACAATCCGAATTACCGGTATCATATAGAGTTGAGCTGTTGCTGGCAGGTCTTCTCGAACAAACGGAAATCGTATGAACCGCCAACCGATCCGCCAACGAGTGTTTCTGCTGATTGCTGCAGGACTGCTGTGTTTCGCCCTGTCCCTTTTCGCCACCGACTACGAAGGACCACCACCCACCACACCCGACTACGGCGCAGTGTGGACAGGACCATTCCTTTCGAATGATCCCTTTGAGTTTGATACCTATGATGCCGATCTGATTTATGCTTCCAATGATCACTGGTATTCGGCTACATGGGGAGATTGTTATGACAATGAAGAAAGACTTCGTCTTGGGATCTCTATTTCAAAGTTTGATCGATATGGTAATTGTATAATTATGGATCGAATGATCTATGACTATGAATTTTCGCAATTTTTTTTCTATTGGTATGAGGATCCAGGTGATGAACTATGGCTTACTGGGATATCAGGTCATAACATATTCTATGTCGTCTATGTAAATGAAAACGGTGATCCTGATGTACAAGGATTATTCACACCTCTTCCTGATGAGTACATGAGTACAGAGTTTCTTTCCCCTGTATTCACCGATTCATTGGGCTATCCTAATGTGCTGCTTCTGAAACGTATCGGCCAACCGGGGGAATACCAGGAAATTGTTACCCTGTACAAATTTGAACAGGACTTTTCGAGAGTGATGTGCGAATACGAATACCCGGATTTGCTTGCGGATGACGATCATGGTGGAACCGCTGTCGTAGGACCGGGGGACACACTCCATGTGGTTTACAGCCGCCAAATCGGGGATGATCCTGAAAGTATTCGTCATCCCTTATACTATTCCAAGATCGGATTTGAAGGGGAAATATACTATGGTCCTGTAACGCATACGGATTTGTCAAGTTATATAAGTATAAACGCGCGCCGTGAGCAGACACAACTTGTCGTAGACAATCAGAACAATGTATATATCATTTGCCAGCATTTTTACAGTGCCGCTGACAGGAGAGCTTTTCTGCACATATACCGAAATGATGGCACGATTTATCAATTGGATTTTACAGCTCTTACAGGGAATATTACTCCTACTGGACAAACATTAACACTTGATTGTATGGGACGTGTTCATCTTTTCTGGACAATGAATTATAACAACAATAATGATCGTGGGATAGGTCACGCTGCAGTCACCAACGGCAGCCGACAGTGGGTGATCGAGCCACATTACTTACAGATTGAGGAAGGATGGACACCATCCCTGCGGTATGACGCCGCCAGTTCGCCATCTGAATACCGGATCTGCATGGTAAACAGTACCACAACATATCAGGATTGGGACAACACTCATATGTGGTTGTTGGGCAGACCGGAAGAACCCGACACCAGCGAATCGCACAGTTTCCTGGATAGAGATAATCTTTTCATCGAACCGTCTTTTTCCCCGCAAATCTTCCCCAATCCGTTCAATTCCTCAACAACGGTCCGTTATTATGCCGAATACTCCGGACCAGCGTTGATTTCCATTTTTGATGTTTTGGGCCGCGAAGTAGCTATACTTCTGGACAGACCGGTAACCGCAGGCTGGCATACTGTTCCTTTCCATTGCAGAAGCGGTACTCTTCCCTCCGGTACCTACTTCGTACGAATCGAAACACACGAAGCATCCCCGACTATCACTCAAATCACATATGCAAAATAGGGAGTTCCAATGAAACGCCACGGATTATCACTGTTTGTCGCCGCCCTGCTGATGACAGGCGCACTGTATCTGTCTGTTCCCCTGCATGCTACCGACTACGACGGCCCCCCACCCACCACACCCGATTACGGCGCAGTGTGGGCAGGACCTCTCCTTGCTAATGACCCGGAGAACATGGATACCTATGACATTGATGTGATCTATGCCTCCAATGACAATTGGTATTCCTGTACATGGGGACACAATGATGACGGTCACGGAGAAAACAGATTAGGTGTTTCCGTATCACGGTATGATCGATATGGCAACAGCATTATTCAGGATCAAATGACTTATGATTACAGTTGTACAGGATATGTAATGTACTGGTACGAAGACCCTGACAGTGTACTATGGATAACAGGAATAAAGAATACCCACCGTTTTGCTGTATTACATGTCAATGAAAATGGAGATCCTGATGTAAATGGATTGTTTTCTCCTTTGCCTGATGTACATATGAGTACGGAATTTCTTTCTCCTGTATTCACCGATTCATTAGGTTATCCCAATGTGCTACTCCTGAAACGTATCGGCCAACCGGGGGAATACCAGGAAATTGTTACTTTATACAGATTCAGCGAGGATTTTACAGAAGTATTGAATGATTATGAATATCCGGAATTCGAGGTAGCAACGAACCGCGGAGGTACCGCGTACAAAGGACCGGGAGATACGCTTCATGTGATCTACAGCAATCCGTTCGGTACCGATCCGTGGAATATACCAATGTACTATGCAAAAATCGGATTCGAGGGAGAAGTGTATTTTGGTCCTGTAACTTATATGGATACATCGGAAAACATACTCGTCAATACATACCGTGAACAAGCGCAAATCGTTGTAGACAATCAGAACAATGTGTATATCATTTGCCAATATTTTTACAGTATGGCTAACAGGCGTGCTTTTCTCCACATGTACCGGAATGATGGGACAATTTATCAATTGGATTTGACAGCTCTGACAGGGAATATATCTCCAGACGGTCAAACATTAACGCTGGATTGTATGGGACGTGTTCATCTTTTCTGGACAATGTATTACGATGGCAATAATGTTTGCAGTATTGGTCATGCAGCAGTCGCCAATGGCAGCCGACAATGGGTGATTGAACCGCACTTTATGCAAATTGATAGTGGATGGACACCTTCACTACGTTATGACGCCGCCAGTTCGCCATCCGAATACCGGATCTGCATGGTGAACAGCACAATCATCCCAAGTGATTGGAATAATGTGCATATGTGGTTGTTGGGCCGCCCCGAAGAACCGGACACTAACGAATCGCACAGTTTTTTAGACAGGGAACGTCTGTTCATCGAGCCGTCTTTGTCCCCGCAAATCTTCCCCAATCCGTTCAATTCCTCAACAACGGTCCGTTATTATGCCGAATACTCCGGACCAGCGTTGATTTCCATTTTTGATGTTTTGGGCCGCGAAGTAGCTATACTTCTGGACAGACCGGTAACCGCAGGCTGGCATACACTTCCGTACTATGGACGTTCCGGCGCCCTTCCCTCCGGGACATACCTGTTACGTTTTGATTTTCCGAACGCATCCCCGATATACACACGATTAGTGTACATCAAATAACGCATTTTTGGCGAAAGTGAGTTACTCCTTGACTTTGGCCCGTGTGCTTGCCACTCGGGTGTCTCTATTTCGCTGAGTCGATGGTAATAACAGGCTTGGTGCTGACTGGATAGTTGATGGGGATACCCGAGTGGCAAGCACACGGGCCAAAGTCATGGAACTACTTGTGAGACGCTCGCAACGACGGTGTGCCCTGTTGGACACCGTGTTTCATAAACGACATTCCGCACGGTTCAAGCCAACAGTGGTATGTCTGTAAACCATATTTTTTTGTCCATCTATGCGGGTTGTTTCAATAAAGAAACTTCGACTCCCTTTCGACGAAAGGGAGCTCCTCCGAAAGGGAGCACACTTTCGCCGAAAGGGAGTCGCAGTATAAAAGGTCTGAACTATCAGCATAACCTGTTGAAACCCGGGAATCAGGCTTCGTTGAACTGCACAATGCTCTGATTCGCCAGGCGACGCATTTCATGGCTTGTGTGTCCAGAACTATCCATTCTTCCCGAAATAGGTTTCCAGCCAGATACCGATATTGGTGAGCATCCAGGCTTTCATCCCTTCATCTTTGGCGCGTCCGCCTTTCAGGAATTGTTCGAGAGCTTTTAAGTCGAAAATGGACGCCATCTTTTCTGTTAGGATCCGTTCGCTCGCCCATCCGAACCACGGTCCGAAAAACCATTCATCAAGGGGAACCGGAAACGCGGTTTTCGGGCGTGATACGATTGTTGGTGGCAATTTATCCGCAAACGCCATCCGCAGTACATACTTGTTGATATCCAAACGTCCGGCAACTTCAAGTGCGCTTTGGTACCGCGCTGCTTCGGCTTCGCTTTTTCCCCGCCATCGGAGTTTGTATTTTAATGGCAACGTATTGACATATTCCACGAGATCGATATCGGTAAAGGGAACACGTCCTTCCACGCCTTCCGCCATGGTCGTCGCGTCTAATCGCATCAGCAATGCACCGAGGTGCCATTCTTCCAGGATGTGCATCACTTTGTCGTAGGGATCAAGGTTTCCGGCGTCCAGGCGAGCCCATTCTTCATTCCAGAAACGGGTGATTTTCCTTTCACTCCTCTCGAGCAGTTCTTTTGCGGAAAACAGACTGGCACGTTCGTGTTTGGGAATCCATTGGTAAAAATTAAGAAACTGCTGTAATTGAGAGCGGAACGTACAACTTCCATAGGTGTTCTGCAGGGAGGAACGCAGCCTGTCTGCGACACCCGGCGGGAAGGAATCGCCATTGTCTTCCTGAAGGGCGAGTGCAAGCAGGTAATCATGGGGGCTGCGCATGAGGAGTGTATACCCGCCCAGGAGTTCGTCCGCCCCTTCCCCGGATAGAACGACGGTGATTTTTTTCTTCAGGATTTTTGACAGGAACCGCAATGGAACCTCATTGGGAACGGAAAGCGGTGTATCCTTCACACAAATCAGGGATTCAAAATCCCTGAAATAGCCGTTTTCCGTCATATTTACCTTAAAATGAGGTGTCTGGAGGGATTGCGCGACAAGTGAAGAATATTCGAATTCATTGTATCCTTTGGATTCAAAACCGATGGAATAAGTCCTGATATTCTGTTTACGGATGGATTTCATCAGTTGCACAATAGCAGAAGAATCAATTCCACCGGACAGGTAAGCGCCGACAGGGACATCTGAGACAAGACGTCGCCGGACAGCGACTCTCAAATGGCGGTAAAACTCGGAAATCGCTTCAAACTCTCCAGGATCTTCTTTTTCCTTTTCCGGGATAAGTGGAAGTTGCCAATACCGTGTCTCCGTCCGTCTTTTGCCTTCCCACTGGAGAAAAGTCCCCGGTTTAACTTCCCGGATATGGCTGAAAAGTGTCTGGTCACCGAGTGAAAGGCGGTAGTGCGCCAGGTAATTAACGAGAGCGGTAGTATCAGGAATTCGTGGAAATGCCGGATCAGCAAGGATTGTTTTTATTTCACTGCCGAAGCGCAGGAGACCGCCACGGTTGGCCCAATAGAGCGGTTTAATGCCGAGGTGATCACGTACAAGCGTCAACCGTCGCGGACCCATCTCCCACAGTGCAAACGCAAACATGCCCCGGAATCGTTTCAAGGAACCCTGGATTCCCCAGGTCAGTAGTGCTTTAATAACGACTTCTGTGTCGGAATTGGAACGGAAAACCAGCCCGGTTTCCTCCAGTTTTTTACGCAGAGGACGATAATTGTACAATTCACCATTGTAGATCAATACTGCGCGATCTTCTTCAACCCAGGGCTGAATACCGCCCTCAATGTCAAGGATGGCAAGCCGCCTGTGACCAAGTCCCGCACCTTCTCCAGTCCAGTACCCTTCACCATCCGGACCACGATGCGCGATGCTCTCGGTCATTTTGTGCAGTAGAGGTACAGATACTTCAATCGATGGGTCAAGGGCAATCAGGCCCGCAATTCCACACACGGCGACTCCATGAGTTCGTGTAAACAGCTTTTACGTTCTCCTGAAACGTTCAATCGTTGCTGCAATGTACGAAGAAAGAATCTACTTCTTGCGCTTTGTGACAAAAACCTATATCTTATCGTGAAATCCTAAAAAACCGGAATTTTTATCCGGTTACATTTTATTTAATTAGCATCTTTTCACTAACGGACCTCGATTATGGCCGCTCAGGAAAAACCATCGGTACTGCTTGTCGATGATGATCCGGATATGCTCGATGTTCTCGATACAGCAATGCAAAGTCTTGGATTTAAAACCATTCTTGCACATGATGGTGAAGAAGGGTGGAATCTTTTCTTAAGAAGTACGCCTTCTCTTGTTATCACCGATATTTATATGCCCAAGAAAAATGGTGTAATTCTACTGGATCAAATCAAAGAAAGTTATTTTGAAACTGTGGTTATTTTAATCACTGGATATGCTCATTACAAGCAACTTATCAGTCATTCGCGTTTTCCGCCGGATGCTTTCCTGAGCAAACCGTTCAATCTGAAAGATCTCGTGGCCAGCATTCAAACCGCTTATGGCAATATGCCGGGAAGCGAGCCCGATCTGGGATAGTTCAGATTGACTACTATTGTTCTGACGAAATCTGTCCTGTGCTCTGTCATGGGAAGATACATACAATGTTTGCATCTGTAAAAAAAGACGGGATTTTCCCGTCTTTTGCTTTATCAACCTGCAGCGGATATTGATTGCTCAATTCATTATCCGGGAATGTCAATATGTTCCAAATCCAGTTGTACCAGCTCTGCACGACTCACGATCTGTTCATCCGGAACAACTGCGAACCGGTGAAGCACCCCAAGCTCTTCAAGAGTCATTTGCACAAACCAGGGTACTTTGGCCAGGATCAGGTCGCCCCCCAATGATTCCAATTTGCGTTGGATCGCCAGGAGTGTGCTGAATAAGGTTGAATGGAGAAACTTCATGTCACCGAGAGTAAGCACAATCCTGCGTACCCCGGTATTAATCATCGCATCGAGTACATCCTCGAGACCACCTTCGTGGTCCATATCGAGAGCTTTGCCGCCATGGACATATGCTGTCTTTCCATGGATCCTGCTGGCATAAGAGGTGAATTTCATCCTGAACTCCACGAATGCTTTTGTTCTACTATTACGCAGGCAAGCTGTATGCCGATTGATAGAACATTGAAAACACTGAGGTTCAGGAGGATGATCACTTGCCGATAAGGGGAAGATCATACCGCATATTGGAATTTATTACCCAAGCATTCGACTCAACTGGAGTGGATTGCTTGACAGCATGTAACTTTCACGGTACTTTTACATCGAATAGAGAAATGTTTTGATGTAAAAGAAAAATTCAAATACATGTACCATTATTCGAGGATGATGATGAACATTTTAGAATTTGCCATGCAGATGGAAAAAGATGGCGAAGCGTATTACCGTGAATTGGCCGAAAAAGCAGGAAATGCCGGTCTCGCAACGATTTTAAATGCCCTGGCGGATGAAGAGGTGAAGCATTACAACATTTTCAACGCCATGAACACCGGTAGCCGGGCTGAGTTTACCACCTCCACTCTCCTGACCGATGTAAAAAACATTTTCCTGGAAATGAAGGATAAGGGTGAAAAGACCTTTGACTTTGAAAAAGAAGCAAAGGAACACTACCTGAAAGCCCAGGAGCTGGAAAAGAAAAGTGAAGACTTCTACCTTGAAAAAATGGAAGAAGTCGATGATGAACATCAGAAGAGTCTGTTGAAAAAGATCGCAGCAGAGGAACACCACCATTACAATGTGCTCGGGAACATGATTGAACTTGTTCAACGTCCGGACACATGGCTTGAAGATGCCGAATGGCGGAACCTGGATGAGTACTAACATCTGCGTTTTGGATGCTATAAGGCTGCCTGTAACAGGGTGGCCTTTTTTTGTTAAAATATACCTGGTTGTCCTTGATGCACTATACATACAAGCACGTATGTACGCAATGAGAATGTAGTCCGGACGTAAAAATTCGGTTCGGGGATAATATAAAAGTACTTCCGTATTCCAATTCCAAATAGTAATTATTGTTCATGCAGATGATATTTCCCCGGACCGATTTATTGCGTCCGGGTTACTTTTTTTAACCACCATACCGATCTTCTTTGGTTCTTCATGAAGTACAGCGATACATTTTTGATCTTCGTACATTGGTTCTGTTCTGAATACATGCATTTCGAAGATTGATGGGGGGAAACCTGTGAAGCTGCAACTGATTTTCGGATTTCTGATCCTTTTTCTCGGAACTGTAGTGCAAGCCTGTGCACAACAGGAAGAACATGCGCCATTTCCTGCAACACAACTCGCCGAAAACCTCCGGGCGATCCAGGTACAGGAACATGTCTATGTAATCGAACATCGGTTCCCATGGCCGTGCAATTCCATGGTCGTTTTCCTGGATTCATCCAAGGTTCTTATTGCGGATACACCTTGTTGTCCGGAAGCGATGGGATTGGTGCTGGACTGGATCAACGAACAAGTTGCCGATCCGGATATCACCGTGATCAATACCCATTATCATATCGATTGCCTTGGTGGAAATGAACTCTTGGTTGAGCGTGGGATCACCGTCTACGGTTCGGATGCAACCATGCAGTTGATTGATGAAAAAAATGACGCTACCGAAGAAGAACACAACCTGTTTACGTCAATTGAAGATCCTGCGATACGCGCCTTCTATGAAAACTTCACCCCTGTTCATCCGAACCATGTATTCCTGTTGAATGAGGGATTACGTTTCACTCTCGCCGGTACTCCGGTGGAAGTGCATTATCCGGGGCATGCTCATACCATCGACAATGTTATCGTCTACCCTGCCCACGCTGCAGGTGATGTTCGGTGGAGGATGTATGATCCGGGCATGGCGGGGAACGGGATATATGGCTGAATCGGATGCTGCACTATGGCTGGATGCGCTCAACTTTGTGGATGGATTCGAATTTGATCTTCTAATTCCCGGTCATGGCGGTGAAAATGTCCGTTTCGGTCGAGAGCAGATCGAAATCACCCGCACGAGTATGCGCAACTGGTTGGAAGAACATCACTGATCCAGGTGTGGCCCGACCAGCTTTCCATGGTCGGGTGTCATGCTGTGGAACAATTGGCCTGGATAGCTTGGTGACGAAGGAACGCACTATTCGGGTTTCAAGCACGTAGCCCGAAGACAAAAATCGGTCCGGGAACATATCTCGTCGTTGCGAGCCTTCACGCATGGTTGTTGCTGTTGTGCGTGGAAGCGAAGCAATCTTCTGCCGGTTGAGGGTGGCCCGATCTGCAGTCCAAGATCGGGTGTTGTATCAGTCATTGCGAGTCTGTCTGCCGGAGTCGTTGTTGTTTCCGGTAGACGACGCGGCAATCTCATTCCAGTTGTGATCTGGTTTGTACGAAGAGTTGTCTGGCGATGTGTGAGGGAATGGAAGTGGATTGCTTCGACCTTTTACATCAAACAACAACTACGATGTAAAAGGTCTCGCAACGACGTGTTTAATCCACATCAAGTGCTATGACACCCGACTGCACGCAGTCGGGCCACACTCGCGGAAACTTATTCACTACCCAAAAATCCACCAATATCATCCACAAGTTGATCGATATGTTTGTACTCAATCGGGGTGACGGGCAGTGAATTCAGGATCACTTTGCCCCAACGGCTGCGGATGATCCTCGCATCGCAGATCACCGCGACACCCACATCCTCGGTGGTACGGATCAGCCGTCCGATACCCTGCTTTAGCTTCAACGCCGCCTCCGGGACAGAGTACTCCATGAAGGGATTGCCGCCGTCCTCTTCGATCAGTTCACACCGCGCTTCCACAAGAGGGTCAGAGGGAACATCGAAGGGCAACCGCGCGATAATGAGCAACTCCAGCGCGTCGCCGGGAACATCAATGCCTTCCCAGAAGCTGTTCAGGCCGAACAGCACAGAATCCTTGTACAGTTTGAATCGTTCCAGCAAATCCGCCTGTCCGCCATCCAGTCCCTGCCCCAACAGCATCCGTCCATGTGTCTGGAAGGATGGTTTCACGAGCGAATACGCATCCCGCAGCATACGGCTTGATGTAAACAGCGCCAGTGTTCCCGATTTCTGTTTCAACGCAAGGGTGGAGGTCAGGTTGGCGACCTCTTTCGTGAACCGTTCCACATTTCCTTTGGGTGATCCAAGGAAATCGGGGATGGCGATATAAAGCTGGCGTCTCATATCAAACGGCGACTCGAAGATGTCGCTGTCAAATTCCTCTTCGACACCCAGTCGATAGGAGATGTAATTAAAAGAATCATCCACGGTCATTGTTGCCGAAGTGAAGATGGTGCTATCCAGTTTCGGATAAAAGTCTTCCTGAAGCACAGCCCCAACATCCACAGGCGCAGCATAAAGCCGGATCGGCCATTGCGGGTTGGAAGGGATATCGTACCAGAAAACAAAATCGGCATCGCCTTCGCCGGTTAAAGTATCAAAACATGATTTCAGAGTTTTGACTTCTCCGAAGAGTCGTCTCAATTCGCCCGCGAGATCATCGCCGCCATCGAGAGGAAATCCTTCCTCGTCAATGTCATCACAGAGGTTATTTAAGGCTTTCGCTGTCGAACCAAGCGAATTGCTGTGTGCTTCGACCTGTTCCAGGATGGAATCGAGGAGTTTTTTTCCTTCACGGTACCGAACCCTTTGCCCGTAATCATTCCCGTATCCGCTCTTATCACGCAACAGGGAATTGAGAGCTTCGTTAAAACGTGAACCGGTCTCCAGGCTGGTCTGCACACCCTCGATGGCTTTTTCGAGGGGATTTTTCTTCTGGGTGTCGCCGGTGGAGAGTGGAGGATACAAAGTCTCCGCGTACTTCACGAAACGCAGCAACAGACCGTGTTTTCCGGAAGCATCCAGCAGGCGGTACAGGATGCCATGCAACTGGGTGTGCGAATAGTCTATGCCCATGTGCGACGCGGCCACCTTTTCCACCTGGTGCGCTTCATCAAACACCACTTTCGAGTATGGCCCCAACACACCGCCTCCGGCGGCGAGATCGCTGAAGAGCAGGGCATGGTTGACCAGCACAACATGGGAACTCATCGCTGAACTTCGAATACGATGCAGGAAACAGTTTCCCGATTTCCGGCAGACACGTGCGGTGCAAAAACCGGTTTCCGCAGTGCATTTCGCCCAGAGACTTCTCGGGATGATCCGGTAGAAATTGGGTATCTCGCTGATGTCGCCAGTGCGGGTAACCTGCAACCATCGTACGAGAGACAAAGCGCCAATTTTTTCTGTGGGTTCAAGGTTATCCGGATCGGCGACAGCGATGTCGAACCTGCGTTTGCAGATGTAATTCCCACGTCCTTTCAACAAGCAGGCACGGAATCCGCCACCCAGCGCTTCATTTAACGCAGGCAGGTCTTTCTGGAATAGTTGTGTTTGCAGATGACGTGTAAAAGTAGAGACAATGACTCTGCTGCCGCCAGAACGGGCATGAAGGAGTGACGGCGCCAGGTAGGCGAAACTCTTCCCGGTTCCGGTTCCCGCTTCTGCGAGAAGGATACCGCCCTTATTCAAGGTGCGGTCCACCATCTCTGCCATTTTGATCTGGCCGGATCGTGACTGGTATCCATCTATGATGTTTGCCAGGGCGCTGTCATCGGCAAAGAAGGAGGCAATATCATCGCAGACATGATCTTCCGAGGTTTCTTCCGTCTGTTCGCCATCCCAGCGTCCGATACGATTGTCCGGGAGAGGGGGAGCCACGTAAACGCCTTCCGGTCCTGCTTCAATGGCGTGAAATCCTTTGATCAACTGCCCCAGTGAATAATCGGAACCAACGAGGATCCGGTCCATTTCCGCGAGTTCACCATAAGATGTTCTACGAGCTCTCGCCAGCAATTCCAGGAATACTTTTGCGGTTGCACGAGCGTCATTAACTGCTCGGTGGTGACCATCCAGCACTACATCAAGCTCACGACACAGGGAAGAGAGGCCGAAACTTGGCAGGAAAGGAAAAAAACACCTGTGAGATGGTTAAGGTGTCATACACCGGACCGATATTCCACGAAGGGATGTATCCATGCGGCATCCGTTCACGTTCCATCTGGATAAAATCGAGGTCGAATTTGACATTCTGGCCGATAACCGGTGCATCACCCACAAACGCGCAAAAATCCGGTAATACTTCTTCGATGGAACGTTTACCAATGACATCCGTTTCGGTGATCCCGGTGATCCGGGTAATTTCCGGTGAGATCACATCTTCAACGGCGACCAGCTCGTTAAACTCTGCTACTTCTTTACCACCTTCGAAAAGAACAGCACCGAACTCTAGAGCTCTGCAGCTACGTGGATCGAGTCCGGTTGTCTCAAGGTCCAGTGCGACAAACCGGTGCAGGTTCAACCTGCTTAATTCTGCTGGTGATAGTGGGCTTGGATCTGGAAGGTTCAAAATAGTCACCTGTTCGATTTATACGGTTAAATAATATACTTTATTCTACCTCACGGTTCTATCAGGAAATCCAATTAATCGGCATGAGAGAATGGGCTTTCTGAAATCTGTATCGTTGACAATTTTGCCGAAGGGCTTCCAGGTACGTATCTTCAGTCTATTCCTGTTTTTCATTAGACATCTATACAAACCGGGTAAATATGCCACATTGTCCAAACTGCAACGAAAAATTCCGTCAAGGCACCAGGTTTTGCACCAGGTGCGGTACAATACTAAGTACATGATTCAGATCTTGATGCCAGAATGGATGCGCATGATTCTGTTTCTGAACCTGATTGGACCAGGTCTGACTATCGGGAAGAGCCAACACCGGTTTCTATTCCGCATATCCCCAATCACCTTGCTAAAGCGATCCTGACAACAATACTTTGTTGTCTGCCCTTTGGAATTGTATCAATCGTTTATGCCTCTTCAGTAAACGGTAAAATGAAAACGAGGGATTATCGCGGGGCACTCACAGCAAGCGATCAGGCAAGTATATGGGCGAATTGGGGAATTGGATTGGGTGCTGTTTTTAATGCCCTTTATTTTGTCATTGTTTTGCTTGGCGAATAACGGGAAACAAGTGGTTTGAAAAAAACGGCTATTGATTTCAACATCACTACAGGGAGAAAGAATGAAATACTGTGGGAATTGCGGTTCACAACTCAATGATGACGCAAAATTCTGTTCCAGTTGCGGTCAGGAGGTGGTGGATGATAACCTTGAGGACGCAGAATATGATGAAGAAATCTCCGACGATGAGTTTGTTGAGGATAGTGTAAAAGACTCAACAGGTTCTGATACACAGTTCAGTTCAGGCTCTGGTTCACAGTCATACAATAATACTCATCAAACCTATGCGCAACATTCCAGCTCGACAACCACATACAAATGATCAATCGAAACCACCCTATGTAGACACACATCTGGCAAAAGCGATCCTGACCGCCATCCTGTGTTGTATGCCATTCGGGATTGTGGCAATTGTCTATGCCTCCTCGGTGAATACAAAACTACTGGTTGGCGATATAGCCGGTGCAAAAGAGGCAAGCAATAAAGCAAATATCTGGTCGAATTGGGGTATTGGCATCGGCGCTGTATTTATGGTTGTGTATTTCGCTTTTATAATCACTATGGCGCTTATGGGTGAGCTGTATTGATGGGAGCCTGGAAGCTCCTGCCGGGAACCAGACTCAACGCTACTGAACGTAAAAGAGCAATGTTACAAGTGGTGACCGGAATATCCATTCTGGCTATCATCGCTGCGGTTCTTTATTTTCTACCCCCTTCCGAAACAAAACTGTTTCCCGGTTGTCCCTGGCATATGCTGACGGGAACCTATTGTCCGGGATGTGGAAGTGTCAGGGGTGTGACGGAAATAGTCAATGGCAATCTTTTTGGTTTGTGGAATCAAAATCCATTGGCAATGGTGTTGGCGCCTATCATCATTTATGCTGCCATCCGTAAAGTTGTGGAAGCCGTTGCAGCGTACCAGATGCCTGCGATCTTGACTCCACAATGGGTGTATGTTGTATTATTGATCATGATTCTTGCCTATTGGGTATTACGGAACTTCATCCCTTATCTCGCTCCGAAACCCTGAGGTGATATTGTTTGAATGGTGAAGAGTGGACTCTTTCGAATGAAGTCGATATTTTTACTGATCGAATGTAAACATCCCTACTGTGCTTCAATCCTCTTACCAGTAGGTCAGTGAAGGAGAATTACCAGTGAAAATCGGAGTCTTGGGAACCGGAAATATCGGGAGTACTCTCGGTAAACTCTGGGCGAGGAAGGGGCACGATGTCACCTTTGGTTCCCGTAATCCGGGAAAAGCGGAACAACTGGCAACCATTGTTGGAAATGGTTCCCAAGGTGGTTCTTATGATGATGCTTGTCGGTTTGGAACAGCAGTGTTGCTTGCAGTTCCATGGTCGGTGGCTCTTGAGACGGTTAAAAAACTCGATCTTGATAGTAAAATTCTCATTGATCCTACTAATCCGCTGATACATGGAGAACTCGAAGTTGGACATGTGACTTCCGCAGCAGAGATGATCCAGGATTCAACAAAAAATGCATATGTGGTAAAAGCGTTTAACAGCATTTATTACAAGACTTTCGAAGAACCTGAGATCAATGGTGTACCGGCGAGCAGTTTCCTCTGTGGGGATGATGCAGTTGCAAAAGAAACAGTTTCTCAACTTTCCATCGACATTGGCCTGGATCCTGTGGATGCAGGTCCGTTGAGCGCCGCCAGATTACTGGAGCCATTGGCGTTTACTCTGGATACGCATGGCGTTTTCGGAGGGACAGGGAAGCGATACTGCCTGGGCGTTGCTGAAACGTAAATGAAATGTCAGCCTTTATGGATTCCATTTAATGGTCCTAAGGTGTATTTGCCTTGTGATCCTCTTGTATTCATATATTTCTTGTTTAGTACAGACCTGTGAAACGGCTAAATAAAATGAAGATGTAAGTATTTATGAAAGAATAAATAAAAATAGACATTGTAAAATTACAATTTTTCAAACAAGAAATTGTATTTTGAGACTGCTGGAATCGAGAGGCAATTTTCATATTGCATGATCTGAACATGGATCGTATTTTCCCGAATGCAAAGAACGGTTCAATAGCGTAAAAAGGAATATCAGATGGGATCAATGGGGTGGGAATTATTTCCAGCAGATGAATTTGGACGGATACTCGCAGTACATGAGAGTAATCTTTATGCTGTGGAAATATGGCCTAATGGACGTGCGGAATTGATGACAAAAAATCATAATACGGAAGAATGGGAATTGCCGAAAAAAACCTTCAAAGGACCATCTGAAGAAGTAATGAAAGAGGCGGAACGCCGTATCGCGAGTATCAAGGCAATGGGATGGTTGTAACTGCTCAGTGTTATGATAAAGTTGTAAAAGGATAGAAAAAAATGCCATCCGTATGGATGGCATTTTTTACGCAAATCGGTGAACAACATGCTAAAAATATGACTTCACACCGGCATCTTGCATCTTCTTGATAGCATCAATCCCGATGGTCAGTGCTTTCATGTTGTATGTTTCAGTTCCTTTCGGAGCGCGTTTCTTCAGAGCTTCCCGAATAGACTCTTCCGTAACGACATCAGTCAGAGCAACCATGGTTCCGAGTGAAACGGCCGATGTGTATACCATGCGTCCCATATTATCCGCAGTAAGTTGAATCACCGGGACTTCATAAAGGTCGTATTTCTCTTTATCTTCCTCAGGAACATCCACAAGATTTGGATCTACCAGGACTGTTCCCTTATCCTTGATATCTACACCAAATCTTTGATACGACTTGGTTGCAAGGGAAAGGAAAAAATCAATGTCTGCTGTCCGTGGGAACAGGATTTGACCCGAATCGACAATGACATCCACTTTTGTGGGGCCACCACGGACTTGTGCAGTATAGGTGGGGGAACCGGCAGCGTGCAACCCTTCCAGGTGGGCGGCATCCGCCAGAATCGTCCCCGCGAGAATAATGCCTTGCCCGCCGACGGCGGAAAAACGTGCTTCAAAATGCATCTTCTTCTCCTCGGTTATCGAATTCTGCCCACCAGGGCTATTTCGACGCTGCGATCTCGGCTTGAAGTTTATCAATCAGTTTTTGATACGTGTCTGTGTATTCCGGACGATCTTCCTCTTTATGAAGAACTCCAACCGGATAATACAGCGCCTGGTCTTCTTCAGACATATCCTGCCACTTTTTGTACGGTTTGGCGCGGTCGGATATCCAGTTGATCATGTTCATCGGATCGGCCATCTTGTTGCGTCTTCCGAATTGTGTATGGCAGTTGGAAACGACTTCAATGAAGGAAAAACCTTTATGAGCAAATCCCTGCTTGAAGAATGTCGTTAATTGGCGACCATTGCCAACTTGACCGCGTGCGACAAAGGAAGCTCCTGCGCCTTTTCACCAGGTTGACAAGATTAAAGCAGGGTTCGAGATTGCCGTACGGTGCAGTAGCGGCTTTTGCTCCCAGCGGTGTTGTGGGAGAATACTGTCCCCCGGTCATCCCGTAAATATAGTTGTTATTTACGATGACGGTGATGTCAATGTTACGTCGGGCAGCGTGAATCAGGTGATTCCCGCCAATCGCAGTCGCGTCGCCATCACCTGAAATTACCACTACATGCTTGTCTGAACGGTGCATTTTCATACCGGTCGCAAAGCTGATGGCACGACCATGAGTGGTATGAAGTGTATTCATGTCGAGGTAACCGGGAGCGCGGCTTGTGCAACCAATACCGGATACAACAGCGATATCTTTCGGGTCCCATTGCAAATCCGTGAAAGCCCGGATCATGCTCTTGATCACAATGCCGATGCCGCAGCCGGGGCACCACATGTGCGGCATTTTTTCCTCACGGATATATGGTGAATAATCAAATGCCATCAGGCCACCTCCTCGATTCCTGCAAGGATTTCTGCCGGTGAGATGGGTACACCACCTGTTTTGAGAACACGGTGTACCGGGAGTTCGTATTTCGCGGATCGTTCAACTTCATAGACGATCTGGCCAAGATTAAACTCGGCGACTACAAACGCTTTGACCTGCTTTGCGAAATCATAAACCTGCTGTTTCGGGAACGGCCAAAGGGTTACCGGACGCATCAGGCCAGCCTTAATACCTTTTTCCCGTGCCTGTTTGACCGCGACCATCGCAGCACGTGCAGTTGAACCAAAACTGAACACGCCGACTTCAGCGTCATCCGCCATGAACCATTCTACCTTATCGATGATGTCACGATTATCCAGCACTTTGCGTATCATCCGTCTTTCATCGAAATCAACGACGGCAGGATCTGTGGTCGGGAAACCAGTATGGTCATGGTTCAAACCGGTTGTGTGCCAACGGTATCCTTCAAAATACGGTGCGAAGGGTGGTACATCACCCTCACTTGTATCATAAGGGAAGAACTCTTCCGGTTTTTTCGTTGTCATCTTTCGATTAATGATCTCAAAACTTCCCGGTTCCGGCGGAATAACACCTTCGGAAAGATGCCCAAGAACTTCATCAATCAGGACAATGACCGGTATACGAAGCTGTTCGGACAGGTTGAACGCCCGAATCATCTCCATGTACAGTTCCTGGTGGAAAGATGGTGTGATTGCCACAGTTGGATGGTCCGCCATGTGTACCCCACCTTGCCTGCATTACATCCGCTTGTGCCGGATGAGTGGGCAATCCTGTGGACGGGCCGCCTCTCATTACGTTAACAACAACACACGGCGCTTCCACCATGTACCCGAAACCAAGGTGCTCCAGCTTGAGGCTGAATCCCGGACCCGAAGTAGCAGTCATCGCTTTTGCCCCAGCCAGGCTGGCGCCGATCACTGATCCCATGGCTCCGATTTCATCCTCCATCTGGATAAAATGCCCACCATTACGAGGAAGCAGATACGCCATGTGATGAGCAACTTCTGAGGAAGGTGTGATAGGATAACCGCCGAAAAAATTGCAACCTGCAGCAACCGCCGCTTCAGCCACAACAATATTCCCCGGCCAGAATTTTACATCCTCACTTCCTTTTGTCTTTTTAGTAGCCATCAGCTCGATGCCTCCGCTTTTTTCTTCGCTTTCTTCGGCTTATCTACTCCGATTGCGAAATCGGGGCATTGGAGTTCACATAACTCGCATCCGATACATGCTTCAATATCTTTGACAACTACGACGCTCCCCTGCCAGCGTGTTCCCACCGGCACCATTTCCAGAACGTCCACAGGACATATTTCGACACACACTGTACAGCCTTTGCAATAATCATTGTCAATGGCGATTGTGATGCCGTTTTTCCCTGTTACCTGGACAAACCGCTCGGTGTCCACATATCCTCCTACGCTAAAGGCGTGTACGATTGCCCTATTACGGGAAACTACCCGCTTATCGTACTCGGTTCACACATAATGTATGAGTGTAAAACGGCAGATTCCGGGATTTCCCGAAAACCTACCGTCACCAAAATCTTACAAAACTGGATAGATCGTTACTGCATGCACTTTATTGCAGAGGGTAAAGTACATAAAAATTCCCAATGGCAACACCGGTTGCAGGGATATCATGCAGATAAACATTCAGTTAAGAGAGTCAAACTTAGAAATTATCAGAGAAATATGTTAAATAAATCACAAAGAAAGAAATTGTCTGTATTCGTAGCAATGTAATGACTTCTCATATGGATATCTACTGATGATGGGGAGTCGGAAGACAGCATATACGGATAACAATACGTATATCAGTATTCCTGTCTTGATTCGCTACGCTCGGTAATGAAAACAGTGTGTACAATCCTTCCTTAGAATAAAACTGATGATAATCTGGTTGTGTTTTTTGAACGGGTGAATACTCGAGATACAAATGATACTGCGAAAAATGGGCAAGTCTTCAGATTTGTTCTCCATAAACACAAAGTCCACTGAATACGTGGAATGTACTCCTGGAAATAATCCAGCCAAAATTGTTTAAAAGCATTTATGAAAGAAGTTCGGTCCACAAATCATTGTTGAAATTGGTAACACACGAATTACATCTTATTTGAAACTCCGGGCCAATTCAAGTATTATTCAATGCGATACAGGTTTGAGAATCGTTACAGATAATGCATGACATGTAAAATATATCACATATGGCAACGTTATTGCTTTGATTAGAATAAGGTGATTTCTGTTGATAACAACACATCGTTCATGAGTGTTTGAAGGACAGCATATTTTACTACATTTCTTTATAAAGATCGACAGAAATATTCAATATAACAATAGTATAGGATACAATGTGTGAAATCTTGAAACGCAATCAACCCTGCCAAACACAGAGGAGTCCTGTGTAAATGTAATCCAATACGTTATGTGGAATATTTGATCAAGGAAATAAAAACGTGCAAATAATCACAAAGCCAATGATCATTGCGCAAATCAGAAAAACGTAATACAAGCTCCAGAACCGCACGAGGTATCTGCGTTCTGTAAGAAACCAGTCATGGAGGTTTGGGTATTCTATTCATATTTCCACATTACCGTCTATCAGGTAAGTGCTGTATCAATTCCTGTCTAGTGGTGGTCTATTACACCATATGATATCCAATACATTTCTGCAAGACGTAACTCCAGCGAAGCTGGAGTCCAGAATGACAGATTATAAATACTCTGTTCTACGATCCGAAGCAGGTGCAATAGACCAACAGTCACTTCTTCCGAACAAGTTATTTCTGCTCCGAATCGCTTTCTGAAGACATATGGATACTATAAAAAATCTGAATCGTAGCCTATATTTCAAATGTCTGAATATGAAGAAGATGGACAAGATATATTCTGTTTATCTCTTTGTTCTAAAGTGTAAGAAATTCATCAATCCTGACGTTTGGAATATCCATGTTTGATCCTGTAGAGTTTTTTCATATAGAGAATAAACCGGTAATAAATCGTAAAGAAGCGGATCAATTACGCGGTTTTTTAAATGCCAATCCCCATTTGCGAAGTCAAAAGGATCAGGAGCAGTTCAAGAATGCTCTCGGCCTGATCGCCCGGTTGTATGGCCCCCGTAAAGAACCGACCGGTGAATATTCTGTTTCCCATGGACTTGAAGTAATGACAATCCTTGCGGAATTGCAGGTGGATGCGCCCACCATGGTGACCGCGTTTCTGCATGAACTTGTCAGTGATGCTGAAAATGAGATTGCGTGCATCGCCGGGGAACTTGGTGCAGAGGTGAATGGGATAATCAATGAACTTCGCAAAGTATCCCGTCTTGAATATATACGTCCCGAGAAAGAAGAGGAAATCGAAGAACAGGCGGATGCTTTCCGCAAGCTTCTCCTGTCCGTTACAGAAGATCTTCGTGTTATCCTGGTATACCTTGCCGATCAACTCCATACCATCAAGCATGTGGGTATTCTTACGGAGAATGATCGAAAAAAACTCGCTTATTCTGCACTGGATGTCTACGCTCCCCTCGCTCATCGGTTGGGTATTGGGCGGATCAAGTGGGAGTTGGAAGATCTGGCGTTAAAAATCCTTGAACCGGACTCATATAAAAAAATATCCACCCGTATTGCGAGCACACGTGACAGCAGGGAGGAATCAATAAAAAGGATCATTGCTCCTTTGCAAATGCGGTTTAAGGAAGAAGGTATCAAGGCGCGTGTGTTCGGTCGTGTAAAACATTTTTACAGTATTCATAACAAACTGCAGAAACGTAAACGAACATTTGACGAGATCCTTGACCTACTGGCAGTACGGGTCATTGTGGATACAACCAAAGAATGTTACCATGTTCTTGGAATCGTCCACAGCCTCTATGAACCAATGTTGAACTACTTCAGTGACTATATCGCCAATCCGAAATCGAACATGTACCAGTCCCTTCATACAAAGGTGAAAGACTTAACGGGACATGTAGTGGAAGTACAAATCCGAACCCATGAAATGGACCTGATCGCCGAGTATGGTCTTGCCGCACACTGGAAATACAAAGAAGGATATGGAGTAGCGAAACAACGCGACCTGTTAGGGGACTATTTCAGGGGAGTACGGCAGCTCCTTAATGGTCAGAACGGGGAATCCGATCAGAAACCGATTGATCTGAAATCGCTGGATCCATTCTCGAAGCAGTTATTTGTGTTCACGCCTAAAGGAAAATTGATACAGCTACCAATGGGCGCCACGCCTGTAGATTTTGCGTTTTCGATTCACACTCAAGTGGGACTCAGTCTTCAGGGGGCTAAGGTTAATGACAGACTGGTTCCCCTGAACACGGAACTGGCGAAATGTGACATTGTAGAAGTAATCACCTCCAACCGTGCGAAACCGAGCCTCGACTGGCTGGGATTTGTAAAATCAAAACGCGCGAAGAACAAGATCAGGAACTATTTCCGCAAGGTTCAATTTGAAGATTCCGCCCGACGCGGGGAAGAGAATCTCCGGAAAGAATTCGCACGCCGTCGTTTAAAACTCACGGAAAAAGAGCTGGAAAAAACGGCGCAACGGTTTGGGTATGACAGCGACCAGGCGTTTTTTGCGGCGATCGGGCAGGGAGATGTGCAGGTCCAGAATGTCATCCAACGTATCCAGGCGCTCCAGCAGAAGAGTATGGCGCCCTATCCTGCGCACGGGAAAGAATACCACACTGCACAAAAACACGACATCCAGAAGGGAGTGCAGGTAGTGGGCGCAGATAACCTGCTGATCTCGTTCGGAAGTTGCTGCAATCCCATTCCCGGCGATCCCATTATCGGTTATATCAGCAAAAACCGGGGAGTAGTCATCCATCGGAAAAAATGCGCCAATGTGAAACGGAAAAACCTGGACCATGCCCGCCTTGTTGACGTACGGTGGGCGATGGAGGAGGGATTCCATTTCCATGTCACCCTCCATATCCTGGCGAACGAACGTCATGATCTCCTGCATGATCTTTCCGAGGCGATTCAGAAGGCAGGTGTGAACATTGCGGAAGTCCGTATGAAGTCCGTGGACCGTTTTGCTGCCGGTCATCTTGTTGTCGATGTCAACAGCCTTGCGCAACTGACCTCGGTAACCAACCGCATCCGGCGGGTAAAAAGTGTCATCCGTGTGGACCGGGAAGGCACGAAGTTTCATTAATACAGTAGCCTGGTGTTGCCATCCACCGGGAAGGCGGGAGTGGCCCGATACGTCGTTGCGAGGAAGACAGCCGGAGTCGTTGTTGTTCCCGGCAGTCGACGAAACAATCTTCTGCCACTCTGTCGTTGCGAGGAAGGCTGCACGTAGTTGTTGTTTGTGCAGCCGACAAAGCAATCTCCTTCCGGTCGGTTGGCCCGAAAAGGTTGTGACGAAGGAACGTTCTTTCGGGTATCAAAAAGGTCGGATGGGGGTGGCCTGACCTGCTTTTCAAGGTCGGGTGTCATGTCGGTCATTGCGAGTCTGTCTGCCGGAGTTGTTGCTGTTACCGGCAAACGATGCGGCAATCTCCTGCTACTTTGTCGTTGCGCGGATGGCTGCACGCAGTTGTTGTTTGTGCAACCGACAAAGCAATCTCATCCCAGGTGTGAAAAAGTGTGCTCCAGGCTCTGTGTGGGAATGTGTGTGAGAATGGAAGGAGATTGCTTCACGTTTCACGGTACTGCATGTGAAACGTTCGCAACGACGTGTTCTGGCTCTGTGTGGGAATGTTTGCCGGAATGGAAGGGGATTGCTTCGATTGTACGCACAAAAGAAACTGCCGCGCGTACAACCTCGCAACGACGTACAAATCCGGTTCCCATGCCACTCATCGATCTACAGTAAAAACTTAACGAACACCCTCCCCTGACTTGCCTTACATCTCACCCGTTCGGATATTATGCTCTCGTAACCGCAGTCTCAATGTCAAAAACCGTTCGGGGGAAATGGAATGGCATCCGAATCTCGGCGACAACTGGAATCGTTGGAAAAACAGCTTATTGACGGGAAAATCAGCGAGAAAACCTATCTCGAATTAAAAGCCAAACTCGAAAAGAAGATCAGTGAGGAAGAGAGTAGCCCGGGGGTTCCATCCCCCGGGAAGCATAATCCTGACGTTCCACCGCCCGGTGTAACTGATTCATCCCCGCCAAAACGCCCCGCCCCTTTCGGCGACTATTCGATGGATTATGTGCCTCCCTCCTCTCATGGTTCGGGTTCTCCCTTTTCCACACCCCCCGGCGGTTCCGGCACACCGTTCGGTCTTCATTCCACGGAAATGCCCCTCGTACCCGGAATGGAATTGGGGATGGAATTACCTGACAAGGGGTTCAAACGGTACCTGATCGGCGATCTGTTGGGCAAAGGCGGATGGGGCGCGGTGTTCCGTGCGGAAGACCGTCAGTACACCCCTGCCCGCCCGGTGGCGTTGAAGGCGATCTTCACCACTGCGACCGCGGATGAAGTCGCACGCAAACGCATCGAACGGGAAGCGCGCCTGGGCACCGAACTGGCGCACCCGAACATCGTTCGGATCGGTGATTTTACGACCGATATGGGGGTGTATTTCCTGATCATGGAACTGGTCGCGGGTGGCGATCTGAACAGCCTGAGGGCGAAACAGCCCAACGAACGTTTCTCTCTTGAAGCCGCGCTGCCACTGCTGAAGGACATCGCGGAAGGTCTGGATTACCTGCACTCGAAAGGGATTATTCACCGGGATCTGAAGCCGTCGAATCTGTTGTGGCACCCGGATGAAAAACGGTTGAAGATCAGCGATTTTGGACTGTCAAAAACAGCGCGTGACTCAATCCTGCTGTCGGGTGCCAAGATGCCTTCGATTTCCGGCACCGATCCGTACATGGCGCCGGAGATATGGGATGCGGAGGATCCATCGGAGGCGGGGGACCTGTATGCGTTGGGGATCATCGCCTACGAGATGCTGAAAGGCGATCCACCGTTCCGAGGTCCCAACTTTCCCGACCAGCACCGGAACGCGAAGGTAAAACCGATCCCCGAACTGCCGGACATAGTGAATTCCGCGTTGGAAACAATCCTCGCGAAGCAAGCTTCAAGCAGATTCAGCTCGGGTCATGATTTTGTGCAGGCGCTGGAAAAACCGCCATTGCCCGTGTGCCCGGTGTGCGGTGAAAAAAAGGATGTAGAACGGTTCGCCTGCCCGAAGTGCGGCAAAAAAAACATCTGCGCCAGCCACCGGGAGAAGGATGGTTTCTGCCCCGATTGTCATCAGAAAGTGGTGAAAGCAGCGGAAGAAGAACGAAAACAGCGGGAAGCAGAGGAGAAACGGAAAGCAGCAGAGGAACAGAAGAAGCGAGAGGAAGCAGAGCGGAAACGTATCGCCGCAATAGAAGAGCGCAGAAGGCAGGAAGCATTAAGAGTAGAGCAGGAAGAAGCAGAGAGACTATCCAAAGAGAAGAAAAAGAAGAAGATCAATCCTGTCATTCCAGTTCTTCTGATCGCTGTGGTGATTGTTGTGATAGCCGTTGCTATTATCACACAAGGCGACCATACGAGTGAAGCGGATCGTCTGCAACACCGGATAGATTCCCTGTTGGTGTCTGCGAACGGTCACCTTCAGGCAAATCATCTTACATCTCCCACCGGCCGGAATGCGTATGACGCCTACCGCGAGGTGCTTCGTTTGGACGGAGATAACAGCAGTGCACAACGGGGCATTTCAGAGATCGCGGACCGATATGAGCAGTTGGGTGACCGTGAACGCGGGCAGAGCGACTGGGATGATGCGATTGCCTATTACCAGCAGGCTCTGGAGATTGGCGGGGCAAACAGCTCGATCTCCTCGAAGATTACTTCCTGCCGTTCGAGTTTGCAAGCTGCGGAGAACCGTCGTGAAGCGCAGCGCCTGGAGCAGTTGGGGGACCAGTCCCGGAACAACCGCGACTGGGCGGCGGCGATCCAGCACTATGAGAGGGCGATAGAGGTCGGTGGCGCGAATAGTTCGATCTCGTCGAAGATCAGTTCGTGCCGTACCAGCCAGCGTGAAGCGGAAGCAAACGCAGCAGCGGCGGCAGAGTCGGAACGGCGAAGGCGTGAGCAACAGGCGTCAGCGAGAGCCGGGACACTATCCAACGGTCCTCTATCCAACATGCGTTTTGTCTATATCCCGGCGGGATCGTTCATGATGGGATCGCCGAATAATGAAGCGAACCGTGATAATAATGAGACACAGCACCGCGTGACACTGGATGCGTTTGAGATGATGACGACGGAGGTGACGGTAACTCAATTTCAGTCTTTTGTGGACGCTACGGGATATCGTACGGAAGCGGAAATCGGTGAGGGAGCGTATGTTTATGAAAATGGAAGATGGACTACAAAGTCAGATGCCAACTGGCGAAATCCCTACTTGTCACAGTCGTCCACTCATCCCGTGGTGTGTGTCAGCCATAACGATGCTATTGCTTTTGTCAACTGGCTGAACGAACGCGATCCAGGGAAGGGGTACCGCCTGCCAACAGAAGCGGAATGGGAATATGCCTGCCGTGCGGGAACATCCACACCTTATTCTACGGGCAGCAGTGAATCGGACCTTTCCCGTGCAGGGTGGTACAGCGGGAACAGCAACAGCACGACTCATCCTGTAGGGCAGAAAGCGGCGAATGCCTGGGGACTGTACGACATGCACGGGAATGTGTGGGAATGGTGCAGCGACTGGTATGTTGAGAACTATTATTCAAGCAGCCCTGCGAACAATCCACCGGGACCATCATCGGGGATATCTCGCGTGCTGCGGGGCGGCTCCTGGGGCTACAATGCCTGGAGCTGTCGTGCCGCCGATCGCAACTGGACTCAACCGTACCACCGGGACTACAGCATCGGGTTTCGTGTCGTTTGTTCCGCCCAATAGTCCTATCTGTTTCTGTGTTCTGGAATTCTGTTTTCTGTTTTCTGACGGGGGGTGTGGGGGGTGTCCCCCCACCTCGCGAGATTTTTTGAAATTTGGGTGGCCCGGCGGGGGTGGCCCGACCAGCTTTTCATGGTCGGGTGTCAAAAAACAGCAGTGACGAGTTGGAAATCAATCGAATTGTATGTGAAACCTCGCCTTGAACTGCAGGCCGGGTAACCCGTTGATCACGTCATTGCGAACGATTTTGCCTTCTGTTGTCGTCTGGCAAAATCGTGTGGCAATCTTCTTCCGGTTGTGCAATGGTTGAAAAATGAAATGATGGGGAATGTGCTCGATTGGAAGGAGATTGCTTCAACCCTTTGCACAAAACTACAACTACCGTGCAAAAGGTCTCGCAACGACGTGTTTGTTGTTTTGACACCGCGCCTTGAACTGCAGGCAGGGTCACCCGAATGTTCATGATGTATTCACAACTGCTGCATACATGCTTTAATCATGGGAAAGGATTTGCCAACAACAACACGCAAATTCGGTTCCCATGCCACGCATCAACTACAACTCACTTTCGCCCACTGAAACCCTGGAATCACTGCGTTCGATTTTCCACTCATCCCCATGTGAATCGGTCCTCCAGTAATCAGGAGAGAGACAACGTAGCACCGTGCTTTAGCGCGGTGATAAAAGTACTAATAATTATCCGGAGCGCGCTTCAGCGTGCTTGCAGAAGGTTTACCAATTGCAGGAATTGTATGGTAACAGGCAGGAAAAGTACGCTGAAGCGCACTCTGGTCGGATAGATAAAGGTAGAGTATACAATATCTTGCGTCACCGCCCTGAAGGACGGTGCTACGTAGTTTTTTCGACGCCACACCGTTTGAATCGCCATGACATCTGATCTGTTAGCCGACGGACCGTGTGGGATTTGTTTTTATGATACCCGATTGCATCCACCAGCGTAAAACAACAGCTACGGTGGACAGGCTGCAGATCGTGTTGTACTCGCCAAGTCAGTCATTGCGAGTCTGTCTGCCGGGGTCGTTGTTGTTTCCGGCAGATGACGCGGCAATCTCTTGCCACTTTGTCGTTGCGAGGATGGCTGCACGCAGTTGTTGTTTGTGCAGCCGACGAAGCAATCTCATCCCAGGAGTGAAAAAGTGTGCTCCAAGCTCTGTGTGGGAATGTGTGCGGGAGTGGAAGGATTTGTACGAAGAATTGTTTGGAAGTGCGTGATAGTGGAAGGGGATTGCTTCTTTGTCGTTGCGCGGATGGCTGCACGCAGTTGTTGTTTGTGCAGCCGACAAAGCAATCTCATTCCAGGTGTGAAAAAGTGTGCTCCAAGCTCTGTGTGGGAATGTGTGCGGGAGTGGAAGGATTTGTACGAAGAATTGTTTGGAAGTGCGTGATAGTGGAAGGGGATTGCTTCTTTGTCGTTGCGCGGATGGCTGCACGCAGTTGTTGTTTGTGCAGCCGACAAAGCAATCTCATTCCACTTTGTCGTTGCGATGGCTCGGCGGGGGTGGCCCGACCAGCTTTCCATGGTCGGGTGCCAAAAAACAGATCTATCGCGTTGGAAATCAATCGATTTGTATGAAACGCATTTATGAAACCCCGCCTTGAACTGCAGGCCGGGACCACCCGAATGTTCATGATGTATTCACAACTGCTGCATACATGCTTAAATCATGGGAAAGGATTTGCCAACAACAACACGCAAATCCGTTTCCCGTGCCACGCATCAACTACAACTCACTTTCGTCCACTGAAACCCGGGAATCACTGCGTTCGATTTTCCACTCATCCCCATGTGAATCGGTCCCCCGGTAATTTGAAGAGAGACAACGTAGCACCGTGCTTTAGCGCGGTGATAAAAGTACTAATAATTATCCGGAGCGCGCTTCAGCTTGCTTGCAGAAGGTTTACCAATTGCAGGAATTGTATGGTGACAGGCAGGAAAAGTACGCTGAAGCGCACTCTGGTCGGATAGATAAAGGTAGAGTATACAATATCTTACATCACCGCCCTGAAGGACGGTGCTACGTATTTGGTTCGACGCCACACCGTTTGAATCGCCATGACATCTGATCTGTTAACCGACGGACCGTGTGGGATTTGTTTTTATGATACCCGATTGCATCCACCAGGTAAAACAACAGCTACGGTGGACAGGCTGCAGATCGTGTTGTACTCGCCAAGTCAGTCATTGCGAGTCTGTCTGCCGGGGTCGTTGTTGTTTCCGGCAGATGACGCGGCAATCTTGTTCCGAGTGTGGCAAAGTCTATAAAAAGCACTATCCGGGAATGTGTGAGAATGGAAGGAGATTGCTTCGGTTGTACGCACAAAAAAAACTGCCGCGCGTACAACCTCGCGACGACGTGTTCTGGCTCTGAGTGGGAATGTGCGCGATTGGAAGGGGATTGCTTCGGTTGTACGCACAAAAGAAACTGCCGCGCGTACAACCTCGCAACGACGTGAAAAATCCCTCGCAACGACGGGCAGGAATCTTCCGCAACGACGCGGCAATGGCTGTCAATCATTTAATACTGTTATACGCCGCCAATGCACGCTCCCGTGCGAACGTATGGTCGACCATCGGTTCCGGATAGGTTGTCCCGAGGGTGATTCCGGCATACTGTAGCTGCTCTTTTGGTGCTTGCCATGGCTTATGGATCCATTTAGAGGGAAGCTTGGAAAGTTCCGGCACCCACTTTTTTACATACTCGCCATCCTTGTCGAACTTTTCGCCCTGCAACACCGGGTTAAAAATCCGGAAATAGGGGGCGGCATCCGCACCGGATCCTGCGACCCATTGCCATCCCAAGGTATTGTTCGCCAGGTCGGCATCCACAAGGGTGTCCCGGAACCAACGAGCGCCATCCTGCCATGGTTGCAGCAAATGTTTCACGAGGAAGCTGGCGACAATCATACGGACACGGTTGTGCATCCATCCCGTCTGCCAGAGTTGACGCATCCCTGCATCGACAATGGGATACCCCGTCTCACAGCGCTGCCATGTCCGCAAATCATCCGGCTTCGAATTCCATGGAAACCGTGAGAATTTTTCGTTCAGGGGTTGTTCCGTAGTGTGCGGGAAATGATACAACAGGTGAACCGCGAATTCCCGCCAGATAAGTTGACGGACAAATGTTTCCGCAGCAGCGATCGTCGCCGGATCCGATGTTTCGACAAGCATGGATTGCAGGGAATGAAGGACTTTTCGCGGACTCAGTTCGCCATGGGACAGGTACGGCGACAGGGTTGAAGTAAACGGGCGAGAGGGGATGTCGCGACCATCCGGGTAGTTTTCCAGCTTTTCCCGGAGAAATGATTCCATGGTTTTTAATGCATGATCTTCACCGGAAATCCAGTGTTGCATCATTGAGGATTCCCATTCAAGTCCTGTTTCCAGTCCGAGATCTTCTACTGTCAGAGAATTTGGCCATTGATCAGGAGATATAATCTGAGTGGGTGCGGGATAGGGTTGTACAGCTTGAATAGTGGTTTGGATCGCTTTATAAAAAGGTGTGAATACTTTGTACGGTTGACCGTTTCGGGTTTGTATCTCCCACGGTTCCAGCAGGACATTACCACGGAAACTTTGAAGTTTTCCTCCCACTGATTGCAGGAGAGATTCTACTTTACTTTCAGTATGTCGTTCATAGGGTTCATAATAACGATTGAAAAACACGGTGTCAGATTGTGATTCCTGTGTTACGGCCCGTAGTACTTCGGTTGCGGAACCACTTCGGATGATCAGTTTTGAACCATGACCTTGCAGTGTATTGGCAAAAGACCGAAGGGATTGGGCAAACCACACATTTGAGGCGCTTCCTCGCGACCAATTATTCGGTCCGCCAGGTTGTTCGATATATACGGGAATGATTGGGCGGTTTGTCTGGACAGCATGAAACAAGGCAGGATTGTCCAACAAACGAAGATCATTACGAAGCCACAGGATGATCGGTGATGATGGCATAAATAATCCGAAAAGTAATGTTTCACTGTGTAAGAAAATAACGCGATAATGAGTGAATGAAGTGCTGAAATCTTGAGATTTTTACAAATTTTGAAATAGGGAATGCTTTCACAAACTCAGGCAGAATCGATTGCATGAACCGATTCCTGTTACAACAGGTCTATTACCTGTTGTAATATAAGAGATTAAGATTAGTAGACTTGGGCAATGTAGTTTTTCAGGTAGTGAATTTCAGCGACAAACTTGTCCGTGACGGCTTTTACCACATCACCGATGGATACCAATCCAACAAGGAGACCGTCGGAAACCACCGGCAGGTGACGGACACGTTTGTCAGTCATCACCTTCATTGCCTCTTCCACTGAATCGCCGGGCAAGCCGACCACGAGATTTTCCGAGGTCATAAAATCATCAACGGTCAGCTCCTTCAGATTGAGATTTTCACGAATGCTGAGTTTCATGTTGTCGCGTTCGGTAAAAATCCCCAACGGTGTGTTGGAGTCATCTACTACCAAAACTGCACCTACCTTATTTTCGACCATGGTACTGACAGCATCATAAACAGTAGCACCTGTTTTGACCGAGACAACCCTTGTGCCTTTCCGGTTTAAAATGTCACGCAGGATCATGTGTTCCTCCATATGTTGAATAAAGAATTAGGAAATCCTAACTACAGGATATAGTATTTTGATGATCATTGCAAGCGATAGATGCACTTCTTCAGAGAACTTCCGGATTCCCTCCCGCAGGCTATCCGAGTATCTGTATGACTGTCATTCCAGATTGATCTGGAACCGGAACAAGAGTAGCTTGACGTCGTAGTCTACGTCAGTCCAGGTAGTAGTTGTTTACTAAAGCCATATTTACTTAATTAACAGTATTCTAAGCACGACTTCGTCCCGCTATTTCTGGACTCCAGCTTTCGCTGGAGTGACACAGCTACTAACTTTATACATTCTCGGACAGCCGCTTTCGCGGGAGTGACACATGCACTTACCTGCAGTATTCTCAGACAGCTTCCTGCGTGAGAATGACGGTATTCAAGGCATTTACAGTAGCTGATCAAGCGGGATGACCGGATAACTTCAATACGAAGATGATATATCATTCATACCATAAACAAAGAACTGATCCTGAACCTGCCGTTACAGACAAGCATCAGGATCAGTCCACGTTCAATCCGACACACTGTTTTATTCTGTTTTCGTCAACAAATTCATCTGGAATGCAATCTCGTTGATAATATCTTTTTCACGTAACACGCCGATCAGTTTCCCATTTTCAACAATGGGCAGATTCACCAGGTAATGCTGCACCATAATATTGACGGCATGCAGCAATGGCGAGCTTGGATCGAGACTGATGGGATCACCAATGAGATCTTTAACGGAATGGTTTCCAAGCAACTTGCATTGAGCCAGGAACATTCCGGTGAAATAAGTGCTGTATGGCGATGTTTCCAGGTAGGGTGGCAAAACCGATTGCAGGAGATCATGAAAACGGAGGATTCCAACAAATTCTTCCTCTTTTGTGTACACCAGTACAGACCGGATTTTGTTGTTTTCTTCGATCTCACTGAAAACCGCACGATGAAGTACTTTCATCACATCGCTGATACCCTGGTCAATATAGATTTTAGGATATCGTTCCGGCGGTACCATTAATTCCTGTATCGACTTTTCCCTGAGCGGCAGGTGCTCTTTTTCCTCAATTAGTCGTTTGATCGTATCACATAAAAGATCAATATCGACAGGTTTCTGGAGAAACTCGGAAATCTCCAGTTTAAAACCGGCGAGCGCATCCTTAACGGTGCCATGTCCGGTGAGAATGATTACCGGCAGCTCTCTTTGAATTTCACGCAACTTCTGAAGGGTTTCAATCCCGGTTAATCCGGGCATTTTCAGATCAAGGATCGCTACGTCAAACTTATGACGTTGTACGATTTCAATCGCCTGGTTTCCGTTTTCGGCTTCCACGACCTGGAACCCTCTTCGTTCGAAGGTGGTACGTGTGGCACGACGGAAATCCACTTCATCATCAACGAGCAGTATCTGTAAATTCGTTGGAATCGTTTGCATGTTTAACTCCTTGTAAAACAATGCAGTCAACTGTAATTACTGCCGATTAAAAAGATGTCCACATCATTAATTCAACACTTATATTGTGTGCACCAACAGTCTATGCCGCAGGTAATCCATTAAATCCTATCACTGGCCACAGGAATGTTACCAATAACAACAATACAATCAGGGCGCAGATAAAACAGGGAATACCAACCCTCAGAAAGTCTTTTGCCTCCAGGTAGCCACTGGAATACACGATGGCATTAGGTGGCGTCCCGATGATGAGCAGATACGCAAACGATGATGCGCATGCCGTAGCCAGTCCCATGAAGGGGATCAGCATGGTTCCCGGGTTGGAAATTGCTGCCATGTTCAGTGTTATGGGTCCAACTGCCGCAGCCGCTGGTCCATCCGCCATGAGGTTTGTGATTCCGGCAGTCACAATACTTCCCATTCCCACAAGCGCCAGTCCTGAATCCATTCCGAAAGATGCCAGTGTTTCAACAACAGATCTTGCCATCCAGTATGCTGCGCCAGTGCTATCAAGGGATCGTCCAAAAATAATCGCCCCAGCGTATAGCCAGACTACACCCCAATCGACTTTTTCCTGGTAATCACGCCAGTTCACAACACCGGTCAGCAGGTATGCCATCGCTCCGGCAACCGCGATCACCCCGATTCCAAGCCGAATCCCAAGGACACCTTGTAAAAGATTTTTTTCAGTGATCCAACCGAACAACATCAATCCGAAAATAACGACAGCGACAATCTGTTTCCGGTTCCAGCCACCCATCCGTGAAATGTCATCTTTTAATGAGACAAGAGCAGGGCGCAGGTCTTTCACTTTCGGTTTAAACCTCCAGTTCACTAGCAACCATAAAATTGGCATCATGATAAGCACAAAAGGCATTCCAAAGAGCAACCATTGGCCGTAACCCATTGTAATGCCGAACATATCTTCGAGGTACGTCATCATGATAACATTCCTGGCGCCGCCCGAAGGCGCACCGAAACCACCGATATTACAAGCCATGGCAATGGTGATCATCAGCATTTTCGCCAGTTCCATGTCTTCAGGAATTTTTCCGGACAGGCTGTTGTTGTATAAAATAATGGCGATAGGGAGGAAAATCGCTGCCAGGGCATGATCGGAAATAAAGGATGCCGAGGGAGAAATCACGAGAATAAGGATCGCTGTGACCGCCATAATCCCCGGTTTTGCGAGAACACGGAAGACCATGAGACATATACGTTTATCCACCCCGGTTTTCACAAAGGCCGCTGCAAACATCAGGCTGCCCATGATGAACCAGCAGGCGTCCGACCAGTACAGGGACGCGATATTGTTACGGTTGACAATACCTGAAAAGATCAGGATTAGCCCGATACAAAAAGCAACACCTGGAAGCGGTATAGCTTCCGTAATAAAACAGATCACCACAAATGCGACCATGGCGACTGCGACACGGATATGCCTGGCCGCCTTCTGAACCCTTTCCTGTTCCCCCTGTGTAAGCATCTCGAGACCCAGCTCTTCATGACGAAGAGAATAGGCGCGGTGCATCAGATCCGACAGGGCAGCGTCATCCATTTGTGTAAGAAATTCACGGTACTGAGTATAGTGGTTTTCATCGACTGTCAACCCCATCGAGCGGAGCTGTCGTTGTTGACGACGCAGGATCATGGCTTTTTCCAAAGCTCCCTGCCCCATGTTCTTTTCCAGCACAGTGGCAGTGAATGCTTGCCATTGATCCACATCGGAAAATGATTCACCGAAAAGTTCCTGTGAGATGAAATTCCTTACATAGGATTCACCCATACTGTATTCTACCGCAACATCCATCATGCTGGATGGAACCGGTACCAATACAATCACAACAAACGCCACCACTGCAATCGACAAGCGTTTGTAGTTCACGTACTTATCGTATGCAGTTTCCCTGGCGGCACTTTGTTTGGCCATTGCAAGCCTCCCACATCAGGTTTTCCCAAACCGATCCAGTGATCTATTGCACCAACCATGAGTAGTTCTGCTTTTATGACAGGTTCCGACTAATCGGGAAGCACGTATTTTGACCCATGACATCGTTGCATCTTTTTGAAATAGCTCGCTATGACTGCAAAGATGCGCCTTGTCATGAATCAAAACACGCAGCTCAGAACACTTCATATCTGATGCGATAGACCACTATATGTTAAACTTCCGATGCTAAAATTCAATCAGGGTATCTTTTCAGAATATTATCAATCATCTGTTTCTGTTTTTCTTTCAGTTTTTCCTGACGATCTTCGTTCGCTTTACGGATTAAATCGACCAGTTCGTTGATATCCGGCGGTTTCATCAGGAATTCAAATGCTCCTTTTTTCATTCCTTCCATTGCCGTTTCGATGGTAGGGTGCCCTGTGAGCAGAATGATCTGCTGTTCCTCGTATTTCTTTTTAAGGATGTTGAGCGCCTCCAGGCCGTCGATTCCAGGCATCCGTATATCAAGCACAATTACCTGGATATACTTATCCTCGAGCAGTTCAAAGGCTTCTTCAGCAGAAGCCGCGGTATAGACCTGCATATTCCGTCTTTGTAACACGCTCAACATGGAGTCGAGAAATTCGGTTTCATCGTCAACGATCAACACATGAATCCTCGATTCCCCATTGGTGAAGTTGTTGTCTTTCTTTCCTGCGGAGTGTTTTGATTTTTCCTCAATTGAAGCAGCAACAGCTTTGTAAATTTTCCCGATCAATTCATCCATGTCACATGGTTTGGAGATATAATCATAGATACCTTTTTTCGACATCTGAAATGCATTTGAAACCGTACCATGACCGGTGAGCATGATGACGGGTGTACCGGGGAATTCATCCCTGATATGATCGAAAACAACAGAACCGTCCATCCCCGGCATTTTTAAATCGAGAATGACAATATCCGGAAGAAATTCTCGCATCAGGTTGAGTGCAGTAATTCCATCCGATGCAGTAATGACTTCAACCCCTCGTCGCTGGAGGATTTTTCCGGTTGCTGCGATGAACTCCTCTTCGTCATCCACCATCAACAAGCGAATGATCTTTTCCTGAGATTGCATAAGCGCACCTCTTAAACGTTACCACCTGGTTGTGCTACCTGAAGGTTGATTGTCATGGTCGTTCCAACGCCAACTTCGCTGGACGCGTACATTTTCGCACCCCAGGATTTCACAATTCCGTAACAAACCGATAATCCCAATCCTGTTCCTTTACCAACAGGTTTAGTCGTAAAAAAGGGTTCAAACATCCTGTTGAGCGTTGCTTTATCCATTCCAGATCCGTTATCCGTAATCCTGATTTCCACATGATTAACCGATTGTTTGCAGATTGTTTTTACAAAACCGCCATCAGGAAGAGCGTGGAAAGAATTTGTTATTATGTTCACAAGGACCTGTTCAAGCTCAATCGGATCAAAAATGCACTCCGGAAGATCGTTGTCCATCTCGAGAGTAAGATCAATATTGCGGATTTTTGCCTGTCGCTCCATCAAGGCGATACTTTCCTTAAGACAGGGGCCGATATGAGCCGGTATGGCGTTCGATTGATGGGTTCGACCGAACTTGAGCATTTTACCGGTAATGGAACCGCATCGCATCACCTGTTTTTTGATTCGCTGGGCTGAACCTGAAATGTCCAGAACAGTTTGAGATTCCGGGAATTCTTCAAGCAGGTCTGTTATGTTCGTCTGTTCCGCTGCAATAATCGCCAAAGGATTATTAATTTCATGAGCCAGTCCGGTTGCTAATTCGCCAACTGAAGCAAGTTTTGCGGAACGCATGAATGCATTCATCATTTCGTCACGCTCTGCGGTAGCCTTGTCAATCTGGAGGATAAGTCTGCGAGTCGCGTAAAAAATGGTTCCGATCACAAGTAAACAGGCGATGAGAATTGCCAGCGAACCGGCCAGCACCGCTTTTCTTACAGGTGTTTGTACCGCAGACGCTCGTTGCAGCACTACTAGGATCCAACGTCCGGAATTAATCCATGATGTCGCCTGGATGGTCGTCTCACCGTACCATTCGATGGATTCATGCCGGATTCGTTCGTGATGTTCGATAGAATCCAGTGGGCATTCTTCGAGGAGGTTGCCATGATTGGACGCTGTCTGGTAAATACCATCAGCATTTACGATGAAAGATTCGCAAAAACTTCCGGATTGGACTATCGTATTAAATTGATCGCTGTCGATTGTAGCTCGCAGTATCCAGGAAGTAGTACCGGAATCTGTTCGTACCGCAATGATACAGTGAGGAACCTGGCGGTATCCATAAAACACGTCGCTGATGAATACCCTGTTTTGTAGCGCTTCCAGAAACCACGGCGAGTCTGAGTAATTACGTCCTGTAAGGTCATAGGGGCCGGAGTAGGCGAGATGGTTTCCCTGTAAATCAAATACACCAAGGTCTGTAAACCCGCCATTGGTTATATGGTTTAATCCTCGCAAAAGATCAGTAAGGACAGGTGTAGAACTTAAATCAACGAGGGAGTTGGTATTGGATATGTACTCGAGAAGAGCAACACGTTGATTGAGATAGGAATCAATCTCGGCAACATGGTGTTGCACAATGGAATCCTGAAGTTCAAGCGTCTTGTTTTCCAGAAGACGCCCGAAGACGATCCAGGAGCCGAATCCCACCAAACCGAGTGGAACAAGTGCTACCAGCAGGAGGATTATCGTAATCCTCCAGCGTAGTGAAGGATGTTGGGTCATTTCCCCATAATCCTATTGTTGTAATATACGATTGAAAAAGGTAGTTTTTGTCACTTCAACCGTACAAAAAACGAACATGAGAAAAAATTCACAAATCTATTTCTCACTCTTGATGTTTTACATTGCACCCCCACTTTCTACTTGATCAATATCAGTAGTTGCAATGATATGCAGTTTGTTGTTTTCAAATGTCTAATTTTAATTATTATTTTCTATTAATTGTTTCAACTCCGAAATAAAAATAATCATTACTTACGTGATCATGTTGTGAAAAATCGCACATTGTTGTCGTAAATAAAAAGTGTGAATTTGTCGTTCCCACTGTTTTTAAAAGTTATTAGACTCATGGAAAAATACAAAATATTTTTTTTCCTGAGACTCTGAAGCACCAGTAGTGTTGCATAAAAAAGCTCCCGTGAACCATAAGAAGCGTTCTTGAGAGCTTGAAACGATTTACCCAGGGTGGTCCAGAAAAAATGTTATACAGGTAACAGGCGTATTTCTCCTTCAACGGTAAAAAATCGTATATAAGGAAATGCGATCCTCCAGGCTACCGAAAAACTCTAAAAAAATCTAATTTCTTAACCGGAAATGAATGACCTGTTGCATCCGTACCGGTACAGCACGGTCCCTTTGCATACCCGGAGTGAATGTCATTGCACCGATAGCTGCAATTCCCACCTCGCCAAATCCGAATCCAGCGGGTTCTTCATCCAGAATACTGATATCAACCGGAACACCGCCTGAATTTACGACAAAACCGATGATAACAGATCCTTCTGTACCGGATTGCAGCGCCAATGATGGATACATATTGTTATCAAGCAGGTAAGTGTATAATGCCTGGACTCCTCCATTAAGTACTGGTTTACGTTCCACGGCAAAAAAGTCAATGATTTCATCTTCGATCGCCATGGGTGGAGGTGGCGCTGGAATATTCCACGATCCCGGATCAGTCTCGATAAAAGACAGATTTTCCTCAATAGGGGTATCCGGATCTTCGACCGGGATAGAGGGGCGTGCAGGGGGTGGGGGACGTCGAAATTGTTCGGTCATGGGAATATCTTCGATGACAAGTTCCTGATCGACCAGAATGGGAATTTCGATATCAAACTCGAAATTTTTAGACAACAGGAAAACTTGTGTCATCATCAGTAGAGCTACGAGCAATCCAAGTTCAATATACTTGGGATGGTGCAGGCGAATTTCCGCTTCGGGTTTTTTGTACGAGTACATTTGTCTCCCCTTTCATGATTTGATGACAAGCGTTTACACGTAAGACAAATCCTGAAATGGTTCTGAACTGGAGTCTGTACAAGTGGATGCCTTGTCCCTCCCTGAACTTGATTATGGACGTATACGCTCTCCTTCATTCCCAACATACCGTTGCCTACCTGTTATACGAAACTTTCCCGGAAACAGTTCCGCATATACCTCTAATATTTATATTTGTGATTGTTTTATCTGCATTTCACGATACAGAATGGAAATAATGGCGTGTATACTGCATTCGAAGTAAAGCTGAAGAAACATGATCTTGTGATGAAACCCGACTCCCAACCGATGAAGTAGCGGATTATTACATAAAAACTCGATGTGAAGAACTGTGAAACAAACAAAAAAAGCGCCCTTTTGAGGCGCTGATACAAACACTATGTCATCAACAACTAGTTACTGAGCCGGAACCGGATCACCTGTTGCATACGGACTCGTACAGGTCTGTCACGCTGGAATCCCGGACTGAACATCTGTGCCTGGATTGCCTGGACGCCCAGTTCGCCGAATCCCAATCCTTCGGGCCGTTCCGCAGAAACGACAACGTCAATTGGATGACCATCTGTATCCACGATGAACTGGATGATCACATCCCCTTCAATCCCCGCCTGGCGGGCCATATCAGGGTACATGTCGTTTTCCTGCAGGTACCTGTACAAGGCTTGCACACCGCCGGACATTTGTGGAGCTTGTTCCACAGCAAAGAAGTCTACAACCTCTTCTTCGATGGATGTCGGCGGAGGTGGAGGCGCTTCCATCGACCAGTCGATCTCGTCAAAGTCCGAGAAAGCGAGATCTTCTTCCACATCCACATCCGGGTCTTCTACCGGGATGGAGGGACGTGCCGGGGGTGGAGGACGCCGTACCTGTTGTGTGATCGGAATTTCTTCCACGATCAACGAATCGGGTGGTGGAGCAGTCACTTCGACATCAAACTCGAGACGCTTGGAAAACATGAACACGAGTGTGATGATCGTAAGGGAAAGGACCAGCCCCAATTCTACGTTTTTCTGATACCGAAGACGAATTTCCGCTTCCGGTTTCTTATACGAATACATCGGAAGCCCCCTTTACCTGAATCTTGTCGCGTAACTGACGCGTAAGGTATACGCATCACGAAGTTGTTCATGGATATCTGTTACAAGCCCCATCTCGACATCCTTGTCAATCTTCAGACTGACAATCAGACGGAGGTTATCGGCGAATTTCTCTGCCATAATCCCGGAGACATCTTCCAGCGGAATGATACGGTCGTCAATCGAAATTCGTCCGAACTTGTCCACCCACATATACGCAACATTTCTTTTACTTTCCAGCTTTTCAGTGGTCCGTGCAGCCGGCGGTAACACCGGCAAACCCCGGAACTCCTTGAACACGGTAACAACCATGAAAAAAATCAGGAGCATGAAAAGAATGTCTGGCATCGAGGCTGTGGGGATGTCATTCTTCGGCTTGGATTTTGTTGAAAATTGCATGACACCCTCCCACTAACTTTCCGGTTCAGCAATTGAAAGTTTGGATGCACCCGAACGTTTAATCTCATCGAGCACCTGGATATAGATGTCGTACGATGTTTGTCGTTCGGTTTTAATTGAGACGATCAATCGCCAGGAACCGTCTGTGTCTCGCCCTCTAGCTTCCAGTTTTGACTGGAGAATATCCCTGATCTGGTGGATTTCAGCCGGATCGTCATCAATCAAAACTTGACCGGAAGCATTAACCAGGACGTTGCAAATGTTTTCCGGGTTCACCCTCACTTCGCCACCCCTGTCCGGCAGCTGCATGGGAATACCTTTATCCATGTCAATCGTTGTGGTGACAAGGAAAAAGATAATCAGCATGAAGACAATGTCGGGCAACGATCCGGAGGGAATCTCCGCATCATCTCTTTTTCTTCTATTAATCAGCATGCCCGCCTCCTTGCGGCGAACCGCTATTACTGGTTCTCAGATTTCTGGTTGTCTTCTTCGTATTTCATCAGGGTGTCGACAAATTCGACGGAGGATTCCTGCATACCTGCAACGATGCCATCAATCCGGGCGATGAAAAAGTTGTTCACAATCTGCATGATAATTGCAACAACCAGGCCGAAAAGTGTCGTCAGGAGCGCTTCAGAAATACCGCCGGCTACAATCGCGGGGGAAATGTCATTTGCTGCAGCGATATCCTGGAACGCGCCAATCATACCCGAAACTGTTCCGGTAAATCCAAGCATCGGAGCAACTGCGATAACTGTAGAAACCCATACCAGGTTTTTCTCGAGGAATGCCAACTCGATCTGGCCAGCGTTCATCACCGCTTTTTCCATCTGGTCAACACCACGTCCAAGACGCATAAGGCCTGCTGTAAAGACGCTGGCCACCGGGCCACGGGTCTTCGTGCAAATGTCCATAGCCGCGTCCGGGCCTTCTTCCTTCAAGGCCGTCGTGACAGTAATGATAAATTTTTTGGTGTTTACGCCGGCAAGCATCAAGCTGATCAGGCGTTCAAATGAGAACATAATCCCCACAATGAAGACACCAAGGATCGGCCACATAAAGGGGCCACCTTGAATAAAAAGGTCAACCATTCTTTTTACCCTCCCTAGGGTAGTTACCGGCAAAGATTCGCCGCACCTATACGTTTAACCAATATTTCCAAAGTTCACGCTATAGTAGCAAAATCCTACGGACAGAGTCAACAATTTTCTCACTGAGAAGGTGTTCTGGCAAGTTGATCCGCCTCCCCGATATGCACCAGAGCCGTGTCAATCAGCTCATCACCGGAAACCAGTATTTGCCAGAAATAGGTTCTGCCATTATAAAATCTCTGCGCCAGCTCCGCTTTTATTTGAAGTAACAGAAAATCACGGTCCTGGTTCCAGCCCTGCCGATCAAAATCAATTCCCTGTTCGTCGGCATACCGGAGAAATTCTTCGACATCCTCACGCGGAATGGTCCAATCATCCCTGAATTCGTCAAAAGGCAGAGTAAATGATTCATACTGTTCCGCGTACTCACGCGCCCAGTCAATCAACAACCGTTCTCGAACAATCCTGGTGCCGTATTCGGACAGATAGCCGGGACGCACAAACACATCCGGTCGTATCCCACGCCAGGCATACATTTCGCGACCAGTGCGCGTGTAGAACACCTGTGCAGTGTCGAGGCCTTCCTCCAGGCTGTCAAGGTGCATCGTCTCCAGGTAATATTCCCCTATCCCATCTTCATAAGGGCGTTGAACACAACGTCCAGAGGGGGTGAACCACCTTGATGTAGTAATCCGTACTACACTCCCGTCGTCAAGACCAATGGGTTGCTGAACCAGGCCTTTTCCAAAAGTGGGCTCACCAATGATCAACCCACGGTCATGATCCTGAATTGCGCCGGCAACGATTTCGCTGGCGGAGGCGCTACCCGTATTGACAAGGACAACCAACGGTAAATCGGGATGAGTCAACACATCGGATGAACGGCGGATCTCTGTGTTTCCACGGGCTCTTCCCTCGGTCTGGACAATCACCTTACCCGATGTGATGAACCTGTCAACCACTTCATCCGCCTGGCGCAGGTAACCGCCGGAATTTCCCCGAAGGTCCAGAACTAACTGTTCCATTCCGGACCGCTCCAGCTCCTGCAATGACTGCTCTACTTCCCGGGCGGTAACTGAAGTAAACTGGTTGATTAGAATATAACCGGTTCGATTATCAGATAATAAAAACGCTGCCTCGACAGAATGAATCGGAATTCTGCCACGAGTAAGTGTCAATTGGAATGGTTCCTGCTCGCCTTGTCTGCGAACGGTAATGACCACAGAACTTCCGGTTTCACCTCGTAATTGTGTGAACACATCGTCATTCGTGATTCCCAAAGTGCTGATTCCATCAATTTCAATGATTTTGTCTCCGGCGCGCAATCCCATACGATCCGCAGGTGTGCCGGGGATAGGGCTGACAACAAGGATGCCGTCATCCATAAGGTCAAATTGTATGCCTATTCCACTGAATTCACCATCAAATTGTTCCGCAATTCTGCTTTGTTCCCTGGGAGGGATGTAGATGGAATGAGGGTCGAGAGCTCGCAGCATTCCTTCGATGGCGCCTACTTCCAACTCTTCCAGATCAGGTTCATCCACATACGAATCAAGAACTGTCGCCAGCACTTCACGAAACTTATGAAAGCTGGCGCCGCCGGATACCGATACACCAAGAACATTGCCCGAATTATACGCGCCGATGCTGTAAGCAGCTACCAATGCGATGATATACAACACTCCTCGATAGGAAGATCTTGACTGCTTACCGTTCTGCACATTTCCTCCGGATACAATACCGGTTGTTATCACCCATTCCTGAAACATACTTGTATAAAGTAGAGTACGATTGGCTTGATCGAAACTGTAGAACCAGCAATAATTTTTATTTGGAGATTACAAACGATTCATCAAACACCAAAAACCTTACAATAACGTATTGGCAAGAATAAACAATAACACTGAATTGTGATAAATAAAATATCCACTTGAATGGAAAGATACGAAATTTCCTGTTCTACATCCAGATTTACATCACGCTATCTGACTATTTGGTGGTTACATTTTAAAAATGTGACAGTTTATACGACGAAAGGAAGAAGGTATTTCTGCATAGATAAGATTGCTGAAAAAGTCGAAAGCTGTCACAACTTGATTGGTGTTTCAGCAGTAAGTCTTTCACCAGGTTATCATGTTCACAATGCTGAGTGGCAATATACTAATCGTACTCTATTAACAGTCTCTTACTTCATCAGTAAAAAGCTTTTAATCCGGATGATCCATCGGATGGTCGTTATCTTCAGTGTCAAACGAATGCTTGAATGCGAAATCCGGGTATTTTCTTTGTGAAGAAATGCAACAGAATAAAGCGAATGAAAGATAGATGTAAATCTTGCTGTTTTATGGGAAAAGGATTACATTTGTGTGTCCTTAGTTAACCGAGGAACAGCTTCCATGGAATTACGCATACCGATATTGAAGATCCAGGATTACCTGATTGTTCCCATCCAGATTGATATGGATGACGCAACTGCTTCGCGGCTTCAGCAGGATATTCTGACAAAAATCGAGATGACTGAAGCGAGTGGTGTACTGATTGATATTTCCGTCATGGAGATGGTGGATAGTTATCTGGGCCGTATTCTTGGCGACACAGCTCGTATGGCAAACCTGATGGGCGCTGAAGTGGTCCTGATAGGCATGCAGCCTGCAATAGCCATCACTCTTGTAGAACTTGGACTTCGTCTTGAAGGGATTTATACAGCGCTTAACATTGATCAGGGAATACAACTGCTGGATAACCTGATTACTCAAAAAGAGGAGAATGGCGGTTCATGACTCTGATTGAGGAAATCAAGATCCAGGAAGAGAAAGATATTGTCCTGTGCCGAAGAGCCTGCCGGGAGGTTGCTCGACAACTCCAATTCAACCTCGTTGATCAGACCAGAATTACAACTGCCACCAGTGAACTCGCTCGAAATATCTTTGAATATGCAGGCGAAGGCATTGTTCGCATTGAAAAGATCAGCAAAAACATGAAGCAGGGTCTGCAAATCACCTTTATGGATGAAGGACCGGGCATCAAGGACTTGAATGAAGCGATGGGAGAAGGATGGTCATCGCACCGTGGCATGGGGATGGGGCTACCGGGCGCCAGAAAGCTCATGGATGAATTTTCCATCACTTCAACCCTCGGTGAAGGAACACGTATAACAGTAACCAAGTGGCGTAGATAAAGTTGCAGGGAGATATAGGAATGGATTCACAGGACACCAGGCATTCATTGCGAGACCTTATTACAATCAGTTCGCGGATGCTTCGTTTAAAAAGTGTAGAAGAACTTTGCCAGCTCACAGCAAAATCGCTGGTCGATTATACTGTGTATCAGCGTTGCGTTGTTTCTATCCTTGAAGCGGATGGTACCTTTGACCGTATGGGTTTTGGCGGTCTTGAGGAAGATGATATCATCCACCTAAAAAATATGCCGCGTTCCACCTTATCTAGCATGCAGGATCGTTTAATCAATAAATACCGTATTGGTCGTTCCTATTATTTCCCTCATAACCAGGTTGATATGAATGGTCTGCAAAGTAAAATGCAAGCGGAAGAAGATGGAAATAAATGGCACCCGGATGATTTCCTGTTCATTCCACTTTACGATCCGGATGACGAAATCGTAGGTCTGATTTCCGTGGATGATCCCTCCGACGGCAACCGCCCCACGCAGGACAGTCTGCTGCCATTGGAATTATTTGCCACTCAAATTGCCGCAATGCTGGAAAGCCTGCGTAACCTGCAAAAACAGGAAGAGATGATCGACCAGCTTCAACGGCAGCAGGAAGTGGTTCTTGAATTGTCTACACCTGTGATACGTATCTGGGATCAGGTTCTGGTACTTCCGTTGATTGGTAGTGTCGACAGTACCCGTGCGCAGCAGATCATGGAAAATGTCCTGATAAAGATCAGCGAGACAGGCGCAAGTATTGTTATCATTGATATTACAGGTGTTCCTGTGATCGACACGATGGTTGCTTCAAATATTATAAAGACAGTGTCTGCTACTAGACTTCTTGGAGCCATGACGATAATCACCGGGATTAATCCGGAAATTGCGCAGACTCTTATACATCTTGGTGTTGATCTGTCGGACATTAACACGCAGAGCAACCTGGCGAAGGGTATACAGATGGCGCTTCGTCTTACCGGTAAAACCATTGTTTCCGTTGAGTAAGATAACGTTCACAAATGGAACGATGAATCGAATCCCAGAAATTTCCGTGCAGGAGCATTTGAATGGCGCTCGAAGGCGAACAGGTCTTCAGTGGGAAGACCGTTGTATGTGGCAGTGATCCAGTTGTAATCCCTGTGAATAGCCAGTATGGCTATTACTCACTACGATCTAAAATCCTTGAATACGCAAACAAATATGATATGTCGAAAAACCAGTTGAATGAACTGGAAATAATCCTGAAAGAGCTATTCAGCAATGTTCTTAAACATGGTGGAGGCAAAGGTCGCTTTGTTGTGAGTACTGGAGAAGATAAGGGCCGATTTGTGCTGTATCTGGATGTCATAGACACAGGTGATGGATTTTCGGATTTCGATCAGGCTACCGAAGAGGGATATTCAACCGGTGGAAGTCTTGGTGGTGGGCTGCCTGCCATCATGCGTTTATCGAACCGTCTGCAATTGGTTGAAAACAGTTCCAATGGTTGTCATATTCGAATTGTAAAACAAATACGGTCACTTAATCCAGGTAACAACCATTGGGAATTTGTTCTTTTCTCTCGTCCTCATGTCGATGAGTATGTCAATGGCGATCAGGGGAATGTATTTCATTACGAGGATTCAACTATTGCTGTTCTCGTTGATGGTCTCGGGCATGGTCCCAATGCGGAACAAGCCTCAAAACAAGCCATTCTGGAAATTCGCAATCATAAAGGAATGGGAGTCGAGGATTTAATAAAGCATACTCATAAAAACTTGTCAAAAACCCGTGGTGCTGCACTGTCATTGGCAAAAATTGATCATTCACGAGGGAACCTGGAATGGATTGGTATTGGCAATGTGACAGGCAGACTGTTCAGAAAACTGAAATCGGGTGTTTTTCGTGAAACTACCTTCTATAACAATAACGGAACTCTCGGTGTACAATTGCGTTCTATGATGGTGTTGAATTACCCCGTTAAGCCCAGTGATATTCTTATATTAACCACCGATGGACTAAAAAATAACTGGATTCCACTGATGATGCAGCAAAACGATTGGGATCTTCATGTCCTGGGAAAAACAATCCTGGACTTTTCTGCTCGTGAGCGTGATGATGCTTCCATTCTTGTTGGGAGATATACAAGATGACGCAAAAGGCTGTTGACGAAAAATCCCACGAAGAAATACTAACCCGCATTCGCGAGTTAGAGGAGGAAAACCGGGAACTCCAGGAAGAACTTGCAGAAACCAGTCGTGGAACTCTGGCACTGTACAATGAGATTGAATCTGTCAATAAACAATTGGAAAAAAAGCATGAGGAACTCGAAAATAAGAACAAAGAACTTGCACAGGCTTTAAGAAACCTGAAGGAAAGTGAGCAGGGTCGCACTGAAGCTGTGCGCACTGCCGCAATCGGGTCAATTGTTGTAACCTATAATCATGAAATAAATAATCCGCTTGCTGTTATATTTGGTTCCATTGATTTGATGATGCTCGATTCTGAAAATCTGCCTGAATCCATGAAAAACAATCTTGGCAAGATTTCACGTGCATCTATCCGTATCCGTGATGTTATCCAGAAAATCAAAGAATATGAGAAATTATTGCCAAAGAATTACCTGAACTGGGACATGCTTGATCTTCACAATAATGATGAATGAGAGAATAACAAACCTCGAAAGATACAATTTATTATAACTATTTCGTACATTTGTTGTATCAGACTCCTTTTGTATTTTTTTTAATTTCTATGATAGCGTGAAAGGAATAAGGTTTCCTTGTTATTTTACAAGACAAGAGATGGAAAAGTGTATACTTGTCGTAGTTGTTGCGTGTGGTGTTGATAGTTCGTACTTTGTACGGTTTACACGGGTCGAGTAATCTTGAATCTGTTCGATACTGTTTCTCGAAGAGAGTGATGCAGGTTTTTATCCTGCGAATGTGGGAAATCGGTAATAACCATCAGTTATCATGTATTTCATGAGACATTTTTTTCAAGAATCTTTATTTTGACAGATTAACCGGGACGATTGAAATGTCGCCAGGCACACATACAGCTCCTCCATCACTTCTTGTTGTAGATGATGAGAAGGATTTGCGCGAATTGATTGCGGAGGGGATGACTCTGCTTGGCGCTAAAGTTCACAGCGCTTCAGATGGAGATGAAGGCTGGGCAATTTTTCAGAATGAAAAGATTGATCTGGTTATCAGCGACATTTTTATGCCAAAAATGAATGGGATAGAATTATTAAACCTTATAAAAAAAGAACATCCGGCCATGCCGGTATTGTTGATCACAGGATATGCCAGAAAACTGAAACTCTCCGAAGAATGCGATGTCCCACCGGATATGTGTATCGAGAAACCCTTCAGTCTGCATGAATTAATTATGGCTGTTTCCGAATACCTGCCAGGCAGATTAAAAATGCCGCAAGCGAATTCTTGACGCTTACGGCACTCTGAGCAATTCCGTACAACCTTTTTATATCCGTTTAATAGCGATACTCTCTGTTGTTTCCGTAATAGTCTTCGAGTACGATGCTTCTTACCTGAACTCTACCCGATACATGATCCGGTAATGTGACTTGCGTACGATAGGCATTGTCCGCTTTGTCCAGCACCATGTATCCTTCATACACAAAGGAAGCCACCTCGAGTGTAAACTGAGCAGCGCGCGCCATTTCAGATGAATCACGAGCATATACCGATATGGTAAGCCTGTCGCCACCCGAAGCGGTACGATCGGAAATATCGACCCTGATTACTTCCGGCGGTTCACTATCAACCACAATTTCTCGTTCGATCAGTGTTACATTCCTGACCAGGTCGCGAGCTTCAAGGCGGATGCTGTTCGCCCCCTGGTGAAGAGCGACTTCGGTAGCAAAGGAACCGCTTTCACCCAATTGTACCGATTCACCGTTCACTGAAAGCAGGTCTCCATCACGGACAGAACCACTGACGGTAATTGTCTCTTCACCCGTAACCTGTGGTAATGGTGAATCAAGAACAATCACGGGTCGGCTTTGCTTTACCTGGACGCTGAATTCCTCTTCCGTAATCTGCCCGGTAGGCGTAACTTCCCGAAGATTAAAGCTTTCTCTCTCATCACCGACAGGAACACTTAGCTGGAATAATCCATTCTCATTCGCTATCGTGGTAGCTCTGTATCCGGAGGAAATTCCGGTGATGCATACACGGTTATCGCGTTGTGTTATCCCGCTGAGTGTAAATCCACCTTCCTGGATCATGAAAACATTCGGTTCAACCTGGGCGAGAGTGGTATCATATTCAACTGCCGGTCCCGCTGCATCGGGAATATAAGTGATACTCATCTCCTGGGTAGTCGAATTTCCAGCGCCATCCAGGGCTTCTACGGTAAATTCATTCATACCCTGTGTGAGTCTTAACAACGTTTCGAATGTTCCATCGTCTGAAACGGTGATACTTTGTCCCTGCAATGTAATATCGGCGCCCTGTTCGGTTTCGCCCTGCAGCATGATCATGGATTCATTGACAATAGCGGTCGAACGTGGATTCATCACTAACAGGTAGGGCGGAATAACATCATCGAGAACGGCGATCAATCGTACTTCGCTTTTCGGCCCAGGAAGACCATATTCGTCAATAGCAGAAACCCGCCAGTAATACAATTCCCTGGGTAATTCTTCCATGGCAAAGGTTGTCTGACGCCTTCGGCGGTCATTCACAACCATATCGCTGAATGATTTATCGTGTGCAATTTCCAGCCAGTAGGTTCTTGCGTCATCAATTTCTTCCCATTCCAGGAGGATGCTGTTCCCATGAACCCTTGCAAATACTCCCGGTGACATTAGTTTTGGTCGAGGTAACAGTTGACGCACTACAGTTGGTCTGTGTCCACGCCGGACTACAGATCCCATGTTTTCTGCAAGTACTACGGTTTCATCGCCGGAAGTGACAGACAATTCACCTTCATAATTAGCAAAACGTGTTGCATCATCATCACGACTGACAAAAAATGCGCCGGAATTCACATCGGTCTGAACATCTTCCATTTCCAACTGGAAATTGTCACCTTCACGGCCACCGCCAAGGAAAGCAAACAGGTCGCCTTCCAGGAGGCTTACGCTCGATTGTTCCGTATTTTCAAGCATGTTGTAACGCATTCGCTGGATCAGGGCAAGCGAATTCTGCTCAAGACGCAACCTGCTCTCATCACGGAACATGATACCGGCAACTGATTCCGACAGGGTTCGTATACGGTCGCCTTCCAGCAGGACATGGTGCAGTGGTGCGCCTTGCCATGCTCTTGAATCCGGATCACGTGCCTGAACAACACCTTCCCGATAGTTCACAATTGCCTGTGCTGGAACGCTTTGATTCTCTAAACATATATCAAGGGCTTGTTGAGCAAGATCGGCTGAATGACTTGCGAACCCGTAACATGCCTGCCATTCACCGGAATTGCGGGCGCCCTGGGCTTGCTCACGAACACTGAAGGCATTTTCGATAATGGAAGGTGCAAAAAGACGGGCGCCATTCATTGTCGCTTCTTCGATCAACTCAAGCGAACGCTCCATCTGCTGGTTGGCTCGAGACACTGCATTCGCAGGAATCAGCAACCTCATTCCTGGACGCACATCCGCTGCTGAAGTCAAATCGTTCGACCGTAAAATCTCTGTCCAGAGGTTTGGATTTTGCAGATATGTTTCGGCAATTTCACGAAGGCTTTGCCCTTCGCGCACTGTAATGGTGATCATGTCATCCTGAGCTTGCACAGTGGATGCCGTGATCAATGCAATCAAACAGATCAGAATGAAAAATCTCGCCCCAAAAGCACCAAAAGATATCATAACGATCCCCGGATCAATCTTCCTTGTTTCCGGACATTTCAACTTCATAAATCTGGATTGGTTCCGATTTGCCCTTTACGCTGATCGGTTCCAGTTTATTGATGACAAAATCTTTCTTTACAGGAATCGCATCATAGGATTTATACGATAGAAGGATTTGACCACTCGACGCTTTTGCGCATAACCTGGCGCCCAGGTTCACATTATCGCCGAGAATCGTATAGTCCATTCGTTCTTCGCTTCCCATTGCACCCATAACCATATCGCCGGTATTGATCCCGATACCGATACCGATGCTCCATTCCGGGTGTTTAAGGGTCAGTCTCTCCATTTCCTGCTGGATCCGAATGGCACATTGAATTGCATTTGTGACCATATCCTTGCCCTGGAAAACAGCAACTACCTCATCACCAACGTACTTGTCTACATCGCCATGATATTTTCGAATGATTTGTGCCTGGATATTCAGGTAAGTGTTCAGCATTTCAATCACAACTTCCGGTTCAACCTTTTCGGAAAAAGCGGTAAATCCACGGATGTCAGAGAAGAAAACCGTTGCGCGTCGACGTTCCCCGCCGAGTTCAATTCCAGTATCACCACCGCGTTTAATAGCTTTAATTGTACCGTCCGATACAAATTTCTGGAGTTGGAACCTTTCACGCAACCCGTCAATCATTGTGTTCATGCGTTCGCCCAGTTCACCAAGCTCATCGCGCGATTTTAACACAAAGTCTTTCACACGTACGTTCAGGTCGCCACCCCCGACGAGTTGAGCCACACGTCCGATCTCACGAATCGGACGACTTAAAGATTGGGCGCCAAAGATCCCGGCCAACGCGGCGATAGTGAATCCGATAATTCCCCAAATCAGCAGGTTCCTGATCATCAACTGGATTGCGACATACGCATGTGCTTCATCTTCTTCAACAATCACACCCCATGGAAACACTATGGGGAAGCCCACACCCGTCAACATTCTTTCGCCTGTTGGCCGTCTGAAAGGCTGGATAAATACGGATGGGTTATTCGCGGCGATCCTGGCTGTCGCTTCCTGAACGACAGGCCAGTCGCTGATATTGGTCATGTCCGGATCGAATACAACAACACCATCACCATTCACAAGAGTAATAACACCGGCTCGGTTGTGAGGGTGGTTTTCAATGGTCTGTTGAAGCCTGTTCATATTAATCTGCGCAGAAAGGTAGGCTCGCCTGCCCTGGATCCGATTTTCGAGAGGAATGATTATAGACATGAGCCAGGTTTCCAGCTCAGGTATATAGGTAAAGTCATGGATTACTGCTTGGGCATCGCTGTCGATGGCTTCTACTACTGAATTCGGTACTATCAGGATCGCTCGCGGATCCAGGTTTGCATTCTGCAGATCCTCTGTAAAACTGTCTTTTGTGACAATCGGGCTGTTGCTGACTCCCTGCATGGACAATTGGAGAGAGACAATATCCGGAACATCCTGGCTACCATTCGTAAGCAGGGACATTTTCTCACGTGGTCCGAGCGATGGATCATCAACGCCATTTCGGATCAGCATGATAGGTGTGAGCCATGTATCCTGGTAAAACTTGTCAATATCGTTCGCCAACTGGTCTGCGATGAAGCTTAACTCCTCATTCGCAGAGTTTTTCAACTCATCCTGGGTGATTCGGATTAATGTGTTACCGGAAATCCCCAAAGGGATAAGTGCGAGGATAATCGCAAAAATCAGCAGCTTTGTACGTAGTGAGACTCGCATTACTGCCTCCTTTTACATGTAAATATGCATTAACCCTGTACTGCAAACTGCCGATTGTTCAGCCTTACCAGGAGTTTTATCCAGTGTCGAAAAATCGAAACGCTCTAAGTTCCAAGTCATCAACAGCTATATCTGTCAACGTGATGAGACATCTCTACGGTTAACTGTAACCGTTATCTCGTCAACATCTTCGCCGCAAGGCAGCCCTGTACCGTCATGAACCGTCAAACGGACTGTATATGTACCGGGACGTCTGTAGGCATAGGTAACTACCGGACCTTCCGCGCTGCCGCCGTCACCGAAATCCCAGGAATAGGTAAGCGGGTCCTGATCAGGATCGTTGGAGTCAGTTCCATCAAATGTAATCCCGTCGTGCGCACCACCTACATACGCTTCCTTGTCACCGCCTGCATTTGCAACTGGCGGGGCGTTCACCCGGACGGTAACCTGGTCATTGGTGATACTGCACTCTGTACCGGAATTATCGGTAACATTCAAGGTGACCACATATGTTCCCGGTCGTTCAAATGTATGGTACACCTGGCTTCCTACCATCCGGGAGCCGTCTCCGAAATTCCAGTTATATGTGGTAATTATGCCGTCACGGTCATAAGAATCGGTACCGTCGAAAAACTCATCCACACCTGGACAGATCAGCCTGTCAGAGCCGGCAACAGCAACAGGGGGATGGTTTACAGCAACAGCGACAGTCGTTTCAACTGAGCTGTTCGAAACATTTCTGCCATCATCGACGGAGAGCGTGACATTATAAAGACCTGGTGCGAAGTAAGAATGGGTAACATCTCCGCCATCCCCGCTTGTACCGTCACCGAATTCCCAATGATAGCTTACTATTTGCCCATCCGGATCTGAGGATGCAGCTCCGCTAAACCGGATTTCCTGGTTCGCGCAGACATTTTCAGGAGCAAAAATCTCTGGTTCAGGAGGAGCATTTACCGTAATAATCAGGTGATCTTCCGCTGAGTTGTTTGCCAGTTCAGTATCATCCTCTACATGTAGTCTTATATCATATCGTCCCGGTTCACTGAACATATGTCTTGTCTGGATTCCGGTTCCGGTGTTGCCATCACCAAAATCCCACTCATACAATGCAATCGAACCGTCATTATCATAGGACTGTGATCCATCAAGGACAATCACCTGGTTGACACCTACCAACTGATCATTGCCGGCATTGGCCACAGGTGCTTCGTTGATGGTAATCAGGTTTCGTGTAAATGTTGTATTACATTCAGTTTCAGCATCTGTAGTGATATAGAGTGTCACAAAGTATACACCGGCTGAATCAAAAGCGTGGGCAATGGTCTCACCTTCACCGCTCTCACCGTCACCGAAATTCCAGTCGTATTCGGTAATGTCTCCACCGCCGCCATCCGATTCGGCAGCATCGAATTCAATACGCTCGCCGACCGGTGCAGCCGAAATGGAAGTGAACGTTGCGATGGGGGCGTCAATAACCGTAACAATCAGCTCGTCACTGTCCGAGTTGTCACATTCGCCTACACGGTCACCGGTGATGGTAAGCGTAACGATGTATTCTCCCGCTTCTCGGAATACATGAGTGGGGGTGGGACCGTCCTGAGAAGTGCCATCTCCGAAGTCCCAGAAGTAACGGTTCACAAGACCGTCGAAGTCACGTGATTGTGTTCCGTCAAAATCTACTTCCGCATTGGCGCAAACAATTTTATCATCACCGGCCACAGCGACCGGAGACTCAGCGACTCGTACGATAATCTGGTCGATATCCGTATTGCATGGTAAACCGGAATCATCTTCTACTGTAAGAGTGACACGGTAGACGCCACCACGATCATATGTTTTTGTCGGGTTCACACCAACATCGGTTGTACCTTCTCCGAAGTCCCAGCGGTAACGCAGCAACCCACCTTCCGGATCGTAACTTCCGGCGCCGGAGAAAAGCACGACATCACCTGCGCAGACGGTACGGTCCGTACCGGCGTTGGCAACCGGAGCCTGGTTAATCGTGACCATGATCGATGATGAATGGGTGGAATTGTCAAGGGCCGTACCATCGTCAACGGTAAGAATAACAGGATAAATACCGGGTGTATCATACGTATGGATAACCCGCACACCGGACCGCGAGGGTGAACCATCGCCAAAGTCCCAGTGATAGGTAAGAGGATCACCGTCCGCATCGACAGAACCGCCGCCTGATAATACAATGGTCGGATCACAGGTATGAATGTCTTCGCCAGGATTGGCGATAGGTTCATGATTAATCCGGATTACTACCTGGTCCTGTGCCTGGGCGTTCATTGCTCCGCTGTTATCCACAACTGTCAAGGTTGCTGTATAAATGCCTGGATTTTCAAATACTCTGGTTTTGCGCGAAGTGGATGCTGTTTCCAGTCCATCGCTGAAATCCCACTGGTAGGTGGAAATGTCTCCATCATTGTCGTAGGATTCGGTACCGCTAAAGGTAATTCTTGTTCCCGGCGATGCAAGAACATCATTCCCTGCTACTGCCACAGGAGATTCATTGATAAATACCCGAACCGCATCGTGACTGACTGCCTGTGAATGGTTAGTGTTATCCTGGACAGTCAAGGTGGCGGCATAGGTTCCGGGCCGTGTGTAAACATGTGTAGTAGATTCACCTGACCCGCGTGTACCGTCCCCGAAACTCCAGTTAAACGCACTGATTGAACCGTCCGGATCTATCGAACGCGCTCCATTAAATGTAATGGTTTCTCCCGGGGCGCCAATAATATCCGGACCTGCATCGGCAATTGGAGAACTATTGATAACCACTATCATTCTATCAGATGTCGATTCGGTTTCCGTTTCAGAATCATCAGTAACGACCAGCTCCACATTGTATGTGCCGGGATTCCCGTACACGTGGACGGGGGATACGCCGCTACCAGTCGCACCATCTCCGAAATCCCACGAATAGCGGGTGATTTGCCCGTCAACGTCGCTGCTTAGATTTGCATTAAAACGGACTTCACTTGTGGTTACCCATTGGTCGGTACCAGCATCGGCTACCGGTGGATGGTTCACATGGATGTCTATTGTGTCAGTATCGGTATCGGAACTTGTCGTTGAATTATCCCGGACAGTGAGAACTACCCTGTAATCCCCGGAACGGTCATAACTGTGCTGGACTCGCTGTCCCTCTGCACGGGCTCCATCGCCGAAAGTCCACGCGTAATACTCCAACTCGCCATCACGGTCAACGGACGAATATGCGTTAAACGTAATTACCTGTTCGGTCGCTACCAGGTCGTCGTTGCAATGTGCTATAGCGTCCGGTGGATCATTCACCGTGATGTAGATAGCATCGTTTGCACTATTGTTGTCAACGTCAGTGTCATCATAAATGGTCAGGCGAACCCGGTAACGGCCGGGAGTGTCATACGAATGGGATACCGCAATACCTCTTCCCGTGGTGTTGTCGCCGAAATCCCATTCATAGTGAACAATTTCACCATCACTGTCGTAACTACGGGCGCCTGATAACTGAACCACTTCATTCGGTGAAATAATGAGATTTTCACCGATGTCAACATTTGGCGGTGCATTCACCAGGACATCAAGCTCGTCAGTATCGAAATTACACGGACTGTTGGAATCATCCTCCACACGCAGGGTGACGACATAATTATCCGGCTGGTTATAGGTATGTGTTACAGTCATTCCTTCCGCACGGGTTTCATCGCCGAAATCCCAGATATAACGGCTAATGGAGCCGTCGTTGTCGATGGATCCGGAACCGTCAAAGGTTAATTGTTGTCCAGGGATCACTACCTGGTCCGGACCGGCTTCCGCCATCGGTGGTTCGTTTACCAGGACATTTACCGTTCTTCTGCTGCTGTTCCCGACTCTCCCGGAGTTGTCGCTCACGATCAGTTCCGCTTCAAATTCACCTGCAGTCAAGTAACGGTGAACAACGCGGCTTCCCGTTCCTTCCTGGCCATCGCCGAAAGACCAATGATACGAAAGTGCATCGCCATCTTCATCCGAAGATCGTGAAGCATCGAAAACAATATTGCCGCAATCGGAGAGGGGATTCAATTCAAAACGGGGAACGGGACGGGCATTGGGACGCATGATGAGGATCGGCCATTCAATTGCCAGGGCGGTTCCGGTCTGGTCAGTGATGTAAAATGTCGCGTCGTTCGGCATTTCGTATCCGCCAGCGAATACAAGCGCGATATCCTGACCGGTTTCCCAGGTTTCTACAGTCGCAACATCTTCTGCCCATTGCCCCTGTTCCGAAGGGGATACTGCAATTCCTTCACGGAACCTGGTGTGAACATTAATAATCGCGGATGCAAGGTCGAAGTTATGGACTCTTATCTCTTGAACACCTTCAGGTACAAAGAATCGCAACTCAGCCTGAACACCCACATTCGGAAGACGGATCGTAGGGCAATAGTTGAACACCTTGTGGTTGTCGATAGGAGCATTACGTCTGGCTCGACGACTTACCGCAACCTCATAAATGTTGCCATCATTACCGGAAACACCTTCCACCAGCATGCGGAAGATATAGTTGCCGTCAACGAGTTCGCCCTGGTTGGGTACCATTCTTGCGAAGGTATACCAGTTATTGTCATGAAATGGATCTTCACCGATAGTAGTGTCAGCAAGCAATGTTCCTACAGTCAACTGGTGATTCTCTGGAAGTGGATTACGGACGCCATTACCCGTAAACGCTCCCGTCCCCCCATACAATCTGTAACGGGCCTGTGTATTCCATTCGCCATACTGTGCATCCCGGTTTCCTCCCACATCTGCGTCGAACACACGGATATATACGCTGTCCGTAAATGTCGCAGGAATGGAGAAGAATAATACCTGTATAAAGTCGTTGTCACCTTCCGATGTTCGTGCATCAGATCCATAGGTAACCAGGATAGAGCTTTCAGTGGCAAATGCTGTAGGAATAAATGCCAGCAACAGCAAAAGAAGCAACAAACGTCGCATCGATTCGCCCCGCGATGGTTATAATGATTCCGTTACTTGACCAAACCAAAATATATATATTTTTTCCGGTATAAATAGATATTATAGCAACAAAATCGAAAAAATGGATGATATTAAATAACTGGTGTATTCGATGGATAAATATAAATTTTACAGTCGAAATGTTCAGTTATTATAGACAAGATAAACAAGTACTCTCCCTACTTGTTCGAGTGATTCCGCTGAACATTTGTCCGGGGTATCCTGGTGAGTGTGCCAATAGTCATAGTTGAAATCAATGAAATTACAGGTGGGAATACCCGAGTTCAGCAGGTGAATATGGTCGTCATATGCAGCTTCGCCAATCTCCGAAATAAAAAAGTCAGAGTCTACTTCTTCAGCAATATCAAAGAGATATTCGGTCCAATCCCGTGCATAGACATAACTGAAATACTCCATATTTACTTCCAGATCCTTCTCGCCGATCATGTCGAGCACAATGGCTCCCACCGGTGCAGTCCCGGGGCGGTTATAAGCATAAAATGACGAACCGAGACAATAGCTGGAGTTCATCCCCGGTACTCCTGAATCTTCCAGGTCGAACAAAACCATTTCAATGGGCATCTCCGGCGGCCATATGGAAAACAGGCGAGCCATCTCGAGGAGCACGGCTACCCCCGATGCACCATCATTGGCTCCGGGTATGGGATTTCTTCGTAATGTGGAATCTGGTGTCTCATCTGCCCATGGTCGCGTGTCGTAATGAGCGCAGAATAAAAAATGGGCTGATCCAGTTGGACCAAACCGTGCAATAATATTGGTTCCGCGAAGTGTTCTGGTGGGGCTGGTCGAATCGGGAAGAGTATTTACTGTTGCCTGGAAATACTGGAGTTCTACCTCTGCATCACATTGCTCAAACCAGTCTACATAGGAGCGGATAGCAGCTTCATGACCTTCACTGCCGGGGTTCCGCGGGCCGAATTCAACCTGGCGGTACAAAAACATGAAAGCATTTTCACCATTAAAACGAGGGGTAAAACCATTGTCCTGTGAAAATGCGATACTTCCCGAAAACTGAAGCAGGATCAGTAAAAAAACAACAATGACAGTCTGGTGTTGTCGCATCGCTTTCAGGATAAGATTACAGGACATTGTGGCGTTTCATGATTTCCTGCCATTCATCTTCTGGCAGCTCAACCGCTTCATCAATCAACATAACAGGAATGTCGTCATCAATCCGGTACATCAGGCGAGTTTCCTCGTCCACGCTGACAAGGCGTTCACCATCTAAGACTAATTCCGCCTTCGTTTTCGGACAACGAAGAATTTTCAATAGTTCCGGCGCGATAGCCATTCTGCAATCTCCAGTATATGTTTATTCAACAGGAACTTCAAAATACAGTTTCGTATTGCTGCTTCCGTAAAATACAGAGTCCGCAGCCAATACGTTTACAGCTTGAATTCCAAATGTAACGCTGGTATAATCGCCCTCGGGGACTGTCCATTCCAGAGTCGTCTGTCCTTCTTCAGTTTCCACCGCCGAGAAATACGTACAGTCAGGATAGATGATGCTGTAAGAGAGACTGTAATTATCTGCATACAATGCATCAGTCCAACCGAAAGAAACGGTGCTTCCCTGCTGCCATACCGTATTTTCGTCAACACCTGTCACACTGAATCTTCCCGGCAAACGGACAAACGTGGAATCTTCACCCCATACCTGGGATCGTACACGAATCCTGTAAAGTTCGCTGGGATTCAAGGCCGGTTGAAAATACATGGAGTAACCGTCATTGTTACTCATATAGGGCAAAAGTATATCGTTAACAAACACTTCTGTGCCGGAAATCGGTTCGTCATTGATTTTCACGAATACAGAAGCCCATGTTTCATCATACTGAGCGCTTGATCCAAGCGTATGTAAAAGAATAATTCCCGCTGTATGTCCTTCGCCCGGGGAATTGTACATGGGCTCGTATTCATCCTTGTCACCACATCCGGCAAAAAGGACAACAACACTCAGGAAAAGCATACCTGTTAAAATTGACAGTTTTTGCATCGGATATGCTCCTCCAGGTTACTAATGCTTGATCGCCAGTCTATTCTTTATTCTTCCAGATCTGGTGGTGTGCCTTTTTCACGCAGGAACTCCGCCAGCCATTTCAATCGGCGTACGACAGTTTCTTTTCCCAATCCTTCGAGCAATTCGAACAATCCCGGTCCGCTCGGTTGACCGCTGACAGCAAGGCGTATGGGGTGAATCAGGTTTCCGGCTCCCACCTCGAGTTCTTCCGAGTATACTCTGATCACCTGTTCGGTGGTTTCCACTGTGAATTCATCTATGGCGTTGTATCTGGAAGCGAGCTCGTCGAGCCATGCTGGTGTTTCCGGGTCTTTCAGACGTTTTTTTGCAGCTTTTGCGTCAACCGTTTCCGGTTCCTTGAAAAAATAGTCGCCACGATCGAGAATGTCTGCGGGAAAGTGCGATCTCGATTTCAGGAGGTGAATAGCGATGGGCAGCATTTTTGCCGCACCCGCCGGTAACCTTCCGTCCGCTACCCTGTCTGCGAATGGCTGCTTCAGCATCTCCAGGATGTCATCATCTTCGCGCATCGAAAGGAATTGACCGTTTACCCATTCCAGTTTCCGTTCATCAAAAACGGCGCTTCTTTTGTTGATGCCTTCTGTAGTGAACACTTCTACCAGCTCATCATGGGTCATGAGTTCACGATCATCGCCCGGAGACCATCCCAGCATCGCCATAAAACTCAGAATCGCTTCCGGCAGGTACCCCTTTTCCCGGTATTCGGTCACCGCCGCCGCGCCGTGACGTTTGGAAAGGCGTTTTTTGTCCGGTCCCAGGATCAATGGTACATGGGCGAATTCCGGCGCTGTCCAGCCTAAAGCCTTGTAAATTAAAATCTGCTTTGGAGTATTTGAAATATGATCATCACCACGTACGACGTGAGTGATTCCCATCTCGTAGTCATCTCCCACGACAGCTACCTGGTATGTAGGAGTGCCGTCTGTACGAAGCAGGACAAAATCTTCAATGGAATCGGCCGGGATTTCCACTTTGCCGTGGACGCCGTCAATATAAACCACTGGTTCATCGGGGACATAAAAACGCACCGCGAAAGGTTTGCCCGCTATCATTTTTTCTTCGGATTCTTCCGGATCAATGTCACGGTACGGGCTGCGAAACGCGGTATGGATTCCCATCGCTTCCCGTTCCTGCTTCAATTTCTGGGTCTCTTCCGGTGTGAGAAAACAACGGAAAGCTTTGCGGCGTTCAATCAGTTCATCTACCATTTCCTGGTGAAATGTCTTCCGTTTGGATTGACGCAGGGGTTCTTCATCCCACTCAAGTCCGAGCCAGCGAATGGCATCCAGGATGTCGTCTTCGTATTCCTGTTTCGAACGCTGTTTGTCGGTATCCTCGATACGCAGCAGGAAACTTCCACCTGTTTTACGGGCAAGAAGGTAGTTGAAAATGGCGGTACGTGCTCCGCCGATATGGAGAAACCCAGTCGGGCTGGGGGCAAATCTCAAACGTACGTTACTCATTGAAAGACCTTACTTTTTTGCTAAAATTCTGTGTCAAACGTCTTACAAAAATCGGGTGGCCCGACCTGCTGTTCAAGGTCGGGTGTCATAATCACCATGGACTCAACTCAAACCAAATCCAATTCAATGGTCAACCCGCAAACAACTTCAGAATGCTTCAAGATACAAAAGAATACATGTTTCAGAAACACTCGGTAAAATACTCCCGCATCATCGGGAAACAACAAAAAAAAAGGCCGGGGTCAAAACTGATCCCAGCCAACTCGCGGAGGGGGAGGGATTCGAACCCTCGGTGGAGGTTTTGCCCCCACACTCGCTTAGCAGGCGAGCACCTTCAGCCACTCGGTCACCCCCCCTGGCGAAGCAATAACAATTACTGTTTTTCAAACATCAAGGAAGGTAATAGTTTCCTCTCTTATTCGCAAACCGGATATACGGGAGACAGAGGCCTGATAGTATTCTATATTTACAGCAAAATATTATTTCTATCCTGTATGATTTTTCTAATTGTTCAATTAATATGAATCGGTCCACTGGTAAATGACCTTCTATTCCGGATATAAACCTGGTACATCTTATTGTTCAATGGACTTTACTAGTTGAAATGCTGTATAGGCGATTTCAAAACCATGTTTTTCAGCGTTGATCTGAGATCCACTGCCGGCATCTGCCATATAAACAGCCAATGAACAGCCCAGCTCACGTGCTTTTTGAAGACGATACCGGATCATCGCCGAGTGAACACCTTTTCTACGAAACTTTTCAGCAACACCCGCGCCGATGATCAGAGCAACATCGTTATAGATAAATAGCTGGCCCGCACCTGCAATTCTCCCCCGGTATTCACCATATACCGGGTAAACGTTATCTGCAGACGCAAAATTGGAATACCGTTCGGGGTGTTCCGTATACTCCTTGCCGAAGTTCGCAAAGCAGCTAGTGATAAATTCAGCCCATTCCGGAATTTCACGATGGTGGATGTCTCGGATACGAACATCAGTAGTTTGTATCGGGAATTCAAGTGGATCTGCCAGATCCTTAACCATAAACTGGCAACAGCTTTCAAGTGTCCAGCCTCGTTTTCCGAAATGGTTCAAGGTTGTTTCGTGAACATAAGGCGTAAGCCATGTACGAGCCCGAAATCCCCTCGTAAAAAATTCATCTTCAATCTTTGAGACAGTCTCTTCAGATGTGATTTCTTCCATGCCGAATCCACGGCTCTTGCACCAGAAAGGGTATACTTCCGAAAGGTACAGGATGCCATCGTTCAGTTCGATAATCGTATCGACTTCGCGCCCTGCATGACGATTGCTGCATTCAGCTTCTGTACGAAAAAGTTGCATTACAGCAGATTCTATCTTACGAGCGAGAATATAATCTTTTGCGATCATGATACACCAAAATAGTTCTAACGACGTTGATTATTCTTTACCAAAATCTTTGCGCGCTTTTTCAGTGAATATCCCACTCTCGAGCATATCCATGAGCATTTCGAGACGGTCCTCTAAAAATCCCCTGTAGTCCATCTCCGGGTACATGGATTCCATCACAGGACGGACCAGGTGACCATACAGGACAACATAATCCAGCATCATTCCCAACATCATGGGATCGTACTTCTTGAGGATTCCATCCTCCATGTACTTCGTCATCTGCTCGATCAACCCGGTGGGGAACAGGGAAGAATCCATCTGTTTGGCGAGTGTGGAACTGCCATCCAGGTACAACCAGCGCAGCAGATTGATGAGAACGGGGTTTTCATACAGGATGTCATCCATCACCTGCAACATTTTCCGGATCCAGTCCGATGGATTGTCCGCAGTATCATGGATCACTTCCAACGGCCCGACAATCGCGGTCAGCAGCTCCTCCATCACGGTGAAAAACAGATGTTCCATGGTCTCAAAATGAAAACGGATCGCAGAGAGGTCCACCTGAGCCTTTTCTGCGATTGTCTCCAGGGATGTATGATTCAATCCGTTCGCTGCAAATTCCTGCCGTGCAACTTCCAGTATACGATCTCTCTGGTCACTCATCTGAACACTCGGTGTAGGTGGTTCTTATTTCGTGCCCACAATATAACAAACAGATGGAATATAATCCTTTCTGATTCGTTTCTACCTGAATTCCCTTGTGAGAGCGTCAGTAGTGAACATGGATGCATCCGGCTCTTCCGCGAAGGTGATTGAACTTGTGACCATCAGGGTGTGAGAATCTTCACGGTGGTTTTCCATGAGCATACGCAACGGCAGTTTCCGTCCTTCGATCACCTGGAAATCGGACAGGAAGAGTGTTTTCAGGAAACCATCCTCATCGTAGTATTCGATCTTACGGGTAAGATTGTCTTCTGCGCTTGCCCAGAGGATGATATATGCATAAGATGGCCCTGTTTCGGTAGGTACACACTTCAGTTTCACACAGTTTTCTCCGTCCAGTTCTTCATACCCCTGGAATTCCGCGGTGTAATCTTCTGTCATGTCACCCGAAGCGAGATCCTCATAGGAAAAATCGGATCCCATGGCGCTCTGACGACGGCTGTGCCCCACGAAATGACGGGTAGCATCCCTGCGATGCATGTAGTACCAGATATTGTCGCCGCCGTCACGCTGGAGGATCTTGTCGCCACGCACCCGCGCCGGATCGGTGTACACCATGATGCTGAGGTCGCCATCCTCCGCGGACCAGGAACGGATGGTCATCGTACGTTCGCTGCCGCTGGAAGTTGTGATGGTTTGCTCCACCACGGAATAGGAATAGGGAATGGTTTCCGCATCGCTGATCTGTTGCAGCCATGTGGCGCCGTCATCTTGCGAAAAACCTGTGGATATGATCAGTATGGTTATGATTCCAATTAGAAGAAATGTTCGTGGTACCCCGTAAAACATCATCGTTTTGCTCCTTTTGATCCAACCTGTCAATTCTATCCTGATAGTAAAATTGTCCCTCGTATGTGGACAAACAGATATTTTTTCAAATGCCTTATGACACCCGAGTGACCAGCACTCGGGCCAAACACAGCATTTCTCACTATTTTCGGATAAACACTCTCATGACAGCCGGTAATACCAGAATAGTGGCGACAAAGCAGAAGCCGACACCCATGAACAGCACCAGTCCGAAACTTGCCATTCCCGGCATTTTGTACAACGCAATGCTCCCGAATCCGATCATGGTGGTTAAACTGGTCAGCATGATCGCACGACCGACATGACTGAAGGCTTCACGTACTCTTTCCCCGCCTTTCGAAGCAAGTTCCCTGTACCGGTGCAATGCGTGAACTCCATCGTCAATGCCGATTCCGAGAATAATCGGGATTGCGATCAGGTTCATGTAGTTATACTTCATTCCGGTGACATACATGATTCCCAGCATCATCAACGCACTTCCGAGAAGTGGTACAATTGCCAGTAGCCCTGTGAAACCCCGGAAATGGAACAGCAACAGGAGAACAATGACACCCAGCGCCAACAGTGCGCCCAGCTCGCCATCCTCGAGGGTTTTCTGGGTCATTACGATAAACAGGGACTGGTTGCTGACAATCCTCGGAATTTCTTCTGTTACCTGCGATACGAAACGGTCATTTGCCTCTTTTGACCAACTGTAATCACGTGTGTAAACGGATAGCAGATATTCATCCTCACCACTGCTCTCCCGGGGAAGATGTGCATCGAGGGCCATTTGCGGGAGTTCATCGCGGGTGATCAGATCATCGTTGGCCATGCAGATAAGACGCTCCTGCATATGCGATTGCCAACGCTCTGCAAGGCTACTCATTCTGTCCGTATCCACACCGTCGGACAACCTCCGGATCATCGTCTGCAAAACAGCGGTGGAATCGGAAGTGTTCGTCTCGTTGTCATAGCCGGTAATGTTGTCTATCACATGGACCACACGGTCAATCCCGCCCATGAAGGCAAGGTTGCTCATCAGGTCCAGGTTATCCCAGAGACGGTCGATTTCAGCGGCTAACGCTTCCTCATCGCCGGAACGCCATCCACGATTGCGGAACCGCGCGATATCGTCACGGTATTGCTGTAATCGTGGGGAGTACTCCTGCATCCGTTCCGGGGAGTTCATGTAATCGCTGATTGAAGCGATATTCCCGACTGCAGGTTTGTCGCGAAGGTTTTCTTTCAGTTCTCGCGATTCTTCCACATCATGAACTATTGCCCATGCGGACTGCTCGGAGATACCGAAACGGTCTGGAATAACTCGTTGTAATTGGATGGCACGGGCGTACTGAGGCTCCAGCTCAAGGAAATCATACTCAAAACTCGTGTGATAGGCTCCCCACAATGATCCGGCTGCGATCAACACGAAAAGTATCAGGATAATAGCGTTATGCCGCCAGCAGAATCCGGTGATCGCGCCAAGGATCGGCCATCCTTTTTTAGATGACCTGGTGTATTTGAGTTCTTTTCCCAGTCTGATCAGGACTCGTTCACGAATGACAAGCAATGCAGGCAGCGAAGTAAACACTGCGAGCAATGTGCAGATAATACCGCTCCCTGTAGCGACACCGAACTCATAAACACCAACAGTGTCCGCAACCAATAGGGCAAAAAAAGCAGCGGCAGTGGTCAAACCCCCGGTAATTACGCCTTTTCCGGTACCGCCGATCATCAGAACCACGGCCTCCTGCAACTCCACGCCATGGCTCCTCTCTTCGAAATACCGGCTCATCAGGTGGATGGTGAAGTCGATGCCCAACCCTAATAGCACCAACCCGATCATCGCTGTGAACATATTTAATGTGCCGAACAGGATTCCAAGCAATCCCATGGTCCATATAATACCGAATATTAATGGGATTAAAGCGATGATTGGCAGGATCCAACCACGGAAACTGCGGGCGAGCAGCAGGTAGATCAGCAGAAAGGCTAGTAGTGAAAGTACTTGAGTTCCGGTTGTGACACTGTTCATTTCCGCCTGGCCAATCGGGCCCATACCTGTCATTGCAGTAGTGACACCTGGGAACTGTTCGCCATCATCATCGAGAATGACCTGAATATTTTCGACCAGGGTAATTACGTCATCTACCTCTTCATAGATGCTGGCAATGGGGTAGATCACGATCAACAGCATGTCACGATCCAGGCTGAACATCCACGGTTCGCCGGTGAGCAGCGCATCCGCCGCTTCTTCGATGGGAGGGGCGTTTTCGCCGTCATCGAGATTCTGCTCCAGGACCTCGAGGTATCGTGCGAGTCCCAACAGGTTGCGTGAAATTTCCAGTTCGTCACGACGCATGTTGTCTTCGTTGTCTGTGTATTCACGCTCGTAGTCATCATTAAACCCGCGCAGCACACCCAACAAACTTGGATCGCTGTAAATCCTCAGGCTACGGTCGAAGTCATTAGGACGAAGCAGGGAAAAACCATGCTGCAGGAAAAACTCGGTCGGCATATGTCCCTGTACCGAATACACACCTTCCATGTCACGAAGTTTTGGTTCGATCACTTCCGCCATGGCGGCAATCTCATCACGATCCCCTTCAAGGGCTACGACAATGGACGGTTCGCCATACCTTTCCTGGATGTCGCGGTACATCGCCACATCTTCATTCCCTTCGGGCAACAGGTCGGTAAAGTTCAACCTCAGTTCAATCTTTGAAGATGGAATCATCGCCAGTGTCGTTACGACCAGTACGACGAAAAGCGTAAGCCATGGTCGTTTTACGGATACTCCGGCCAGCCATCGAGCCAGCGAATGTTTTTTCTCAGTCATTTTTTGCACCCAATCCATGTAGCACAAACCGTTTGATTTCAGTTTTAAAACGGTCCCTGTCAATTGTTTCTATATCCATATAGGTTTTTGGCATCATCAGAAACATGCCGTCAAGAAGCATAGTAATCATCCAGACCAGCAGGTTTTCATCAAAGTGACGGAAGCACCCTTCTGATTGCCCCTGCCGTAACAACTCTTTTAAAGTGACAATCACCGGAAATTCATTGGCAGCGTTCCCGAATTCCTGGAAAAAGGTCATCGTCACTTTCATCGCATCCTGGTCTTCGAACATGAACTGGAAAATGGGACGTTGCGCCATAATGTCCGCATAAAAATCGATGAACGATTCGATCTTCCCGCGGGCATTCAGGGAATCATCCAGTCCGCCAATCCACTCCTCAAACAGATCCGTTGCGATTTCCATGAATACATTATGAACAAGACCCGGTTTGTCCCGGAAATGTTCATAGAAAGTCCGCTTGGAAATCCCCGCTTCTTTGCAGATGTCTTCAATCGTGGTTTTCCGGTAACCGAAGCGTGCGAACAACGGTTCTGCAGCGTCATAGATACGGTATCGTACCTTTTTTTGCGAATCTTGCCGGTCCATGTCGTCCTTACTGTTTAGCAGGTAAAACGAATATACGAATAAACGTTTAGACTATCTTCGTTTCAAGTATACGGTTCATTTTCCAGAAAATCAAGGGCCTCCGGGAGATGATCTGAAGCGCTAAGGGGAAAATGTATTTGTCGTGTACTGGCAGGATTGATGTTTCCATGGATAGCTGTATGATGGAATCCCGTATTGATGAAAAGAAGAATTACAGATGTTTTATTTTTATTGTAAAATTATATAGAAACTAAAATACATCCATTCTGAATTGATGACTGTTCATAGTAGTGAATAAGACAATCGAATGTTGTTTTGACAAAAGCGCTGAAAATAGGAAAAACGCCAAAGTTCGATTGTGCAGAACAGAATGAAATAATATCTTGGAATACAAGAAGGTAAGATGCATTGTATGATGCTCGCGGCACTCAAGAGTTAACAAATGGTATTCTATATGCATGCAATTGCATGCGAAACAAGCAATTGGAAAACGGTGCTAAATATAATTAGGCAATTATATTATGGTCATAAAAATAAAAAAAAACAGCATAATGCATATTGACTTATGCTGGCATATATACTAATCTATCATAGAGCAGTTTTTATCAAACAACTTGACGGAGGTAATCATGAAGAAATCAGTCCCGATTCTGGTGATGAGTGCAGTCCTTATTGTGCTCATAGTATCACTCGCGGTTTCATACGAGATAGACACCTATCTTGAACCAGATGAAGTCAAATACGACACAATCAGTGAAATGAGAAGTCCGGATAGTTCAAAAACTGATATTGTTACTGACCTTTGCGATGGTTTTTTTGAAGTTAGTGTTGAAGTTAACGGAGGCGGTTTTAATTACGTACAGCATTCAGTTGCTAATAGTCAAACTCATGGTCAATGGCGCGATGCGATCATGGATTTTAGCAGCGCAAGTGTAATCCTTGAATATGTTGATAACGGTAATGCGGAAGGCATGGCAAATTGCCTCTTCGCATGGCCATGGTCCTCCGATTGATTTCATTCTCATGAAGACAAACGTTGAATATCTAATTTTTCGTATAGCATTCCTGTTGTTGTTCTTTCATCTGCAGCAACGGGAATGTCTTGCTCTTGTTCTAAATGTGCCCGCTGAATACCCAACCATTCAAAACGCTATTGACAACTCTAATCCTAATGATACTGTTCTTGTGGCACACGGCGAATATTTTGAAAATTTGGTGATTGTGGAACATGGTATTGTCTTAGCAAGTAATTTTCTGTTAGAAGAAAATGAAACTATAATTGATCAGACTATCATCAATGGAACATGGGAGGGACATAACCAAGGTCGAAGTCTTACAATTGAACCAGTCACAGATAGAATAGTTATTGTAGGATTTAAAATCTGTAGTGGTAATCTTATTTCTATGAATGGAGGTGGAATATTTGCTGAAGCTACATCATTAGTAATTAGGTCATGTCATTTTATTGAGAATAATGCACATTATGGTGGTGGTTGTAATCTGGTATCCTGTGATGGATTGATTGAATCATGTGAATTTGTAGATAATTCTGCAAACGTCGGTGGTGGTATACTAGTTCAAACCGGTAATTATACTATTCATAGGTGTTCGTTTATAAATAATCAAGCCAATAGTCTAACTGGTGGAATGGACTCTTATAACTCAACAACGACATTAAGATCATGTATTTTTGAAAATAATCAAGCGGATCAAGCAGGAGGTGGAGCAAGCTTTACATCTGGTGGAACCTGGATAATAGAATATAATCGATTTAAAGGAAACATTTCGGGAAGCGCCGGTGCGCTTCGGTTTGGAAACTCTGATAGCATTAATATTCAGTGTATTGTTCGTGGAAACGAATTTATCAGTAATTTAGCCTTTAGAGATAACCAACATCCAGGATCAGGGGGTGCTATAAAAGCATCTGGAAACTTTACTGCTATAGATATTCATGATAATTATTTTGAAACGAATATTGCTGATTGGGTTGGTGCAGCATTATTCCTTACAGATGGTTCTACAATACATAATAACGTTTTTATTAATAATCGCGCAAACGGTGCATCAATATTGTGCGCTCCTACAAGTAATGTCCCTGATTATCTCTTAAGTATCCAATACAATACATTTATCAATAATGGTCCTCTTGAAACGGAATATGGTACAATACCTGCCGCTATCGGCGTTTCGGCAAATGCTGGAGTGCGATTGGCTCACAATGATTTTATCGGCAATGACGGTCCTGC
>CAXXQY010000011.1:0-412915 GCA_963674515.2 bacterium
CGAAATCATGGTTGGCGATTTCCGCCGGTCGACGATGAAGTCTCCTCACATCTCAAAAATGCGCCGCCTCCTGGGTATTGTTGACCAGGAACTTGCGCTTATGCCTGACCGAACTGTCTTCCGTAATGTTACTATTGTTGGTGAAATCCTCGGATGGAAACAGAAACGGAACAAGGCAGCCACATTAAATGTTCTGAACCAGATGGGCTTGTATGCACACCTGAAATCCTACCCTGAAAAACTGAGTTTTGGCGAACGGCGAAAGCTTGCCATTGCACGCGCACTGGTCTCCGATCCATTTGCTTTGATCATTGATGAACCTCTCGCTCATCTTGATCCAGCCTCAGCGAAAGAAATTGTGGAACGGCTTTCCAGGGTTCATAAACAGGGCACCAGCATTTTGATGGCCTCCCATCGCGCGGAGCTGTTCAATTTGTATCAACCGCGTTTCATAACGATTGAAAGTGGCAGGAGGATTGAAGCATGAGTCGATGGTTCTTTATCCTCCGTGAAGGAATTGGGGCATTTGGCCGATCGGGTATTTCGGGATGGTTGGCAATTTTCTCTTTTGCCGTCCTGTCATTTATGGTGATTACGATCATGGTGGCGGAACAAACCCTCGAAAATGGACGCGAACAACTGCGAAGCCTGTTCGAACTCGAACTTTTCCTCAAACCGCATGCAGAGTCGGAAGCCCGGACCTTACAGGAATGGATCATGGCTCGGGAAGGGGTCTCCGGTACGGAGTATGTCAGCCGTGAACAAGCTGCACAAAGGTTCTCCGAGGAATTTGGCGGTGAGCTGTTCAGTCTGCTCGAAGAAAATCCTTTACCTGCATCAATAATTGTTCGTTATAATCCTGAGTTTGTAACTCCTGAATTTCTTGAAGCGGAGGTGGAAGACTTTTCCGAATTGGAGGAACTCGACGAGATTGTGTATGAAGGTGATCTTCTGGAACGGATGGAGCAGATCGCGGAGACAGTTCGTATTCGTGTACTGATCGCTGGTCTGATTATCGCAGTAGTCACCATCTTTTTCACCTCCCAGTCGATCCGTGCTGCTGGTAAAGCAAGCCGGTTATGGGTTCGAACCCTGGCGTTGATCGGCGGTACCGAATCCCAGGTTAAAGCACCCTTCCTTGTCTCCGGCTTATTGGCGGGGTTGACAGGTGGACTGGCAGGGGTAGGCTTAAGTTTGCTACTGCAGACCATCTTGGCAACGCAGAATGGCATTTTCCCGACGCCGGAACTGTTGTTTCCCTTGATAGTCCTGGGTTCCTGCTGTATTTCAGGAGCGATAATCGCTGGAATTTTCGCCCCGAGGATGGGAGTGAAATAGGGCTTCATACCTTGACTCAAACATAACGTTCTCCTACCTTTACTAAGCTATACAATTTTACATCCAGTGACGATGAAAACTCTTAAATACCCGACAATAACCAAACGGCAGAATACCATTCTCAACGCTGTCCTGGAGATGTATACCTCCGAAGCGAAAGCGGTGAGTTCACAACAGGTGGCAAGAAGCCTGGACCTGGACATTTCCCCTGCGACAGTGAGAGTGGAACTCTCTGCCCTTGAAGAAATGGGATTATTAACCCACCTCCACACATCTGCAGGAAGAATTCCTACAACGCACGGCTATTCGTATTATGTTGACAGCCTGTTGAGGAAATATGACCTTTCCCGCAGGGACCGGTTTGCGATTTCCACCGCGCTGGAGCAGACAATCAGCGGCGGATTAAAAGAGATGTTAAAACGGCTGAGCGTGGAACTCTCACGCTTGAGTTCCATGGTTTCTATTGTACTTGCACCGGAACTGGAAAAAGGGATATTACGACGTCTTGATCTCGTTCGTATTGCAAGCGGTAGATTGCTCGTTGTTCTGACTATTGAAAGTGGGATCGTAAAAACGGTAATGATGGATATTTCATCCGATTTGAAAGATGATGAAATACGCCATGTGGAAAGCCTATTAAATGAACGTCTCAGTGGATTGCGACTTCATGAAATTCGTAAGACCGTAGGTGACCGTCTGTCCTCAACTTCTGTTTCCGATTCGAAGTTGCTGAGAATGATTGTCGATTTCGCCGGAAACATTTTCGAACAGGAATCATCTAAAGATGTGCATGTCGGACAGACGAAACATATGCTTGATCAACCGGAATTTTCCGACGTTCGCACACTTCGCGCGATTATGGAACTCCTTGACGATTCCAACTGGGTTGTGGAGTTGTTTGAAAAAGCGAGTCATGAGATCTCCGACGGTGTACTTGTCGCCATCGGCGAGGAACTCGGACTTGAGCGGCTGAGTGAATGCAGTGTGGTTACCTCTTCGTACACAATCGGTGATTCTAAAGGAAAAGTTGGTATTATAGGACCGATGCGCATGGATTATTCACGTCAGGCTGCCCTGGTGAATTTTGCAGCGGAATCGATCAGTAAACATTGGTAACAAGTAGATTTGTACATGCATCCGTTTAAATGGATCATGTATTCACCATAGAGCAAACATTATTGTTTCAGGGGAATTAGCGCCATGAAGGATTCTTCACCTTCCTCCGTGGAAAAAGAGAGCAGGAAGAAAAACCAGGCGGACAAGAACTCCGTCACACCCGGGGAAGACATCATTAGAGAAAATGAGGCGAGTGAACAGCCCGAAGCCGCTGTGGCCTCGGAAAATGGCGACACGTATACTCCTGCCGATCTCAGTGCAAAACTTGAGCAGTTAAGTGAGGAAAACGACAGGTTGCGTGACCAGATGCTCCGCGCCCGTAGCGAGTTTGAAAATTACAAACGCCGTCGTGTCATCGACATGGAAAGACTGGAAGCGGATGCACGCGAAGTGCTTATAAGGGATATGATCGAAATCCTCGACGACTTCGACATGATGATTTCCCGGACAAAACCGGATGACAGTGCGGAAGCGATCATGTCCGGTGCACAGATGATCCGCCAGAAACTGTTTGATGCTCTTTCCCGCAGAGGACTGGAAAAGATAGAAGCAAAAGGGAAAGAGTTCGATCCGGATCAGCATGAAGCCCTGATGCAGCACCCGTCCGATGAAGTTCCACCGGGAACAATCATCATGGTTCACCAGGAAGGATATCGTCTCGCGGGTAAGTTGATCCGTCCGAGCCGTGTTGTGATTTCCTCCCAGACTGAGACTGAGTAGGAGGAATTTTGGCGAAGCGAGATTATTACGAAGTTTTAGGCGTTGATAAAAAGGCGGACCAGGAGGAGATAAAAAAATCCTACCGCAAACTCGCCATGAAGTATCATCCGGATCGCAACAAGGAAGACCCCCAGGCGGAAGAGAAATTCAAAGAGATCGGTGAAGCATACGCAGTTCTTTCCGATCCCCAGAAACGTACCAAATATGATCGCTTTGGTCATGATGCCATGGGCGCCCAGGGATTCGGTGGCGGAGTTCATATTGATCCGTTTGAGATTTTCCGCGATTTCATGGGCGGGTTCAGCGGATTCAGCGGGTTTGACGATTTGTTCAGCGGCGGTAGAGGCGGCGGACGTGGACGACGATCACACGTCAACAAAGGCCGAGATATCCAGATCAACCTCAAGTTGACCCTCGAGGAAATAGCTACAGGCACTACCAAAAAAATCCGTGTAAACCGCTTCAAGGTCTGCGATGAATGCAGCGGCTCAGGGGCTCGTCCCGGAAGTTCACCTGTGAAATGTACCATGTGCAATGGAGCCGGTGAAGTACGCCAGGTGAGGCAATCGTTGTTCGGGCAGATGGTCAACATTACAACCTGTCCCACATGCAAAGGAACCGGTGAAGTTGTGGCCGATCCCTGTCATGCCTGTAACGGCCAGGGCAGGGTGAAAGGGGACGCCACCGTTGAATTTGAAGTTCCTGCCGGTGTAAACCAGGGGAATTACCTGAACCTTGCAGGAGAAGGGAACGTGGGGCCGAATGGAGGTCCTCCGGGAGACTTGATCGTTGTATTTGAGGAAAAACGGCACCCTGTTTTTGAACGCAGGGACAACGATATTCTTTTTGAATTACCGGTTTCCATACCAGATGCGGTGCTTGGAAAAAAACTGGAAGTGCCAACCCTGGATGGAAAAGTAAAGATAGATATACCCCCCGGAATTCAACCTGGTAAAATCCTTCGTTTACGGAACAAGGGAATTCAGCACCTGCATGGATCCGGACAGGGCGACATGTTAGTGAAGGTTACGGTGTGGGTCCCTGAAAAAATATCTTCGAAGGAACGCGAGTTGTTTGAACAGCTTTCTGAATCTGAGGCTCTTCAACCACCAATCAGTGATGAAAGAAAGGGGTTTTTCCATAAAATGAAGGCGGTGATTTTCGGGGAGTGAATTGCATACCACTACCTGTTAATTGTATTTTCTTAAGATTCGATATTTCACATCAGTCTATTTATTATCGAACCCATGCTGTACTGGTACTGGACAATAATAAATGGGCGAAACCAAAATGGCGCTTCGTTCTTCTCTAAAAAGAATTACATTCACTGCAGGTGAAAAAAGAGCGTTATTTGCTCTGGCGCTTCTATTTTTCGTTGGCAGTATTGCATTATGGTGTAAATCGGCGCATCAGACGAATGAAAGCCATGTGCTTATTGAAAATGCAAGTTTGTATGAAACCGGTGCAGTTTCCGATATTGCAATGGAGAGTGAGTCTCTCGAGGTAGATCTCCGGGGAGGTGATCGCAATTCCAGCGAGCGAGACACTACTCAAGTTGCTTATCTTACGGGCGATCATCCTGAACTGGAGATTACCGGCAGGGATGAAAATGAAAACGTACGCCAATCCGGCATTACGGTAGTAAACATCAATTTTGCGACAACTGAAGAACTGGATGAACTACCTGGCATCGGCCCTGTACTCGCCGGTCGCATCATCGAATACAGGGAAGTACACGGACCTTTCCAGGATATACACGACCTGTTGCTCATTCGCGGAATCGGCGAGAGAACGTTTCAACGGGTTCGACCATATATCGCGGTACAACCGTAGGGAACTCCGAGGAGACTACAAATGGCCGTCGCAGAAACGGACATGATGAGGCCGAAAGGGAGCTTGATTTTAAAAGTTCTAATCGTTTTGCTCCTGGTTATGTTAATTGCAAGTGTTTTGTACCCGGGAAGACTTTGGGAAGAGCAGGACAACCTGGTCCAAGCCACCCGTGACCGGATGGAAAACCTGAACTATGTGGTGCAGCGGTACAACCAAGTGAACAACCGGTTCACCGCCGATGTGCAGGAACTCATCACGTTTATTCAACAGGATTCCATCGAAGTGCGTCGCCCGGTAATCGAGTTTGAACGCCTTTCTCTGTATGATGCAGACGCCGACTCGTTTATCGTTGGATTTGAAGATCTTTTCCATTATGATTCATTAAAAGTGGAACGTCTTCATGAAGATACCTTAAGAATGACGATTATCCCGCGTGAACGCTATAACGATCTTATTCCGGAATGTGGATTTATTGTCAGTTGTCCGCGTGGCATCAGTTTTGAGTACCGCGACCGTGGCGATAACGATATCTATGTCTACATTTATGCACCCGGTGAAATCCATCGCGCTCAGTACCCGGAAGAATTTCCTGAAGTCCGGGTTCCATCCCACAGATACCTGCTGTTCATGGATGTGGATGAGATTACATCAGACGCTATCCTGAACGAGCCATTCACTCTGAATCTGAATGCCCAGATTGACATTGAAGGCGAGCTGGAATTCACGCTATTGCGTCGTGGTGAACCTGACCCCCCCGTATTAAGCAATGAACTTGCGACGAATTTGCTGATGAACAGCCTCGCACGCGGTGCGCGTTCGAAACTTACTGAATTCCTTACGGAAGCAGGCGACAGCTCGTTGTATGAACAACAGCTTGAACTGGCCAACGATTTTTACGACGAAGAGATTAACACATACAACTCTTCACGCAGGCCCAAAACACTGGATGCAAACACACAGCTTTCCATCCCTGTGGATTCAGTATCCTTTTACGACAATGAGACAATAATCCGGAACCAGCTTTTCCACGTTGTCACTGACCAGCAACTGCGTCAATGGCAGGGACTGGAAAAGACCCAGGAAGCTCTCGCCCGCACAACCTATACGGAATCGTATCAAATGGTCAGCGTGGATACGGTCGGTGTAACCATCAGCACTGCGCGAGAGGGACGGTATGAAGTGCCGCCCGCCACTTTCCTTGATAAATTGTTCAAGGTTGGACCTGTAGAGAATCCGGGCTATATTCGTAACAATGACCTCTCTTGGGAAGAGGCTCGATAAAGCGCTGATGCAAGGAGTGTCATGAATGGCTGAGACCCCTGGTCCATCTACATATCGTCTTCGGTGGGGTCTCGAAGAACTGATCCTGGAAGAGCGTACCCCCAGCGGGGAATACGTGGAACGTACCCGGCCGGGTATCGGGGTGCCGCCGACTTCTCTCGCGGCGATCCATCCTGAGTTGAAAACTCTTCTGGGGGAGACACTTCGGAAAATTCGTCATGGGTGGCTTGGGAACGATAACCGTCTGGATATCGCTCTCACGCCACCTTGGGCGTTTGGATGGTTGTTGCAGATCGGTGAGCTTGACGAGGAAGAGTTTGAAGAACAGGTTGTCTGGGAACTGCAACAAAAGGTTGAAGGCGACCTGGAAGATTATATTTATGCCTGGCAACCGATCAAAGATGACGCCTACGCCATAACCGTTCGTCCTCAATTGCTGGCTTTCTGGCAGGAAATCGCCGCTCAGTTTGGTATTTCCCTCGGGAAAATCACTGTTCAAACCAACCTTGTAAGTGCTGACATTGAGGAAAGCGCAGATCTGCTTACGTTGTACCGACTCTGGCGGCAGAAACAGGGATTACCTCTCGATGAGCCGTCCGTGAAGCGGTTTGATCTTGAAGAAGCCTTCGAGGAATCCACACCACAAGCTCCTGCCCCTGAACCGGCTTTCCAGGATCCTTTTTCTTCGCCGACTATTCTCGATGATGAGACCTCTGATGCAGATTCATTTTCATTGGATGATTTTGCTTCGGGCGGTCGTTCCTCTGCCAGACAGGATGAGGACGATTCCTTTGGCGATCTGTTGAGTGATGATTATTCCGAGCAGAAATCTTATGACGATGACGATGAGTATCGTTACGAAGACGATGATGATGAATATGACTTCGGTTATGGTAAGAAAAAGAAGAAGAAATTTTCACCACTTACCGTTATAATGATCCTCGTTATCATCGGAGCGGCCTATTTTGTTGGCAAGGGTATCTATTTCCGTGTTCAGGCAAGCCGTTCCAGTGTGCCTGATTCAACGGCAATGGCTGAAGAACTTGCAGTAACACCACCCACTGTTGAATACATTGTATCTCTCTATGATTTTGCCGACAGCGTCAATGTACAGCTCCCCAGTCTGATCCTGCACGGGGATGTGGTCCGGTGTGAATTGAATGCCGACTCTGCTGGCGTAACGAATTGGGTGCAACTTTGTGCTTCTGTCCCAGGTGCTTCCGGATGGGAGATCATTCCGCCGCAACGTTCCGGTGAGACAAATCTGGTCCAGTTCTCTATTGCCGCTCGTGATTCCGAAGAAAGTATTACCATGATCCAGTTCAGCGATCTCGCTGCTGTTTTTGGACTGGAAACCCCAACAGAAACGATTTTCCACGCCAATCGCAGTCAACTTTCACAGTTATTAATGGGCCTTGCTGCGGGAAATTCCCGTCCCTTCCGGCTTTCGATTCACTCGGATGGGGCTGACGGTTATAACCTCGTCGTGCGGCCGTGAGACTCACCGGCGGTGAAGGCAAGGGCAGACGGTTGATCGCACCTCCTGAATTTGTCCGTCCCACTTCTTCACGTATTCGTGAAAGCCTGTTTTCCATCCTCAACTCCAACTCTGTTCTGGAAGATGCAACTGTACTTGATCTGTTCGCCGGATCGGGTGTTTTGGGTTTGGAGTCTTTGGCTCGAGGTGCAAATAGCGTAGTGTTTGTCGACAAAAACCATCGAAGTGTGAAGGTGATCCAAAAAAACATTGAAATTTGCAGTGTAAAGGATCAGTCTACTGTTTTTTGTGACGATGCAGTTAAATGGCTATCCTCTCCCAAACGAGGTGATCGAACATTTTCCCTGGTTTTTGCAGATCCACCCTACGCCCTGGATATTCTGCAGCCTCTGTGTAAAAATCTTGCCGATTATTCTGTACTTGAACCTGGTGGACTTTTTATCTTTGAAGCCGCTTCCCGTTCAGATATCCTCATCCCAGATAACTGGACCCTGGACCAGAAACGTGTTTTCGGCGATACTGCATTGTATTTCCTGACTCCGTAATCAATTTCTGTATTGGATTACTGATGTTGCACATTTGTACATTTTCGTACATCTGAGCTTCAAAACGCCACCCGACCAGTCCTGATAACCCCAGTAATGACGCCATATTTCACTGATACTGTGAGGCATGCATGTTGCAAACTACCGGGCAGTAATACTTCATCGAATTCCCCGGAGGTAGTATGCTTCGCAATTTTTTTGTAGTAGCCCTTCGTCAACTTGCCCGAAATAAAATTTATTCGTTGATCAATATTCTTGGATTCGCAATTGGTCTTGCCGTTACAATCCTTATCAGCATTTACGTAATAGATGACTATTCATATGATCGTTTTCATGAAAAACGGGACCGTATTTACCGTCTGCTGACCTTTGACGCAACAGAAACCATCGGTGGACTTGGGTATGCGATCACAGCAGGTCCGTTAGTCGCGGCGATCAATGAAAATATACCGGAAGTGGAAGCCGCCGCGAGGGCCACCAGTTTTGGACGAGTGGGAATGCGTCGTGTGGATGAAAATCTTCCCGATGACGCCGGGTTTGATATCACGGGACGAGTCCTGGTAACCGATCCGGAGTTTCTCGAGATTTTCAGCTATGACCTCATCCAGGGCAACCCGGAAACTGCGTTGACAGCTAATGATGAAATCCTTCTCGGGGAAGAACTGGCCCATGCGTTGTTTGGCGACGATGATCCCATGGGGCAACAGGTAACCACACCTTTTGGAATTACTGCACGAGTTACTGGCATTATCGAAACACCACCTCTCAATTCCCACCGGCAGTTCGATTGTATCATCAAGCTGAACCCGGAACAGAATCCGGTCTGGTGGGATTCTTGGGAAAACCTTATGCTGAATGGTTACATCCTGCTGGCGGAAGATGCCGATCCACAGGTGGCAGAGGAAAAAATCATTCGCCTCGCGCATGACAATGGATTCGCGGATGTTTTCACACCCGGTCTGCAGCCATTGCTGGATGTCCATTTAGGTTCCAGCGATTTGAAATATGACGCCAACTTTGGAAAAAATGACATTAAAAATGTATATGCCATGACAGTGATTGCGATCATGGTCATGCTTATCGCATCCTTCAATTTTATCAATCTCACCAGCGCACGTGCTCCAAAACGAGCAAGGGAAGTGGGTATGCGTAAGGTTGTCGGCGCAGGCAAACATCAACTTCTCCTCCAGTTCCTTGGTGAATCGATCCTGACCACACTTGTTGCCATGTGTATTGCCCTCGTGATCGCTCAATTGTTATTGCCCTTCCTCGAAGATTTCCTGAATAAACAATTGGATTTCAGTTTCCTCGATTATCCGTGGCTGATTATATCACTCGTTCTTGGTTCTGCGCTTGTCGGATTTATTGCCGGGTTGTACCCATCCATGGTTTTATCCGGATTTTCCCCGATCAAAGTTCTGAAAGGACAATTCAAATCGACTTCACAGGGAATTTTATTACGGCGCATCCTGGTAGTTGGTCAGTTTGCCGTTTCCATTGCGTTAATCGTTGGTGTCATGATCGTCCTCGGTCAAATCCGGTATTTGCAGACAGTGAACATGGGCTACAACCGAGACCAGGTGGTAATCTTCCCCACTTTCAACCGTGAGCTGGGCGAACATCGCGATGTACTCATGGAACAGCTTCGCACTTTGCCGGCTGTCGAATCTGTCGGTAGTTCATGGCAGCTACCCGGTTCCGGAAATGATCTGATACGAATCGAAGTGGTGCCGCAGGATGCTCCCGACCCGGAAGTGGGAATGATGTTCGACCAGTTTTATGCTGACCAGTATTTCCTTGAAACCATGGGGATCGAAGTGAAATATGGTCGTAATTTCTCCCTCGATTTCGGTTCCGATTCCGCCTCGGCCATCATTATCAATGAAAAAGCGATGCAGGAATTTGGGTGGGAAGAACTTCAGAACCAGCAACTCTCCGTTGTGGAAGCTTCTGAGGAAACGACTCACTGGAATGTCGTTGGTGTGATCAACAATGTTCACTTCAGCAATCTTCGGCAGGCAACAGCACCTACATTGATGCGGTTCGCCACTCAACCGTGTGGTTTTGTGCTCGCGCGTCTCAGGGCCGGACAGATTATAGAAGGGATCGATCAGATTGAAGCGGTATGGAATGAAATCTACCCGGAACAACCCTATAGTCCCCTGTTTTATGACGAATTTTTTCAGTTCCAGTTCGCCAATGACCGTAATTTCGCAACGAAAATTGCCGTATTCTCCGGGCTGGCCATTTTTATCGCTTGCCTTGGATTATTTGGTCTCACATCCTTCTCCACCGAACAACGGCGGAAAGAGATCGCCGTACGTAAAGTCCTTGGTTCCAGTGAAGCGAGGGTTGTGTTCCTTTTAACCGGGGAATTCCTGAAATGGGTTGCCATTTCCAACCTTATTGCATGGCCCCTCTGCTGGTTTACCATGAAGATGTGGCTGGATGATTTTACCTATCGGGCGCCATGGAGTCCTGTTCCCTTCCTCACTGCCGGAGCGGCCGCCCTGTTGATTGCAGCAATTACGGTTTCGTTCCAGACCATACGAGCGTCACGTACCAATCCGGTGGAAGCGATCCGCACTGAATAGACGAAAAAATTTCATCTGTACCCATACACTTCTTAAAAAATGGATGCCGGGAAATGAGCCCCCCGGCATTTATTTTGTCCTCGTCTCAGAAATCCGATTAGATTTGGTGAGTGAATAGTCCGAGGGGAGGGCGGAGCGTCCCTGCCCGCCAATCGGGTTGAAGACCCGATAGAAAGTATTCATATATACCTCGAATACCAATGATATGTTACATCGCTCAGTGATGCCTGCCATGCACTTTCAGGAATCTTTGTCTCATTTGACTGAAATACAGTTCAGAAAATACTACCTTTATCTGAATTCACGGAGGTCTCTATGAAGCCCTATGGCATCGGCATTGTCGGATATGGCGGATTCGGACGTTTCCTGCACCAGACATGGGATTTGATGAAGGAAGCGGGCGTTGTGGGAATCGCAGACATGAATCCCGCGAACAAACCGGAAGGTGATGTGTATTTCACCCAGCAGTGGGAAGCTCTTCTTGCAAGGGATGACATCCACATCCTGTCCATCGCAACACCACCGAATACACATGAAGAATTAGCGATCAAGGCGATGGAAGCAGGGAAACACATCCTCGTGGAAAAACCTGTCGCCCTGTCCCTCGATGCCGTTGACCGTATGATCGCCGTCCGCAACAAAACCAACTGTGTCGCAGCAGTTAACATGATGCTGCGATTTAACCCGTTAATCGAGCTGTTTTCCAGGTGGGCGAAGGACGAAATCTTCGGAGTTCTACGGCACGCCAGCATCGAAAACCATGCCCAGGATGAGGATCTGCCTCCTTCGCACTGGTTCTGGGACAGTGATATATCGGGTGGTATTCTCATTGAACACTCCGTCCATTTTGTCGATCTGGTCCATCAATTAACCACCGCGAAACCTCTACAGATCAAGGGTGGACGACAAACCCGCAACGACCGTCAGGAGGACCAGGTGCTGGCGACAGTAGTGTATGACAACAACCTGATCGCCACCCATTACCATGAGTTCTCCGGTCTGAAGATGTTCGAGGAAACAACGATCCGTCTATCGTTTGAATTGATGACCATCGAACTGCATGGATGGATTCCCCTCGAAGGCTCGATCAAGGCGCTTGGTACCGGCAACACGCTCGAACAGTTACGCAAAACTCCCGGATGGTTCGAAACGGGGCGTTGCCCGGTACAGAAAGATGGCAACGAAACCACAATTCGGACAGCCGGAAAGGAGCATACGGTCTCCCACATGGTTACCGGCCAGTTCGCATTAACCCGGACCAAGCTGGAAACCTATGCCAATTGCCTGCGCGCCATGATCCGTGACATGATCCGTGCTATTGAAAACCCGGAGTATTCCCTGCGCGTTCCGCTTGAAGTGGGACGTGAAGCCTTGTTTGTCGCCCTCGAAGCAACGAAGGATGCCAGAACAAGGTAGCCCGGACGCAAAAAACCGGTCCGGGCGTTGTCCAGCGATATCCCCTCGCCAGGTTCGTCAACAAGCTGTATCGTTGACGTACTAACGAGGATGCACCAGGTATAAACCTCATTAGTTAATCCACCTTCGTAAACTGCACTATGACTGGTTTAAACTGACGAGGGCATATTTACAACACATTTTTTATCTCGAAATCATGGAATCTTTGCCTTGGGTGCTTGTCACTTGGGTGTCCCTTTCCTATTTTGATGCATTCCTGTTTCTTGACATTTTCCAGCAATTGGCGAGAAATCCGGGTGACAAGCACCCGGGCCAAAGCATATCGACTGGCGTGGAATACTACCTGATCAGGCTGATATAGCTGGATAGTGGTCCAATCGACCACTAAAGGACTACCCGGCGGGTTGCTGACGCACGGGATACCATTGTACAGAGGAAACACATGTCCGAGAACGATACCGCCGCACCGAACGATCAAGCCAATCTATCCCCATCCGAAGAAGGTTCCCAGATGCCATTAAGCCAGAACCTTGGCATCCTGGTAAAATCGTCACGAGCGTTCTGGGTGATCAACCTGATTACTTTCCTGGATGGCGTCGCTTATTTCGGTATCCTGAACCTGCTGACCCTGTTCATCGGGGATTATGTCGGGTTCAGCGATGAGAGCAAAACCCTCGCTGTCTCTTTGTTCACCGGCGCGGTAACATTATTCATGTTCGGCGGCGGATTTGTCGCGGATAAATTAGGTGTACGGAAAGCATTGACCTTCTCTGTTTTCCTGTTGCTTGTCGGACGTATTTTCCTTGTCAACAGTCCCCTGCCGGGAGGTGTTACCGGCGCTGCTGTCCTGTGGGTGGGACTTTTCTTCATGGCGTTCGGGTGCGGTGTACTCGATCCCGCTAAATATGCCGGTGTGAAAGAGTTCAGCGACCCACGGACCAACACCCTCGGCTACAGCCTGCTCTATTCGATCATGAACCTGGGGATTATCGTCGGATCGGCGATCTCTCCCTTTATCCGCCAGGCATTCGGCATTACTGGCGTCTTCTGGGTGTTGACCGGGGTTACTGCAGTCATGCTGCTCGCTCAACTGTTCCTGTTCACCCTGAAGGTGGAACGCAGCGACCGTGTCATCGACCCCGAAAAAGAGAAGGAAAAAGAAAAACAGGCGGAACAGGACGTTCAAAAATCGACATGGCAAAAAATCAGGGAACTGCCATTCCTCGATGTCCGCTTCATTTTCTTCATCTTCGTCCTGCTGCCGGTACGCACCCTGTTCGCGCACCAGTTTCTGACTATTCCCGATTATGTCATGCGATGTTTCCCCTCCGCTATCGGCGCACGTTATGAATGGTTCCAGGGAATTAATCCCATTATCATTGTAATTTTTGTTCCTCTCTTTGGCGCCTTTACTCGCAAAGCCACGGTGTTAAAGATGATGATCATTGGCACGACGGTCAGCGCCTTGACCACATTTATCCTCGTTCCCGGACCGCACCTGTACACCTTGCTTGGGTATGTAGTGGTGTTCAGCCTGGGGGAAGCCTTATGGTCCAGCCGTTTCCTTGAATACGTGGCTGACCTCGCCCCGGCCGGAAAGGTGGGCGCATACATGGGACTGGCGGGGATTCCATGGTTCCTCGCGAAATCAACCACGGGGATTTATGCCGGCCATATGATCGCCCGGTTTATTCCGGCCTGGCATCCGCCGGAGCTGCCCAGCGACCAGAGTGGGACTATGTGGCTGATCTACGGTTTCATTGCGTGCATCAGCCCCATCGGCTTGATCATGGCGTCCAAGTGGATTTCCAAGGGAGTACCGGAGAAGAAGTAATTCTGTAGTTTTGTAGCCCGGGGGTTCCATCCCCCGGGCTACACATCTACACCTTGACACCCGACCTTGAACTGCAGGTCGGGCCACCCGTCCCCGGACCAGGAGCGGTCAGGGCTACCTTTTTCCCGGGGGATGGAACCCCCGGGCAACAAAAATTATTTCATCAGCACGACTTTGCGAACTTCCGAGAAGCCATTTCCCGCTCTCACGTGTACAAAATACAATCCGCTCGCATGATTCGATGCATGGAAGGTAAAGGTATGGTATCCCGCCGTGAAGTCGCCTTCTCCCAAGGATGCCACACGACGTCCGAGGGCATTGTAAATCAAAACACTCATGTTGGACGCTTCCGGCAAAGAAACCGTCAAGGACAACGTCGGGTTGAACGGGTTCGGATAAAGCTGGGTAATGGCATATTCCGTGGGAATCCCGTAACCATTTGCAGCATCCATGGAATACATACGGAATCCGAAAGTATCGGCAGATGCTGTATAATTCTCTGCGTTGTCTGCAGCGATCACCCACCATCGGTACGGCTGGAACCCAGCGACATTCAACCCTGTCGTATCCAGACCAACGGGTATGATGGAGGAAACCAACGGACCGTAATCAACCGTGTCACCATCGGTGGTAATGTACAATGTGTAAGTAACCGGTCCGCCTTCCGGGTCTTCGGAATCCTGCCAGTTGAAGGTCACCAGCACCTGCTGCACTGTATCCGTATCCTGCGGCGCAAGCAGCGAGAATAGGGTCGGTGGGGCGTTTCCTTCAATAACGGTAAAGGTAACCTCGGTCGAATCACGCTGGTTTTCCGGGTTGGCAGCAATGAAGGTAATGGTTTCCGATCCTATCCATTGATTGTCGCTGGCTGAAATATGAGCAACTCGATCCGTGATGACAACATCGAGGTTGTCATTCCCGGCGAAAGTCCACGTGATCTGGTTATCGTTATAGTTGGCGTCATACACATACTGATCCAGCGGTATATCCTCAAAAGGATCTCCCGCTTCCACTTCCTGATCGGGAATGTCGAACACATTCGGTCCGTCTTCGCCGTTGATAACGTGGAGGAGTACCGGTACATTCACCGTGGAATGAAGCGGATCATTGGTATTTACCTGCAGGTTTCCGGCATAGTCGCCTACATCCAGATACAAGCTGTTGGCATGTACCAGCACACTGGTTGATTCTCCCTCTTCAAGGACTCCCGATGCGTTGGTAACAGACAGCCAGATGGACGGTGTCTCGATTTGAATTGCCAGTTCATCCTCGATGTAGTCGGCGTTATTGTAGGTAATTGTCAGTCCCATGTTCCCGGCGCTGTTCTGGAAACCGATGGTCGATTCATCGTGACGGTCATCATCGGGCATGTTCATGTCGAGGTACTGGTACTTGAACGTATGATCGTCTGTAATAATCACCTGGTAGGTATAGGGACCGCCACGACTCCATCCCATCATCTCCACAAAGGTAACAACTACGCTGTCCTGGTTGTTGGTCCAGTAATAGACATCACCGCCACGGTCTTCCATATCCTGGTCATCCCACCATACTGCGAGGATTGCACCGGGCGCCTGTGAGGATGGCAATGCGTAGTTGCGCCAGTTGTAATCGGCGTCAGGATCGAATTCCAGGAACGTCAGAAAACCATTGGTGCTTACATACAACTCACTTAATTCTTCACCATAATAGAGGAATGTAAACGGCAGCTCGTAGGGACCTGAAATTCCGTCATCGCTGTCCGGTGTAAAGTCATCAATCAGGGTTCCGTATTCTGCATGCCAGTTAAACTCCGGTCCATCAGGCTCATTAGAGTCACGCCAGGTGTAGCCAAATGCGTCCGGACCGCCGAAATCATCCATTTGTGCCGGTCCCGGGATTTCGGAATCAGATTTTAATGATTGATGATTTCCACCGTTGATCTCGTCCAATGGATTATCGTTCGAAACAACCGGGGGAATACAGGATTGTGTCTGCTGGTCCTCTCCGCTTGTGGCGATAACCGACCAGATCAGTGTACTTCCCGCTTCATTGCTGATTCTGAGGGTATCAACAACGTTGTTATCGCCGATCAGGACAAATTCGAACGATTCCGGAGTAATGGCCGCCTGGGGTGGATCGGGAACACCGCCCAGATCATCTGTAAACAGAACAGCAGATCCATTTCCTATGGTTGAAACCCTGTCATCGAATTCATCCCACCAGGCGAGCATAAGTCCGTCAGTTTGATCCGGACTTTCTATTCCAATCGTTGCATAGTCATTATCACTGCTGGTATTTGTGGCAAATGTGATATTCTGGTACTGGAAAAGTATCCTGCCGTTGCCTGTATTTGTCGGATAATATTCAGGATCATACAGGATCACTTCAAAGATTTCAGTGTTACTGGATAAAGCTGAGAGGGTTTTCCATTCAATGATAAATTGATGACTCTCGGCATCGTAATAAGCATAGACTCCATTGCCGTTTCCACTTGTACGGAGGTCATCCCAGAACGGTGCGATCATAGCGGGCGGTCCAGCAGCACTCGGAATGGGCCAGTTCCGGAAAAAGGGCATGTCAAGGTAGCTGCCGAAACAAAGGAAACCATTCGAGCAGACAGTTATCTCATCGAATGTTTCACCGTAATAGGTGAAATCGAAAGGAAGATCCACCAGGCTCGACTCATCATCTTCATTATAGGTATCATTAATCGTCAGCCGGTTTTCCGTCTGGCCGATTTCTATCCAGTTGTATTCGGGCTCGATTTCACATGTTGGGATATCGTCATCGTCGTCGATCGCCCAGTAGCCATACCTGTCCGGACCGACAAGATTATCCAGTTGCAATGGATCGGCAATCAACAAGGTGAAGTATACACTGTCAATGGCGCCGTCATCATCCTGGACGACGAGTAGCAGTGGCGCACGTTCACCTACCGACATTCCTGCATTTGCGGTAATCGTGAACAGATCGTCCGTATTATTACCCACACCCTGTTCAATCACAGTTCCGTATTCCGCACTGTTATCCACCACGGTTAATCCCGGATTCTGACTGATAAGAACACCCTGGACACCTTCCGCATTCATATGTCCGACATTGCGGATGGGGAGAATGAGCTGAGTGGTTTCCCCCGGAAGAATGACCTCATCGTTGTCTTCGATCGCCGGTGATCCACCGTTGGTAAAAGTCCATCCCGTAATCGGGATCGGCCATGCGCTCGATGTTTCGTCTTCAGTCGGGAATGAAAGCTGAATGAAAGGCTCGGAGCCATCCTGCGCCCATGGCGCCACTTGTACCATGATGTCGCCATCAATAGTATAGGTGCCATTTGGTACGATGGCGGGAATTTCTATGTCTGTATCGGACAGGATTGCCAGGCGCGTATCCATGGTTGATACTGTGGCTGTTACAGCCGGCGATGTCGAAGCACCGCTGTTTCGTACCACTACTTCCAGCAGAATATTCTCGTTCGGATTGGCAAGGTTGTCACCTCCCTGTCCGTCATCAATGGTAACATCATCAATATGAAGCTCTACATCCAGGTCAGCACGGGTCAGCAACTGCTGATAGGGAACAAGGTTATCGCCCATGACAGTTAACATGACAGTATCATATTCTTCCGGATCATCAATCAGAAGATTTGCCGTACCATCCGCCATGATCCTGCGACTGTCAATCAGGATATTTCCGTTGCTTAATGTCGCCCATGCGAATCCCGGAATGCCGCCATCTGCATCTACAGACACTTCTACAATATTCGTACCCAGGCTGTAACTATCTGTGTGTGTTACATCGGGTTCGGTTGGAATCCCGAACCACATACGCAGGGATGGATCACCCATCAGGTTGTTCCAGTAGGCAAAATCGAGGCACTGGTTGTAATCGGATGTTCCCGAATAGGTTTCCATCAGCCTGTGTTTTGCATGCACCAATGACCAGCCTACGGTCCGGATATTCTGCAACAGTGCGCCTTCATAGAAGGACATGTCCACGATGTTGTTATAGCGAGTGTGGGTATTTCCTGTGGCTGTTCCAATGGCAGCGACAGCTCCTTTCAGCACATTATTGCCAGTTCCAGCCCGGAAGATTCCTTCTGTAATACAGGTACTTTCCGTGGAAAAATTACCGGTATTACAGGTAATGATCGTAAACACCGGCAACCGTGAACCATTGGTAAAATCCTCGTTGTCTGAATAACTCCATCCACTCATACGGTTGAAGCCGCGATAATTTACAAAATGAGCGCCGGAATTTACGTGGTCCACAATAAAACCGGGAATGGCGCCATCTCCGCCGGGCATGGTATACCATAACGTATCGGAAGTAATTCCTTCGCGGTTGAACATCCACTGTAGGCTCTGATTCACATGGATCGGGCTGATCCCTGACTCATTGCCCCCGGCTGTTAATATTACATTATCAAGCCAATCAGTGTCCGACATGAATACATCACGTTCGTATGCAAGAATTTTATTCACGACCCTGCGAAGAGTTGTGCTGCTCTCGACACTTAAACGTCCAATGGCCGCATCCGCAAGGTAATCGCTACCCTCGATCAATGAATACCGGTAGTCGCTGTAATTCGTGTATTCCGCCATGACATATGGTTCATTGGCGCCCTGATCCGTATCTCCCACAAGGAGGATATATTCCAACGGAGGCAGGGAGTCGTCCTGGTAACGGTCCTGGATCAGGTTACGAATCGCAGTCGAAGATGTGGTACTGGACGGTGCTTCGATCTCTACCGTATATCCCTGCTGGGTTTTCCACTCTGCATACGGCTCGAGAATCTCACGTACAGTAGTGTTGGAATCGGCGATGATCAGCAGCCTTCCCAGCATTGTTACTTCTTCAATATCTACTTCGTCCAGATTTAAGACATGAACTTCCAGGAAATGACGGAATTCCGTTGATACACGGATGGTTCCTTCCCGCCCGGGCGCCCTGTCATCATTTCCGTTGAACTCTGCTGCAAATTCGACAGAACGAGCCAGTTGCATTTCACCATCTTCCTGGATACGAACAGGAGTCCAACGAACAGGAAACAGACGGATACCATGTACGACAGCCGGCTCTCCTACTTCCAGAAATGGCTCCATCCCAGCCTGACCAGAATGCTGGATACCCGTAGGTTCGAAATCGTCCTGCTGGACTATTGAGGCTTGTATTCCCAGTCCATTGGGTACAAACACCCATTTTGTTATTACCGGCAGTCCGGTTTCTTCATCAAACACTGCACCCGGTATCGCGATCTGGTTTTCACCATCACGGTTGGTAATATCCCAATCCGAAATGTTTACTTCGGTAACAATCGAAGTGGATGTGCGCTGTGTTGTCCATTCAATAGCTGTCTGTTCATATCCAACAGCCGTTGCGGTTTGGATCCCCAGGAGGATCAGTAGAGAGAATGAGGCAGAAAGAATCGTACCCAAACCTGTTGGTCTCATCGTAGTAGCTCCAGAATAAGGAGAAGCATGCAATCTGGTTTTCTGAAAAACCGGCCCATAATCAAAAATGCACTATTAAAATTTACAATGGTGTGAAACAGGACACCTCACGATTGCTGAATTGAATACAAGAATTTATCTCGATCAGTGTTTCCTGCATGATTGACATCATGTATAGCACATACTATGCCTCTTTCTCATCCATATTTACGATTGTTATCTGAAGATGCTCGTCCTTTATTATTAAGGTTGCAATTCTATTATTAACTATAACTTAGAAAAACCTGTGCTGGATCCAGCCAAATTATATTTTCATAATCGCTGAATCCCCTGGTTTCCTCTATGAATAGAATGCAAGCATCCATGAATAATATTCACTGTTTCCTCATGGATCAGGCAGGCCATTGCAGCCAAATTATACATAAACCATGCAAACAGCGACGCAAACGATTGCAGCAAATGCATACACTGTGAATATCAGTCACAACACTATAATAATCATAACAATATTCTGTCTTGATATGATACATAATTATAGCTGCAGTAAGATTACAATAAATTCTCCATCTATAATAAATTTAACTGTCTGTAAGCATTTTTCGGTTATTTGGAGTTAGAGACCGAGTTTGCACAGGGCAAATGGCATGTGGATTGCGTACTTTCTGAAAAAAAAGAGTTGTTTCCTTTCATCACAATTGATCAGCTACACTGCTGGAGGATAATCAAAGACTGTTGAGCTGGGTTTATAGTAGAGTAGGGAAACGAGAATTCAGGGTGAGAAAATGATGCCGCATTTGAAAAAATACGATTCCGATTCCAGTTCGGTCCGCCATCTTGAGAACAAGTTGGCTGGACTGGAGCGTGCGAATGCTCAACTGAAGAACCAGCTCGAAGATGCAAGGCAGGAGACCCGTTATTACCAGAAGCTGGTTGGGAAAATGACCAATCCCGTTGTCGTCTGCCGACTTGAGTTGGATGAAACGGGAACTCCTTCTGCTTTTGTCGTTGATGAAACCAATGCAGCATTTGAGGAGATGGTTGGGAATAGTCAGAAAACAATGACAGGAAAACAGCTTTCAACTATTCTTCCGGGTAACCAATGTGAGTTTTTCCTGCAATCGTTTTCCGACGTGGCATTATCCGGGATCCCAAAATTCCAGGTGGAATACGACCACAACGGTGAACGGTATTTCACTTTGAATGCCTTTCAATCGCAACCAATGTATATCGTACTTGTTTTCAGTGAAATCACGCGACGAGTGTATTTCGAGAATAAGCTTGAAGAAAGCGAAAACCGTCTCCGCCAGATGACGGAGAATATTCGTGAAGCAATCTGCCTGAGAACCAGGAACAAGGTTCTGTATGTCAATCCATCCTATGAAAAACTATTTGGTCTGAGTGAAAAAGCTCTTTACAAAGATGCAAATTCTTTCTTTAACGCGATTCATCCCAAGGATTTAACGGAAGCGAAGCGTGTTCTTTCCGGCGCTATCAGCGATACACCAGAAGAAAGAGAACACCAATTCAGGATTATCCATCCGGACAAAGGAATCCGATGGATCTATCTCCGGGTAATTCCTATCACCCAGGAGGGTTCTGAGTACAGGCTTGTCGCGGTTGCCGATGATGTAACCGAGTGGAAAAATGCTGTTGACGATCTTGCCAAACGCGAATCCATGCTCGCCGAAGCTGAAAATCTTGTAAACCTCGGTAGCTGGGAATACGACCTGAAACATCGGAAGTTGATTTTGTCCGATGGCCTCAGAAGAATGCTGGGTATTGGGAAGGAAAAACCGGAAGCAAGCCTGAAATATCTATTGCAGTTTGTCTATTCGGAGGACCATGCGATTCTGAGCAGCCTGTTACGTCATACCCTCAAAACAGGTGAATCCTATTCCCAGAATATCAGACTGATCAGTCAGTCGAATGAAATACGCTATATACATATCAAGGGTGCGATTATTCGCGATTCGGATGGCCGCAAAAGGAGCATGCTCGGTTCTGTAATCGATATGACGGAGCAAAGGATCATGGAGCGCCGTTTGCGGAACAGCCAGGCGAGTCTTCTCGCAATGATCGACGCCACAGATGACGTCGCTTTCCTGATGGACCAGAACAAACGTATCCTGTTGGCAAACGACGCGCTGACACTACATGTCCAGAAGGAATATTCCGATCTTATCGGTCAATCTGTCGATCGAGTGTTTCCCAAACCATTTGCTCTGCATCTCAGAGAGATGGCGGAAAAAGCCGTCAAATACCTCGAAGCGAACCTGTCAACCACGGTCATTGATGATTGTGTGATGGAAACACGCGTTTGTCCTGTTAAAAACACAAAAGGGGAAATCACCCGTTTTGCTGTATTCTCACGTGATATCACCGAATTAAAAATGAAAGAGGCCCTGGAGCTTGAATCGGAAAAACTTTCGACCGCCGCCCAGCTATCTGCCACAATCGCACATGAATTCAATAATCCACTGGCTATCCTGAAGGGCGCTGCAGAGTTGATCGCTTCGGAATCCATAGATTTCGACAGTAAGAAACGTCACATCGAAAAAATTCCTCACCAGGTAGAGCGAATGGCGGAACTTGTGCAAAAACTGCTGACATTAAATGAGTTGAAAGAGATACACTACGCTGCAGGGATGAAAATCCTGAATATTCATGGTGAATAATCCGCCCCACATCCATGCCGAAAGGCATTGAATATAGATAGGGCTGGTCCTGAAAAACAGGGATCAGCCCTGTTTTGTTATGGAGCAACTACTTGCTGAAAAGGTAGTAATTGAAAGCAGACATCCTGTTAATGTCTGCTGCTCACTGCTTATAGATGTGGTTTACACCAATTACTGTATCTGGATGGTCGCATCCCTGGTTTCGCATTCCAGAGGAAGGGAAACGGGTTCAAATGCTTCCACGGTTCCGGGAATAAATGTGACTGTCGTATTTCCATTCTGCAATGTCCGGAAGGAAAGATTCACTAGGGCGCCATCTCCGGATGCTTGTGTTCCCGTTGGATAATTTCCCTCATACTGAAGTCTCCAGGTAACCAAAACACGTATTTCACCTGTCGTAGCATTGGGAATGATCTGCGAAAACATGTAATCATTGTTGATCACAAAATCGCCGGGCGCATAATTCTCCAGGAGAAGGTATTCGGAATCATAAGCAATCCGAAGCTCAATACCCGCCAGATTCGCTGCATTTTCGATTCGGACGGGAAGTACTAACAGAGCGTTATTGGGTGATGTTGTATCGGGAATGGCCGCCCACAGTGTATCCGCTGTCGTGGTAGTTAAAGTGTCCGGTTCGCTTAGAAGTCCTTCTCGATCCCGGGATTGAATCTGAAAATCGTAGGTAGCGTCTCTATCCAATCTTTGGAATGTTACCTGGTGTTCAACCACCTGTGTGAGTGTGTCCTGGAAAACGGAATCGAGACTTCCTTGCTCCAAGCCATACCGAACTCGTGTATCCGCGGATTCCGACGTTCTCCAGAAAAGGGAGACGGTTGAATTGGTAGTATAGAGAATTCGAGCATCTTCAATTTCAGGCGGTTGTTGATTCGTTGGGGTTTCAAATGTGAGTATCTCGGAATCTGTTCGTTCGGATTCCGCATCCACAGCAGCCGCACGATAATAATAAACAGTGCCTTCCGTTAATCCTGTCAGTTCAAACTGATGGGTAAGAACAAAAGAAGAATCCATGAGCGAATCAGTCATGGTCGAATCCGTCAATCCCCAACGGATTCGTGCATCGGTGTCCTCATTTGTTGAAAATGCAATTACTGCGGAAGAATCTGTCAACTCCGTAACCCTGATATTGGATATTACCGGTGGCCCGTCGATAACAATACCGGATGGCGTTATAAAATTCGACATTGTTGTTACCATAGTCAGGGAATCGGATGTCCAAACCGATATCCGGTAGTAGTAACGAGTCGCCGAAGTCAATTCTTCAATTGAAATAAGATGTTGTTTTTTGAAGGTCAATGTATCCGGTGAAACACTTCGCAGAGAATCTGAATTGGTATCATACAGTACATTCGCCTTGGAAGGAAGATTTGTCTGAAATTGTACTGTGGCGCCATAAGGTGTAGAGATTATTCGCACATTGGATACGATTACGTTGTCAGATGGTCCTGTACCGTTAGAGGTGGAATCCTCACCACCACAGGAAATGACGATAAACGCCAACCCTGCCAGCAAGCAATAGGTAAGTGTTCGGAACAATTTTTACTCCTGTATTTATTCCGATTCTATTTCAACAGAAAATGTATACGTGTTCAAATCCGGCCGTTGCCAGGAACCATTGATGGTTGATACGCTGTCATAAGCGGCGACAATTGTATCGCCATATACACTGGTTACCGTAAAAGAAGTGTCCGAATAGATGATTGTTCCAAAATTGGGCATGGTCTGCGTTTGAACCTGCCCGTTCACCAGGAAACTGCCGTTAAAATCCTGCATTATTCCATAATTCAACAGAAAGGATATTGGCAGATCTTCAACCGTATTACCGGAATACAATCCACTCGGAGGCGCTGCAATATCTACTGTCATTTCAACATAGATCATTTCATTGCCTGCATCGGATCGGATTTCGATACTGTCTGACCAGACTCCATCGCCGAGAGAGAGATCGCAAGCCACTAACACAGACCGGGAATCGCCACCGGGCACATCTCCCAATTCAGGTTGCACAAAGATCCAGTCCGGTTTGTTGTAGACACGCCACTCCATAATCTCTCCGCCAGGATTGGAGAAAGTCAAAACAAAACGCGATGTATCTTTTGAAAAGAAAAGTTCTGTTTTACTGATTTCCAGGGAAGCGGATGCATTTTCATCCTCTGAACCGCATCCCTGCCAACATAAGATACACAAGAGAGGAAAAAGCAGTAATGCTACCTTCCCGGGTAAAATCCTGTTTTGTTTTCTATTAACCATCATTTTTCTCTTTGTAGCGTACCTGTCCTTTTCCACTATCGGCAGAATCACAGGAAATCTGGACACCGTTAGCCTGTTCTGCTGTTATCTACTCAGCTTCTTTTGACATCCTTCTGTGAACGGGCAGCTTTCACAGACTGGTTTTCGCGCCTTGCAATACTCTTTTCCCAGGACCACAAGCAAACCGTGAAGAACATTATAAAGAAATGTGTCCCGTGGAAGTTGTGTATGAACATCCTGTTGCACTTCATTATATGACAGTTTTTTATTCGATCCGTTGTACCGCTGGAGAAACCGTTGTGTATAGGCATCTACCACAAACAACGGTTTCCCAAAAGAATAGCAGGCAATACTGTCCGCTGTTTCCGGTCCGATTCCCCAGATATCGAGTAGTGAAGTCCTCAGTTGTTCCTGTGTGAGCATATCCGTTACGTCAGGTACATTTTCCTGCCACCAGGTTGCTAAAAACTTCAGTTTCCTGGCTTTTTGATTATAATACCCGGATGACTGGATTTTGCCCGCGAGTTCATCAACCTGCAAATCCAGTATGGATTCCGGGGTAGTTACACCTGAGTCTTCTAACTCCAGCAGGGCATGTTCAACATTAATCCATGCCGTATTCTGCGTAAGAACCGCACCCACAGCTACATTCCATGCGCTGTCACCCGGCCACCAGTAAGGATCTCCCCAAGTCTCCCAGAGTTTCGCCGAGATATTCCCCCAGAGTGTTGTTTTGTCAAAGTCCGGGAGAATCGGCTGCATATGCTGAGGTAAAAACCGTGTACGAACGAGATCCATCATCTTCGAATGAATACAAGAACCAGCCCGAACACAATCATCCAGAGCGGCCACCAGGACAATACATCATCCTGGAGTTGAAATGCGAACAAAGCGCCCACGGCAATAAACAGAAGTCCTGAAATAACAAACCCGGAATCGGTTACCGCTCGTGTCAGGTAGACAACAATAAACGTTATACCGATAGCCATGATGATATAGGAATACCATACTTTTTCATCCAACCACCCTTCCTGTTGTGCAAGTAAAAAAGCTCCCAACAGAAACAGGAAAGTTGATGGAAACACCAGCGCCCTGCGTTTTCCATGAAACGCTTCCACCGCCAGGGCAACGCCGATCACCAGGAGAACATGTGACCATCCCACGGAGAACGCTTCAAACATTTTATCAGCGGTAAACAACCCGCCGATCAACACGAACAGAACACCGATAATGATAGGACGTCTGTGAAGCACGTTTGTCATTTATTCCTCCTCAGGAATAAGTATCGCCAGGAGAAGGTATACCGGTATTGGGATACCATACAGTAAAATCACCAGCAGTAAGGCAATCAGCCGGATCATGAAAGTATCAGCCTTAATAAATCCTGCAATCCCACTGCACACACCATAGATCATACGATCCCGTCTGGTCCGCCGTAATCTCAGTTTTCCGAGTCTTGTTACATCATCTGTCCATTGCGAATTACTTAGAAAACGTTTCCAGCTCACCGGCGCAATCGCAGCAGGACCGAGAATAATGAAAAAACCCAGGATCATAAGTGAAACGGGCCATACCCAGCCCCATGCTTCCTGCACAAATGGCCAACCACCAAGCCGGTAGACAAGCACAGGAACAAAAATGGAGACAATCAATAATCCGAATGCCTGGATAATATCTGTGCCACGACGATAGGCCGGACGGCCGACTTCGTCCAGAACGACCGGTTCGGATGGCAGAGAGATGGAAAGAACGATATAGGCAATGATGCCTACTCCAAGGAAACCAAGCACGATGGTTACCAGGCGTACCAACAACAGATCAATATGAAATCTTTCCGACAGACCGCTGCATACGCCCGTCAGCACCCGGTGCTGCCATGTCCTGTAAAAATTACCCTGGAATGATCCCTGGCTCATTCGTCACCCTCTGAAGCTCCCTGGAATTCGCTGCGAGGGATAAAGATCCAGCAGATAATATAAATCAATGGCGCCCACCAGAGGAACAGCAGGGTCAGCACTACACATCCGATACGGAAAAGAATAGGATCTACTTTGAAATACTCGGCCAATCCCCCGCAAACTCCGCCAAGGACAGCGTTAGTACGGCTTCTGAATAGTCGTTTCATCAATGACCCCCCTGCGCTTCCCGCACAGATAATAAATAACTCTCCAATCCTTCCCGAATGCCTTGGGCAACCTTCCGCCTGAATTCCGGGGACCTCGCCATTGCTTCTTCTTCCGGGTGCATCAGGAATCCGTTTTCAATCAGAACCGACGGGCAAAATGTAGGACGCGCCAGGGTCAGATCCTGGTAACGCAATCCATCCCCATCCCACCCGATCTCGGCGCATATGGCAACATATAATTCTTCCGCCATTCGTTTTGAGTGGCGATGGTTGTAATGAACGCTTGTACCGTGATGTTCCGCCGGAGTAACCCCTTGCGGAAGACCGTTATAATGTAAACTGATGATTATATCGGCGTTGTACTCACGAGCAATTTCCACACGTTCATCCAGGGACAAGGCCACATCCGATTCACGGGTAAGAAAGATCTGTGCTCCTGCTCGCTCGAGTTCATCCCGGACAACGAAAGCGAGTTCAAGATTCGCCTCTTTTTCCGTAAGCCTTGTCGGCCCTACCGCTCCGGTATTGGAATCGCCATGCCCCGGATCAAGCACTACTGTCAATCCTCGCAACGGATGCCGTTGAAGTACCGGCGCTTCGTAGATGGTCCATGTCAAATCGTCTTCGTCATCGAATTCGACATCCCATCCCCAGAAATTCTCCCGGTTGATATACGCTGTCAGGTTGTAAGTGATGGAATCGAGTTGCGCCCAGCGAATTTCATCCACAACAGGGCTGCCATGAGGTTGCACAATGATATCGGTCCAGCTCATGGCATTGTAAATAGTCAGAGATAACTGGTTGTCATTCACACGTTGCACCCGGAATGGAGACCGTTCACGCAACGGAACATGGATTCTGGTTTCACGACCATCAACCTCACACCGCACGGAGTAAATCACCGACCTTTCTGGCGGATCTTCCGATTCATCAATGACGACATGCTCGTCTTCAATATATCCCACCTGGTTCAATCCAAGCGGCACCCGGTAAAAACGTCGCCCGGTATTGACCACACCGTCTCCCCAGAGCACTGTTCCTTCCGGGGGGAAAAGGTCATACGTCCCCGGCCATCCGCAACGGATTTTTGCACTTGATACTTCATAAGTTACTGTCAGTCGTCCTGAAAAAGGGTAGATCCGCGGTGGAGCATTGCTCCAGGAACCATCCCTGTGAAAAAACCAGACTGTTCTGGTTTCATCCGGCGGACCGGGAATAGAGCTTCCGGGATAATAATATTCGATGAATACAGGCTGAAGGAAACCTTCGCCATGAGGAGAATTTGCATTCGTTTCAAGAGTGGAATCAAAACCTGTCCATGCGAGCCAGCTTCCCAACGGGTGGATCTCCACGGGATTTCCGTTGGCGTACAGGTGACCATTTACATCCGGAACGCTGCCGAACACAAACACACTGTCATACTGAGGGCCGGAAATAACCGTATCACAGGAATTGATATGAGGATAGACGATAGACAAACCGGATGGTGTCTCCGGAACAGGAAGATATGAAACGACATCACTAGTGGAAACTGCCCTGTTTCCTGCGCAACCACAGAAGTAATAAGAGCTGAGTAGTATTATTATAACCGGAATCAGTCGCCGGCGAATCATTTTTTCTCCCCTGCAATACGTTGATAGATCAGGTAGATTCCCTTAAGGACAAGATCTGGTTCAACCGCTTGAATTTCAGGAATATGCGGAGTAAATGCCTGCGCCAATCCACCCGTGGCGATTGCTTTTACATTTGTCCATGACTGCTCTTCGCAGATCTCTTTCATTAATCCACGGATCGAAGCAACCGCTCCTTTCATCAGTCCGATGCGAATACTCTCTTCGGTTGTTTTTCCAATTGCGGTTTTCGGCATGGACAACCGTACCGCCGGGAGAAGCGCCGCCGCCTTGTGCAGCGTCTCCGAACTCACTTCCAATCCCGGCATGATTACTCCGCCAAGGTAGGCGCCATCTTCATCAATTACATCAATAGTGATCGCGGTACCGAAATCGAGAACCATCAGTGGACCACCATATTGCGTATAACCTGCGACAGCATCACACACACGATCCGCGCCCACAGCCATGGGATTTTTATAGCGATTCACAAATCCCTGGATTTCACCAGTGATAAAGTACGGTTTGCAGTTCAGGTACGATTCCGACATCAGACCGTACACCATTCCCGCTTTCGGTGAAACACTGGCAATGGCAACAGCGTCTATTTCTTCCGTACGGACACCGGAATCGAGGCAAAGCATTTTCACCAGTACCCCTGCCTCATCGGAAGTACGCCCGGAATGGGTGGCAAGGCGACGACGGATGACAAGCTGGTCATCCCTGAAAATACCAAGCACTACATTTGTATTTCCTATATCCAGCGCAAGAAGTGTTTTTTCAGGCACGATGTACCTCTATTTCTTCGGCGGACGAAATCTCTTTTACACCTTCAGACGTTCGTATCTTCAAGGTTCCGGCTTCTCCCAATCCTTCCGCGAGGCCGGTAAAGGTTTCTTTGGCAGTACGAACAGTCAGACGTTTTCCGATCATCCGGGAAGACTCCGACCATTTTTTAATAATCAGGTCCGGTTTGCTTTCCCAGTCAAATTTCTGACGCAGGATGTTTCGGACAAATGCCACCACCAACCCTGCGCGTGTCCAATCCAGCTTTGCTTCTTCCTGCAAGGATGTTACAGGATTAAGAATAAGTCTTTTGTCTTCCTCGCCCAATGGCTGGATATTCACTCCCAGTCCCGCCACCACATTCCAGTGTTCTTCATTCTCTGTGGTTTCGCAGAGAATACCCGCCAGTTTGCCACGATCTGTGATCAGGTCATTGGGCCATTTCAGATGAACGTCAACAGAGCCGCCGCGTTGTATCGCTTCATCGACAATCGCATCACGCAGCGCAATCCCGATAGCCAGTGGAATTAAAGAAAGCGGTGAGGAAGATTTTTCAAGACGGAACATAATCGACATATACAAACCACCAACAGGGGATGCCCATCTGCGCTGGTGACGTCCTTTCCCCCTTGTCTGACTGTCTGCAATCAGAAGCACCATGCCTGTTTCACCGGTTTCCACGAGTTTCAAGAGATCTGCATTGGTGGATTCTGTTTCTTCGATCCAGAGTACTTTGCAGTTCGATACAAGGGGCTTCAACACAGCAACGAGACGTTCTGTGTTTATGATATCCAGTTTTTCTGTCATCTTTACTTTTGTAGTAATAAGGCCATTCTCTGAGAAATTCCGACATCTGTCATCTCCGCGCAGGCGGGAATCCAGGAGGCTTTCAGTCATCATTCGCCTTGTGTCGGAAAAATATCGGGAATGACAATAATTGTTTTATGACTGAAACTGTACTTCATCCGTTTCAATACATGGCTGTAAGGTAAGGACAAAAGGAGCGAGAGGAGAAACCGATATCGATCTCATTTCAGAGAGATTCCCCCTTTTTCCATCTTCGGAAAAAGGGGGTTTGCTATTTCACGAGTTTACTTTATTCTTCCGGTCGAAAGGCCTGCATGGATTCTTCGGTAGCGAAAAAATATCTCGATCCTGAATAGTCCGCATAGAGTGTGTTTTCCTCCAGTGGCGCCGTCACGCCAGTAACCGGATCACGGAAATGTTTCCTGCCTTCTCCATCCACGCGTACAATATTCGCCGGTAATGCAAAATCTGACAGCCAGCGTTGCGGATCAGCCCGAAACGGCCCCTGGCAGGGAGGACAACAATGGAAATACCGTTTGCCGTCAACCATTGAGAACGCTGATGCATTTTCGACACGCCCTTCACCTTTCATCACCGGGCAAGTGAAATACATCGTTCCGTCCTCGGTAGACCAAACATTGGCGTTTTCCAATGTGTCCGCTTCAACACAATTACCATGTTCATCATGTTCATGGTGTCCCGCATGTTGCGCCTGGACAGCGAAACTGGTCATCAATATTGTCGTTAGGACTATAAATAATCGATTACTCATTTTCCACACCTTTCTATCGTTCACTTTGCTTTTTTACTTACAATCCCTGGATAGTATAGCTGAGGTTTACCCGGAATGTCCGACCGATCAGGGGGCCATAGATCATTGCGGAATCAATCATGGAACCTGTCCCACTGGTATTTGCAAGGAATGGATTGTCCGGTTGGATATATCCTGCCAGGTTTTCACCACGCAGAGAAACACGAAAATCACCAAAGGCACGGGTAATACCTGCGTCAATCGTTGTATACACGGGTGATTCTGAACGGCTTCTGCCATCAGGCAATTCCATCGGTCCAAACAGGTTCGCTCCTGCTTGCACACGTAGTTGAGGAGAATCCCATTCTTTCGAAATACTCAAATTTGCCAGGTACTTGTTCTGCATATGGTTAAAATGCCATCCCGATGCATCCCTGTATTGCACGTCCGAAATGGTCCCGCCAAGGTCCATTTGCCATCCCGAAGCCATTGCCAGAGAAGTCTGTACTTCCACCCCCCGGCTGAAGGCATCAAGAGCATTCGAATACACTGTTTCACCTGCAAAGTCGCTATACGCAAGTACGGCCTTATTGTCAAAGGTTGTGTAAAAACCGGTCACATTCACCATGAATGAATATGATCCCTGAACACTCCTGAACGCCGCAGACAACGAGTTACTCAGGCTACTCTCCGCTTTCAGGGATGCGGGAACCTGAACATTGTCAAAACCGGCATGTACCGCTTTGTCCAGGCTGAAAATGGTAATAGGACGATACCCGGTTCCGCTGGTAAATGTGAAATTCCAGCGGCTGTCCGGACGATACAGGAGTGACCCACGTATGGTGGGCACGGCGCCATCTTCTTCGAAATATTCCAGCCTCGTTCCACCCTGCAGGGTGAAAAGATCCGACGGCGTCCATGTATGCTGAACATGCAGTCCGGGGATTCGATCAAGACGGTCCGTTCTGCTCGCCAGTTGAAGGTTGTCATTATACTCTTCATAGCGGTACATGACCTGCCCAAGGGTGGAATGGTTCATTGACCATTCCCTTGCAACCGAAAATCGACTCAATCCAAGTGACTGTGTTGCATCGAATTCGGTGACACCATACCAGGAATCCTGCATGTGTTGCACATAGGCCGACTCAATGGACCAGGAACCCCAAGTGGGTGTACTATCCTGGTATCGCAGGGTGACTTCGGCCCGACGGGTCTGAATGTCACGACCATACACCTTCGCGCTACCACGATCATCGGTGGTCCAATCCACATCACCTGCAAACCGGTTTTCGCCGTAGGTGCGCACATTTGCCAGCAAGATACCGTTTCCCACAGGACGTGAAGCACGAAGTTGCAGATTCAGTCGATGGTATTGCGGTGTATCGGTGAGTTGATCGTTGTTACGATCCAGCTTGGACGGTTCCGCGGCATAATTCACGGAAAATCGTGTAGAGAAACCCGCTATCGAACGTTGTAGATTTCCCCCGAATGAGTGGTGTAATGTGTTTCCACCTGAGAGCGCTATGGTCATCGTGTTTGCATCTTCCGGAATGGCGGATACAAGGTTCACCGCCCCGGCGACGGCTCCGCTTCCAAATTCACTTGAACCGGAACCTTTTACGAGTTCGACTCGGGAGATGTCGTTGACTGCAAGAGCATCGAAACCGTACAGACTTCCAATCCCCGAAAGTAACGGTAATCCGTCAATGTTCACTTCGGTATAAGAAGGATCAAGCCCCTGCATGCCCACACCGGCCGAACCGCACAAAGCACATGGTCGCGTATTCACCCCGGTATGTCCTGACAGGGCTGAGAGCAAGCCGCCATCCGCTGAGTTCTCGTGCAACTCTTCCGCTGTAATTACTTCGGTACGAACAGGTTCATCTACTGAAATATGCGACGTTTCACGTTCCGCCCGGTAAATCAACTCTTCAAGAGCGACCCAATCGGTTTCCAGGACAAACTGTACTTCTACCGGTGAATTACCTGCAACTTCAATAGTTACTTCGTCAGTAACATAGCCTACCATCGAAGCACTTATTACATACGAACCATCCGGTACATCATGAATATCAAAAAATCCCGACAGGTCGCTTGCCGCACCACGTCCTGTTTCATTGACCAGCACATTTGCACCGGCAAGCGCACTTCCGTTTTCATCCACAACCGTTCCATGTATATCGCCCGCCAGAAGAGTTGCAGGGACTATCAGCAGAAATCCTGCAACAAAGAGACTTCCAATTACCTTGAAAACCATCAGGAAATGTTTCTGGTTCATCCTTCTATTTCCTTTCAATCTCAAATCGAATTCCAATGTCCACGTTCCCTGTTTCAGGCGAGAATATCACGAACCCGTATGCCACCATTGTGATTACAGGTTTTCCGGCATGCTGAGAACTGGAAACGAAAATTCTGTCCGTAATGCAATGGAGTCACCACATTACGTTCTGGAGTACATCACGAGAATGAAAGGGAAGCAGGAGGATGATCGATGTTGGAATCGATCAACTGGGAAGTGTGAACCATCTCGAATGCAAGAAAGTAGTCCACGTGTCCAAGAGGACTGAAAAGATCGTCAACCGGTGGATATCCCTGGGGGGATTGAACGGCATGGCATTCACACGAACACTGCGAAGCACTCCCGGAAAAATCGCAACTCTCTCCGCAATTGTCCTCACAATCACAATGAGAGCTGCAACAGTCGTTCGAAACGATCTGCTCTCCACCTGTTACATCCAAATGAATAGCGGAAGTCGCCTCGAAACCACCGAAGAGAAAAATCCCGGCAAGCAGGAACCGTATTGTATTGACGGCTACAGTGTTCAATTCAGAAATCGTGTTAAGAATACCTAATTAATTATACGCATTTTACGTAAAGTTGTGCAAGGTGGTTCCCGGGTAAGAAGAGACAATGGATTACTGTTTCTACGTACCGATAGCAGGATTCGTCAAGGACATTGAAAAACCCAACGTGTGCGGCAAGCAAATCAAGCAAATCCTGTCAAGAGAATTTTTCCCTGATTCGTTATCCTATGGCCATTCCAGATGTTAAAAATCCTTTCAACATCAACACACGAGGAAATCATGGGTAAAACATTCGAGATGACATCCATCGGCAAGGTCCATTCACGGGATGGAGAATTTCTTGTACACATTGATAAAGAATATCGTCCTGCGCTGAAAGAACTGGACCAGTTCAGCCATGTGCTGGTGTTCTGGTGGGCGGACCGTGCGGATACGGATGAAGGCAGGAAAACCTTGCAATGTCATCCTCCCTACGCCAGGGACCGTTTAACCGGGATATTCGCCACACGTTCCGAGTACCGTCCCAACCCCATCGCCGTAACCACAGCGTACATCCTTTCGATAGATGAAGCGGAAGGAACTGTCCAACTGGCGTACATCGACGCGTTTGACGGTTCCGATGTAGTGGACCTGAAAGCCTATTTCCCCGTCAGTGACCGTCCCCGCACCGCGCACTACCCGGAATGGCTTTCCGACTGGCCGAAAAACATCCCGGAAGAGGACTGGTCCCCGGAATGGATGAAAGAATGTGAAGAATAATCTGTCAATTTTCAGTAATTATTTGAGGATTTGGCTGACCTGGATAGCTGGGTGACGAAGGAATGGACTATTCGGGTTTCAAGAGGTGTTTGATGCTATGCCCTCGTTAGTCTCGTCAACACGTTTTTCGTTGACGATCTAACGAGGGTTACCTTCAACTGTGATCTATGGGCAACAATTTACGTCTCCTCGTTAGTACATCCGTCTTCACAAACTGCATTTCGACGGATGAACCTAACGAGGGCATATCAGCTTCGCTATTCGGGTTTCATGATTCTGCGTTTGTTGGGTGGCATGAACGGCAACTATTATATTTCAGAAGTGTTATCGTTCTTAGATTTGGAATCAAAGTCTTTCCATCTTTCCCCAAGTTCATCCTTTGATACATTCTCCACAAAGATTTTAAAACAGCAGTCAATTTCATACTTAATTTTTGACAAATTCCAACCACCTGTATCTTCCTGCCTGTAATAAGTAAGATGAGCAAGCTTCTTATGAGCACGTTTATATTGTTCGTTCAAGAAATCAGATTGTGGTAACCTGATTTCTTTCCAGTTTTTTGTCTTATATGTAAAATCATTTGCTGCTATATCATCTTTACGAGAGTTTTTATCATTATACATAAATTCAATAATATTTCTTGCATGTATAAGAAATGATTCAAGGATAGCATTCCTAATCGAATCGTCACAATTATAGCTTTGAGGATTGCAAAATGCTTGAAACATATCTATGATCATTGAATATTCATAATAAACGAAATCCGATGCCGTTCTGAGTTCTTCTTTTGTTCTAGTGGACTGATTCATCTACAGTGAATGATATATTTCCCATTGTTCCTTGACAGAGAGTTTTTGTTGAGCCATGTTTCTCCTGTGGTTTTCATTGCTTACAATCAGGAGAACAAAATGCCTCATCGATTGTATCATGTACATCTGACTCAAGAGGAGCGGCGCGATCTTCAACGGATCTTAACCACCGGTCATCATGCCGCTCGCAAAATCACCTGTGCACGCATTTTACTGATGAGTGATGAAGGAGCTTTCGGTCCATCGTTATCGGATGAGCAGATTCGAATCTCGTTGAATGTGGGACTATCGACCATTGCACGTTTACGTCAACGTTGTGTCGAAGAAGGTCCCGATGCGTCTCTGGAACGCCATCCGACAACACGGGTTTATGAACGTGCCCTGGATGGCGATGGTGAAGCCGAACTGGTGATGCTCGCCTGCAGCAAGGCGCCGGATGGTCGATCTGACTGGTCCCTGCAGCTTTTGACCGATCATATGGTTCAACGCGGTTATCAGGTTTCCAAAAGCACCGTACAGCGGCTGCTAAAAAAAACGAGATCAAACCGTGGTTGATCCAAGGCTGGTGTTTGCCCGGCGAAGCTGATCCGGCATTTGTCGCCGCGATGGAGGATGTTCTGGAGGTCTACAAACGTCCCTTTCATGCCCATTGTCCGGTTGTCTGCATGGACGAAATGCCGAAACAACTGATCGATGAAATTCGTCCGCAAGTACCGATGAAACCGGGGCGACCAAAACGTCAGGATTATGAATATGTCCGAAAGGGAACGGCAGCGGTGTTCATGTTCTTTTCCCCCACTCATAACTGGCGACAGGTTCGTGTTCACGAACGCCGTACCGGGGTGGATTGGGCTCATGAAATCAAAACATTGATCGATCAGGATTTCCCGGATGCAGACAAAATTGTCCTTGTCATGGACAACTTGAACACTCATCGGATCGCTTCGCTCTATGCGACATTTCCCGCGAAAGAGGCCAGACGATTAGCCTCAAAACTGGAAATCCATTATACACCAAAGCATGGTAGCTGGTTGAATATGGCCGAGATGGAATTAAGCGTTTTGCACCGACAGGCGATGAAAGACCGAATCCCAACACTGACTCTTCTCTGTCAAAGAGCTGAACACTGGACTCGTCAACGAAATGATGCCAAAATGACAATTGACTGGCAATTCACTACCGATGACGCACGAATCAAACTGAAAAAACTCTATCCGTCACTGTAGATGAGACGGTCCACTAGTCATATTTGACATAATTAATCTCCAAATGGTGATGTACTACATAAACAGACAGTTACTATAATACAAATAATTTCGAGTTTTTAAATCTAAGATATTTTCAGACAAAACAACACCCGGACCATTAGAAGATCCGGGTGTTTCATGAGGTGCGAAGCACTCTCATGGTATCGGCTCACTGGTGAACTAGTTCCTTTGCCTATTCCACTAGTTCAGACCCCAGGTAGTTTCCATCCAGGAGCATTCCGGGAATATGATATTGCTGGTCGAGAAGAAGTGAACTGATCCGCGAATCCTGCAGCAGCAGTATCTCTGCGCTTGGAACACTCCACTCAAACTCGTTTATGGTCGGATCGCAATGGGAAAGACCATCCAGCATGGTCATCACCGACCAGTAAAAATATCTCGACAGCAGGTGTGAATAGTCTATCCCGTCTTCGTCGCAGGTAAACCAGGCATTATCCGGGTAGTCATTGGGTACTTCGAGGTAATGACCTCCCCGCGCCTGGTCCATCGCTACCGCTAATTCCGATCCCGCTTCCCGTCCAAACACTTCCGGCCAGGCGTGCGCATAACCATCCAGCATGAACTCTTCCACAAGAACTCTCTGGATTACAAGGGAAGCATCCTGATCCGTTGCACTGGAATCCATGGCTGCGTTGGTAGGCAGATCAACCACTATCATTGTGTCTTGCAGGGATGGCAACAGTTCCCGTACCCGACGATTATCAGAACGAACGAGCAGTATGGGACGACCATCTATCATCCCCCTGCACGCCGGATGACTGTCCACGATTCCATCCTCGTCCGGGTCCATCATTTCAGCAATGATTCCCGCAGTGATCAGGAGTTCTTCTTCACTGACACCTTCGGTAGCAATGATTTCGATACCGTACACCAGGATACTTTTATGTGCAATGCTGCTTACCATCACCGTTATCTCATCTTCCGCCTGTCCAACAAAACCGGCAACGAAGTAAAAACTCATCCTCATTGCATCGAAGAGATCATGCCACATGACATCCTCCCCACGGGTAGTACACATCCCGTTACATACATACTATTCTGCTGCATACGAACGATTATTCGCGCGTATTGACCTTTGGACCGTTTGATACGTTCACAGGTTACTTGTTATCTTTCTGTTCTTTTTCCTGTTTGGCTTTTGCCTGTTCCGCGAGGGCGGTTATACCTCCGATTGCACCAAGGTTCATCGATTCAAGAGCAGAACTGGGAACAATGATTAAAGATCCCTTTTCACGCAATCCTTCGAACAGCATGTTCATCCCACGCAGTTGCAATGCCACAGGATTGTTGACATACTTTTCACTGGCAGTCGCAAATTTTTCAGAGATTTCCGTTTCGGCTGTACCGAGGATCACACGCGCCTGCCGTTCACGCTCCGCCTGTGCTTTTTTGCTCATGGCATCCGCCAGGGCTTGCGGAATAATGATATCCTTGATTCCCACACTTTGACAGGTAATCCCCCAGGGATTGGTCAGTTCATCCAGGAAATTGCTCAGGGATTCTGCAATTTCATTGCGGTTCTGGAGGAGATCCGCAAGCTCATATTTTCCAATAATGTCACGTAAGCTGGTCTGAGCCACATAGGAAATCGCAGTGGCATAGTTCTGAACCTCAAGCGCTGCCTTCTCTACATCCCAAACCGTCCAGTACACGACGGCATCTACATTTACAGGCACCGTATCACGAGTCAGCGATTCCTCCGCCGCGAAATCTGTCACACGGACCCTCTGGTCGATATACGCATCCACATGATCCACCACCGGGATCACCATGAAGTAGCCGGGCCCACGTAATCCCCTGAACTTGCCAAGCCGCAGAACAACTGCTTTCTCCCATTGTTTTGCAACCCGCATGGAGGCTGCAAGCACAATGATCGCAAGCTGAACACCTATGAACCACCAGTAGTTATACATGTAATAATTAAACAGAATAACATTTGCAGCGGTGAGAACAACCAGAACCAGAATAGCGATTTTCGGCGCTCTCATAGACGGATGAATCCCTTTTCCAAATGGTTCCAATCCGATTTTTGGATGGGGTATCATGATTCTCTCCCTTTATTACGTTTCAGCTCCTCAATTACTTCTTCCACTGTAAAATTGTATGCCTGCGTGATGCTCATGAAATCATTGACAAGGCTTTTTAACTTGCTTTCTCGTTCTTTACTTGAAATCTCCACCTTGACATCTCCCACAAAGGTTCCAGTACCCTGCTGGGTTTCCAACACACTTTGAATTTCCAATTCCTTGTATGCTTTTGATACGGTGTTCAAGTTCACTTTCAGTTCCACCGCCAGGCTTCGGACTGTGGGCAACTGCTCGCCGGGACGAAGTTCACCGGTAGCAATTCCAAAACGGATCTGATCTATAATCTGGCGATAAAAGGGAACCCCACTTTTGGAATCAAGGAGAAAAGTAATCATAACTTGCACCCTTGCATTATTTATCTATTGTACTATACCATTAGTACAATAATACTATAACACATTAGACAATAAAAAGGCAACAACTGTTTTTTATTATCGAATATCTCCTGGAGCCTTGTCCTACAGTTTATTGTGATTGGACATATTCCGAGTTTTCAGAAACACAATGAAAATGTTGATTAATGGCTATACGGGTGTACTTGCATGAAAAACTTCTGCGGTTGTTTGGTTTATAGAATCCTGCAATCCACGAAAATGTCAATAACCTTGTCAGCTTAATTGGTACTGTTTTCAATCAATCCTGTTTTTCCAGCGCTTTTTGTATCGCCATACAGAAAGAAATCCACACTTGCTCGCATTCCCTGTTTGTTGACAAGTATTTTGCGATCATATTACTCTGACTTTTTTACAACGAGTGCAACTCTGCATTCGTGAAAATGGCAAAGTCTCTACCAAGATCTAACATATTAATATTACCGCATTAATATCGATAATGTGCTGAAATATACAAAATTGTTTTTACTATTGTTTTTTGATGATAAATCAGCAGGATAATCGTAATACGAAATTGCCCCAATACTTACAATCAAGAGCAATTCTACACCTTGAGTACTTATTGCTTTTTTCAGTTTTATTTGTTTTCCGTTTGATTTTGATTATGCCTCTATTTATTATTGGGATAGAAGTTCAACACAAAAGAATTATATAGTTACAAAACTTATAATCCTTTCTATTTTCAGTTCCATATCACATTTATCTCCATATATTTCAACCTATTGTCAATTAAATAAGTATCAAATCTTTAACAATCATTGAAAAAATATCACAAAACAATCTGCATCTTTTTCAGCGAAAATATCGAAAGAATTATCCATATTTACTGGGTATGTTTTCGGTTCGTTGAGCTGCTACGTTTCCCGATCTCTCGTTTCATCTCCTGTAATTCCAGAATACCCGGAAAAATGCCATTTATTCAGCGGCCAACATTGGCATTTATACATAATCTATATATAATCAGATACTTAAACGGAGGTGTGGGATGCGGTTAATGCTGAAACACAAGATCATCGGCTTGTCGATCATGGCCGCCTTGTTACCTGTAATTGTCATACTTGTGACAATCCTTGTACAGAAGGATCGCGTCGATCAACAGGTCGGAGTTGAACTGGATATTCTTGCGCGTGAGAATGTCGCTCGAGTTGCCCAGGATGTGTACGCCATGTGCGAAAGTGTTGACCTGGTAATGCAGCAGAATGGACAAACAGAGTTTGATCCATATGAGATTACTGCATTACGGGAAGCGATTTACAGCATCGTTGTCGGCAAAACCGGTTATGTCTTCATTCTGGGTGGTGAAGGAGCTGATCGAGGCAATTACATCATCTCCAAGAATGGCACACGTGATGGTGAAAACATCTGGGGCGCACAAGACTCCGATGGAAACCTGTTTATCCAGCAACTGGTTAACCAGGCGGTACGTTTGAACGGGAACAACGTTGATTTCATTCGCTACCCATGGTTAAACACTGGCGAACGTGTTGCAAGATACAAAGTATCAGCATTGGCGTATTATGAGCCATGGGACTGGGTAATTGGCGCAGGTACGTATGAAGATGACTTTTACGAGGCACGTAATCAGGTAGGTTCTGCGTTGAACCAGATGATATTGATTTCTCTTATTTTTGGTCTGATTATTCTTGCTACAGCTTCAATTCTTGCTTTTGTCATTGGAAATACAATCGCAAATCCTATTGCGAAAATCTCAAGTATTGCCGGCGATATCGCCAAGGGTGACCTGGATCAGAGCGTTGATATCCATACGCAGGACGAAGTCGGTATGCTTGCGGAAGCCTTCCGTGACATGATTGAATCCCTGCGGCAAAAGGCGGCCGTTGCCGAATCAATTGCCATGGGCGATCTGACCGCTGATGTGCAGATCGCAAGCAATCGAGATGTTCTTGGCAAAGCCATGAGCAAGATGAAAGACAGTCTCACCTCCATGCTTGGCACCCTGAAATCTACCATTGAAGAGCAAAAAGCGGGCAATTTTGACGCTCTAACTAATCCCAAAGGATTTGAAGGAGCCTATGCCGAACTTCTCCAGGGAATGAATGACGCATTGAATTCTGTAATCGATCCACTGAAAGAAGTCATTGAAATCCTGCAGGAATATGCCCGAGGCGACCTCAGCAAACAGATCCGCAATCTTCCCGGCAAACAGATCGCACTTACCAACAGCTTGAACGAAATTCGATCCAACCTGAATCTGCTGATCAATGAAGGCAGGATGCTGGCGAAAGCCGGTGAAGAGGGCAGATTAAAAACCCGCGGTGATGCCAGCAAGTTTGAAGGTGGATATCGTGATATTATTGATGGCATGAACAACATTATTGAAAATATTCTTGCCCCTGTAAATGAAACCGTCGGTTGCCTTGAAAAAATGGCGAAAGGTAACCTCACAGTAGCAGTCGCGGGGGACTACAAGGGCGACCATGCTGTCATGAAAAACTCCATGAATGAGACCCTTGACAGCCTGAACAACCTGCTTGGACAGGTTTCCGTAGCCATTGACCAGGTGAACTCGGGTTCAGGACAGGTCTCCGATTCAAGCCAGGCGTTGTCACAGGGAGCCACAGAACAGGCCAGTTCCCTGGAAGAAATCACCTCTTCGATGACCGAGATGGGTGCGCAAACCAAGCAGAATGCCGAAAACGCCACCAAGGCGAATGGTCTGGCTACCGATGCACGCAACAGTGCCGAAGGTGGAAACCAGCAGATGCAACGCATGCTCGAATCCATGGGAGAGATCAACGATTCTTCAAATGAGATCTCCAAGATCATCAAGGTGATTGATGAAATCGCTTTCCAGACCAACCTTCTTGCATTGAACGCAGCCGTTGAAGCTGCCCGCGCCGGTGTTCACGGAAAGGGCTTTGCAGTGGTAGCGGAAGAAGTGCGTAACCTCGCGCAACGCAGCGCAAAAGCAGCCGGTGAAACGACCGAGATGATCGAGGAATCGATTAAAAAGGTGGAAAAAGGAACCCAGATCGCCAACGACACTGCCTCTGCCCTGGATGAGATTGTCAACAACGTGACCAAAGCTACCGATCTGGTCGCAGAAATCGCCAGTGCATCCAACGAACAGGCATTGGGTATCTCTCAAGTCAACGAAGCTTTGCAACAAATTGATTCAGTTACACAGTCGAATAGTGCAAATGCTGAAGAGAGTGCATCGGCCGCTGAAGAGCTTAGCAGCCAGGCCGATGAATTGCGGTCGCTTATCAGCCGTTTCGCGTTACGGCATGACGCACAATACAAGGTTGTCGATACTTCACGTTCAATGGCCCGGGCGCCAAAACTTAAACCCGCTCCAGTGGAAGGATGGGGGGAGGATATTCCTGAACGCAAAGGTGGAGAAGTAAAAACTCCCAAGGATATCATTTCCCTCGAAGATGATGATTTTGAAGGGTTCTAATCTTACAGATATTTCGGTGTACAACGTGCGAGCCTGGTAAATGCTGCCAGGCTCGTGTATTTATGGTCTGCTGAATGAGTCAATATTTCAGCATTGATAAGTGTTTCAACCGGTTTTTATAAGCCTCAAGTGCAAGGTTTTTCTTAAAACCTGCCAAAATCCTTGCACATACTGTTCCGTAATCTGTAAGAGAAATTGTATCTCGGGAAAACAGTGTTCACGTCCCCCATGGGAGGGCGGGCGTCTCTGCCTGGAGGTGAAAGATCCACGAGAGTGTACATACTTACATATAGACTTTTTCAGCAGACCCTGGTTAATAACCAGCATCTTCCACTACTATTGTCATAAATCTTACACACTCAGTATCTTCCTCAAAATCATGCACACTTGACTTGCAAGGAAAAGGTTTCAATTCGCAGACAACAAAAAACCGCTGCAATACTTGCAGCGGCTCATATGCAAAAGACAGTTGTACCTATCTCGAGTTCCTGTGCCTGCGATGATTCTCCTGCAGTTGCAGTTCCACCGTCAATACACCCTCTTCCGGAACAGAACCACGCATCAGATCCGTACCAACGTCTCGTTTCATCGCCTGAATGATGACAAAAGCCGGACGTACATTCACAAACTCAAACGCTCCGCTCTCATCAGTCTGGGTACGTATGGGACGTCCACGAACATAAACAATACCGCGGTGTGTGCGTTGAGGAATCAAAGGCACCACTTGTACCCATGCCTCATCCACCGCGATACCATCCGAATCGACTACAGTACCCTGGATTTCACCTGCGAAGGAAACCCCTGCAACCATCAGAAGCAGCATAATGCTTAGTGAAAGTAGAATTCTCTTCATGCTTGTTTCCTTTCCCGGTCCTGTGCACTGTACAGCTTGGGTGATGTAAATTCCAAGTCTATAAATGTATGATGTTTCAGATCCTTGATCGCGAATCTCCGACAGTAAATATACCATATAATAACAAACGATTACAACTGCGCTACTATTAAATGAACAGGATAAACGGAGGTAATTTTCCCGGTGGATCATTTCAACAGATCGTTTGTTTATCCCCCCAAAATCGACAGGGTAATTCTCCTGATATATCCCTGGGAAAGTACATCAATAACCCGGGAGAAGTTCTTTGGGAACGCTGAAGGGAATACTTTCTTTGTAGATATCCCAGAAGACTTTTCGGTCATCACGTAAACGTGATCTTGTTGCTCCTTTTCCCTTGTGTTCATGAACAAGAACAAGAGGAACTGTCCAGTTTTTTAGCCCCGCGAGATGAGCTCGGATACAAAGATCCATATCGTAATAGTGAAATCCTGTCAATTCAGATGGCGGCGGAAGCAGTTTTCTGTAAGTACCGCTTCTGAACATCAGGCAGATTCCATCCAGCACAGCGACTCTTCCGAAAGGTCCGTACAGGTTGATTGCAGGTTTTTTGTTATCCGTGATATGAATAGCCGAGCCGGACACATCCGGGTATTGCCACCATGGAGTTTCCCCTACAACTCCTATGGCGCCTGCAACACCGATGATGCCTGTATCCTCCTGCCGCACAAGTTCTGTGGTGATTTTTAACCATAATCCCGGCTCCAGGAATGCTTTTCGCGCCCACCTCATTGATGCAGGCAGATCCGGAACAGCTCCCTGCATCCCTTCCGGAAGCGGACTTTGCAGTGGACGTACATCCTGGTGGCAGAAGATCAGTAAAGCATCAGGGTCATTGATTCTCATAGCTGTTTCATGGTAAGCCTGAACAAGCGAAGGAACCATTCCAAGCCTGCAGATTTCCAGGGTATGCTCCCTGGAAACATTGTGAATAAAACCTGTTTCAAGCTGCTTGATCAGCCTGGTGTTGTCACCTGTGCTGATTAACACCACTTTACTTATCGGCGGTAACATGCACAATCCTTGTGTATTGTCACTATAATGGTGGAAACATGCTGAGAATCTACCCTTGTTTGTTGTAGTTTACAACCACATCCTTTGCGATTGCCACCGTGTTTCCAAGTTCTTCAAAATTCTCCATACCCTCGGACCATTGAAACACTTTCTCAATCAAATCCTGTTCCGCCCTGGCTACCCAGACAATACTGGACGGCGTCCGGTATGGTTTTCGCAATCCGCCGGCATAGGAAAATTCTGCAAAGAGATCCATTTCTGCATAACTCTGAATTTTATCCGGGAGCGGAATATTCTGCACAGGTTCCTGCGCTTTGCCCATGTTCACTCCAAGCGGAACAACAACTGTCCTCTCCGATTGTCTTCTCAGGTGATTCACCAGGCGGAACACCCAGCAGTTCCTCGCCAATATCCCCGGTGAAAACCAACCTATATAGTTGTATTTATTACTATTCTGTCGTATGAAATCCATTAATTCCTTCGATCCGATCATTGTCATATCCGGGCAACGTTCGAGTGCTTCCAACTGTTTCTGTTCCTCCAAAAAAATAATCACCGGCGTAAACCGAATTTTATAGTCACTTTGTAATGACAATATCGTTTCATGAACCGAATCCAGCGAATCCAGATTGCAGGGGATCATCGCCAATAATTCAGTTTCCTTGTTGTTTTGAAAGACTGTTTCATAATTCAAAGTAACTTCCCGGACAACCTCAACAATCCGGTCGCTCGCATCCCCCTTTTTCGAAACAAGGAGTTTTTCCGAATACTCGCTACGTTTGTCCCTGTACTCTGATGGATCAGAAATGCTTCGATTCACGGCTTCGACTGTTTCCTGAATGGTCGACACCTGGATACCAACATCACGCCATGCATATTCAATATCATTGGCATCATAGTTCGGAAATTCCCGCTGATGCGGATTATTCACCAGCACAACCGGTTTATCCAGGCACATGAATTCCATAAATGCGGAGGAAACATCCGACACCATTACATCGGCAATATTCATCAGCGGTGTCAAATCCGGACCGGTGCAATACAAAATTTGCGGGTGCGAAGACGCCATCTTTTCATGCAACAGCTTTTCCTGTGCAGTACATGCTTCATGCAGCTTGACAATAAGGTAGGTATCTTCATTCGCCAGTTCGGACACATTCGATCCCAACACCTGTATGGAGGATAGTTGAGGATTAAATGTCGGGGCGTACAAAACCACCTTCTTCCCGGGATCAAGCCCCATTTCCCGCATCTGTTTCGTACGGCTTTTTTTCGCAGGGCTGAAGAGATAATCCAGTTTGGGATAGCCCGTTTCAACCACAGGAATAAACACTTTCCTGCTTTTCAGAATTCGTTCCCTGTGAAACGGCCCCGGCACACAGAGAACATCGGAAAGGTTTTCACGGCATGCATTTAACCGGTCTGTGAAATAATTGCCTTTCGACAGCAAACCATGGCCTATGTTCACAATTCTTTTCACATCGCCCAATCTCAATGGAATCACATCTCCCGTGATGACCACATCCGGATTCCAGGCGGGAGGATGCGACACAATATCCACATTCAATTTTCTGAGCTCGTCCGTGTCCCCAGGTTGAAATGGCGCAATGGAGTCGGTTGATGAAACACCCGGCACCCCTATGGACAGAGTGAAGTCATCCTGTTTGTTCAACGCATGAAACACAGGCATCAGCACAGGAAGATGTACACGGTTGTAGAGATAGATTAACGCTCGAATCACATGAGTTCCTTGTTGTCAGTAAACTTGAAGTTATTCCCTCTGTATGTGCATGCCAAGTGAGAGCGTTTTCAAGGCTCTCTTTTCTTTATCCATCGTCTCTCAATGCTCAAAACTTGAAGGAAACGCTCAGGTTTTGAGCTCACATGCCGATACAATAAATGAAGTGCAGAGTGAATTATTCGGTATATCCATGCGCAAATTTACCATTATCAGCCTTCTCGTTTTCCTGTTTGCCAGTGAACTCATCGCTGGCGGAACAGATATCCGCATGCGTTCTGATCTCGATCCTCGAGAAACCATGCGGGTTGTCGTGCTCCCCGCCACCTTGCCCCGTTCTGTCAGACGTGTTGAGCCCAGCACTGTCGCCAATCTCCTCGCTACCGAATTGATTCGTGAGTACGATGTTCTGGACCTGCTCAGGTTTGAACAGATCATGATGGATCGTCGTTTTACACTCGAAGACGCATTCAACACAAGAGCTCTGCCTGTAGTGCAGGATACTGCACGGTTGGATGCAATTGTACGTTTGGATATATACCGGTTTGATCCCGGTACTCCAGGCTTTTTTATCATGGCCAAAAGCGGCCGTATAGGAATCCAGGTTCGCTTGGTTGATCCAAGCTCCGGGCAGGTGTTCTGGAGCATGAACCGTTTGGCGAAAGTTAAAGCCGGTAGTGAATTCCTGGATGCCGCAACGAGTGCATTTGAAGATATTGTTGACGACCTGTCGAGTCAGTTGCAACGACGTACTCGTCTCCTTGTTCGTGCGGAAGAAAGAGCCCTGGAAGAGGAAATGCGGCTGGCGGAGCAGGAACGGCAACGCGAATTGGAAGAGCTGCGCAGACAGATAGAGGAAGCTGCGGATGACACAACTGCTGTCGAAGAGAATGTCAGCACAATTGACTCTTCCCCGTATGAAGATGCCGATCAATTGTTAATGGAAGAAGATACTGAAATACCGATCCTGTTCATGGATGATTCCGTTGATACCACATCAACTTCACATGGTGCGGCCCCAGAACCGGAATCCTATGAAGATACAGATGAGGAAGAACTCCCTGTTTTCCATGAGGACAATGAAACCGGGCCTGTGGATCTTCCGCCTTTCAATGCATCGGCTGATACATCAAGCGCAGAAACTTCACCAACCTCGATAGAACTTCCACCTCTTGATTTTGAATCGATTGATTTTGAATCCCTGCCGGACATTTTCGGTGAGGAAGATGAAGAAGACGACGAAGAATAACACCTGCGTTTTTCAGTAAACCGATTTCTATCCCATATTTGTCTGCTCTATTTTACAGGATCAATTTATCTATGCAGAACGAACCGTGAAATAGGGCCTGCTGAAAAAGTCTATTTGTAATATAGTTCACTATTGTGGATCTTCTCCCATAGGGGAGGGAGGGCGTCGCCCTATGCGATGTGAACTTTGTTTTGTAAAACACGATTCCATTTACAGATTTTGGAGCAGTAAGTGCAAGAGTTTTGGCTGGTATTCATGAAAAACTTTGTACTTCAGGCCTAACTGAGTTGTTCGAAAACAAGATGATAATTAGATAAATGACTTTATCTGTAGACTCTAAATAGCTTCCGGAAGTGATAAAGTAAATGTAGTGCCTTCCCCTTTAATACTCTGCACAGCAATAGATCCGCCGAAACTGCGCATCGCTTCATGGCTCATCCACAAGCCCAGGCCTGTTCCTTTTGGCTCGTTCTCGGGGACCGTCTCATCGCCATCCACATGTTTAGTTGTAAAAAACGGATCGAAGATACGGTCCTGAATGTTTTCCGGAATTCCTTCTCCATTATCGGCGATATACAGGTAGATGGTGCCATCCATTTTTGTTGTACGGACGTTAAGTTTCGGAGAAGGTATTTTCAGCATTGCATCGATTGCGTTTCGTATCAGGTTTTGAATCACCTGTGACATTTCACCGGGAACAACCTGCACCATTACCTTGCCTTTGATAAGGTTAATTTCTTTTTTCACCTTGTTCTTGAAGAAGGTATCCGCCTGCATGAACTCAACTTCTGTTTTTACAAGTTCATTCAAATCAACTACAACTTGTTGTTCCTGTGTGTCAAGACGGCTCTTGGTAAGTAAAGAATCAATCATATGTTTCAATTTACTGTTTGCTTTTTCCAACCACTCGACAGTATTGGTTACCGATTCCGCCATGGCACGCAACATTACCAGCTCTTCATCATGGTTTTTGCATTCCGCCGCCTGTGATTTGGCAACTGCCAGGCGTATCATTTGGGTACTCATCGTACTGCTTTGCAACGGGTTCTTCAGGTTGTGTACAATTCCCTGCACAAGTTGACCGAATACGGCCTGGCGTTCACTTCGGATTAAATCCCGAGTACGTTTTTCCAGGAGTTCTTCGAGCTGATTATTGTACTCGTGGATTTTTGCATTCGCCTCTTTCAGCTCCAGCGTGCGTTTCTGCACAATCTTTTCAAGGTGCCGCTTCTGTGCTTCGATCTGCCTTGTACGCCACTTATAAAAACCATAGATAATCGCAAAAAAGACAAGAAGGTAGGCGATATAAGACCAGTATGTTCTATACCATGGCGGTTGAATATAAAATTCGTAGGAACCTGTCTCGCTCTCGAAGTAATAAACATCATAGCCTATTACTTCAAAACGGTATCTTCCCTCATACAGGCTGTTGAAGTCCTTGTAGGTTTCTTCGGACCAGTCGGACCATTCATCGGTCAATCCTACCAGGCGATATTTGAAGCGGTTTGCATTCAAGGCATCATAACGTGGCAAAGAGAATTCGAAACGTAATGAATTCATACTGTATGGCAACCTGGGCGGATCAATGAATGGTGACACACTGCCATCCAGCAATAATGAGTCGCCATTGGCGACCAGCCGCCGTACAAGAGCCGTAAACCCTACACTGTCCGGAAGTTCAACTGTATCGTCATACCGGATTAATCGTCCGTTTTCTGCACCTGCCCAGAGCACATCACCATGTTCTTCCGGGTAAAAGCAGAGGAAATTGGAAGTGGAGGCGCGCAATAACGGGTAGTTCAATTCATAAGCGCCGTCAGATCCCGGCGACACTCTCGCTCCTTTTGCAAATTGAGAATTGAACCACACATTTCCGCTGCTGTCCAGTGTAAGATTCCACATCCCTCGTGATCCGGAACCGAATTGTTCGCCCAGCGTGGAATCAGGCACAAATTCATCAATCTCCGCATCATAGCGGAACAGCCCCCTGGTATTTCCTACCAGGAGATCCCCATTCAATACGATTGGGTAATAATGACTTAATCCGGGGAGCCCTTTGGCGGTATCGTATACTGTTACTGCCAATGATAAATTATTCCTGGGATCGATACTCACCCGTTCAATATGACGGTAATTGGCCATCAACCAGAGATCACCCTCAGCATCTGCAACTATATCCAGAACTTGTGGGCTAGTCCCCGCCAACCGTCCATAATATTGCCAGCTTGAATGCCGCCATTGAAATACGGTAACCCCCTGGTTGTATGTGCCCAGGTAGAGATACATTGAATCATTGGACACTGTCGCGCAGTAACCCATCCCGACTTCCTGGATCAGCGATGTTCGACGAGAGGGACCATGCACCTCTTCCAATCCACGGGTGCTGATGCAGAATAAACGGTTATGCACGGAAAACAACGCCCAGTACCTGTCTTCGGTACCCGGAACCGTTGAGAAAGAAGCTGGACGGCCAGGTTCGTCGGAAGGACGAAGGACACGCAATCCCTGCGATGTTCCCAGGTAAAGAATGCCATTATGGCGAAGGATACTGTAGATATTTCCTTCGATCCCAAGATTGTAGTCATAGTATTCGATGGGAGACGGGGCCTCGATACGGACCAGGCCGTAATTTAAAGGCACCCACATGGCTCCCTGCCTGTCTACATAGGGAGCGGAAAGGACATTATTGTCCTGCAATCCTGTAACCTGGTCGTACAGATCGCGAATATTCCCTTCCCGGTCAAAAAGGAGGAGACCTCCGAAACGTGTCGCCAGGGCAAAAAGGTTATCTCGTAGTGGAGTCAGGCCAAGAGCAAAAGCAGTACGGGCATAAAGATCCGCAGGAGAGAAAAACTGACGTAATGATTCACCGTCGAACAGGTACAACCCGTGAGTTTCGCATGCCAACAGCCATGATGTATCATCATAGGGAATAACATCACGTACAGGTATGTCTGCCAGGAGTTCGCCACCATGAACAGGAGCGCATTCATTTCCGATGATTTCCATCAGGCCGACATTTGCCTGCCAGAATATCGGCTTTCCATCAATGAGCGTCATTCCAAGCAGTCGGTTTTCTTCCGGAAAACTCCAGATATCCATTTGCCCGATCCGTGGATCCTGCCTGTCTGGAATCCATCGGTAGACACGATGTGGAGAGCGGTATACCACTCCTCGCGGCAGAGCCTGTGTTCCCCAGATATAACCGATATTCTGAATGCTGTCCGGTATTTGCGCACGTAGTGAAATCACCCGCTTTCTTCCCTGCCGGTCTGTGGCAAGGTATCCCATATCCCCCTGGTAACCGACATAAATACGTCCGGAATCATCTATATCGAGGGATACGGCACGGTAATGTTCGGGATGCTGGATGGCTCGCCAACGGCCACCATCAAACTCAAGGACAGCCATGAGGTTGGCTACATACATCAAATCCAAAGTGTCTTGCACAACGGCAAAATTCTGACCGGCCCCTCCTGTTTCATCAGGATTGTACATCCTCATGAAATTGAGACCGTTTTCATTTGCCTGCGAAGCGTCTACAGTACATGCGAACAGAATTCCACAGAGAAATACAAGCGAGATCAACAACCGGAAGAATTGTCGTTGAGTAAACTGAATGTTTTCCTGAATCCTGTGCATGCCTATAAAACCTGGTCAGCGATTACCGGTTGCCTGTGGACCAATCACATTCTTTTTACGTGAATGATCCATACTCTACTCAGACACTCTGTTTCTAAAGGCGAAACGAAAAGCCTTTGTCGATCAATTGCTACCATTAACGACAATGCTTCAGTTATATTAGGGAGTGTTAGATGAAAATCTTACATCAGCATGATTCAACGTTCAATTCACTCGAATTATGCAGGATAGAACCGGAGTTATTAGATTAGAAGATTTGATAGGCAAAAATCTATAACCACAGGAACCCAAACACAAGTAAAATGAGAAAGAATCGTACAGTATTTTTGTAGCGAAAAATTATCTCAATTTGCCGGTTATCGGGTGAAAGATCATTGTAACACTATTAAACAAAAGGTTTTATATTGAACTCTTCATCAAAAATAGTTATTGGTTATTTATTATTCACCCTCCTGATTTCCTCCGTTTGTTTGGCTGATTCTCCATTGCGATGTGCTCACTGCGGAGAAAGGATCGAGGGCCAGTACGTAGAGTACAATGGTCACGTGTATCATGATTCGTGTTTCACGAACTACATCGCCATGCGTTGCGCTCACTGCGGGGAAATCATCTCGGGACGATATTACGAGCGAGACGGTCGTACGTATCATGACACCTGTTATGCACAGCATATCGCCCCTCGTTGCGGCTGGTGCAATGAACCCTTGCTGGACCGGTATATCACTCACCAGGGAAGGCAGTATCATGAATCCTGTTATCATGATCATGTCGCTCCGGTTTGTGTCGCCACCGGTCAACCAATCATGGGCGCGTACCTCGAAAATGAATGGGGAGAGTTCATCCGCGCAGAGTTGGAAGATGTGGTTCCCACCTGCGATATCTGTAACCGTTTTGTCGTCGGAGAAGGAGCCGCAAGGCTCTCGGATGGGCGACATCTGTGCGCCCATTGCATGGCGGACGCTGTCACCAATATGACTGAAGCGCGTGAGCTGATGCAGGAAGCGTACCGGTACATGTTGCGTGTCGGGATGGCTCCGGAAATCAGCACGGATGACATCGACCTTCACCTTGTACCGCGTGAACAATTGCTCTCCCTCGCAACAACTGTCGGCAGCGGTGACCAGATGGGCCTCTGTAAATACAGCCGTGAAATGCGCAATCTCATCCAGGTGAGTGAAACCTTTGATATTTACATCCTCACTTACCTCCCGCGGGATGTTTACCTCGAAGTCATCTCCCACGAGATGTTCCATGTATGGCAGCATGAACATGAAGCGGATGGCGGGAGTGACGCATGGCGGGAGGGCAGCGCGAATGTGGCGGCCTACCTCGTGCTGGAGCAGATCGATACAGAATTATCCCATTTCCGGCGTCGCAGTATCCAGGCGAATGAAGATCCGATTTATGGCGATGGATTCCGGACGGCGTATCAATTTTACGAAGCACACGATCGAATTGCCTTTTTCAGGGAAGTGAAACGGAGATGCAGACGGTAAACCTCTGATTAAAGGCGCCACATATAACAGATACCTGTGGCATTCGCATTATCACCGCTCTTTTATATCAGCAATAATTCTTAATATGGCTCAACGTTTCCTTGTTCAATGCTTGTAGAGAGTAAACGAATCCACGTTGCAATGTATAGTGCAACACCAATAATAACAGGTATAAAATATGCGGCATCGGGTATACGACTATAATTTGCTGTTATAATAACTATCTGTGACGACAGCAATACAATCAATACACTAAAGAAACAAAAGTAAACACTTTCCCTGATTGTCTTTTCGATGCGTTGCCCCAGTAAGTCGGATACTCCTGTAAACCCCATTGTATTGCAGAAATCTATTTTTGCCGCTTTCCGTAAGGCATGCAAACCATAGGGAAACCATACAAAGATGGAAATGAGAAAAGATTTCAGCACAGGCTTTTTCACAGGAGAATTCTCATTCTTTTGAAATGGATTGATTTCCGGATTGCTGACGAGATATTGTTTTATTGATAGATCAAGCTTTGCATTGTAGTCCATCACATCCTTTTTAATCGTCAACAGAATAATCAACCATAGTATTGCAGAAATGATTCCGTAGCTTAAAACGCCAAGTGCAAAATAGAATACGGTTAATAGTATAAATTTTAACCATTTATGAACATAAATATAGGCAAAAGGACCTGTAAACACAGCCAATGCTTTTGCTGTTCGGTTTTTTTTCGGTGCCCTGTTGTAGAAATAAATGAAAAAGGAGAATAATGAACCTACAAGAATGTTGAAAAAGAACAAAGCTACCACTATAAATGTAGCAATAAGCAATGGATCATCAATTCCTACAAATAAATAATTGACTGCTACCTGCAGTGCTACTATCAATCCGATGGATGTAACAACCAGAAATTCGCCGTACTTTTGGAAAATCCTGTTTTTCGCAAGAATAAAACTGACGACAATAAAAAGAACAGAAAAAATGATAAAAAGAATTATGGACAGTTGTTGAAATGTTTCCATGCGTGCAAAGTTGCCAGGAATCGAACCTCTTAGCATGGAGAATAAAGATTCATACCATTGTGTATGATGGTAACGGGAACTTGAATGAAAAGAGCTGGAGTTTGTACTGTTCAACAGGTAGAAAGCATTGAGTAGAAAAACATGAAGAATGGATACCGCAAGAATGGAATGTGTCAGAAAATAATCAAAACTTTGAGTGAACATGCTGTCATCAACTGAACTTTCTTCTATATGACGGCGAACGATCGTTTGAACTTTATCCTTTATTTTCTTGAAGAACAGAATGAATACAATCGCAGGAACCAAGTGCAACATCTGTAAACAAAAAAAGATCACTTTACCTTCATAGCAGTAAAACCATCGACTTTCCACGTCTATATAAAGGGGGATATTAAGTGTATAACAAATACCACCAAGAAAATGGAAAACAGGTGAGATATGCTGAACAAACTGATCGTATTGGGAGAAACCAGACAGTTGCAGATAAAGAATGATCAAACTATAAAAAATTAACAGTACTCGAGGCGCTTTCGAAATATACCTGTCGTTAACATCTGTAATTGTTGACATTACATCCTATACCTTCTCAAATATCCATCCCGTCATCACGCCACTCCTTGACGAGGTTCTGCAGGTAACGTCGTGAGATGTTCAGGATACGGGCGGCTTCGCTACGGTTCCCTGCGGTTTCGCTGAGGACACGCAGGATGTGACGTTTTTCGGCGGCTTTCAGGGACAAATCTTCGGGACCTTCGTCGCCGTCCGCACTACGTGTGAAGATCAGGTGTTCCTCTTCGATGGTCGTTCCGGGGCAGAGGACAACCGCGCGTTCCACCGTACGTTCCAGCTCACGCACATTTCCCGGCCACTTGGCGCGATTTAACGTGGCAATCGCTTCACGATTGAATCGTATATGTCCCCGCTTGGTCTGTTCGCAGTACCTGCGCAGGATAAATTCCGCTAATAATGGGATGTCATCACGGCGTTCACGCAAGGGCGGTACGAGGATCTCGATACCATTGATCCGGTAGTAGAGATCTTCGCGGAAGCGTCCCTCTTTTAATTCCAGCGCCAAATCTTTATGGGAGGCGGAGATGATCCGCACGTTGGCGTGGATATTTTTCGTGCCGCCAACCGGTTTAAAATCGCCGTCCTGGAGAACACGAAGGAGTTTCGCCTGCACCCTGGGGGGAATGTCCGCGACTTCATCCAGCATCAGGGTGCCACCGTCTGCAAGAGATAACAGTCCGGGTTTGTCAGTATGTGCGCCAGTGAAAGCGCCTTTGACATGGCCGAACAATTCCGACTCCAGCAACTCCTCGCCGAGGTTACCGACGAACAACGCCAGGAAAGGTTTGTCCTTGCGCGGTCCGGCATTGTGGATTGCACGGGCGATCAGCTCTTTTCCGGTTCCCGATTCGCCATGAATGAGTACCGGCAAATCAGTCGGCGCGACACGTTCCATCAGGCGGAACACTGCTTCCATGGCCTTGGACTGGCCGATAATCTCTTCAAATGCGTACCGTCCCGCAGCACGACGCAGCCGTGCATTTTCCTCTTCGAGCGCGGCAAAGGTTTGCGCACGGTCCAATGCCTGTGCGGCAAGACCGCCAAATAGACGCAAGGCATCCAGGGATTTGTCGCTGAAAGCGTTTTCGCCAAGGATACTGTCCATGTAGAGCACACCCATGATCTCATCGCCGAGACGCAGGGGAACAACACCAATGGAACGAATGGACTGCATGATGATGGAGGTGGAGCCGGCAAACCTTGGATCCTGCTGCGCATCTTCGATCAGGACCGCTTCGCCGGTGGAAATCGCCTGTTCTATTGCGGTACGGCTGGCATCGCCGATCTCATTCACATTCGAATCGAACTGCCGTGACGCTCGCGGCTCCAGGTTGCCGTCATCCCCTTTCACAAGGATAAAACCACGTTCGGCACCAAGGGACTCCAGGACAGCATCCAGCAATTCTTCAAATACTCTATCAAGCTCTTTCGTTGCGCCAACTTGACGACCGATTTTCAACAAACCGGCAAGCAGAGCTTCTTCTTTCGTTTTGTTCATCGTCTCGTTCGTCTCACTCGATTGTCAGCATTCTGAATCACCGGAAATTGGTCGTTTCCTCTCGGATCGCGTGCCTCATCATTCGCGGTATTGACCACCTCAAACTCAAACAGGTTGCTGATCGCTTCATTTCCGAAACGGTCCTGGACACGGATGCTCCAGAAATAGGTTTCATCCAGGAGCTCCGCATCGACAAACAATGTGTCCAGCGTGTCGGAAGGAACTTGCGGGAGAACCGACGGCGACACTCCATCCGGCGCAAACACGGTGCAGTCCTGGGCGGTGATCACTCGTACAAACAAAGAAAACTGCGAAAAGTTAGGAGTATATTTCCGCCAGATCAGGTTGAGGTCAGGGTTGATGGACAAATCGACCAGGGAACCGTCCGATGGATACACCAACTGGGGAAAATCATCGATCACACGGGAGATCGACCCACGTTCGCTACGTCGGACATACCCCCGCTGATCATATACATACACATAAAACGAGGCGCCCTGGTAACGGAAGATGCCGTTCTGCTGGTAAAACAGGGAATGTTTCCAGGTACTGTCCGATCCTGTATAGTTCATCCTGTACCGCGCGGTATCATCGATCACCAGCTCCACCTCACGGATGTCATCGTCGTCATGGAGTTGCGCTTCCACAATGATGGTACCGCCAAGGGTCGGCTCCAGGATATAGCGTGTCCGTACATCAAAATCCAGGAATTCGGTGGGGTTGTCCTTTTCCGGGGGGTCTACATAATATTCGCTGTCGGGGTCCAGTGGGTTGTCATGGGGAGCATCACACTGGATGAGCAGTATCCCGGTAAACAGTAATACCATACCAATCGTAACACCTTTGAGCTGTCTCTCTCGCAGGTTCATTCCCAAGCCCCGGATTTCCCACAGTTTTCCTTACGGCGCGCTGCACCGTACAACTGTGCATAACATACACAGCATACAAATCGTTAGCAAGAGTTTTTCATTTGTTTACAACATTAAGCAAGCAATTTTCGTCTGAACAGATTTGCTGTCAATAATGCCTTCTATGACACATGTAAAGTGATTTGGTTTTCTTGTTTTTATTTTCTGCATTTTTATGATAACAGGAAGATGTTACTCTATTTTGTCCCTTATCTCGCAAAACTTGCTTCGAAATGCCTAATATCAAAATGATTCAGTTACACTATAATTTTTTTTTGAAGATCACTTGCTATTGATATATCCTGATCTTATTCTGTTAATTATCTTTCACTTGGGACAAAAAGCGTTCGACTGACAAACACTAACACTGGAGTTTGTTATGTTACGTAAAAACAAGATTCTTACGCTGATGGCAATACCTGTCGTTCTTTGCATGGGATTGTTCAGTAGTTGCGATGAAACCGAGGATGAACTTGATTCCAGTCTCGTGGGAACCTGGTATCGCTACTCGTTGATGGTAGGGTCTAACAACTACTTCACTCCGGTAAAAACAGTCCTCAACACTGACGGAACCGGAGTAAACTACTTGTATGACATCCAGGATGATCAGGAAGTTCCGGTCACGGATACGTTTACATGGGAAGATCTTGAAGGAGTACTATCGGTTTACGATGATGAAGGTACACTGGAATTCACCAGCCCTTATACAATGAGCAATAATGGAAACGTGATCACGATAACCTATGATGATGAAGGAATGAATGTTGCAGAAGTATCGGTAAAAAGATCCAGCCAGCAGGATGCAGCCCTGACAGGAACATGGCACACTGTTTCCTTCACAGTTGATGGCGCCCCCATTCCCAGTCCAAACTGGGTGTTCACAATGAATGCGAATGGCACCTATACATCAACCGGTTGGGACACAGATGACGGTACCTGGTCGACCAACTCAGGATACTTCCTCGGGGTGAGCAATGACGATGCTCAAGGGCGCGATTACGGACTCTATCAATATGTGCTTACAGACAACGACAGCACAGTAACGATGACCGGATTTGAGGCGGAGTACGATGGCGAATCCGGTGAAATGGAATCCATGGCCGTCCAAATTGTACTTTCGCGTGACTCCGGTGGCGGTGGAGAAATTGATTCCGACCTGATTGGCACATGGCATACATATCTGTTCAATCTGAATAACGGACTCATTGAAATGACCCTGAACCAGCCATCCTGCCAGGTTCTCAACGATGATGGGTCAGGGACACGGACGTACTTGAATATCGACGACCCCGAAAACCCGGTTGTGGAAACGGAGGAGTTTACCTGGGTGGTTGTTGACGACAACCTGATGATCTATAACGAAGAGAATGAACTGGCCTACTATGGACCGTACGAAATCGTTGACAATACTCTTTCCATTACGTATGAAGGCGAATGGGAAGATGGATTTACCTACACGATTACTGCCTTTTCAGTGAAAGAACTCGAGGAATATGACACCGAACTTGTTGGATCTTTTGTTCCCATCTATTACATGTTCAATGATGTCCTTGAAACAGAGATGGAGTATGTAACCTTCAATAGTGATGGTTCACTGACCTCCAGTTACCTGGACGAGGAGACAGTCGATACGTACGAAGGAACCTGGAGCACCAGTGGGAACTTCTGTATCGCCTATACAGATCAATACGAGGGATTGGCGACGGTCATGACGTATGAAATCTCTTCCGCAGGTATGCTGGAGTTTCAGTATTATGACTGGGTGACCGTGGTTCAGGGTAATTTCATCAAGAACAGCGAAGAGATTGACAGTGAAATGGTGGGAAACTGGACACTCACCAGCCGTACTGTCAATGGAGTGGATGACCCTGAAATGCCGGATGATGCGACGATGACCACCAATGGCGATGGAACCGGCAGCGGCGTATGGGACGACTATTCCTACGAATTCGAATGGTCCACCAATGATGACTGGTTCCTGTATCTTGACACCGCCTACGACCCTGTGGTGGGTACAGCGTACAGTTACGCCATTGACGGCACTACGATGACCATGACCTACTACGAGGAAAACGACGCCAGTGGCGATACTGTTGTCGATACTTGGACAAAAGAATAACTTTATTTTTCGCAGGATCTCGGGTTCACCGTTGAACCTGGGATCCTGCGGAAGTTTATTTGCACAGGTTTTCTTCTTCCTTCAGGAACCCGCACAAGACCTCTCCAATCTATTAATCTGTATACGAAGTACAACACTGTATTTTCCATATTTCACCAGTCCTGACTTATCTATTATATAAAAAATCTGCAAAAGTACATATAGCGTTAATTATCAAACCATTACATTCAACACGAAAAACACAAAAGAACCTTTCTTCCGGGCATGTGAATTGCGTATACTACAGTACGACTCGTTCGTAAAATAGTGAATCATTCGACCAGGTATGTGTAGTGGAACGGTGTAAAAGAATCTGTCATTCCCTCGATTTGAAGAACGACGACACGCTTTTAAGTTGTCAACGCGGGAATCCAGGTTGTTGTCAGTTTTGATAGTGCATAAACGATTATATAACAACCTGATAAGTGCAACTTCGTCACACTATTTCTGGACTCCAGCTTTCGAGGCTGTCCGAGAATGTGCAAATCTGAGAGTTTGTCATTCCAGACTTGATCTGGAATCCAGATAGTTGTTGTTGATGATAGATATAATCACTTAATTAACAGTATACTAAGCATGACTTCGTCACGCTATTTCTGGACTCCAGCTTTCGAGGCTGTCCGAGAATGTGCAAATCTGAGAGTTTGTCATTCCAGACTTGATCTGGAATCCAGATAGTTGTTGTTGATGATAGACATAATCACTTAATTAACTGTATACTAAGCATGACTTCGTCACGCTATTTCTGGACTCCAGCTTTCGAGGCTGTCCGAGAATGTGCAAATCTGAGAGTTTGTCATTCCAGACTTGATCTGGAATCCAGATAGTTGTTGTTGATGATAGATATAATCACTTAATTAACAGTATACTAAGCATGACTTCGTCACGCTATTTCTGGACTCCAGCTTTCGCTGGAGTGACAGATTTGCTAACTTCCAGCATTCTCGGACAGCCTCTTTCGCTGGAGTGATATCTGGCTGAATTACAGTGTTGTTTATAGCTGGTCGAACAATCCATGATGTGATCTCGACAGGAGTACGATCATGATTGACAGAAAAACGAAACATCATCTTACGACATATATCATTTTATGGATTACGGTGCTTTTGATGCTGTTCGCCGGGGCGTTGCTGGTCCATGCGCAGAACACATCGCAATCCTCCTCCTACATCCAGTACATCGACCGTGCGGAAAATGAATACCGCGTGTTCCAGTTCGATTACGCTACATGGTGGGACCGTATCGACAGCTCGTATGACTCCGCCTGGAATATTCCCGCAGAATCTACCACTCCGGATGAACGTCAGCAGAGCTATGACGACTACACCGATCAGCGTGCCGCGGAATATGACCGCATGATGCAGGGCCGTGCCGAACAGTATGATGCATGGACCCAGGCAATGGCGGAGATGTGGGACGCCTACACCCTGCAGCAACAGGCTGCCTATGACAATTATGTCCATTCTGTACAACAGCAATGGGGCGGTTTTTTGGGCAGCACACGCACCACCTGGGTGGAATATGACACCACGCGCGACAGCCGGAGCTTTGTCGATTTTGACAACGGTGTCGCGGTGTTCGAGGTGCTTGTTCCGGAAGACACCCCCAACCCGCAAGCAGTCGCGGAAGAACGTTTGAAGCAGCTTGTTGAATACACGCTCCAGAAGAAAACCCTGGACGATCAACCTCTGCTTGAGGATCAGCTTCCGCCGCCGACGTTTATCGAGGAGCAGGCGCATACTCCCGTGGAACGTCCTCCCGTGCAGGGCGGTGACGGCGAAACCCGGAGACGGTACACCATCGCCACCCCATTGGTGGCTGATCACCTGCAACGGCGTGCGGAACGATTCCGTCCGTATGTCCAGCGCTATTGCGCGGAATACAGCCTGGACCCGGCGCTGGTTATGGCGATTATCCAGACCGAATCCAATTTTAACCCGGAAGCACGTAGCGCAGCGCACGCCTATGGACTCATGCAGATCATCCCACGCTGGGCGGGGCTGGAAACCATGCGCGAGATATATAACAGCGACCAGATCCCATCCCCGGCGTACCTGACTGACCCGGAGAACAACATCCGTCACGGCTGCTGCTACCTGCACCTGTTGCAATCCCGCTATTTCCGCAGCATGACCCAGGAAACCAAGCGGGATTATGTCATTATATGCAGTTACAACTGGGGACCGGGGAATGTTCGACGCCGGATTGTGGATCAGTATTCACCCATCGAACGGTATTCCGACCGGGAAGTGTACACGATCCTGCGAAACCAGACACCGAATGAGACCAGCCGGTACCTGGCGTCAGTCACCGATAGAAGAAACCAGTGGTCGGGGGGGCAGTAAGTTTTCAGTTGAAAGTCTTGAGATTCGGCCAGATTTCTTGCAGCGACACATCAAGGTTCCGGCAGATCCATACAGGGACATTGTTCTCGTAGGGCATGGACCATGGATGACTGGTGCGTCCAGAAAATTCCACCGTCTCAAAACTCTGTTCCAACCCCTCCCGGTTTTCGCCCACCACAATCACCAGGTTTCCTGTCGCCTCACCCGGACCCCATAACCAGTAGCTGTTATGGTTGCACACTACGGGAGGAAAATCACGCTCAGAGGTATAGTATTCAATTGCCCCGGCACGTCCATAGTTAATGGTATACACCACACAATCGGCCTGCTCCTCCGGGGGTAGAGAATCATAAGCTCCGGCAACAAGATCCGCGAGTTGCTTCCATCCGAAACGGTCCGCGTAAAACTGTGGCAACACCCCCATGTCATGATGTTCTTCTTGCGCCGGTTGCATGCCAAGGGCTTCGGAGTAGTTAAGATACATAGGGACAGGGAGAACGGGCAGAGCCATGGGCAACGCTACCAGGAAAGCGACGGCTGTGTAGACGATAACAAGATAGCGTATCCACTTCAGCTTTGGTTTGATCGATGTCCACCGTTCCAGGGCAATTCCCGCAAAGGAAAGCAATGGCAACAGGGCGGCTGCGGCATAATATGGTTTCGCAGAACCACTGACAAGGAAGACGATCATAATACCAATGATAAACCAGACCGCCCACAAATGCTGTTTCATTGATTTGGTGAAATAGGCAAAAACAAGTCCCGCGATCCAGAACAACACCAATGCCGGATTCATGTTCATCATTACCGCGGACAGGAACTCCAATGGCGGCATATGGACATTTTTAAACGTCGAAGCGTTGTGAATGAATTCCAGCGTGGGCCATTGATTGACGATCTGCCAGATTAAATGAGGAAGAAACACTCCTAAGGCCAATAGCGCTGCCAACCATGGCCATTTTGTTTTCAGGTGATACCGATGGGATGTCAGCAATATCCCGGCAAAAATCCCGAATCCCAGCCAGAGAACACTGATCTTGTTCAGCAATCCCAAACCAAGGATTGCCCCGAGGAGGAACCAGTACCGTTTATCGAGACCATTTACCAGTTTTGCCGTAGTCACCAACGCAACCGACCACAGGAACACATCGAAGCTGTTCATGGAGTAGTACGATGTCAGCGCGAGGTAGATCGGAGCGGCTATGGAGAACATTGCTGTCGTGATCTGCGCGTACCGTCGCCCGCCTAATTCACATGTGAACACGGCGATAGCAAACGTGGTAAGCCCACCGAGGATAGCCGGGAAAAGACGGATCGCGAACAGGGATTCACCGAACAGGAAACGTTCGATCCAGAGAAAAAAGATGGACAAAGGTGGATGGTCGACATACCCCCAAGCCAAATGATCTGCACACGCCAGGTAGTAGAATTCATCGCGAAAGATACCATATTGGTCGATCAGGTTGATTACAAGGTGCAACAGGATTCTGAATCCCACAATTGCATACACCCATTTTGTCATTTGCAGAGGTATAAATCTGTTTTTCATACGATTCCCTATTAGTAAATATTCCATGACATTTTAAGATGATATGCTGCATGCGATTGAAACAAGAAAATATCCAGATTCTTCCATTTGTTTTCTCTATCGGTTCATTGAAGTATTTCAATCGGAAAGAAACTTGCCTATGTTATTGTTGCATGCAATAGCCATTTACCACCCTGACTGTACGGGGGAAACCATGATCCGCTTTCTACGCTTGTCTTTCGTTATTTCTCTTCTGCTGCTGCTTGGTACTTTATCTCAAGCACAGGTTGTCATTGACGAAGAGGACATTCCCACTGCCGCCGGAACTTATACTCCCTATTACACCTTAAGCGATCCACAGGGAAATATTGAGGTGGATGTCGGCGACGAAGGCGGGAATGAAACATGGGATCTCACCGTCTACGAGTACCAGGGCATTGAATATGATTCCCTCGTCGATCCGACAACAACCCCCCATTATGACTACTTCCCCGATGCGAACCGTGTGGTGGTTCCGGGTGGTTCCGAAGGTAGCTTTATTGAGAGTTTCCGGTATGAGATGGTTGCCGATTCCGGATGGTACCTGTTAGGGATTGGCATATCGGCCGGTTTGGGCGAAGAAGGACTGAACTTCCCGATTCCATTCCCGGACGGTGTCATGCTGATGCCATTCCCGGCGGAGTACGGAGATGAATGGAACATCTCGGCTTCCTACGATTATTATTACACATCCGATACTTTGGCTTTCGATACGCTCCGCCTCGAAATCGCTGTCGGCGGATTCGGTGAGCTGGATGCATGGGGCGAGGTGCAATATCCCAGCGGTACAACCGACGCACTCCGTCTGCATGAATCCATTGGAATTGTGGTGAATGCCTACGCCATCCAGTGGCTGTTCGGCATCCGGCTGGAGATTCCATTGGGAGAAGTGTTCAGTATGGATGCCTCCCAGGTATACCAATGGTATGCGCCCGACTTGGGCGAAATCGCTTCGATCACCTCCCGTGCGTTTGAAGAGGAACCGGAATTCGAATTTGCCACGAGTGTTCGTTCCCTGTTCATCCCTCCGCTCCTTGAATTCCCGGTGGAAGGGTTGGCATTTGGCGAAATCATTATCGGCGAAGCGAACCAGGCGGAGCTTGTCATTCAGAATTCCGGGGAAGGTTTGGGAACAATAAGCCAGGTTACCGCAGAATCACCCTATACATACGAGATCGTGGCAGCATCCGAGTTGCCTTTCTTCGTTCTGCCCGGAGATGAGGACAACCTTATTCTCGAATGGACTCCATCTGAGTTGGGTGAACATTATGGCGCACTGGAACTCCATCATAACGATCCCCTGTTGCCCAATCCGCTTACGGTTCCATTCAGCGGGACGGTTGTGGAACCTCCCGGACTGGTGATCTCCGCGGAATTGGACTATGGAAATGTAATCCTCGGCACAACCGCAGCTTCTACGGTTACCATAAACAACAACGCTTCCGGTAGCGGGTATATTACCGGGATTACCATTCCGAGTGAACTGGAAGCGGAATTCAATATATTTGCCACGTTCCCGCTTATCCTGGAACCGTGGGAAAGTGATGAAATCCGTATCGAATGGACACCTTCATCCGAGATGGAACTGACGACAGAATTTGACGTCTACCATAATGATCCCCTACAGATGAATCCATTTCCTGTAACCGTTACCGGGTTTGCCTACATTCCACCGGAATTGGTGTTCCAGGAATCATCTGTCGATTTTGGTGTTGTGGATGTGGGTGAGCAGGAGTTGAACCTGTTGACCATCGAAAACAACGGTGAGGGCGTCGGCAGGATTGATGAAATTGTTATTCCCGGCAATGAGGCGGGAGATGTAACCATCATAGCGAATCTGCCCCTTGTAATCGAACCGGGCGAGACTGAACGTATCACCATCGCATGGCAACCATCCGAGGAAGGATTCGTCCCGGATGAACTGCAGGTGTACCACAACGATCCTTACATCGATAATCCGTACATAATCACATTAGTCGGTACAACATCCGGAAATTCCGTACTGGAAGGTGAGTACCAGCCGGATTCCTATTACCTGGCGCAGAATACTCCTAACCCGTTTAACCCGTCAACAACAATCCGTTTTGGTGTCGCTGAACCGGGAGTGGTTACTTTGCGCATATTTGATCTAACCGGACGTCTGCTCGATACACCTGTATCCACATGGTACTCTTCAGGCGAACACTCCATTGAGTTCCACGGAGCAGATCTTCCCAGCGGTACCTATTTCTATTCGTTGAACGTGAATGGTTTCAGTGCATTTCACAAGATGATCCTTCTCAAGTAGATTTCGATACTTTTCGATGTACCCCATATGGCTGCCTGTAATTCCGGCAGCCTTTTTTCATTCGCAAAATATTGCACAGTTTGCATTTATGTATGACTGTTATTCACAATCTTCTTTTTGCGGCAACAATTCCATCCACCGAAGTAGTATCTGAAAGTATTCTGTAACCTGTTAAAAACACGAACATATACATTATACTTTGTTCATTCGGATTTTCCGGTCCATGACTTGCAGTAATTCACTCACATGTAATATGAGCCGTCGAATAATTTTGCACCACGGGAGATGCACATGCGCCTGGTTACGATTTTTTTACTCCTGCTCCTGCTATGTACTTCGGTTTTCGCCACATCCAATACGACCTCTGATCTTGAGAATCCAGTCCACATGCAAACCAATGGAACATCGGGCAATTCCATGCTTCTGACATGTGAGATCAATAGTGATGAGATACTTGCGAACTGCACAGAAGAGATTCAAATCAATCACTTTTCGCCCGAGGAAATGAATTCACTTGCCGGAGAAATGGGAGTGATTCCCTCCTATGGTCGCATGATACGGTTACCATTGCAGGGAACAGGTAGAATTGTTATCCAGGAAAGCAACTTCCAGGTAATGACAGAGGAAGAGTTCAACACTTATGCCGGTATTGAAACAGCCTATACTGACCTGATAGCACCGTATGAACATTCGGACACATGGTATCCACAAGATATCGTTCATCTTGATGAACCCGCGATTTTAAAGGATTTTCGCGTAACAACAATATCCACGTTTCCAATGCAGATAAATCCGGTTCGAGGGGAAATCAGGATGTACACGGATATTTCAGCCGAAGTCATCTTCGATCAACCCAACTCGGATAACATTCTTCCCGTCTGGCCGCAAACAATCAGCGAAATGTTCCTGCCCTTCTATCGTCAACTTCTCGATTGGGATGAGAACGAACTGGACAATTATGAATTGTACCGTGGTAGTGTGCAGGTGGTTGTGCAGAATGACAATGCGATCCTCGCCATCTTGGCGCCCTGGATCGAATGGAAAGAACAGAAAGGATATGAGCTGCAATTTCTTACCGATGAGGATGTGACAAGCTGGTCCAACTCGTCGATCAAGGCGGAATTGCAGGAACGATATGACAATGCGGAGATCAAGTTTGATCACATTGTAATCATTGGCGATGCAAGTGGCGGGATTATGGTCCCACCGGGCGCATATGGTGAAGGAGGAAGTATGCATGGTTCCGGTGACCATGTGTATGGATGCCTCGCCGGTGTGGATGATATTGCAGATGTCTCCATCGGACGGATCAGCGTCGGCTCCACCAACGACCTGATTACCTATGTGAACAAAGTCCTCTCCTATGAACTCGAGCCTTACACAGCAGAACTGGATTGGTATCGTGTCGGAAATGTTGCGTCAGGGTCCGCTTCTTCCGGGATCTCAACAGTCTTTACCTGCGAATATGCCCGTGAGCTTATGCTTCGCACCGGGTATACGGATGTGCACACCGCTTACTATAACGACAACGGCGGCGATGTAAATGTCCGTACTATTCAGAATATTAACAATGGTGTCAGTTTTCACCTGTATCGAGGAATTTACGGGTCCGGGCTGGAACCGTCCCAGATCCTCGCCTTGAATAACGCCTATATGCTACCCTTTGTCATTGATATTACCTGTGGACGCGGGAATTGGGCTGATGCCCTGAGTATTAACGAAGCGTACATGCGCGCAGGAACCCCCACTCAACCCTGTGGCGGTATTGGCGCCATGAGTACGGCGACATCCGAAACTCACACACGGTTCAACAATGCCCTTTCCGGTGGCGGTGTTTATGCTGCATTCGTTCAACAGTGCCCAACTCTCGGCGAAGTGCTGATTGGCTGCAAAATGAACCTGTGGAACAACTTGCATGCCTATCAATCGTATTATGTCGAAAGTTTCAACCGCTGGATGAACCTGATGGGTGATCCCACTGTCTGGACATGGACCGACATTCCCCGCTCCCTGTTTGTAACCAGCGAAACATCCATCAATGCGGGAGAAAATGGCTTCGAAGTGGTGGTTACTGACCAGGACGGCGCCCTCGAGAATGCATGGGTGACGCTCTACAAATCCGACTCGAACGAAAAGGTGATCGCACGGGGTGTCACCGATGAAGATGGCCGCGTTCTCCTGGAACCGTTATTTAACCATGATGGCCTGGCCGTTCTGACTGTCACTGCGAAAAACGCTCACCCATACCGTGAAACGATAACCGTTACAGAATCCTCCGATCATGTCGGTGTTACCGGAATTGAAATCCTCGACGATGGAACCCAGGGGACCACAGGCAACGGCAATGAAATCGCAGAATACAATGAAACCATCGGTCTGCTGCTGACATTGTATAATTACGGTTCCGCTACGGAAAACAACATACAAGTGACAGCAGTAAGTGATGATCCTTTCGTGCTGTCGGTATCGGGTACAGCGACTTTGGCATCGCTGAACCCGAATACAAGTCAAACCTTGACTGTACCACTCCTGGTAGAACTCAATCCCAATATTCCGGATCAATGGCAGGTTGAATTGGATATCACCATTCATACCAACCGAGGAACTTACACCGGCACAAACCTCTTGACGGTATCATCACCTCGGTACACTGCTGTGACAGCGACGATATCCGATGGATTTGAACCGGGAGGGAATGGCGACATCACTGTCATTGTCGCCAATGCCGGGCAATCAAACGGTGAACAAAGTACTGTTACACTTTCCTGCAATCATGAATGGGTGACGGTGTTGCAGTCGAATGGCACACTTCCATCGGTGGATGCCGGTTCTACTTCTTCCACCAGCACTTTTCGAATCCATGTAAACGAATTGGCATTCCGGGGATACCGGGCGCCAGCAGTCCTCACGGTAAGCATGCCGAATGGCAGAGAACAATCGTTTCCTGTCCACATTCCACTTGGAACGTTACGTGATGAGGACCCTTTCGGACCTGACAATCACGGATATTTCGCAATTGAAAATACAGATACGGGCTACCTGTTGTGCCCAGCCTATGATTGGCTTGAAATCAATCCGGCTGTAACGGGGCATGTGTTTGACGGAACCAGGTTGAACCTGAATGATTCCGGCGACGATATGGATGTAGCGGTTGTTGTCGATTTGCCCTTCGATTTCACCTATTACGGTCAGACATATTCGGAGATCACGGTATGCAGTAATGGCTGGATCGCCATGGGTGAACAGACCAACCTGGCGCAAGCTCGAAATTGGACCATCCCTTCTCCACTTGGACCATTCGGGATGATTGCACCATACTGGGATGACCGTATTATCCCTTATTCCGGGCAGGATGGGGGAGTCTATTCGTACACTTCTGAAGCGGGTGACTGCATCATTATTGAATGGGACCGTGTAAAAGACAGAATGTATGGATCACCCTGTACATTCCAGGTAATCCTCTATGCACAAAACGAGACATCCCCCACTCCAACCGGCGATAATGAATTCATGTTCCAGTACAACCATGTGGAACCATCTTATGGTGATTGGGCGGGTGTACCTTACTGGACAACAGGTATTGAAAGCCCGGATGAATCGGACGGCCTCCAGCATAGTTATTACAATATTCCCTCAGCAGGCAACACTCAAATTGTTGATGAACGGGTAATCTTTTTTACCACGAGAACATCAATTGCAACCGGAACAGTTGTCGGGACGGTTACCTATTCGGATGACAATTCTCCAATCGAAGGTGTAATTATATCCACATCCGGTTTTGGAACAAGCACGATTACTGACGATGACGGTTCTTTTGAATTGTTGGCTGTTCCCGGAATGAATTCACTGACTTTTGTGCGTAGCGGATTTGAAACTATCATCGTGCAAAATATCAATGTGATTGAGGGGGAGACCGTCCAAGCGGATGCGTCCATGGACCGACCCGCTCTTGTCATCGAACCTTATTCACTTCATTCACAATTTGAACCCGGACAAAGTGTTACAGAGTACCTGGACCTGAACAACTCCTCCACATCGTCGATAGGCTATGAAACTGTTATTCATTATACATCCAGTGGAAGCGGAGAACATGCTGTTGGCGAACATATGGATGAAATCAGCCTGGGGCTGAATGCTGCAAACCAGGTATTCGATATCCTTGCGCACGATGACTACTTGTGGGTTTTACTGTCACAAAGTTACAATGATTACCAAATCCGACAATACACAATGGACGGCGAATTACTGAATGCATATCCCGTCAATGTCGCTCCCTACCTTTCGATTGAATGGTATAACGACCAATTTATCCTTGTCGATACCCAGAATGTCCTGTTTTACGACTATTCCGAAACAAACGGATTTCAGTTGGCGCATTCCAGTCATTTCAATCTTCCCCTTGAAGAGGATAATGAGGCATGGTATGATCCATCGTCTGAGCAGATCTACATTTGCAACCTGTTTAACAGAATTGATGTTTTCTCGATAGACGGATCATATATCGGTTACTATGATGACTTGCCCTATTATATCATGGACATTGAAGTTGTCCCGGATGATCCTCAAGGTATGATAGTTCATTACCTCGGCTTTAATGAAGGTCCGAGCGGAGTCGAGTTCACCATGTCCCGTCTGGATCCTGAAACCAGCGCAAATGAAACCCTGTTTGTTTTGAGTACCGGTTGGGAATCAATTCCTGAAAGGATCAGTATCGTTTCTGCACAGGGAGAAATGTATCAAACACTTTATGCCTGTCACGTCAATCATGATGAAAGCGATTATGGCACCGTTCATACCTACCGTTATATCCAGATGCTCGACTGGATCGTACTGAGTGAAGCCTCCGGGACTGTCAATGCCGGAGAAACGGAAACACTTGAGCTTTCCCTCGAAGGAACTCAATTGGAAGCGGGTGATTATTCGGCTACCCTTGAAATTGTGGCTCCGGAGCTGGCTCTTCGGATTGAGGTTCCCATTTCGGTGTATGTGGGAATCAACGACATCAATGATCCCGTCGTTGACATGCCACAGGAATGGAGTATTGACAGCATCTGGCCGAATCCGTTCAATCCACGGGCGACAGTGCAATTCTCGCTGCCACAACCCTCTCCGGTTCGCGCTGTGTTGTACAATGTGCTCGGACAGGAGGTTTTGAGTGTTGTGAATGAACCATTAAGCGCAGGTACACATACGGTTATGATCGATGGCAGCAGCCTCGCTTCCGGTTTGTATTTCTTCCATTTTGAAGCGGGAGCGTTCCAGTCAACACGAAAAATCATCCTTTTGAAATAGGGAATGTGATTGTTTGGTTTATTAAACAGAGGATGTGTCAGGGCAATCCTCTGTTGTTATTTGTGATCTATATACACAACCTTGATCTGCTATTGCGCAGTGAAAAAGTAAGAACACTATGAACCTGATTCTCCTTATGCCATAATAATTATCAGGATATAAGCCATTTACCTGTTTTCCACTGTTACGGTCTATATATTTCGTATCCTGTATATTTAAAGACACCTGCGTATCATCATGGGAGCGACTGTCATGCGTACCATTACGGGTTTCCTGCTTCTCCTGTTTTGTATTCCTGCTTTGTATGCTACTTCCTATGAGTCTTTACCGCTAAAGGAACCTGTACAGGCAACCGCAACCCGGTTCAATAATCAAACTCTTGAAATCAGTTATGCAGTCGATACGGATGAGATTTTTCTGGAATTCCCGGAAGAGATCGAATCTTTTTTGCAATCCAATGGAGAAATGAATTCCATTATAAATTCAACCCCCTTGCTGCCTGCTTACGGTCGTATGGTACGGTTGCCAATCCAGGGCAGTGGACGGGTTGTCCTCACAGAAATCGACTTCAACGTATTGACTGAAACCGAATTCGCCGAAGTAGCCGGGTACGATGACGCTTTTTCCATCTATGCTGCAGAATATGAACCTGTTGATGCCTGGTTTCCCGAAGATATTGTATGTGTGGATGAACCCAACATTCTGAAAGACTTTCGAGTGGCGACTGTTACCACATTTCCCGTACAAGTGAACCCGTTCCGCCGCGAAGTACGTATCTATTCCGATATTGATGCACAACTGATTTTTGATCAGGCCGACAATCGTAATACTCTCCAGGTGTGGCCGACCGCTATCAGTGAAATGTATCTGCCAATCTATCGACAACTGCTGGATTGGAATGACACTGAGCTTGACAACTATGAGTTGTATCGTGGAAATGTACAGGTCGTGGTACGCCATGAACCCGCCATACTGTCCATCCTTCAGCCCTGGATTGAATGGAAAGAACAAAAAGGGTATGAGCTGCAACTACTGACAGACAATGATGTAAACCAATGGATTAATGTACAGATCAAAGAAGAACTCCGGGAACGGTATGAAGATTCCCCTGTCCCATTCGATCATGTCGTGATCATTGGAGATGCCGTCGGCGGTTTTTCAGTCCCTCCTGGCGAATATGGCAATGGATCCGATCTCTACGGTTCAGGTGATCATGCGTATGCCTGTCTTGTGGGAGATGATGATCTCATGGATGTGAGTGTTGGCCGGATCAGCGTAGAAACGACCAACGACCTGATCGCATATGTGAATAAAGTCCTCTCCTACGAACGTGATCCCCATATGAATGAAACCGGATGGTATCGCAGGGGGAGTGTCGCCGCTGGTTCTGCTGTTTCCGGGATATCTACAGTCTTCACATGTGAATACGCCCGCGAACTAATGCTCCGATCCGGGTACACCAGTGTCAATACTGCGTATTACAACGACAATGGCGGTGATGTAAACAATCGAACGGTTCAAACCCTGAACAACGGTGTAAGTTTCCATTTGTACCGTGGTGTCGCCGGCTCCGGCCTCGAACCTTCTGAAATCCTGGCGCTTAATAACACCTATTTACTTCCCTTTGTGATTGATATTACCTGCGGACGTGGCAACTGGGCGGACAACTTCAGTATCAACGAAGCATTTATGCGTGCTGGAACCGCCACGCAACCCCGGGGTGGTATCGGCGCGATGAGCACTGCAACTTCCAATACACATACACGTTTTAACAATGCTCTTTCCGGGGGCGGTGTTTATGCTGCTTTTGTTCAACAGTGCCCGACCCTGGGTGAAGTCCTGGTGGGATGCAAGCTCAATCTCTGGAATAATCTGCACGAATACCAGCCAGATTATGTCGCTGATTTTAACAGGTGGATGAACCTCATGGGCGATCCCACTGTCTGGGTCTGGACAGATATTCCAGGCCAATTGACCGTTACGAATGAATCCTCGAGCTCCCTTGGTGAAAATGGATATGAAGTGGTTGTTAACCATAGCGGCGCCGCTGTACCCGATGCCTGGGTTACCCTCTACAAATCCGATATGAATGAAACAGAAATAGCACGCGGCGTTACAGATGATGCGGGAAGAGTTCTTCTCGAACCAGTTTTCGCTTTTTCCGGTGAGGCAACACTGACCGTGACAGCGAAAAACATGCAACCCTACCAGGAAACCATAGCTGTCACATCACCAACCAACCGTATTGGAGTAACCGAGGTAACAGTTCTGGATGATGGTACAAACGGAACCATTGGCAACGGAAATGGTGTTGCCGACTACAATGAAACCGTCGGGCTTCTGCTTACCCTGCAAAATTATGGGACGGCTACCGAAAACAATATCCTGGTAAGTGCCTCAAGCGAGGATCCCTTTGTTCTGTCCATCACAGAAAATCCTACTCTTGGAAGTCTGCAACCAGATGAGGAACAGGCCCTGGAAACACCCATCCTCGTACATATTGATCCCAACACTCCCAATTCATGGCGACTGGAAATTGAGATCAGCATTCAAACTAATCTCGATACTTATACAGGCTCCAATCTTGTGACAGCATTTTCACCTGTCTACACGACCGTTCAAGCCAACATTTCCGAAGGTTTCAGTCCCGGTGAAGAGGGGGATGTTACCATCACAATCGCCAATATCGGTCGAGGACAGGGCGCTCCCGCCGATGTAACCCTTGAATGTGACCATGAATGGGTCAACGTTCTCCAGTCCGATGGTACCCTCCCTTCGATAAATGCAGGGAACACAGCGACAAGTAGCAATTTCCGAATTGAAGCGAGCCCCCTGGCGTTTCGTGGATTTCCAGCACCGGCGGTATTGATTGTTACCATGCAGAACGGTTGGCAGCAGACAATCCCGGTTCGTATTCCATTGGGCGCTCTTCAGGAAAATGATCCGGTGGGACCGGATGAGTATGGCTATTACGCATTTGATGATACTGACACCGGGTATATTTTGTGTCCTACCTACAATTGGATCGAGATCAACCCCTCTGTAACCGGTCATGTATATAATGGAAATCTTGTCAATTTGAGCGACTTCGGTGAAAACCAGGACGATGCCGAGGTGATTAATCTTCCGTTCGACTTCACCTATTATGGTCAGACTGTTTCAGAAATCACGGTTTGCAGTAATGGCTGGATTGCCATCGGTGATCAGCAACATATCGCCCAGGCGAGGAATTGGACAATCCCGTCACCACTTGGCCCCTTCGGGATGATTGCACCGCTTTGGGATGACCGTATTCTTCCTCTATCCGAGAGTGACGGAGGCGTGTATTCTTATCTTTCTCCGTCGAATGATTTTGCCATCATCGAATGGGACCGTGTTTATGACGGTTTACGTGATGCCCCATGTACGTTCCAGGTAATCCTGTACGCCCGGAATGAAGCCAGTCCAACTCCCACCGGGGACAATGAATTCCTCTTTCAGTACAAAGAGACACAACCTTCCATGGGAGAATGGGCAAGTGTGCCCTACTGGACAACCGGTATTGAAAATCCGGATAAATCGGATGGATTGCAGCTCTGCTATTATAATATCTGTAGCAGCGGAACAGCTCCTATTGATAATGAGCGGGCAATCTTTTTTACAACACGCACCAGTACTGCAACCGGCACTATATACGGAACTGTCACTTACAGTGATGACAATTCCCCCATTCCGGGTGTAAATGTATTTTCCTCCGGTTTTGGAACCAACGATATAACCGGTGAAGACGGTTCTTATGTAATCAACGTTGTGCCGGGAATAGTTTCATTGACATTCGAGCGGAGCGGATTTGAAACTGTTATTGTAACAGATATTGTTGCTGTGGCGGGAGAATCGATTGAAGTAAATGCAATCATGGATCGTCCTGCATTTATGGTGGAACCGACCAACGTGGTCAGTTATATCGAACCCGGTGAGGAAATTCAGGAAGAACTTCTTCTCAGCAATAATATCTCTGACCCGATTTTTTACGAGACCGCCTTCCGGTACACATCATCGGGAAGTGCAGAAAACCCTGTTGGTGAGCTGTTGGATGAGTATGCGATAGATATTTCTGAAGACGAAAGAATTGTCGATATCTTTGTACAAAATGGTCATCTTTGGGCGCTGTTCCGTACCGACAATTCCAACTCGACTATTCGAAAATATGCTTTGAATGGAACATTGATCTCTTCTTACAACATTGTTTTCGATGACTATTATACTTTCACCTGGTATGACGACGAATTTATCCTTATGAATTCTGATGAACTCTTATACTATACGTATTCGGAAACAACCGGTTTCACCCTGGATCACACATTTGATCATAACCTTTTCCTGAACGAAGAAGACCATGTGTTGTTTGATCCGATAAATGAACTGTTTTACATCAATGGATGGTTTTTCCTGATTGAAGTCTATTCGATGGAAGGAGCGCACAGGGGATCGATTGATATTGGTAATTTGGCATTGGATATAAAAATAGCAAATGACGATCCATCGGGAATGACTTTGCATTACCTTACCGCGGAGGATGGCCCCGAGGGATCATTTTTTACAATGAACCGAGTTAATCCTGAAACAGAAGAGTGCGAGTTCATATTTACAGTTACAGAGGATTGGAATCCAATTCCGTTGGCGTTCAGTGTTGTTACAAACCCCGGTGACATGTACCAGACCATTTATATCTATCTTCACGACCATGTAGACGATGAAACCAATTATATCCATAGCTACCGGTATCTCCAGGTGCTGGACTGGATGTTTATCAACAATCCATCCGGATCGATTCCAGCCGGAGAAACAGAATCATTCGAATTTACTCTGGGCGGACCACATATAGAACAGGGAATCTATGAAGGATTGCTGGAAGTAGTGGCCCCGGAATATGCGATACGAATCGAAGTACCTGTTGAACTTTATGTCGGGGTTAGTGACCTTGAAGACCCCGCCGTTGATCTTCCACGTGAGTGGACTATCGAAAGCATCTGGCCGAATCCGTTCAATCCATGTGCAACAGTGCAGTTTTCGCTACCGCAATCGTCACCGGTCCATGCCGTCTTGTACAATGTACTCGGGCAAGAGGTTTTAACCGTTGTGGATGAAGCATTGAATGCAGGTACACATACGGTTATGATCGATGGCAGCAGCCTCGCTTCCGGTTTGTATTTTTTCCATCTTGAATCGGGGGCATTTTGTCAAACGCGAAAAATCGTACTCCTGAAATAAATCGTCACGGATTGCCCTGATAGCTTCGCTGTCAGGGTTTCATTGTTTATAACCCTGTTGTTTATCAATACAGCTCACAATTTCAGTTCCTTCGACAGTATATTATTACCATCATTTTCCGGGAGTCATCATGCTGGGCATACTGGGCGGTACATCGTTTCTTCAGACGGACATTTTTTCGGGAAAACAATTCAAAACGGTTTCTACTCCCTGTGGAGATGCGGATGTGATCGTGGATGAAACTGTCGCTATGATCCCTCGTCACAGCAAGGATGGATACCTGCCGCCGCACCGGATCAATCACCAGGCGCATTTGAAGACCTTTGAACAGCTTGGAGTTAACCGGATTGTTTCCTTTGGGTCTGTCGGCGGTTTGCAGAAATCGATTCCACCTGGGACGTTGATGGTTTGCGATGACCTGTTTTGCCCTATGAAAACGGTGACTTTCCAGCATGAAAAGCTACGGTTTGTTGTACCGGAATTGCCCCACGGATGGTGTGAAGAGATACTTGCTGCATTACATTCTGCCGGACTTGATCCCCATGCGGGCGGGGTGTATGCGGAAACACTCGGTCCACGCCTGGAAACACCTGCGGAAGTCCGTTTCCTAACAGACTATGCAGATGTGGTCGGGATGACCTGCGCATCCGAAGCGTTTCTTGCTTGTGAACTGGGAATACCTCTCGCAGTTGTCGCCATGGTGGATAACTACGCCAATGGCATCGGTGCGGAACCGTTAACCGGGAAAGCCTTTCATGAACAGGTTACCAGGAATGAACAGAAAGTGCTGAAAGCGCTGGATGTTATCCTGAAGTCGTTCCGGTGAGAGACATGACACTGAATGGAGTACAGACGGAAATCCTTTTCTCCACATCTTCTGCAGGAACATATACCACGACCTGATCCTCGGAAAATGTCGTAAGATCCAGGTCGCCGAGAACACGCCATTCTTTTTCCTCTGCCCAGTTTTCACCCTGATCGTGTACGGTCTGGAAAAAGAGACGGTCTTCGATTGACAACCCTTTGAGTTCCTCCGAGGCTCCATAGACTACCGGTTTTCCCCCCGCATTTTGAAGCGCTGAACACTCAATACCGATCCCAAACGGTTCGAAGGTGGGTCGGACATATCTCTGGCTCCATTTCATACGTGCATGCATGTATGATGGTTCGAGGATTGACAAGGAAACCATCGCCTTTTTCATCGGCATCCGCCAGCAGGTGCCACGAATCTTCTTCTCAGCCAGGATTCGTTTGAGTGTCTCTTCCGCTGTTCTCGGGTATGTGTCTCCGCCTTCTACCAGGGCTGTGTAATAATCGGAGGGTGTTTCTCCCGGCCATGGCCCCTGGGAAGTCCGTGTCCAGTGAATGGCCCATGTTTTTCCATCATCGGGAAGTTTTTGAATTGCCTGAAAGTCAAAAGAAGCGGTAAAATCAAGCTTTCGTGGATTGTAATCGACACGGAACCTGTTGTCCATTTTACCCGAAAATTCCTTGTCCGATAAACGTGTATCCATAAAACCGCCACAGCGCACAGATACCGGGAGCAACACTTTGGAGTTGTCCAGAATCCACGTGTCTCGTTGTAACCACAAGCTTTTCTTCTGACGAGTTTCTTTGTACGGAATTGCGAGGGCATTGGATTCATCAATATGGAAATTATGGAACAGCTCTCTAACATCGGTTTGAACCTGGTATTCCGACAGTTTCGGGGATACACCAACGAGCACCACCACTTCCGCCATGGATTCTGCCGCCGCCCACAGGACCAGTTCCCAGGTTTTCATCCCGATCCCGGTGAGTACAGTCCAGCCCTGCCGGGCGCAGTATTCCACAGCCTTAACCGTGTTCTGCACCCACGGTTCCTCGCCAACCGGGTATTTTCCCTGGCGGGAGTTTAATACCGTTGCTGTGGGACGTGTCAACAGGGTCAGATCCCCGATCCATTGATCCCGTGGAAACAGGGGAAGTTGTGCTTCATCAGAAGGTAATGGAACCGTATCATTTGTAAAGTCTGATTTCATATCATTGCCATTCTATCATATTTTTTAATACCAGCCACGTTTCCGTTTGAGATTCATCCATGCCACTGCCAACCGTTTTCGCCAGGGGAGTTGATTAATCACCGTCAGTGCCCATCCACGTGGATCCCATCGGGGCACCCCGATACGATGGCGTATCTCCTGTTCGTCCCATGCTTCACCTTCCGGAAGGGCATTTTTTCCGGGACGGTACAATCCCCACAGGGTACAAGGCGGCAGGTTCGATTGTTGATTGTGTTTTTCTTCTTCCTTGATTGATTTTATTATCCAACGTTTCAGGCTGGTTTGTGACCCCGGCAGAAGATCAATCCCGAAATTCATCAGCACAAACAGCAATCGGTCTGTTAAAACCTCTTTTTCGACAGTAAATCCCTTGTGGATCAGGTCCAGGATATCACTGCTCCTCACTGATTCAAACGGACTGTGGCGCTTTACAATTTCCCTGCGCGGTTGTTTTACCGGGTGTAAAATCAGGTCTTTGTGTACCTCTTTCGATTCCTGGATGTATTCGTTGACTGCATCAATAGTTTCCTTCGGCCATTGCCATGCGGACGGCCCTATAAAATCATGAACGAGGAAATATCCTTCCGGTTTTAACGCTTTACGCACCTGCTCAAAAATATGTTCGAGATTGATAAGATGATGAAGCGAGGAATGAGCAAGGATGAGATCATATTTCCCCGGTTCCAGTTTAAGAAAATTCAAGTCTCCGATCACTGCATTCATAGGTACTGAGATACCACGTGATACAATCCGTTTTTCAAACAGTCGAACCGCATTTTCACTCAAATCCACGAGGTCCAGTTTGCGAAAGAGTCCTTGAACCAGGCACTCTTCTTCCACAACTCCTGTCCCTGACCCCAAACTGAGGGCATGCTCGAAGGGTCCATAGGTTTTTGCAAACCAGGGGATCCAGTTCCTGCTGGAAGGTTGCCTTGTAATCAGATTCGAATGGTAGGCGACGATTAACGGGTTCTGCATGGGGCGGTGTTTCCGCATTTCCGCTTCCACCTGTCGTCCCCATGTCGAGGCTTCACGTTTCGCCGCGCGTTGATACATTTTGTGAGTTGGTTCAATTACCCTGGACACATCTACCTCTATTTATTCTTTATCCCTTGATCACCGCCAATGGCTTCAAACGTGCGACCTTGCGCACCAACCCGGCTCCTTCTGCGGCTTGCACCACCGCCTCCACATCCTTATACGCTTCCGGCGCTTCCTCACCAATCGTACGACGGCTTTTGGCTCGCACCAGGATGCCTTCCCGGTCCAGTTCCGCAGAAATATCACGTCCTTTGACCAGTTTCATCACCGCCTTGCGTGAATGAACACGTCCCGCTCCATGGCACGCCGACCCGAAGGTTTCCTCCATTGCTCCCGTGGCGCCGGACAACACATAACTGGCGGAACCCATATCTCCAGGAATGATAACAGGTTGACCAAAGGTTCGGTACCGGGTTGGGATTTCCCTGTGACCGGGCGCAAACGCACGGGTAGCTCCTTTACGATGGACACACAGTTTCCGTGGTTTTCCCTTAACCTGGTGTGTTTCAAACTTGGCGATGTTGTGCGAAACATCGTACACCAGACCCATTCCCAACGCTTCCGGCGATTTCCCGAGATACTGCTCGAAGATCATGCGTACCCGATGCACCAGCATGATCCGGTTCGCCCATGCATAATTCGCAGCCGCTCCCATGGCTCCGATGTAATGCTGGCCTTCCTTGGAATGGACCGGTGCGCAGGCCAGTTGACGATCCACGAGGGTGATGCCGTGTTTTACAACCGCTTTCTGCATCAATGGCAACGCATCCTGGCATACCTGGTAGCCAAAACCACGGCTTCCCGAGTGCAGCATTACTGTTACCTGTCCGGGAAACAGTCCATAAGCATCCGCTGTATCTCGATCATACACCTCGTCCACTCGCTGTACTTCGACAAAATGGTTTCCACTTCCAAGAGTACCTAGATGAGTTCGTCCACGTTCGACAGCCCGTTCGGAAAGAAAATCCGGATTGGCAAAGGGAAGGCAACCACCCTCTTCCATGAACTCAAGATCACCGCGTGAACCGTAACCCTGTTTTACCACCCAGTGGGCGCCCTCTTCCGCAACCTTTCGTACCTCTTTTGGAGACAGCTTGATATCACCACCCACCCCAACACCGCATGGGATATTGGAAAGAAGGGCATTGGCGAGTAGCTCTAATTTGTCCTTGATCTCTTCAACTGAAAGTTTCGTCCGGGTGAGGGAAACACCGCAGTTAATATCGTATCCGACTCCACCGGGACTGATAATTCCATGCTCCTCATCAAACGCCGCCACCCCACCAATCGGGAAACCGTATCCCCAGTGAATGTCCGGCATGGCGAGGGAAGCTCCGACAATCCCGGGTAGAGACGCCACGTTGGCAACCTGGTTCACTGAGGCGTCACTACGCACCATATCAATCAATTTGGGCGATGAATAGATCCTGCCCTCGACATGCATGTTGAGTTTTGTGTCCTTACGGATCCGCCATCGCCATGGGTCGATACGCTCCAGCTTTATGTCTGTTTTTCCCGCCAATTCCATTCCTGTATTTCAATATCCTACAGATCTACAATCCATTGAAAACGCCATTTACCGTCATCTTGCTCACTACGCTCTAACAGAATATCGTGATAAGTCACTGCTTTAATCTCTGTTGCTAACGGTTCCCCTGAAGTTAACCGGATTCCATCTATCCTGACCCATAGTATTTCTTTCGACCATTTGCATTCGAAGGACATCGGACGAATTCGTTCCTCTTGTACCTGGTACAAGTATTCATTCAACAGCGCTATCAATGAGCCTTCTGGATCGTCCAGAAAATAGAGATAATCAAGTACTATCTTATTATCAGTTGTGACCAGATCTTCTGAAATCAGGGACACACCCATTTCATCATTTAACGCATGTATGCTTCCCAGGACCACATCTTCCTGTGAATCCCCGATGATTTCCACTTTCAAGTCGGCTGTGTGATCAAGTTTTCTGATTTTGTATGCCATGAGAGCCTTCAACGTATTTCGTTCCAGAAAAGATACACTCGAAACTCGGTTGGGGTATGGAAAATTGTACATTGACAAGGAGAAATCGACCACATTGCACGAAATGTCTGAAACAAAGCACTGAGTGGATTTTATCAGCCAGAATGACAGCACGACACAGTCAATATGACATATTTTATCGGCAATAGACTTTTATTACTGTATTACAAATCCTTTCTTGTTTATTATCAATAGTTTAGCAATTATATTATTCTGGCACAGCAATTGTAATATATCTTTACTGGAATCTGACGGTCCTGGAGGACCATTTTACATCGCAGCTTGAAGGAGTATTAAATGGATTTGAACCGTTTTACGGAAAAATCACGCGAAGCAATCCATAATGCACAATCCATCGCGGTACAATACGGAAACAGCGAGGTGGATGTCGAACACCTCCTGCTTGCCCTTCTGAAACAGGAACAGGGATTGGTCCCGCGTCTAGTCGAAAAAATGGATATCTCTCTCCCGGCATTCACGGAAGCCGTACAGCAGGAGATCTCCCGTAAGCCACGGCAAACGGGATCAAATGCGCAACCTGGGAACATTTATATCACCCAACGTTTGCAGAATTTGCTTGTCCTCGCGGAAGAAGAAGCGAGACGGCTGAAGGACGAATATGTATCCGTGGAACATCTGCTTCTCGCTATGCTCGAGGAGGGATCCAGTACAAGCCTTGGCAAACTGTTCCGCAAGTTCGGTATGGAAAAAGACCGTTTCCTCAAAGCCCTGACCGAAGTCAGGGGGCATCAGCGAGTAAAAAGCGCTAATCCGGAAACGACATACGAAGCACTGACAAGGTATGGCCGTGACCTTGTAGATGACGCTCGCAAGAACAAGCTTGATCCTGTCATCGGACGCGACAGCGAAATCCGCAGGATCATCCGTATTCTTTCCCGGAAGACAAAAAACAATCCCGTATTGATCGGTGAGCCCGGTGTCGGAAAAACGGCGATCATCGAAGGGCTTGCCCAACGAATTGTACGGGGTGATGTTCCGGAAAGCCTCAAAGACAAGACAGTCTTTGCGTTGGACATGGGCTCCCTTGTCGCTGGCGCCAAATTTCGTGGGGAATTTGAAGAACGTTTGAAAGCGGTTTTGCAGGAAATAAAGGAAGCGGAAGGTCGTATTCTGCTCTTTATTGATGAGTTGCACACCATTGTCGGCGCCGGGAAAGTGGAAGGCGCCATGGATGCTGGCAACATGCTTAAGCCCATGCTCGCCCGTGGAGAACTTCACTGCCTGGGCGCTACGACTCTGGATGAATACCGGAAACATATTGAAAAGGACGCTGCCCTGGAACGTCGTTTCCAGCCGGTGCTCGTAGAGCCGCCGACTGTGGAAGATACAATCTCTATCCTGCGTGGATTGCGGGAGCGCTTCGAAATCCATCACGGGGTGAAAATCCAGGACAATGCACTCGTATCCTCCGCCATATTGTCCCACAGGTACATCACGGACCGTTTTCTGCCGGACAAGGCGATTGACCTTGTGGATGAAGCCTGCGCGATGATCCGCACCGAGATCGACAGCATGCCTACAGAGCTCGATGAAGTGACACGACGGGTTATGCAGCTCGAAATCGAATCGGCGGCGTTGCAGAAAGAAAAGGATGACGCCAGTAAAGAACGTCTCTCCCATATCCAGGAAGAACTCGCAAATCTGCGGGAACGTGAACACACCATGCGGGCTCAGTGGGAAAGTGAAAAAGAATCCATCACCCGCATTCAACAAATTCGGGAAGACATTGAAGCCATCCGGCAGGAGATCGAAAAAGCGGAACGCGATTATGACCTCAATCGTCTTGCGGAATTAAAACATGGAAAACTTCCCCAGGCTCAAGCGACTTTGAAGGCTGAAGAAGAGCGGGAAGAGAAGCGTCGTGGCACATCCCGTTTGCTCCGTGAACAGGTCACCGAGGAAGAGATCGCGGATATTGTCAGCAAATGGACCGGGATTCCCGTCACCCGCCTCGTGGAAGGTGAACGGGAAAAACTCTTGAAACTTGACGAGATTCTTCATCAACGGGTAATCGGGCAGGATGAAGCGGTACGTCTTGTTTCCGATGCAGTGATCCGTGCACGATCCGGGATTAAAGATCCACGCCGTCCCATCGGCAGTTTTATTTTCCTTGGCCCAACCGGAGTCGGCAAAACCGAACTGGCGAAAACACTGGCCGAAGCCCTGTTCGATACGGAAGACAACATGGTCCGTATCGACATGAGTGAATACATGGAACGTCATGCGGTCAGCCGTCTCCTTGGCGCCCCTCCCGGGTACGTGGGCTACGATGAAGGCGGACAGCTTACAGAAGCGGTACGCAGGAAACCCTATAGCGTAGTGCTCTTCGACGAGATTGAAAAGGCACACCCCGATGTATTCCATGTGCTCCTGCAGATCCTCGATGACGGCCGTATTACCGACAGCCAGGGTCATGTTGTGAATTTCAAGAACACCGTGCTGATCATGACCTCGAATATCGGCTCGACCTACCTGCTGGAAGGAATCAATGGTGAAGGAACTATCCAGGAATCGGCTCGCGTTGCGGTCATGCGGGAATTGCGGCAGCATTTTCGTCCCGAATTCCTGAACCGTGTGGATGATACGGTCCTGTTCAAACCGTTAACCCTCGAAGAATCGAAACAGATTGTCGACCTTTTGTTGACTGACTTGCGAAGCCGACTGGAAGACCGTCGTATTCAGATCGAATTGTCCGAGGAAGCGCGGGAATTCATTGCACGGGAGGGCTATGATCCCGTCTATGGCGCACGTCCGCTGAAACGCTACTTGCAGCATGAACTGGAGACCCGGATTGGACGTGAATTGATTGCCGGGAATGTGCTGGAAGGGGCGGTGGTTTCCATAGAGCTTCGCGAATCGAAGTTAGAGATAACCATTACCAACTTATAAACAGGTTTACACAAAATCATATAGAAAGGGCTGTCCTTTTATAGACAGCCTTTTCTTATATGAACATCATAAAAAATTCACTATTCAATTAAAATCATTCCCTCCAAACCAACACCATCCCCGGCAACGTATGCGCCACATACAGCAGCCATGCTACAAGAATCGCCGCGGAACCGTACAGCACATCGGAAGGCAGATGCAGGAACAGTAGCAACCCCATCAACAGGATGGCGCCGATGGTGAAAATGCTGTAGGCGATGCGCAGGGCGTCATGAACAACCTCGATTTCACGTTCGTCGAGATCATCAACACGCTGATGGGTGAGTTTCCAGAATCCTGTCCGCACATGAAGTTCAAAGAAATACCAGACAATCGCGACCAGCAATCCCAGCAAGGTTCCTATACGCCATGAGGTGAATCCTTCAAGTTGCCCGATAAAAAATTGCCCCAGGAACAGGAGAAGAACAAGGACATTAATACACACTCTCAGCCGTCGTGCTGTTCTGCCGTTATTCTGTGCCATGCTGACCTCCTCCCGTACTTCGTTTCGCTTCAAGCAGTTCGCGGCTCAATGGTTTCATCGGTTCCGTGGAAAAAATCATTTCAACTGGCAATCCGAATACCTCACTGACCTTAAAGGCAAGGTCCAGGCTCGGGTTGTATTCCATCCGTTCGAGGTAACCGACGGTCTGCACGTTCACATCGATCCTGTCCGCCAGTTCCGCTCGGGACATGCCTCGTTCCTGCCGCAGCAGATTGATCCTGTTGTACAATTTTCTCTTTTTCATGGTGATAATATACTATTATTTGTTGTAAATATACAATAGAATGTCGTAATAAATATACTTAACACTCCAAGAGAAACCCGGATGAGTTGCTGCTGACAACAATATCACCCGGGATGTCAACACATTTGCGGCTTTCTGATGAATCCTGGCGCCCACCACTATTTCCTATTCACCAGAAGCTAAGGTCACGAGAAGAGAAACCCGAGTGACAAGCACTCGGGCCAAAACAATCGGGCTAAAACAACTCGATAAAAGGAGCTTATCCGTTTCAGCTCATCGGTTCAGATTTATCTGTATCGGTTGACGCCGGTTCTGTTTCTTCCGGTGTAACCTCTTCCACCATTTCTTCCACTGCCTCTTCCTGCTCCTGGATCACCCAGTCCGGCAGGTTCAGTCCGACCAGTCCAAGTACATCTTTCAATCCGGGAAAAGTACCCCACATTCCCTTGATAAACTGGGCGGTATTCGTACCTTCGCCCCTACCTCCACCGAGGGAATCCCAGACCACCACGTTGCTGAGGTCGATGTTCTGGACCGTTTCTCCTACCACCTGGGTAAGATCCTTGATCTGGTTGGCGATCATAAGCTGAACAGCCTTATCCGGGCTTCCGCCAGCGGCATTGACCGTTTCCCGGAGACCATTCGCTGTTTTCGCCAGGATCTCGTAGGCGCCACGACCCTGGGCTTCCATCTTGGCGTAGATTGCATCCGCTTCACCGCGAGCCTCTCGTCTGCGTTTTTCCGCTTCCGCTTCGGCAGCGATCTCGATCTTCTGCTTCATGATTTCTGCGGGAACAACATCCTGGGCGACCTGTTTCGCGCGTTCCTTATCCGCTCTTGCAAGCTCTGCCTGTTGCTCTGCCTTGTAAGACTCACGTTCGGCTTCGGCCTGCTTGATACGTTCCGCAGCAACCGCTTTCCGTTCTGCTTCGGCTACTTGTTCACGACGGTCGGCGTTGGAGTTCTCTTCGGTCACCTTCGCCGTGTTTTCACCTTTTACCGCGTCTGCATTGGCGCTGGCGACTTTAATACGCTGATCACGTTCGGCATTGGCGCGTCCAACTTCACCTTCACGTTCCTGCTCGGCAACCTTGATCTTCGCTTCATTGATCGCACGGGCGGCGGCTTCTTTGCCGAGCGCCTCGATATAACCGCTTTCATCCTTGATGTCGGTAATATTTACGTTGATCAGTTTCAGACCGATCTTGTTCAGCTCGGTTTCCACGTTCTGGGCGACATTGTGCAGGAATTTGTCACGGTCGGCGTTGATTTCCTCGATGGTCATCGTCGCAATCACACTACGCAACTGGCCGAGGATTATTTCTTCCGCAAGGCTTACGATACGTTCATGCTGCAATCCGAGCAGACGTTCCGCGGCATTGTTCATCACTTCCAGAGCAGTTGCAATACCAACAGTGAACACTGACGGCACATCTACACGAATGTTCTGTTTGCTGAGAGCGCCACGCAGGTTGATGTTGATCTGCATGGGGCTCAGGTCCAGGAACTGGTACGATTGCACCAGCGGCCAGATAAACGAGGTGCCGCCATGAACACACTTGGAGGACCTCGATAGACCATCTGCACCTTTCCCAACTTTACCATACACGACCAGGATCATATCACTTGGGCAACGTTTGATCCGGGTAAGCGTAGCGATAATCAATCCAAAAGCAAGGATAGATATGACAATTACCGCCAGTAATCCAATGGCTTGATCCACTTTTTCCTCCCTGTATTTTACAAAACAGATGATTTGCCATATATTTTCTACGTATGGACAATCAGGCTTTTTCCACGATCAGGGTATCACTTCCCAATGTACCTGTCACCTTCACTTTGACTCCGGGCGACAAATCTTCACCATCAGTAACAGCCGCAATTTCACGCAATCCACTACCCAGTGTAATCTGAATGCGACCTTCACCATCACGATTGGCTGGAATTGAAATATAGACGGTTCCCAGGGAACCGACCGACGTTGACAGGGATGGCATATTTCCGCTTTCATTCAAACGCATCATCATCCTGAACAGGATGGCAAAAATCGTGGAAGCAATCGCACCTGACACCACGGCTACAAGCACCGTCAGAACTCTTGGCCAGCCATTATGAGCGCCGACAATCCCGATCCAGCCAAGAACAGCGAAGAACATGATCATGTTCCGTACACTGAAATAGCTGAAAGCCGCATCCGGTGAATCGGGTGATTCGATGGTGCCGTCGGATAATTCTACATCAACATCCGGACCAGCGTCTCCCAGCCCGAAAATAGTAAGAAGAATGGAGATAAAACCGAAGATGGTAAACGGAAGTGCAATATACCAGAAGATCTTTTCAAAGGTGTCGATCTTACTCCAGAATTCCAGCATGGATAGTTCTATCATTCGAAATCCCTCCCTGACAATGCTCACTATTCCTGATGAAACAACTCATTACTCAAATGTACATATATTACTAATGAGTACTATTGGCTGATAATATCATAGCTATTTCACTTCAATCGTCCAAAGTATTCCAAACAACAAAAAATAGAGCACGAATCCCGCAAAAACAATTGTATCTCCAGGAGCGATAAAAAGGATGGCAGATGTTGAGTTGTAAACACGGTTTTGGGTACCAGTACAATGAAAAAGGGGCATTGCTGCCCCGAAGTATGGTAAAATCATCCTGAAATATTGTAATTGTACATCGAATTGATCCTGCTTATTCCTGTTGAAACATACTGAAAAAGGCAGAAAGTCGAAGACAAACTGTCTTGTTTATTCATCCTCAAGCGGGTATTCAGTCAGTTTCATCAACCACAGGTCTGTGTTACCTGATCCGAAGGATTCTGTGTATCCTGTCATGAAATATCCACCGTCTGTGGCAGTGCATATGTCACGCGGTACATCGGAATATGATCCACCATAGGTGATCGACCATTCTTCCGTACCGTCCGAACTCGTCGCCAGCAAATAAGCATCTTCTTCGCCATTTCCGATTGATTTAGTGCTTGCAGCTATTACAAAGCCAAGGTCATGATCCCAGATTATATCAAACGGAATATCATCATAGACGCCACCATAGGATTGTTGCCAGACAATATCGCCTGTGTTTGATATCTTCTGGAGCGAGATATTTACATTTCCCACTTCATCATTGTACCCTGCGACGATATACTGGCTGCCGTACACCAGCAGGCTCACTCCTGACTGGTTTCCTGTTTGTGAAAGATAGAAAGAACTGACTTCCTCACCTTCATCGGAAATCCGAAGAATGTACAAATCAAGATCCTGTACTCCCTGCTGCTGTGTCGACCCGACAATCACGTAGCCGGAGGTTTCTTCGTAAATGCGATTTCCAGTTTCTGCACCGGATGTTCCATAGCTGTATGTCCATAGTTCAATCCCCTGTGCATTTACCTTCTTAACATAGATATCATAGCTTCCAACATAGATTCCCGACATGGTAGTCCCCATCAACAGATACCCGCCGTCATCCGTAGCTACCATATCCTTCACTCTGCCGTCATAAATACTGGTATAAAATATTGTTTGCTCTTCTATTCCCGAGGAAGACACAAGGGAAAGCGCAGGATATTCCAGCTCGTTTTCCAATACTGCCGAATAAATGGCAAAGCCACCATCGCTTCGCAGCAACACCTTCTTGGGTTGCATTTGAGCCTGACCGATCAGCGAAGACCATTCAAAGATACCGTTATCGTCATATTTCACGACAACAAGTCTTCTGTCATTACTGTCATCGTAATAATCACCTACAAGAACTACGCTGCCATCGTCCAGAGCAACAGATTGCACACCGTAGTCGTATCCGTATTCACCAAATGTCTGGCTCCACTCTTCGAGAGGACCGTCACCGGAGCTGAGTCCACCGCCTCCACCACCACTAATGCCGCATCCACCACAACAGAAAAGGAGTAGTAGCAGGGCAATTATTGTAAATAACTGATGATTCCGTCTCATGGTCAGTACCTCCTCAGTCAATATTGCGGCGCAATCAAACATACCTGATGAAAGCGGGATAACCGGCCCCTTAAACAGCGTGTATAATTACAGAGCCATATTTTCAATGTAGCAAACGTTCTACTATTTGGACAGAAGGAAGGGAAAATGGTTTAGAGAAAGTTACATGCCTTGGAGAATTCCCGCAGAAAATTCGGTAGCGTAAATGCAGTGCAGGTTCGGGTCTTATGGTTCCGTCAGATTTTTTTACGACCTTCGCCCATCATCACCCATTCTTCCCATATGTCTTCCAGTTGGGTTTCGATATCGTCGAGACGTGCTTGCCGTGCTTGAAGTCGTTTCCGATTGCCCTTGGACTGTTCCTTTTCGATTTCCGCAGACACTTTTTCACGTTCTCCTTCGAGACGTTCGATCTCTGATTCCAGCCATTCGAACCGTGTGCGATCCCATTTCGGCTTTTTCTTAACCTTGGCGGCGCGTTTGGCTTTTTTCGCTTCCCGTTTTTCCTGCTCTTCCGCTTCGGTTCTTTGGAGTTGTCTTTCTTTCCAGGTATAGAAAAAATCGGAGAAGTTACCGTCAAATTCGCTCACATTCGGTGGTTCCAGGAACAGGATACGGTCCGCGATTTTATCAATGAAATAGCGGTCATGACTGATGATAAACAACGTTCCCGGGAATTCCTCGAGGGCATCCTCCACCGCCTCCCGACTCTGGATGTCGAGATGGTTGGTGGGTTCGTCCAGAAGCAGGAAGTTGCTTCCGCGCGCCATGAGCGCCGCCAGTTGCAACCGCGCTTTTTCACCGCCGGACAGTACGGCAACCGGTTTGTCGAGATCATCGCGGGTAAACAAGAAACGATGCAGGAGTTTTTCCGATTCATTCCGGAGCAATCCACTCAAACGAAGCATTTCGTTGACAAGGGAGCTTTTCGGTTCGAGCATTTCCCCCATCTGGGCAAAATACCCGATTTTCATCGCACGGCCGACTCTCAGGGTTTCATTTTCCCAACGGCCATTGGCAACAATATCCTTGAATAGCGTGGTTTTGCCTGTACCATTCGCGCCGACAAGCGCTACACATTCCCCCTGGCGGATACGGAAAGTAGAATTGCGGAACATGGGCGGAGAATCATCATAGGTTTTCGTATACTCTTTCACATCAAGAGCGATGTTACCCTTTGTCTCCGCCGACTGGAAATGAACCCCGATCTTGCGTTTATCTTCGCGCGGAATATCCACTTTCTGCATATTTTCAATCCGCGCCTCGAACCGTTTGGCGGTACGGGCGAGTTTTGGGTTATCATACACACTCGCCCAGCTTTTCAGCCGCTGGATCTGGAAACGAAGCCGTTCCGCTTCTTTTTCCTGCCTGCGTTGAAGAGATTCCGCTTTTTCGATTCGGGTCAGTTTTTCCGCGCGGTACGAGGAATAATTCCCGGCATATTCTTCGATGGTTTGGCTTTCCAGTTCCCAGATCGTCTCGCATACACTGTCCAGGAGGTAACGATTATGCGACACGAGGATAAAGGCGCTGGCTGAGTTCCGGAGGACATCTTCCAGCCAGTCCAGCCCCTCAAAATCAAGATGGTTTCCGGGTTCGTCCAGGAGCATCAGGTCGGGATTCTGCACCAGCAGCCGCGCCAAGCCGATGATGTTCCGCTCCCCGCCGGAAAACGTGCTGACATCACGTTCCCAGTCATTACGGGGCACCTTTAATCCATCCAGAACCGCTTCTACGCGAGCATCTGCACGCCATCCATCCCTGTGTTCATACAACTCCTGCACCCTGGCATAACGGTTCAGCAGGAAATTGCACGCTTCTTCATTCTCTTTCAGAGCCGGATCGGCGAGTTGAGCTTCCAGGTCACGCAGCTCTTCTTCCAGTTTTTCCACTGCCGCAATCCCTTCGCGCACTTCCTGGGTGAGGGAACGTCCCTCCTGATACAATGGATCCTGCGCGAGGTAGCCGATGCGTGTGCCCGGCAGACTGGCAACATGGCCGTCTGTGGGTGTTTCCAGTCTTGCGATGAGCTTGAGCAGGGTTGTCTTGCCTATACCGTTACGACCCACCAACCCGATATGCTTCCCTGACGGAATATCGAGCGAAATTGGCTTTAGCACAGTTTGCATGCCAAAGGATTTCGAAAGGCCGTTGATGCGTACAAGACTCATGGTTCTGACAGTGTTGGAAGAATTGTATCCTAAGAGTATTTCCCCCGGGACACCTCTTGTTTTAAAACAATCCCCGGACGACGGGCGTCCGGAGTACATTTTGTATAGTCCGTATAATCTATTTTCGGGGTGGCCCGACCTGCAGTCCAAGGTCGGGTGTCACCAGACGGACGATCTTACCACAAAGTCCGTGTTTCCTATAATTTTGGGTGGCCCGACCTGCAGTTCAAGGTCGGGTGTCGCCAAACGGACTGTCTATGGTGTAAAATCGGTGTAAACTAAACAGTAAGAGGAACAAGATCAAGCGGGGGTTATGGAATGGGCTCAGGAAAATCACTTTTTTCGACGTCAAACATCAACCAGGTGCAATATCAGTAGGAACAGGCCGACAAATCCGATCAATCCCAGCCACCATGCCCACCAGTGTTTCCCGAATAAACCTCTAAAAAGAATTTCTTCGATAAGATGCCAGATAAGGTCAACTATACCCATGATCGTTCTCTCTACAGTATCCCCGTAATCGTCCCTTTAAGTGGCAGTATATGTTTGCAAACACGAAAGCATTGTTTCAGGGAAGCTCTACCCTTTGAGACTGTCCCCACCTGACATTAATTCCCGACGATAAAGCGTCCGGACTACTCGCTTGCAGATCCGGACTACTCGCTTGCAGATAATGTAGCAATATAACCAGATGCGTTGTTGTGTCTGCATACGAATGGGCAAGGTTTTACAAAAAAAGCAGCCGCGTTTGCAAGCAAACACGGCCACCTGTCGATACTTAATCTTCAATAACTTCAAACATCTGGATTGGCGTAGACTACGACGCCGAGCTACGCTTCGGTTCCAGATCAAGTCTGGAATGACAGACTTTGCATTCTCTAACATCCGCATGCACGGGAAATGACACACTTTACTTCAACAGTACAATCTTCTGTGTGATCCGTTGTGAACCGCGTTCGAGGCTTACGAAATAGATCCCGCTCGCCAGGTCGGCGCCGTGCCACGTGATTTCATGGCTTCCTGCGTTCATGGAACGGTTCAGCAAAGTCGCCACTTCGCGCCCTTCGACGGAATACACTTTCACCTTCAGGTTACCCGGCGTTTCCACCTGGAATTGTATGCTGGTCATGGCGTTGAACGGATTCGGATAAACCGATTCGAAGCAGAAATCGTTCGGGAGATCGGCGTTTCCGGATTCGGGCGCGTCGCCTTCGATCCATGCCCAGTCGGCGGGATCTTCCCAGTAGCCGTCGCCATTCACATGCATCGGCATGCCGGGTATCCATTCCTCGTTTTCGTAAAAACGGTCCACGAGATCCTGCTTGGCGACTTGCAGGTAGACCATGGGATTGTGTGTGTATTCACCTTCGCTGAAAAATGCTACCCCGGCATCCAGATCAAGACTGAAGAAGAAGTGCAGGTAGTCGCCGTCATTGTTTAACGAGATGCCGGGATCGCGTTCATGACGGCATTCACCCGCCGGGATACTCGTCGATTCCGTACGGGTCTGGGTAATATTCACACCCCTGAACCACAGTTTCCCGTTGACATTTCCTTCACGACCGTCAGCTTCCATGGGCGAAGCGGTCACCCACAAGTCGGCGCATGGATAGCCGTTGGTGGACACGTCGTACGGTTCCCCGGCCGCAGTAGTATCCCCCGGCAAACCGAATTGCTGGTACACCATCCAGAGCCATCCCGTATCCGGGTCACGGTACATGTTGGGGCGTTGTGCAATTACGCAGTTTGTACCCACGCCTGACACCCAGTTGTTCCAGTGCGAACCATCCGCCACGCGCACAAAATACTGGTCCACATCGTTCCAGTAGAAAATCTGGGAATACACCAGTCCGGAATTCTCTATGACATAGTATTGGGACGCCGAAAACGCTGCATGCAGAATGTTTTCATGATCAAAATAGATATGGCTGTCCAGCCATGGTCTGAGGGTATCCTGGTTCGCGGCGAGCGTGTCGGGCAGCAGACTCAAATCCGGGCCTTGGAATTGGGTTACATTGATGGCGCTGCTTAATCCGAAGTCCCATGTTACACCACGGTCTTCGCTGATCCACACGATATAATCCTGGTCGTTGTCCTGCTCGAGATCCGCTAACCCAAGATGGTATCTCGGCATCACCACACCGATAGCGACACGCTGCCCGTCCGGGCTGCAGGCAATATCATAGCTTGGAAAATCCACATGCCCGCAAATCATTTCCGGTTCACCGCCATCATTGAGGATGGAAAAAACGTTGGTTGACGGATTATGGCTCAGGCGCGCATAGTAGAAGTTTTCCGTATCACGGTTGGAACCGATAATGTGCAGAATGGAATCTCCTGCGGCGGCTGCCTGGATCCATTCCACTTCTTCACCGGGATTGGGAACGGCATAATCGTTGAACACTCCCGGAAGGATGTCCAGTTCGGAGGCTGTCCCCATATGGCGTACATCACCCGCCGGACGCATATCAAACACCGGATATTGCCATGTGGATTCCATCACCGGCCCCTGGGCGACAACGGGAAATCCGGAAGTGGGCGCGCTGCAGGGTGTATATCCATCCTCGCCGTCCCGAACCGGGAGCCCGAACACGTCGCTGATCCTCTGGTATCCCACCACACCGCGTATTCAGTTCATTATCATACCAGTCCCAGGCGCCATAAACCTGCTCGAGGACCGGGTTAAACTGCAGGTTACGGCCAACAGTTGAGTTGTGCTGGTCTTCATAATCGGTGAATCCCAGGATGACTGTATCTCCCTGGTATTCATCCAACTCGTCGTTGCGTAATGGTGGACGCATTTCGATAACGGAACCGACAATCGGTGTGTCATTCGAGGACCGTAAACCCTGTACCGTTTCCAGATTGGAGTTGTTTTCAGCAACTACTGGTGAGCCAACGAAAAGACAGAGTAGCACAACAAGCAGAAACAAACGTTTCCCTTCCATCATAACATTCCCTCCAAGCACAATAGTGACCGACTCTCGGCTCCTTCCAAACCATAGTACAGCGACTCTCCATACTATGACCTGTCCTGAAAAAATAGGATAACCAAGAGGATAAAGCAATTCAATCGAGGGATAAATAACAGGTCGACAAAAAAGCCGACCTTTACCAAGTCGGCTCATGTTTACAATGATATATTTCAAGTACAGAAAAATGTATTATCTCAGTAGTACAACCTTCCGTGTATTCACATACTGCCCTGCCTGCATTCTCACGAAATATACCCCTGACGCCACCTGCGATCCGGATGCGCTTTCGCCATTCCAGACAACGCTATGGAAACCAGCCTCCATCGGTCGATTGACAAGGTTTGCTACTTCCTGCCCTAACAGGTTGTAGATACGAATTTGCACATCCGAAGCATTCGGCAAGGAATAGGGAATCGTAACCGTTGGATTGAATGGGTTGGGATATGCTGCCTGGAGTGTAAACTCTGTGGGCAGAGTGTTTTGTGTATTAACCCAGGCATAGTATCCATGTAATTCTTCATTGAGTTCACGAATCCGTAAATCTGCCAAGGCAATGATCCTGCTTCTGTCAGTGTGCGAGCCCGATTCACGGTCATCGTCTACTTCAGGAGGATTGTTTGAAAGCGCTTCAAGCCTAATGGTTTCTTCAATTTGTATTAGTGCCTGGATTGAATCCTCGAAAAATGGGGTGGTTCCAGCAAGCGATTCAAACTGATAAATCGCTTCCTCAAAATCACCATTTTCACGGTGTACAGACCCACATGCAAAACCTAATGCACGGTCAAAATCATCCATGGTGGAGTCAGGATGAGATAGATAAGTACACAAAACGTCCTCAATACCCGAAGGCGATTCCCCTTGTAACCATAAAGCAGTGCGTAAGCCATGTATCGCCCTGCTATAGTGCCGATCAGCCAGGTATCCGAATATTTCTATCGCCTCCTCGATCTGATACGGCTCCGGTAAGGTATCTCCGATGAGATCATATGCCTCGAGAAGAAGAGTATTTAGAGAATCTTCTTCTGAGTTTAATTGCCAATACTCATGATGAATGGCTGGCAAGGAAAGCATTGGATCAGCATAAACTGTCAAAGTTCCTGGTGCATAGCAAAGGGCTTCTATTTCAGCAGGAGTTGAAAGATTGTGCCAGTAATTGTAGACTACATCAAGTACGTGTCCAGTTTCCATGATACTGAATAAGTATGTTGATCCATCACCTGGCCAATCATGATAAATCTGGTAGGTTCCAAGCGGAAAATCAAAATCGCATAAAGCAGAAATATAGATATTGGTGTTCATAAAGTTTAACGGAGACTCCGGGATACCGAGGGAATTATTGGCAATAAGGTTTTGTTTATTTAGCAATTGATCGTTGACCACATTGCTGCCATTATCTAACCTCAAACCTATGTTTGTATTCTCATACAATTGCGAATAGTTGAATCTGCTGACATATGTATCCGATAAATAGATGGCTGTAGTGGACCCCATTGTTTAGACAGTCATTGTCGAACTGTAGGTGATGGATTCATTTCTTGTCATGCAGCTTTTACGTTCTTTTCAGCAAAATATTCAGCATCAGGAGTTTTTCCGTCCAGCGCCTGATGCGGTCGACGTTCGTTGTAAAAGGTAATGTATTTTCCGATTCCTTTCTCAGCTTCCTGCATCGTTTCGTAACAATTCAGGTAAACATCTTCGTATTTGAGAGACCGCCACAATCGTTCGATGAAACGGTTATCAATCCAACGTCCTTTGCCATCCATACTGATTTTGACACCTTGCTGTTTCAGGAGCCCAGTAAAGGCTTCACTGGTAAATTGCGCTCCCTGGTCAGTGTTGAAAATGTCCGGTTTGCCATACTTGCAGAAAGCTTCTTCCAACGCCTCCACACAGAACAGGTAATCCATAGTGTTCGAAAATCGCCAGGACAACACCTTACGACTGTGCCAGTCCATGATCGCCACCAGGTATCCGAATCCTTTCGCTAACGGGATATAGGTGATGTCTGCACACCATACCTGGTTCGGATGGTCAATCGTCAAGTTCTTCAGCAAGTACGGATACACCTTATGATCTTTCCCTGGCAGGGATGTCTTCCGTGCCTTCGGATACAAAGCCGAAAGGCCCATCACACGCATCAATCGTTGCACCTTCTTACGGTTGATACGCATTCCTTCCAGACGAAGCGTATCGCGCAACATCCGTGTTCCTGCGAAAGGATGTTCCAGGTGCAGTTCATCCAGACGACGCATGATCTTCAAATCCTTCGCCGATAGCGGTCTGGGTTTGTAGTAGAATGAAGAACGGCTGATCTGCACCAGTTGACATTGACGGGTAATGTCAAGTTCCGACTGGGAATGTATCATCGCTTTCCGCTCGGACCGCTGAAGGGACCGAGCGCCTGTGATAAAAAATCACGTTCCATGGTCAATTGACCAATCTTCGCATGAAGATCCTTCACTTCCGCTTCATGACGGTTGGAATCAACCTGATTCTCGCCACGGAACACACCGGAAGCGTTCTCAACAAGCTTCTTTTTCCACAGGGTGATCTGGTTCGGATGGACATCAAAATGACTGGCGAGTTCAGCGACTGTACGGTCACCTTTCAATGCAGCCATTGCAACTTTCGCCTTGAACTCAGGGGATAACTTGCGACGGGATCGAGACATGATCTGCTCCTTTCCGTTACCTGCAAGATAAGAGCTGATCCATCAACTAAGCCACTGTCCTAATTTTGGGGTCCGTTTCTGAATTCATATGGTCTTGACCAAGCAACCCATACTCCACCAATGTCATCCGGTACAACAGTCCACCACCATAATCCATAATCAGGATCGAGTGGAATTCCTTCTGATCGCCATTGAGCATGCAAAGGTGCAGTAACAGACAGGAACACTCCGAGGTAAACAACGAATGGAATCCATTTGTGTATCATGTCTTTGTGTATCATCCTTACAGCTCCCTGGTATCACTCTTTCATATACAATATAAGGAGCGGATCCCTTATAATATACCATAGTCCCCTGATGTTAGCATACTGTTTGTCTGCTATACTTTTGAGATAATTGATGAAACTGCATTCATACAAAACCTTGTTCCCGCATCTTTATTTTGAACTCCTGTTCTTCAGCCCTTGCAAACAACAGCAATGGTCTGACGGAAGTTGTGAATAACATATTGGGTGAATTTTATTGTTATTGAACAAAGACAATCTTTTGACAGGTTGAATGGTTCCGGGAATCGCTCAATTGCAGGAAATAAATCCCGGATGCAATGGCTTGAGGAGTCCAGGTATATTCTTGAATACCAGGACTATATATAGTCGTGCTTCTATGAACATTTCTTCCGAGTAAATCATAAATGGTTATATGATACATTGATTCTCTTGGAATAGAAAAGGAAACATAAACGGAAGAATTGAATGGATTCGGATAAATGGCTTGTATGTAAAAAGTCTCAGGGAAAATAGAGTCATCTGGTCCTTATGTACTCTCTGATCCTGACACTTGACCATCCTTGCTGAATTTGTAAACGTAATAATAAAATATTGTTGGGTTTACGCGAAAATCTTCAACGGTCATATACCAGATAAAACTGGTATCAGGGGTTACAACAAACTGTGGATGTGAAATTCTGTGTCCATCTGGAAAGTTCGTTATATAGTGAGGGGAAAACTGCCAGATATTCTCACCAGAAGGGGTGATCTTTAATCCGCGCATAATATGTTGTTGATAGCCGGTTCCAGGAGAATAGGCAATTGTACCAAAGCCATACAGGGTATCGGATGCAGGATCACGGTAGAGGAATAAATAGGAGGTACCGAATCGCAAGGTATCGCATGTATCCACTTGAACAGTTTCGGTCTCGAAGTACTGAGTTCCATCGGGATTGTAGCGCAGTAGATGAGTACCTGTAAGCCATCCTTCCGGATGGTTTGGCTGGTAATATGCAGTCGTTGCAAGAAAAGCCACGCTGGAATCCTGCATGACAACGGGATTGGATACGCCATGTTCAATTACAAATGGACTCTCAATTCCACAGTCACCAAATAAACGTTCCCCTTGTTCTGACAACCGTTGCAGAAGATACACACCGTGGCTATTCAGGAGATATAATCCTCCATCCGGGTGAGGTGCAATTGTTACAAGGTTTATTCCAAATGGATCATCCAGTTCAACGATAGGATTTTCGAAGACGACTTCACCTTCCGCATTGACTCGTTGAAGGTAAATATCACGGTTGGAATTTTCAAAATAATGCCAGATTACATAGACACCACCGGAACCGTCCGGATAGAGCCAGATGCCATTTATGTCGATTCCGCCCTCATGAAAGAGAACATCTCCCTTGGGAGTGCCGTCCTCATTCATCCCGCATACCCACTTGTTCGAGCTACCGGGTTCGTAGTAGTACGCCCAGAATCCGCCCGAACTGTCGGTGATCGCGCCGGGGAACATCCATTCCGACTGGATCTGGTGGAAGTCACGTCCAGAAACCAGTACTCCCTCCGGACCGAAGGCGCGTTCGCCCTCGATAGTGATCTTCTGACCATAGATGCTCCACAGGTTCTCGGGATCAATGGAGTAGTTGTTGAACGCGATAGACACACCTCCATCCGGGGTAGACGAGGCTCCCATCAGAAAGTTTGAGTGATTACTCGCTTCGTCTGTAACTGAGATCCCATATCCAGGGAATGTCCAGTATCCCTCGTCGTCTATGTGTTGCGTGTAGACAGATCCCCATTCGTCATACACCACATACGCTCCCCCCGCCCTGTCTGTCACCAGGAGTAAACGGTATGGGCTTTCGCAAGGCAACTGAACGCCATCCGGGGTCCATTGGGCGTAGAGGGGGTGGGCGACAGCCGAAAGAAGAACTGTCAGGAGTATTGCCGTACAAACAATGTGCAGGCGGTTATGTTGTTGTTTCATACACACCTCAGAGCGTAGGTCCAATCCATGTACTCTAAAGTAATGCTCAATTGCACGTGATTTCAGGAATTCCCTTCACCGCCACTCGTTTAAATAACAACAACAATGTTACAGCACTGTTAGCTAATTGTCATATCAGCAAGATTTACTGCATTGCTATGTCTGTCCGGATGATTTGCTCTGTAAATCAGTTCTCAGAAGAGTCGCATCGCCTGGAGGGTCCACACACAGAGGAAAGAAAAAAGTGAAGGAATAGTCTTCACGTGACAATCAATACTTTGAACATACTATGACAAAGCCCGGAGGGTAGAACCTCCGGGCTATGTGTGTATCAATAATCGGAAGAAATCCGTTTTCTCTCGTCATTGTACTTGAAAAATCCTTCACGGGTTTTTACACCGAGGTGACCGGCACGGACCAGTTTACGGAGAAGCGGGCAGGGACGGTATTTCATATCGCCAGTGTCGGCGAACATGCGTTCCATCCACTTCATCACTTCATCAAGTCCCATCTGGTCGGCCAATTGGAGCGGACCGACATCGAAATGGAATCCGTACTGGATCGCATCGTCAATACCTTCCGCACTGGCAACACCTTCCATGAGAGCGTACATCGCCTCGTTCAGCATCGGCAGGATCACACGAGTGGTCACATACCCCGGAGATTCGTACACCTCGACAACTTTCTTCCCGATGGTCTCGGCGAATTCCTTCACAAAATTGAAGGTGTCGTTGGAGGTTTTCAGACCACGTACGATTTCCGCCAGGGGCCGTTTCGGAACCGGATGGAGGAAGTGCATGCCGATGACCTTGTCCGGACGGCTGGTGCTTTCCGCCAATTCAGTGACGCTAATCGTTGAGGTGTTGGTGACAAGAATGGTCTGCTCATCCAGAAGCAGATCAAGCTGCTCGAACAATGGCTGCTTGACACGCATGTCTTCCACTACCGCCTCGATCACCAGGCGATATTCACCCAGTTCGGTTTTGTCGGTTGTGCCGCGGATACGGCTGAGGATCGCACGTTTGTCCGATTCGGTCATTCCCCAGCGGGCAATTTCACGGTCCAGGTTCGCTTCCAGAACCATGAAACTGCTTTGCAAAGACTCTTCATCCCGTTCAACAATTAAAACTTCAATCCCTTTTTGGGAAACAGTTTGCGCGATGCCCAATCCCATCTGGCCTGCGCCGACGACAGCGATTCGATCAAGGGTATCATCTACCTCGTCCTGCGCGATCAGGCTGTCTCCCAGGAGATCTTTAAGATTCTCTTCGCTTGGCATAGATTTCCTCTCTTGCCGCAAAAGTGTACTGTATCGTTTGCAAACTCTTAACGTTTGCTTACTTACAAGGTGTTGTATCCTTGTTATTTCTGATTGATCAATTCCATTTCGGAAAAGAACACACCCACTTCACGCATTCCGTTTTCCGGGGAATCGCTGCCGTGAACCGTATTCTTGCCCTTGTCGACTCCGTACATCTTGCGGATGGTTCCTTCATCCGCCTCTGCAGGATCAGTGGCGCCGATGACAGTACGCCAATGGTTGATGGCGTCATCACGTTCGAGAGCCACCACAACTGCCGGACCGCTGGACATGTATTCCACCAGTTCCCCGAAGAAAGGACGCTCTTTGTGAATATCATAAAAATGCTCGGCGACCGCACGGGTCAACCGCATCCGTTTCATTCCAAGGATTGCAAATCCTTCTTTTTCGATACGTGCAATAATGTCACCAATATGACCGCGCTCTACGCCATCCGGTTTAATAATGCAAAGAGTTCGTTCCACAAGAAATCCCTTTTTCTGTTATGGTTTCAAAAAATGAAACATGTATTCTGAACTGTGTTTTTTACACTTGATAACGTAATAAAACCCCGCTGAAACAGGAAAATCGTTTCATTCATTCTCTCTGTTCTTCAGTGAGCGAAATCCGCCTGCAAATACACCTCATGATAACATCTGTAATTATAAGAAATTATCATATTTTCTCAAAGGATATAATATGCAGTATTCCTCTCTTTGATGGTAGTCTTTTTCCATGCTCCAAAAGTACTCTCATTTGAATGGATTCGTTCTGTTGCATGGCAAAAAAATGTCCAGCATTCCACTGGACAATGTGAGCAAATTCAAACAAGTTCCGGAAGGCTCTTTTCCTATTCGCCTTCCATCAACTCTTTCACGACACGCACCGTTGCTTTCGAAGCATTCTGAATTGCGCTTCGTAAATCGGTCGCTGCTCCACTGGAAATCAACCAGTCCGTACCACGCACACTACCTCTTGCCCAGATCAGGTCATCTGTCCGCCTGCGTAACTCGTAGGTGATCATGCAGTCTTCGCCCTGTCCACGGGTTCCGCTCTGAAAGGAAACCGTAGTCACAAGCATTACCGTCTCTTCCGGTGGAACGGGTGTTGTTTCAAATTCACGCAGTGAGATATATGAGACGCCCTGTTCGTTCATGGCGTTCTCGAGGTTTGCCTGTACCATACGGATGACAGCATCCGTACTCATCCTCGTATCACCATACGTGTTCGGAATAACCTCTCCCACCGCTACGTGGGTTGGAACATATCCTTCTTCGGTGCGCATCATGGTACGTCCGCCTGCGCACCCAAGCTGAAGCAACAACGTAAACGCAACAACTCCAACAATCAGCCAACGCGATATTGAGCGATTCATCGCGAATTCTCCCCGTTCAATCCTGTTAGATGTATCTCTTTGTACCCTTCTCCCAACATGTGCCACGTATACACTTTTTACATATGGTTTTAATCTGCAAATGTCACAAGATCCCGTTGATGCTGATTCGCCAGGTGACGATTGGTGGAACCGGTTACTTCCCTGCGTTCATACGATTCGATCAATGATTTCAAATTCCTTAGCTGGATCGCAGATATAAGAAAGCTGACCGGCTCAATGGCGAATGCATACCATTGCCCCAATGTACCTGTCCAGTCCAGCGTCGTTCTGACCAGCAACCGGGTCGATTTCTCCCCCCTGGATTTTAACAGGTATGTGTGACGAACTCCTATGGTTGAACCCGGAACCTTCATACCGCGCAAGATCCATGCGATCGCTTCGCTGTCAATCACTTCCCTGATCTCACCAAGGTTTTGGTTTCTGTCGCCGACTTGAGGCTCCGGAAGGTCCGGCAACAGGTAGGTTGCACTCCGGTAGGACGGATTCGTCAGGTACTCCAGGCTATAGTAACCGGCCCCGCGTCCAAGCTGTGAAAGCCATAGCCATACATGCTCTTTCGATTCTCCGATGGTGATGGCCCGTGTGGAGGAGAGCTTGTCCGCGAGTTCAAAGTCACCCGGCATCGGTTCATCAATTTCACTTTCATCCGCACCCCAGAAAATCATGAATGGTCGTATCTTGCGGATATACAGCACAAGACAAACCACAATACCTATCATCCGCCAGACTCTTTTCACCCTGATCTCCGAGGTAAAACATTCATTCCTGTTACCAACACAAACTTAGCTGCTCCAGAGAAGATTTTCAAGATTTTCCCGTAAAATCGACAGATGGTTCCATAAAAAGATACGAGTGCGCTCCGGTCTTTGACACAAACATTGATGTATATTCCTGAACCAGGAAAGAAGAGAGACAGGGACAAAATGAAATCGGGCTCACAAATACGTTCAGAATGGGACAAACAGTCTTTTCTCCGCCCTTTGTTTCGTACTAATCCCATGACAGCGACAATTGCTCGCAGGGAAACGAATTCTCTGAGGCAGATGATCTCTTTGCAGCGTCATCAGCTGCCATCCGGTATCTGGCTTGACCTCGGATGCGGAACTGAGCCTTTTTTTGACCGTCCATCCCAATCCATGGTGATCGCGGTTGACCATTCCCGTGACATCATCCGCCACGCCCGATCAAACCACCCTGATAACCATTTTGTATTATCGGACACAATGGCTCTTCCCTTTTCTGACAACAGCGCTGCATTGATCGTAGCCTATGGCTTGACAGAATACATGGAATCACCCGCCCTTTGGTTACAGGAGATGCGTCGGATTCTCTGCATGAACGGACTCCTTGCGTTTACCTCCTCACCAATTTGCCTGCCGAACCGGGTACGAAGCGTATGGTCTCCTGTACTGTATTTGCGGAACCGGTCCATGTGGATCAAGAACATTGAACGTTCCGGAATGGTTCTTGAAGATCACAGAGAATTGTGGCTTCAGGATCAGTTCCTGGTACGCAATTCCCGTACCTGAAGTCAGGCGCTTGGTGTGGGGGGGCATTGTGTTAACCTCGAAATGATTACTGCGACACACTTTCGGCGAAAGGGTGCTCCTATAAAAGTTGATCTGATAAGGAGCTCCCTTTCGCCGAAAGGGAGTCGTAGTTTTTATTGATACAACCCCGCAGGAATAAACAGGAAACACATGATATACAGTCATGCCCCTGTTGGCTTGAAGCGTGCGGAACGTAGTGTGTGAAGCACGGTGTCCAACAGGGCACACTGTAGTTGCGAGCGTTTTACATACAGTACCGTGACTTTGGCCCGTGTGCTTGCCACACGGGTGTCCCTGTTCTTGTGTTTCTGCTCGGTACATGTATTGGTCTTTTGCTACCAGCTATTTGAAAAGGGATACCCGTGTGGCAAGCACACGGGCTAAAGTCTATCACATATCCCCAATCGACTCTTTGTACTAACCTTATCACATCCGGAAGTGGATTGCTTCGTCCGGTTGCACAAACAGACACTACGTGCAACCGTCCTCGCAACGACGTGGTGTTGATCTGATAGCACGATTCCTGCGTTAAGCAAAAAAAAATGCCACGACCGAAATCGTGGCATATTTACACTTCTATATCTTGAATTACAACGGCTTAGAACTCCGTGTAATAGTAATAACGGTTGTCTTCGATGTCTGCGTCTTCTTTTTCCTGCTCAACCCACCGTGTGTACAGTTCCTGCTGACGTTGGCGCAACATCTGGTTCAGGGTGGTCTGCTTGCGGGTTTCCCAACCTGTCAGTACCGCTTCGTCTTTTTCTTCCAGCCGGACAATATAGAAGCCTTTTGTCCCTCGGAACGGCTCCGACACTTCACCAACATCAAGTCCCATCGCCGTTGTCGCAAAGGCATAGTCACGTCCCACGCCACCGCTGATGAACTCATCCACCTTAAACTCGCGCGGTGTTGTCTGGACTTCATAGCCAAGCGCGGAAGCAGCCGCTTCAAGAGTGCCTTGTGTAGCGACCTGCGCATAAATATCGGCCGCGACTTCACCTGCCGCTTCAAACTGGAATTCTTTCAACAGGTCACGACGAATGGTTTCGCGTACTTCGTCGAGCGGACGATAGCCACCCGGGAAGGCTTCAATCGCCTGGAAAATGGTATATCCCTGGCGGAATACATACACCGGGCTGACTTCACCGAGGTTTTGACGGAAGAGGAAATCGGTCAGCGCCTGGTTTCTGCCAAAGCGGGGAATCAAACCGGATTCACGGATATTTTCGAGGGTATCAACTTCGAGACCGTAAATTTCTGCCGCTTGTGCAAAGCTGGTTTCTTCCGCTTCCTGACGGAATCCATCGGCTCTTGAGGCGATGTCGTCACGGGTCTGGATACTTTGCTCAACACGGATGAGAATATGACGTCCGCGTACCGAATCGGGCTGGGTGCTGTTTCTTGCAATGCGTCCACGTTGCTCTATTTTTATCAGGTGATAGCCATAACGAGTCAACACCGGTCCAACTACTTCACCAACGGGTGCGAGGAATGCGGCGGAATCAAAGGGCGCCACCATCTGTCCACCACGGAACCATCCAAGATCACCACCTTCCGGTGCGGAAGAATCATCACTGTATTCTATAGCAAGTGATTCAAAGGATTCGCCATCAGCAAGCCGTTCCTGGATTTCTCTGCAAATCGCACGTGCATCCAGAGTGTCATCACGGGAAGGTTCATCCGGGAAAGTCACGTACAGGGCAGTGCGTTTTGCTTCCACACGGTATTCTTCATCCTTGCGCGCTTCGTAGTCCTGCAAAATGGCCGCATCGGTCACCAGGGAAGTATCGACAAGCATGTCACCCCATGGAATAAGAACATACGACGCAGTTGCCTTGGTATTTTCACGGATATATTGCGCTCGTACTTCATTGTCCGAAATGTGGGATGGACCCTGGATCAAGCGGAAGAGTCTCTGCTGACGCAGACTGCGCCGGGCATTGTCTTCAATATTCTGCAACAACCCTGAATACTCCGGATCGGTCAGGATTTCCAGGTAAAGCCGTTCGTTAAAACGACCGAGACTGTCTGTAAAATTGGGATCGTTACGGATATAGGATGGAGGGTTATTCCGCACAGCAAAGGTTACCTCGCTCTGCGTCACTTGCACGCCATGCCTGTCCAGGTACTCTTCGATAAGGATCTCACTCACAAGTCCGTCCCAGACTTCTCCACGCAACTGACGCCTGCGTGCATCAGTAATTTCCTGGTTCGGATTGGCCTGCCGCTCATAGTTGAAACGGTTGTCCAAAGCTTGCTGGTATTGATCCCTGGTGATTTCCACACCGTTGACAGTACCAATCACACCGGGTTTCATTCCGCTCTGAAATCCACCCATACCCCAATCAAATACAATGGTAATGATGAAAGCGACCGCCAGCACGACAAAAATCGTTACCATGCGTTCACGTAATAAGGTCATCATGGCTGTATGCCCTTCACGAATCCCATGTCTCTGTACGACTTTTCACAAGCTTTGAATATAGATGCCTTACGGTTTTATCGCAAGGGGTATTCTTTGCAACGTGAGCTGAATCAACAGCAAAATTCGACGGAAGAATCCCGGTACACGAGTGGTGAGTTATTCGGTTACTTCGTCGTAATATCCGATTTTCCCATATTTTTCAATCCGGCCATCAATCAATTCTTCCGGCGGAACCGATTGCAATTCATCAAGATTGCGGATAATTGCCGCTTTCAGGTACTCTGCGGTTTTTTCCCAATCCTGGTGTGCTCCGCCTTTCGGTTCCGGTACGATCTCATCCACGATACCGAACTCCATGAGGTCGGGAGCTGTCAGACGCAGAGCTTCTGCAGCTTTATCCGCCATGGTCGCATCCCGGTAAAGAATGGAAGCGCATCCTTCCGGGCTGATAACGGAATAGATCGAATATTCAAGCATGATGATACGATCCGCCACACTGACCGCCAGGGCGCCTCCGGAGCCGCCTTCTCCAATAACAAGGGTAAGGATGGGCGTTTTAAGTGTGGTCATTTCATAGAGGTTGCGTGCGATAGCTTCCGCCTGTCCTCTTTCCTCGGCGCCCAGACCTGGATAGGCGCCAAAGGTGTCAACAAAGGTAATGATCGGAATGGAAAACTTTTCTGCGAGTTTCATTACCCGCATGGCCTTCCTGTAACCCTCGGGGTTGGGCATGCCAAAATTCCGGTACAGGTTCTGCTTGGTACCGCGCCCTTTCTGGTGTCCGATAATCGCCACCCTGCGTCCATCAATCTCCCCAAATCCCGTGACCAGTGAATGATCATCTGCATAGAGACGGTCGCCATGCACTTCCTGGAATTTGGTGGTGATTCTCTCGATATAATCCAGGGTAAACGGTCGGCGAGGATGACGTGCCAGTTGCACCCTCTGCCATGCGGTCAAATTCGAGTATACATCTTCCCGGAGGGTGCTCGCCTTCTGCTCAAGCTGGGCGATCTCATCCGAAATATCCACGCCTTCTTCGATGGCCAGGCGTTTCATATCCTTGATTTTGTCTTCAAGTTCAATAATCGGTTTTTCGAAATCAAAAACAAACTGGTTCATGACTTCCTCATCACCATTGTTTTTTTCTGAGAACTGACCAAACTGGTCAGGATCCCGCTGCCAAAGTTCAATTCCAGCAATGAATCCTGGTCGCCCCGGTCGAAGCCGTCCGGAATAATCTGGATGCTGACATTTTTTACCGGATGCTTTGATATCAATTTGAAAATATCTTCGTATGTCGCCGATCTCGAAGAGAACAGCGCCTCTGTTACTGCCGCTTCTTCAACAACATCTGCAAAATGATGCGCCAACCCCAGCACAGGCAGATCCATGCAGGATGTACCGAGATGTTCGGGGTTGTATACCAACCATCCAACGATCTCAACACTTTCCAATTCGCCGGATCGTACCTTTTCTACTACAGCCTTGCTGAGATCATCCATACCTACCAGGATAATCTTCCGTTTTCCTGCCTGTTCCGAGAGTTTGCTGACCAGTTTTCGCCATCCATACAGCAAGAAAGGAGAAACAATCCCGGTACTGGCAATCACCAACCGACTGAATTGAATAGACTTGATAAAATAGGCAAGAGTTGATACCAGTGCAAACCCCAATAAAATACCGGACAGGATACGTACAAACCGAAGTTTGCCAACCTGGTAAGCTCCTGTCAAGGTCAGCATAAGTATCGTCAATGGCGGATAAATAAAGCTCACAATCCACATTCCGCTCTGCATCCCGTCCCGGAAATAGAGATAAAACGCAGAAACGAAGAGAGCCGCAAGTAGAGAAAAATCGACCACCGAAGGCATCCATAAGTAACTGTGACGCCTCAATCTTGCGACAATTTCACCAAGAAATATTCCAAGTTCGATTGCTATCCGATTCACCAGGCCACTGCGAAAATGTTTTTTGGCAAAAATCCGCATGGCGTTGTAAAAATGATATTCCCGGTCAGTATTGCTCCGGCGTGTCGATTCGCCTTTATAATGAATGATGGATGTTTCGGCTACATAATAAATTTTCCATCCTGCACTCTGGATGGTGTACGACCAGTCAATATCCTCACCAAACATGAAGTATTCTTCCGACAGTCCGCCAACCTTCTCATATGCTTCCCTGCGAACAATCATCGCAGCTCCACAAAGGACGTCTATTTCATGAGTTTCATCCGGATCAAGCCACCCCAGTTCATACTGGTTAAAAACCCTCGAACGCGGGAATAATGTGGATAATCCGCTAAGTTTGCAGAAAGAAGCCCATGGAGTAGGAAATCCACGTTTGCTGGCGACCTGGAAGCTACCATCCCTGTTTAAAAGTTTTGGACCGGCCGCACCGACATCCGGGTGGTCATCCATAAACTGTACAAGGGTTTCAAGTGAATCCTCCGGCAGAACGCAATCGGGATTCAGAATCATCAGGTATCGTCCATCGGCTTCTTTCAGCGCGAGGTTATTCGCTTTGGCAAATCCAAGGTTTTCACCTGTGTCCATTAAATGAACATCCGGAAAATGTGTACGGACCATCTCCACACTGTCGTCTTTGGAGTCATTGTCAACGACAAACACTTCGAGATCGAGGTTCCGTGTTGCTTTCCGGACAGATTCCAAGGAGCATTTCAAGAAGTCGCGTACGTTGTACGATACGATGATTACCGAAAGGTCTTTCACTGGTTCAACCTGCATTTCGGACCGAAACGAAGTTTCCAGACCAGGAAAATCGCCTCCAGCATAATTTTGCGATTCATCTTGGAATGACCTTCTTCACGTTCAGTAAATACGATTGGAATTTCTACCACGCGGAATTTCTGTTTCCAGGCGAGGAATTTAATTTCAATCTGGAATCCATATCCATTGGTTTGAATTTCATCGAGCGGGATGGTTTCCAATACACATCGACGAATGAGGGAAAATCCTGCAGTGGTGTCACGGAAGGGCATTCCGGTTATCATCCTGGCATACACCGAGGCAAAATAGGAGATCAGCAACCGTTGCAGAGGCCAGTTTACGACATTCACGCCCTTTATATAACGACTTCCGATCACAAAATCCGCACCCTGCTCCGCTTTTCGGATCAGGCGGGGAATATCTTCCGGCGAATGGCTGAAGTCTGCATCAATTTGAACTACAGCATCATAGGTTTTGCTGATTGCATACTGGAAGCCTGCAACATACGCCGTACCCAATCCCTGTTTCCCATTTCTGCACAGAAGATGAATACGCTCGTTCGCTTCACTTTCCTCCCGCACAATTTCACCTGTACCGTCCGGTGAAGCATCGTCCACTACCAGCACATGGATACGATCATCTACGTCGAGGACACGACGAAGTATATTATCTATGTTCTCTCTTTCGTTATATGTCGGTATGACCGCGAGTATCTTTTTCAGTACTCTGCCGCCTGAGGTTTTTCTCTTCATGGTTACGTAACCATTTCCACATGAACGTTCGTTGTGAATATCAGCTTGAAATCGCGATTTATCGACCGCATTATCAGTTAAACGATGCTTCCTGTTCCTTGTATTTTCTCAACGCTTCCTGAACATTCGAGAAGGTAATGTTCAATTCTTTTTGCGCTTTGTCCACCACAAAACCAGCTTGTAACGGTCGCGGTGCAGCCTGTCCAAGCAAACGGGTTAATGTCGGTTGTATCCCCTCAACCGGGAGTGAATAGGCGTCTGCAATCTGCAATGCAAAATCATGTCGGCTGAGGATCTGCCGTCCCGCGATGTTCCATATCCCTGTTTTGTTCAGGGAAATGATCCTTTTTATCCCAAGTGCGAGATCATCAACCAGGGTAACATTGGAGATCTGGTCTGTTACAATTTTAACCTCTTTGCCTTCACGCAGAGTTTTTACCAGCCAGGATACAAAACTGGGTCTCAGGCTGCGACCATGTCCGAACAAAACAACGGTACGGACAATCGTTCCGTCCGGATGTTTTCCCAGAACAAGGTTTTCAGATGCATGTTTGCTTCTGCCGTAGTAGGAAATGGGGTGCGGACGATCCAGTTCCGTATAGGGCCCCGCTTCTCCATCGAACACATAATCCGTGGAAAGCTGAATCACTTTGGCCCCATGCCGACGACCGGCATCCACGAGATGCTGTACAGCATGAACATTGAGATTCCAGCATTTCTCCCGTTCAATCTCGCATGCGTCCACATTGGTCATTGCAGCCGTATTGATGATAATCCGGGGAGTGATTTTCGCAACGAATTCCAGTACATCGTTGCGATTCGTAATATCGAGACAACGATACTGAAAATCACCCAACCCGGGAAAATAACTGGCAGGATGAACATCCACACCATACACAGGACCAAAATCCGGGGTAAGTACTTCCACCAGCTTCTGGCCCAGCAAGCCATGACATCCGGTAATCAAAATTGGAATCATACGATAAAAACCATTACTTCGTTATCTATGAATTACAGCTTATATCCATTCCGTGCAAACACATCCAGCTTTTCCGCAACTGACTTGTCCGACAGCGCTGCTATCCTTGCCGCAAAAACCGCTGCATTTACAGCACCGGCTTTTCCAACAGACATGGTGGCTACCGGCACACCCCCCGGCATCTGAACCGTGGATAGCAATGAATCCAGACCATCCATCATACCGCCCGGCAACGGTACTCCAATTACCGGTAATGGGGTTTTCGCCGCCATGGTCCCGGACAGGTGATTAGCCATACCGGCTGCACTTATGACAGCAAAAAAACCATCTTCCACGAGTGTTGCCGCAAACTCCGATACTGCCTGCGGATTTCTGTGAGCACTCATGATACGGAGTTCATGTTCTATTCCAAAAAAGTCAAGGACAGGCAATGCACGTTCGACAATCGCACGGTCGCTTTCACTTCCCATTACAATCGCTACTTTCACACTTCCCTCGCTTCGTTCTTCTACCTGGCTGAACAGGTTATTGTTTCCCTGGTGCACCTGCTTTTGTGAATACATGTGAATTCATCCACATTATTTGTGGATTATTCCTAAAATACAGAGAACCATTAATCTCCGGGTGGTACAAATGTATTCAGGATCACCTCAAATTGACGAATAAAAGGTTCTTTGTCCCTGTCCGGGGCAAACACCTGGCCGTCCAGCAGATACAATGTTCCTCCTGCATGGAGAAGGTAACTTACAAACGGTCCTCCTCCAAGGGAACTATAGGTCTCCCACAATCCATGAACCTTCAACGCCGGGTATCCGGCGATAGTGGTTTCTTCCGCAAGATACCAGGCCGGATTAATCCTGGTGGAGTCGGCCATCAAAGCACCCAACTGGTTTCTCCAGGCAAAGAGATTGTCGACGGTGACCTCATCCGGATCGCCTATTCTCCATGCGACTGTGAGGAAACGGTCCGGCAGGGAACGTCTGAAACGGATATGATCGGGAGAACGCCTGCTCGCAACTATAGTGTAATCATGCTGAATCCGCATAGTCCACCCATGCGCACGTCGTAATGAGTCAGCAAGATCCGTTTGCTCATAACGTGAATAGATCTCCCTTTCCATACGATCATAGCGATCATTATGAAAGATGGAGAACAACTCTTCGCCATTGTCGCCAAGATAATGCAATAAACTCTCTACATCCGGCGCGACAAGAAACACAACCGTCTGGTTGGCGCACCATTCATCCTGCCTGCGGAAAATAGTATAGCGTCCTTCTTCAACACCACGTTTCGCTTCTGCGCTGAGCATATTCTGCAAACGGCGGGAAACACGGTCTTCCGAATCCAGTGTTCCCACCAACAGCACATTCTGCCAACGTGTCCGCAGTGAAAGTGAATCTTCATTTCCCCAGTATAGATAAAACCGTTTCTCCGGTTGAGGTGTAAGGATTTCTCTTTCCAGGGTGTGTTCGAGCATGGGTCGAATCATCTGCACCAGGGAGCCCTCGGCAATAACAGCAAGATTGGAGTCTCCCTCAAGGGCGCGTCTTTGGAAGGCGGTTTTGCATCCAACAAGTAATAGCGGCACTACGAGTACGAGAAGGAGAACACTTTTTAAACTACTGAACCGTCCGGCCTGTTTTCGCATTTGAATCTCCTTTTCTCTACGGTTGGTTATACGCTCGAATTTGCCAAAAGAGCCAGAGTATGAGAGATCTACTCAAGATGATAAACTTTCAGAACCAGGAAGTTTCACCCGCAACCAGCATGTGGATCACTCCACTGTATGAATTAAGTGTGGGTGCCGCTTTCAGGGATTTGGAAACATTCCTGTCTCTTCGATTTGCAACGTTGTAAAATGTATTTATGCAATATAGCAAAAAACGGGTTATATTCAAATTTGCGATATTTTACGGATAAACCTAATCAGGTGTGAACTGTGCATACGATTTTAACCATTCTTTTGCAGGCAGGCGATGCAGTACCTGCTCAACCGGAAGCGACGCCCTATGCAGGCGTGATGCAGTTTTTACCCATCATCCTCATGGTGGTTGTTTTTTATTTCCTGTTGATTCGCCCCCAGGCCAAACGACAGAAGGCGCAGCAGAACATGCTGTCCGATCTGAAACAGGGCGATGACATTGTAACAATCGGCGGAATCCACGCAAAGATCGCCGGTGTGCGCGATCAAGACAAAACCCTTATCGTGAAAACAGGCGACAACAACAAGATAACCATCGACCGAGCAGCCGTCGCCAGGGTGGTAGGCAAGTCGGATGGCTCTGACAAGACTAAATAACTGCCAAGAGGGGTCGTGTGAGTTCAAGCAATAAAATACGAATTTACGGTGACCCTGTGCTTCGTGTAGAAGCTACTGAAGTCACAGAATTCGGCGAACCGCTCGTGAATACCATTTCGGAAATGGCCCAGGAGATGCTGGCGGCGGACGGAATCGGTCTTGCCGCTCCGCAGTATGGCATCTCGAAACGGTTTTTTGTTATCGGCCTGCCATCGGGTGAGAATTCGGATGCCCGCAAGATCATTCCTTTCATCAACCCGGAAATTGTCTGGGAAAGTGATGAGACCGTTGTGATCGAAGAAGGTTGCCTCTCCATCCCGGGGATTTTCGAAGAGGTCGAACGTCCTGAAAAGGTACATATCAAATTCCAGGATATGGATGGCAATCCGGTGGAGTTGGATGCTACCGGAACACTGGCCCGTGTAATTCAACATGAGTATGATCATCTTGACGGCATCCTGTTTATCGACCATATCTCTTCGCTGAAACGGACCCTGTTGCGTGGAAAATTGAAAAAGATGAAAAGCGAGCACTCTTCCTGATTTCGCTCCTGACTGATGTTTGATCGGATAGATTCAATAGCTCACAACTCCATTGTGAGCTATTGGTTTTTATTGTACAATATGGATTCAGTCCTTTATGAGAGGTGGTACAATGCGTGTCGGTTTCCTGGGAACTGCCGACTTTGGTATTCCGGTGCTTCAGCATCTTCTCTACAGCAAACATGATGTTGTCGGTGTTGTCACCGGACCAGACAAACGTGCAGGCCGTGGGCGTAAATCCATTCCAACACCTGTTCGTAAAGTTGCTGACGCCGCCGGACTTCCCGTACTTACACCTATCGATCTGAAAGACCCGGAATTCGTAGATGCATTTCGCCGTTGGGATCTCGACACCGCCGTTGTTGTCGCCTTTCGTATCCTGCCCAGACAGGTGTTTTCCCTGCCGAAACATGGTATTCTGAATGTTCATCCAAGCCTTCTTCCACGCTACCGTGGACCCGCGCCGATACCCTGGGCGCTGATCAATGGCGATAAGGAAACCGGAGTATCCGTGATTCGTATATCCGCAAAAGTGGATGCGGGAGGAATCCTGTTGCAGCGTAGAACCGCTATCGGCGATTTTGAGACCACTGCGAATTTGATTGAACGGTTGGGACCTGTTGGTGCAGATATGATCCTTGAAGCTCTCGATAAAATGGAATCCAATACCCTGGAGATTCTTCCGCAACGAGAGGAAGAAGTCACCCGTGCGCCGAAACTCTGCAAGGAAGATGGCGAACTGGACTGGACTGTACCCGCTTTTGCCGTCCATAACCGTGTACGTGCCATGACCCCCTGGCCGGGAGCGTACTCCCATCACCAGGGAAAACTGATCAAGCTGTTTGGATCCGAACCAGTACTGGGTGATGGTCAACCCGGAGAAATCCTTGAGGCGGGTAAACGGCTGGTGGTGGCATGTGGAGAAAATGCGGTCGCGTTCCAGGAGATCCAGCGGGAAGGCAAACGGAAAATGACCTGTGAAGAATGCACACGGGGCTACGTGATCCAACCGGGGGAATTGTTCCGGTAGTGACAAAACCACTGGTGGATTCGTCTGTCTACCGTGATTCCATCCATCGTTCCCGTATCCTCACGAGTTCAGCCTTGTACACATGTTCATCTGCCGGTACTGCAGTAAACGACCGTTCCGCACACGGAGTCAGGAACAACAAACGAGATTCAACCGTCTCAAGATTCCAGGCTTTTTTCAGCGCCAATGCATACAGTCTTGCCTGGTGATCGTAGCCGGAAACACGAACCGTTTCATCAAGTTCACTCTCACTCACAAGATTGGTTTTGTAATCTATAACTGTCGCTGTCCTGTTATCCATCCAGGCGAGATCAATCCTTCCCTGTAGTGTGAAACCGTCCAACCGGAGTAGAATTGGCAGTTCCCGCAGGGCCGTTTCGGGAAACTTGTGAATCCCCATGCTGCGACCATGGTTGAAGAGCTGCGCCAGGTACTGGGCGAGAATCTCTCTCTGCCCGTTCTCCAGGCTGAGTTTTCCTGTCCACTTGTCAAATCGCATGGAGACTGTTTCCCATTCACATCCGGGATACTCATATTGATATACACCGTGAACAAAACTCCCGATTTCGGCGCCCATGGACAGTAAAAATCCTGTGTGCGGTTCCAATTGCCCGAGTCCCATGTCCGCCAATACCTGTTTTCCATGTTCAATGGAAGTGCGTTTGGGAGATTCCGGCTCTGATTCTGTGAAGAGAAGCAAACGTTGAATGGCATCATCGGACGGTTCCGCGAGATACTCCGCAAAACCGGTAACCGGTAAAACAAAACGTTCATTCCGACCGGCAGATGTCAGCAGAACATGGGGGGCGGAAAGTGGATCGGGAAGAATGGTATGGCTTACGGGTTCTTCCCGGAGCAATTCTACAGGGGAAATAGTCTGTATACTCTCTGCTGGCTGTTCAACATATATGCATTCAACATCATCTATGCCAGCCGTAATTACCTTTTCTTCCATGTTGACCGATAGTTCAAATGCATCCATCCATTTTTCCAGCGATCCTCCTTTTGACGGATTCACTTCACCCTTTTTCGTTTTAACACTGCTGACCAGAAGCAACCTGTCCTGGGTTCGGGTTGCAGCGACATACAGGAGCCGTTTATGTTCCGCTTCTTCCTCTTCTTTTGCCAACCTGTACTTCATCTGGTCAAAAATTGTGCAGATGTTGTCCTTATCACCTACTATTCCCAATGACGCCATTTCAGGGATGAAGATTTTTTTCAATGGATGCTCGGGTATTTCAAGATCTCCCTGCCTCAATCCCTTGCTGTGTCGGGGTGGTGTGTCCAGATCCGCCAGGACCACCGTGGAGAACTGTAACCCTTTCGCACCGTGAATGGTCATGATCTTTACAGCATCCGCCGAAGAGATATCCGCTTCCTCATCCCCCGTATCCTGGATTTCATCCGCATACTCAACCAGCCTGGCGGAAAGTTTCCTCAAGCTGTAATATCCTTCCGCCTGGAATTGCCGTACTACATCAACAAACCGGTACAGGTTCGCAATCCGTTGCTCACCATTCTGGCCGGTAGCATATGCCCCCCATGCCCCGCTTGCTTCCAGTACATGGAGGATAATTTCTGAAGCGGAACTGTGAGCGGCACGTCGCTTCAAATCATTCCAGAACTCAAACCCAAACTCGAGAGCACGACGGTCCAGTTCCGGAAGCAGCTCAAACTGCTCGCGCAGGGTAGAATCGGGTTGCAGTAAACGACGCCAGGTTGCCTCCGGATCGGAACCGTTCATAAACAACAAAGCAATCGCAAGGTCAGACAGGGAAAACAAAGGACTCCGAAGAATCGCCGTAAGAGCCAGTATATCACGGGAATCCGCCAGGGCAGCAATCAAATGCATCATGTCCCGTACTTCCTGGCGGTCAAAATAGCCACGGCCTCCTACGACCTGGTATGGTATTTTCTCGTTACGCAGGGCAAGTTCAAGAAGTGAAATCCGGGTACGAGTTTTCAGGAGGATCGCATAGTCACTCCAGGTGACCGGACGTGATTCCGTATTCGATACAGGTGTCCGCATCCCAAGTTGTACTTCTTTCCGGATCCGTTGTGCGATCCAGCGTAAAACGGTTTCATTTTCCTGGTCGGGACCAAGAGCAACAGAAATTCCGCAGTGGCAATCATCCGGTGTTTTGCGATGAAATAATAATGGTTGCGGTTTCGCCTCAAAAAGCCTGTATTGACCGTCTGCGGAAGAGAGTAATCTTTCAAATGCCCTGTTTAAAGGCGTAATGATTTCTTCAACACTGCGGAAATTGTCATTCAAATTGACAAAAATCCCCTGCTCTACAGCTTGTTCTTCAGAAACATTGTAAGCGGAAGCAAATTTCGATTTTGCCTGCTGGAGTACTGTTACATTTGCTTTGCGGAATCCGTAGATCGACTGTTTTGCATCTCCCACCAGGAACAGTTTATCGGGTAGCAGATTCCCCTGATTATCTCCGGCAAGGAGCCGTATGATTTCCCACTGCCTGTTTGATGTATCCTGGAATTCATCCACCAACAGGTATTTCAGTTTGTTACGGATGATCCGGACAGCTTCGTCGTTACGCCGCAGCAGTGTAAGAGCCTGCAGTTCCAGATCGTCAAAGCCTATTCTGCGTCTTGGCCCACGATACTTTGAAACAATTGATTCGGAAAGTTGCACCAGGTGATGCAGGTGATGAAGGAACGGGTGATGATCCGGGTTATTTTCCTGCAAATCCTCATTATTGAGCACCTGCAATAATCTGTTGCACTCTTGAATTGTCTGTTCCGGATGTTCCGATGCTTCTTTTGCTGTCAGCCAGACATCTTTGTCCTTGACAAACAGCAACAGTATCATTTCAATGGTTGGACGATCCAGGGTTTCAAGCAGAGCTGCCAGGTGTTCATCTTTCCGGAAGGCAAGAGAACGGATGTATTCATGGACATGATCCCTCATTTCCTTGTCGCCGGTTTCCTCCACGACAAAACCGGGATCAACCTCCGCCTGGCGGGGCCATGCTCGAAGTAACGATGAGCAGATCCCGTGGATGGTGTTGATTCTCGCCCATGACATTCTTCTCCGGTGCTGTTCCCAGAACTCTCTGCGCTGAGGTTCATGTTCCAGGCGTTTAAGGATCGCTATATGAACCTTCGCAATAAGCTGGGATGCCGCCTTGCGGGTAAAAGTCATGGCGATAATTTCACCGGGATGGACAGTACCCGTCTCCAGGAGGCGGATGTAGCGTTCAGTTAAAACCGTAGTTTTCCCCGATCCCGCGCCGGCAATCACAATTTTACCGGTGGACAGGTCCAGCGCTTTCTGTTGTGCAGGTGTGAAATGTACTTCTGTCATTGTTTTCCCCTGATTGTTATTCTGCTTCATTAAGACCGACGAAATTCTGGAACGACAACTTGTAAACAGCCTTCAGGTATTTTGGGTGGATTGAAGTCTCCCGTTGCCTGAACAGGTCCGGGTCACGTCTGCATACCGTGAAAAACGGACAGTAATTGTGGTCTTTATCGCTATTACATAACAGGGTGTCCTGGGATAGCGGCTGGTGATAATACCCTTTCTGCATCGCAGTGAAAATTGTGATGATTCGTTGAATTAATTCTTCACGGAAGTCATCATGGTCTTTCTTGTTCCACTGCCCCGATTCACTTACCGTATCAGGTTTGATCTGGAAAAAACATCCCCTTTCGATCTGTTCATCGGGTGAAACGTTTTCTTTCAGGTACTTTTCCAAAGCGAGCGTATACACCGGAAGCTGAAACTCAACCCCTTTGCGAATATTTGTTTTTGTAGGGATTCCATTTTTCTTCACCTTGTAATCCCAAATCCTCCATCCTTTTTTTTCATTAAAACTCACACGGTCTATCTGCCCCTGAATTCGCACTTTCACATGTCCATCGGTAATCTCCAATGGTCCCTCGAAAAGTTGGTCATAATCCGAGTAGTCCATTCCAAAAGAAGCTTCCGCAAAACGTATCCGTTCGCCTTTCAGCTTTTTCCGCTCAAAATCCAGCGCCAATGCTATGACTCCTGCATCATCGTCATGCGATTTCAATCCACTGCGTATTTTCTTGAGGGTTTGCTCCCAGAATAGATTGTCAAAAGAATAGTTGGCCGAGACCTCATCAATGATGGACAGAAACAGTTCTTCTGCATCTTCAAGATCTGCCAAGGATATACTGAATCCATCTTCCTGCCGGGTTTTTCTCGCTGCAAGCGCCATGATTTCATGCACCATCTGCCCCACCTGTGCCGAATCGAGATCCTCCTCCACATCCTCCAATGGCAGCAATCGCAAGAGATAATGCATAAAATATCTCATCGGGCATTGTGCATAGGTTTTCAAGCGGGTAACGGACAAGGGTGAGTCTTCAAATGATTCTTTCAGTCGATTCCACAGAGCACTGTTCGCAAGGTATCCCTCCCAGCGACTCAAGGTCGCAGGATTTTGCCTGATCCTCTCAACATCTATTGTCTCACACAGCCGTGAAAATGGAATAAATACAGAGGATTCCTGTATCTGGGATACTGCTGTTGCAAGAGTTTTCAGGACAGGATCCCATGTATATTGTTCATGTATATGATTCCCTGCCTGCACTTGCAGGTCGTAGACTGAGTGTAAAGATTCCAGGGTTTCCCAGGGCAGAATGGTTAAACCACTGCGTTCAAGATCAAGCAGGAGCGGTGACGGAGCTTCACGTCCTCCTTCTTCCCCGGCACAGGGAGCGGTGATATATACATTCTCAGATCGTAAAATCGCAGATAATGTCAATGAACGGCTTTCGGCAAGCCGATCCAATTTTCCTCGCCATTGAAACGCATACGGATCAAGCAGATCGGTGGATGGTTTCTTCGGCCAATATTCATTGGACATTCCGGCAAAAAAGAGATGATCGCAGGAAACCCCTTTTACATCCAATGCGCCGCAGACGGTAATCCCCTCCCGAACTCGTGATGGAGGACGGAACCTGTCCTGGCTGATGGCATAGGTAATTGTTTCTGAAATTCTTTCAATCGGCCATTCTGTTTTTCCTGCGATGGTTAACGTTTTTTCTACCTGTGTCAGCAGGAGCCGTATACGGCCAAAGGCGAGTCTGTCCCGTTGGCCTTCATGTGTTTTTTCGCGCCTATTCGAGTGGAGGGTAGAAATGGTTCCCAAACGATCCAGGAACGTATCCAACCAGGTGAGAGCCTGTTCGACAGTACATGAATCGGGTAGTGAAAACAGAAGCTCCATTATTTCGTCGAATTCACGGATAGCGCCCTGCAGCCATTGGATATGTGAAGATCGATCCGGATGGGATACATCGTCGTCTGAATGGAAAGGTGACCTATTCTTCTTCGCCAATAGATCAAGCTGGTGTTGCAGAGGTTCTTTCCAGTCCTTCTCGATATTTTTTCCCCCGATGATCCCGGCGCTTCTCGCTATGCCGTCAAACTTGAGTACATTACTGTTCGTTGCCAGGAATTCGCCCCATCTCGCGTATGGGTTGAGAAGCACTTCCGTAAGATGCTCCCGTTGTACATCACCGGCTCGCAATTCGAACAGTTGTGCCACAAGACGGCTTACCGGACTGGTGCTTAACCGTGCGCCAAGACGCAGGTCTGTAGGAATATTGTACAATTGAAATAATTCATTAATAATTGGCGCATAGGTTTCAAGATCGCACACAACCAGTGCGACACGTTTCTCTTCCACCCCTTCTGATCTTGTCAACGAAGCAATCTTCCTTGCAACAGCGGTAATTTCCGAAGGAATATCATTGAAATAGCCAACAGTTATATTTTTACCTGGGACCGTTGTGTCACTTGATTTCTTTTCCATGCTGAACAGAGTTTTTGCAATCTGCACGTTACTCTGAGATCCTGGAAACAGGTACTCCTGCACATCATAACGTGACCGCCAGTCCTGCAGAGTATTTTTCGCCAGTTCGCATGCTGAACCTCCTTCCGGATGATCATCCAACAGCAGTATTGTTTCAGGACTTTTTCGAACAATCGAATGCAACAGTGATTCAATTGATGGCAAAAGAAGACCCGGACGGTCGACAATCAACACATCCGGTCGTACCGGGGAACTGTCGAAAATTGTTTGAACAGCGACCGGCACTCTTGCTACATCCAGGTATCCATTCCGCTCGAGAACTGTATCATATTCTATTAAAATGCGTGGAAGCCAGGGATAGGGCATTCCCGGCTTGAAGGTTTCTATTTCCCCGGTTACAAACCGTTCATAGGTATCCGCTGCAAACTGAACCCATCCATCAAGTGTCTCTTCGGGAGCAAACCCTGAATCGTTGTGTTCCATCAAGAGTTCACGAAACAACAAGGCTCGTTCATCCGCATCAATTAACCTGTATTCTTCCCCGAGTTGATCAGCCAGGAACATTCCCATTCGACCAGCAACTAACACGTCGATTCCCGCAACCGCTCCACCGGAAAGACCAAGCAATTCATTGTTGACGTTATCCATTTTGAAGATTGTATCTACGATCCACCAGGTACGCTTTCCTTCCCTGCTTTTCTTCAACGCGAATGCAGCCGCTTTTGCAGTGCGTTCATCACCTGAAAGACCTTTCCATATGTCCACATGTTTATTCATTGCGATACTCTCCCCTGCTCTATGGTAGTACCAGGAAATATAATTAACCGTCAGTTATACAATGATCAACTGGATTACTACGACAATGCAAATACTTTGTTCTCACTGTATCATTTTGCACAGTTCTCCAGGTATCTTTTTACTCAGTTACAACGAGGAAACAGCATCAATATAGCATTCTACAGGTCCATACAACGATTATAAACAAACATATTCTTTTTCCGATACTGCTGTCACTATTTTGACTAATACTATTAGTGTTGTTTTTATTATGTTTACAGAATAAAGTTATAATCATATGTGAGTTTACAGAAAACCCGCCAAAGCATTGCTTCTCTTATGTTTTTACCTCTCAAAGAACCACTAGAAGTGTACTGTTTATTGCCGTTACACGGCACAAAGTTTGCACTCCAGACAGCAATGGAGACATGCCGCGTATCGTAATAACTACATCGATTTCATTTCCGGAATACGACACACGGTCAGGCAGAGATGTGAATAGCAGTCCCCCGGGGCATTTTACAGAAAATATACAAAATGAGTTATCCATCGCGACAACACGGGATATTTCTGTCCAAATCACGCTCGGCCATGATCGGGTGTGTGATTGTTGCGCTCCTCCTCATTCCTTCGTCATTGCCAGCAGAAAACTCACATCTTCTCATCGAGCCGGTCTCCTCTACTCCAAATGAATTCCGCGCAACAATCCTTCCTCTTACTGCTGATACCCAAGAATTACAGTCCGGAACTCCTGCTTCTTTCACAGGGTATTCCTATGACAATTCTGTTATCTCAATAACAACCTGTTATGCTTCAGGAACGCCTGTCACTATCCATGCTGATGCAAACATTCATGATGAACCTGGATCTGCGGGTGACTCTTATCGGCAGTGTAGCGCAGCGGTTGGCGATCCTTTCCTCTTTCGGGGATTGTACCTCTATCCTGTTCACATTCATGCAACTGTTGATGACTCTACCAATCCTGTCTCCATTTCGAATGTGTTCGAATTGACGCTTCACTTCCCTCATGGCGACAACACCGGCGTGACCGGTGACCCTGTTCCGGTAACCGCCGAATCTCGGGCTTTCCTCGAATCTCATCTGATGAACATTGATGAAATCAATCTGTATGAGGCTGCTCCGTATGGACGTTTACTGATCCTTATGCAAAACAACGAGTCCATCATCAACACCATGCAGCCTTACATCAGATGGAAGCATGAACAGGGATACCAGGTCGCAATTGAAACACTGAACAACGTGAATTCGAGAAACCTGATAGCCAGTCTCATTGAAGCACATTATGAAATCGATACTGATATACCCCTCGAATATGTTCTGCTTGTCGGTGATGCCGATGGTTCTGTAATGGTTGTCCCATATAATGAAACGACTGACAATCCCTATGTGCAGATGAACACCGGCAATCAATTGCCAAACATTGCGATTGGTCGTTTCAGCGTACGTAATCTTACGCAGCTTCAACGGGTTGTAAATAAAACGATTGCTTACGAACGTGACGTATATACTTCCGATCCATCCTGGTTAGGCAATGCAGTACTGACCGCAGGCGCCGGTTCAGGGATCAGCCCGATTTTCACCAACCGTTCCATTAAATGGATGATGCAGCGTGAAGAAATAACAACCGACACGCTCTGGTTTACCATGCAGGGTGATATTCCTACTTTTATTGTTGACCGGGTAAACCAGGGAGCTGCATTTGTCAATTACCGTGGTTTACAGGGAATGGATGGATGGAGCCCCTCCTGCCTGGGTGACTTCACCAACGGTTCCCGTCTGCCCGTCATGACAACCATCACTTGCGGTACCGGCGACTTTGGAACGGAAGTCGAATGTATTTCGGAAGGGATGTTCCGCGCCGGTTCGGGGATTAACACATTCGGTGGCGCTGTCGCCTGCATTGGAACATCTACAGCCGATACGCACACTCGTTTCAACAATGTAATCGACGCCAGTTTTTATGAAGCCTTGTTGTTTTCCAACATACGTTCGACAGGATGGGCGCTGGTCCACGCCAAAACCCGCCTGTATGAAGCGTATGCCGAAACAGATGACGACCCTCAATTCAATGATTACATCCGTTGGAACAACCTGATGGGCGATCCTGCGTTACGGATGTGGAGCAATATTCCCGAGTCGATCACTGTTCAACATTCACACTCGATAAGTGAAGAGGAGAATTATCTCGACATTATCGTGTCCGGAATTGATCCTGATGGTCGATTTATCGCAGCGACGGTGTCCGATGATGAGGAAATCCATGATTCTCAGCGAATTCTCCCCAACGGAACCGTGCGGCTCCTGCTTGATTCCGATCGATATAATGATGCTGACAGTCTCTGTTTGACAATCACGGGGGACAATATCATTCCCTACCAGGCCAGAATCGCCATGCAGAATAACAGCAACGGCATCGGATTTGATGATGTAATCTTGACAAACTCTCCCAGCGGTTATGCTCATCCCGGGGAAGAGCTTTTCCTTGAAATCACGGTCCGGAATTACGGATCTGCGCCGTCAGAATCAGTAACAGTTGAAATATCATCACAGTCTGACCCCCGGCTTGAAATAGAAGAAGGATACCTCCAGAACATCTCTGTTCTTCAGCCTGGCGAAACCTGCATTTTACCGGAACCAGTCGTTGTCCAGGTAGCGCCATGGACCAATGATGGAGCTTTACCCAGTCTCACCCTGATTTGCGATGGGGACGTTGAAAACAGCAGCGCGATACCTGTTCCCGTACGATCATGGACTGCTGTTTCAGGATCTTCACCTCACGTTTTAGGTGATGACGGAATTGCCATGCCGGGACAAAGCCAGTTATTACGACTGGAAGTTGAAAATGCAGGTTCCATTCCGGCACAAGGACTGACAGGCTTCCTTGAATCCAACTCACCGAATCTTGTCATTACTGATCCGCAGGGATATTACGGTTCCCTTGCCACCGGCGCGGGCATTGAAAATGAAAACGATCCATTTGGCATTTATATCACCAACCTTGCGGCGGTCGGTGAACGTGCTTCCATGACCCTTATCCTTACTGACAGCATCGGGGCTGTCGACACTGTCCAGTACCATCTTTACATCGCCCATCCCGGTGAACGTGGAGCAGTCGGTCCGGATGAGTACGGATACTGGGCGTTAGACAATCAGGATAATCCCCTTGATTTTTACAATGTCCCCGAGTATGAATGGCTCGATATAGCAGACATCGGCAGTAATCTCCACCTGGAGGATAATGCCTTTGAAGACGATAAAAACACTGTGATAACATTGCCGTTTGAATTTCAATATTATGGCGAAACCTATTCACAGTTGACAATTTGTACTAATGGCTGGGCGGCTTTCGGCGAATGGCCGACGATGCTCCAGTTCCGGAACTGGCCAATCCCTAATCCCCTCGGCCCCCCGGGAATGCTTGCGGTTTTCTGGGATGACCTGTTGACCATGGATGGCGGCGTTTATACATACTATAACGTCTCAGAAGGCAAATTTATTGTCCAGTGGGACTGTGTAACCGCATTTGATTATATCCCCCAGGAATTTCAGCTTGTGCTGTTTGACCCGGGTCATTGGCCCACGCATACGGGCAATGGCGTTATCCAGTATCACTACAACAACATCAATCCGTGGATGTCTGAGCATTTTGACAATGATTATGTGACCGTCGGCATCGAAAGCCCGGATCAGCAGGATGGTGTAATGTATTGTTACTGGCAGCAACTATCGGAAGGAGCGGAACCCCTCGAAGACCATTTGTCTATTCTTTTTACGGATGATCTTTCCGGGAATGCTGCAAATGCCCCAAGCGCCAGCATCGAACCGGACTATTTTATTTTTGAAATGCAGCCGAACGAATCATCCACTCAGTCTTTACGGATTGCCAATCATGGTGGATCCGCTCTTACCTGGCATCTCTATGTTTTCGATGAGATTCTGTTGACAGGTAACGTAAATACATTGTCTGGCTTGACCATCCCCGCCAACCACAATCCCGAGTTCATGATTGGTCCGAATCTGCCAGACAACATGGACTTCAAAGAATCGCTTTCTACCGTTGTTCCGGAAGACAAACCGACATCCGAATCCGGCGGCCCGGATAATTATGGGTATTACTGGCGTGATATGGACGAACCGAATGGTCCCGATTTTCAATGGCATGATGACTATGGTTCGGTTATTGAGTCTTTTTCCATTGATGCTGATGACGGCATGTCCGCCCCAATTGATCTTCCTTTCGATTTTCCTTATTACAGCGAAGAATACAACCGGATCTGGGTCTGTTCCAACGGATTCATCACGGTGATTCCGGGTCAGACTCCTTCATGGGCCAATCGTACACTTCCATCTGTTAATGCCCCTCTCGGCATGATTGCTGCCTGGTGGGATGATCTTGATATAAGTGATGGTGGGAATGCCTACTATTATGACAATGGCCTCGATATGGCCGTTATCACCTTTGAAGCGGTTCCCGGTTGGGGCCAGCGTGGTGGTCCATATACATTTCAGACAATTCTCTTTTCTGATGGCAATATTCTGTTCCAGTATCTCGATATGGGATACTCCGATGACGAACGTCATGATGAGTCAACCATCGGCATCCAGGACAGTAACGGTACTGACGGTCTTACAATCCTCAATAACGACCCGAGTGGTGATTACATACGGAATGAGTTTGCCATTCTTGTACGGTCAACTTATGAATGGGTGAGTGTTACTCCAGCCCAGGGAATTACTGATCCCAACCATGCCTCATTTATTGCAATCAATGCAGCTTCCGAACAAATGCCGACAGGTCAGTATTATGCTTCTCTCCTGGTAAGCACCAATGACCCTGATATTGATTCGCAGACGATTCCGGTTCTGTTGAATATTACAGGTGATAACGAGGCGCCTGTACTGGAAGATATCCCGAACCAGGCCATCATTCCCGGTGATTCATTCGAGATCATTCACCTGAACGATTACGCCGAAGATCCCAACTATGAAGACGCAGAACTGTCATGGAACGTTATCGGCCAGGATGAATTACAAATCACCATAGAAAACGGTATGGCGACCATTGATCCTCCGTCTTCCGACTGGTTGGGATCGGAAACAGTCTTTTTCACCGTCGAGAATCCGGATGGAGGCGTCTCCTGTGACGGGGTGACGTTCACGGCCAACTATGACATTTTACCTCCGGGTCCGTTCAGCCTTGTTAACCCGGAATATGGCGATACTCTATCGACACCCCACATCTTCTTCCGTTGGGAACAAAGTGAAGATCCTGAAGGGAGTGACGTTCTTTACACCCTGTATTTCGCTTCTAATGGCGACACTGTCTTTTACGCAGGATTGCCGGATTGCATGATAACTTTGGATCTGGATACCATAGGAATTGAATTAAACATTTACGAATCAATAAGCTGGTGGGTGGAAGCAGAAGACGCCTATCATCACAGTACACTATCCAATCAGAAATTCACATTACGCTTATCCGGGCTTTATACAGATCCAGGACATTTCCTGCCCGGAGATTTTTCGATTGGGAATCCGTATCCAAACCCGTTCAATCCCCAGGTGAACTTGACTGTTGAATTACCCGTTACGTCCGATGTTCATCTGACGGTGTACAACATCCTGGGAAGAATCGCAGCACAGCAGGAATACAGGCAATGCCAACCCGGAACAATGACAATTTCATGGTCGGAACCGACCGCTGCATCTGGCGTGTATTTTATGAGGATACAAGCAGGTCCGTTACAGGAAACAAGAAAAGCAATATTGATGAGATAAATCTGTATTTCTCCTGCAAGAGCGAATGTCTCATCAGAGCGCAAAACCCCGCGAGTCCCCCAAACTCACGGGGTTTTTTGTTCCTTCTCCTCGTGACATTTCTCAATAAAAGTGCCTGATTTTTCTTCGAAAGTCTACTACCAATGAAGTATCTTACGAAGGTGATTCTTCAGGATCATTCACTGGACTTTCCAGACTCCCGATACAGCCTGGAACTACCGGTGCTTGAGAATCATCACACTTTGACCATCACATAACTGCACATGAACCGGGATTGTACATGCAACCAGATGCGATTGATCCGCAAGCGCGTCAAAACAACTGTTTATTGGGAACACTCTGCGCCTCCCTGGTTTTACAAAGGGACGATACTGCAGTTGATATCATCCAAACGCTTCAAACAAACGGAGTTGAACGGGAGACTGTCAGGGAGGCGATTCTCCAGGTCTATCTGTTTGACGGATACCCCACCGCCCTCGAGGGAATTACACTTTTGCATACGATTTGGCCGGGTGATGCCGTTCCTATAGAAAACGGATCATTTACAGATTGGGAAATATGGGAAACTCGCGGTACAACATTGTATCGAACGATCTATGGAGATGTCGCCGACAAATTGATGGGACGAGCCAATGAAATCAGCCCCGAACTCTCCCGCTGGATGATTGTTGAGGGATATGGAAAAGTGCTATCCAGGGCACGCTTGGATATTGTGACACGGGAGATAATTAATGTGGCTGTCCTGGTTATCAAGCAGCGAGAACGGCAACTGACAAGTCATCTTCGGGGAGCATTACGAGTAGGCGCGGCAGAAAAGGAACTGCTTGAGCTGTTTGACAGCATTGATGCAATCAATCATGGAAAGATCAGCAAACAGGCAAGGGATATTTTCAGCTCACTTTTACATCATAACAACGGTGTAAATACTTGTTAGTATAACTGTTTTTTGAAGAAAACACTTATGTATATACGATTTCAGTTCCGTGTAAACAGATGGGGGAGCGCTATGATTTGCAAGATGAAGGTTTTCTTTTTGAGCCTGTATATCCTTTTTATTGCTGTGGCAGTGGGATATGCAGACAACGGGGAACATGGCCGGAGCGAGCTGGAACAGAATGGATCCGTGCAGTCATTTCGATCCATTACGAACGAAGAATCCGGCACAACAGAAATCATTTCCCAGGTTTCCCAACAAAGAGCAGGTGTGTTCGAATTGGATGAAACCGGGCAATTGTTGTGGAGCGACACAGATGCCACCGGGATTTTTGAACCACTGGACATGTCCGATGACGGCTCCATCGCCGCAACAATCGTTTACCTCAACAATCAACGGCTTATCGTTTATGATGCGCTCGAGGGTGATGTCAATTATGAAATCACCGGTGTCGCCGAACCGCTTCGTGTTGCTGTCGCAGGTAATGCTTCCGGGGTATGTTTTTCCACAGACACACACATCTATTTTTATCCTCCAGACGATGCCACTCCATTCTGGGACATGGACCTTGAATACTCCGTGATCGCCGTTGAGTATTCACGAGACGGATTTTATGCCATTGCGCTTACCAATGGTCCCCAGGATTCTTTACTCGCCTGGGCGTTCGATCCCAATCTTGAAGATCCACTTCTCTGGACTGTTACTGTACCCCAGTACAATAGCGGAGGTTGGGTAGGAGCAGATATTACCGTCGATAACTCTCGCGTTCTTGTTACCCAACGTCATCAATTGTTCGTTCTGGATATGGAGGACGGTTCCATTATCTGGGAAGAACCGGCGTTCAACACCGAGGGCGCTGCGAAGATTTCCGGCGACGGCTCTGTAATCGCCACCTGTTCCAACAGCGGCGGACGTATGCGGGCTTTCGCATGGAACTCCGACCAGGAAACGTACCTCCAATTATGGTCCTATACATTCACCGGAGGATCGAGCAACTGGGCCAGCCGTGTAGATGTTTCCGCCAACGGGGAAACCATAGCAACCGGCTCCCTGCAATTCGGCGGCAATCCTTATAATGGGTTCGTTGCTGTATTCGATACCTATGCTGGAGGAACACCATTGTGGATTTCCAGCACAATGGCAGACCTTGTCTCTGATATTGAAATTTCTGATGACGGACTTACCGTTGCCGCAGTTTCCTGGGGTCCGCTTTCGACCGGAGAACAGGTATCCGATGTGCGCGTATTCGAAAAATATACGCAGGAACCGTTTTTTGAATACCAGCATGTCGGCTCACCGTTTGACATTGCCCTGAACCCGGATGGCACACACCTGATGGTAGGCGGTAAAGCGGTGCATGCCCGGGAATTCGGCAACGGTGGCCAACTCCTGTTTATCTCTGCCGACCTCGAAGGCGGATCGGTAAGCGGCCAGGTTGCTTTGCAGGGGGAAACCGATCATTCCGGAGTGATTGTGGAAGCGGTGGATGACAACCGGTGCGCCATTACCGATGCTGACGGCAATTACCAGATTGACCATGTACATGCCGGTACAGTTACTATCCGGGCGAGCAAGCTGGGATGGTCGATTGAAGATATATCCGCTGTGGTCGTTCCCGAAGGCGGAGTGGTGGATGATGTGGACTTTACCCTTGTAGCCGTCGGCGATCCTCCCGGCATGTTGACCGCTACCGGTGGCGGAATGTCCTCAATTACTCTTCAATGGACATCCCCGGAAGAGGATCTCCTGTATCGTCAACGTGAACGCCTGTTTGTAACCGGTGATGATGAAACTCCTGTCATAGATGCTTTCCAGACCCTGTCCATAAATGACGATGCAATTCCTTCTCCCGATCATTCCATTGACCTGGATGAACTGGATGAACTGGAAGGATACCGTGTCTGGCGAAGCACCTTGCCCGGCGGTCCTTATAATCCCATTGCAGAAGTGGATGGCGTTACCCTGGAATACGAAGACAGTGAGGATGTTTACCCGACGATTACCTACTACTACGTTGTTACAACGATGTACACGGAAGGTGAGAGTATCTATTCGAACGAGGTCTTCGCCGCCCTGGATGATTCTTATCTCGTGTATGATCCCGTAGTCCCGGAAATGACACAGGCGGTTACATTTGATGGAATTCTGTCGGAAGGCGAATGGGATGACGCAGTCGTTGTCGATATTTCCGATGTCTTCGGATATGATGAACCGAATGCCCCGGAAACAGCCTACCTGTATATGAAGTATGATGACGAAAATGACCTGATGCTCGTCGCTTGCGAAGATTTCCTCAACACTTCGCTCGACAACGATGAGGGAATTGGATTTTACGTCGATGACGACGATAATGACGCATGGACCACGGAACGCTCCGGGTCGGAGGGTAACTATTGGGCATACTACAGCTCCACCGGAAATCACAGTTTGCGGTACAGGTCGCTCTCCGGAGCTCCGTATAACGGAGGCACAAATCCTTACCATGTCTTTGAAGACGCACAACTGGAATTCTCGGACGCCTCCGGCCATATGACCATGGAAGTCGCTATTCCCATGGGATTCCACGAATTGTACGAAATGGCGTTGTACGGTCCCGATAAAACCCCGGGAATCGGATGTTTTTCCATCCTCAGGGAAAATGGCACTGCGATCTTCACCGGATGGTGGCCGCAGAACATGATATCCATTACTTCTTATCCCGACCAGTTCGCCGATGTTTCTGTCCAGGCTAACCTGTATGTACCGCCTGCACCACCGGAGACGATTACACTGGAACGTGAAGACGACGATGTTTTCATTACATGGACCAATCCAACGGTTGGAATTGACGGTCTTCCCCTTGAAGGACTGGAAGGGTTGTACCTGTATCGAAACGGGGAAATCTACGGTACACTGGAACCGGATAGTGATGGTTTTCTCGATGAGGATGTCGAGTATGGCGGGTGGTATGAGTACGCAATAAACGGTTACATCCTCGAAGATGGAACGCCATTTGAAGGTCCGCTATCGCCGTACTATGGCATTTACGCAGGTGATGAACCTGACATTACCATGCTCCAATATGATGATGGTACCTACGAGTCGTTCTATGTGGTCGATTTCGCCTATGACAACAACAAGTTTGCGATCTATTGCGACTCCCCCGATCCGACCCAATTGGCGTACACCGTTGACATGCTGGTGAACACGGCAGGACCCATCGGGATTGGTTTTGCAGAAGATTCAGGAGTTCCCGGATTTCCCGGTACGGAAACAGCCGGACCATTCTGGTTTGAAACCCCGGTTACTCTCGAATTCTTTACTCTGCATATCCCCGGCACGGAACAACCGGTCACCGGAAATCATTTTTACACCATATTATACTATTCCCCGGATTCTCCCGGATCTCCAGGTATCGGTACTGACACTAACGGTGAAAGCTATGGACGTTGCAGCTGGTATACCAACGCTTCAGGCTGGAACGCGTTGACCATGCAAAACCTTATGGTCCGTACGGGTGTGGCAATGCAACCGGATGCTATTGAAGAGGATACATCACCGGCTGTCGCCTACACATTCAATTTGGCTTCTCCGTATCCGAATCCATTTAATCCTACTACCAGTATTCCATTTGAGTTAGAAGCAACGGATGAGGTAAAGCTGGCTGTGTATAACCTGCTCGGGCAACAGGTTCGTCTGCTCGTCAGCGGAGAACAAAGCGCGGGTCATCATATAGCATTCTGGAATGGTCTGGATGATAGCGGAAATGAGATTGCCAGCGGTGTTTATTTTGTACGTCTTGAGGCTGGATCGAACATCGCTACACGTAAATTGACGTTTATGAAATAAAGACCTGAAGAAGATTTTCGTTCCCTTTTCCTGCCGGTGCATACTGCCCGGCAGGTTTTTTTATCTCCAGGAGCAGGCTTTAAACCAGTTGCCACCTTCAAGCGTCTTGGTAATGCGCAAAGGTTTTTCTTTCCCCCGGCAAGGGCTCCTTTCCTGGAAACAGTTTAACAGGAAAGGGCACGATCATGACGTAACCGCATTCATGTACCAAGAACCTGGTAGTATGAAGTATTCCCATGTCTCACACCCACATTCAGGAGTTTACGATGGACATTGAAAGCATCCAATCCAATGCTGAAATACAGGCATTGTTGCGTCAGCAGGGTATTGATCCAAGCCAGCTTCCGGAACCACCGGCAGGAAAACAAGGTCCTCCTCCCATGGGACCGCCGCCGGATATGATGGAAACGACACAAATGGGGTCGCTGTTAAGCAGTTTGAGTGAAATGGATGAAGATACGGCCAGCTCTATTCAGGATTTCGGAGAAAAAGTAGCGGAAAGCATTCGGAGTGGAACATTCGATGCTGAAGCCCTGGCGGAAAGCGCCCCGGAAGAGTTGATTCAACTTGCAGAAGAGCAGGGGATCGACCTGAGTGAAGCTCTTGCAGAACTGTTTACCCAGGCTCAACAGATGAAAGACTCAATGGGCTACGGACATCCACAAGGCCCCCCACCACCGCCTCCCATGAATGAAGATGAAACCCAGCAGGCGGAAGAGCTTCTGATGGCAATTCAAAGCGAGGATGATGAAACCGCATAAGCTTGCCGATAATATGCTAACGCAATAGAAGGTTAAGTTATCTTCCTCAGGAGATTTATCGTATTTGCAGTGGACCGTACAACTGGTATCGGTCCATTTTTTGTGTTTATACCGGAGTTTGACAAGATTTTGCCATTTTAGTCATTCCTAATTTTGTTTAGGTGTTGATTATTAGATAGATAGGATTGCGAAAGTGGGGAAATGTCACCGAAAACGTGGTGACAACTATTTTCCTTTAGCTCTTGACAGTGTCATCGCTTATGTCTTATTGTTAACTATCGTATAGGATGTTGGCAACAGAACGGATGGTGGTGACATTCATGTTTACACGTATTGTCAAAGTAAAAAAGGGTGACAAGATCCGTCGTTACCTGCGCCTGGTGGAAAATTACCGGATCGATGGAAAAACCAGGCAACGGGTAGTCGCCAACTTTGGCAATGTCGATACCCTCGATGTCGCAAAAATTGATTCCGCTATCGCTTCCCTGTTGCGATATTCTTCAGGACACTTCCTTGATGCTCGTTCGTTGAAAACAAAAACCGTACAGCATTTTGGCGAGTTGCTGGCCGGTGAAAGTATTTGGCAGGAACTCGGGTTGGACAGAATTCTGTCGCGGTATCTCACCGGTGAACGTCTGTCCGGAAATGCTGTTCTGCTGGTCAAGACGCTTATACTTTCCCGCTTGGTGGAACCGACCAGCAAACTCGCTTTAGCGGATCATTATCCGTCTCTGGCGCTGCCTGAACTGGATGGCAAATCCTTCCAGCCACATCACTTCTACCGTGCCATGGACGAGCTGATCGGCAGTAAAGAAACCATCGAGATCGCCCTGCATGAACGTGAAAAAGACCTGTTCAATCTGAACCTGAACCTCGTCTTTTATGACATCACTTCCAGCTATTTCGAAGGCGATGGCTGTCCGTTGGCTACACATGGCTATTCACGTGACCACCGCCGTGACCGTAAACAGATTGTGATCGGTCTGCTGGTTACCGATGAGGGGATGCCCATCGCCCACCAGGTCTACTCGGGCAACACCGCCGATTCGACTACGTTGACCGATCAGGTTGAAAGACTGACCAAAAACTTCGGGATCAAACAATGCGTGCTGGTGGTGGATCGTGGCATGGTTACCGAAGACAACCTGACGTCGCTGGTCAACGATGGTTACCAGTACATTGTGGCCTTGCGGAAACGGAAGAAATCGCTGTTTGAACCGTTGCTGGAAGCAAACCGGGGGCATCTGATTCCTGTGGAAGGGCAAGGGACGCTGACCGGTTTTGAAACCACGGTGGAAGAGTTTGGCAATGATCGTGTGTTGTTCTTCTTCAACCCGGAAAAGGCAGAAATCGAAGACAGGCACAGAAACAAACGGCTGGACAAAGCAATGGTGGAGTTGGAACGTATCCAACAATTGTACACGGATGGGAAACGAAAAGACAGCGAGAAACTGCTGCAACAGGCGGCGCGTTACCTTCAGCGACAGGGACTGGTTCGCTTTTTCACCCTGCGGACGGACAAGGCAACCGGGATTGCTTTTACGCTGAAACAGGAGATCGTTGCTTTTGAGACGAAGCTGGACGGGTTTTTTGTCCTGCGCACCAACCGTACCGATCTCTCCCTTCCGGAGGTAGTGGCGGCGTACAAGACGCTGGCTCGTGTTGAAAGCGCTTTCAAAGAGTTGAAGAACTTCATTGATCTTCGTCCGATGTTCCATTGGACGCAACCGCGTGTGGAAGCGCATGTATTTATCTGCGTTCTGGCGTACCTGATCGAAATCTGCATCGAACTGAAAGTGAAGCGGGCACATCTCACAATGACCGCTCGCAAAGCGCTGGATCTGCTCAGCGAAATCAAACTTGTGAAGCAAACCATAGGGGAAACCGAGATCTCCACCTACAGCCAACCCTCATCGGAAACACGTAACATCATCCATGCCTTGAACCTCATTCTCCCCAAAGAAAAGCTGTTCGCTAAATAGCTACATATCTATAGTCATAACAATATGTTACACCACCTTGTGGTGACAACTATGTTTTGTATCCACTTGTATTACAATATCTTGCAAAGTCCTTTGTCAAACTCCGGTTTATATAGACTTGAATCGTTTCCGTCAGTATAAGTATTACTTATTGTCACCGGGATGAAGTAGAAAAATGATATAGATATCTTATCTTTCAATATTGAATCCTGATAATCCTCTTAATAGCTTACCGATTATTATAATCTTCATGACAGTAGAGACATTCATGTGCCCTGATTCCTCAACAAAGCATTCCAGAGATGATGTTGTTCAACAATTGCAGCAGGAAATCTCTCAACTCCGTGAAAGTATCTATCATTACCAATTGATCTCTGAAAATATCCCCGAAATATTCTGGATCCATGACATGGAACAGAATAAAACTGTCTATGTAAGCCCCACTGTTGAAACTATCTGGAGGCAATCGCAGGAAGAATGGCTAGAATCAAATATTAGCTGGTCTGAAAAAGTCCACCCTGAAGACCGGGAGAGAATTCAGGCAAAATATGAAGCCTTTAAACGCGGTGAATGTGATTACGATGAAGAATACAGGCTCCTGCATGATGACGGAACCCTTCTGTGGATAAGGGACCGTGCTGTGATGCATACAAAAAAGGAACCAAATCGTACCCTGGTCCTGGGTATGTCGCAAGATATTACTCTTCATAAAAAAACTGTCCTGAGTCATCAGAAGGCTGAGTTGCGCCTCAAAACTCATTTTTCCCAATCATCCTTCCCAATGATGATTTTTAACAATAAGGGCTTGCTGTTGGAAGTAAATGCCGCCTGGGAAACATTCTGGCAAGTGGATCGAAGAGAAGTTATCGGAAAATATAATGTTTTTCATGACTGTCAATTACAGCAGTTACCGTTTGGCAAAGAAATACGCGAGGTATTTAACGGAAAGGTTCTCAAGTTCCCGGAGTTTTTTTATATCCCGAGTGATTCGAACTTCCCCGGTGTAGAAAGATGGATTACAGGGCAGGCATATCCTGTTACCGATCCCGACGGGACGATTCAGGAAGCTGTTGTTATCATGATCGATGTCAGTGAACGAATCAAAATGGAACAAGCCCTGCGGGAAAGTGAACAGAAGTTTGCAACTATTTTTCATGCGAGTCCGGATACTGTTGTGATCAATGAACTTGAAACAGGAAAATTTCTGGAAGTCAATGAACAATACTGCAATATATCCGGATTCACTCGTGAAGAAACCATTGGCCGGACTTCTATTGAACTTGGACATTGGCAAAAACCAGAAGATCGCAAGAAATATATTCAGGAATTAAAGAAGAATGGCTTCGTAAAAAATATGGAATTGACACTTTTTGGTAAGAATGAAAAACCAATACCGATACTTATTTCATCGCGAATTATCTCCCTGGGTGATACACAATGCATTCTTCAGAATATTCATGATATCACGAGTTTAAAAGAAGCGGAAGATGCACTGCGTGAAAGCGAAGAAAAGTTTTACACTGTATTCCATTCCAGCCCCATCAGCATCCTGGTTACCCGTCTCAGCGACGGAATTATCATAGATGCCAATGAACTGTTCCTGAAAACCGGGGGGTACAAACGTTCTGATATTATCGGTAAGTCCTCGGTCGCCGTCGGCAACTGGTACAATCCTGCCGATCGTGATGCTTTTGTGGAAACATTACGAGAAACCGGAACATTTTATACCAAGGACATTGTTTTTCAAGGATCACAAGGACAGAGAATCCCGGTCATCCTGTCTTCAAGGCTTATTCGAATTCAAGGTGAAGAATGTGTCCTGTCAATTGGACTGGATATTTCGGACAGGAAAAAAGCGGAAGAAACGATCCGTAAAAGTGAAGAACGAATCCGTACTATTCTTGAAGGATCGGGCATCGGTGTCGCTCTGTGTGATGTTTCAGGCACTTTGAATTTTGCAAACCAAAGTTTTTGTGAGTTGCTTGGATACAACGCCGAGGAGCTGCGTACAATCAATTTTTCCACAATATTTCACGATTCTGCGTTTAAAAATCTTATTCACTCCAAACGGAATATTTCTTCCGATACTCCTGTCATGGAGGAAACCTGTATCATACATAAGGATGGTAGTGTTATTCCTGTAGAGATTTCCACCACTCACTTCGAAGAAGATGGCCAGGAATTTATATCTGTTTTTGTCAATGATATCACCCAGCGTAAAGAAGCGGAAAAAGCTGTTTTTGAATCGGAAGAAATGTATCGCACGCTGGTGAATGCTTCTCCGGATGGTATCGCGATTGTCTCCCTTGCGGGTGAAATCCAGTATATTTCCGATCAGACAAAGAAAATGTACCGTGTTCCTGATGATTATGACTATACGAAGCGAAATATTTTTGAATATATCCACCCAGATGATATTCCCCAAGCGAAAAAGAATTTTGAAGGGTATCTCAAAGGTGACCATGAGCCTCAACCAGGTTGTTATCGTCAATTGCGTGTTGATGGCACTATCTTTCATGGAGAAGTAAGCCTTGCGCCCCTGGTGGATGCCTCTGGTGATAGGAAAACCTTCCTTTGTATCAATCGTGATGTCACAGACCGGATCCGCCAGGAAGAAGAGCAGCAGAAAATCGAGGATAAACTGAAGGAAACACAAAAACTGGAAAGCCTGGGAATCCTTGCGGAGGGATCGCACATGACTTTAACAACCTGTTGGTGGGAATCCTTGGGAATGCCGATCTCGCTGCGATGGAATTGCCTGAGGATTCTCCCATACGGAGTTATATCAACCAGATTGCCGATACAGCGTTGCGGGCTTCAGAGCTCAGCCAGCAGATGCTCGCATACTCCGGTCGCGGGAAATTCCAGATAAAAACAGTTCAACTCGAGCAAATTGTACGGGAGATGAACCAGATACTGAATGTTTCCATTCAGAAGCATGTCACTCTTCACCTTCATGTGGATCGCAACCTTCCCCCGATTGAAGCGGATGTCACCCAATTAAGACAGGTTATTCTCAACCTGGTAATCAATGCCTCCGAAGCGATTGGGGAAGATCCGGGCGCTATTCGTGTTCAGGTCGGAAAATTTTCAGGATCTCCTTCCTCATTTTCCGATTCAGTATTGCAGGATCAGCTTCCTGAAAAAGACTATCTCTACCTCGAGGTTCAAGACACCGGCCCGGGAATGAATGATGAAACCAGATCAAAGATTTTCGATCCATTTTTCACTACGAAATTCACCGGACGCGGACTTGGACTGGCTGCTGTATTAGGTATTGTTAGGGGGCATCACGGTGCTATCCGATTACGCACAACGCCCGGTGATGGAACAATTTTTACCTTGTATTTTCCTGTTGCATCCAGAGTAGTAAATACCAAACAGGTGATCAGACCAGAAATAGACAACGAAATTGGCGGAACTGTTTTACTGGTTGATGATGAGGAGATGGTGCGTAATGTTGCCACTCGAATGATCGAAAAATTAGGATATTCAGTCGTTGCTGCAGCGGATGGTCTTGAAGCACTCAGTATTCTGGAAAAAGACCCAAAACGATTCATGTGTGTCATTCTGGATCTGACCATGCCCAAAATGCCGGGCGATCATGTGTTTAATGAAATCATTCATCGCGGGTATGATATCAATGTAATGCTTGCCAGCGGATATAATGAGACGGAAATCGCCCTAAAATTCAAAGAAAAACAACCTGCGGACTTTATTCAGAAGCCTTTCGGTTGGATACACTTCGCGAAAAACTACACGCACTGGCTTGATCGTTTTTCATCATTAAAAATCAGCATGCTCCGTCCGGCGAATAATCTCATTCTGCAGATCTTCGCCCAGATCCACAAAATAGTCGCTGTAGCCCGCCACACGGACAATCAGGTCACGGTAGTTTTCCGGATGTTTTTGAGCCTCTTTTAACGTCTCCGCATCAATGACGTTAAACTGAATATGGTGGCCGTCCATCTTGAAATAGGTTCGCACCAGTTGACCGACTTTACGAATTCCGTCTTCCGTTTCCAGTATCTGTGGGGTGAATTTCTGGTTCAGAAGAGTTCCACCGGTACGTAAATGATCAATCTTTGCCGCGGAACGGATCACCGCGGTCGGACCTTTCCGGTCTGTGCCCTGTACAGGACTGATCCCTTCGGAAAGGGGTGTGTATGCCTTTCGTCCATCCGGAGTCGCTCCCACTACACTCCCGAAATACACATGAACTGTCGTCGGCAACAAGTTGATCCGGTAGTGACCGCCTTTTGTATTGGGACGACCGTCAACCGCTGCGAAGTAGGATTCAAAAACTCGTTGCGTGATAGTGTCTGCCCTGTCATCATCGTTGCCGTATCGTGGTGTTTTTTCCTTTAATAGTATCCGTAAGCATTCCGTCCCTTCAAAATTAGCCAGCAATGCATTTTGCAGACTTTCCAGCGTGACTGATTTTTCCGTAAACACATGATGGTTAATCGCACTCAAGCTGTCGGTGATCGATCCCAGTCCCACACCCTGTACATAGGATGTGTTATACCGTGCGCCGCCGTCATTGTAGTCTTTGCCCCTGGCTATGCAATCATCCACCAGGATGGACAGGAACGGCGCCGGAAGAACTGTCGCCCAAAGCCGTTCGATAATACGGTTTCCTTTTAATTTCACATCAACGAAATAATGCAATTGCTTTTCGAATGCGCCGTAGAGTTCATCAAAACTTGTAAAACTGGCTGGATTTCCTGATTCGAGGCCAATCTTTTTATCGGACCGGGGATCTACTCCATTATTTAAGGTGATTTCCAACACCTTTACCAGGTTAAAATACCCGGTCAGGATATAACTCTCCTTACCGAAAGCTCCTGTTTCCACACATCCACTCGCGCCGCCGTTACGGGCATCTTCAAAGGTTTTCCCCTGGCGCAGCATTTCCTGTACAATCGCATCGGTGTTGAATATGGACGGCTGGCCATACCCGGTTTTTACAATCTTCAATGCCCGATGGAGGTAATGGTCGGGATTAACCTTGGAGATCTGCACCATGGACGATGGCTGCAAGAGTCGCATTTCCTCGATCACATCGAGGATCATATACGTCATTTCATTGACGGCATTTTCACCTTTTTCATCCACACCGCCGAGATTGATCAGGCAGAAGTCCGTATAGGTGTTCGATTCCTGTGCAGTAACTCCCACTTTTGGCGGCGCGGGCTGGTTATTGAACTTGATCCAGAATGCCTGCAACAATTCGCGTGCGACTTCTTCCGTCAGGCTTCCATCGTCGATGCCCTTCCGGTAAAATGGTAGCAGGTGACGGTCCAGGCGTCCCGGGTTGAACGAATCCCATGTGTTCAATTCCGTAATCACGCCAAGGTGGACAAACCAGTAATATTGCAACGCCTCGTGGAAGGTTTCGGGAGCATGTTCAGGTACACGGCGGCATACACTGGCGATTTCCTGGAGCTCCTTCTGCCGATCCTGATTCTTTTCCTTCTGCAGCAGCTTTTCAGCATAGTCCGCATACCGTTGAGCAAAACGAATCAACGCTCCCGCAGCGATTTTCATCGCGGTCAATTGTTCACGTCTGGCGAAAGCATCCGGATCATTCTCAAAGTCCAGCCGGTCAATGGAATCGTTAATCTCCCGGATGAAATCCCTCATACCTTTCCGGTAGATTTTGTCGTCGAGAACGGTATGGCCCGGAGCACGCTGCTCCATGAACTCGGTGAACACTCCCGCGTCAAACGCTTCCAGCCAGGCATCATCCATCGCATCCATGATCCGTTTGCGCATGGAACGGTTTTGCCAGACGGGAATGATTGTTTCCTTCTGCACCTGTTTTACATCTTCACCCGCTTGAAAACTGATTTTTTCGCGGTTATGCAGGATTTCGAAATCTTCCAGGGTATGTGTGCAGATTTCCGGGTAAGTCGGTGTCTCCTTTGGTGCAGGACCACGCTCGCCAACAATCAACTCGTTTTCACCAATCCACACCGTTTTCTTATCCATGAGGTAGGCGAATGCTTTGGCACGGGCGACCGGGACCGAATTTCCCTCCGCAACTCCGTTTTGATAAAATTCTGTTAACAGGGTCGCACGTTCCATGGAAATCTTCGGTACTGCGGCTATACTTGCGTCACGAAGTTCTTTGATACGGTCGTTCATCTCTACCTCACACAAATACGTCCAATCCTGAAGATGCCAATGTTTCCCGGATGTCAACAATTCGTTGTGGTGATTGCGTTTCCATGTTTTTCAGGCGATTGTCCAGTTTCAGACGATCATATTTGCTCTTGTAAAAAATATTAAACGGTAACAGGTCAGCTGGAAAACGTCGTTTCAATGTTAGCAAGTACGTACCAATCGCTTCAAGATTTTCATTTGTATCCGTAATGTCCGGGATCAGGGGAATCCGTATACGAACATTCGCGCCTTGCTCTGCCAGGAATTCCAGGTTAGACAGGATTTTTTTATTGGAAACACCGGTAGTCTTTTGATGCAGTTCATCATCCATAAGTTTCAGGTCATACAGGAACATATCCACATTTTCCAGGATCGCAGAAAAATCCCGCTCTTCCGCGTATCCCGAAGTATCCACTGCTGTATGAATTCCACGTTTCCGGCATTCAAGTAACAATTCGGTAAGAAACGGTAGCTGCAGCATCGGTTCCCCACCGGAAAAGGTTACTCCTCCACCGGATTCATCATAGAAAGGAATATCACGTTCCACTTCCTTGATGATTTCAGAAACTGTTTTCCGTTGCACCAGGTTTTCACCGTTGGATCCATTTTCAATCTGGCATTCCGGGTTATGGCACCACCAGCAGGTTAACGGACACCCGGAAACGAACACCGTTGTACGGATTCCCGGTCCGTCATGAATTGCAAATTTTTTTATATCGAAAAGCAAACCCGTAGTCGTCATGCTGATCCTCAAATCTATGAAACTGATACAAGATAGCATTCATTCTTCAGCCAGTAAAAGATCATTCTGGAATCGCTCCTCTTTTTCGAATTCTTACACAAGGAATATTACATCACTGTTCATTGAATTTTGTAAAAACAAAATCGTTGTATACCTTTCAGAGACCTATTGTTCATCTATCAATTTGCAATGCATAGAGGAAACATGAAATTCGCCACAGTTTATCTATCCCTCATTTTTGTAATTGTATTCGGCTCCATATCATCCGCCACGATTCTCCAGGTCCCCGAGGACTATTTCACTATTCAGGCGGCAATTGAGGCTTCCGAGGAAGGTGACTCCGTGATTGTTTCCCCGGGTACGTATACCGAAGAGATTGATTTTGGCGCTCATAATATTACCCTTGGATCGATTTACCTGATCACGGGTGACCCGGGTCATATTGACCAGACAATTCTTGAAGCAGCGAATGAAAGTGACTTTGTGCTGGATTTCCAGGAAAGAGTGGATTCCACTATCACACAGGTTGTCGGGTTTACCGTCCGTAACGGTTATACCGGTATACGGTGTACCGACAGTTCACCCCGTCTGCTTTTTTTGAAGTTGGAATCGTTCGATAACACGGGAGTTTATTGCGACACACCGATTCTTACCCGTATATCAGCTTTTGTGAGATTTCCGACTGCCGGGATGGCATCCGTATCGCTGAGTCGGGGCCCATCATTACGAACTGCAGAATCACAAATAATGTAAACGGGATCATATATCCATGCAGTTGGGGAGGAATTGTCGATAACTGTATAATAAACAACAACATGATTACCGGGATTGGAATCGGTGCCGAATCAAGCAGCCTGACCACCATCTCGAATTGCACGATTTACGAACAAGGCGGGTGGGCCATTGCGAGTCACTGGCATGTGGCGGTTATCAATTGTACCATTGCCAACAACAACTACCATGAGGGTTCACTCAGGTTTACTTCTCGCGCCCTGCTCTTGAACAGTATCATCTTCAGTAACCGAATAGAAACCATTTACGCTGATACATCAAATTTTGCGGGCGAGTTCAGTGCTGCCGACCTGTATATATCCCACTGTGATATTGAAGGCGGAGCATTGTCTGTGGAAGTGGTTGGAGAAAGCTCTCTGAACTGGCTTCCCGGTAATATTGAAGATGATCCGCTTTTTATACAAGGTCCGGATCATCCCTATTACCTGAATGAAACATCACCGTGCATTGATGAAGGAACAGCGTTATTCGAATGGTTTGATGAAATGATACTCGATCTCGATGAGGATGAGTATGTGGGCGCCGCACCGGACATGGGCGCAGTAGAGTATGATCCCAGTTATGCGCCCGATCCAGACGATCCGGCTGTTGTCTCCTTTTTTCAAATACGGAGCGTCTACCCGAATCCCTTTAATGCCACCACTTCAGTGATTCTGAATATCTCACAGCCCGAGCAGGTGAATATTCGAATGGTCGACATTCTGGGTAGAACGGTTATTGATAATCCTTGCAATCATCTTTTTCGACCCGGGGCCCATCGTATTCTCCTGGACGCCGACCATTTGCCCAGTGGGAATTATTTCATCGAGGCCTTCACATCTTCCGGCTGGCATGATTTCCAACGTGTTACTTTGCTGAAATGATCTGTTTTGACTCCAAATGTTGGGAGAGTCTTACTCTGCACAATTACGTGAAATTGTTCTCAAGCAAGGATTGTTTTTTTCGCTTCAACCTTTTATGATATACTTCGTTGGTAACGATTATCCATTACATACAACAACAGGAAAAAAAGGATGAGTAAAACGGAAAAGAATCTTGCGGAAGCATTTGCGGGTGAATCCCAGGCACGGAACATGTACACCTACTTTGCAGCAGTAGCGCGCAAAGAGGGATATCATTACATCGCCAGAATCTTTGAAGAAACCGCGGAAAATGAAAAACGTCACGCCAAGGATCATTTTGTCATGCTCGGCAAACTTGGTAATACCGCCGCAAACCTGAAAGAAGCAATGGACGGTGAAAATTACGAGACCACGGAAATGTATCCCACTTTCGCAAAAGAAGCAGAGGAAGAGGGAAACATGGAAGCCGCCATGCTCTTCAAACAGATCGCCAAAGTGGAAGCGCACCACCGGGACCGTTACAAAAAACTGCTTGAGATGGTTGAAAATGGCACTGTTTACAAACGTGACGAGCCCATCAAATGGAAATGCAGCGTCTGCGGGTATGTCCATGAAGGCACCGAACCGCCGGAGAAATGCCCCTGCTGCAAACATCCGAAAGAGTTCTACGAACCAGCCAATCTCGATATATGAAGGAGTACACCATGGCCGTCTACAAGTGTGAAGTCTGCGGATATGAATACGATGAAGAACGGGAAGGAACCAGTTTCGAAGATCTTCCCGACGATTGGGTCTGCCCTGTCTGCGACGCACCGAAAGTGAATTTCAGCAAACAATAGTTGTGTTGCTTTGCATTAGAGTTATTACCGGGTATCTGTATGTTATTACAACATTAGATGCCCGGATTTCTTTTGTACCATTGGGCACTACAACATCGACGTCGTAATAATCATGTAAATCGCCAGTCCGATCACGTCATTGGTCATGGTGATAAACGGACCGGAAGCATAGGCGGGGGTCCTGCTTCAGTTTTTTCAGGACAAAGGGGATCATGGAACCGGTGATTGCCGCAACAATCACTACGAAAATCAGGGCCAGGCTTACGGCAAATGGCCACATCCATCGCCCCTTTCCAGAGGTAAATAATCCCCATGAACAGTACTGAGATTATGGTACCGTTCAGAAGTCCGACAACCAGTTCGTGCATGATTTTCCGGAAAGCATTGTGGGCGGGAATGTCCCCCGGTGGCGAGTCCACGGACCACAATGGTGGATGACTGCACTCCCACATTGCCCGCGACGGCAATGACGACCGGGATAAAAAACGTGATAACAATAAGATCCTGGAGACGTTCTTCATACCCCGACAGAACAACCACACTCAACAGTTCACCCAGGAAGGCGATCAGCAACCATGGCAGGCGTGAACGAGTCACACGGAATATATTACGTTCACCAGCTTCTTCTTCCCCGGCGCCAGCCAGCTTCTCCGAAGTCCTCATCCGCTTCATCCGAAATGACATCCACAATGTCGTCAATGGTAATGCGGCCTTTCAGGCGTCCACGATCATCGACAACCGGAGCACTGATCAGGTCGCGACGGGTGAAGATATGCGCCACATCTTCCTGGTCGAGATGATCTTCTATGGCAACCGTATCCTCATCCAGAATATTTGTGATGGGTGTATGCCGGAAGCGAGCATCAGGTCGATGATTTTCACACGGCCAACAAATTTGCCGCCATTTTCAACGACGTAGAGATAATGGATATCCTCCATCCCCTCTTCCGTGGCGGTGCGTACCGCTTCCACTCCCTCTCGAGCAGTCGCATCCGCACTGACTGTGACCATTTCGAGCGCCATGATACCACCGGCGGTCTCTTCGTCATAGGTCAACAGCCGTTCTACTTCATCACGATCTTCGGGATCGGTGGCTTCGAGGACACGGAGACGGCGTTCATCATCCAGGGTTCCGGCAATATCCGCGGCATCATCTGAATCCAACTGGTCGAGAACTTGCCCGATCTGGCCATCGGTCATGCGGTCGAGTAGCTTCTCCTGGTCGAACTCTTCGAGCTCAATCAGTACTTCCGCACGCAGTTCGGAAGTAAGAAGGTCAAATATCTGGTTACGTTGCAGGCCGCCAAAGCCTGAAATAAGGTCGGCTATTTCTGATGGATGGAATGGAGCGAGAGCTTCCCTGACCTCATTGAACCGCTGCTCATCAAGCAGGTCTTCAATGAGTACATGTAACTGCTCCAGGGAGAGATTCTCCTGGATATTTTCCTGGGATACGTCGGACATGGTGCCCCACTCTCCCACAGGTTGTAACGGAATACTGTCAGAATCCGGTTCTGTCATTTTCGTTCTTCACACGTTGCGGAACCTGGGAAGTACAAGCTGTTCCGTCAACCACGCAAATTCTTCCGCACTTAGTGTCTGCGGTCTTCGATTCCAGTCAAAATCCACTTCCTGCCATGCGCCTATCTGTGCAACTCCGCCGATGGAATTCCGCAGCATTTTCCGTCGCTTGGAGAAAGCGCCCTTCACCAGCCGTTTAAAATGTTGGCCAGTGTGCCAAAGGATACTTCGGAGTAGATGCAATGTCAAGCTTCAACACGGCAGAGTCAACATTCGGCATCGGCTTGAAGCTCTCTCTGGGGACATTCAGCACAATTTCCGGAACTCCCCATAACCTTGTAAATACAGACAAAATGCTGTAATTGCTGTTTCCCGGCTCCGCCGTAATCCGTTCCGCCACTTCCTTCTGCAGCATTACTACAATTTGTTTCAAGGTCCCAGGATGCTCTACTGCGTGATCCATGGTTTTGAACAATAGCGAGGAGGTGATGTTATAGGGAAGATTCCCTACCAACGTAAACGGAGTTTCCTTCATGAGATCAAGATAATCCGTCTGAAGAATATCGGCATGATGCAGGGTAAAGCCTTCCTGATCCGGCCAGCGTTCCTCCAGGTAATCGACCATCCTGCGATCAATTTCTACCGCAGTGACATTCGCCTTCCGTTTGAACAACTCTTCTGTTAACGCCCCACCGCCGGGGCCGACCTCCAGTACCGGATCGCCTTCCTTGATGTCCAGCAACTCGGCAATCTGGTACACCACTTCCGGATCAAGCAGCCAGTTCTGCCCTAATGATTGTTTGGTTGCTGGAAGACCGCCATGCTTGCGCACATACCCTATCGGGGAAGCCAATGATGAAGATTCTTCTGGAATTGTGTCCATCCGGAACGAAGCGATGCGAGCTGCTTTTCTATTTCATCCTCGCTCATAACATGATCCGGATCAGTATTACGGTCCGAGTATCGTTTCACAGAGGATGGATTCCGTTTCGATTTTTTCTTTTTTCCCATAGCCCAAGATACCGGTTGAGAGTGTGCTCATTCAAGTGTATCCTGTTGTACCGTCGAACATCCAATGAAAAACATATCCGACTATTCTGTTGGATTGGCTATAGTGTTTCTTATACTATTGGAAAATTTTTCAGGGTAGGGTGGGCGTCCCTGCCCGCCAATGTCGCGATAGCGGCATTCAATATTATCTCTGAAGGATGGGTTTGCAGCGAATCTTTAATTCGCTACGGCGGGCAGGGACGCCCACCCTACCCCGAAGCGAAATCATTACGGTAGAGACCGTACGTCAGAATGTGTCTTCCAAGCGTTCCTGCAATTCCTTACTTTGGCAGGAACGTTACATGACTTTGGTGTTGTGCAGGTTCCTATCGAAAATTCAGTAACACAGTAAGGATTCAAAAGAAAAGTAAGCGAGAACCTGCACATTTGGATAGATAATTGATACTGCAAAATCTCGCGCCAAATAATTTTAAGTACAAGAAAAAAAGTTTACTGGCGATAGGATCTTGCAGAATACATACTTTGGTAAAAACGTTACAAATCGTAAATCCAGCGTTGAACATAAATCATGGCAGGTGAAGGATGGAATCATTTGATTATGCAGTGATCGGGGCCGGACCGGGCGGATATGTTTCCGCGATCCGTGCCGCCCAACTCGGGTTGAAAACGGCTCTAATTGAAAAGAATGAACGGCTTGGCGGGACATGCCTGAACATCGGGTGCATTCCCTCCAAGGCGCTTTTAGAATCCAGCGAACATTATCATACCGTCAATCACGCGCTGAACGATCATGGAATCTCTGTACAGGGCGCTACCCTTGATGTTGCCACCATGATGAACCGCAAGCAAAAAGTGGTGATGACACTTACCGACGGCATCGTCCAGTTAATGAAAAAGAACAAGGTGACGGTGTTCCATGGCGCCGGAAAACTGACATCCGAAGATACCATCGCTATTGAAGGCGAAAACGGTACAGAAGAGATCAAGGCGGCAAACATCTGCATCGCCACGGGATCGGTTCCCGTGGAACTTCCGTTCATGAAGTTTAATGGCAGCACCATTGTATCCAGCACAGAAGCCCTTTCCTTCGATAAGGTTCCCGAGCACTTGATTGTGATCGGAGCCGGTGCAATCGGGTTGGAAATGGGCAGTGTGTGGGCGCGCCTCGGGGCAAAAGTCACTGTCATCGAAATGCTTCCGCAGATTGTCCCCTTTGCGGAAAAACAGCTCGCTTCCGCTCTTCAGAAATCCCTGCAGGCAATCGGCATGGAATTCCATCTTGGCGCGAAAGTTACCGGCGCGGAAGATTTGGACGGTAAAGTCAAAGTCTCCTTCACCGATAAAAAATCCGCTGAACACGAAGTGGTGGGCGATGTGGTTCTTGTTGCCGTAGGACGGAAACCGTACAGCGAAAATGTCGGCCTTGAAACCGTGGGTATCCAACGCAATGATCGAGGGCAAGTGAATGTCGATGATCATTGGCGCACCGGGGTAGGCAACATCTACGCTATCGGCGACATCGTGGACGGCCCCATGCTCGCGCACAAGGCGGAAGAGGAAGGTGTTGCAGTCGCGGAAATCATCGCTGGAAAACCGGGTCATGTGAATTACGATGTCATCCCGAACGTGGTGTATACGGAACCGGAGCTGGCGCAGGTCGGTTTGACCACCGCACAGGCGAAAGAGAAGGGATTCGAGGTCGCGGAAGGCAAGTTTTATTTCCGTGGCAATGGACGAGCGTTAAGCATGGAAGCTGGAGACGGACTGGTGAAAATTGTCGCCGACCAGAACACGGACAAGGTGTTGGGTGTTCATATCCTTGGCCCACGGGCATCCGAGTTGATTGCTGAGGCGGCGGTAGCCATGGAGTTCAGCGCCTCCTCGGAAGACATCGCCCGCACCTGCCATGCGCATCCGACTCTTTCTGAAGCGGTGAAAGAGGCTGCCCTTGCGGTGGACAAACGGTCGATTCATAGTTAGATATACTCAAAATACAATATACGAGCCGTTTCCTTACTAAGGGAACGGTTTTATTGTATGTATGGGTTGGCCGGTGAATCACTGTGTAGTACAGTTCAACGTATCCTGATTAACGGGTTTCAACAGAGAGAGAAGTGTGGCCGTGGTTGACGGTAAATACAGAATACTTCGATAGTGGCGCGGGATTACACATGCGCCGTTGTCGTTTGCATGTGTTTTCCCGGGTTGCATCAAATCGGATTGTAAATCCGATAAATGTGTTGGTTTCGGGGAAACCAACCTACCGCTTGCGACACACTTTCGGCGAATACGCCAAAGACTCATATAAGTGTGTTCCTTCTAATCTCGTTTTTCAAAGGATCTCCCTTTCGATGAAAGGGAGTCGAAGTTTTGAAGGTCTGCACTGCCAGTAAAAATTTATTGAAACCTGATTGCTCGTTCCTTCGTCACTTAGCAAATCGGGCCACTCGTCCCCACACATGGAAGTGGATTGCTTCGTCCGGCGGCACAAACGACAACTACATGCAGCTATTCTCGCGACGACGTGTCACAGGTGGCTCTGATTCTGTTGACATCGAAATAGGGATACCCGAGTGGCAAGCACTCGGGCCAAAGTTGCCGGGATTCTGTTGACACCATATAGCAGTGGATTGCTTTGCCTTCACGCACAACAACAACTACGGTGCGTGAAAGCTCGCAACGACGCAACAGAAAAAAGGGCTGACGCCAGAAACCACGCCAACCCTTGAAACCTGTATCTTCAAACCTGCGGGATTACTTCATCAGGATCACTTTCCGCATGTCGTTGACATGACCGGGAATGACGGTCCGGATAAAGTACATTCCGCTGGCGATTGTGTCTGCGTTGAACACAAAGGTATAATGCCCCTGTGCATAGTGGCCGTTCGCCAGTTCCATCACCTGTCGTCCTAACACATCGTACACATGAATATTCACTACCGCCGCTTGAGGCAGGGTCACATTGAGGCTGGTACTCGGGTTGAACGGGTTGGGATAAGGCGCCGAAACTTCGAATTCACCCGGCAATGCGGTTTCATCCACTTCGGACTGACCGTCCCACACGAGCAGGTAGGGTTCGCTTTCCACGAGACCCTGCTCATAATCCGCCACGATCAGGTATTCATATTCACCAGCGCTGGGCAGAAGATCTTCGATCACCGGATCGGTCACATAACCGACTTCAGCGTCGTCCCGGTACACATACCATCCGTGAAGCGTGGTGTACCCTTCCAGCTCTTCATAGGCGCCAAATACAGTGCGGATCATCGGGTTTCCGCTGAGACCATTGCTGATGGAACGCCATTCGACACCGTCCACAGAGATGCTTCCACGACCATATTGTTCGCCGTCCATGTCACGGCCGAGCTGTGTACATCCTGTGTCTACCCACATGACTCCAACCCAGTAATCATCGCCCGGGTTCAAGGTCAAGCGTGCCTCTTCCAGTTCCAGCCAGTTCCATCCTGTTTCGCTGCAAATGAAGGGCGGTGTACGGTACAGGATCTCTCCCGGAGTTTCTTCCGATGCACCTTCGCCGTAGACGAGTAACCTGATCCGACCCATCGGGCAGCTTTCTGTTTCCGTAAAATACGCTCCGATACGGTGCATTTGACCGTTGGACGGGGCAGTGAACCGTTGCGCGATAATGCTGTTGCGAGGGGCGGACGAGTTGAAAGAATAGTTCCCGTCCGGAACACCGTCATCGTATACGATGTCCTCGTCGCGCATCTGTTCCCAGTTCAGCGTAATGTCACCTGTCGATCCATCCAGTCCCGACACATAAATGAAGCGCGGTTCAAGCGGTGAAATCCAGTTAACCCGGGTCGCTTCCGACATCCAGGATTCTGCGGTGCTCCAGTGGGAAGTTACCCGGTAGCTGAACTCATCAAAAGAGGGAAGTTGATCTTCAAATGTATTGGTTGTGCTCGACCCGACCAGGACACCATCACGGTAGATACGATAGTCGATAAAGTCTTCGTCCGTCGGAATGACATCCCATTCGAGGTTTACAATACCGCTGGCGATACTAAGCTCTGATGTCGGATTTTCCGGCGGGATCACACGGAAGTCCATGGTGATCTCGGAATACCCGTAGGAACCGTTATCATAAATCGGAACGGGAACATCATAGGCAACCGCGTAATGGGGATGGGTAAGCTCTTCCAGTTCAAACCCGACGATGTTTCCGGAGAAACCGTTGTTGTTACGGCTGTCGCGGCAACGTACAAACGCATCGTTCGGTTCATCCACATCCAGCAAACCATGCGCTTCGGTAAAGTCAAGGACAATCGGTGTTTCCGGGAATGGCTGCGTCGCACGCGGGCTCATTACCATATCATCGAAAAAGCTGCTGGTTACGAGGGGCATGGTACGTTCGCCGAACCCAAGCATGAATTTCACCGCATGCCGATCGCCATGTTCAACTGTTACATGAGCGAGCAGGGATGGTTCATAACCGATACGGTCTTCGGAATACAGCGCATATCCCCAGCCAATAATATCATTCTGCAGCGCTTCATAGGACATCCAGAAAAAGCCGTTATCGCCCCAGTTAGCGCCCCAGGAATTGACAACACGCACCGCGCCGACACCGTCCGCCGTTTCAAAGGAATCGTCAAATCCTACAATGGCAACAGCATGACCGCCACGAACTTCGCCGTAAACATCGTGAACGGTATATACATAATCATAGGCGGCAATGTTGTCGAAATTGGGCCAGACTGTCATGGCTGTGGCGGCGATTCCGCCTTCCATCAAATGCGCACGCAGGGTGTTCATTCCACTTTCATTGCGGAGGTTGATGGAATAGGTGTCGCTGGTCCGGTACGGAATACCGTTCCGGAACGCTTCCGGTGACGGATAGGTGATGCATTCACTATCGGTGTAGGGCATGTCCGCCATAGTTCCCGCACCGATCTGCTCGAACAGCAGGAAAGCATCGGACGGGTATGATCCGCTGTCCCGGCAACCGTTAATCAGGTTGTAGATAAATGCCGGGCTGAACTGATGGGCCGGATCGGTCAAGTCCCATTGGTGTTCGCGCCACTCTTCGTGGGTTTTATAATAATACGCCGTTGCCCAGGCGGTACAGCTTCCCTGGCTTCCCTGGTTTCCAATCGGTGGCAGTTCATCCGAATGATCTATCTGTTGATCAAGTTCCTGGTTGTACATCAGTTCCGGAGCAGGACGGATCCAGGCGGGAAGAACCTCTTCTCGAATAGCGCCAAGGCTATGTTCTTCCTGTGCGACAGCACTAAAAGACAACAGAAATGCAAATGTGACAAGCACAAAAATGGCGGCACGTTTCATCGTCGATCTCCATACAGTACCCTGCCTCCCCGCGCGGCACGGGCAGGCTCCCCTCTACATCATTTCAAAATGCAAAAGATTGCCTCAAAAAGCAAGAAAACACCTGAAGTAGAGAGCTTTATTCAATTAGATTCTTGCGGTATTGAAGCGTTTCGTCTATATATGATCGCAGACGTTTTTATTCAGAGACAAATAGTTTCTTACAGGCGCCTTTTTTGGGAATTTCGTGAGACAATTTTATGACAGTTTTTGACATACCTCGAGTGAAAATCTGCTGTATCCAATCGGTTGAAGAGGCTCATACAGCAATCAACGCTGGGGCTTCGCTGTTGGGCCTGGTTTCGGAAATGCCCAGCGGACCGGGTGTTATCCCCGAGGAGACCATCACAGAAATCGCGAAAACAGTTCCTCCGGGAGTCACCACCGTACTTCTTACCAGCGAAATCATGGCAGAAGCCATCATTGAACAACAGAAGAGGACGGGTGTCAATGCTCTTCAACTGGTGGACAGGGTTCATGCTCTGGAACGTCAGAAGATCAAATCAGAACTGCCGGGTATATCCATTCTACAGGTAGTACATGTGATCGATGAATCTTCGGTGGAAGAAGCACTGGAGGTATCGGAAAGCTGTGATGCAATCCTGCTCGATTCCGGTTCTTTTGCAGGGGATGTGAAAATCCTGGGTGGAACCGGGACCACCCATGACTGGAGCCTGAGCCGTAAAATTGTCCAAAAGGTGCCCGTTCCGGTATTCCTCGCTGGTGGATTGAACCCAGACAATGTGGCTGAAGCTGTCAAATACGTACAACCGTATAGCCTCGACATTTGCAGCGGAGTACGTACTGCATTTCGACTTGATGAGCAGAAATTGCGTGTATTTATGGAGAACCGGCTGAAGCGATGAACGTAAACCTGATTATTAACGGCACCATCCCTCTAAAACAGCCTGTTTGAACTGCTCCGGGTCATTCGTCGGGCTTTGGCAGGAACCGTATTGGCAAACATACGCCGTTGCAACTCCATTCAGAGCGGTTTTTCCATTCACTGGAGGAATCAGTTCTACCAACTCAGGACTCGGTTTATCACCGTTTACCCGGATCACCACCGCTTGCGAGAGTTGCAGGTCACGCAACACTTCTTCGAATTCCTGCATCACAGGATCACTTGCATTTCCTGCAAGGATAATCTCATGAAAGGGACCATGCAGATGGTCGGCGACATCCAGCCACTGAGCCATTTCCAATCCTGCCCGTTGGATCACCTTGCTGTACCGTTCAATCGTCTCCTGTACTTTTTCCCGCCAGGCTTCATTGCCGCTGATCGCCGCCGTTTTCAATAATGCATCGAGCAGGGAGGAATTACCGGATGGTTCCACGCTGTCGAAAATCTCTATCTGTCGTCCCAGTGGCGTGTCAACGGTGTCAGGTGTGAGATAAAACGCCCCTTCTTCCGAAGCAAAATGACGATTCACATACTCTAAAAGTTTCTGCGCCTTTGCAAAATGAATACTGTCTCCGGTCGCTTTGAAAAGCTCCAGCAAACCATTGGCGAAAAAGGCATAATCGTCAAGGATCCCGTTACCCGATTGCACATGATCGGTAGATGCACGTACCAGGGAACCATCCTCGTTTCTATGGTTTTTCCAAAGAAAAGACGCTATCGCTTCCGCCGCCTTCCGATACCTTTCTTCCCCAATAAGGGAATATCCCTGGCTGAAAGCTGTTAACGCCAGACCATTCCAGGCGGTGACAATTTTCCGGTCCAGTCCCGGCCATGTACGCTGATTCCGGTATTCAAGCATTACGGGCTGCCATTTGTCAAACAGGTTTTCGATCTCTTCTATGCTTCGATCATGTTTTTCGGCAACTTGTTGTATATCGATCCGCCATGTGAGTACGGTTTTCCCCTCAAAATTACCTCGAGATGTAATTCCAAGAATGTCCATCAAGGGCGCCCGATCCTTTTCATCCACAACAGCCTCAATGTCTTCCGGTGACCAGACATAAAAGGAACCTTCTACCCCTCCGCTGTCGGCATCATAACTGGCGTAAATCTCGCTTTCGGGACCACTCATGTCGTTCAGGAGAAAATCGAGAATGGAGCGCGCAATTTCTCCATATCGAGGTTCATTAAAAACCGCCGACGCTTCAATGTACAGGCTCGCTAATTGCGCGTTGTCATAGAGCATTTTTTCGAAATGGGGTACAGTCCAGTCGTCATCCACCGTATACCGATGGAATCCACCCGCGACATGATCGTGTATTCCCCCCGATCCCATCTTGTCGAGAGTCAGTCGCACTACCTGTTCGATACGCGGATCGCCTGTTCTGCGGTATTGATGAAGCAGGAAACTCCATCGCAATGGGGTAGGGAACTTCTGCATCGCCTGGAAACCGCCATTTTGATAATCCACGTGCTTGAGAGTTTCGGTGACGATGGTATTGATCTCTTCGACGGTAAGCGGCGCTGATTCCTGCAGACTCATACCCGCAGCAACAATATCATACAACTCCTGCCCCTGTTGCAGCACCTGTCCACGATTGGTGTGCCATGCCTGCAGCAAACCGCTGGCAATCTGCATGAAGCGTGCCGCCGGGAAATAGGTGCCACCGTAAAACGGTTTCAGGTCCGGCGTGAGGAACACCGACATCGGCCATCCTCCGCCCCGGGTCATGGCGCGAACCGCCTCCATGTACACCGCGTCCAGATCGGGACGTTCTTCACGGTCCACCTTGATATTGATATAGTGTTCATTCATGAACGCAGCGATCTCGTCATTCTCGAAAACCTGCTCTTCCATCACGTGGCACCAATGGCAGGAAGAATACCCTACGGAAAGGAATATGGGTTTATCTTCCACCCTGGCCCTGTGTAAGGCTTCATCATTCCATGGATACCAGTCCATAGGATTGTGAGCATGCTGCTGAAGGTAAGCAGAGCTTTCTTCACGGAGATGATTGCCATTCTTTCGTATTTGTTCAGTGGTTGGAACCAGGTATGGCGAACTCATTGTATCTCTCCATTGGTCAACAATAGTAGATTTTCCTGACTCGTGTTTCAGACAGAAGACATCGGGAATAAAAACACGGATCGGATTTATCATGTGGTTTTATCTTGGATGAATCTACCTATGGATGGATTCAGTGGGAAAAGAGTCCGCTTATCATTGCTAATAGAAGGGCCACAAAAGATAACGAACTATCTGTACTTGCCAGCTACTCTTCATCCATATGCTTGACAATCGCCCATTCCAGATGATCCTGGTTCCAATGGATCGCGGATTCCATCAGTTCCGTGGAATGCTCGCTGTTGCCCGCTCCCGCTTCCGCAAGTGCATAAAAGTAGAGATTATATGGATTCAACTGGAACGATTGGGAATAGAAGGAAACTGCTTCTGCGAAATGTTGTTGCTTCAGGTGGATATAACCCATCAGGGGATTATAATACTTTTGCAGGTCGGTGGCGTTTCCATGGTTTTCGATAAATAATTGCAATTCGGAAGCCCAACGGTTGACTTCATCATAGTTACCCTGATCCGCAGCAATATACCCTTTACCGCAGTATACCTGGTTACGGAAGAGAGTGTTGTTTCCTTCGGAAAACACAGTGTTTTGCAAAGTCTGTTCGATTTCTTCAAGGCAAATATTGGATTGCTCAAAATCATCCATTTCCCTGTACAGCAAAGCCTTTGCCACGCAGATATTGAGGTAAACAACGGTCATGCTGTTCTCGAGAACGAGTTCGGCGAGCGCGTCATATGCCTCGAGAGCATCGCGGTACCGTCCTTCAAACGCGTAAGAGCGCGCAATTACCAGGTCTACAGCAATTCGCTGTCCTATGGGAGAAGATTCCGCTACTGTCTGCCGCAGTGTTTCTCTTCCTTCTTCATACCGGCCCAGGAAAATGAGATTCCTCCCGATATTTCTCTGGGATGCAGTAAAACCCGGATTCAGCTCCAATGCCCGCTGGCAATTTTCGATCGATTCTTCAAATCGACCTGTTTTCATCAGGAAATCGCCCATGGAATCATAAGGGTTGGGTTCTTCCGGAAAGAGGCGGATATATTCTGTGAAAGCGGCTTCTGCTTCTTCGTTCCTGTCCTGGTAAAAATACAGATACCCCAGCAGATTGTACGCTGGAGCCCAATAGGGATACATTTCACGGATTGCTTCAAACACAGCAATAGCGTCGTCATAACGGTTCAAATTGAACAGGGTCACGCCGTAATAAAACTGGGCCTGGGCCAACCTTGGATATGATTCGGAAAGCTCCTGCGCCAACTCCAATCTTTTCGTTTCGTCGTTTTCAATATATCCCGCATAAGAAGATGCTATCATCAACCTCTCATAGGGGGAAGCATCCTCAGATAATTCATAAGCCCTGGATAAACACCCTTCAAATCCTTCTGCGGAGTTCTCTGTAAATGCAAGGCGATAGTATGCCATGGCGAACAGAGAATCCACCTGGACAGCGTTTTCAAAATAAACCCTTGCTTCCCCTCCGCGAAAACGGTTGGTGAGGTCGAGTCCTTCGAGATAGTTGGTTCTGGCCAACTGCGAGTCTGTACTGAGCGGGATTTCGTCCACAGGACCATTGCATCCCGTATGAAATAATAACACGATACCAATAAGAAACACCAACTGTCCGGCAATTTTGGCAGGATAAAACATCATTTCCCTCCAGCACACACTCCCTGGTCTCCCGACTGACAAGCATTTTGCAATGTGAAACACAACAATCCATCCCTTACAAGGTAGAACATGCAAAGTAGCATACCAAAGCAAAATCATCACGATTTCGTTATCATTGCAGATTGACTATCAACTTTCTTTCAGTTCTATTATTGATACCGTTTCATTCCATATCAAGAAAAAACCGCACAAGTTTGTGCGGTTAAAAAGCAACAACTATACACTTTTACTCATCGCTGGCTTTGCCGGCAGATTTCAAGATCTCCCTTTCCACAAAAAGTGGACGGCGTGTTTTAATTTCATCCATCTCACAATGCCAGCAACGGTCATTTACACTCCTCCAACTCACCGATGATCCACATGTTCTGCAGATTCCGGAATTGGAACCTTGTTTTGTCTTGGAGTTCGTTAACCGCATACGCGAGAAGGAAGGCGCATAACTCATTTCCCAGCCCTCCTGTGTTTATGATCGTCAGTTTGTATCCAGTAATCGTAAACGTTAGTAAAAAACGTTCATTTAAGAATTTGCAATCTGTATGCCACTGAGATCGTTGTTAAATCATGTTGAAGAGTACATCTATAGTATTGTTAATAAAGGCACATAGACACACAATAGAGCTACCTGTTTTCCAGGGATCAGCGTACTATTCCCAGTCCTGTGCACTTACTGCACACAATCTGTGGGCAATACCCCTCCAGTTCCCAATTGTGCGCCGAAATGTTTGCTTTTTGATACAGTAATGATAGATTATGAAAGCAAAAGGGCTGGAAATCATTCAGGATTCAAAACCGCTTCATTCCAACGAGAACAGAACGCCATGGACACTGCAATCCCGAAATGGCCATTATCGAAACAGGATATCCGTAAACTGGGACAGAAAAAATACCGGCAACGATTCGGTTATTATTTCCTCGAAGGTTCAATCGGGATTCGCGATGCTCTCGAATCTTCCGAAACGATACAGGCCATTTTGTTCACTGCAACTGCTGAAAAACGTTCGTTTGACAGTGAGGTACTGAAGAAGATTCGACAACATTCCATCCCACTTGTAGAAATTGGTGAGGCAGACGCTCGGACCATCAGTGGACTTTCCACATCGCCCGGCCTTTTCGCACTTTTGCCGATTCCGGATGAGCTATCTCATATTGATACAGTTCAGCCGGGCATTACCCTGGCCCTGGACCAAATCAACGATCCCGGTAATGTGGGAACGTTGCTTCGCGCGGCGGCATTTTATGGTGTCTCGGAAGTATGGCTGGGGAAAGGAACAGCAGAACTGTATAATCCCAAGACGCTCCGTGCGGCGATGGGAACCCATTTTCATGTTCCTGTCATATCCGGAGTGGATATGATTGAAACACTGAGTGCTATAAAAGATGATGACTGTACGGTTTTAGTAACCAATGTTGAACAGGGGGCTCCTCCGAAACATCAGCAGATGTATTCCTCATCGGTAATCCTGGTCCTGGGAAGCGAAGCACATGGGGTTTCTGCGCAACTTAAGGAAGCGGCGGATGAATTTGTTTTTATCCCCCGGTCCGGACCTGTCGATTCTTTGAACGTGGCAATGGCGGGAACAGTTCTGCTTGACCGGCTGACCCGAAAATAAAATAGCTGGCCCCAACAGGACCAGCTATTCACACGAAACTTGAACTCGTCAGTTCAACCCACGATACAGTTTTGCCAAAGCAATAATATCGTCTTCCAACTTGACAAGAGCGGTTGTTGCATCGTTCAGATAATCGTCACGAGTTAACACATTCGCCACTGGTTCTCTAGAACCGGTGATCCAGTGATAATAACTGAAGGGGCGCATCTTGGCTTCTACCACCACACGCTGACGATTCCAATCTTCACCAAACTTTGCGACACCCTTTTCAAGGACGGCTTGAAAAAGAATTTCCGATACTTCATAAAAACCTTCAACACGAGTCTTCCATGTTGTTTGATCGGTTTTATGCACCGGGAGTAATTCTTTGATTTTCGCAATGAATCCTTCCAGTGAATCAGATGAAGTAAGAAACGCCCTGGAAACTTCATCCAGTTTGGTAACCGCTTCCTTGTCCAGATAGTGGAACTCTTTTTCCCGTGGCATGTATCCTCCCACTGAGGCTATGGATTATTTCTTAAAATCAAGGTGACTAGCGTCCAATATATTTACGGCACAGAGCTGAGTCAATGATTGAAATCACCTTGAGTGTTATCAAACGTTGCTTTTTAGTAACTCGCAGAGTTCACGGATGGAGTGATTCTCCATGGAAAACACTGCCTTTTTTATCTCTTTTTGCCGTTCAGTCGTGAAAACACCCTCTGCAAGGCTTGTAAATTTTGCATCAAGCCCCTGTTCTGAAATTGGATGACGCGGATCGCCCATCGGGTATTCCACATACTTTACCAGCGTTCGTCCATCTGTTGTTGTGACACTCACCTCGTTCGGCTGCTTTTCCGGGAACATGGCTTCGAACTTTGGTTCTGCCACCACCTTCAGTTTTTCAAGCTGTGCGCGAATGGTCGGATCAAAGATTTTATTCTCGTCGAAACTTGATGGTACAACCGCTCGATCAACCACTGCCACAGAGATACAATATGGCAATGAATGATCTGCACTTTCACGTGTTTGCGGATTGTATTTGCTCGGATCAGACAGAATGTCGGCGGCTCTTGCAATAGTTTTTACTGTTATCGTTTCAATCTCGTCCGGTTTCAGATCATTTTCCGTGACCAGCTCAATCACCGCTGTCAATGGAGCATGGGTAAGCGCTTCTGTGGGAAAAGCTTTCAGCCCGCACTGCGGGATTCGCCAGGATTTCCCGAGGCCATCAACAAGGATCTCACCTTTCCAATCCGGACCGTAGGCATCAAACAGCCCTTCCTTGCCATCGATGGCGTGCTCAGGACCTTCGTAGCCACGCAACGCCAGCTCTGCTGCAAATGCACCGGATTGTGTCGCCAATGGATCTACAGTGTTCTTCATCATGGTCAAATGCCCGGCAGTTACTGAACCAAAGGTAGCATGACGACTTCCACTGATTCCCACCGCGTGGGTGATCTGTTCCGCGTTCAATCCCATGATTGCGCCGCAAGCATACGGAGCCGCAAATGCTGTCAGGGTGGCATGATGCCATTTGCGTTCTCGAATCCCCGGAAAACCGGCTTCGCAGAGCCGCATTTCCACTTCATGACCAATGGCGATAGCAAGTAACAGATCTTTGCCCGATTTATCCAACCGCTCTCCCAACGCCAGCGGACCGGAAATGATATCGGATGGATGGCTGGGATCCTGCTTCCAGTAAATATCGTTGTAATCGAGAGCCCGGATCATTAATGCATTTAATAAAGCAGCATCGATGGCCGGAAGTTTTTTACCGCTTCCGATAATAGTCGCTTCCGGGGTCCCGCCTTTTTCCTCATGAAACTTCATCATGATGCTTACATCATGGGTTTTATACCCACCAAATGCACATCCAAGGCTGTCATACAGAATCACTTTTGCTGCAGCAACAGCCTCCGGAGAAAGATCATCATACGTAGCCGCAGCCGCCCAATCAGCGATCTGGCGAGAAATTGTCGTCATGTGCGTATCCTGTTCACCTGTTATCTTGAAATGTCAAATGTTTACATGAAGTAATAAAAAGATACTATCGGTTTACAAAAAATACAAAATTTGACAAAGATATTTACGGCGTCTCCTGCCTGATTGAATCCACGACGGATGTCAGTGTTGTTTCGTCGCCCTCCTGGTAACCACGACGAATGCACCGGATAATCCCCGCAGAATCAAGAACCATAACCGTCGGCAGGGACCGGATACCATAACGGTCTACCGAAGTTGCCTGGTAAGGATCCAGAAGGATGGTCAGTGATGTCGGATTTTCTTCTTTCCAGCGTCCGATTGTTTCACGGTTGTCCCCGACAGCGATCAGGAAAACCTGGACACTGTCACCCCATTGCCCTGCAAGTTCTTCAATCCTTGGTATTTCCCGTTTGCATGGCTCGCAGTGATGAGCGAAGAAAGATAATACAACCGGTTTACGCTCAAGATTAGGGCGTGTGTCCCTTGGAACACCGCAATAATCCCTGAGGGCGACGTATCTTCCCGGATTTTCATAATCCTGCAGCATAAACGGAGGCAGGGGATCATCGACAGATACAAAAAGGCTGTCTGACGCAAGCCCTTGTGAAGTTACAGCAAAGATGCACAACCCTGTAAGGATTGCAGCACAACACTTTACCATCATTCCCTCCCTGTTTCTGCAATGTAGGAAAGTAGGAAGGAGCAATGAGCACAGCAAGAGGGGAGAGTCAAAAGAGAGATAGAAATCGGGGCCAGTCGAATTAACGATTTAAAAGAAAAAAACCGCTGTACAGCGGTGCAGGAAAACACCGGGCTCCAGAGAGATCCTTCTGAACGGTCCGCTCTCAGACTCCGAATGGGGCTAAACCCGGGTTTCCGGATTCAGCCCCTGCGAACCGAGGATTGAGTCACTGATCTATCTGAATTACCCGACCAGTTGCGCGATTACTTGCGGTACCATATTCGCCTGGGACAGCATCGATACGCCAGACTGCATGAGGATCTGTGCACGGACAAAGTCACTCATTTCGGCAGCGATATCCGCGTCACGAATACTGGATTCCGAAGAGACTGCGCTCTCACGACTGATCTGAAGATTGAGAATCGTGTTTTGCAGACGATTGACATACGATCCGATATAAGTCCGCAATGAATCCTTGGATGTGATCGCCACATCAAGAGCGTCAATGGCTGATTGCGCCGATGCTGTGTTGAGAATGTCGAGGGTGTCAATACCCAGGGCATTCGTACGAACATCGCCCATTGATACATAATAATAGTCACGGCCAAACTGGTTGTACGTGCCGATGTGGAACTTGATTCCACTCTGTCCGCTGCCGGAAAGAGAACCATCCAGCAAGTACAGACCGTTATAATTGGTCGAGATGGCGATACGCTGAATTTCACTGCGTAGCTGATCAAATTCCTGGTTCAGTGCTACGCGGTCCCCACTGGTCAAAGCGCCATTAGACGCCTGGATTGCCAGGGCACGCAGACGTGACAACGTATCATCAATCACCTGCAAACCACCTTCTGCGGTTTGAATCAGGTTGATCGCGTAATTAGCGTTCCGCTCCGCTTCTTCCATGGATGAGATCTGTGCACGGAACCGTTCGGAAACCGCGATTCCTGCCGGGTCGTCCCACGCATGATTGATCCGCAAGCCTGAGCTGAGCCTGGTGATTGCCGTGTCCAGATCGTTCTGGACTGTCCAAATGTTCCGTTGTGCAATCATCGACAGAACGTTGTGATTGATTCGCGTACTCATCGTAACCTCCTTTTACCCTCTGTTCGCTTTCTGTTCGGGGAAGAACTTTCTGTCTTCCAATCATGTTTATCGGAAGTCTTTATGAGAACTTTAACTTTTTCTCGAGTGATTTTTGAAGAATACCTGCAAGAGAGCATGAGGAAAACACATCTAAATGTAATATTAACATTATATTAAACCCATAAATTACCAGGAGAGACACAAGAGCTTTTTTGGAGAGACAGGAGTAATTATTACTGGAGAATCACTTTAAGTATTGATAATAACCGTCTGTTTGACCGATGAAAACTGGAAAGAAATGGAGCGAAGACAAGCAGCTATGAGAAACAGAGCATAATGTTCCTGATGAAAAATATAATCATTGCTATGAGAAGTTAGAGTTGGCGTATAAGTTTTCCCATATGACATGCTCCTTTCGGGACGATATCCGTTCCGGTTTTACTTGCTTGCCGATGGAACAGTGCCTACTATATGTATAGAGCCGGAGAGTCTGTTTATCAGGTAGTTAGAATGATGCTTCATGTACCTGGATATCTCTGTGCTCCGCTGCTCGAAGCCATCCTCCTCCCTGTGACAACAGAGTCTGATATAATTCCTTGCATGCTTCCAACACCCCGACAGCGACAACACTGCTCACAACACTTCATTTCAATTGGGAGGGAGAACCCATGAAGGGTACACTGATCCGGTCGTTGCTATTGTATTGTGTTTTATTCGCACTCTGTTGTTTTTCTGTACTTAGTCCATCATCTCACACTGTCTCATGGAATGAATTCCGGCAGGCAATCGCGAACATGCCTGTGGATAAAGGTGAGTATGGCAAGCGTATGGGACGTGATGAGTTCGATTACATCCGTTACCAGGATCCGTATACAAACGAAATACCTCGGCACATTCGAGCGGCGGAATTACGAATGGCGGAATCATTGCCTGTCCGCAGCGCATCGCCCAAACAGGGGGAACGTCAGATCCTGACACAGGACTGGAGTGCGCGAGGCCCTTACAACATCGGAGGGAGAACACGTACGGTAAAGGTTGATATCACAGACTCGGACCGTATCCTTACCGGTGGAGTCACCGGTGGAATCTGGCTCAGTGAAGATGGAGGAGATACATGGATTCGATGCAGTGACGATGACCAGATTCATGATGTTTCCTGTATCATCCAGGACACACGGGAAGGGCATACCGACACATGGTATTGCGCTACCGGAGAGACCTACGGCAGCGGATTTCACGGTGTAAATGGTTATCAGTGCGGTTCCATGCTCATGGGCGAAGGGGTGTTTAAATCCGAAGATGGCGGCCTTACCTGGACCCACATGGAATCTACCGGATCTCCGACGACCGAGTTTAACGGCCCCTTTGATATCGTACACCGGATGATCATCAACCATACGAACGAAGAACAGGATGAGTTGATCGCGGCGACCTGGAGTACCATCCATCGGAGCGTGGACGGCGGCGAAACGTGGGAAACTGTCCTGGGCTCCTTTAATCCGAACCAGAACTTCATTAATGCCTGGACGGAGGTGGCCATTACCCCGGATGGAACAATGTACGCTGTTATCGCTTCCGGAAATGCAGATGCTGGATTCTGGCGTTCCACAAATGGTGTTGACTGGGTTGAAATTACCCCGGAAAACTGGCCCAACAATTATACACGTGTGGTGATTGGAGTGGCTCCTTCCACGAATGACTATGTCTATTATTACGGGATGACACCAGGCGCAGGATTCCAGGGGCAGGATGGCGGAATCAGTTTCTTCCGTCTTACAAGGGTTGGAGAACTGGATTTCTGGGAGAACCTGTCCAATAACATGCCCAACCTGGGAAGTCAATACCCCGGTCCGTGGGGAAATCAAATCCAGACCTTCAACGGATATTGTATGCTGCTGGCCATTCATCCGGATGATCCCAACACTGTTTTCCTGGGTGGAACCAGCCTGTATCGTTCGTTTAACGGTTTCGGCAGCACAACCAGTACAGAATGGATCGGAGGGTATTATCCCTACTTCAATGGCGTACTCGATCCGGCACATCCTGTGAATTTTAACTACCCGGGTCATCATGCGGATGTGCATGACATCTGCTTTGATCCACAGGATTCCGATGTCATGTATTGTGTAAGTGACGGCGGTATAAGCAAAACCCTTGACTGCCTCATGGAACCCACACAGGAAAACCTCTATCCGTGGGAATACCTGGTCGGATACATTACGACACAATTTTACTATATCGCTGTCAATCCTGTTGATGAAGGGAACGTTGAGATCATAGGCGGGATGCAGGACAACAGCACATTCCTCACCGGTTCACCTGATTCGGACGCTTACTGGATTGCCATGCTGGGTGGGGATGGACTTGCCTGTGACATCGGCCTTGCCGAAATGGATAGCTGGCGTTCGTATTATGCCTCCATTCAATATGGTTCCTACATCGCTCGTATCGCCCTGAACGAAACCTATGAGTTGATGGATTGGGAGGTTGTTACTCCACCCGGAAACTTCAGCCTGTGGTTGACACCTTTCCGTCTTGATCCGACCAACTGGCGAACCCTGTATGTAGCGGACCAGTATTCTGTATGGCGTAACCTGGATGTTCCCGGAGATGAGATCTGGACAATACTGGATGAAACCTCCGGAAACAGCGGATATATATCGGCAATCAACGCGGCGGAAGATACTGACGGGATGGTGTATTATGCCCGCTGCTTCCCCTATTCCGGCCAGGCGCCCGATCTATACCGGATCAATAATTCCCGGAGCGATGAATACAGCGTAACAGCGTTGAACAGCGCTCCTTTTATTCGCAGCACATGGATCCATTGCATTGCCATTGATCCCACCGATTCGGATAAAATCGCAGTCGCGATCACCAATTATAACGTGCCTTCCATTTACTATTCCGAAGATGGAGGCGAAACCTGGACCAATGTCAGCGGAAACCTGGAAGAAAATCCAACAGGTGAAGGAACCGGTCCTGCGGTTAACTGGATTGAAATCGTGTACGATGAAGGAGTGCCTCTCTATCTCGCAGGGACTTCCGTGGGTCTTTTCTCTACGACCAGTCTTGAAACCCCGGGAGTCGAATGGCAACAGGAAGGAGCGGATATCATAGGACGAATGAGGATTGCCTGCATGGACTCCCGTAATTCGGACGGTTTCCTGGCAATCGGAACACATGGCGCAGGTACCTATTCCTGCTTTGTAGAAGTGTCCGATGATGTACAGCAGGATAATCCCGGAACCCTTCCAGAAACTGTCGTCCTTGAAGCTGCGTATCCGAATCCATTCAACGCAACGACAAATATTCCGATAACATTGCCACAGCGAGCCGATGTAACCTTGAAGGTGTATAATTCGCTGGGCCGTGAGGTCGCAACCCTGGTGGATCGTACCCTTGAAAGCGGGTCGCATCTGTTCCGTTTTACCGCAGACAACCACGCCAGCGGCGCCTATTTTGTGCGCGCCACAGTGGATGGTGTACGGACGATGAACCAGCGAATTGTCCTCGTGAAGTAACATTCCTTTATATACGAATTCACCTGCCGGATCATTATCTTACTGGTCCGGCAGTTTTATTGTATACCAGTTGTATCAGTTCCTACAGTCAGGAGTAGTAAATGGTCACTCTTACCGTACGGGGAAGTATTGAAAATGTGCTGTATTGCCGTGTAGAACCAGGCATATTGCACGAATTGCCAGCGGAACAGAACCATTTCTCTTTCGGGTTAGGAGGAATTGGTGAATCCGTGGAAAAGGCCGTTTCCCAAATGGGTGAGCTGGTCGCTATTCCCGGCATGGCAGGTGTGCTGCCGGGGGATGGCGAGTTCAGATCAAAAACCGTAACGACCGGGAAATGGTTTTCTCCTTTTGCGGTGGAACTTACCGGATTGGAGGACCAGGTGCTTCAACCCATTTCAGAGGGAGAGATAACCGGTGGCGGTATCTGGTCACATATTTCGGACAGGATCAATGATTCCGACAATCCGGATCCTTTGATCGGAGCTATATGGACTGGACGGGTCCGTTCCTTCCGTGGAGCATATGTATTGCATCCACTGGTGCCATCTTCCGCTCCGGCAGAAGGACTACCCATCAGTGATCCATCTGTTCATGCGGACTGGTTTGGTTTAAATCCGAATGGTGGATATACCGGTAAATGGGTGCTTGTTGTAGGTGTTGCAATGAAAGACCAACCGGAATCACTGCAAGTTCTACAGGGGAAACAAGGTCAGGTATTTTACAGAAACCCACATGCTCCACTCGCTTATGGATCACTGATGGTCCACCAGCATGCTCTGATTTTTGACACCGAAATTTACCATCCGAATGGAAAATCAAGCCATACTGTTGCAGAACAGGTACGCGAGAAAGACATCCTGGATATAAAGCATGTATTGGATGACAGTGTGTTCGATACTGTCTATGGATGCTGGTTAACCTATAATAATATTAATAACTTATAAATTATCTCTTTTTTCAGCACAGGTACTCTCATTCTATTTGAATATTGCTCTGAATTCCTCTTAACAGTATCTACAGATATTAACGAATGATGCAAACGGCATGTACATGGCAATCACTTGAACAGATTTGAGAATTCCTATGACAGCTATTTCAAAAACTGTCTCTGAAGATTACATTTCTTGTAATAATACTCCGATAGTATATAAGAGCGAGTATGAAGCTTCTGCACAATGCAGGATAGTATCAGAATCTTCTTCAGGAACGCAGGGATTAACCATGATGAGATGCGAAACATTCCCCAGCCGTCTCGAATCTTTGCCAAATATATATACCTTCGTCCGCAGTTTTTTCCAGACCTGCGGCATCACCAACGGTCATTTAAAAAATCGTGAATTGGCGGTTGACGAAGCTGCATCCAACATTATCAAGTACGCATATTCCGATCAGGAAGGCAGTCTGCGGATCTACGCCATGGAATCCGGTGATGACATCCGTCTTGTTCTGCAGGACAGCGGAAACCCATTTGATCCGACAAGCGTCCACCTGCCGGACATTCAAAAACTCCTGGAAAACCGTTTAACCAGTGGTCTTGGTGTTTTCCTAATGCGAAGGTTTACAGACCAGATCCAATACGAACGTACTCCCAACGGCCTCAACCTTCTCACCCTGATCTGGGAAAAGAATCAGAAGTAATCAGGAAGCTTTCCTCGCTGTATTATTTCTACTGAAGTATAAATGATAAAAAAGCCGCTTACACTGTGTGCAGCAGCTTTTCTACAACTTGTATCAGGTTTCTTCCCGTTATTTCAGGAACACAATCCTCTGCAGCCGTGATTCACCATTCCACTCTGCATGAACAAAATAGATACCGCTTCCGAGATCAGGTGCTGCGGTCCAGGTAACCGAACTGCATCCTGCATTCATTTCCCGGCTCAGGATCACATCGACTTTTTCACCAAGGATATTATATACCTCGGCAGTAAGACGCCCCTGTGACGGCAAATCAAACTGGAGGGATACCGTAGAATTGAATGGATTGGGATACGCCTGAACAATGGAGAATTCAGACGGAACACTCCCCGGTTCCAGTTCTGGTGTATCTGTTGTCGTCGGAGACTGGAGACTGGCTTCGCCGGACCGTCTGAAATTGCCCTTTTCGCAAGGGAAAGAGGATGCTCCCGGAATACCGACCGTGTCAAAGATATACACCCGTCCAAGGTTTGAGACGGAGAGGATTTCGAAAGTCCCGTTATTATCCAGGTCAGCAACAGTCGGTGAGCCAGGCAGGGTTTCCTGGTCAAGACCATCAATACGGGCAAGACCCACAAAATTACCATTTGAATTATAGGCTACTACAAATGGAGCGGAAGCCATGGGAGACTTTACAGATGCGAGGACTTCCGCAAGACCGTCCCCATCCACATCGGCAAAAATCGGAGATCCTCCGATCCATGTGCTCCCCGGGCGATGCGGGAAACCGTCCCGCAGGCCGATACCCGCTTCGTACACGTAAATTCCGCCACTATAGGGTGCTTCTACGGTACCGACGGCAAAATCCAGTGCGCCATTGCCGTCCATATCTGCAACAGCCACGGAACCATACGGATGCCCACCTTCTACTTCGATGGGAAAACCATTTACGACACTACCCGTTTCATCCAAGGCAAAGATGCCGTTCACACCGCCGATCTCAGCACATCGAAGAATAATATCCAGATCATTGTCATTGTCCACATCAGCAAGCGAGGGATTACCCCCGATGGAATAGAAACCATCCACAGGGAAACCGTTCATCACTGTTCCATCAACTTCCCACGCGTACACAGCCCCAGTGGTCTCGAGATACTGACCGGTTGCGATAACGATCTCCGGACTGCCGTCCCCATCAATATCTCCCAGAGAGGGAGAAGATGAGGTGGGATTCGGGTAGCTTACGGGCCATCCGTCCCATTCACTGCCGTCATGACTGAATATATGTACGAATCCCTGCCTCGGTTCTTCACTGAAGAGGCTGTAGCTGTTGATGATGATCTCATCACGGCTGTCGCCATCCAGATCTGCGGCTGTTGGTATTCCGGTAATAACTCCTGTACCAAAATCGTAAAAGACCTGCTCTTCTTCTTCCACAATGCTTTCATTCATCACACAGAGGTAGCCATAACTGGTGCCGTACACAAACTCCGGGGTATTGTCACCATCGAGGTCTGCGACGCAGGCAGTTTCCCATGTAATGTGTGTCGACCATCTTCTTCCCGGTTCGGGAGAATATGGTTCCATGGGAAAGCCCGGTATCCAGCCGCCATTATCTCTCCAGATATATTTGTATCCCTCAATGGAATGGAGGAAGATTTCGTTCTCTGCAAGACCGTCAAGATTGGTAACTGTAGGTACCTGGTGAAAAACACCCGGGTCGCCCATCATCTCTCTCGGCCATCCCCAGCGGTACGAGTAATAGCTTTCGTATACCGGTTGGTCTTCAGGACGATAGCTCTGCTCGATTACCATAGAACCTGAATGATCCATCAGGAATCGGTCTACCTGGGAATCGGCCAGAGATGCCGTAACATATCCATTTTCCCTGTTTCTGAAGAGTACCGTTGCAGAGGCATCGCTGCACTCCACATCCAGCAGGTTATATCCTTCTTCAATCAGAGCGACAACTTCTGCATCCGATTCCACAGGAATCCGCACCGCTTGATCTGCATACATGACAGATGCAGTCAGCATAAGGACAATCAGCGCAAGACCACTCCAGTTCAGGGTTCGCAGTTTATTTGACATAGAGGATCCTCGCGCTTTCGGAAGGAGCGTTTTCAATCCGCACGAAGTAGGTTCCGGCAGAAATATGTTGTCCGGGAGTCCATAGGGTACGTGCGACACCGGCACGCGGCAGGACAGACAACCGGTCTACCTGCCTTCCGAGAATATCATAAATCCCCACACTCAATTCGTTGAGAGCGGGAGATTCAAACTGAAGTCGTACGGATGAATTGAATGGATTCGGCCAGTACGCACTGATCGCATACGCTTCCGGCATTTCTCCCGAATTGTATTCGGGTGCATCGGATGCTTCCCTTCCGCCGCTGAACATTCGGATAAAACCACCCAGATTGCAGCATACGATTTCAACCGAATAATTTCCTTCCACATCATCAACAATCGCGAGACTTGTCATGTTCCTGCGTTGCCCGGTTTCCGAATAACTCCAGCGAACATTAGTACCATCTGCTTTCAACACGGCCACACGACCGAACTCTGTGCATATCGCCAGCTCAGGTACGCCGTTCCCGTCAAGATCCTGCACGTACTTGATATCATGCGCAGCGCCTGTAACATTTAATGTCCAGAGTTCTTCACCATCCTGAGTATCAATCCCGTAAACCAGGCCCGAACTTTGGGACAACGCCACAATATCGTGGCCATATCCTACAGCATCTCCCAGGTTCAAGGCAGCAACGGTCTGGTTGATAAACTCAACATCCCATATCTGTTCACCGTTGTCCAGGTCGATCCCGAATGAACCAACACCCGTTGTGACAACAAGATCGCTCGTTTCATCACCACCTACACTTGCAACAGGTGTAATTGTCCGGATTTCTTCCTCGAATTCCGTAAGCCAGATGGGATATCCTGTCGCACCGTCAATGCCATACAGTTTTCCGTCAGAGGTTCCGGCTATCAATTCAGGCAACCCGTCCATGTTCACATCTTCGCCGCATGCAACAGTTCTGAAAAGACCGTGAGCAGAACTCATCCATACAGGACTGCCATCTACACTGTTTAACAGGATAATGCAGCGGGGTCCGGCAAAGAGATAGTTTTCATCGACTGCGATTGCGATATCTTCAATGTCATCCCCGGTGAAATCGGGGATTGGTATGATCTCCCGAACAGGACCGCCACCATAAACTGCCGTATCAAACACCCACAGGGTATTCCCTTCATACCCGCTTATTCCGACAACAATCCCTGCTTCCAACTGCTCTCCCATCGGATCACCACCGGTAGCAACAATGACATCATTGTAACCGTCATTGTTGATGTCATTCATCTTCGTGGCGCATCGGCGGGTATACAGGTATCCTGTGCGATCGTTGAAGCCGGGTTCATCTTCGCCGGGGAGCATGACACTGTTGACATAAATGGGTTGCCCACTGCCCCAGGAATTGGCATTCAAAGTGATTATATGACCGGTTCCTGTCATGGCGAAAATAGAATTGTACCCCACTCCCACGATGTCGGAAAGTTCAGCGTTAAAGAAAAAACCGTCATACGGACCGTCGCCCATATCCGGTATTTCGTATTCCCAGATAATTTCACCGCCGTTCACGATGTAGGATGACGCCACCCCGGTCACGCCAAGTTCAAAGAATGGAAAATCAGGATCATTGCTGATAATTGTGATTTCTTCTTCGACAAATCCTTCTTCCATCGGCTCCCACCAGATCGCTATGCTGTCCAGGTGCCCACCGTTTACAGAAAAGGGAAGTTCACGCGTGATAAAGAATTCATCGGAAGTTGTGTGGAATTCTTCGATCGTAAGAGTTGGTGCGCCCGTATTGGAAAAGACGAGGTATCGTTGAGCAAGAGCGTCTGTTTCGCTTATGCGCACCTGCCCGAAATTCAGGGGATCTTCACCTGTTACGTAGTTAAATCGTTGACGATTGACCCCTCCAATTCCGTAAACAGGGAACTCCCAGTAGGAATGCCCCAGATCGTTGCAGGTCATGTACATATAAGGTGAATCGTACACTCCTGTACCGGGAGGATGGAAGGTCAATGAAAACGTTGCAGATTCATAAACGCCCAATGCAATCGGAAGATCCGGGATATCGTACGTAAATCCAATGTCATTCCCGACAAATTGAATATCCTGAATAACCAGGTTGCCGGAACCGAGATTGCGAACTAACACATCAATGGTGGAATCTTGCCCGACCACAACAGCTCCGAAATGCAATTCTTGTGGTTCCACATGAGCAATAGGCACGGGAACAACAGGGTCAATCTGGTAAATCACATCATGATTTTCGCTGTCGCCATCGTCCAGGAGGTACAGCCACTGGCCGTCATATGCCAATCCTTTCGGATTTCCGCCAGGTGACTCGAATTGATCGAGGACTGCACCACTTGCAGGATCAATCTTTATAACGAGATTTGAATTGCTGTCTGCTATCCACAGAAGGGAGTCCTGCCATACGGCAGCGGAAGGATAGTCTCCGGGAAGTGAAAGAAATCCAAGGGAGTCTCCGGTGGAAGGTTCAAGAACGAAGAGAATACCGGCAGGTTGATAATAACTTCCACAGTACATATGGCCGCCGCCAACCGCCAGTCCACGCATGAACTCACTGGGTAGATCCCATTGCAGAATGACGGATCCATTACGCTGGATGGAATACGCGCGGGAAGTGGGCTGAGAATTCAAATACCAGATTACGGAATTGTTCACCGCGAGGCCGTAACAGCCATCCGCAGGAGATGGTATTGTTTCAACCAGATCACCATCGTAATCCGTAATTTTCCATAATTCGTCCCCTCTGTCTCCAAGATGTCCGAGCCAGAGATATTCACCATCATGGGCGAGTCCACTGGCGGATTCTACGACTTCAAAATCATCGAGGAACGTAACGGCAAATGTGCAAGTTGACAAAGAGAGAACTGCTAGCAAAACAAGTGGCAATTTCTTAATCACAGGTACTCCTTACACGGGTGAATATGTCTTCAAGGATGTATGATGCCACGAGCAAAAAATGTACCTCTGAGGAACAATGTATCTCTATGTGCGGATTGTCTTTTATTGGATGTTTATACCCTGATTCTGGAAAGAATATTTATGCTTTTCATGGAGAAACATGTTACCCTGGTGCTATAATTATCCAGTAGCAAAACGAGAAGAAATACCAGCACAAAGCGTAACCGTTTGAATAGCAACTATATAGCGGAAAAATTTCAAAAGAGTAGTATGAAAGGATTTTCATAGAGTCGTATTCATTCTGTAAATCAATAGCCGACAATAGTTTTACAGGCGGGAAATTGTGCCGGAATAAACTATATCACTGCACGGGCGTCTAATGTGCATTCAGGTCATTTCTTGCGCAAAAATTGCACGAAGAGTGCTGTATCACTCTGAGTAATACCTGTACAAATAGAAACTTGTTTATCCTTTTTACAGTTGTATATCTAAGAAACATCATCAATGAAGAACAAATTGGAAGTATCTTTCACATCATGAAACAGCCCTTGAAACACTATCGACGCTTACAACGATCCTGCATCTTGAAATATGCTGACATACATCAGATGTCAAGCTGTGTTCTGAGGTGCGTTGTTTTCGTTTCCTTTATCTTACCAGGTATTTTTTCCGCTTTTCTTTCTGCATTCGGCCAGGATTTACCCCGTTCAGATGATGTAAGAATTCACAGAATTGACATTTCCGGTTTACATAGCATGACGTATGGCCAGGTAATAAGTCTTCTGGAGTTGGAGGAAAACGACTATTGTTCTCTCAACCAGCTACACCATGCTGTCGAGCAGTTGAACTACCAGCTTTCCAGTCAGACAGACTTCCTTTTTTCTTCGGTGGATTCATGTTTTATCCAATTCAGCATCGACTCTTCTTATGCAGATATCACTATCGAAGTGAATGAAGGCCCTGCTGTAGTTGTTGATACTCTCTATTTTTCCGGCCCGGTCGCTGCTCACTCAGAATCACTTCGGGACCTGATTGGTATGGAACCGGGGGAGAGCTTTGCACGGGACCGTTTGAATGCAGGTCTGGAAGCAACTGTCCGGTATTTTGAACAACAGGGTTTTCCTTTTGCACGGACCACCATCCGCGAGGTTCAACCACATTTTCGAGAAAATGATGTAGGAGTTACCCTCGAAATCCATGTATTGCCCGGCAGAGCTGTACAGATAGACAGGGCCGAAATCGCAGGATTAACACGTACCAACCATCATCTTGTCGAACGAGCTCTCCATTTTCCGACCGGTTTTGCCTTTAATGCATGGCAGGCAGAACGGGGACGATTACGATTGATGAATACAGGATGGTTCAGCCAGGTTACCGGTCCGGAGATCTTTCAGGATACAAATGGTCAGTTCGGAGTTGTTTATCTGGTGGAGGAACAGAAAACAAGCTCCATCGCGGGAGGAATAGGATACGCACCCTCGGCGGATGAATCCGATGGTCTGATGGGGAATCTTGATATAAGGTTAGGTAACATCCTTGGAACAGGCCGTGATTTTTCCCTTGAATGGGAGCGAGCCAATGAAAGCCAGCATACTTTCAGTATCCAGTATACAGAACCTTATGTGTTTGGAAGTCCTGTCACCCTGATTCCACGATTTGAACAGGAATATGAAGAATCTTTATATGTAGCGGTTTCGGCAGCTTTAGGCGCCAATATGCCTGTCAGCGATGCATGGCGGATCGAGGGAGAAATCAAAACACGAAGTGTTAATGCTGACAGTTTGTCGACAGGACCCGACTCTTCCGATTTTCATCTGTTGGGTGGATCCCTCGCGCTTCGTTTTGACAATCGGAACCATCCGTCAAATCCTACATCTGGTGTTATGTTTCATGTAATGAGTGAACAATCCCGGCTCTCGCTGGATGACGACAGTCGTTTATTGCAAAGGAATTCTGTCGATTTTCGATACCTGTTTTCCATGAGTTCTTCATGGGTGATGTATACAAGGTTCTATGGCGCAGAGGTTCACATGGATGCAGGTAGAACCCCTGTTTCGGAATGGTATCGTTTTGGAGGAGCAAATTCAATTCGAGGATACCCGGAAAGGTTTTACGCCGGGAATAAACTTGGTATCATGAATTGTGAATGGAGAAAAGTCTTTTCAGATGAGGGTCGATTGTTTTTTCTGTTTGACACAGCGGTCTATGAAGCAAATGATCCGGCCGAATGGGTATGGTCATACGGCATCGGTATTCAACTGGCGACCGGTATGGGCATCCTCCAGGCCGCGGCAGCGTTACCGGGCGAGGAAGGGCTTAACTCAATGGTGATTCATACCCGCTTGATAACCAGGTTTTGAATAAAGAACTCATGCAATAAAACTGGATCAACAATCGAAAGGAGTCGTTCGAGAACAGTATGGCTGGAACAGGGTAATCGGAAGAGTGTACAATGATTACAGATACAGATTCGGCGAGTCCGACGGTTATAGTCTTTGGGACATCGAAAGCAGGACAATCTGAATTTGGGTGTATTTCATAATTTTTCTAAACTCTGAATCCTTCTCTTTCAAATATGGTGATCATAAAACAGGTGTTTCATAATTGTATATTCAGGTACAGGTATTTTTCCATGAAACTCCTGTAATTATCTTCATCTAAATAACAGACAAAAGAATATCCGGAGATTGTACTCAAGTAAAAAATCCATTACGAGAGGATAGAATGGTACAGTATCGCCTGCAAAAATTTTATATAGCCTGGGTCGCCTTTATCATATTCCTTCCCATCATGTCCGCACATGCTCAACGGTTCGGACAAAACAAAGTCAACTACGGATCGTTGGATTGGTACTATATCCGTACGGAAAACTTTGATATCTATCATCCTCATGATGACTATGAACTGGCTGAATTTACGGCCGATGTGGCAGAAGAAGCTCTCCAGGAAATTCAGCGTCACTGGAATTATACACTGACCTCAAGGATAATCATCGTTGTATATCCCAACCACAACCAGTTTCAAAACACCAATGTTTCTTCCGGAACACAGGGTGAATCCACTGGCGGATTTACGGAATTTCTGAAGAACAGGGTAGTGGTTCCTTTTGAAGGTTCGTATGAAAACTTCCGGCATGTGATCCATCATGAATTGACCCATGCGGTCATGTTGCGAATGCTGTATGGTGAGGGAGTGCAGAGTATCATCAGCGGTATCAGCCGTCTTCCGTTGCCCATGTGGTTTATCGAGGGATTGGCGGAGTATGAATCGCGTGGCGGATGGTCCAATGAAGCTGATATGTACATGCGGGATGCTGTTGTCAATGATTATTTGCCTCCAATCCAGGGATTGGGCGGATATTTTTATTACAAGGGCGGTCAATCAATTTTGAGTTTTATTGCGGACCGGTATGGCAACCAGAAAGTAGGAGAATTTTTACGTACCATCAGGAGTACGCGTGACATCAACCGTGCGGTGCGTCAATCCACAGGCATGGATATGGAAGAGCTGTCGCAACGCTGGCATCAACATGTCAAGCGCGAGATATGGCCCGCTTCTGTTGATTTTGAAGCTCCAGAAGACTTTGCAGAACGCCTCACGGATCACGAAGAATGGTTCAACTTTGTCAATACTTCGCCGGCGCTGTCACCGGACGGTGATCAACTGGTGTTCCTCTCCGACCGAAGCGACTATGTAAGCATATACCTGTTGAATACCGTTACCGGTGAAATTGAAGAACGGTTGGTGAATGGCGGACGATTATACCTGTTCGAAAAACTGCTCTGGCTACGTCCATGGCTCGACTGGTCACCGGACAGCAGGGAAATCGTATTTGTTGGAGAAGCAAACGGTGAAGATATCCTGTATACACTGGATATCGAGACAAACGAAATAACACGTGAATACGCTTTTGGCATGGATGCCATCGCCAGCCCGGTCTGGTCTCCGGATGGCAGCAGAATAGCATTTTCCGGGCAATTGGACGGTCGTACAGATTTGTTTATTCTTGAACTTGACGGGGATGGCGAACCTGTTCCTGTAACAAATGATATTTTCAGCGATTATGATCCGGGATGGTCTCCGGACGGCCAGCAGATCCTGTTTATCTCTGATCGTGGAGATATCCTTGAAGCGGCAGATAGTACATTTGAGATATGGGACCACAACTATACCCAGATTGATGTGTACAGCATTGATGTATCCACCGGCGTGATGCAACGCTTGACCAATGACATCTATGAAGACCGTACCCCACGATGGACTCCTCGCGGTAATATTATCAGTTTTGTCTCCGACCGCACCGGCGCCTATAACCTCTATATGATGGACCTGGATTCGGAAGACACATGGGCGGTTACGGATGTGCTTACCGGCGTTTTCACTCCAAGTTGGGCTGATAACGAAACAGTCGCTTTTGCCAGTTTCTTCAATGCGGGATATGATATCTACCATTATAAAAACCCCTTCGCACCGAATCGACGCGTGGAACCTCAATTAACCGGCTTTCAGCAACGGGAAAGAAATTCCGACAACGATCTCGAGACGGCTACTGCGGAAGTGGACGTGGAACGTCCCCAGAGATTGCTTCCGGAATTCTTCTCTTCGGAGGATGATTCAACGGTCATTGTTGATGAACCTGCATCCACCGAGGAAAGTGTGATTATTGTTTCACAACCGGCGACCGAAACAGCAGTTGTTACTTCCGGAACAATCACCAGTGAAGAGATCGAGGAAACACCTGAAGAGACAGACACGGATTCCACAGAGACGGAAATAGTGTCAGGTGGTGTCCGCCTGATTCCCGACCCTTACCCTGCCATGGATGAAGAGAGAGAAGATAATCCTTACAGTAATTATATCTTCTATCCTCCCGGAATGCGTGAAAATGAGATGCAACGATCTGCGAAACAACGCCGTCGCGAGGAGCGGGAAGGTCCTCTCGTTGATGAGGATGGCGATTATATTGCGCAACGGTATCGTATTCATTTTACTCCGGATGTTGTAAATGCAGCCGCAGGATACAGTACCTTTTTCGGATTGCAGGGAGTCGGGCAAATGATGTTCAGCGATGTGCTGGGCAATCATGTGATTTTCCTGACAACCGATATGTACTACAGTTTTGAAAACAGTAATTTCGGCCTGTTCTATTACAATCTCCCCAACCGCACAGACATGGGCGGCGGGATTTTCCATAATGTGTATTTCTTTGATTACGGCCATATCAGGGACCGTAACTACGGTGGAAGTTTCGTCCTGCAGTATCCATTCTCCCGGAACCGGAGATTTGAATTTTCAACCGCTTTTGTCAACGTAGACCGCGATATCTGGGATTGGGACAAGTACGATTATGTGAGTTACCAGCAACGTCATTTCATCTTGCCTTCCATAGCATACGTATACGACAACACTGTGTGGGGATGGACGGGTCCGGTGAACGGACGCCGTTGGCGGCTCGGGTTCTCTTACAGTCCGAAACTGGACAATTCCGACATTTCCAGTGATACAAGAGCCTGGGGAATTGATTTCCGAACATTATCCCTGGATGCGAGGCAGTATTTCCATGTAGCCAATGATTACAGTTTTGCTTTCCGGCTGGCGGGTGCAGCGAGCTGGGGTGAAAATCCCGAACGGTTCTTCCTTGGTGGTGTATCCAATTGGATCAACCGGCGTTTTGTCGGAGGAACTGTCCGGCATAATATTGATGAGATCTATTTTTCGAGCTTTGCGCTGCCCTTGCGAGGTGTTGATTATTACCAGCGCGAAGGCACCCGATATATGATGGTTAACAATGAATTCCGCTTCCCGCTTGTGCGTCAACTCCTTTTCGGTTGGCCGTTGCCTTTGTTCTTTTACAATGTCAGGGGTGCAGTATTCCTCGATGCCGGGGCTGCCTGGACCGGAAATGATTTCCGTTGGACACAGATCAATGAGGACGGACGGCGTGAGTTTGCCAACATGGATATCGGATTCGGATGGGGAGCTCGTGTTAATCTCGGTTATTTCCTGTTGAAATGGGATATTGCCTGGGGTAACGATTATACGGGCTGGACAAAACCAAAGTATTATGTGTCGATTGGAACAGATTTATAGATGAATCTGTAAATCGGATGTAGATATAGACACTTCTTCAGTCCATTTGAGCATCCTGTTGCATCTAACAGGGAAACTCCGTCCCTATGATCGTGTAATCATTAGATTCATGGAAGAATTTCTTATTCTTCAAGGCGGTCCGTTTGGTTTTCCATAAAAAAGAGTCAATATTTTACATTTTGTGTAAAGGGATATTGTCTTGTTGAAATGGTGAGGATTGTATGAAAAGACCCCCCTATTTTCCGAATACCATAGAAAAACTGGATGGGACCAGTGAAGGGGATCTCGAAAAGTATTTTGAGATGTTCTTCGGTTCTCACCGGCCACCTTTTCTACCTGCGGAAGAAGGATGGCATCCGGCCTCCGACATGTTCGAAACGGAGGAAAAAATTGTGATCGTTGTGGATATCGCCGGCATCAGTGTCAAAGATATTACACTCGTCCTGAACAAGGACGCTTTGATCATGAAAGGGATACGCGATGAGGTATCCGGATTTGGAAAACGGCAATACCATAAAATGGAAGTGGCGTATGGTCCTTTCGAAAGGGTTTTCCGCTTGCCATCCCCCGTTTGCGCCGATGAAGTGAAAGCGGAATACAGAGATGGTATTTTGACCATCCAGATGCAGAAGCGGGAAAAACCGTTAAAAAAGAGAATGATAATCAACATTCAGTAATTTTGTATTTCGTCCAGGCTCAGATATAGCCATATCCAGGAAATAGAAATGGTAGAAACAGACAGTCTCGAATTGGGTGTTGCTCCCGGTAAAGTAGTAATCCCGGAAACATTGCCGATTTTTGCTCCCAAAGATATTGTTTTCTTTCCCGGTGTCATTGTTCCGATTGCAATCCAGGATGATGACGTCATCCATATGATAAATGATGTCATGCAGTCCGGGGGAACTCGTATCATCGGTTCTTTCCTCAGACGACCCGATGTGGAGAAAGTGGAAGGACCGCAACATTTATTCAAAACCGGCTCGGCGGTAATGATCCTCCGCATGCTTCGTATGCCGGATGGAACCTTGAGAATGATCGTCCAGGGAATGGACCGGATTAAAATCGAGGAGTTTGTCCAGTCGGATCCCTACCCGGTCGCTAAAGTCTCGGTCCTTCGATACAAACCCCGAAAGACTGTCCGCCTTGAAGCGCAAATGCGAGCCTTGCGTGAAGATTTTGAAAAAATGGCGGATCTTTCCACAAGCATTCCGGAAGAATTTACAGCAGCGGTACAGAATATTGATGACGCCGGAGCGCTTTGTGATCTGATCGGGGCAAATATCACGATTGATACCATGGCCCGTCAAAATCTGATGGATGAAGTAAAAGTCCCGGACCGGATCCGTTTGCTCAGGCAATTCATCGCACGCGAGTTGAAAATCCTCCAGATCGGAAGCAGTATCCAGAGCAAAACACAGGAAGAGATCGAAAAAAGCCAGCGTGACTACTACCTCCGGCAGCAACTGAAACAAATTCAGAAAGAGCTTGGGGAGGATGAAGAGGGATCTACCGAGGTCCGTGAATGGCGGGAAAAGATCGTAAAAGCGGATCTTCCTGAAAATGTTCTCGAAGTCGCCGAAAAAGAGCTGAAACGTCTCGAACGGATGAATCCCTCCTCCGCCGAGTATTCAGTAGTAACCACCTACCTGGATTACCTGGTGACGCTGCCGTGGAATACCAAGACGGACGATCACCTGGAGATAAAAAAAGCCCAGGAAATACTCGACGAAGACCACTACGGTCTCGAAGATGTTAAAGACCGAATTCTTGAAGTGCTTGCTGTACGGAAACTGAAGCCAGATGCTCAAGGGCCGATCCTCTGTCTTGTCGGTCCTCCGGGTGTGGGGAAAACATCGCTGGGCCAATCGATTGCCCGGTCGATGGGACGGAAGTTTTCCCGGATGTCATTGGGTGGAGTCCGTGATGAAGCCGAGATCCGTGGCCACCGGAGAACCTATGTAGGCGCCATGCCCGGACGTATCCTGCAATCCCTTCGCAAAGTCGGCAGCAGAAATCCCGTGCTGATGCTCGATGAAATCGACAAACTCGCCAGTGATTTTCGCGGCGATCCGGCATCGGCCCTTCTCGAAGTACTCGACCCGGCGCAGAACAGCACCTTTTCCGATCATTACATCGAAATCGAGTTCGATCTGTCTTCTGTATTCTTTATCACTACAGCGAACTATGGCGAAATGATCCCGCCGCCGTTACTGGACCGTATGGAAGTCATTCGTCTTCCCGGATATATCACCAAGGAAAAGATCCAGATCGCAAAAAATTACCTTGTTCCCCGCCAGGTGGAGGCCAATGGACTGACGAAGAAGAACATACGCATTACGGACAAAGCCATTGACGAGATGATCACCTATTACACGCGGGAAGCCGGGGTCCGTAACCTGGAACGCACTATCGGGACCGTATGCAGAAAAGTGGCGCGGAAAGTCGCGGAAAACAGCAAAACAGATAAGGTTGTGATACAACAGGGAAATCTTGCTGAATTCCTTGGTCCCAAAAAGATCGCACCTCACTGGAACCGACGGATTCCGGCGGTTGGAGTCACTCATGGTCTCGCCTATACACCAGTAGGCGGAAGTGTTCTTGAAATCGAAACGACCATGATGGCGGGCCGTGGACAGGTGAAGATTACCGGGCAACTTGGCGACGTGATGAAAGAATCGGCATCTATCGCCCATTCCTGGATTAAAGCGCACGCCCGGAAGTTCGGGATCAAGTCGGAAATGTTCACCAAGAAGGATGTTCACCTGCATGTTCCCGCTGGGGCGACTCCCAAGGATGGTCCTTCTGCGGGAGTGACCATGACCACCTCGTTAGTATCCCTGTTCACCGGTCAGAAAGTACGGGCGGATGTCGCCATGACCGGTGAGATCACGTTGACGGGAAAAGTGCTTCCTATAGGTGGCTTGCGCGAAAAGGTTGTCGCCGCGAACCGTTCCAAGATCAAACATATCATCCTGCCGTGGGACAATCAGAAAGACCTTGAAAAAATTCCTGAAGAAGTACGCGAACAGATGGAGTTCCATCCGGTACGCAAGATTGATGAAGTACTGAAGATTGCTTTGATGGATGGGAATGATTCATGAACAATCCAATTGATTCCGTGATAAGTGGATGCTCCGAAACTATAATCCCAAGACATCGTTTTGGGTGACAATCTGTGATTTTCCCGAGGCAGGGCGGCGCGTCCCTGCCCGATGGAACTGGATTTATAAGAACAAATCAAATTGCGAATAGACTTTTTCAGTAGACCCTAAGTATGCTCCTCAGGAGCTCCCTTTCGATAATGTTTAAAACATGCCCCTGTTGGTTTGAACCGTGCAGAATGTTATCTGTGAAGCACTGTGTCCAACAGGGATTAGAAGCAATGGGCACCGCCAACGTTTATACAAAAAACGGCCAGCAGTACACTGACCGACTCTTGTATACAATATTCAATACTTAATCAATGAAGTTCTGCCGGTAAATAGCCACCATTTTCCACGATAAAACGTTCGAGGCGTTCACTGAGCGCCTGCAACTCGCCAGGAGTACGACCATCCAGCATGGAACCGGAAGCCCGAAGAACATTCAGGTAATCGAGGATAAACTCGTACACCGCTACTGCAGCGGCTTCTTCGGTTACCAGGGCGGCATTTTGAGCGTCAAGAAGCTCGAGAATGGATACCATGCCGCTGGCGTAAGAATCCGATACAACTTCGAAAGTACGGCGTGCTGCATCCGCCGCCTCCCGGGTATGACGGATGGAAGCATACGAAGCTCCTGCGGAATGAAGCGCGGACCGAACCCTTTGTTCCAACTGTTCCGCCACCGCCCCGCGTTGCTGCTGGTACATTTGCAGGGTAAACCGCGCCCGACGATGGGAAGCGAACCGTGATCCGCCCTCAAAGAGTGGAATCGAGAGCTGAATGCCTACATTCCAGTTGAGATCATCCGCTTTGCTCGGCAGAGCATCATAGGTGGAAAGTCCCGCGCCCTGACGGTCGAAAGTGTTTTCCAGTCCCGCCTGCAGAGCAAGGGTTGGGGTGTAATACTGCCTGCCCTGGGATGCAAGGAAACGTTCACAGGTTGCGATAATTTCATCCAGTTGCGCCAGCTCGGGGGAATTGTTCATGGTTTCCTGGACAACAAAATCACGGAGCAGACGGAAATTCTGACGATTCTCGATGTACAGAAATGGCGGTGCGATTGAGAGCAGGAGACTTTGACTCTCCATATCCAGATCTTCCAATTCGAAGGTTTCTTCTGTTGGACGATGGAGGATCCTGTTCAGTTGCATCTCCGCCAGGTTTCGTTGTGCATTCGCCTGGATGACATCATTACGGGATTGCGAGATCTGCGCTTCCCAGCGGTATACTTCCGCCGGTCCGGCGACACCGATGGTTTCTCTCACACGAGCGAGATCCAGGTTTTCACGTGAGAGCCGCAGGTTCTCCTTCTGGATTCGTTCACTCGCTTTTCCCATCAAGACATTCAAATAGGCTACGGACGCATCACGGGCCACATCCAGGGTCATCGCCCGCAGTTCATTCATTCTCGCCCTTTGCATGTGCTGTTGCATGCTGAGGTTCGCCCATGCCGGTTCGGAGAAGAGAAGCTGCGTCACCGTGAGATTCCCGGTTATTGTCCTTTCCACCGCCTGGCCCATGCTGTTTTCCGCACGGTCGTCATCGATTTGCGCATACAGAGCGCTTGCTTCGATTTGGGGAAGAAGGTTCGCACGCGCTTCATTCACATCCTGCCGTGCGGCGATGACTTCCGTCCGTTTTGCCTGCAGTTCAGGGTTGACCTGAATCGCTTCCCGGATTACTCCGCTCAGGGTCAGTCGTCGAGCGACATCCTGCCTGACATCATTGATCACATCCGCTTCGTTGATAATCTCCCATCGCGGGCTTATGCCGATTTCCCGTGCAGTCTCCATGTTTATAGTCAAACGTTGTTCGGTGGAAATGGCAACCGGGATATTGGCAGGGGCTTCACCGAGGAGGATCTGCTGGACCCGCAATGCCAGTGTTCGGGCGCGACGGTCAAACATGTTTTCTGTCTCCAGGCCTGCCATGATACCGCGTTCCACATCCATACGTCCAAATGCGGAGAAACTTGGCAACCTGTGTGCAATGAGTCCATCAACAAGTTGGGAGTACTGCTCATCTGTCAAGGAAAGCAGCGGACCAAGATAAACCGCTTCTGCAGTTTCCGGGATGGAATCCAGCGCGGCCTGGGCGGATGTGGAAACGGGGATCACATGGGCCGTAAGTCCTGATCCCTCGAGGTATTCTGCAAGATGTTCTTCAAATCCTACCTTATTCTGACAATAGGATTCCTGCATCAGGAATGCAAAATCAGTGAATGGAACAATATCGCGAAAAAAGTCCAGGTCACGCTGAAAAAGTGCGGGAGCAACCGAATACACAAGATTTTGAACGCCGCTACCGCCATTTTCCGTCTGTCTTCCGGTAACGAGTGTCTCCTGGATAAACGGCGCCATTGTCGGTTTCGGACGATACTCTGCAAGTAAAGCGTAATTCGACGCCTGCAATCCCATACCTAAAACGAGATCAACTTCCGGATCGGACCAGAGTTGATCAAGCGCAGCGCCGACTGACTGGCTTGTCCAATCGCAAACAATTGTCTTTTCTTCAGGAAACTCAATTATAAATTCACCTTCGGTAATATCGAGGATTTCCTGTTTAAACAGGGAAAGGATTGCTTCATTGTGATCCCATGGGCCATCAATGACGATGCCGATCTGATAAGTGTTCTCCTGGGTATACCCTGATAATGGAATTGTCAGCAAAATCAGCAGTAGAATAATAGATAGGAATACATACTTCCTGAACATCGTGAAGCCCCCCGGCTTGTCAAAAAATCATGTTTTCAATGTTTGACAAAGTAATTGATCGATTACTTGTAATATTATAATGCTATCGAAAATCAAAAAATATCCCCATGGAAAACGACCAGAACTCATCCCTTTCATCACTGGGCAGATGAAGTACGCTATTAATCTCATCTTCATCTTTGAATACGTTGTTCAATGCCATTCCCCGCTGGAATTCAAAAACAAGGCCACCCAGGGTAAGGCTTGCTCCGAATACAAAACGGGTAACCTGTCCGTTGCACATATCTACAATATCCGCCCTGCTGTATTCACCTGTCGGATTTCCCTGCAGATCTGTGATCGGTTTGACATATTTCGCTTCATCGACAAAACTGAAGAGCATACCGGCGAACACGGCAAAACGTACGGAAGGTCTACCCTCGTTCCACCTTGTTTCGCCTCCTTCACGGATCAGTTTCAAGTATACCGGCACAGTCCAGTAAGACATGGACACATGGTTCAGCCTGTCATCACTTGTGGAGATCTCCTCGCGGGAATCATCCAGGCTGTTGCCAAACCGGTAGTAGCCAAAACCTGTCTGCAGAGCAACGCTGTTTAACAAGCGGCATTCAATATACCCAATCCCATTCCAGGCGTAATAGGGATTGTGATAATCCTTTTCATTTCGAAATTGGGAATTGGCAATTCCGCCCATAAGGGTAACTCCGGTGACAAACGGCTCATCCTCTTCGACTGGTTGTTCATTATATACAGGTGCCGTTTCCACCGTTTTTTTCACCGGATCTTCAACAGGTATGTTTTGATCGTTATTCTGGGCAATGTGCAGTTCAATAGGTTCAGGGGGAGTTTCCAGTCCCGCCAGCAGACGAGCTGAAAAACGAATACGAGTGGTGAGGATTTCTTCAATCTGGCATTCGCAATCGATACTGTAGGTGGAAACCAGCTCGCCGGTTTCCACGTTGATCATCCGTACGGAAAGTGTGTATACCTGGCCAACACGGGCGAGCGATCCTGCAATCATTTCATGAACACCTAAAAGCCGCCCAACTTGTACAGCGCACTCGTCGGAAATGCATCCCGATTGCTGAAAGCCCTGTTCGGAGAGGATCTGCTCCATCATGTTCCGCTCAACAACAACAAACCTCTCCGTCATGAACAATTCATGACGCAACCTGTCCGACAATGGACGTGAAATAGTCTCCTCAATACCGTACGATATATCGAGATCGAGAACAGCAATATTGACAGGTCCCTCTTCTGTCACTTGCGAATAGGACGTAGACACACTTATTACGGCAAGGAGTATTCCAAGCAGCAATAGATACTGTTTCCCTTGTCCCCTGTGCATTTCACACCTCTCAACGATGATGTAGGCATTTATCTTTGCGTACAGACATTTAATGTTGTTGCTAATATAATCAATGATTTTCCGTATTTTGTGTTTTAAAGCATAACACGCCTCATTTCATTTCCATCCAATGAAACGCTGTTTTTATATCATTATCTTATAAATCACAGAGTCTGTAAAGCATCTTTACATTCTAATTATTCCGTCTATTATCAAGAAACCAGATCATGAATATTGTCATGGAGTTGCTGATGGTTTATCTGCAATCCCTGCTACACAGAATGTTTTTTTGGGAAATTCAATACCGACGATTCATCTTCGCAAGAGTTGCCAACCCGGTACACCAGAAAAATGATTCTCCCTGGTTTACGGGGAACGGTTATTATAAAATTCCTCTTCATTTACAATTTACTCCTTGTTGATTCTCACTAAATCCTGTATCGTATATATGGCTATGCTCTATGCATTTGAACCGTCTCGGTTTTACCAATGTCTATCCATTAACAATAAAAGAGAGAACCCGTGAAGTGGTTATTTTCTAGGAAAAAGACGAATGTTTCCGACAAATCGCGACATCATCGTGTGAAAAGCAGTACATGTGTACTGATAGATTTCGAAAATGTCGTTCTTGGCATGCGCGACACCTACCCGGGAACCTTCCTGGACTTGACCCGGGTAATGCAACTTGCCAGGGAATTCTGCCGTTCCAAACGTATTGATATTGCCCTTGCTTATGCAGACTGGCGTCACTTTCCCCGCTTTATCGAACACCTGATGTCGTTGGGAATAGTACCTGTTGAAGCCCCCAGCCATCACCTCCAGGGAAAAAACGGAACCGACATTAAAATGTGTATTGATGCGACGGAGCTTGTTTACCGGTATCCCCAACTGGAAACATTTGTGCTTGTCACCGGAGACAGTGATTTTAATGCGCTTGTCCTGACCTTGCGTCAACACGGAAAAACTGTCATCGGAATCGGTGTGGAAGGTTCGGTAAGCGCCCATTTTAAAGCAATCTGCGATCAATACTACATGCTGGGAGAATTGCTTAAGCTGAATCGTGCAAAGGCTCAAGAAAAAGAAAAACCTGTTACCATTCAGAAACCCAGGCCAGTAAAAACCAACATTCGAAAAAAAGCCACTGAAAAAATTCCACCAAAAGTCAAGGAACCATCCCTTAGCGAAGAGTATGTGGAACCAAGCGCACCAAGGGACCCATCCCTGGATTACCTGGATGCGATTGAACTTGCACCTGAACATGTCATTCCTTTTCGACGATTGAAAGTACTTCTTCCCCTGGTAGCAGAAACCCTCGAGCAGACAGGTGAATGTCGTGAGTCTGCGTTGCGCCATGCCCTGAATGCCCGTTTCCCCGACAAAATCAGCAAACAGGATGCAGGGAAAATTGTACTGCTTCTCCATGCGATTCACTCTCTAACAACCTGGGAAGATGCAGAGTGGCTGACTCTTGCAGGCGATGATGCCGACCTGCTGTTCGACGGTATGCTGGCAAAATTCGAAATGTCCCTTGTAGAAAAACATTTTACAGAACATGCTGATCCGAAATTATTCGCCAGACTTTTTTTCAACGACACATCCTACAGCCGTGAAGTACAAATGAGACTTGCGCGCGGAAGATCGTTTCATGATTCGTTGTATTAAGCGGCATTTTATTTCTGTTCTCCCGGAGTGACATGAGATGGACAGGACTGAAAAATAATGCAATAACTGTCAAATACCCATTCAATTAACTGCGTAAATACCTTATTTTACAATCAGAACATACATCAGGAGGCGATAATGAAAGACCCATTTGGCAGCATCTGTCATCTTGAACTGTATGCAAAAGACCTGGACAAAAGCGCGACGTTTTACCGTACCCTGTTTGGATGGACAACCCAGGGACACGACGCCGGATACATGATGTGGAAAGATCCGGCAGGAAATAACGGTGGATTCACCACAGCAGGAGCTCCCGTCACCAATCCTGCCGCCACGTTTTATATCAAGGTGGATGACATTCCAAAAACCCTGCGAAAAATCCGGGATCAGGGCGGAGTTATCATCCGCGAAAAAACAGCCATTGGCGGAGATTACGGTTATTACGCTCTTTTCCGCGACCCGGCGGGGAACAACGTTGGAATTCAATCCAGCCAGTAATTTTAATAAACGAAGTCTCACATCTGCCCGGAAGAGACTCCGGGCTGTTTTTTATCGCTGATCCTCAGGAAGTATACCAGGAAGCGAGATGGTTTCGCTCGCAGATATCCATTTTCGGAATAAAGTATCATTGTTTCCCCTTTTGGATATTCTATATTTTATCGGATTGAAGGAAAACCTTGATTTACGAATTCCGTTCCATAACTTTACTACGATTGTATACAGCGAACATGTTTTACCCTCGGAGACCGAATGGATATTCTTGGAATTTCAGCGTTTTATCATGATTCTGCCGCGTGCCTGGTCCGTGATGGAAAAATTATAGCCGCAGCACAGGAAGAGCGCTTCACCCGTAAAAAACATGACCACCGTTTCCCGAACAATGCAATTAACTACTGTCTCAAGGAAGCCGGTCTCGATTCACCACATAAACTTGATTATGTAGCGTTTTATGATAAACCATGGATCAAGTTTGAACGTCTCCTTGAAACCTATCTTTCGTTTGCCCCCATGGGAATTGCCTCCTTCCTGAAGGCAACCCCTCTATGGTTGAAAGAAAAACTGTGGATGGGCGACCTGATCAAGGATCAACTGGATGGCTACAAGGGAAACCTGATCTTTCCCGAGCACCACCAGTCCCATGCCGCCAGCGCGTTTTTCCCGTCTCCGTTTGAGAGCGCCGCATTTTTGACCATGGACGGTGTTGGCGAATGGGCGACGGCATCCTGGGGCGTTGGTAAAGACAACAAGGTGGACATCCGGTATGAAATGAAGTTCCCGCACAGCATCGGGCTTCTGTATACCGCTCTTACCTACTATACCGGTTTCCGGGTGAATTCAGGGGAATACAAGGTCATGGGGCTTGCACCCTATGGTGAACCCAAGTATGTGCAGACCATTCTTGACAACATTATAGATCTCCGTGAGGACGGCAGTTTCAAAATGAACATGAAGTATTTCAACTACTGCCAGGGCCTCACCATGACGTCGAACAAATTCCACAAATTGTTCGGTGGTCCGCCCCGGAAGCCGGAATCCGATCTTACCCAGAAAGAGATGGACCTCGCTGCGTCAATCCAGGTGCTTACCGAAGACATTATGCTGCGAATGGCGCGTCACGTACAGAAAGAAACCGGCGAGAAAAACCTGTGCCTCGCAGGTGGTGTGGCATTGAATTGTGTTGGAAACGGCAAGATCCTCCGTTCCGGGATCTTTGACAAGATCTGGATCCAACCGGCCGCAGGTGACGCCGGCGGTGCGCTTGGTTCCGCCATTTTCACATGGCACCAGGTAAATGACAAACCACGAACGACAAGTGGTGACGGACGTGACAGCCAGCATGGTTCCTACCTCGGCCCGGGATGGTCACAGGATGAAGTGGAAGCCTGGCTGAAGGAACATGGGTACAAGTATCACAAGCATCCCTACGAGGAAATGCTGGACAAAACTGCGGATGCGATGGCCAACGAAAAAGTGGTCGGCTGGTTCAATGGCCGCATGGAATTCGGTCCGCGCGCGCTCGGCGGCCGTTCAATCATCGGGGATGCGCGAAGTCCTGAAATGCAGACCACGATGAACCTGAAGATCAAGTATCGTGAATCGTTCCGGCCATTTGCACCCTCCTGCCTGGTGGAGGATGTCAGCGAGTATTTCGAGATTGACAGGGAAAGTCCATACATGCTCCTGGTCGCTGACGTACAAAAAGAGCGCAGGAAAGAAATGACGGCTGAGCAGAAAAATTTCTTCGGTATCCAGAAATTGAATGTTCCCCGTTCGGACATTCCTGCAATCACCCACGTGGATTATTCGGCACGGATCCAAACCGTGGACAAGCTCGACAATCCCAATTACCATGCCCTGATCAGTAAATTCAAGGAAAAGACGGGGTATGGTGTCATCATCAACACCAGCTTTAATGTTCGCGGGGAACCGATTGTCTGTACGCCTGAGGACGCCTACCTGTGCTTCATGCGTACGGAAATGGATGTGCTGTGCCTGGAGGGTCTGCTTCTTTACAAGGAAGAACAGGAAAAACTGAAAGATGATGCAGACTGGCGCAAATTGTATGCGCTGGATTAATCGAGAGCCAATTCGCGTTTGAAACAATTGAATGGATCAGATATGAAGAAGAAAACAACCAAAGAGCTTCGAAATTTCGGTCTTGTCATGGCCGGAGCGTTTGCCGTGCTGGGGGCTATATCCTATTGGAGAAATTCTCTTCCGGACAATGAATCGACTATATGGCCTTACATGTTCGGCCTGGCGGGATTTTTCCTCGTTTTCGGTCTCATTTTTCCGCGAGTCCTGACTCCGATCGAATGGTTCTGGATGAAGCTGGCTTTTGTTCTCAGCATTATCGTAACACACATCCTGGTAACATTGACGTTTTATATTGTTATCACACCGGTAGGGCTGCTGATGCGCCTGTTCGGAAACGATCCTCTGAGGCTGAAATTTGCCAAAAAAGAGGACAGTTACTGGGTAAAAGTGGAAGATGATGGTCCGCATACACGTTTTGACAAACCATATTAAAATAATTGAAGATTCGATAGAAGGAGTATTACCGATGGCTTCTCGACTGGGGCAGATCTGGGAGTTTTTGAAAGTACGCAAAAAATGGTGGCTGACACCGATTGTTTTATTTATGCTGTTGCTGAGCCTGTTACTCGTAATTACGCAAGGATCTGCATTGGCGCCGTTTATCTACACCATGTTTTAATTGTGTTATTTGAACGTCAGGCTTGTACTTTCGGATAAAGTTCAGTACCAATGTGGGGGATCTCTTTATCGTCATGGAGAGATCCCCTTTTATTATCGGATTCGACCCATCAGCAATAAAGTATCTATAATAGGATTGTTTCGCTTTGGAACAGTTACTATTCTCTTTGAGTATGAACCGACGACCTTGTTGCCCGCGGAAAATAGCCAGGCTATTTTTCCAGTGTTCTGATAAAGGAAAGAGTAATGACGGACCAACCCGTTTATATCGTTTCCGGCCTTCCGCGCAGCGGAACTTCCATGATGATGAAAATGATGGAGGCAGGAGGCATTCCGGTTCTCACAGACAATATCCGCAAGGCAGATATAGATAATCCCAAAGGGTATTACGAACTGGAAAAAGTAAAAAAGATCTCCGAGGATTCCAGTTGGCTGGCTACTGCCGGTGGCAAAGTGTTCAAGATGGTTTCCATGCTTCTTCTGCAATTGCCGACTGACTATTCTTATAAAATTGTATTTATGGAACGTGATTTGAATGAAGTGCTTCGAAGCGAGAAAAAGATGCTCGAGCGTCTTGGTAAGCCAAAGGGAGAAAGTGATGAAGAGATGCTTCGAATCTTCACTTTACACCTGAATCATGTAAAAAAATGGATTTCTTCGCAGTCCAATATTGATGTATGTTATATCAACTACAACGATATGCTTGGCAATCCTGAAACACTTGTAGAACCGTTACCGGCATTCCTGGAAATCGACTTGAATACGAATGCGATGCTTGAGGTAGTTGATCCTGCGTTGTATCGTAACCGCACCCGTCAGCAAGAATCTTGAGATCCTTGTAAGATAACGTGTTCTGGAGCATTGGATTGGGAAGAATCAATCAATATATTCCTTTCTTTCACGATTGCATTGATTCCACACCAGTTAGAAAATCAGATCTGTAATAGCAACACTTTGGAAGAATCGTTGTTTACTGCCCTGGAGATATGATTTGAAACGAGTATTAGTTACCGGCGGTGCAGGATTTTTAGGAAGCCATTTGATCGACACGTTGATTACAAATGGCTGTGACATACTGTGCGTCGATAATTTTTTTACCGGCCAGAAAGATAATATCCGTCACTTGTTGTCCCATGAACGTTTTGAGTTGATTCGTCATGACATCACGGAACCGATACTGTTAGAAGCCGACATGGTTTTCAACCTTGCGTGCCCTGCTTCACCGGTTCACTACCAGTACAATGCGGTGAAGACAATCAAAACCAATGTTATGGGCACACTGAACATGCTTGGCCTGGCGAAAAGAGTCAACGCTCGTATTCTGCAGGCATCCACATCCGAAGTATATGGTGATCCCAAGGTCCACCCTCAGACGGAAGAGTACTGGGGAAATGTGAATCCCATCGGGATACGTTCCTGTTATGATGAGGGGAAACGTGCCGCTGAAGCCCTGATGATGGATTATCACCGGATGAACAAGGTGGATATTCGTATCGCGAGAATCTTCAATACCTATGGTCCGCGAATGGCGGTGGACGACGGACGTGTGGTGTCCAATTTTATTATCCAGGCGCTGCGTGGGAAACCTCTTACGATATATGGCGACGGGAAACAAACCCGCAGCTTCTGTTATGTCCAGGATCTGGTGAAAGGTCTTATCGCATTAATGAACCATCCGGATGAGATTCGTCCCGTGAACCTTGGCAATCCGGTAGAGTTCACCATTATTGAATTGGCGACCATTATCCGGGATACCATTGGCAGCAGTGTAGAGTTCGATTACAAACCGTTGCCGGATAATGATCCTGTTCAACGAAAGCCGAATATCGAGAGGGCCATGGAAGTCCTCGAATGGAAACCATCTGTTCAGTTAAAAGAAGGACTGAAATACACGATTGAATACTTTGAAACGAAGCTTTTAAATTCGTAGTATACGATAGCAATACTCCATAAGCAGTAGTTACAAGACTTTATATCGAGGTGAAACACTACCTCATAGTAAAGATTTTTCTTTTGAACATTGCTGTAATAATTGCTATCTTAGCCCAGAAAACATTTCGTTCCTTAACAACACTTTACCAGGATTGATCGATGAAAAATTTTCTTTTTTCAAGTGAATCCGTTACTGAAGGTCACCCTGACAAAATAGCAGACCAGATCTCAGATGCTGTTCTTGATGCCATTTTCGCAGAAGACCCATTTGGGAGAGTAGCGTGTGAAACATTTGTCACGACAGGAATGGCCCTTGTAGGCGGTGAAATTACAACAACCACATACGTAGATATCCCCTCCGTCGTACGCCAGGTAATTCGAGATATCGGTTATGTCAATTCCGACCAGGGTTTTGATGCGGATACATGTGCAGTTCTTACCACCATTGATCAGCAAGCCTCCGATATTGCTATGGGTGTGGACCGTGCCGGTGCCGGTGACCAGGGGATGATGTTCGGTTTTGCCTGTAAAGAAACAGAAGAATTGATGCCATTGCCGATCATGCTCGCCCATAAACTGACCAAACAATTATCTGAAATTCGCAAAAATGGAACCCTTCCCTGGCTCCGTCCGGACGGGAAAGCCCAGGTCTCCATTCGTTATGAAGACAACAAACCGGTGGATATTACAACCGTCGTGCTTTCAACCCAGCACCATCCTGACATCACCCAGGAAGAGATTGTAAAAGAAATTAAAAAACATGTCATTTTCCCTGTTCTTCCCAAAGGCATGTATGATCCGAAGAAAATCATTCTTCACATCAACCCGACTGGCCGTTTTGTTCTCGGCGGACCCCATGCGGATGCCGGTCTTACCGGAAGAAAGATTATTGTAGACACCTATGGTGGTTATGCTCCTCATGGTGGCGGCGCCTTCAGTGGAAAAGATCCAACAAAGGTTGACCGCAGCGCAGCCTACATGGCACGTTTTGCAGCGAAGAATGTGGTAGCCGCCGGATTGGCCGATGAATGTACGCTCCAGCTTGCCTATGCCATTGGCGTTGCAGAACCTGTCAGCATCATGGTCAACACAAACGGTACCAGCAAAATCGAAGAAACACGCATTGAAGAGCTTCTCCGAAAACACCTGAACTTTACTCCCGGCGGAATCATTGAGACATTAAACCTGAGACGCCCGGTATACCGTGCAACTGCTGCCTATGGTCATTTCGGTCGCAATGAACCGGGATTTACCTGGGAAGAAACAGACCAGGTCGCACCGTTGCTGAAAAAAGATGCTTGATCCGAAACCATTTTTAAGAAAAAGATAACCTTTTTTGTAAAACAGGATATTTTCTATGGCTTTACAACCTGAACAATATGATGTCAAAGATTTAGCCCTTGCAGAGCAGGGAAAGAAGCGAATCTTGTGGGCAGACAATGATATGCCTGTCCTTCAGCAAATACGTGAGCAGTTCGAAGCGGACAAGCCACTGGAAGGCCTGCGCATGAGCGCCTGCCTCCATGTTACTGCCGAAACCGCGAACCTGATCCGTACCCTGAAAGCAGGCGGCGCAGACATGGTCCTTTGCGCTTCCAACCCGCTTTCCACGCAGGATGATGTGGCCGCCAGCCTTGTCAATGATTTTGATATCCGCACCTATGCAATCCGCGGTATTGATAATACAGGCTATTACAAGCACATCAAGGCTGCCGCCGAACACAAACCGCAAGTAACCATGGATGACGGCTGCGACCTCGTGACGGCCATTCATGAAAAATACCCGGAAAACATTGAAGGCATGCTCGGTTCCATGGAAGAGACCACCACTGGTGTGATCCGTCTCCGCGCCATGGAAAAGTCCGGCGTGCTGAAGCTTCCGGTGATTGCAGTTAATGATGCCAAAACCAAGAACATGTTTGACAACCGGTACGGTACAGGTCAGTCAACTGTCGATGGCATCATTCGTGCAACCGACATCCTGCTTGCAGGAAAAACCGTTGTGGTCCTTGGCTATGGCTGGTGCGGACGCGGTTTCGCCACACGTTGCCGTGGCATGGGCGCCAATGTCGTTGTCACTGAAATCGATCCGGTGAAGGCGCTGGAAGCGGCCATGGACGGTTTCCGTGTGATGAAAATGGAAGCCGCAGCCGAAGTTGGCGATCTCTTCTGCACACTAACCGGCAACAAGCATGTCATCCGTGAAGAACATTTCGTCAAGATGAAGGATGGCGCTATTGTCGCCAACAGCGGTCACTTCGACGTGGAAATCGACATCCCGGCGCTCGAAAAAATCTCCAAGCGTGTGAATCGTGCTATCCGTAGCGACCTCGTGGATGAGTACACTCTTCAAAATGACCACCGGGTATTCCTGCTGGCGCAGGGACGTCTGATCAACCTCGCCGCCGCAGAAGGTCACCCGGCCAGTGTCATGGACATGAGCTTCGCCACCCAGGCGCTCGCAAGCTCCTATATGGCCAAGCATGGCAATGAACTGGAAGCCAAGGTTTACGATCCTCCCATCGAGATCGAAGACCTGGTCAGCCGTCTGAAGCTCGCTTCGATGAAAATCACCATCGACGAACTGACAGAAGAGCAGATTGCCTATCTTTCCGACTGGCAGGAAGGCACTTGATCCTTCTTTTGCAGATAGATGTGAAAAGGGCTGCTTCCTCTGGGGAGCGGCCCTTTTGCATAATGTTTTACTTGATATGTAAAAGTATCCTGTTACAATCTGACTGCACGCTTTATTGACACACCACCTTGTTCTTCAACAATCCGATCTTCGGGCTGTAGACTTCCACTACATCGCCGTCAGTGAGTTTACCAACTCCCGAAGGTGTTCCGGTGGAAATGATGTCCCCGGCACGCAAGCCAAGTTTCTCCGCTATGATCCGTACCAGTGTGTTTGCCGACCATAACCACTGATCCGGATTACCTTCCTGGCGTATCTCGGTGTTCACCATTGTCGTAAGGGCAAAATCCGACCAGGAGTCTGTTGGCTCCCGTAAATAAATCTTGGGACCGCAAGGGGCGAAGGTACTGCCACCTTTGCCTAACAGCCATGGTTTCCCTTTTTCCTTCAATTGTCCTTGTTTGGCACGGTTGGTGATGTCATTCAAAAGTGTCATTCCACAATCGCTTTATCCGGCTTCTTCTTCCGATATAGCGCCCTGCAATGTTTTCCCGATAACGAAGGCAATCTCTCCCTCATATTGCACATTGTCGAGGTCGGACGAAAAATGAATTTCTGCCTTGGATGCGATCAGCGAACTCCTCGGTTTCATAAAAAGGACCGGCTCCGCCGGAACGGGATCTCCCCAACTCTTTCGCATGGTCGGCATAATTACCGCCTATACGCAGATCAGGTCGGCATTCTGAAGAGGCACATCCGGTTTCCATTCTTTCCATTCAATCACCGGTAGATACTTCAACGATCCTCGCATATCTGCGATTAACTCCAGGGGTGACTCCGCATGGAAGATCGTATCCAGGGTCGGCTGGAACCAGGGAGCGGGATTTCCGTGTGAAAAGTGATCTTTCAGAAAAGAGCAAAGATCATACAGGTTATGGTCCTCGTCCATGATTGCAGGACTGGAATTGTTTTCATGACGGATCATCAACAGGTGCATATTTCACTCCAGGATAATGGTCATCAAACGAATCACTCCAATACTACCAAATTTTCGTTGTATTGGAAAGATTCATTGTAGTGAAAAAAGAAAAGAGCGACCAGACAAGACGTGTATTGTCGCGCTTGAAAAAGAGCCTTACATTCAGGCCTATGTTACAGGGAATAAAAAAGAGAAACAGAAGCACAGAGCTGTTTATCTTCGCGACGGTTGCGGCTCTTACATTTTTCGCGGGCAGCTTTACGGTCGCACCCGGCCTTGGTCCGGGCGCCGCAGCCGCCTGGGCTGCTTCTGCGCTTCACGCAGGTGACCCCATATCAGGAGAAGTGGCGCCGTTGTTCGTCTTTTTTGTGAAAATTACAGGCGCTTTGTTCCCGGCAGTGTCCATTGCCTCAGCACTGAACTGGATCACTCTTGTCGGTTATTCGCTGGCGATGGGAATGTTCACTGTTCCCATCTACCGGATGATCCTGTACCTTAATGTCTGGGCGCCGTCCATGGTCGCCATCTGGCTGGGTATTTTCACGGGAATCGCCAAGACTTCCTGGGCGACTGCTCTGATGGTAAATCCCGCTACCTGGTCGTTTCTTTTCCTGACAATCGCCGTAATACATTTTCTCCGGAGTTCGTCGTGCCTTCCAGGGTAGCGATTCATTACGTATCGCTGCAGGAATGTTTTTCACAGGTATTGCCGCTACCATGCATGTGGTGTGCGTTGCTTGCAGTTCCCGCTTTGCTTGCCATGCTCTGGTGCGCCGGACGGGAAAGCCCTGAAACGGCACCGTTCCCTGGTCTTTATCTGGGTTCTCATCCCCATTACACTTTTAACCCTATCCCCTTGCGGAAATGATCCATCCGGTTCGTGGCATTCTCGTCGGTTCTCCGGGGATTCCCGACTATCGTAACGCGTTGTTACCGGCATGGAGCATCTGGACCGCTGCTACACCGATTGCTTTGCTTCCGGCAATCTGGGGAGTTATTCAAGTCGCCAAATGGCAACTGCGCACTATCGTTGTCATTCTTGCCTTGTACGCTGGCGGTTTCATTGGTGGTTTTTTGGGTGGTGAGTACGCGGAATTCGGCGCGTTTTTTTGTCGCCCTTGAAACAGCATTCCTCGCCGGGTTGGGTCTTGTTCTGCTGTTTCGAAAACTTCCCGGTGGAACAAGCATGCTTGTTTGGCTCATTATCCCCGTGTTATGGGGACTCACCGGAACCTCGATTTCCCGTTCCAATGAGACCATCTGGGAAATCCACGCAAAAAACACCTTGCGTACGGTCCGCTTGAACACATTTGTCCTGAGTACGGATGAAACCCTGGCCAACGCTCCTTATGCCTACCTGGCGGCAGCGCAACGCATGCGTGTGGATCTTACTGTTCTGAATCCGTTGCGTTTTGATGATGCCCGCTATCTTGGGGCGATCCGGAATAAATATGCAGACCGGTTCGGACCGGTTCTGCCCTCCCTGGATTCACTCCTGGATGTGGCAGACAATCCTGAAGTGACCTCTGACTCGATTCGTGCTTTTGCAGATATTTTCATTTCCCGGCTGGTTGACACATTTGTGGATGAAAATGGCGGTGTGATGTTTTCTTCCTCAGTACATTCCACCGGTTGATGGCTATCCTTATAATGCTGAAGGATTGTTCATGCGTATCCAGGGGAACAGTCCGCCAATGACCTTTCCATTTCTCCGGGTTACGGTTGGATGATATTGAATATTATCCGGGAATGCCCCTTCTTCAGCAGCGAGCGGTTGCCATGTATCCGATGATGTTCACCATGCGTGGATCCTGGATGATCAGCGAACAGTATCATGCGGAGGGATTTGATTACATCCGGTGGGCGTTGCTGATCGACCCGCAGTACACACCTGCAAGAATTGTTGCCAGGGAATTTAATATCCAGGGAATGCCCCAGCGATTAGGGCAATAGGAAAATGTCGGCTGTTACATCGCCGTAACACTCATTTCAGAATGACTATACCCGGTTTCTACCGTTATTAAATGGGAATATCCGGTTGATGTTGCTGCAACATCTGCCAGAATTCCGCGGCACGTTCCTCTGTTGACTTCGTCTGGTCCTCAAGAAGTTCACGCAATTCCTGTTGGACATCCGGTGGAATATTTTCAATTGTCTCTTTGATTTGATCGGGATCGGGTATAGTGAGACTACCCATCTTCCCCTATTCCCGAACCTACATAATCATGAATGGATTCCGGTGCCTGTTCGAACAACTGCTGCAGCAGATCACCATCCTGCTCACGGAGAAAATCTGCAAGTTCTCCCATATCAATGTTGTCCAGCAGCGGTAATATGAGCTGGTCAATGTTCGGAATAAGGTCGGTTATCGACACGCGTTCCCATCCGAGGTAATTCCTGATATTCTCGGTTGTGTTCCATAACGCCCGTGTAATAAGACCACGTTCGAGGTGCTGACCAATCATATTGCCCATGGGGCTGACTGCCAGAAGGAGCACCAGGACCATCAATTGGGGCGAGACACCTGACACCTCCGAAAACTCCGCCGGCAATACGTTCGAGGATTCCAAGCGCAGAAAGTTTCGATGCCTTGTGCAGGAGCGTTCCCAGGATATGAATGATGACCACAACCGTGATAAAAACCGTGATAAAAGCGATGATGTAGGTAATCCAGACTGCCAGGGGCAGGAAATTGTCCAACCATGCGCCGAAGACCGGCCCAAGAGATCGTGCGACCAGGTAGCCGACGATGATTGCCACGACTTCGGACAATTCCACAAAAAAACCGCGAAAGATTCCGCGGATGATAAAAATCCCAAAAATACCTACCAGTATCCAATCTATAATAGTCATTTATTTTCCCAGGAGTTCTATCACCAACTTTCTGACGTCATTGCCATCTGCACGCCCGGCCAGTTCTTTCATTACCGGTCCCATAACTTTTCCCATATCCTGCGGGGAAGTGGCGTTTACTGCGGCAATTTTAGATTTTACGATTTCTGCAACTTCTTCGACTGTTAATCGAGCCGGGAGCAGTTCATCACACACTTCGATTTCAAGAGTTACCTGCGGTACCAGGTCTTCCCTGCCAGCATCTTTATATTGCTGTAGCGCTCCATCCATCTTTTTACGGTGTGATCCGATCAGTTTTTGTTCATCAGCGTCATTCATTTCGCCGCTGTGACGAGTCCGTTCTGTCATGAGCGCAGATTTCACAGAACGTAATGCCTGCAACCGTGGCTTGTCACCCGATTTCATCGCATCTTTGATCAGTTCTGATATTTTCTTCTCAATACTCATGATGAACTCCCGACGAGAATAACACTATCATTGTACGCTGTGCCGGATAAACCGGGCGTACAACTTACATACGACCTTTGCGTTCCAGAGCAGCCTGGAGTTTGCGAAGCTTGCGGCGAGCGATGTTGGATTTTCTCTTGCGAGCTTCGGACGGTTTCTCATACCGCTGGTGTTTACGGATTTCTGCCATCAATCCTGCTTTTTCACACGATTTGGTAAAACGTTTAAAGGCCTTGTCGAAGGGTTCCCCTTCACGAACTTTGATGTACGGCAAGATACTATTCCTCCTGTTATGAACAATAAAAAACCATAGCTTGCGAATATACTCAATTGGCTATGGCTATTGCAATGCGAGATATTGACTGTTCTCCACTTACCCCGGCGGCCATTTCATCTTTCTTCCACCAAGAAGATGCAGGTGAACATGGGGTACTTCCTGTCCCCCATCTTCATTGCAATTAAACACCAATCGGTAGCCTTTCTCGTCGATTCCCGCATCCTTTGCAATCTTTTTTGCTGCAAGGAACATGTCTCCGATCAACTCTCGATGGTCCTCGGTAAAATCATTGACGGTGGCCAGTTCCGCCCTGGGAATAATCAATATGTGTGTCGGCGCCTGCGGGTTAATGTCGGAAAAAGCCAGTATGTTGTCTGTTTCAAACACCGGATTGGAAGGAATTTCCCCTCGCAGAATTTTTGCAAAAATATTCTCGGGATTATAATTGGACATCTCAATTCCTCCTTGAAATCGTTAATTTGGTAAAATGTATGCCATCTATCACTTGCGAGCAAGTTCTCTATAGAGTATCGAACTAATGATTCTACTTTGAAATATGAGTAAATTTGATATATTATAGAAATATTTTGCTTATTCCATAATAAAAGAGGTTGAGGGACAGGTGTCTCAAGTCTTATCACAACGGAGAAGAGAAACTCTCGCCGCACTGCTGCGTGTGGGCGAAATGGGCACTATTGGACAAATACTGAACAAAGTGCAGGAGATTGCGTCCGACCCGAACTCAGATGCGTCTCATATGGCAGAGGTTCTCTCTACAGATCCCGGTCTCACCACACGTATTATCAAGCTCTCCAACAGCGCTTATTATTCGCTTGGCCGCAGTAAAATTACAAGTGTACAACAGGCTGTCGTCCAACTTGGTTTTGAAACAGTCCAACGTATCGCAATGACCGCCCAGGCCCTGAATTCCATTGATGAAGACGCCAACAATGAAGATATGCCCATGGAACGATTCTGGGGGCATTCACTTGCCTGTGGCCTTGCCACCAAGTTCCTGGCGTCGCGAATGAAACTTCAATCCGACCAGGATCTGTTTTCCGCCGGTTTCCTGCATGACATATCCAAACCTATTCTTTGGAAATATCTTCCCGAGAAATGGGAACGTATTGTGGATATGATGCGGGCGAAAACGGACCCGATTCGCGCCGAACGTGATATCCTCGGACTTTCCCACGCCGAAATCAGCGCCTGGTTGCTCAGAATGTGGCGTTTTCCGAAAGAATTCTGCATGGCGATCGGAATGCACCATTCGGACGGCAAAAATGCCGGTCCTCTTGGCATATCCATCATTCAGGCGAACCTTATTGCCCATAATGTCATTTCCACCTTTGATTTTGCTGCAAAAAACAAACGGATGGTAATGACCCAACTTGCGAGGCATGGGTTTACACTCAACCAGATCAACGATCTCACGGATGATGTCAGGATCCAGGTAATCAAAATGGCAAAAGAAATGGAACTTCCTCTTCCTCCGGAACTTGATGACAGCCCGAAAAAGTCGGAAGAACCGGAGACGGTGGAAGAGACGAAATCAGAAGAAAAAAAATCTGAACAATCCTGATAAAAAATCCGGTTGAATTTCTGAAATAAGATTCCGTATACTGGTGAAGATACAATACCTTTCCACGTTACTGACCCTGGTATTACATGTCATCAATCATCCAATCATCTTCCGACAAGGAACAACTGCCCCTTTCCGGGGTATTTCATCTTGTTGTCACCTATCTTGTCTGGGGAAGCACCTACCTTGCCATCCGTGTTGCCGTTCGTGAAGGATCCGGTTTTCCTCCGTTTATGCTGGGCGCCACTCGCGTGCTCCTCGCCGGACCCATCCTGATTGGATTTGCGTGGATACTCAAACAACGGATTCGGCCTACCCGAAAAGAACTGATTACTCTGGTCATTTCCGGTACGATGTTATGGTTGGGCGGAAATGGACTCGTCAATTGGGCAGAACAACGTGTTCACTCGGGAGTGACGGCTCTTATCGTAGGCTCCATGCCGCTCTGGGTAGCTTTTATGGATGCTGCCATTGACCGAAAAGCTCCTTCGATGCGATTGGTCGGATCTCTTTTACTTGGTTTCTCCGGCCTGGCTGTTCTGATGGCCCCCGTATTCAGAGAAGGTGTTCGTGCTGACATTATCAGCGTTCTCGCACTGATAGCTGCCACCATCAGTTGGGGTGCAGGTTCACTGTTTCAGCAACGAAGAGGGATAACGCTCCACCCGGCGGCAAGTTCCGGATACCAGCAATTCTTTGGAGGAATTGGATTTCTGACAGTCGCCTTAATAATCCGTGAACCGTTACCCACACCAACCGCAGAGGCCTGGGCCGCCTGGGGATACCTCGTTGTTTTTGGCTCGTTATTAGCCTTTACCTCCTTTATCTATTCGCTGAAACTGTTGCCGGCCTCCATAGCAATGACCTACGCGTATGTAAACCCGGTTATTGCCGTTATCCTTGGATGGCTTATCCTGGATGAACCGATCACCATCTGGACCATCGGGGGAGCAGGATTGGTACTGGCGGGAGTGTTTGGCGTTTTCCGGGAGCGATACGGCAAACGTCGAAACAAACACTGACTTTTCTCTGCCGTTCGGTGTGTTTTTCCCGAATGACCTGCAACTTCCTTCCATTTCACCGTATCTTGTATTTTCTGTTCATTGCATGCCTCCCGCTTGCGAGGTTTGCTCGAAATCCTGGCGGATCCCTTGGAATCCTGCCCTGCATCAGATGAGGAATATTGTGAAATACGCTGAAAACGCCGCTGGTCGGCATGTACCGACTATTGTTAACGGGAAAAAACAGACACCATACCAGGGAGTAGGAAAATACAGGCCGGAAGGACGCAAAGCGTCACCTCCCATCTCCACGTGTGCTGATTACCCGGCGGATGGCAACAAGGTTGTCGGTTCCCTACGGGAAGCACTGGAAAAGTGCGGTTTACGTGACGGGATGACCATATCGAGCCATCATCATTTTCGCAATGGCGACCTGGTAATGAACCAGGTGTTCGACGCTGCGAAGGAGCTCGGCGCGAAAGACCTGATGTGGTTCCCCTCCGCTTCATTTCCCTGCCATGCGCCGTTGATCGACCGTTTGGAGGATGGCACCATTCACCATATCGAAGGATCAATGAATGGTCCCCTCGGCGATTACACCAGCCAGGGTAAAATGCGTGGGCTCGGAGTTCTGCGTAGCCATGGGGGACGTTGGCAGGCGATTTCGGACGGCGAAGTTCATATCGATATCGCCATTATCGCTGCTCCTACAGCGGATGCATTCGGTAACGCCACCGGAGACCGTGGACCTTCCGCGTGCGGTTTGCTGGGATTCGCTCTCGCCGATTCCATGTTCGCCGACAAGGTAATTGTCGTCACGGACAACCTGGTTCCTTTCCCCTGTATCCCATGGCAGATCCAGGGACAGAATGTGGACCATGTTGTTGTGCTCGATAAAGTGGGCGATCCCTCCAAGATCGTAAGTGGAACAACCCGTATCACCAAATCCCCGGATCGTCTCCTGATTGCCGATCTGACCGCTCGTTTTGTGGAAGCGGCAGGAATCCTGCAGGATGGATGGTCGTTCCAGGCGGGAGCGGGGGGAACAGCTCTCGCGTTTGCCATTTATGTCCGTGACATGATGCGTAAAAAAGAGATTAAAGCCCGGTTCATCCGTGGCGGATCTACACAGTATCTCGTGCAGATGCTGGAAGAGGGCTTGACCGATTATATCCTTGACGGTCAGACTTTCGACCTGGATGGTGTCCGCAGTATGCGTGAAAACCCGGGTCATGTGAACACCAGTCCCTTTACCAGCTATAATTACCACGGCAAGGGAAATTTTGCTTCCATCCTGGATGCCGTTGTGCTCGGCGCCACTGAAGTCGATGTTAACTTTAACGCCAATGTGGTCACACATTCTGATGGCCGTCTGCTGCACGGCATCGGCGGATGGCAGAATTGCCTGTTCAGCAAATGTACAATCCTGCCCATTCCAAGCCTCCGTGACCGTGTACCTGTGATCGTCGATGAAGTCACCACCCTTGTCGGTCCGGGAGAATTGATTGATGTGATTGTAACCGAGCGTGGAATTGCCATCAATCCGAAACGGGAAGACCTGATCGAGCGCACGAGACATTCCGGGTTGCCGATTGTTACCATTGAAGAGATGAAAGTGGATGTGGAACGGTTGACCGGCGGGAAACCGGCCAAACCAAATCTTGGCGACAAGGATATCGCGGTCATTAAATGGGTGGACGGCACTGTCATTGATACGGTAAAACAGGTGGTATAATGACATTAGGCTGGTTCTTGCCAGTGCCACACGATTAAAGTAATGGTTGAATCAATAAATCACTTCTGGTGAAGACTAACGGAAAGACCAACGTTTGAAAGGTGACGGAACAGAACCATCCCATTCCGGACTGGCCGGAAAAATGATTCGAGGCACTGCGGCGGTGGCATTTCAGCGTGTCATCGAAGCGGTCGTCGGTTTTGTCATGGTGCCGTATACTCTTCACCGCCTGGGAACAGACCAGTACGGGCTATGGACTCTTTTCTTCTCCGTGGTCGCATTCATGAACCTCGCGGACCTTGGATTCGCCGCCAGTTTCAACCGTCATTTTGTCTTTGCCCTGAACAACCCGGATCGTGATGAACGGTACACTGTTTTCTCTACCGGGCTGGCGTACCAAAGTATGGTCGCTTTGGTTGTTTTTACAGTCGGTTTATTGCTGGAAAGAAGTATCCTTCATTTTTTCCCGCAATCCCTCGAATACGAGTTGGAAGCTCCATGGGTATGGCGGGCGATGTTGTTTATCCTCGTCCTCGGATTCATCGGGGTTTACGCCCGCGCACTGTTCTACTCCACCCAGCGTGTGGCGGCGCTCGCCATAGTGAATATTACCCTCGCCCTGGCAAATGTCGCCGTTGTTGTGACCGTCCTCGAAAGTGGATGGGGACTCCTGGGTATGGCAGGAGGAGCTGTTGTAGTCGCTTTTCTTCGCCTCGCTATGGTATTTTCCATCGGTGCCAGGGGTGTGGACGGTTGGAAAGTCGGAATCAGCGGTATCCGAAAATCAACATTCAAACGTCTCTGGTCATTCGGGATCAAGATCCTGTTCGCACGAATTGCTGAACAGGTGTATTTCCAGTTCGACAAAGCATTACTCGGACGTGTTCTTGGCTTTGCCTATGTCACCCATTATACCGTCGGATCCAAGGCTGCCAGTACTGCCAACCAGGCACCTTTGATCATGCTCCCTGTGATTGAACCTGCCGCGGCGGAGTATTCTTCTAAAGGAGATACCGAACATTTCTCCATGCTTCTCCTGCGCAGTTGCAAATACTTTTCCCTTGCAGCATTCGGGTTGGCTGGTTTTATTCTTGTGACGGCAAACTATCTCCTCGTATTCTGGTTGGGCAGTGTTCCGCAAATGGAAATCACCCTGGCGCTTCGTATCCTGGTGGTAGCCTACCTGACGGCTGCATTAACCGGCCCTATCCGTGTGAGCGCCCGCGCTGCGGGTTACCCGGGATGGGAAGCAAAAACCGCTTCCATGCAAGCAGTTCTGAATATTGTTTTTTCGATTATTCTCTATCACTTGATGGGTTTTATGGGAGTGCTGTTAGGAACACTTTTCGCGACCATGGTCGGACAATCCACATTGGTTACTGTCGCACTCAAAGGATTGAAGCAGTCGTTTATCGAGTATGTGAAACGTGCATGGTCCGGGCCATTTTTCGCTGCCGGAATCGCCGCCGGAATTACATACCTTGTCAAAGAATTCTCAATATTTGTACAGTTGCCGTCTTCTCGAATTGAATCCATTCTCCCGATCCTGATGTTTACCGCAGTCTTCGGGATTGTCTATTTCGCCATAATCTTTGTCCTTCGTGTTCTTACCCTGAAGGAAATCAGTGGCATAATTGATCGGGTAAAGAGGAAATAAAATGAACATCACCCATGTTGTTGTCGACCTGAAATCCGGCGGTCTGGAGAAGCTGATAGCGACCATCGCACTTGGTCAACGGGAGCATGGTCATAACGTGAATGTTGTTTGCCTCAGCGCTGGTGGGGACACTGCTGAATTTTTACAGGACAAGGGAATCCCTGTACATATTGCCGGTGTACAAACCGTACGCCCCGTATCTGTAAAAAAAGTGCACAATTTATTCCTTTCCACCCATACAGATATAGCTCATCTCCATACAATGCCGGCGGGAGCGTTTGGACGTCTCGCCGTGGCAGGTACACGGATAAAATCCCTCTATCATGTTCACACAATCCTTTCCGTCGCTCATCGCATGACAAGAAAAGAGATGATTCAGGAATGGACGCTTTCACATCTCAAGGGGCATATTCTCGCCATCAGCGAAGCGGTGAAACGGGATATGGTCGAACGGATCAAGGTGAATCCTCACAAAATTTCCGTTCTCTCGGGCGGAGTGCAGGACGAGACATCAATAGACAAAATAAAGGCGCGAAATCAATTCGATATTGCCGATGACGCGTCCGTAATAGTCTGCCTTGCCTCACTGACAAAAGTCAAGGACCATAAAACCCTTCTTGAAGGAGTGGCCCGTGTTCCGGATGCTCTACTTCTTCTTGCAGGTGAGGGCCCTTTGCGTGAAAAGATTGAGTGCCGGGCAAGTCGTGACGATTTGAAGGGCAGGGTGCGGCTCCTGGGACAAATTCGGGATGTGTCCCCTCTTCTTGCCGCTTCCGATATGGTAGCCATGACCAGCTATCCTCGCGAAGGTCTCTCTCTGGCCCTCGTGGAGGCAGCCCGGGCGGGTCGTCCTGCAGTAGTCACCAACGTGGGCGGTATGCCCGAAGTTGTGCAGAACGGAATCACCGGATTTGTTGTTCCTCCAAGAAATCCTGAGGCGCTGGCGTCTGCTTTCAGCCGGTTGCTGAATCATCCCGGTACTGCGCAAAAGTTCGGAAGTGTTGCAAGGGAAAGGTTTCTTCAACGGTATGAATTAACTCCTTATCTAAGCCGTCTTGAACAACTATACCAGATGTTATAATCATGATTGATTGTGCAAAATCTTATGCCATGAATTTTATTCTGCAGTGAGTTTTTCTCTGGCTGGAGAAAACCTTGATTCTCGCCAAGAATAGGTGTATTCTTACGATTCATGGTTTAGTTTTCTCCAGAACTATATCCTTTTAACAGACTTCCAGGAGGTCATGTGAGCGAGGTAGCTGCTACCCCGGAAAAGAAAAGCGTGAAGATATTCGGATTCCCCTTTGGGTACTGGATGTTGAATACGATGGAAATGTGGGAGCGGATGGCTTATTTCGCCATTCGAAGCGTTGTCGCCATTTACATCATGCAGGCCGATGAAGTATATGGTTTGCATTTCAGCGCAGAACAGAAGGGAATGATTTATCTTCTGTGGTTCCTTTTCCAATCGGTACTCCCAATGTTCACCGGCGGCTACGCCGACCGTTACGGATACAAACGCACCCTCGCTTTTTCAGTTACGCTGAATATCATCGGTTATACGATGATGGCTTTCATGACCAGTTATGTCGGATTTACCGTCGCAATTCTCGTTCTTGCTACGGGAACAGCCTTTTTCAAACCCAGCCTCCAGGGTTCTCTCGCTCAGAACCTTACAAAAAAGAATTCTTCACTTGGCTGGGGAATCTTCTACTGGGTGGTGAACATTGGCGCTGCAATCGCCCCGATCCTCGCCGGGTTTATTCGTAACAATGAAGCCTGGGCCCCTTTTGCATGGAAGATCCTGTTCCTAACCGGCGCATGCATTACAGCGTTGAATTACCTGATGCTTTTTACTTTCAAAGACTTTGCATCCGGCGCGGATAAAACGGAAAATCCCTTCCAGGTATTCCTTCGTACTATTGTAAATATCTTTAATCCCAGGCTGATTACATGGTTGTTAATCATGTCCTGCTTCTGGCTTATGATGTACCAGCTCTGGGATCTGCAGCCCAATTTCATGACCGACTGGAACGACACCAGCGATCTCGCTGCCATTATTCCCGACAATGCTTTCTTTGAAACCTGGGTTGTTGAAACAGACAGGGGATTGCAGGTACCGCAGGAATACATACTTACCTTGTTGAATGCCGCGTTGATTGTCTGCCTGATGATCCCGGTATCCTGGCTTGTCCGTAAATTGCGTACTCTTGAAGCCATGGTCATCGGGATGCTCGTGGCGACAACAGGTGTAATTGTTGCCGGTTTTACCAATGTTGGCGGAGTTCTTGCTTTCGGAGTTATTTTCTTCTCGCTGGGTGAAATGCTGACCGGGCCGAAGAAAAATGAATACCTTGGTTTGATCGCACCTCCCGGGAAAAAGGGTCTGTACCTCGGATACGTGAACATTCCCGTCGGAATTGGCGGTGGTGTCGGATCATGGATGGCAGGCCAGGTGTATGGCTCCATGGGTGAAAAAGCGGTGCTCGCCCAGAAGTACCTCCTCCAGTATACTCATCTTGGGGAAGGAAAAACCTGGAATGGAGACCCTGCTCAGTTAGCCGAGGTGATTGGAGTTGCACGACCGGAAGCGTTCGCCATGATGAAACAGGTTACCGGCATGGATGCCATTGAAGCGACCGACGTATTGTGGAGAATGTATAATCCGCAATACAACGTGTGGATTCCATTTGCAAGCATCGGTGTTGTTGCTGTAATCGCATTGATCATCTTTGCCCAGATGGCGAAACGCTGGCAGGATATGAACGCCTGATGAATTGCGTGAACAAACTGTTTTGGCGATAACGATTCAAGGGAGTGACGATGTACCGGTTCGAAAAAGATCCTCATCGCAAGATTCTTGTACTTACCATTCACGGGATGCAGGATGGGTGGGAAGCCAAAGTGATGAAAAGCGAATGGAATGATTTCATCAGAACACTTGGCGCGGATTGGAAGTTTATTGTTGACCTCTCCAACTTCACAGACATTGCCAAAGCCGCTGTGAAAGAACAGAAACGGTTTTCCCTGGCTGTAGGCGCTTCCCCGATAAACACCATTTTTGTGGTTTTGCCCAAGGATGCATCTCTGACTGAACATATCCTCTCGGGATTTACAGCGACCAGCAAGGCTGATTACGTGGAAGCCTACATGGCTGCTGGAGGAGAAGATCGCACAAAAACGATTGCTCCACCTGCGGACGGTTCACACTATCCGGCAAATACGGCTCCACCCATGTAAGTTTATTAATAGATGTATCTTGTTTTCTATCAAGTTACGTTCTGTATATTTCACGTTTTAGAAGAATTTATTGTTTTTCTGTCCTATAATTTGAAATGATACAAAAACGGTAATGCGCTTGCTTGAAACTGATATTTGTATTACTTTATTTCGGATTTGAAAATATACAAGGTGAGTATATGGGCACATTTGAAAATGAACTCGCTCATGCAGAGTGGTTCACTACCGGGCAGATCGCCAAGCATTGCCATGTTACTCCGGAAACGGTTGCCAACTGGATTAAAAAAGGGCGATTAAAAGCGGGTACCACTCCCGGTGGACATTATCGTGTGTATCGTGAAGAGCTGGTTCGGTTTTGCCGTTCGCACGGTTTCGAGGTTCTTCCTGAATGGGAAAAGAAACTGAAACCTCCCACGGTTTTGATTATTGATGATGATCCTGACCTGATTGAAGCGCTGACACCTCACCTTGTGAAAGAGGGAAGGCGTGTGCTTGGTGCAGAGGATGTCGCCCAGGCGGGATTGATGTTGATGAAATATCGTCCCGATCTGGTTGTACTCGATCTTCATCTGCCGGGCACAGATGGAATCAGAATCGCTTCCATGTTGCGCAAGGAATCGGAGCTTTCCGGTACACGGATTATTGTGCTTTCGGGCTTCATTGATGAGTTGGTCCGGGAAGCCATGCGTGATCTGCAGGTGGATCACTACGTGGATAAGCCGCCAGATTTCCTGAAACTTGCCTCACTTGTGGATGAAATGCTGGAAAAATCCGGCGCAGAGGCAGGAAGAAGTTCTTTTCCGATGGACTAAGGTCATTAATTTCTGATTATAAAAAACCGCTTCGAATTCGAGGCGGTTTTTTTTATCCTGCATCTCTATCAAAATTTAACGACTTCCAATTATGATCAGTCGGAAAGTTTTCTGAAGAGTCTGGATGATTTGTATTCAGTGACGTCGCTTGCCAAAGCTCCGAATGTTGTGAACGAAAAATCCTTAAGCAGTCTCCTGATTTTTCTGAGATTGGAACCAAGATTATAATAATGAAGATTCTTTTTCAGAAACGAAACGTTATTTATGCGCGGTTGGTATTCATCTATCTCCCACGGGTGTACGTAGAAAAAATATGATCTTCCTTCTTTTTCGAGATGACGAACAGCGGCCCTGGTGACCGGGTAGGGATACAGACGAAAATAGCTCCCGCCGGCAATGGGAATACATCTGTTCCTGAACACCAGCACAGACGGTGGAATTTCAGTAATGGACATTTTGTTCGGTAAATGAAGTTTGTGCGGGACCAGGGGAGCAACCATTGATGCATATTTTTTCCGATTTGATGGAAAAACACTGCTGTCATAGGTATATCCCGACTCTGCCAGCACCTGGAGCGCCCACCGTGTTTTTCGCTCGATGGTAAAATTTGGCGCACGGTAGCCGCACACAGGTTGACCGCTGATATCTTCCAGAAAAACACGTAAACCGGAGACCGATTCACGAAAACTTTCCGGACTATGATGGTGCAAAGACAGGTGGTCTTCTCCATGAGAAGCGATTTCATGACCTGCTTCAGCAATATCCTGCACCATCTTCGGAAATTTTCGCGCTACCCATCCAAGCATGAACCAGGTAGCTTTTGTTGAATACCGTTCAAGAGTTTCGAGGAGGATATAAACATTGTTTTCCACGCGAGAATCACGAGAATTCCACGTGGACCGTGGTATGGCTCCGGAGAGATTTTCAACCTGAAACCAGTCTTCCACATCAATCGAGAAACCGTGCTTCACTGTCATCATAAAGGATATACCAAGATTAGGATACTGTATAATATACTTCCATGACACAGTTTATTCAAACGAGGGAACGATGCTTTCCCTTTCGTTTTGACAGCATGAAGAGGAGTGAACCCTGCCTTTTGCTATCTTGTTTTCTGAAAAAACTTGCTGTATCGTACACTATCGACGCAGGCAAACATGATCATGAGAATTGGAGATAGACATGAAATGGATGACTTTGTTTTCGGATACCGATAATGGGCAGAATGAGCTGGATCGTTCCACAATCGACGATACATTCAAATGGGATCTTGCGCCTATTTTCGCCGGATGGGCTGAATGGGAGTCCGCATTTAATACTCTTGAATCGAAAATTGAACTGTTTCAATCGTACAAGGACAAACTGAACCAGGGCGGTAAAACCCTCCTGGAAGTTCAGGAACTCAGTGATGAACTGGGAATGCTGGCATACAAGGTGTATTATTATCCCGCACTCCAGTATGACACTGATCAGCGGAAAAATGATATTCTCGCAAAAAAGCAGACGGTACAAAACCTCTTTGCCCGTTGGCAGGCAGCTACCGCATGGTTTGCGCCGGAGCTATTAAGTATACCCCAGGACGAAGTTTTCCAGTGGATTGATTCCACACCCGGATTGGAGAAGTACAGGTTCCCGATCTCCGAGCTGTACCGTAGCCAGGAGCATGTGCTCGATGAAAAAGGAGAGAGACTTCTCGCACTGTCAGCACGATTCAGCGGGAGCCCCACGGAAGCCTATTCAGCTCTCTCGACAGCCGACATGATTTACCCTGAAATCACCCTGATATCCGGTGATACGGTGCGGGTTACGCCAGGCAAATACCGTTCAATCCTGAATCTGAATCCAGAGCAGGAGGACAGGCGCAGAGCTTTCGAAGCGCATTATGGCGTTTTTGAAAAGAGTAAAAATACATACGCGGCTCTTTACAACAGCATCTGCCAGCGTGACTGGTTCAAAACCCAGTCGCGTAATTATCCGACCACCCTGGAAGCATCACTTTTCAGTGACAATGTGCCCCGTTCCGTCGTGGATACATTAATTGCGACCACCAAGGATGGGATTGACCCGTTACAGAAATGGCACCGACTTCGCAAAGAATATATGAATCTGGATAAGTACCATCTTTATGACGGCTCGCTTGCCTTGTTGAAAGGGGACAAAAAATATTCGTATGAAGAAGCGTGCAATCATGTGATCGAATCCGTTGCACCCCTGGGCGACTATTACCAGTCAAGGGTCAGGGAAGCATTTGAATCCCGGTGGATTGACGTGTTTGAAAATGAAGGGAAACGTTCGGGAGCCTACTCCGCCGGAGTGTACGGCGTTCACCCGTACATGCTGATGAATTACAACGACACCCTTGACGATGTTTTTACCCTCGCCCATGAGATGGGCCATTCGATGCACTCCATCTTGTCCAATGAAAACCAGCCATTCGCCACATCCGAGTATACCATATTTGTAGCGGAGGTTGCTTCCACATTGAATGAAGCACTGTTGATGGAACACCTCCTCAACAATTCAACCGATCCCGAAGAACGTCTCCTGCTTCTCCAGCACACGATAGAAGGTATTACGGGAACGTTTTATACCCAGGTGATGTTCGCCGATTTTGAATTGATAGGACATCAATTGATAGAACAGGGGCTTCCTTTGACAGCGGAAGTGTTAAATGAACTCTACATGAACCTTATCGACAAGTTTTATGGTGATACGGTTGAAAAGGACGATCTGTACCGCTACACCTGGGCGCGTATTCCACACTTCTATCATAGTCCGTATTATGTTTACCAGTATGCAACCTGTTATGCGTCCTCATCCCATCTGATGAGCGAGCTGCAAGCGGGGAATCGGGAAGCAGTCCTGGAAAGGTATCTTACACTCTTGAAATCTGGTGGAAGTGATCATCCCATGACATTGCTTAACAATGCAGGCGTAGATCTCAGCGATTCCGCGACAATCCAGGCTGTAATCACGAAACTGGATAATTATGTGGATCGTTTTGAAGAAGAATGGGACCGATACCAGGCAGCGAAATTGATTGGCACCGTGTCAAAAAAGTAGATTTGCGTTGACTATTTATTTGTATCAGGCCCTGAATCCGTTCAGGAAAATATCAACGAGGCTTTCCGCTTTCTCCGACAAAGAGAACTGATCCGGCGACATGAGCCACAGGCTCGTGATGCCGTTCAGAAAGCCGACGGCGGTAATGGCTCCATCACGAGGATTCAGGTCCGCACGAAACTCTCCCTGGCGGACTCCGGAACGGATTAACCCGGAAATCGTGTCGAGGAACGCCCAGGTCGCTTCCGCACGTTCTTTCATACCCGCTTCAAGCTCCGGAGTCATTTCCATCTTGAACCAGGAGAGTTCAAGTATGGCTCGGTAATCCGGGTCATTTTCGGCAATGGTTAATGAATGAACAAGGATCCGTTGTAATCGTTCGTAGGGTGATCCGCCAAGAGTAAACGCCTGGGACAACATGCTGCCGATGCGGGTGAACCTTTCCTGCACAAGCGCCTGGAATATTTGAGCTTTTCCCCCAAAATGCCAGTAAATCGCTCCCCGTGTAAGCCCCGCTGCTGCTGCGATTTCTTCGAGTGTGGCGGAGCCATACCCCTTTTCGCTGAATTCAACCAATGCAGCGTTCAACAGGCTTTCACGTGTTTGAGCGGCTTCTTCTTTTGTCCTCCTCATGCTGTTCTCCTGCGGCGAGTTTTTCAAATTCCCTGCTACAAGGTACAACGGAACCAGTAATGTTCAAAGCAAAACCATGGAACGGATACTATCTTCCAATCGTTTATTGACAAAGGTTCGCGGTTGTAGTAAGAATGAACGAATCACCGTTTTCGTAATCAATTCATGAAAAACACATTTTTACATCGTATTTTACTACCTGAGAAGATAAAGCCAAAAATCTGATATTGTCTGAAACAGGATACCGCATGCATCTTCCGTTACTTCATATTTCCAATCGAAGACCGGACCTGCCCATTGATGAAGACCCGTTGCACCTTGGCCAGATAGAAGGCAAAGACTGGATTCCCTGGCTTGCTGATCCGAAATCTGCGAGAAAACGTGCATTAATGCGTACCAGGGAGCTTGATATCATATGCCTGTCCCTTGCCGCGCTTGGAAGTGAAGTAACCTATTTTTCTTTGATGGGCGCTGTGTATAGTGCTGTGAGACGACAGACCGCCCTCTCCATGGCCGGTACTGTACTGACCTCTGTCGCCCTGAATCAGTTTGTGAAGATGCGGTTTCGTTTCAAGCGTCCTCCACGGCGGTACATGCAGCGGTATGCATTTGTCGCTCCTGGTGACTTCACCTTTCCCAGCGGCCATGCTCAAAACGCCACTGCATTGGGATTTTTTGTTGCTCAGAGAAGCAAAAGTCTGCCATTAAAACTTGCCGGATTGCTGTTCGCCATCTCCATTCCACTTTCCCGTGTCTACCTTGGGGTTCACTATCCACGGGATGTTATCGCTGGATCATTGTTGGGATTGGGATCTCTTACTACTGTAAACCTTCTGGAAAAACCATTCCGTGAGTGGTGGGAACGTTCCCCGAGAGGCGCTCGGGGGTATACGGTCGGATTATCCGCATTAATTCTCGGCATGCTGAGTGGAACTCCCTTGTCCGCATTTCCACTTGGCATCGGCGGAGGCCTGGCGGCAGGTCATGACATCTCGGGACGCTTCCGTTTCGGTCTTGACAGGATACAGGGATGGCGGAAATGGATGCATGGATTCATCGGTTTGACGTCCATTATCGGAGCCGGAACTATCGCAAGGCCCATACTCAAGCGTGAATCCACCACCGCAGCAGCCATTGGCGGAGGCATGGTCGGCTTGAGCCTCACTCTTGGAGTGCCCATCCTCTCCGATTTACTTCTACGGTACACCACATGGCGTAACAGCTATTCGAAAAAGAAAAAACTCAAGAAGAAATGATCCAGCAACGACAAAAAGCCCTGATATCCGCCTGTCTCATTGGAGAATTATGCAGATATGACGGCGGCCACGCCTACGATTCAAAAGTGGAACAACTATCCAAAGATTATGATCTGATCCCTGTCTGCCCCGAACAGATGGGAGGATTCTCCACTCCCCGTCCTACCGCAGAAATCAGGGGAGGAGACGGTAAAGATGTGCTCGACGGAAAAGCAAAAGTGGAACGCATCCAGGACGATGAAGATTTGACAGATGCATTCTGCGTCGGCGCTCAAAAAGCACTTGACATTGCACGTCAGAACGACATCAGGATTGCCTTTCTGAAATCAAGAAGTCCATCCTGCGGAAATGGTTGCATTGTCGTTCAGGGAAAGGAAATACCCGGTGACGGAGTCACTACTGCCTTACTGAAACGAAACGGGATAAGCGTAGCAACTCTTCCCGGAAACCGATAGTAAGAAACCTTATTCCCGCTCAGACGTAACAAACGATAGACATTCTATCCATGTACTATTGTAGATGAGGTTGCATTTCACTATTTGCTCACCTTTGTATTCTCTCTGCGTCGTTACTTCAGTTTTTTACATTTCCTGTATTACATTCACTACAGTGAATCAAACGTGAGGGATCATGTGAGATACTCAATCGTTGGATATGGAGCTGTAGGCAGGGCCTTGAGCAGAGGACTCCAGGCGGCCGGGTGGGAAGCTGTAGGTGTCGGTTGTACGGTCCGTGGATCGGCAGTGGCCGCATCTTTGGTAGATGATGTACGTACATTCAAGCTGGAAAATCTTCCCCTCGATGTCGATCTGTTGATCCTCGCTGTACCGGATGCAGTACTGGAAGAAACCGCGAAGGTTATTGCAAAACGGGATACCGGTCCGGTGGACCCGTTCCACAAACGTGTTGTGATGCATCTTTCCGGACGACTCGGATTAACTCCTTTGGAAAGTTTCCTGGAAAATCGCTGGAGCCGACTGGCCTGGCATCCATTGCAAACATTTGTTCGCGGAGTTGGCCCGGACCGTTTCAACGGGATCACAATCGGGGTAACCGCCGACAAAGATGCCGAAAAAATGGCCTGGAACCTCGCCAGCCAGTTTAATGCCCGAATATGGCTGCTGAAGGAAAAGGATCGGATACGATATCACAGGGCCGCCGTTGTGGCAAGTAACTTTCTCCCTCTGTTGGTGGCTGCCGCTGCTACTGATCTTGACGGCATTGCGGAAAACGAAGTGGATGCCATATCAGGGCTCCTTCCTCTTATGCGAGGAATGATGCAGAACCTTGAGATGAGACCGCCGCTTGACGCCATGACCGGGCCTGTAGCGCGGGATGATATAGAGGCGCTTGTGGAGCACATGAAGGTTGAGAGTGACACCTGGAACCGGGAAGTGTATCTCCGTTGCACCCAACTGTTGGTGAAATTTTCGGAAAACATGGGACTGATGAACAGAGAACGTTCCGAACTGTGGCACAGCATATTACTTGGCTATTTCCCAAAAGGAGTTATACAAGATGGCAGCAAACCGTAACATTTTATGGGCTGACGATGAAATCGAACTGCTTCAACCACATATCATTTTCCTGGGAGAAAGGGGATACGAGGTACACGGGGTAACCTCCGGTGAAGACGCTGTAAAAGAAATTGCAAAGCATGAGTATGACGCCCTGTTGCTCGATGAGCAAATGGCAGGCCTGGATGGTATCGCCACCCTGTCTCGTGTAAAAAAAATACGTCCTGATCTTCCGGTAATCATGATCACCAAGAGTGAAGAAGAATCTCTCATGGAGGAAGCCATCGGTGGCAAAATCGACGACTACCTCACCAAACCCGTCAATCCAAGCCAGATCCTCAGCGCATTAAAAAAACTGCTTGAAGGCCGTTCTATAAGCGCTCAACGCCTCAATCGCGACTGGGTCACTGAATTTAACCGCATCAGCGACGAGTTAAACGAGGAAATGGATTTTGACCAATGGCTGGACATGGCGGAAAGGCTTGCGCAGTGGGATATCGAAATCACCGCACAACATGAAACCGGGCTGAAAAATCTTCTCGAGGAGCAGGTACGTGCAACAAACGCTGAGTTCGCCCGATATATCGAATCCGAATACCCGAAGTGGATGAAAGCCCGCCGTGACGACCGTCCAGCTCTCAGCCGGGATGTGGTTCGTGAATGGGTTCTGCCACTCCTGAACAATAATGAATCGGTACTGTTTCTTGTGTTGGACGGTCTCCGGCTTGATCATTGGATCGCCGTGGAGCCGCTCCTGCGGAAACAGTACAATGTGGAACGTGAACTGTATTATTCGGTTCTTCCTACAGCGACTCCCTATTCCCGGAACAGCTTGTTCGGCGGTTTCTGGCCCTGTGAATATCCATTACAGCATCCGGATCTCTGGGACAAACTGCAGTTTGACGAAGAGGCCAGCGCCAACCGTTTCGAACGTCAGGTCCTTGACCGTCAACTGGAAAAGCTTCATTCCATGCCATCCCCGGAACCCAAGTACGCCAAAATCCTTGACCCGGACGAGGCATATCGGATTCTGCGCAAAGTCTCGGATTATTTTGACCTCCCGCTGGTGAGCATGGTCTTCAATTTTGTTGATATTGTCGCCCATCATCGCAGCACCGAAGAAGTGATCCAGACACTGATTCCCGATGAAGCGGCGTACAGGAGCATTGTACGGGCATGGTTTGAGCACTCTCCTTTGTTCGAGCTGATAACCACTTTCCTGGACCGTGGAACAACCATTGTGCTTACTTCGGATCATGGTTCGACACGAGTGCGAAGACCGGCAAAAGTAGTGGGAGACCGTGAAGCCTCGACCAATATCCGGTACAAAATCGGCAGGAATTTGCGTGTGAATGAAAAACAGGCGATCAAACTGAAGCATCCGGATAAATGGGGACTCGCTTCACCCGGCGTTAATATTGATTACCTGCTGGCTCGTGAGGATTATTTCTTCGTTTATCCGAACGAGTTCAACAAGTATGCGGACAAGTTTCGGGACAGCTTCCTGCATGGCGGGATATCTATGGAAGAGATGGTTGTACCCCTCGTAACGATCAAGGGGAAATAGAGCACTGTAACAGTGTAGTCCGGATGCAGAAAATCGGTTCGGGGATAATCTCGCAATTCGTATCATTTACATACTTCCCGGACCGGGGGCGGTCCGGGCTACCTACATAGTGACGAAGGAACGGGCAATAGGGTCACCCGCTGGGTAAACAAAAACCGGACGTTTTTTATGACGTCCGGTTGTTTAAGGTATCGTTGTTCAATTACTACATAATGGCTTCAATGATGGATGACTTGCCTTTCTGTTCCATGCTTATTTTGCCTTCACGAGCCAGCCATCCAATCGCACGATCCACAAGAGGTCCATCCATTTCGGACGGTCCTTTTTTCATTTCCGTTTTCAACTGGTTGATCGTTGTGGGACCGTTACTATCCAGAAAACGCCAGACATCACCGGCTGCTGATCCGATTTTGTGATACATTACATCTCTCCCTGTGGGTTGTACATTGTTATTCTGAAAGATAGCAAAGACAATGCTTTCATGCAATATTTGTGAAACCGTTGAAGACAATGTACTCACCAATGTTAGTTCTCGATGTGAGCAATATCTCATTACCTTCCGATCAAGGGAGCTGCGTTTCGTACTGCCTCATTGACATCATCATTGAATTTCGCGGCATTCGCATGAAACGCCTTTGCAAGCTCCAGGGCTTTGGCGTCATAAGCCTCTTTGTTAGCCCATGTACTTTTCGGATCAAGCACTTCCGACGGAACTCCCGGAATTTCCCTCGGAATAAACAATCCGAAACATGGTTCCTGCCACAGTTCCACATCATCAAGATCGCCATTCAGTGCGGCATTTACCATAGCCCGTGTATACTTGATCTCCATACGGTGACCTACTCCGTACGGTCCTCCTGTCCAACCGGTGTTCACCAGCCACACATCCGCTTCATGCTCGCTGAGACGTCTTCCCAGCATTTCCGCATACACAGATGGCGACAAGGTCATGAACGGCGCACCAAAACAGGCGCTGAAGGCTGGTTTGGGATCCTGTACGCCACGTTCCGTGCCCGCAAGTTTCGCTGTGTATCCACTCAGGAAATGGTACATGGCCTGTTCGGGCGTTAGTTTGCTGATGGGCGGCAACACACCGAAGGCATCGGCGGTAAGGAATAACACGTTGTCAGGATTTGGACCCATGGAATCGATCAGGACATTTGGAATATGAGCGAGGGGATACGACGCCCGTGTGTTTTCGGTCAGTGAACCGTCATTCAGATCGATCCTTCGGGTGTCGACATCATACGCTACATTTTCGAGGATGGTGCCGAATCTCCGGGTCGTCTCGAAGATCTCCGGCTCCGCTTCCTCCGAGAGCTTGATCACCTTTGCATAACATCCGCCCTCAAAATTGAAGACGCCTTTCGGGGACCATCCATGTTCATCATCACCGATCAGTTGACGGCTTGCGTCAGCGGAAAGAGTCGTTTTTCCCGTTCCCGACAGACCGAAGAACAGGGCCGTGTCGCCCTTCGGTCCCATGTTTGCGCTACAATGCATGGGTAGGACATCCTGACCCGGCAGCAGGAAATTCATCGCGGAAAACATGGATTTTTTGATCTCTCCGGCATACGAGCTGCCGCCAATAAGGACCAACCGTTTCTCGAAACTCAACAAGATAAATGCTTCGCTGTTGGTGCCGTCAATTTCAGGAATCGCCTTGAAATTGGGCATTGCGATCACGGTAAACTTCGCCGGATGCTGATAGCCGGGATCATGGGGACGGCGGAACATGTTGCGCGCAAAGAGGCTCTGCCAGGCGAATTCGGTAATCACACGCACGCCTACCGAGTAGTCAGGATCTGCTCCCACATGCACATCCTGAACAAATAGATCCTTTCCCTGCACATACGCTTGCAGTCGCAGGTAAATCATCTCGAATGCTTTTTCATCAAAGGGTTCGTTTACCGGACCCCAGTCAACCATCTCTTCAGAGACGGAATCCCTGACAATAAAACGGTCATTGGGGCTGCGTCCGGTGTAGTTTCCCGTACGAACCAAAACCGGGCCAAGATGAGCGATGTTACCTTCCCGTCGACGTATGATCTGTTCGTACAGCATTGGAGTTGTCGGATTCCAGTAGATATTCCCGAGATTCGTCAAACCAACATCTTCCAACCTGTGGTGACTGTGTACAGTTTCCATGGTTTTTACTCCTGTTTTTAATTCATGGTGTGTAGATGATCAAAGAAGCTGCTCGTTGGTATATTCAAGGTATACAATACCATACTCTCCATTATTTGTCAATTGGTCGGCATACAATTCATGAAATTCGCCTTGCTGATCCTGTTGTTCCAGATAGTAGAAATTCCATTGTTACGGTTTAATGAATACTATGCAAAGACACCTTTGATCCTCGAGTTAGGAATTCCTAAAATATCAGATAAATGCGGACTTCTTTTCAATAGTATGGAATGTGTTTTTGTTTGATGAGAGACTACTGAACCTGAAAAAGGCTGCTCCGATGCCGGAACAGCCTTTCTGTCATTCTATCGAACATGAATTACTCGATTTCGAAAAGCACCTGACCTTTTTCAACTGCATCTCCAGTGGCAACTTTGATTTTTGTCAGGGTTCCTCCCATCGGCGCCTTGATTTCGTTCTCCATTTTCATCGCTTCCATGACCATAATGCCCTGGCCTTTCTCAATTTCCTCATTTTCTTCTGCGAGGAGTTTTACAATAAGACCCGGCATGGGCGCCTTGATCACACTGTCTTTTTTTCCTGCTCCTGCTGCCCGGATAAACTCACGTAAATAAGCCTGCCGTTCCGAGACAGCTTCCACCTCGTAATCATACCCACCGGCATGAACACGGTATTGCCCCGGCTCATCATCCGGCTCAATGGACACGATATAGCTTTTTCCATCCACTAACAGGGAATAGTGGTTCGGAGGCGATTCCATGCGAATATTCAATTGAACGGGCTCACCGTCAATAATGGCATGTCCGCATTCCCCAGGGAATGAAATGTTGAAAACCGTTCCATTCACATCAACCGCATATGTTTCTTCTTCGCAGTTTTTTTGTGTCATCGTCTTGCAGCCTCCCTGCCAACGGTTTTCCAGCCTGTTTTTTTGTGGTTAGCACCATTCGCATGTAATTCCTGATGATCATTTTGAACAGTATCCGATGCGCAATGCTGGGTCCATGCTACTGCGAGCGCGACAATTCGTTCCCAGGATTGTTCACGTTTTTTCAATACGGAAACATCGAATTCTCTATCCACAAAGGATGTATCGAATTTCCCTTCCCGGAATGCTTTATTGTCCATCACATACAGACCGAAGGGAATGGTTGTCCTCACCCCGGTAATCCGGTATTCACTCAGGGCGCGCCTCATCCGGGCAATTGCCTCTTTCCGGTGTTTTCCCCATGCCACCAGTTTGCTGATCATCGGGTCATAATGGATGGTGATCTCGTCACCTTCACTCACCCCGCTGTCTTCACGGACCCCATACCCATCCGGCGGTTTGAGATATTTGATTTTGCCCGTATATGGGAGGAAATTCCCCAGGCTGTCCTCGCTGTAAATCCGGAATTCTATCGCATGACCGTTCATCCTCACATCTTCCTGCCGGAACGGTATCGGTTCTCCCGCAGCGACACGAATCTGGAGCTGGGCGAGATCAATCCCGGTGACCATTTCGGTAATGGGATGCTCCACCTGGAGACGTGTGTTCATTTCGAGGAAGTAGTAGCTCATGTCTTCATCGACGAGGAACTCGACGGTTCCGGCATTCCGGTATCCACACGCCCTTGCGGCTTCCACTGCAGACTGCCCCATCTTTTCCCGGAGCTCCGGAGTCATTACCGGGCTGGGTGATTCTTCCACCACCTTCTGATGACGGCGCTGGATGGAGCATTCACGTTCCCCCAGGTGAACTGTGTTTCCATGCTGATCGGCAAACACCTGGATTTCGATATGGCGGGGACGTTCGAGATACTTTTCCAGGTAGATCTTTGAACTGGAAAAAGCAGACATGGACTCTCGCCGGGCGCCTTCGAGAGCCTTCATCAGGTTCCCGGGTTCCCGAACCACGCGCATTCCCTTTCCACCGCCACCCATGGCAGCCTTGATCAATACGGGATAACCGATCTGCTCCGCGATGCGAGCCGCATCCGTATCATCCTTAATGCTGGCTGCGGTGCCCGGCACAACTGGCACTCCCGCTTTCTGCATGATTGTGCGAGCTTTTGTCTTGGAACCCATTGCCGCGATAGCTGAAGGCGGTGGACCGATCCACACAAGTCCCGCATCTGTCACTGCCTGCGCGAAGTCTGCGTTTTCGGACAGGAAACCATACCCGGGATGGATTGCTTCCGCACCGCAACTGCGCGCGACTTCGATAATCCTGTCCCCTTGCAGATAAGATTGGGATGCTGCTGCCGCACCGATGTGATACGCTTCATCCGCCAGCAGTACATGTTGTGCAAGACGGTCCACATCCGAGTAAACAGCTACAGCACTTACACCCAATTCGTGACAGGCCCGGATTACTCGTACAGCGATTTCACCACGGTTGGCAATAAGGATTTTTTGAAACACAAACGCTCCTTCATGCAAGCAAAAGTCGAATGGCAGGATAAATACAACGTGACTAACCTGTTGCAAATTCCAGTGAAAATTAGACAGGTCTCAACATATTATACAGGTAAACAATGTATTCGTTTCACATGAGGCGAGTCAATAATATGAGAATGGAAGACAAAATAGGCAGGAATGATATTCACCTCTCTCTATCAATAGAAAAGGCTGGTACCACAGAAGCACCAGCCTGCATTCATGAAGTCCATGCCTCTACTTTTCATCAAATTCTCTGCACTCCCAGACAGGAAGAACGATGTTTTTTTCTGCTGCAAGGGTTAATACAGCATGGATGATCTGACATCCTTTGTCATCCTGATCCGGTGCAAACTTGCTGCAATCCCAGCACATGCAAAACTCTTTCTGCTTCCCTTTAAGATCTTCACGCACCCATCCGACAGCACCGTTTCTTTCGTAAGAAACATACATCATCAAAATCCTTTATATTTTTGTTTTGTTCAATAACTACGGACTAATTGTACTGAATTGTATAGTATAATTCAACTGAACCCCATAGCTCCATATGGCGCTTCTTCACATGCAACTACACAATCTGAAAATAAAAATGGCTGACTTCGCAGTTGAATAACCACGAAATCAGCCGAACAAACATTGTTCTGAAAAAACCGGTTTAGAACCGGAAAACCGTTTCTATGGTCATAATCCGATTCGGTTTGTTATCACGGTATACTGTCCGTTTGTCGAGCACAACCATCATCCCCTGGCTCATCTCAAAACCGATCCTGTAGCCAAGCACTGTTCCGTCCGACATGGTGTTGAACAGGTCTGTCGCATTCGGCTGGTGGTAATATGCCTGCGCCAGACCGACCTTGGGGATAGCGTCTGTATTCAGCGTCGCCAAGGCATAGACTGCCTGCACATCTTCCACTTCCACCTGGTCATCATCCGGATCGCCATAGGTCATATCCTGATAGGCGGCATACACATCGATCAGGCTGTGAATTGTCATTCCTGCATCAATGTAAAATCCCATAGCCGATGGAGTATTGGAAATCATCGATTCTTTGGTGTAGTACGCGTTTGAATCGGTATTCCAGACGACACGTTCCACTTCATATCCAAGGCCAAAGAATTCCGGCATGAATTCTGATTCGAAGATACGGTATTCCGCAGAAGCTCGGAACGGCCCCATGGTGAAACCGACACCCGGCAACGTATATCCTCGGCCATAATCGACGATCTGTGCCATTTGCGCGTATACAATCAGGTTCATCCGTTCGGTAGAAATAAGTGGTACTCCGATATCAACACCCCAGATGGAGACATCTTCTTCCATGTCATCAATCTTTTGCGGGGGATTATTGATATCCGGCAGAATTCCCCAGTGTATCAGGGAATCGATATCCGCAGGATCCAGAAGTCCTTCGATATCGGCAATACGATCATCGTCGTTTTCGCCGGGGAACTGGTCGAAGGGATCGGGAACACCGTCATCATCGTCGTCCTTGGCGCCAAGGTACTGGTTGCCGTCATGCGCGAAGGTGGCTCCGAAAACAATAGGGAGCCCTGCATTCAATTCGTAGGTCACACGCCCTGCAACGAGCCCCGGAGTATCAATCTCACGGAAATTGTTCACAAGAGCTTCCACACCCAATGGTCCCGGGTTGACCTGTGCATGAAGACCAATTCTCCGTACTTGCGGCCATTCGATAGCATTTGAGTACCTGCGCATGATGAGACCATACCCGAGGGTCAGGTTGTCAATCGCACCAACACGGGCATAGACAGTTTCTCCGGGATGACCGTAACGGATATAGTAGATCTTGTTAATAAAATCTGCACCTTCATCCCAATCTTCTTCACGCAGGTTGCCATCCGCGTCGAAATAGAAGGTCAGGTCCAGGCCAATGCCGATCTTGCTGATCGCCAATTCCGGGCGCAAGCTGAAGGACTGGTATGTTTCACCATTTATCACGGTAGCGCCCACAGCGCCATTCATTCCAAATCCAATACCGCCTTCTTCACCTGCTGGCGGTTCAACGGTGTCGCCGCCATAGGGTTGTGCCATCACAAGACAGACTGGCGCCAGAAGAAGCAGCACTGCAATCATAGAACACATCTTGAATCGATGGAGCATTGTTCCTCCGAAAGTAATGAAAACGGGCTTTTTTCGCTTTCCCAAATATAGCAATCCTGAAGAGTCGGGCAAATGTTCCGCGCCACACTCGAAAAAAAACAGAACAACCATGAATTCTGTTTGTATCATACTCCTCAAGACCATTAATTCTACATGGAACCGAATTTGGTAAGCCATTGCTGTGTTCTTCAGGTGTATGAATAGTGTATCTTTTCGGGAGAGAATGACGAATCGTCAAGAATAGAGAACGGTTTTTCCAGGGGGTTGGATGAATATTGTCTGGTTTGCACTGTTGGCCATTGGAATTCTTTTTGCCGTTTTTACCGGCAGGGTAGACGAAACCACCGATGCTGCCTTTACCAGCGCCTCGTCGGCGGTGGAACTGGCGATCGGGTTGATTGGAGTGATGGCGCTGTGGCTGGGAATCATGAGGGTTGCCGAAAAAGCAGGTTTGCTCCAGTTTGTTGCAAGACTCCTGTTCCCTGTCCTGAAACGCCTGTTTCCCGGAATTCCCAGGGAACACCCGGCGATGGGTAGCATTGTTTCCAACATCGCCGCGAATATGCTGGGATTGAGTAATGCCGCGACTCCGCTCGGCCTTCGCGCGATGAAAGACATGCAGGAACTGAATCAGCACAAAAAATCCGCAAGCAATTCCATGGCCATGTTCCTCGCCATCAACACATCTTCGGTGACAATCATTCCCATGACGGTTATCAACATGCGGGTGGAAGCCGGATCATTACAACCAGCGGAGATTGTTGGAACCACTCTGGTCGCGACCTGCATTTCCACCCTTACGGCGATCATTGCGGTGAAACTCCTTCAGAAATACGCCCCTACACAGGATCTGCTTGAAACAGACACCGATCCTTCCACGGAAACCGGGGAGGACGACAATGGTTGATCTGCTGAAAGATGTATTCCGTGAATTCGGAAACTGGGCCATTCTATTGGGCATCTTGTTCATCCTTGCATTTGCAATGATCCGAAAAGTCAAGGTATATGAAACATTCGTGGAAGGAGCGAAAGAGGGGTTTACAATCGCAGTACGGATTATTCCTTACCTGGTGGCAATCCTCGTGGCGATAGGGATTTTCCGTGCATCCGGAGCGATGGATGTTTTATTCAGTGCGTTATCACCTGTGTTGCAGTTTTTTGGATTTCCCGCGGAAGCTTTGCCCATGGCGCTTGTTCGTCCGCTCTCGGGCAGTGGCGCCCTGGGAGTTCTTGGCGATATATTACTTGAACATGGACCTGATTCCTTTGTCGGGAGACTGGCTTCGACGATGATGGGATCCACGGAAACCACCTTCTATGTGCTCGCGGTTTATCTTGGAAGTGTTGGTATCCGCAAGGGACGCCATACTCTTGCTGCATGCCTGATTGCGGATGCTGCGGGTATTATTTCCGCATTCTTTATTTGCAAATTGGTTTTTGGATAAATAGACTTTTCATATATTATTGTGTTGATACGTTGTCATCCTGCTTCAACTGTGCACAACACTGTCGTGGTTGGAAGCGTATAGCATCTAAGGTAGAAGGCCTATGTCAGAAAACCGGATCGCCCGTTCCCTGATTGTTCTGAATGGCGACAATCCCCTTTCGACCATGAGTCGTAACGAAATCAATGCTTACGATTATGTAATTGCTGTTGATGGCGCGCTGAACCGCATGCTCCTCGCCAGCATTACACCTCACGCTGTTGTTGGAGATTTTGATTCTGTCACTCCGGAAGCGATAGAAGCCTTTCGCAGGATTGGCGGTGAAGTGGATCATCGTGAAGAACAGGAAACCTCTGATTTTGAAAAGGCTGTTCAGCATGCCATGTCACGGGATTACATGAAAATTGACGTGATCGGTTTTCACGGTTCCCGGCTGGATCATATCCTTGCATTAAGTCACGTGGCGTTGAAGCATGCATCCACTGCGGATATACGGCTGATTGACGACATCGCGGAAGGCCAATTTCTCAAGGCGCCTACGGAACGCACAATTCTCGACCGCGTTGGACATATCTGCAGTGTGATCCCCATCCTCCCCAGCGAAGGAGTCTCCCTCAAAGGATTTCAATGGCCCCTGGATAAAAGCAGGCTTACCTATGGTGAATTGATTTCCTGTTCCAACGAAGTAACCAATGACCTTGCCACTATCTCGCTATCCAAGGGTGCTCTATTTGTATACCTGCATCATCGGAAAGGCAAGGAATTCTGATGACAGGTGCTGAAGGTATTCAGTACCACTGGGTAGATAAAGCTTTTGTGTTATTCTACCTGATTATCATATGGATCATCGCTGTATCCGGCCGTAAAACAGCTTCTTCGGGCGAATCCTATCTTCTCGCCGGTCGTAAACTTACCGTTCCCGCATTTGTTGCAACCATTGTCACCACATGGTATGGCGGCATTCTTGGGGTGGGAGAACATGCCTGGCAATATGGTCTGAACACCTGGCTCGTGTTCGGAGCACCCTATTACATTCATGCGATTGTCTTCGCCCTTGTTTTTGCACCACGGGCTCGTAAAGCACGATACACAAACCTTCCCGATCAACTCGAACAGTATTATGGGAGACGCACGGCTATTCTCGGCGCCGGGTTATTGTCGATTGTGCTACTCCCTGCGCCTTATATCCTGATGACAGGAATCCTCATTCGTATGATCCTCCCTGTAAGCCTTCCGGTCGCTCTATCTCTCGGAGGCTTGCTCTCGATCCTGTACGTATGGAAAACAGGAATGAACGCTGTTGTCCGTACCGATAAACTTCAATTCCTACTCATGTTCAGTGGTTTTTTTCTTGTGCTGCTGCTATGCATGACACGAATCAGTCCGTTTGAGTTACCAAGCCATATTCCTGAAAACCATCTCACCTGGCATGGGGGCAAAACCGGCTCCTATATCGGGCTCTGGTTGATCCTGGCGGCTCAAACCTATATCGAACCATCGTTTCACCAGAGATGTTATGCGGCGAAATCGGAAAAGGCGGCACGTACCGGCATGCTGTTGAGTGTTTTCGCATGGCTCGTGTTTGATGCCATGACGGTAATGACCGGAATTTATACCCGTGCCCTTGTTCCCAACCTCGATAATGCCGTCATGGCTTATCCCGCGCTTGGAGCCGCTATTCTCCCGACAGGTTTGAATGGTCTGTTCCTGGTGGCGCTGTTTGCCACGGTTATGTCCACTGTTGACAGTTATGCTTTTTTGTCCGCGATCACAATAGGACGGGATTTTATCGGACGGTTGAAGCTGGGAGTTCTTGATGATTCCGTCTACAAGTACACAAGACCCGCTCTTCTTGCGGTCGCTGTTGTTTCCATAATTCTTTCCTGGTTATACCAAAGCGTTGTGACATTATGGATTATCCTTGGGTCCATCTCCGTTCCCGCACTGCTGATTCCGGTAACAACCAGCTTCTGGCCTTCAACACGAATGAAACCAAAACTGGCATTTGTCTCCATCCTGTCCGCTTCTCTATCGGTTGCAGGCTGGACATTTTTTCAACAGGTTATTGCTTCCGTAGGCAACCTCTCCGGAAACCATCTTCTTGAAATAGAACCGATCTATATTGGATTACTCGTCTCAATTTTTGTATACATTATCGACAGGTCGTTGCTGGTGTGGCATCGAAACAAGGGTAAACAGTAACCAGCCCTTTGAATCCGGATGCATGAATGAACAAAGCTATACTCCGCATTTCCCTGATTGCATGTTGTCTAATTCTCCTGGTGATCGTGCCTGGCGTATCCCGTCAATCATTCGCTCCCGTGGATGTGGCGACGGTATTATCCAATGGTGAAAATCCTGCGGTAATCCTGGATGAAGGCAACCGGAGACATGGTCATTTTCGGATGATGGACAGGGTATGGTGGAACAGTTTTATTCATCTTCGTCCCCTTCAGTCTCTCCCGGAACTGACTCCGTCATCCGCCCGGGAATTGGTGGAGTCGGCGCTGTCACGTGGTGAAGGATCGGAATTAACCGGAGAGAATGGAGTGTTTGATACACGGCTTGGCTCCGTGTACTGGATGGAGGCTATAACAAATCATGGTCAGGGCAAAGCAGTCTACTATTTGTGGGATGACATTGAAAATGGACGAAGGATCATTGCCGACACAAATATCGATTTATCTCTGGGAACCAACTCTTCACTCCTGATGCTGCAACGCGGTATCATTTTTTCGATTGGACCGGCGATTCCGGATTCAAACAACGCTTTGCTCAACCGGACGACCAATCTTGACGAACTGGACATCACCATTTTTCATCCGGAAAACACCGTTGTCAGGGCATTTCCTCTGCCATCCGCCACCAACCCCGACTACCCTCCTTCGCAATGGAACACCGTTTGGATTTTACCCCTGGAAGTGAACAGGAGATACGACCTGCGATGGGGTACTCATATTCCCGAGAACGGAGAAGACCTTGTCCACATATTGCTTCCGGACAGTCTTGTTGAAATTCAGGGTCAGCCAAGGACTGTGATAACTATAAATGACTTGCAATTAATGGAAAGAACAGAAGGTCAATGGATCGGCACGGCTACTGTTCTGCTGGACCAGGAATCTCTCGTGTCGGAAACCAGGTGGAAATTTGCTGTCGCTCGCTGGCAGAGCGGTCATTTACAGTTCGCCACCCTGCTCGCCTGTGAAGAATATGATAATTGGCGGGGAATTCCGGTGGATGGAAGTGTAACGGATGAAATGGTTTCCGGACAAATGCAACGATGGATGTATTATATCGATAACGCCCCTTCCTGGCGATAACAATAAATAACTTAAATCGTTCGTCTTTTTTGCCTCCGGTTTCCTTAACACGAAAACACGATTTTTCCAACGATCACTTCCACATTTCCCCTGAAATGATTATTCTATAAGTTCTTGAACTCGCATACTGTCAATTTTTGTTATTTTTTACGTTAATTGTTTCTTCATCGGCTTTCATTTCGTTTTACAGGATCAGGTTATGCCCGGAAAACTGGCATTGGCGTTTGTTGGTATTGACAAAAAAGACAGGGGCGCAATTTTAAAAATCCTTGAAAGGGAGGTCGATTCCTTCAGTTCCGGACTGATTGACAGTATCGCCGATTTTAAGGAAAGCATTACTGCTTCCGGTCTGGATGCTATTCTTTTTGACATCACTTCAGAAGAATTTGTGAATGAGGAAATTCTTCAACTGCGGACTTCGTTACGCCCGACACTGCCCTGCCTGATACTTACTGATCAGAAGAATGTAGAGAACGCCCTAAAATGTATTTCTCTTGGCGCCGATGATTACCTGTTGAAAAATGATCTTGCCAGGTTGCCCCATTCCCTTGGTCGCGCGATTGAAAAACGTCACCTTCAAATGGCAAAACTTAAAGCCGAAACCCAGTTCCGCAAGCTCCAGTATGAAGTCACTCACCAGGAAAAAAATGAAGACACCCAGGATCGTTCTGCTGCTTTTGAAGAACAATTGAATAATGTTTTGTTTCGACTCTCCGAGCTTGCTGTCGAGTGTGAGAATTCCGTGATGTTACAACAGCAGGCCGCCACAGAAATTATTTACCTCCTGCGTGAGTATTCCGTTATTGGTTGCAAGATCATCGCCATGGATCGGGAATATATCTCTGAACCTTTTGAGGATTCTTTAGAACGGGTTTATTCTCCACTCGTTGTAAATAACCTGGACTATGGCAAAGTTATCCTCTATTTCCAGAAAGATGAATTCCCAGGCGAAGATTTCGAACCCAAAAAATTGTGCAAAACAATAACGAATAAACTTCAGCGCATCATCGAATTCCTTGTTTCCAATGACAGGTTGAGATCCCGCCTGAACCAGCTTGAATCAGTGCTTGCACATCAGGAAGAGTTCTTCATCCTCGTAGATAAATCGGGCAATATTGTTTATTCGAATCATGATACTTGTGAATTTCTGTCTGATGAAGATTCAAACCTGTTGGGAAAACGGTTTATCAAACTGTTTCCGGGCAATGAAGCAAAACAGATCAGCGAAGCAGTCAGTAAACCGAAACCGGGTGAATGGAACTCATTTCTGCTTAAAATTCCGAGTGACGGGAAACCAAAGAAAGAAATCTCCATCAGCTTTACCCCCTGGATGGAAACGGGCAAACAGGCGGGGCTTCAATTTGTTCTGAAGGAAATTTCCAGCGAAACATCTGAAGTGACTTTTTCCGACCCGGAGTTTCAGAAAATCATTCAAACGGTAACTGACTGCATTTATCTTTTCGAACCGAGTGGAAAGATTGTGGATGTTAACGCTTCGGCGGTAAAGGCGCATGGCTTTACGAAAGAAGAAATGCTCGAAATGAACATCCGCCAGTTGCTTCCAAAATCCGATCATCAGATATTTGTCAAGTTCAAACAACTTGCAGCGAAAGGGGAAAAGCTCGAATCTCCTGTTACTCTCTTGAAAAAGAATGGCTCTACCTTCGAGGGCGAGCTGCACGGATTAAGTATTGAACGGAAAGAGAAGGAGTTTCTTCTCGCAGCAGTGCAGGATTTGACCAGCTTGAAAGAGGTTCAGAAAGCTCGCGCCTGGATGCGTCAGAGTCTGAATACAGCGCCCGTTTCTGTAGTGATCACGTCCAAAGAGGGGCGATTCATTTGGGCAAACAATCATTTTTATTCGCTATTTCATTACAAGCGGACAGAGGTGGAAAAACAGAGTATTACCCGATTTTTTACTCTCGCAACAGGAGCAGATACCAATTTCAAGGATCTGTTAACAATGGGCTTGAGAGGTGAGACGACTGCTCTTCAAGCGGTCGATGCTACCAAAGAATCTTTTCCTGCGTATGTTTTTGCCAGTGAAGTACTCGATGACAGCAAGGCTCTTCTAGGATATGTCTTTATTGTGGTTGACCAACGCGAAATGCGAGAACTGGAAGAAGAGAAAAACCAGTTGGAGCATGAAATCCGCCGTCAATTCCATCTGACCCAGATGGGACTTCTGACATCCACTGTCGTCCATAACCTCGGCACACCCATTGATCGCCTGTTTACCAAACTCAGCCGTGAACAACGTTCCGCTGAAGACATACTGAACGACCAGGCGGAGAATTCTTTATCCTTGTATGACGCGCTGGAAAACGCCTCTCATGGATTTTATGATGTGGAGCGGGAAGCGAAGCGTATCCAACTGGTTCTCGATGATCTGATCGATTACCAGCGAATGAGTATTGACGCAGGGGAAGCTGTGTCGGATCTTTCCCGGGTTGTACGAGCGGAAGCCTCTCTCTTGCGGAATGAACTGGCAAACAGTGATGGCTTGCAACTTATCCTGGAGCCCTCCCCGGTAAATGTCCCCGTCCGGGCCACGTCCCATGATATAGGGCACTTTTTCTACCAGCTTACCGGATTGTGTCGTGAAGCGCTTCTTGAATCAAAATCGAATACAATGAAAGTGCGGGTTGGTTCCGACCCGACCAATAACCAGGGATGGTTTGAGATTGAAACAGTAAAATGCACGCTACCCGACAGCATGCAAGAAGTCTTGAAGCATCCGGAGAAAGTCCTCGATTCGAAAGAAGCGGAAAATATGCGTGAATCTGCCCTTGATTTCCTGTTGATGAACCGCTTCCTGAAATACAGGGGAGGATCGTACACGGTTTCAACCGTAAAATCATCCAGCCGAATTCGTATTCGTTTGCCCATGGCGCTGGTGACCGAAAGCGAGAAACGGTCATGAACGAAAAAGAAAACACTGTCATTCTGCCACCAGCTTTCGGTGATGTTGTTCCCAAGGAATTATGGTCCAAAATAGCGACTAAAATTATCCGGCATACCCCCACGTTGAATGTGTATGATGGAATTACGGACATGGGCAGCGAACTGCTTGACACCGAAATTCCTCGTAAAGGTCCATTTTTCTGGATTATTGATGAACTGCGGCCCGATTTGTCGCAACGGTTGCTCGCTGCGAAACGTACCATACTTGTCCGTTGCCAGTATTACGAGGGTGGATTGCAGCATCGAATCTCATTTCATGCAAAACTCGTTGACACCATCACGTTTAAAAACTACCCCGCTCTTAAACTCATGATCATACCGCCTGTCAGGCAGATTGTGAATGCATTCATCCAGATTCCCGGAAAGGATGACAAACCGTTATACCTGGAAGTCCTTGTGTCCGGTGGTGATCCGGAAGTACGTGTCGTTGAAGAGGGAGCCGGAGCAGCCCTTTCTTATTCCAATCAGAAAGATAAGCTGATCCCGAAATCCGGTATCGTGGAAGGAATGAAAGTCCAGTTTATTGATGTAAATGAATATCTGAAACAGGAAGAAAAAGAAGAATTCAGCATGTTTGCCGATGCTGACGGACAGGAAGAATTTGATTTTTTTGATGACGACAGTTTGTTCGATGATGAACTCGAAATAGAATCCTCCGTTGAGGAAATTGAAGATATCGTCGTTGAACGTTCGGAAGCGATCCTTATTATCCGTGATAAAGAAATCCGTAGTCGTTACAATTACATTTTTGACAAAAATGGATGGATTGTGCAGGACTATGTCGATTTTAACGCATGGCAGAGCAGTATTGATAACCCGAAGCTCCTGATTATTGATGTTAAAATCGGAGAAGAGTATGTGGTCGAGGAACTTAAGGAGCTGAAGGGCAGGGGAAAACTGCGGGACACAGCGATCATTCTCGTCGGGAAACAATACTCGGAAGCAAAAATAAGTGAATGCGATGAATTCAAAACAATCTTCTTTGCCCGTCCCTCCTCCCCGGAAGAGTGGATTATGAAACATGTCAAACAATGGTTTCCGGAGGTGCAGGCTCTTTCTTCCTCCGAAAAGGACGAGGAAATGATTCCGGTTGAAACATCTATCCCCCATGTACTCATCGTCGAAGAATCCCCGGAATCCAAAACCAGCCTGTTCAACCAGTTGGACAAGTCATCATTTACGGCAAGCACCGCCATAGACGCAACAGATGCGATTTCTTCGACCCAGAAAAAACATCCGAACCTGATTGTTATCGACTTTGACATTCCACGTCAACGAGGCATCTATCTGCTGCAAACATTGCGGGCGAATGAAGATTTTATGGCTACTCCGATTATGATCCTGACCGGTTCAAAAGATCGCTCTCTTGCGGAGGAAGCACTCCGCCATGGCATCAGCGACTTTATCATCAAACCCTGTCCTGCCGATGAATTCCAAAGTCGGGTAGAGCGGGTTCTTTTAGATCGTCCCATGTTTCAGCAGTAGCTTGACAAATAATCAACAGCACACGATTGACTGGAGATACATTTGACGAAACGCGTTTTCAAACGATTCCTTCCCATTCTTCTACTAATTTTGTTCTCCAGTCTTTGTATTCTGCTGTTTCCACTGGATCTACTTCGCAGAAGGAAGCTCCAGTATCGCACTCCGAATCAACGTGTTGATGAACGTGATACACCCTTTGCGCGTATGGCGAGAGTGAAAGGCACGAAAACGTATCAAGCCTATTATGCTGATAAACCTCTCCAGCAGAAAAAGGATGACCATATACGGCGCAAACCGGCTCTCTTTGAACCGGGCAGTCTCTATTACGATCATAAAATCATGATGGAAGGCGAACGATGGTTCGACAGGATCGATCATATCCATCCATCCATGAGTAACGTAAAATCATGGAGCAAACAACTCTTTTCGAGCGCGGACAAAACCGCCGCGATGAAAAGCCTCATCATAGAATTGGGTGCTGTAGCCGTCGGTATAACAAAACTCGACCCCGTTTTTCTGTATACTCATAAAGGCCGTTTTGATAACGACTATGGAACACCGGTAACCCTGGATCACTCCAATGTCATTGTATTTTTAGTGGAGATGGACTACCGGGAAATGCGCCGTGCGCCTTACGCTGAAACCCTGCGTGAATCTGCCCTGCAATATTACCGTGCAGCGTATATCGCCAAACATGTGGAAGCAGTTCTGCGCCATATGGGTTACGAAGCGAAAGCACACTACGACGCCCACTATGATCTCATGCTACCGCCATTCGCCGAACGTGCCGGATTAGGTGAAATCGGACGGAATAACATCCTTGTTGCGGATAAGTTTGGAAGTCGCGTACGGATCGGCGCTGTTACCACGGATATGCCTCTTGAATACGATCAACCGAAGAACCTGGCCGTTCGCCCGTTCTGCGAGATCTGTAAAAAGTGCGCCGATAACTGTCCTTCAAGAGCGCTGTCAGGGGAAAAACCTGAAGATGTTCGCGGAGTTCAAAAATGGCCGACTGAAGTGGACCGTTGTTATGCCTACTGGCGTGCAGTAGGGACCGATTGCGGAGTCTGCATGGCGGTTTGCCCCTTTTCCCACAAAAACAACTGGTTCCATAACGCTGTACGGAAAACATTACCTTTGAATCCATGGATCCGTCACGTCGCCTTATGGTTTGACGACAGGATCTACGGCAGGCAATGGAAACCGAAAGACATGGCGAAAAAACCGCTTTAGACTTGATTGATCACAATTGAATCCTGCACAGCATCACAGCTCCCATCTGATCACTCTCACGAATCAGCACATACAGTTCGTCTTCCACAGAAGCTACCCATCCGATACTGTGAAAATGTCGCGGCAAGGGGTACTGGTAATCGTGATACGCATACACATCAAGTATCTCTCCCGATTCCGGTGAGTAGCGATAGAGCATGTGGTTCATGCAGATAAACAGGGAACCGTCATGCCATGCCATACCGCCAATATAGCGAGCTTCATTCAGGTCAATGCATACGGATCTTTCTCGTGACGGAGGTTGGAAGGTATACACAGTTTGATCTGCATGATCATAATACCAGAACGTTTCCCCATCGGATGTGATCGCTGTTGAAAGTAATGACGACGGACCGTTTGACAATACCTCTCCCGTTGCAATATCGAGACAAACCAGGAAAGAATCCCGGAAGGTCCACAGACCCGGATCTTCCCATTCGATTGCACTTGCCTGCAGGTACGTGTTCTCGATCCGGATGGAATCCTCCAGTGCCAGCGGAGAAGTGGAATAGCGACATAACCAGCCACGCCACTGGAGAATATGATTTCCATCATAGGTAATATCACCTGGACTGAACACAACGGAATCAAGCGGAGTAAGATAGCGGACCCATGAGTCGGGATCTATCGTCTCCCGGCTTCGCTGAAATCGCCCCCAGTCGCAGGAAAGAATATCTTCCGTGATTTCATACACCCCGACAGGCGAATCTCCCAGGTACAGGGTGTCGTCCCTGAACTCAAGAACGCAGTCGCTTCGTTGACGGAAGCCATGTTCGTTTTCATAAAGCGTGCTTCCAATATTGTTTTCATCAACGACAAAAGAGACAGGCCAATATCCTTTGTCAGATTCGTCTTGGCAGACCCATGAACCATGCAGCATGGATAATTCAAAAGGATCAGCAACAACTTCCGGTATTGCTTGAAAAACACAAATTATCATCGATAGTACTACGATACTCCGATTCATGGAAACCTCCTATCGATCCTGTTGGTTAAATAACAATCTTACATAGTCGTGTCGGTTTACCTCTTCCAGTCGGATTCACGACAGCCCAGAGCCCATCTTCGGCTGAAGATACTGCTTCTATGGAAATCAGGTTTCTTTCATCCCATAACGGTCCATCACGACGGTATCCGTAGACTGCTTGTAATTCCCCGGTTTCAACGGAATAACGGTACAGATTGTGATGCTGACATATGATTATAGATCCCTGGTACCAGGTCATGCTCCCAATTGTATAGCCACGATTCTCAAAATCCACCCATTCATGGATTTCCATGGACGGCGGTGTGAAGGAATAGATTTTCCTCTGATGGTCGTCCATATACCATATCGTGGTGTCGTTGGAAGCTATACCAGTGGTATGTAGTACTTCTGGTCCTCTGAAAAGGGTATCTCCTGTTTCCAGATCAAAGCACAGGATCGAAGAATCGCGAAACGCCCACAAACCATACGCATCTACTTCTATTATGTTATCAAAAGGGTATCCTCTTATAAAAGTCAATGTATCCGCCAGTTCTAACGGTGAGCTTCGATAACGGACAAGATGCCTTCGCATTTGATAAACATAGTCGCCATAAGAGGCAATATCAGATTGACATATTGGGATGGAATCTTCCGCTGAAATGAAATGGAACCATGCATCTGGGTCAATCGATTGTTGTCGACGATTGTACACGCCGGAATTGCATCGGAATCTTGAAACTGATATGGGGAAAAATTGAAAATAACTCGATCCAGTAAATAGGGAATCATTCCTTTCACTCAGGATAAAATCACTTCGACGTCGAGAGCCACCTTCCAATTCCGTCAGAAAACTGATCCGGCAGTACTCATCGATTGTCATATAGCTATGAAGAAAGAGTCCTTCACCCGTTGGATTCCATAATTCCCATGTTCCTTGCAAGGCAAGCAATTGTGGAGACAATTCTGGCGGATTGGTTTCAGATGTTGTGGACACAAACCTCGAGGAACACGTTACGAAGAGAACTATCAGGAGCAACCCTGCGATAATGTGGATTGGTTTCGGCATGAGCGCATCTCGGCACGTATGATCAGTTCTTCCTTTAATATATGCCACCATGCACTTTTATCGCTAACTAAATTTCCAGTTATCACAGAAAATTGTTGAAAATATAAAGTGACTATCAAATGCGAGGATGTCTTCCGGATTGTTTTCACGACTATAGTGTGGCTCGAAATATATATATTCCGGTTATCCCGTTAGCTCAGCTACTGAAATGTGATACGGCCAGATGTCATTCCTGCGAAGGCAGGAATCCAGAAATATCGGAACGAAGTTGCGATTAAATTGCTGACAAATAGAAGAATATCAAATACTGTTCTGGATTCCTGCCTTCGCAGGAATGACATCTCAATTATCATATGGTATCCATAAAAATACACATATTTTCCTTCTGGCTGAGTTAACGGCATAACCGGAATATATTTTAAAAGAAGTGTTGTGCAGATTCCTGCCGTTTGGTCCCTGTAACATCATGGATTTGCGCATACGAAAGCGAGAACCTGCACATTAAAATAGCCACATGTTCTGCAAGATCTCGCGCCAGAAGGTCTTTGTATAAAAAAACGGTTTCAGGCACAGGATCTTGCAGAACACCTTAGGAGAATCATTAAAGAAAATGGGTAATGACCTATCCTGTATTTCTCCTGTAATGACCCCCACGTTTTTGATATCACCTGTTGTTAAGAATGTTTATAAAACAGTCGTTGTATTTTGATTTTCCATTATCTTCCTTCCTATGTTTTAGCAGCCGGAAAACACTACGGAGTGATATTTATGAAGAAAGCATTTTTCCTGTTTGCCAGCCTGCTTCTGATCGTTTCCTGCGCTCAGCAACCATTCTGGTTCAGCGGCAGCTTCGATGAAGCAAAACAACTGGCGCAAACCGAAAACAAGCTGATCCTTGTCGATTATTATTCGGATGGCTGAGGCCCCTGCGTACGGCTCGATGAGCAATTCTTCGGTGAAGAATCTTATGCATCTTATTTACGCGACCATTTTATCCCGATCAAAGCTGACTGGAACGATGAAATGGGGCGGGAACTGTTCGAATTTTATGATATCCACGGCACCCCGACGGTAATGATCCTTACCGCCGAGGGGCAGGAAGTGGACCGTATCGTCGGATTCCACTTGCCTCCTGATGATTACATGGCGCGGGTCCAGGAAATTGAACAAGGCGACAACACCCTCCTGCAAATGGTGCAGCAATTGGAGGACGACCCCGGCAACCTCGATCTACTGACCAGGATTATCCGCTGGTACGAGGATAACAGCAGCATGCAGAGTACACAGGAATATGCGGAGGCTATCCTTGAGAATGCAGATGCTGCACGCGAATTCATGGTTCCTGTCGGCGAGGATGGCGCCGAAATCTCCGCGTATGAATATGCCAGCTTTGCTTCTGTGTATACCTCCCTGGGACACCTTGTTCATTTTGTAGAAGAATTCCCGCAAAGCATTCTGATAGATAATGTGTTCTACCGTCTCGGACAGTATGCCCGCCGTGATGAGGACTCGGAAGCGGCTGTTGCGCAAATGAACGAATATCTCGGTACACGGCGGTTCCGTCATAATGTCGGCCTGATTTCAGCCTTCATCCGGTACGCCATGTCCGCCAACACGGAATTGGAACGTGCTTGTGAACTGGCGGAATACATCCGTACAGAACACCCTGACAGGATGAATTCGCGTATACGACGTACCCACGCCGAACTCGCGTTGCGTGCCGGGCAGGAAGATGTCGCTGTACAGGTTTACGGTTCCGAGTATGTCATGGCGGAGGATGTATGGGCGGATGATCATGAGCTGAACAGCTACTCCTGGTTCTGGGCATTGCAGGAAGCCAACCTCGAAAGCGCCAAAGCCGCCATTGACCGTGCCATCGAAATCAATCCGCAGGATGATAACCTGTGGGACACCCTGAGCATGGTCCTCTGGAAAATGGGCAATCACGCGGAAGCGATCAATGCCGAACGTCACGCACTGGAACTGGTCGGCGGTTCAAACGATTCTTACGAAGAACGAATCCGCGATATCCAGGGGGATATGGATGGAGCGGAAGGATAGATCGAATCTATTAAAATCAGTGTGCATATAACTATCCCGGCGGATTTATATCTGTCGGGATTTTTATACTCATCATTCGAATTGGCGATTGATCAATAGGAAATGACCGTTTCCCACGCGATCTGTTGCAGGGTCAGTTGTTTCTCCAGCGGGATTTGTGCATCGTCCACGAAGTACTGTTCTTCCGGTGATTCGGAATAAATGGCGGCATAAAACACGCACACGGAGAGATAAGTTCCCTTGAGGTTCGGATGGTAACCGTCCTCATGATACAGATTGAGATCGGGCGCCTGAATACGTGTATTTTCCCATGCTATACCGACCGGGTAGACGGGGATATCGAGCTGGTCGGCAATAGTTTCATGAATTTCGATAATATCCTCGATGATACGGGGATGATATTCATCCGCCCAGGTCATGAACAATGCGGTTTGCGCTCCGGTGGAGTCGATAGCGGCTTTCATCTGGCGTACACCGAGGTAGAAATATTCCGGGTCTGAGTTGTGGCTGATGCTGGAGCCTTGCAGGATCACGAGGTCCCACTCCCCCTCACGCACCCGTTCCATGGTATAGTCATTCTGGTAATGGTCCTGCAGGGAATAGCCTCCAAACGCTGCACGTTCGATGTAGCACGGCCATTCGGGATGTGCCATGTCGGTCAGGGCTTGCAAATGGGTATCCATGCCGTCATTAAAATTGGTGTAGCTGTTCCCGATGAAAAGAACCCGCGCCGGTTGGGTTGCTCGAACCGTATCGGTGAACATGGGATTAAAACCGTCCTCCAGCGTACGCACAAATTCCCGTTCTTCAAACAACGGTCCCTCTTCGCCTGGTTGAACGGTAATGGCAAAATCATTGGTTAGTGCTGTCGTTCGTTCACCCTGACCCCGCATACTTCCAGTAATATCACCAGAGGTACAACTCATCCTTCGCAACAGCTCCGATGGATTTTGAGAGTGAACAAGAGTGGCAGCTCCACCATCCCGCAGGTGGATTACAGGAATAACATCCACCTGACCCGGATAATTCGCGACCACAAAATAACGGCCATTGGCTACGGAAACACCGGAAGCACAGGCGCCGTTCCAGTACCCGCTGGAGAACCACTGGTCCGCACATCGTATGGATTGAACCGGAATGGACAACACCCGTCGTCCAAGAATGTCATACACATCTACTTCCGCAATGGGATGTTGATGCAGGAAATAGAACGATGTGCCCGCCCCTACCGGGTTGGTAGCGCCGGATGTTCGTGTAATGGGGGTATTGGAAGATGTAGTTCGTTCTTCGACGGGAAGTTCCATGTCGTTGAGCCAATAATAGCCGTCCAGATCCGAAACAGAAGTGTACGATAGTCCTGTGGCCGTATTATAGTACGTGATATCAGCATTGGCGATTGGCTGAACACCATTTAGCAGAACACGTCCAACTATACTTGCGGATGGCTGCGCTTGAACAGCCGGGACAAAAAGAATACATGCGATAACGGGGAAATATATTTTCCAATTCATGGTCACACACAATTCGTGAATCGGCTCATACATAATATAGTATGTCGGTTTGAAGAAAACAGCGGAATCATGATTTTAGCGGGTAAAAGACTGAACTGTTTCCCAGGCAATCCGCTGGAGAAGTTGTTGTTCCTGCAGGGGAAGTGCATTATCTGTGATCTGGTAGAGACCTTCGGGGGTTTCATTGTAAATGGTTGCATAAAACACGCAGGTCGCCAGGTAGGTACCGCTTTTATTCGGATGGCTGCCATCCTGAGTGTACAAGTCGAGTTCCGGTGCGGTTTCCAGCGCATGTTGCCACGCCAGGCCCACCGGAATTACCGGAATGTCCAGCAATTCCCCGAGTTCAACATATGCTTGTGACACGGTTTCAATCATGGAAGGATCATATTCACGCGCCCATGTCATAAACAATGCCGGAGTGGCATTACCGGCTTCAATAAAACGACAGAGCAGCCTGACGCTCGATTTCATAAGGTCCGGATATTCGAATGCCTCCAGGCTGTGATCCTGCAGGATTACATAGTCCCAACCGCCATTGGTAATAATATCTATCGTATTCCTGCTCCTTGCATGCTGATATAGCTGATGTCCACTATAGGCGATCCGATCCGTGTGAACCGGCCAGTTGGGATGTGCCTGCTCGATCATTTTCCCAAGATGATAGTCTATTCCATTGTTTCCATAGGTGTAACTGTTTCCGATCAGTAAAATACGCGCAGGCCGTACAGTTCGAACCGTATCAACGACCTGGGGATTCATTCCACTCCAGATGGAACGAACGGAGTGATAACTTCGAAAGAGGGGACAGTTCTCTCCAGGTTGGATAAGCACATTGGCAGTTATCTGGTGACGTTCATTGCTTTCTGAATACAGGTTGTCTACCAGAGTGGCGATAAACATCGGCGCATTTGTATCCAACCGCCGAGAATCTGAAGAAGCTCCGGGGAGATAAAGCACAGGGATTATTTTGTAGGAATCGGAGGTTTGTACTGAAACAAAATAACGTCCTGCACTCACCCGGTTGCCGTTCATTCCCGTTCCATCCCAATATCCGTTGGAAAACCAGTATGAACTGTAGTTCAGACAGTGATCCAGAACGACAGTCCTTACTCGTCTTCCGAGAATATTGTATATGGTTGCCTCACGTACCGGGATAATATCCATTACATAAAGAGATGTTCCACTACCAAGGGGATTGGTAACCCCAGCCAGGGGCGAAAATTCCACTGAGGATCTAACCGATGAAGAACTGGGCTCGATCTCCATGTCATATATGTAGTAGTAACCATTGTTACCAGTGAAAACTGTATTCGTGACCGAGCTGTTTGGAAGGATATAGGTTACTTCTGCGCCAGAGACGGGTTCTGCTCCATTCAGCATAACACGTCCGACAATATCGGAGTATTGCTGCGCATGGGAGTGCCAGCTGCAAAGCAGGAAAACAAGCGTAATCAGCAGGCGCGTTTTCATGTCCTGATCCGTTATAGAAGTAGCAGGGAAATATTTTCATTTGCTGTAATGTAACATGTGGGCGGAAATATTGAAAAAGGATAAGGATTGTTATTTAAAATGAACGACCAAAGCCTGGCTGAAGGTTTCACCTGTTCTTGTAAACCGGGAAGCGAAAATATGACTTCATTGCAAATCCGTGTTCGTGGCTTTGCAGACGTATATACCACTGTTCTGTAGAAATGAATTACACACGAACTGCATTCTAATCGATTATTAATTCAACCCTTACGTCTTTCGAAAAGAAACGAATTTCTAATATGTTTCAAGAAAACGTATACACCGTCACTGAAACAGCTCCAAGAGACAACCGGCTCCCCCTCGCAGGGAGAACCGGTTGTTTATCAAAAGTCAAATCAAACGATCAGACCTGTTCGCTTTTCAGCGAGACACTGCGGTTGCGCCCGACCTGCTTTTCAAGGTCGGGTGTCACCTTTAGAAAGTGCGCGGTGTCGGATTCCGCGGATCTTCCCGGTAATCGTAGAAGCCCACACCTGTCTTGTTGCCCAGGTAACCGGCCGCGACAACTTTCTTCAGCAGCGGGCAGGGACGATACTTGCTGTCGCCCAGATCCTCGTGCAACACTTCCATGATCGCCAGGCAGACATCGTTACCGATCAGGTCCGCGAGGCGCAGCGGACCCATGGGGTGCGCCATACCGAGCTTCATAACGCCGTCGATGGCATCCACCGGACCCACACCTTCCATGAGGCAGTATACCGCTTCGTTGATCATCGGCATGAGGATACGGTTCGCGACAAATCCCGGATAGTCGTTCACCAGAATTGGGATCTTGCCCATCTTCTTGGAAAGTTCATCCACGACCGCATAGGTCTCATCGGAAGTCGCCAGGCCACGGATGACTTCGATCAGCTTCATCATCGGGACAGGGTTCATGAAGTGCATTCCGATCACCTTGTCCGCCTTGCCGGTGTTGGCGGCAATGCTGGTGATGGAAATAGTGGAGGTGTTGGATGCAAGAATCACATCCGGACCTGTCAGTTCATCTAATTTCTTGAAGATCTCGGCTTTGATAGTTGGATTTTCCGTTGCTGCTTCCACGACAAAATCCGCATCTTTGACCACGTTCAGGTCCGTGGTGAAAGTAATCCGTCCAACTGCGGCGTCCGCATCCTCCTGGGTGATCTTTTCCTTATTTACCATGCGGCTCAGGTTCTTGGTAATGGTGGTTTTCGCACGCTCGAGAAATTCTTCCTTCACATCAATGGCATACACATTCAATCCGGTCTGCGCGGCAACCTGTGCGATGCCGTTACCCATGGTGCCTGTACCGATAACTGCAAATTTCTCTATAGCCATATTTTTCTCCCTATTGCATGTAAATTGCCTTGTATCACTATCCTGTCCAATCTTTTTAGAACAATCCGTGCATCAACGGTTCAAATGGATTCGTGGATGTGAAAATTCCCAAGGCAAGAGTAATCAAAAGCGGGATGAATCCAAGGATTAACGCGATCAGGGTAAGGATTCCCTGGATCATGAAAAACTTTTTAATGTTCATCACGGATTCGATCAGGTGCATGCTCTCGCCTGTCTGGAAAGCCATTTCTGCACTTCCAGCCACCTTGTTCAGTATAATTCCCATCAGGATCGGAAGCCATCCGAACAGCGCACCAACAATCGTAAGACAACAGAGGATGCCGTAAATGATCATCAAAACGCCAAGGAACTTGATCCAACCCTTTCCTTCGTAGAGATAGTTTGCTATCTCTTTCACAAGTTGATTTTCACTCATACTCCGCCTCGGGTTTCCTGTTGAACAACGAAAAGCGGCCCGGAAAATTCCGGACCGCATATGTAAACAGCTTAGAGCATTTCCACTGCCAGTGCCGTCGCTTCACCGCCACCGTTGCACAGGCTTGCGATACCGCGTTTTTTGCCTTCCTGCTTGAGGATGTGCAGCAGGGAAACAAGAATACGCGCGCCGGAAGCGCCAATCGGGTGACCCATTGCAATAGCGCCACCACGAACATTCACATTGCTTCCGTCCAGTCCGAGTGCCTTATTGTTATACAGGCTGACAACCGCGAATGCTTCATTCAACTCGAAATAATCAACATCTTCGATCTTCCAGTTGATCTTTTCAAGCAGTTTTTTTACTGCACCTGCGGGAGCGGTTGTAAACCATTCCGGCGCCTGGCTGTGAGTGGACCATCCTACAATCTTTGCCAGGGGTTTGACACCTTCTTTTTCCGCCCATTCCGGGTCGGCAACGATGAGTGCCGCGCCGCCGTCATTGATCGAAGAAGCATTGGCGGCGGTAACTGTTCCCTCTTTATCGAATGCGGGACGAAGTTTCGGAACCTTGTCTTCGTTCACACGTCCGGGTTCTTCATCCGTGTCTATGATGGTGTCGCCTTTTTTACCCGGAATAATGATTGGTACGATTTCTTCCTTGAACAATCCTGCTTTGATGGATTCGTTGGCTCGTTTGTAGGACTCCAGTGCGAAGGAATCCTGTGCTTCACGTGTGATTTCGTATTCTCTGGCGCACAATTCCGCACAATTACCCATGTGCATGTCATTATACGGATCCCACAAACCATCATTGACCATGAGGTCTACGACTTTGCCATTTCCATACCTGTATCCACTACGACCTTGCGGAAGGAGGTAAGGAGCCTGGGTCATGTTTTCCATTCCACCGGCGGCCACAACACTGTTTTCACCAAGCATAATGGAACCGGCTGCTTCCATGACCGCCTTCAGTCCACTGGAGCAAACCTTGTTGATCGTCCAGGCGCTTTTGTCATCCGGAATGCCTGCTTTTTTTGCAGCCTGGCGCGCCGGAGCCTGGCCGACACCACCCTGCAACACCATTCCCATAATCACTTCATCCACCTGGTCCGGCTGGATCCCTGCTTTCGTTATGGCGTTCATGAGTGCTGCACCACCCAGTTGCACTGCCGGTATCGCCGCAAGTGACCCGTTAAATGATCCGATTGGAGTCCGTGTTGCGGACAGAATCACTGCTTCTTTCATGCCTTTCCTCCCTGCGAATGTTGAGGTTATCCATATAGTAAAGACGTTACTTTCCTGTCAATCCCCGAGTAAAAATTCTTTCCCGGAATTTTCCGTGAATGAACTACAGGGTGGGTTATTATCACAAGTGAGAATAAGATAAGCAGCGATAGGATTGTACGCCAATCGAAATTGCTCAAAAGTCTATCCCATCCTGTGATTTACGGAATAATCACTCCCTTCGAGCCGCTTCTTGCCCCTGTGAATATTCAAACCTACCTTTCCGTTGCATACATTCCTTTTTTAATGGATTAACCGACAGACGATTCACGTGGATAAAAACCAGACATCTTTCATACATCCTGATCCGCAGGATTCCCCCGGTTCACGGGAAGGTAGCCTTCCCCTGGCCGAACGGATGCGTCCGAAACGACTGGAAGACTTTGTCGGACAAGAGAAGATTGTCGGAAAAACCGGAGCGCTCCGTCCCCTCCTCGACAAGGGACACCTGCACTCCATGGTGTTCTGGGGTGATCCCGGTGTTGGGAAAACAACGCTTGCACGTATCCTGGCCGATCATGTACAAGCCGATTTTCTGCAACTCTCTGCCGTAACATCGGGGGTAAAGGATGTACGGTCAGTCATCGAACGGGCACGCACCTCGCAAAGGATCAACCGCAGGACAGTCCTGTTCATCGACGAAATCCACCGTTTTAACAAAGCTCAACAGGATGCTTTACTGCATGCCGTAGAGGACGGCACCATTATCCTCATCGGGGCTACAACAGAAAATCCATCCTTTGAGGTGATTGCTCCGCTTTTGTCACGGTGTCGGGTCTACAAGTTTGAGCCGTTGAGTATAGACGATCTTGAAACAATGATCGACCGTGCCCTTGCTACTGATTCCCAACTCCAGTCTGCCGGAATCGCAGTATCTCAAAAGGCTCGTGGGGCATTGCTTCAACTGGCAATGGGTGACGGTCGTGAAGTTTACAATCTCCTGGAGCGCGCGGTCGAGCACGCTCAACATAATGGTGAGCGGGAAATTTCTCTCGAACTCCTTGAAAAAATTGTCTCACAGGCGTTGAGCCGGTATGATAAATCCGGGGAACGTCATTACGACACCATAAGCGCGTTTATCAAGTGTGTACGGAACTCGGACCCCGATGCGGCGGTTTACTGGTTGGCGAGAATGCTGGCGGCGGGGGAAGATCCGTTGTTTGTCGCGAGACGACTGGTTATACTTGCCAGTGAGGATGTGGGAAACGCTAACCCCAACGCTCTGCTCCTTGCCAATGCCGGGTTTGATGCTGTTCACCGTATCGGCATGCCGGAGGCGAGGATTATCCTGTCGCAGGTGACAACATACATTGCAGCAAGCCAGAAATCGAACGCAGCATACAAAGCCATCAATGACGCCATGGAACTGGTCTCGAAGGGTCAACAACCACCTGTGCCCTTGCATCTCCGCAACGCACCTACGAAACTCATGGAAGCTCACGGCTACGGTGAAGGATACCAGTATGCGCACAGCTATGAGGGCGCTGTGACCGCTATGCCTGGGTTGCCGCCTGAACTGGAAGGACACCGTTTTTATTACCCGACACGGTATGGAAGCGAAGCAAGAATCGCCGACCGTCTGGAACAATTGCGCACCATTCGTGAACAAATGAAAACCGATACGCCAAAGGAACCAGAGAACAAGTGACAGGGTTGACCGAGATAACAAACACTGCAAGACTCCGGAAAACCCGGTTTCTCTTCCTCGCAGTCACCCTGATCCTGTTCCTTGGATGCAGTTCCGCAGTTCGCTCTCCCGAACAAACTGAAGTGGATCTCCCCGACAGTTCTCGCTTATCCGATTCTACGGGTACTTCCATCCAATCAGTCGGTACTCTAAGCGATACAGGATCAATTGCTACAGTTCACCAGGATTACGCTGTTCAACTTCAGGATACACTAGTAACTTCTGATTCTTCACGTGTAATAAGCGCTGATGAAAACCTTGCTGTTACTGATAGCGATTCACTCGCTTTCCCTGACTCTCTTGTGGACATATCATTATTGGCTGATTCCCTTTTTACCGACTCGCTGTTGACCGATTTCCTGCTGACTGATTCACTGCTTGTTGATTCCCTAACGGAAGAGGAGGAAGAATCTTCGGATATAGATACGACCATTTCGTACCAGGCGGAAAGTATTCGATTTGATGTTAATACCCGTGTATCTGTATTGATGGGAAACGCCAAAATCGAATACAAAAATATGACTCTTACCGCGCATACTATTGAAGTGGACTGGGAAAACCAGTTGATGACCGCAACCGGGACAATCGATACAGTCTGGACCGATTCCACTCATACGGAAATCGACAGCCTGATCGAAGAGGGATCTCCTGTCTTCAATGAGAGCCAGCAACGAATGACCGGGGAAATGATGCGGGTCAATATGGAAACGCGGGAAGGATATGTTGTCGGCGGACGTTCCGAGTATGGCGATGGATTTTACTACGGCCGGGACATTCAAAAAGTATCGGAAAATGTCGCTTACATCGAAACGGGAAGTTTCACCACCTGCGACCATGAACATCCTCATTACCGTTTTACCAGTACCCAGATGAAAATGATCTATCGCGACAAGGTATTTGCCAAACCGGTTGTGTTACGGTTCGGAGATGTTCCTGTCGCTGCACTTCCATTCGCCGTTTTTCCGACTCGCTCCGGACGGCGAAGCGGTTTAATCATCCCCACCTATGGTGACAATGACAGTCAGGGACGTCATTTACGCAATCTTGGTTATTACTGGGCTGCATCCGAGTATTGGGACGCACTGGCGAGCCTTGATTTTTATGAAAGGCTTGGTTTCCTGGTGCGAGGAGATATCAAATATAAAATTCGTTACAAACTGAATGGCGGAATTTCCGGCTCATATAATAACCGTTCCGCTTCCACCGGTTCCTCCAGCCGTACTGAAGGATGGGATCTCCGGGTGGTGCATAACCAGGATATCACCGATCACACTCGTCTCCGTGTCAATGCCTCTTTTGTGTCCCGGGGCGATTATTATTCCGATGTGTCGAACAACGCCAGTGTGCGACTGGATCAGAAAATGCGCAGTAACGCAACCTTCTCTCACTCCTGGCCCGGCACACGCCATTCTGTTTCCATGAACCTGTCCCATGTGCAGGATCTTCGTACGGACGAAAACAATTCAACCTTACCCAGCTTCAATTACCGTATTGGGTCCGGACCGTTGTTCCCTTCACGTTCGGAGAGACACAGAAGCGATCCGAACCTGATTTATGAAGCGCCCCTTTCACGGGATTCTCTCCGCGTCTTGCAGGAGCTGGATGAAGAAGAGGAACGCTGGTACAACAGGATCACATGGAGCTATTCCAACCGTTTTGACAATACACGCGATGAGAGCCTGGAAACTGACCCGGATACGAATGAAGACTACATGAACGAAACGTGGCGGTCCGGGATGCAACACAGTATGTCTTTGAATTTCTCTTCACCTGTTTTCAGACATTTTACTGTTTCTCCAAGTTTCAGCTACCGTGAAGACTGGCTCCTGGAACGGCGTGTGTGGCAACTCAATGATGACAGTGAACCTGTGTCCAGCCAGGAACGCGGTTTTTTTCAACGGCGTACGTTTAACACCGGTTTTAATGTCCAAACCCGTTTCTATGGGTATTTCAATATCAACCGCTGGTCGGTTCAGACAATCCGTCATGTGGTCACTCCAACAGCAGGATTCAGTTATCGTCCGGATTTCTCCGACAGCGAATGGGGTTACTATCAACGGTTGACCCGAGCGGAATCGGCTGAACCGTCCGAATCCAGTACGGCGCTTGAACCGGGAGAAAGTGTCTTGCGGGATCGTTATGCCGGAGGTATTTTCGGCGGAACGTCAGCAGGAAAACAGATGCAGGTGAACTTCTCCCTAGGCAACCTGTTCCAGATGAAACGCGTGAAAATTAATGAAAACGGTGAAGAGGAAGAAGAAAAAACAGACCTGTTTACTTACAACCTGAACACTTCGTATAACTTCGCTGCAGACAGTCTGCGATGGGGCGATCTGCGCGGGAGTTTCCGTGCAGAACCGATTAAATCGAGCAATCGACTGGGACTGCTTGAAAGGCTCTCCATCGATTTATCAACTACGCACAGCTTTTACCAGTATGATCCTGATGCGGGAAGAGTTGACCGGTTGTATTGGGACGAGGGGAACCATGGCTTGAACTTCCTTCGTCTTACCAACTTTTCCACAACATCCTCCTTTACCCTCTCCGGCCCAAGTCCTTTTGTCCAGTTCGGCCAGCGTGAACCAGGCAGAAGAACAAGGAGTACGGCAGAAGCTGATACGCTCGATATGGATGAAGATGGTTTACCAGATGTAGACTATGAACTGGATGAACGGTTTTTTGATCCGATCCAGCAGTCCAGGCGTGGATTAAGCAGAAGCAGTTCTCCCTGGCGGATTACAGGCTCCCTCAGATACAACATGATCATGACCAATCCCATGCAACCCAGGGAAACAATCCGACTCTCCAGTTCCGCGAGTGTAAACCTCACTCAAAACTGGCATGTCACCTATACAACCTTGTTCGATCTTATGGATAAAGAAGTCACAAGTTCCAGTTTTATTATCACCCGTGATCTTCACTGCTGGGAAGCGAGCTTGAACTGGAGCCCACAGGGAATCGGCCAGGGATTTTACCTGCATATTGGTCTGAAGTCTCCTCAACTCCAGGATCTTAAGCTGGAACGCCGCAGGGGACGCGGTACTGTAGGGTATAACTTCTATTAATCAGTAGTTCACCGATCAATCCCACTGATACAGATACTGGCAGTCCTCGAGCCGTGTTCCTTCTTCATCCGTAACCGCAAACTGGGTGGGTCCCCACATGCTCACCCCGGCATACTCGCCATCTGATGTCATCAGGTAGAATTTCAGACCGAAATTGGGACGTCCATCCTCGCGTATCAAGTGCGGTTCTGTAGTCTTGTGTACAACTCTCCGTAAAACTTCCAAACCCGCTTCCCCCGGTCCCATACCGTTACGCATCAATTCCACGCCGGCATAGCTGCACAGGTTCTGGATGTTCGCTTCTCCCCGACCGGTGCTTCCGCAACTCCCGATTTCGTTGTCCACGTACAACCCGGCCCCGATGATCGGGCTGTCACCCACACGTCCCGGGATTTTATATGCCAGACCGGATGTCGTGGTTACACAGGACATTTCCCCATGAGCATTGATTGCAGCACAATGAATGGTTCCGGTTGGTCTTTCCAGGCCAAAGAAACGGATTACATCTTCCGGCAGATCGTCCACGGGGGGAGTGAGCCAGTCATCACTGTTTGACAAGGTTTGCTTCCAGTAAAGCCAGATCTGCCGAGCTTTTTCCGTGAGCAGATTTTCCTCCCGGAAACCCATTGTGCGCGCAAACTGCAGGGCGCCTTCACCAACCAGGAGGCAATGATCCGTTTGTTCGAGAACCAGCTTCGCAACACGGGAAGGATTTTTGATATTCTGCAAAGATGCTACTGCGCCGGATCGGTGAGTGGGTCCATGCATCACCGCGGCATCCAGTTCCACAACGCCGTCTTCGTTCGGTAAACCGCCAATGCCGACAGTTACATCCTCGGGATCATCCTCCACGAGGTTCACTCCGGCAATCACCGCATCCAGGGTGTCTTCACCATCAAGGATCCGTTCATACGCCAGGCGCGTAGCCTCCTGTCCATTGCCGGAAGCGATCACACGAACAGGCGTAACCGCCGCCCGACGCCTTGTACCCTGGATGGAATGCGCTGTTTCCTGTGCACTGGTTGGCATGGCTTGAAGCAATCCTGCGCCTATTACTGCTCCGGCAGATGTTGTGATAAACTCACGCCGGTTCATTTTTCCGGAATCCATCTTCTCTCCCTGTGTTACATACCCATGAAAATAGGAGTGAAATGAAAAACATTCAACAGAAATCAATCTCACTATACAATTCAAGCGGGTAAAATTCACAGTAAACAGAAACAACTGGTAATTCCTGTTCAAAAGTGGGAATCATGTTTTCCAGATTTTAAGTTAATTGCCCATTAATAGTATACTTATTTCCAATATTGTAATAAGTATTATATATATTTCTTATTATTATTTACCAATAGTAAGTATAATTGTTGTGATAAATAATTCTACAGACAATAAAAGTTGCCCTCTCGAGTTCAGATGAAAAATATCGTGACTTATATATCCCCATGATGTATATTGCCCATGAATTGTTCAAAACCAGCACTTTATTCGGGAGATACCGATGAATGTTCCTCTGCTTGATCTGAAAATTCAATACAAGAGCATCAAGGAAGATGTAGACCGCAGGGTTCAGGAAGTATTTGAATCTCAATATTTTGTCAATGGCCCGCAGGTCCGACAGTGTGAAGAAGAGATCGCTTCTTATTGTAATGTCCCATACGCCACAGGTGTTACCTCCGGCACGGACGCAATTTTGATCTCTCTTATGGTATCCGGGATTGGCGCCGGAGACGAGGTTATCACATCTGATTATTCGTTTTTTGCTACGGCAGGATGTATTGCCCGCAGCGGTGCAACCCCCGTGTTTGTTGACATTGACCCTGTCACCTTTAACATCGATCCGGCAAAAATAGAAGAGAAGATCACTGACCGCACCAGGGCTATCATTCCTGTTCACCTCTACGGACAAACAGCGGACATGGATCCTATCCTTGCCATTGCGAAAAAGTACAACCTGATTGTCATTGAAGATGCCGCCCAGGCGATTGGCGCCGAGTATCATGGAAAACGCGCCGGTTCCATGGGCGACTTTGGTTGTTTCAGTTTTTTCCCGTCAAAAAATCTTGGTACTTCAGGAGACGGTGGTATTGTCACAACAAATGACAAAGCAAAAGACGAGTTGCTGAAAGTGTACCGGAATCACGGATCCCATATCAAGTACTACCATAAGTATATCGGTGGAAATTTCCGGTTGGATTCAATACATGCTGCAGTAGTTCTGGCAAAATTGCCACATCTGGACAACTGGAGTACAAAGAGGAAGTTGAACGCTGATTTTTACCGTAAGGAATTCGCTCGTCACGACTTGACAGGAAATGGCATTATCGGGTTACCGGAAGAGGTTGAATCACGACATATTTACAACCAGTTTATAGTTCGCGTTGAAAAGCGTGATGAGTTAAGGGCTTTTCTGTTGGAAAACGGTGTCGGTTGCGAGGTGTATTACCCGGTTCCATTTCACGCACAGGAATGTTTTGCATATGTTTCCTGTAATGAAGATGATTACCCGGAAAGTACACGCGCAGCGAACGAAACTATTGCATTGCCGATCTATCCGGAGCTCACAGATGAGCAGCTATCGTATGTAGTGGAAACCATCAGGAAGTTTTATCAATAGCGGTACCTTCCGGACGAATAGATTACAACCCGTATAGAAAACAGGGGTAAAGCAATCGGATGCTTTACCCCTGTTCGTTATTCTCAAGTCCAGGGTTGGCTATTCATCATCATCTTCTTCTTTCATCAGGGATTCATTGCTGGAATAAGTATAATAATAGTTATAGGAACCATAATAGTTGTATGGGTTTGTATAGCGATAAGTATAATAATACATGCGACTGTAACGTTTCTGGATATGATTAAGAACAACACCAAGTATATTGACATCCAGTTTTCGCAACAGGTCCAGTGAAAACCGGAAGGTTTTCAGCGGGGTGTATTCCGCTTTAGCGATGAGGATAATGCCATCGACAACAGATGCAATTAATCTTGAATCAACACAGGAGATTACGGGCGGAGTATCAATAAGAATGCAATCGTACTGTTCACGAAGTTCTGCCAGTAGTCTCTTGATTCGATTTGAGTTCAGAAGTTCCGCCGGATTGGGCGGAGAAAAACCGGCAGGGATCACATGCAGATCTTTGAGTTCTGTTTGTCTGATAACCTGGTCAATTTCAACTTCATTAAACAGGTAATTGGTAATTCCCGGTTTCCGTTCCAGATTCCACAACCTGTGTTGAGTCGGACGTCTCAGGTCCAGATCGATCACAAGAACTTTTTTACCGCCCTGTGCAATGGAAATGGCAATATTGGCGGTCGTGATGGATTTCCCTTCACCCGGAGACGGGCTTGAAATCACAAACATCTTCCGGTCGTTATCTTGTGACTGGAACATCAGTGATGTTTTTACCGAGCGATATGCTTCCGCTAATTGTGAGTTTTCAGGATAATTAAAAAGCAGCTTGTTTTGTTTTTCGGTTACGGCGCTTTTTGTTGAACCTTCACTTGTACGTTCTTTGTCTTTTGCCGGAATCCGTGGAATGGAACCAAAGACATGTACTCCAAACCAGGATAGAACCGTTTGTTCGTCCTCAATTGCCAAGTTCAAACGTGCCACAAAATAGGATACTGCGACACCAAAAGCAGTAGCAAGAAAGAACAGGATCAGGAACTTTTGTATTGTCCGTCTCGCAATGGGCGCAGCATTTCTTGGCGGATCAATGATTCGAATTCCACCAAGCTGAGACGCTACCTGAATTCTCGCAGTTTCACGTTGTTCGAGAAGAATTTCAAGTGTGGTGGTCAGCACATCCCTGGCTCGGGAAAGCCTCGTGTATTCCAGAATATCTTCCGACAGGTTAGGGTGCTCATTGCGAAACCTGTTGATCTGGATTGTATAGAATTGTACTTCATTTCGAAATCGTTCATGATCTAGGGTTGCTTCTTCCAGTTCTTCTTCAAGATTTTGCAGTGTAATTCCACTGAATGACCTGGATTGAGAGTTATCGGTTTCTGCATATGATTGAATCAGTTCGCGTACAATTTCGTTCTTTTCTGTCGCAAGCGACATGCTGTCAACTTGTGACAAGTTTCCAGGATTAGACAGCAAGCCCCGTATTTCATTTAACCTGGCTCTACGATTGGCGAATTCCTGTACTTCATTTTCAGAACGTTCCGTGGAGATACTGTCAATCAGGGTTTGAATCCGTTCTTCAAATGATAGAATATTCAGGTTTGTCATTTCCAGGTTGGCTTCTGCATCAAGAAGATGGTTCTGCAATACGATAAGTTCGCTGCTGACACCAGCTTCTACACTCCCGACAATGAAATTTTTTTCATTCAGAAAATTTTGAAGTGCTTCTTCCGCCTCTATGCTGGCAAGATTTATCGCAACGAGTTGGGATTCAATGAAATCAACTACTGATTGTGCATCTTGCCGATCCAACCTGGAAATAATCTGTTGAAATGCCAATAATGCAACTTCAGTGAAAACCTCTGCTTTCCGTCCGTCTTCCGAACGACCGTAAATAGTAATCAATCCCGGTTGACGAGGATCTGTGTCGTAGTCGAGAGCATCACCTGGCAAGACAAAACGAGCCAGTGAGTCTGGTTTTATTTCCGAATGAAGCTCGTTAATCAAAAGGCTCACTTCAGAACGATAATTGTTACTTTCTAAAATCGAGTTGTAAAAATGTTCCGGTTTTGCTTGAGAGTTACGATTGAATACAGGGTCGATCGAATAGATGTCAAAACCCTTTACCGGCACCATAACAACAGCAGACGAAATGAATTGTCGAGGTGTATTAAAAATATAAAATGAACCGGGAATCAGGACTGCCAGCAAAATAAGAATCATGATCCACGGTCTTTTCATCACGGAATAAAACAGGAAAGAAAAGGTCAGAAGATGGAACTGTTTATCATCAAAATGAGTGTTTTCCTGGGCTATTAATTCTTGAACGTCTGTGTTTTGTTGATAGTTCATGAGTTACCTTTGGAATATCTCTGTGTTGACTATATTCAAAATCATTCGAACAACACGATAAGATTGACTGAACCGAAAACCTGTGCTAACCAGAAATCAGATTCTGGTCAACACGACAATTGCTGAGGTAAGGTATGCCATATCCCGTATTAATGCCGCCCAAAAGCTGAAACTTCTATAAATGGGAATTCTTGGAATAACGATCATTGATCCCGGAACAACCAGCGGAATATTTGCATCCGATCCTTCACTTAAAAGATCATGAAGGTCTATTGTTTCTTCAACCATATGATCGTTTTCGTAGTATATATATCGAATATCTCGCTGGTCGCCATTTTCTCTAAAACCACCGGCACGGTAAATTATATCAATTACATTGTCACCCGGAAGTGGAACAAAAGACCCTGGATCATTAACAGCTCCAATCACTCGTACAAACGATTCCCTGGCAAGGGTGGGAACGATAATGATGTCGCCGTCTTCTATGTTTACGATACTTGAATCATCATCTCCAAACTGCATCAAATTCACCAGGTCCATGGTAAGTATCTGACGTGTACCATTGACCATGCGAAGAATTTTAATTTGCCGCAAGTCCGCTTCGTCGGTGGTACCACCTGCTTGCGTGATAACGCTTTGAATATCTACTGGACCTTCAAGTTGATAATTATTCGGCGCCCTAACTGCTCCCACAACGCGTACAAACAGGATGACGTTATCTGAAACACTGATAAATAACCTTGGACGCTCAACATTCCTTGCAAGAATAGGAAGAAGGATATCATACAATTCGTTTACTGTCGTTCCATCGATGGGCACATTGGACAGAAACAGGTAATCCGTGGTTCCATCCTGGCGCACAAGATATTCACCCGAAAGCTCAGGATATCCCAGAACTGTAATATTCAGAATACTGCCGACCTGAACACGTTTTTCCTGAGCTGATGCTACATCCGGTATATTCAATACAATAAAAACCAAAACAAGCAGATAAATCATTCGGCAATATCGGGACATCTGGTACTCCCTGTGGTCTTCTTTTGCAAATCTTTCATTTAAGCTATTTGCGCAGTATAAAGTATCAGATCTTGCAGTACAAGCATATCCGCAAAAATAAGAATACTCTAAGTATAATCAATCAAAGATGAGGGTTATGTCTCTGGAGAAACATCTCCCCGAAAGAAAGGTTTGCCGCTGATGCTACTGGATATCATTGCTTCGATATCAATACCATTATAACGCTGTCAATTTATGCGCTTCGCAAACAGCTTCTGTGCGCTGGAGCACTCAAAACCCCCGACTTTACGCACATGTACAACTCTGCACTTCCAATATGGAAGAAGAGAAGCGGATATTACTAAATACTTATTCGAAAATCAAGAGAATACATCTTCCTGTACAAACTCGAGACACAAACAGCATTTGTAAATCCAACAAGTTACAACGTTTTGATGAAAAAACAATTCCACATCCTTTTTTCTATACCAGAAGAGGAATATTACAAGGATTTTTTATAACCATCCTGTCAGCGATACAGGTCGCCTTTCCAAAGGGCGTTTCATATTATTGCAGCAGTTTTTCCACAAATGAGCTGTAATAATCTTTATATATCCCGCTTTTCACACGATCCATCCAGTCCTGGTTATCCAGGTACCATTGAATGGTAAGCGGTAATGCTTCTTCAAATGTATACGAAGGCGTCCAGCCCAGTTCATCTTGTATTTTACTGGCGTCAATCGCATATCGCAGATCATGCCCGGGACGGTCTTTTACATAGGTAATTAATGTTTCCGGCTTTTTCAGATGGGACAGAATCAGTTTGACGATGTCAATATTGTACCATTCATTATGGCCACCAATATTGTACACCTCCCCTGTATTTCCTTTTTCCAACACAGTCAACATGGCGGAGCAATGATCATCCACATACAGCCAGTCTCGAACATTTTTTCCATCCCCGTATACAGGCAAACCCTTTTCCTGCAGCGCATTGCTGATCATCAATGGTATCAGTTTTTCCGGGAACTGGTAGGGACCATAGTTGTTGCTGCACCTTGTGGTGACAGTATTCATCTTGTGTGTCTTGTACGCCGCCCTTACCAGCAGATCTGAACCGGCTTTTGAGGCAGAATAGGGGCTGTTGGGCGAGATGGGTGTACTTTCGATAAAGTATCCCTCTTTGCCAAGGCTGCCATACACCTCATCTGTCGATACGTATAAGAACCTTACATCATTTTTGAGTTTACGTGTTTCATCCAGAAGGATCTGCGTTCCCATCACATTCGTCCTCACAAATGCAGTGGGATCCTGAATGGAACGGTCCACGTGAGATTCAGCGGCAAGATGCATGATGGCGTCTGGGGTATGTTCTTCAAATACTTCCGCCATCTTTTCAGCATCCACGATATCAGCGTGGACAAAAGTATAGTTCTTTTTGCCCTCAATTGATTTCAGGTTTTCCAGGTTGCCAGCATATGTGAGTGCGTCAATATTGATTATTTCCCAATCCGGCCGCACTTTCAGCAGATAGTGAATAAGATTGGATCCTATAAACCCCGCACCACCTGTGACGAATACTTTCACTTGTTTTTCCTCCGGGAACGTTATGCTGATATACCCTTGATTTCTTCCGTGAAGTTACAAAACTGGAAAACCGTAAAGTGTGCCGTTGAACAACTGGAGACTACTCGCCAGGTCATACGTTCAACACTGCAACATACTCGGAAATACCTTCGTCAAATCGCAACAACCTTATCAGCCTGCAGCATTGTATTTGTAATGTCATACATGTTGGATTCTACACCAACAAGACGCTTTTCCTTCAACTCAAAATGGTTCAGGCAAGTTCCGCAACAAAGCAATTTTACTCCTCCCCGTTCCATATCACGCAGTACGTCAATCACCTCCGAACCTTCACAGGCCAACTTGACACCTGTATTAAACAATACAATTGCCGTGGGAGTAATATCTGTTTCTGTTAAAACATTCAAAAATGATTTGATCAATTTGTATCCAAGCACATCATCACCACGTCCCATGCACTCGCCGGACAATTGGATTACTACGTTCGAGTTCGGATGTGTTCCCATCGTTTACTCCAAGTTTTTATAAGAGCGTCTCCATGCCTGAAATTTGCGGTAGTAATATATGTGTTCCTTATTGATGTTGCCAACGAAGGAGTTTCTCTCGTACCATAGGTATGAGACGACATCTCTCTGGAGCAAAAGATGAAAAACTGGCTGATTATTGGTGCAACCAGCGGTATCGCTGTTCCTCTCTGCAGGGAACTGGCCGCACGTGGATTTTCATTGTATCTGGCTGACCTTCCGGAAACCGAAAAACGACGGAAAAGGTTGTGTGAGGATCTTCGAATACGCTACCGATCTGAAGTGTTGACCGGTTCATTTGACGCACTCAACATGGATCAGCATGAAGCTTTTGTTGATCAAGTGGAAATAACGCTTGGACAAATTGATGGCGTAGTGTATTTGTGTGGTTTAATGGAAGATCAACACGTATTGCAATCAGATTTCAACAAAGCCCGGCGTCAGCATGACATCAATTATGTCGCTGCTGTTGGGGTGCTGGGGAAAATTGCCGAAAAGATGGAAACAAACGGTCACGGTCATATTGTAGCCATCGGAAGCCCTGCCGGTGACCGTGGTCGAAAATCCAACTATCTGTATGGCGCGGATAAAGCCGCGTTGCATGTCTTTCTGCAGGGATTGCGTCATCGGCTTGCACCGCTTGGAATAACGGTTCTCATCGTAAAACCGGGCCCTACTGACACAGCTATGACCGCAGGAATGGACAATCTGCCGTTACTCGCACAACCGGCCATGCAGGCTGCTGCCATTGCAGACGCAATTGACAGGAAGAAGTCGGTTCTCTATACACCCTGGCCATGGAAATGGATAATGCTGGTCATTCGGCATCTGCCGGATTTTGTATACAATCGACTCAACTTGTAAGGCGGTGCTGTTTACTTCAGGAGAAAGTCTATATCGGCGAGCGAATCGACCACATGATCCGCTCCATGCCGATTTTCCTTTTCCGTTTGGACTCCATATCCGGTGCGAACAAGCACTGTGATACAACCGGCATTTTTTCCTGCACCGATATCCGAGTTTTTATCTCCGACCATGATGGAGTGTTTCAGATCTCCATTAAATTCCTCTGCGGCTCTCAACAACATTCCCGGCTGTGGTTTGCGGCAAGTGCACTGATCCGCTTCCACATGTGGGCAGTAATAGATACCATCCAGAAAAGTATTTTCCTTTTTCAGAAGGTCATTCAGCCTGGAATGAATCCCTGAAAGTGTTTCTTCGGTGAAATATCCACGCCCGATACCCGATTGATTCGAAACCACCACAACCTTGTACCCTGCTTCATGCGCTCTGCTGATCACGGATGCAACCCCGGGTAACAGTTCTACTTCTTCCGGATCGGAAAGATAGTCAGCTTCTTTATTAACGGTGCCATCACGATCAAGAAACAGGATTTTGTTGGCCTTCAAGGAATTGGTATCCATAGTATTTCTCTATCAATGAATTATGCTCTTTACTTAAGGATCAGATTCCAAAATAAGGATGAAGTGTTGTACATTGCGAATGGAAAGCAAAGTGATGTGAAAGTGGTAATGGTTGTCATGTTTGGATAGATTCCTGTCAGTTTTAATTCTGATAACTTCATTTTAACAGGGAAAACCGTGAGCTACGATATCTGGATCGCCGAGGAACGAAGAGCGCGATTAATCTTTATGAAAGCGTCCGATGATTTCTGGGAACGGGCGATTTTCCGCGTCTGCTCCGATTGCGGTGAGGTGCTGCTGTGCCATGAAAAAGAATGCACTAATTGCGGTTCACATGAAATTGTGCGAAAGAAACTGTATATCCATGATGAAGACCAGTTCGCCCGTAGAAGGATTCGATGTAAAAAGAGATTTGAAGATCGGGGCAAATAACAATATCTCCACCTTATCAGATTAATCTGCAATCGTATAATTCTGTGAATCTTTCTGTAGATTCTCATTACCCTCCTGCCATTTCGGGAAATATGCCTTCCTGTTCATTATATTGATAATGGACTCAAGTACACATAATTTTCCGGTTATCAGAATGCACACAGGCTCGCCACGTTTGCTGTTGATTATCCGTACTTCAACCTGCCAGATGGTTATAGCTCTTCTGTTCATGTCTGCATCTTTGAGTCATGCAAAACCACCCATAGATTTTTTAAAAAGTCGTAAACATACAATCCCCGCATTGCCTGACAGTACATCGGCGAACTGGTATGGTCTTAATTTTGGAATCGGTTCCAACAGTTTCAGCGGTCAGGATCTGGAAGAAAAAACGGAAACAGGTGATGCTTTTATGGGGGGCGCCTATTACATCCACTGGTTCAACAAATACATCGCTTTTCAGGGCAGTGTTAACCTTTCATTTAAACGCGGGACACAAAATCTTGAATATACCGGCATCGATGAAGAAACCAACAGGCTTTCCTTTCGTGCGTATTCTACGCGGGTATGGCATCTAACATTTGTTGAAATTCCTTTGATGGTGCACATTGGTGCTCCGGAAGGTCCGGACTCGTTGAATTTTTTCTGGGAGATCGGCCCGTCAGTAAGCATTAAAATCCATCAGCAATCGGATGACAGGACACGTATTGAATCCATTTATAATGCGCCGGAATCATTTACTCCCGGAGATTATTCCTGGGCGCACACAGAACTGGGATTTACCATTGGAGCCGGCCTTGATGTCCCTGTTAGAGGCGGAAGATTGAGTGGACAGTTACGGTTTACTGCCGGTGTGGAGAGTTACGGAGCAGAATCGAGTTCGGACGCACATACCTATGTGGTTTCTTTTCTCATGGGATACCGACTTCCTTTCCGTTCGCCTTGATATTTTTACAAGATCTTTCAGCATATGTTTATTACTGTTCTTTGTGATCTTGTTTATTATTTCTCAATTACATACATCGAAATAATAACTCAGCAGGAATGTTAAGTTCATAATACAGCATTTTAGCTACTCGCTTGGACATTGGTCTCTTGCCACGCAGTATCTCACTAATATGACCTTCACTTGTATCGCCCAGTTTTACGGCAAGATCTTTTTGATAAAGCTTCTTTTGTTCCATACGGAACCTGATATATTCTAACGGATTTGCAGCTCCAATATCTGAATTTTCTTTGTCATATTTTTCAATCAGTATATCAATCATATCAAGTTCATCCGTCTCTTCAACGGTGCGATCTGAACCTTTTAGCAACAACTCGCTTTGACGATCACAAGCCTGTTCATATTCTACTTCGGATCGTATAATTTTCCAATTGTGGCACATGGTTTCTTCTCCTCGGTACAGATAAACAGGTATTCACAGCATTTTTGCAACAGTTTTAGCCAGGTGAAGTTCGATACTCGCATCTTTTTTGCTCCTAACGCCTCCCAAATCAACTTCAAAAATCCCATTTGTTATAGTCTTCATGAGTACCTATTCTCTGTACATATATTGTATTTCGTTGATAGTCAATTAGTGTATCTATTCGGGTATTGTCTGCATCATGGAATTTGAAAACAATTCTATCAATAGTTTCATGATGAATTTCGATCTTGCGAAGATTATGAAAATCTCGTTTTATATCAGTAAAACAGGTCCAACTGCTTGATAATACCAATTCTTTGAAAATCTGCATATTTGTGACAACTGATGGTTGGCGATGTTTTTTCAGATATTTCGATAATTTCATTTGATTTAACAGTTTCATTTGTTCTCTCAGTATTCATTAGACAAGATACAATTCACATTTTGTGAAATCAAGCATTATTCACTTTTTGTGAACCCGCAGTAATGAATGATCAGATATGGAATAAACTCAAATCTTGCAGGACAGCTTCTTTAGCAAGACTAACGAATTTGCAATATTTTTTTAGAAACAGTATAACAACTCAGAAATCTCAAATTATTTCCAATTCAATCTCGTTCATCTTCACAATAAAAAACCCGGCACTTCAATAGCCCCGGGCATTTGCGATAGAAACAATCTTGCGCTTTATTGCAATAAAATCATCTTCCTTGTGATGCTCTGCTCGTTGGATTCAACCCTCAGGAAATACACTCCGCTGGAAAGTCCGTTTGCTGCCCACATGGTCCTGTGTAAACCCGCCTCCACGTTCCTCAGATTCCAATGGTCCACTTCACGTCCGAGGAGATCATAAACAGCAAAATGAACTGTCTCTGCCCGTGGAGTAGAGAATTGCACTGATATGGTTGAATTGAACGGATTGGGGAACATTGCCCTAATCGCAAATTCTTCCGGCACCGGAGTAACCTGTTCGGGAGCATCCACCCAATCAGGATGAGACACGACCAGACGAATAGCAGCACGCCAGCTTCCGTCTTCCAGTTCTTCCACCGGAACCCGGACCATCGCGCTGTCCCTGAGGTCCGGCAGCAGAACATTCCTGTCCAGATCTTCGAACCAGAAATCATAATCTTCACCGGGATATCCATCATCAAACCCGGTTACAGAAAATTCCACCCATTCCGCTCTTACCTGTTCCACACCAACCATCTCAGCCACCCAGATCCTCCATGCTCCCTCATCCTGAGGACGAATGTCGTGGTAATAATACGCGGTGTCTTCATGCGTAAAACGGAAACGGACCCGTGACGGTAACCAGTCCAGCAGGGGTGCGTCAAGTGCGTCTATACCATCCGAGGCTTCTGTGCTGATTCCAAACAGGTGCTGGTTGTCCGATCCTGCAGGGATTCCGTCTTCATCCAGAGCCTGCGCATTCATCCACAATCCCCAGGTAAGATTGTGCATGGCGCTGCCATTGTTCGGTTCATTCCGTTCAGGTTCAATCTGCAATTCAAGGTTATCCTCGGTAATCTTCCTGATGACAATTCCCTGCCAGGGAGCAAGACTTCCCAGGGTTGGGATCATTCTGCCATCTGCTCCAAGAGCATAAACCCACCGTGTAATCAAACCAAGATCCGCAGCTTCATTAAAGGTGAGTGTGCCGTTTGTACCCACAAGATGCATATCTGTAATGTTAATCGGGTATGGATACGGATTCGCCACCATGTGATAACCAACCGAATCCGTTTGATCCAATGGAATCGACCATTCCTCTTCCTGTGTCGCTACATCGCCGGGCACACTCAAGTAGACAGAATTTCGCACACTTTGGCGTACCAGGTAACCAAGCCCGGGAACCATGTCCACAGGATCGCCATGTTCGGAAGAATCCTCTTCCAGTTCACCATAGCGCAGGAGCATTCCCTCTTCATTGCTCCACTGCCACACTTGCCATGTTTCCGGTCCGGTCTCTTCGTTGTCGAATTCATCGCCGATGAGTTCTCCGATATCACCTGTGGGCGGAACCACGGGCAGACCAATCAACGACCATGTATTACGACGCAATAGATGTTGCGCTTCACTCAGTTGAGCCTCACCGGTGTTTCCATAATAACCGACATTCGCCCGCTCTCCATTGGGCACGGGTTCATTGTCGAACGATGCTTCCGGATCTGCAGAATCGATGACAGGCGAACCGGGAAGGACTGATACGTCTTCCAGGGGTATTGTAAAAAGAGGTTCTTCATGGAAATTTCCTTCGCCCGGCCAGACATCACCGTTGTCATTTTCCACCAGGCTGTAGGTAATACTGATCTGTTCACCAATGATGGAAGCGGCCAAACCATCTGCATGAACATTGTTCCAGATAATCGAGTTTGACACGAACAGTGTATCTTCTTCGCCAAACGGTTCAAAGTAGATTGAATTGGATTCCGGCTCTTCATCGCATTGGTTGTTTACAATAGTAACATGGTTCAAAACAGGGCTGCAGAAATAGGCCGAAAATGCTCCGCCGTTATCATAAGATGTATTATTGATAAACAGCACATGCTCGATGAGACCGTTTTCCACTTCGAGGAACTGAATACCTCCACCACTTCCCTGTGTATTCGGGAAATAGGGATTGTCGGCACGGTTACTGTCCACAATCACATTACGAATGGTGACATTGCTGCATTGCGCGGCCTGGACAGCCCCGCCTTCAATCCATATTCCATTCGTCAGGGTAAGATTTTCGATGGTCCAGTCATGCACACCAATGGCGGATATCACTCCTGCAGTACCTTCAATCGCATCCAGAAATGTCGTTTCAGGGCTATCCCCGCTGAGAGTAGTACTGTCGATCATGGCAAGCGGGTACACCTCACTGTCTTCATACAGGTACCTGCCCGGACCAATGTGAATTACATGTGGACGCGAATCATCCGTGAATGCAACCACAAGCGAATGGCTTACTGTACGGAACGGCAACTCCTCGCTTCCATCTCCGTTGAGATCGGAACCGTCGATGGATACATAATATTCGGCAGCATTGACTGCTGATCCGATATAGAACAAAACCATGAGAAGAATTGGCAGAACCCGGGTATGATTCTTCATAGGTCAAGATCTCCTGTCTGACTTCATAATGATCTTACAAGAAATTGTAAGAAACCCCCGACTGTCAAGACAGGCAGGGGTTATAATCTATACAGGTTAAACATGCTGAGTCTACTTCACATTATCGAATCAGCAAGATTTTTCTCGATTGCACTGTCTGCCCGGCGGTGAACTGCACGAAATAGACACCGCTGGCAATATCCTGCGCCTGCCAGGAAACAGTATACTGTCCGGGTGCATAGTACTGATTCGCCAGTGTTGCAACCTGTTGTCCAAGCAGGTTAAACACTTTCACCGAAACATCCTGGGCTTCGGACAGGTTGAATCGAACCGTCGTTGTCGAATTAAACGGATTGGGATTGATGGAAGCGAGTTCCGTTGTCAACGGCAATTCAACAACTTCTTCCTCCACATCCGTCTGTTCCAGCCCGCCATCCACAGAAGCAACCACCCAGAAGAATTCACGTTTTGTAGCAGAACCATATGAGGTCGCCACATTTATCACATATTCCGGTGTATCACGAAGGTTTTCCACCAGGAGTGTTTCGTTCTCCGGGTTAAATGGCGTATCCGAGAAGGAATACAGGCTCAGGTTTACATTTTCCGGAACACGATGGACTGTCGGCCATTGCAAGCGGACGTCCACTGGATACGCTGCTCCGTCATCCTTGGCAAACCGCAACTCCTGCAACCATGCTTTATAACCGACTTCTTCCAGGTTGTTTTCACGGAAATCAAATGTCAGGAAATCATGAAGGCTTCCTGTTTCCGAAACGAGTCGAGTTCGCATATACACTGCTTCATGAGCCAGGGGAGCAATTTCAATAGCGTCCAGTTCATCCAGGTCGTCGGAGGATTCATCGCCCACGCCGATCATATTGTAGGGGTCAACCTGGAGTTCATCCACACGGCGCGCAGTGATCATAAGTGTCCAGTCGAAAGTCTCATCCAGTTCATCCAAACCAAGTACGGCACGCGAATCATCCACACGTCTCGGGTTGAACTGGATGTAGATCGGTTCCTCCGTATAGACGGTTACCCAGAATCCTTCCCATGGATCAATACGGCCATTCATCGGCATGTAGTACTCATTCCGATGATTCCATATTGTACCGAAGGCATTTACCCATCCAACCTCTTCATCCGCCGCTTCTGTCGGGGAAAGCCAGGTTTCCTGATCCAGAGAGAATCGAATATCCTGCCAGTCAATCGGGAATGGCCACGGATTCGCCATCATATTAAGACCGTACGGAAGTCCCGACTCCGCGCCAGGCCACGGTTCCATTTCATAGACAAGCGGTTCCGCTTCCCGCATGTAACGGTGAATATCAATGTTAATCGAATCAACAATCGGCACTGATCCGAAATTCCAGACAAAGAAATATCCCAATCCCGGTGTAATGGAAGGTGGATCACCTATATCCTGTCCGATTCCCGGTTCATCTTCCAGGTAGCGGACATAGCCGCGGAAAGTGCCGCCTGGGTAATCCAGAGCGTTTGTCCAACGGCTGAAGCGCCATGTCTGGTTCGGATAACTAGGCATGGTGCTGTTGACATCATCGCCAAGAGAGAAGAACGGGATGTGCTGGAATTCTACTGTATCCGGCAGTACCGGAGTCCCGATGAAGATATACTGGTCTCTCAGTACAATCTTGATGGACTCTACAGAACCGCCACCTCCTGTTCCGCCAAAACCAGCCATCGGGCTTCCCTCACTATCGCCTCCTGGAATAGAGACTGGGAATCCCCCACAGTCCTCACAATCCAGTCCGGCTCCGGTGATCGGCCCCCAGAATCCCATGTTGATACGTTCTTCATTGGGATCCGGTTCGTGGCTGTAATCGGAGTAGCGTTCACCATCATCATAGGGCATACCGGCGTCAAACGTATAGCTTCCGGGGATTACACCATAATTACCTGCTCCTGCATCAATAAACAGAGGATCGGCATACAGGTTTCCGTCGCCGTTAACCGGTTCTTCTTCTTCGTTCTCAACAAGGCTGTATTCCCAGTCGATGGCGCCGCGATAGGTAGTGAGTGTTCCGTCATCACGCTCACCATTGCCCCAAACGATGGAGTTGTACACGTCGAGGCTTGCCTGGTTGTGTACATAAATGGAAGGTGCATCCTGACCCGCAATATTGCCTGCAACGGTTGCATTGACAAGATCAAGCGCTGCCTTTTTCACGTACAGGCCGCCACCGTTCCTCTCCGCTTCATTGCCCGCAAACAGGACATTCCAAATATAGTTATCAGACCATCCTGCCGAATTCAGATATAACCATGCGCCGCCACCATCCCCATAATTCCATTCATCAGCACGGGTTGCAAGGTTGTCAAGGAAAACAACATTTGTGATTTGGGTATGGCCATTGTTTTTATTCGAGGCGAGACCGCCACCGTTACCCTGGGCTTCATTTCCCCAGAATACCACATTGTCAATGATCAGGTGTTCGCCGTAGTTGGCATACATGCCACCGCCGTGGTACTGTTCGTAGCATTCGCCTTCACCGGTACGGTTCCCGTAGAAAGTACCGTTGGTCAGGGTAACCGTTTCATACTTGTCAAAGTAGAGTCCACCACCATGCCCCCACGGACCAATGGCATTTTCCATGAAAGTGAAGTTATTAAACTCAACGTTTCCCTGGAATCCATTCAACAACATGCAAACACCACCGCCACCATGATCCCAAGCTACATTGCGGCACATGGCGAGGCCGTCAAAACGCAGGAGATCATCATGGGCTCCTCGCGGCATGGAATTGATAAGAATACCGCCGCCACCGTTGTAAATGGTGTTACAACTATCGATTGTAACATTTGTCGCGGTAATGTCACCATTCACCCGCGTCATATAAATACCACCGCCGCCATCCCAGGAACGGGCGTTGCTGATCGTAACATCATTCATTTCGAGGCTGTAATACAAATCCTTGAAATAAAAACCGCCGCCTCGACCCCATTCTACGTATGAATTATCCGTATTGATATTGTCAAGAGATGTTAACCCACCAATGTTTGTGATGTACAGTGTTCCACCGCCATCGCCACCTTCAGCCCAGGAATCTGTAACCGTAATGTTTGAAAGCGTTGCAGTAGAACCCGTTGAAACAAGGTAGATCGTTCCACCATTGCCATAAACCGCAGTAGGCGAAGTCGCTATCACATTGGAAATATCCACCGTACCGTCTACATCGTATGCATATATGACACCACCATGGTCATCTGCACGGGAATCAGTTGCGGTAACATTGTCTATGGTCAGTGAGCCATCAATTTGTTTCAAATAGATCGCACCGCCATGATTATACCTGGCATTCGGAGAGTCTGCAACAAAGTCGGTGATTTCTACATCCCCATCGACCTTATACAGGTATATACCGCCTCCATCATCATTGGCATAGGAATCGTTCAAGATGACTTCGTTAAAGGTTACATCATTGTCAGCCTCATAGAGATAGACAGATCCACCATGACTCCAGTGCGCGTAGGGCGATTCGAAAGTGACGTTATTAAATGAAATATCATCCGATACATCATCGAGAAAAACAGCACCGCCTTTTTGTGCCGAATAGGTTTGGGCAAAATTGGTATGCTCAACCGTAAACGTGGACCCAAGGTTGTACGCATAAATTGCGCCACCATGGCCATTTTCGGCGCGAGTCGACGTGAACTGTGAACCAGTAACTGTCACAGCGCCATCCACATCGTGGATGTAAATACCCGGACCATGGTCTTCCGATTGAGTGCCGGAAACAGCTACATTTTCAAAAACAATATCTCCGGATACTTCTTGAATGCGAAATGCCTGGAGAGCTACTCCCCAGCTATAGTTCTCGAAATCTTCCAACACCAGGTTTTGGAAAGTCGCATCTCCATCCAGCGAAACAATCTGAATCCCGCCTCGCATACCTGTAAATCGCATATCATGGACTTCAAAACGTTCGGCATCGTCGACCAGGAATGCCCAATATTCTTCCCAAGCCTCAGCGCCTAAACCATCCATGATTGTCTCGGATGAACCAGCGCCACGGACAATGAGGTGACCAGCATCGCTTGACACCTGGATCGGGAAGTCTCCTTCATGGTCTCGGTCATAAGTTCCTGCGGCCACGTTGATTGTGGCTGGATTGCCCGACGTTCCGGGAGCATTGGACGAGATCCAGTCCACAGCATGGGTAATCGTTTGCCATGCCGAGCCTTCGGAAAGTCCGTTATCATCGTCACTACCATCTGTTGCGACATAATAATCCGTCGCCATAACAGGCAGAGCACAAATGCTCATCAAAAACAATACTGTAAACGTAATTTTTAGCCGCATAACTCCTCCTGAATGGAGTTTTTATTGTCAATCAGACCATTTTATGCAAGTCTCAGGGTGGATTATCCCCGAATACATAAAATCACAAATTCAGTAAACAAATTCAAGCGAAGATCGACTTTTTTACTATCGTTTCGAGGAATCTCACAATATTGAGTATCCAACGATTCGTCGTCTGCTGTCTCTTTTTACGTTATCACCAGATCGAAAAAAGAAGTCGTACTCTTGTTTTTTCCCGCTGTTTATGGGAAAATATTTCCCTGAAAACACTACTTCTTTCTCCTGCCATCTGTTACTATCCAACTATCAAGCAGAAATAATAACACGTTAATAACTCGTCTGGTATTCCTTGTACTAATTTAAACCCAAAAAACACCAAGTAATTGATATAAAGCACAAATCGGGCCAAATTCCTCCAAAGGCCCGATGAGAGACATCCGGGTGGTCTCCAGACAACATCAAGCAGGCAAGATTCCAGCTTCTCTGTTTTTGCAGAAGCTTAATTTCCTTTGGAATAGAGATACAACCGATGGCATGTTTCTTTTCAGTATTCCTTTATACTTATAGTTAATAATTATTTAGGATATATCAGTACCACGCCGGTCTCCTAATCAAATACAAATATCACTTATGTATGTTGGAACAGTTAAATTATAGTACAGGTGTTACAGTTTGATACAGTTACCATGGAACAGATTCTCCTGTTAATTACTTTTTTCTGGATTTTTAATAAACGGTCATTTATATTTACAGCCCGAATTTTGGTATAAGCATACTTTGTAGCGGTGACAATGCACGACAGATAATTCAATGGATTTTCTTTCACACTTTTTCTCATTGCCTGGGATTGAGTTTTTGATCACACTTGACTTTTGTTGAATGAAAAACGGTAGTGAATGCGGGGAAGACTACAGCCAACTCCATTCATTTTTCCTACAGTTGACTCGACAATACCAATGAGAGGCGTGTGCGCAAAATCACACGAGTTCTGTGGTCTTATTCACAGTTTACCGTTTTTATTGTATATACTATGCACTTAGGCTGTCGGAATCTCTGTACTATTCTATTTTTAACAATTGATTCTCTTTGTAAAGCCCTATCTACATGGAAGGCGTAACGATGACAACTCAACAACGTTATAACCTGGTTAAACGATATGCCGCCAAGGTGGTTCTTGATCTTATTGCGCTCGTTTTTGCCTGGGTGACAAGCTTTTTACTTGTATTCTCAGGCAGGGAAACGCTTGATATTATTGTTTCGCTTGGTTGGTTGAACCTGGTATTTATTCTTGCTCCGCTTTGTTGTTTTCTCTTGTTTCGGTTGCATTCCACTATCTGGCGATATAGTGGTTTACCTGACTCTCTTCAGATTATAAAAGCTACTTCCATAGGAATTGTAATTACAATTGCCATCATTTTGCTTGCTTCTAGCCATCGCGTACCGAATCAGGTTTTCTTTTTTAACTGGATGATGGTCATCTTTTTTACCGGTGGTATTCGTGTCGCTGTTCGCCAAATTCACGAAATCTATTTTCGCAGCAAGGACAAGAGTAAGGATGTAACAAGGCAACGTGCATTGATTTATGGCGCCGGACGCGCGGGCGAGATTCTCCTTAGGAACTTCAGCAACACCCCTAATACAGGAATTGATGTTGTCGGTTTACTGGACGATGATCCTTTGAAAAAAGGACAATCCGTACACAACAAGCGTGTCCTTGGAGATGGACGGGACATCGCCACTCTTGTGCGTCAGTACAACATAAGCGAAATCTACTTTGCGATAGCATCTCTTTCCGGTGCGGAAGCCCGCCGTATACTTCATTTGATCAAGGAACAGGTTGGTCATGAAGTTGAAGTGAAAACCATTCCCGGGTTGCGTGATGTTGTTGAAGGCAGAGTCAGCATGAATCAGCTTCGCAAAATCGAAATCAAGGATCTTCTAAGACGTAAGCCGGTTCAATTGAATTTTACCCCTGTCCGCGAAATGATACAAGATGCTCGTGTCCTTGTGGTTGGAGGCGGTGGCAGTATCGGAAGCGAATTGTGTCGACAAATCGCCAATTTTAATCCTGAACAGCTTATGGTGATGGATTTAAGTGAATATAACCTGTACATTCTTGAACAACAGATCACTGCTGATTATCCGAAATTAAACTCTGTTTTTCTTGCAGGAAGTGCCTGCAACGAGTCTTTTGTCCGCAACACTTTTGAAACCTATCGTCCTGATATTGTTTTTCATGCTGCTGCTTACAAACATGTGCCGATGATGGAAATTAACCCGTGGTCGGCGATTTACAACAACCTCCAGAGCATGCTTACATTATCCGCCGCAAGTGACGAATTCGGTGTGGAACGTTTTGTCCTGATTTCAACGGATAAAGCGGTTCGTCCTACCAATGTGATGGGTGCTACCAAACGTATTTGTGAACTGATATCTCTCGTGTATGGTCAATCATCCGAAACCCATTTTATGGCGGTCCGGTTTGGTAATGTTCTCGGTTCTTCCGGTAGTGTGATCCCGAAATTCAAGGAACAAATCGCCAATGGTGGTCCGGTTACTGTTACTCACCCCGATATCACACGTTACTTCATGCTCATCCCGGAAGCGGTAGAACTGGTTATGCAAGCAGGTGCCATTGGAAAAACCGGTGATGTCTACGTGTTGGACATGGGCTCTCCTATCAGAATCGTTGATCTGGCGAAGTACATGATCGAGTTGTCGGGCCTGAAAGTAAATGAAGACATCAAAATTGAATTCTCTGGTCTGAGACCGGGTGAAAAGATGCATGAAAGTCTGTACCTGGAAGGCGAAGAAACGGATACAAACATTCCGGGGTTGTACATGTTGCACCCGAAAGATGTTCCCAATAGCGCCTTCCTTGAAAAGGTCGAAGAACTCATTTACGAATGCGAAAACCTGAATCACAACCAGTTGCGGGAAGCGATCCGTGAACTGGTGCCCGAATATACGCCTTACTCAGTGAAATCTTCGGAAGGAACACAATCATTCGTTCCCCCTGAAAAGACGATTATTTCCTCTGAGGGAGTACTTGCAGAGTCGCTTGGATAATTAATTCAAGCAGAAACAACTATAGCAGTTAATCAGCCCGTTTTTATTACGGGCTGATTTTTTCTGTGTTTTCTTGTTTTTTGGAATACAACTGCTTTTTCCTTCGCTTTCTTTCCATTATTTTTTAATGTTTATCCCACATGAATTTTTACCTGAAACTATCGGGAGATAAGTTCGATGAAAAAAATCCTCGTAAATCTTGCGACATTGACCATAACTGCTGTTGTTATGTTACTACTCCTGGAATTAATTCTTGTATTTGTGCCTGTCCCCGATCCCTTTGAAAATGAAAAGATCCTGAGTAGATATATCCCGCGGTACATTCCATCCGCTCACACCCGCAATTATACCTTTCAAATTTCTACGGAAGAGGGCCTGACGGGAGTAGATTCCACGGCTGTTTTCACGACTAACAGCTATGGATTTCGTGGCGATGAAATGGCTGTCCCCAAACCGGAAGATGAATTCAGAATCTTCATGGTTGGCGGCAGCACAACGGAATGTTTGATCCTTGATGACAGCAAGGATCTCTGTAGAATCGTGCAACAAAATCTGAATGACATGACTCCTCGGGATATGAATATTGCTGTTTACAACGCCGGCAAGTCGGGAGACCGCATTTACGATCATATGGCGATGATCAGCCAGCGTATCGTCCAATTCGAACCCGACATGATTATTGTATTTGCAGGAATTAATGACCTGGCGGCCGGAATCGGCGGATTTGATTACCTTCATTACCCCCCTCAGTCCGGTGGAAAAGCATCTTTCATCCGCCAGATTGTATGGCTGTCCACTGAATTTCAGTTACCCCGCAGACTTTACAGCCTGTACAATGTCATTTCCCCGCGTGGTGGTGTCACCCTGTTTCAGTCCATTGCAAGCAAAACCAATTATCGTGAAAAAGTGGAGTTTCGCCGTTCACAACCTCTTTCAGATGAGATCCCAAGAGTCAACCTTGCGCCCTATGCAGCACATCTTCGATCCCTGGCGGGAATTGCAGAGGCTCATGATTTTCAACTTGTGTACATGACACAGGCCTCCACCTGGAACAGCGAGGAACCGGAAGCGGAAGAGTGGCACTGGATGACTTATGTGGGAAACCGTCAACTCCGGGAAGATTTGATGGATTCCGCTTTAGAACAATACAATGACGTAATGCGCGAAATCGGAGAAGAACAGAATGTCCCAGTGTATGACCTTGCAGAGTCGGCGCCAAAATCTCTTACTTATTTTTATGATGACTGCCATTTCACCAACGTCGGAGCGGAAACATTCGGATTTGAACTGGCCGAGTTCCTGATAGATGAAAACCTGATTTCCAGAGAAAGTGAACAGTAATGCAGTTACTTTTCCCCTTACCAGCGAGGATATAAAATGATTATCAAGGAAGAAGCGACAACCCAACTCAATGAACATATCGAATTGGCAAAAACCATGCATTCTATTCTGGATGATATTGTCCGCTCGGTAGAAATGATCATGGAAACCTATAAAAGAGGCGGCAAATTACTGCTCGCTGGAAATGGCGGCAGCGCAGCCGATGCTCAACACTGGGCGGCGGAATGGGTCATACGGTTGACCCATAATCTGGAACGTCCTTCCATGCCTGCTATTGCATTGACAACGGATACTTCAATCCTTACAGCTGGAGCGAATGACATTGGCTACGACAATGTCATTGCCCGTCAACTGGAAGGGCTTGGCCGCAAAGGCGATCTGTTTATCGGAATATCGACCTCCGGGAATTCCGGGAATATTATTAATGCGGTCAATCTGGCAAAAGAAATGGGTATTGTGACGATGGGAATTCTTGGCAATACCGGGGGAAAACTTGCTCCGCTCTGTGATCACAATGTTATTATCCCCTCCAATAGTACTCAACGAATTCAGGAAATGCACGCTTTTGTCGGGCATATGATGTGTGAACTAAGCGAAAGAGCGCTTTATGAATAGATGAGTATTCACAAGCGCTCTTGAAGAGTTTCATGCCGTTTTGCAAATCGCATAACGGCTTATTTTTTATCAATCAGAGATTTCGCTGTCTCTACAACATTATCAACCGTAAATCCAAATTTTTCGAAGAGTACCGCTCCCGGCGCCGATTCCCCGAAGGAGTTCATTCCAATGAATTTTCCTTCATCGCCGATCCACTCATGCCATCCCTGTGCAATTCCGGCTTCCACCGCCAGACGGGACTTCACAGAAGACGGAAGCACTGAATTTTTATACTCTTCGCTTTGTTCCCTGAATAATTCCCAGGAGGGCATACTCACAACACGCACCTTGATTTTCTCTTCTTCAAGCCGTTTCTGAGCCTCTACAATCAGGGAGACTTCACTTCCGCTCGCCATAAAGATCAAGTCCGGGACGCCATTAGAATCTTTCAGTATGTACGCACCTTTACCTGCGAGGTCCGCTGGTGCATATTTTGAACGATCCAGCACTGGCAATCCCTGGCGGGTGCTGATGATTACACTTGGTTGATCTGTTGTCTCAAGGGCGTTCCGCCAGGCATGAAACATTTCATTGGCGTCTCCGGGACGATACACATTCACCCCCGGAATGGCGCGCAAGGCAGCCACATGCTCAATCGGTTGATGTGTGGGACCATCTTCTCCAACGCCAATGCTGTCATGGCTGAAAACAAAGATGACCGGCAACTTCATCAGGGCAGCAGTCCGAATCGTCGGACGCATGTAGTCGCTGAACACAAGGAATGTGCCGGTAAAGGCTCTCAGGTTGGCGTAAAGGCACATACCGACGGCGATAGATCCCATGGTGTGTTCACGTACACCGAAGCGAATATTCCTGCCACCATAGGATTCTGCCGAAAAGATTTCCGTCTTTTTAATATCCGTTTTCACAGATCCATTTAAATCTGCACAACCGCCGATCATGGAAATCAGTTTTTCAGCGAATTGATTCAGAGCAATCCCAGAAGCGCCTCGTGTTGCCATTTTACTGCCAGTTTCAAATTCGGGTTGAATGGAATTGAGGTCTATCGGTACATCACCTTCGATCAACTCCTGCCATAACTGCTTGCGTTCCGGTCTTGCCTTCAGCCATACTGAAATGTTTTCCAGCCATGTTTTGTGTTCTTCTCTGCCTCGGTCGGCTGCTTCTGCATAGATTGCGTATGTTTCTTCGGGAACGGTGAATTCAGGATAATCCCACCCCAGCGCCTTTTTTGTCAGTTCAATCTCTTCAACACCAAGAGGCGCTCCATGACTACTGGAGCTGTCCTGTTTATTCGGGCTTCCAAAGCCAATATGAGTATGGAATACAATAATGGATGGTTTTTCGGTTTCCTGTCTCGCCTTTTCTATTGCGTCGTAAATCTGTGAGGGATCATGGCCGTCCAACACTTCCTGTACGTGCCATCCGCAGGCCTCAAACCGTTGCACCGGATTCTCGGACCAGGTCAGATCAATGGTTCCGTCAATGCTGATGTTGTTTGCATCGTATAAGGCAACAATATTCCCTAATTTCCATAGACCTGCCAATGCAGCCGCTTCATAGCTGATTCCTTCCTGCAGATCGCCATCGCTTACTACAACGTAAAATCTGTGATCAAAGGGGTCGAACTCCCCTTCGTCGGAGGGCATGACAGCACGAATGTATTGCTGTGCAGCCGCCATACCGACAGTATTGGCAAATCCCTGTCCAAGTGGACCGGTGGTCGTTTCCACCCCCGGGAGCAGACCGTATTCAGGGTGACCGGCGGTACGGGATCCCAGTTGACGGAATTGCTTCAGCTCTTCCATGTCGAGATCATAACCGGCGAGGTGAAGAAGTGCATATTGGAGAGCGGAACCATGTCCACAGGAGAGGATAAAACGGTCTCTTCCCGGCCAGAATGGATGTTCCGGCGAGAATTTTAAAAAACGCGACCATAAAACATGCGCAACAGAAGCGAATCCCATCGGCATTCCAGGATGACCGCTGTTCGCTTTTTGAACCATCTCCGCTGCCAGTATCCGTATTGTATTGATCGCAAGTTCTTCCTCTTTCCCAAAAGCGGGTGATGACTTTTTGTCCGACATCCTGATCCCCATTGATATGATTTTCCTTGCCATGAACTCACGCGGTAATATAATCATTCCTGTGGATTATTTTCCCATTTCCACAGTCAATTCTCTCCATGATTATTTTCACAACCAATGCAAGCATACTCTGCACAGCATGGAAGTCTTTCTCGCTGTTTCTTTCAGGAAACCTTATATTCAATGGTTATGAAATGTGAATTTTCATGCGGATTATTGAATGATTAAAAAAACGAAATGCAGAGTTTATCAGAACACTAGAGAAAATCTTCTCAGGTCTGGATTTTCTTTAGTGTTCATTTCTGCCCTCATCTTTATGCTTCCAGGATCGGCTAATAGCTGGAAACTTCCCCAGGATTATTATTACAGCGAATACTACCAGCAACTCCTGGATAATGGTATCGGATGGGAAACCAACTCGATGTTCCATCCCGTTACTTCAACCCCTTTCTCTGCACAGACGAATGGTGATTCCGGAGTATTCTCCCTTGACTGGCGATATCAGTACATTCATCGTCTGCAAAATCCTGGTACTTCCACAGACAGCACCGGTCAAAATCCTATTACACTATTGACAATTTACAACATGACAGTAGCCCAGGAATCGGGCGAAGATCGTGCCTTTTCCAGTGTGTCATACAGCCCTTCCATATGGGCAGAATTACATTTCATGGATCACTGGTATATCAAAGGCACTACTCGCGCCACAAATGAAGCGGCAAGCCTTGATCATTTTTCTGCACTACCACGCGGGATCAGCCGTGCAGGATTGAATGCCCTGGAAAGTGATCGTGTCGAAATCGGTTTCCGTTGGAACCGATTCTCTGCCGAATTCGGGCGTGGACGTGAAATCTGGGGTTCTTATCCTTCAGAGAGTCTTATATTGTCGGAATCATCCCCGGCCTGGGAAAGGCTTGCTCTGCAGATCAGCTGGAAACGCTTTACATACCGCTGGTTTTTTGGTTTCCTGGAAGCAATCCATGACTTTACTCCTGAATACGACCTTTTCTGGATTCAACGCTATATCTCCGGGAGAGGTCTGGAGTATGCCAATGGCCGCAACCTGGTCTTGGGCGCGGGTGAGTTGATAGTACTTGCAGGCCCGAACAGGCCTATTGATATCGCATATTTAAATCCCATCGGATTCCATATTGAGATTGAACAGAATGCACGAAACACCACATCGTCCTTCAATTATGAAAACTCTTTCCTGTTTTTCACCGCGGATTGGCTGGCGTTACCCTCTCTGAGGCTGAGCGGAACAATAATTGTGGACGAGTTCAAACTGGAGAATTCTGAGCGCGAAGCGGGGCAGACAGACGATTATGGCATCTACTCACGTCTTGCATGGACTCCGATAAATGATCCTGTTTCAATTACTTTTATTTCAAATTATACCAGAAATGAAACATTTCTTTATAACCATGTCTACGGAATGTGTAATTTTGTACATAGAAACTCTTTCCTTGGCAGTACGCTCGGGAACGATGCTGAAGAAATCCAGGCAGGAATGCGAGCAGTGTTTCATTTCCCTGCATTCGTAGAAATCTATGCCGGCCAACGTAGACGCGGGGAAAATTCTCTTTACAATGACCAGATGTATGAATCGAGAACAGAAGAATTCCGCTCAAGTTTTCCGAGCGGTTCGGTAAGCACAACACAGTATATCAGAGGAAAACTCCATTTCAGGTTTTCGGATCGTTTCGCCGCGATAATTGAAGGAGAATATGATATGAACTCAGACCCTCAAGTTACTGATTACGAACATATTACATTTTCTCTTGCCTATACATTGCCTGTACTCTACAGGGTGCAGTAAATACGGGACAAACACAAGTAAAAACTTTTCTGACAGGAGTGAATATTGGCGTCGATTGAACAATTTATCGAGTCGATCCGGAAGCATGACATTACTGTCGGCATTATCGGGTTGGGATATGTCGGATTACCCCTTGCATTGGAATTCTGTGAAAAGAAGCATAAGGTTACCGGTTTTGATGTTGATGCAAGCAAGGTGGAAAAGATCAATTCCGGCAAATCTTATATCAAACATATTTCACAGGAACGGATTGGAAAAGCGGTAGCGGATGGTCTTTTTATCGCCACAGATGATTTTTCACAAATCAAGGATATGGACGCCATATTGATCTGTGTCCCGACCCCTTTAACGCAGTATCGTGATCCCGATATGACCTATATCGTAAATACTGCAAAGGCAATTGCCCCATATATTTCCGAAGGTCAGCTCGTAACACTCGAATCCACCACTTATCCCGGTACTACCCGGGAAGTATTGATCCCCATCCTCGAACAATCCGGGTTAAAAGCCGGTGTGGACTTCTGGGTTTCTTTTTCTCCCGAGCGAGAAGATCCGAATAATCCCAACTTCAACACGGCTACGATTCCCAAGGTGGTTGGCGGGTACACGGAAGATTGCCAGAAGGCCGCTCTCGCTTTGTACAATGAGATTATTGTAAAAACTGTCGCCGTGTCAAGCTGCGACGTAGCGGAAGCCACGAAACTCCTGGAAAACATTTTCCGTAGTGTCAATATTGCCATGGTCAATGAGCTGAAGATGATCTTCCATAAAATGGACATTGATGTCTGGGAGGTAATCGAAGCCGCCAGTACCAAACCTTTTGGGTACATGCCATTTTATCCGGGACCGGGACTCGGCGGACACTGTATTCCCATTGATCCATTTTACCTGACCTGGAAAGCTAAGGAATTTGGTCTTTCCACCCGGTTTATTGAACTGGCCGGAGAAATTAATACACAAATGCCGGAATACGTCGTTCATCGCGCCATGGAAGAGATGAACGAGCAGGGTAAAGCTCTCAAGGGTTCGAAGGTTTTGATCGTGGGATTAGCTTACAAAAATGATGTAGATGATACACGCGAAAGCCCTGCCCTGGTGCTGATAAACCTGTTGGAAGCCAAAGGCGCCATTGTTGATTATTATGATCCCTACATCCCGGAAATTCCGCCGACACGTGAGCATAAACATCTTACCGGCCGTAAATCGGTGTCTATGGATCAGGCCGAGCATTACGATTTTGCTGTTATCAGTACACGTCATAAAATTGATGATTACAGCGTTCTCGTTGAAAAATGTCCCCTGATTATTGACACACGGAATGCTATTGATGGACATCATGAGAATGTAAAGAAAGCATAGTACTTCACAGGTTCATCCTGACAATAAAGGGCTGCTTCTTCAGAAGCAGCCCTTTTGATTGTGGTTCTTGAAACAGTATCTCATGCAATATGTGGTTTCTTAAGCAGGTGAATAGAGTTTTATTTCCTTCACAATCCGTTCGGCGGTATGTCCGTCCCATAATTCAGGAATATTGCCCGTATTCCAGTTCCCTTGTTCGAGGTCGGCAAATTCTTTCAGTAGTGCATCTTTGGACGTCGCCACCAGGCGGTTGGTGCCCTGGGTAATGGTGACCGGTCGCTCAGTATTCGGACGAAGTGTGAAACATGGTATCTTCAGGAATGTTGTCTCTTCCTGGATACCGCCGGAATCGGTCAGCAAAGCATACGATTTTGACAAGAGAGACAGGAATGTGATGTAATCCAGGGGATCTGTCATATGGATTCCATCCGCTTTACTGAAACTGTCATACATCCCGAATTCTTCCAGTTTCGCTTTTGTTCTCGGGTGAATCGGAAACAAAACAGGTTTTTTCTTTGCAATGGCTATAAGTGCTTCAACAAGTTCTGTCAAAGATTCTTTTTCGTCCACATTACCGGGCCGGTGAAAAGTAGCCAGCAAATAATCATTCGGTTTCAAATCAAAGGATTTCCACGCTTCTCTTGTTTCGATCCGTGGCAATGCATACACCAGGCTGTCGATCATCACATTTCCGACAAACCTCATTTTAGAATCATCTACACCTTCACGCTTCAGATTTTCTACTCCAGAAGGTTCAGAGACAAACAAGAGGTCGCTTATGGAATCTGTAACCAAACGGTTAATTTCCTCGGGCATTGTACGGTCAAATGATCTCAAGCCCGCTTCTACATGCGTGGTTTTAATCCCCAACTTGACCGACACCATCGCAGCAGCAGCCGTAGAATTCACATCACCCACAGTAAGCACCCAATCCGGCCGTAATTCCTGAAAAAGCGGCTCCAGGCCAATCATGATCTGACCAGTCTGAACGCCATGAGAACTCGAACCTACTCCCAGGTTGTAGTCTGCTGCAGGAATGCCCAATGCTTCGAAAAATGAAGCCGACATGGCGTCATCGTAGTGCTGTCCAGTATGGATTATCGTATGCCGAATCGAAGGATCTTTCTGTATTGCTCGTGCAACAGGTGCTATTTTCACAAAATTCGGACGTGCGCCAACGATGGAAACAATGTGCATTTTCGTGTACTCTTACCTGTATGTTGTCTACAAAACAACCCATGTATTCCGTCCAAAGATATACATGGGCGTGCTGTAACTCAACCATTGTATCAAAGCATTATCGGGCAGATGGATCTTTTAGCTGCCGTTTGAAGAACTTGACCGCCTCTTCGATTCCCTGTTCCAGTTTTACTTCTGGCGTCCACTGCATGGCCTCAAATATCTTACGGTTTGCCAGACAGCTCCGTCTGACTTCTCCGCCTTTTGCCGGACCATACGAATGATCGTAATTGGCTCCTGTCGCTTTGTTAACCGCATCAAAAATTTCTACAACATTGGTTTCATTTGCCGTTGCCACGTGGAACGCTGTGGATTTTTCATACTCTGTCGCCATCAGAAAGGCCCGTGCGACATCGTCAACATACACATAGTCACGGGTCTGGAGACCATCTCCGTTGATCAATACAGGTTCGCCTTTCAGCATGTGATGTGCGAAAATAGCGACCACACCCGCCTCTCCAAATGGATTCTGGCGTGGACCATATACATTTCCAAGACGGAGGGCGACATATTGCACACCATATTCCTGATGATAAAAACGAAGATAGTGTTCAATGGTCGCTTTTGAAATTCCGTAGGGTGACATGGGTTTCGGGACAACTGTCTCTTGAGTGGGGAAGGGTACGTCATCATCGTAAAACGCTCCGCCCGTTGAAGCAAACAGCACCTTTTTTAACCCGTGTTTTCTTCCCGTTTCCAGAAGACGAATTGACCCGACAATATTTACATCTGCATCAAAGGCTGGATCTATTACACTTTTCCTGACATCCATTTGAGCAGCAAAATGGATCAGCAGCTCAAACTGTTCCTGTTCCCACAATTCATTGAGGGAACTGTCACGGATGTCCATTTCGATGAAGGTGGCTGCTGGAGACAGATTGGATCTTTTTCCTGTAATCAGGTTGTCGATAATAGTGACTTCATGCCCCGATTTCAGAAGTTTGTCCGCTACATGCGAACCGATAAATCCCGCACCGCCTGTTAATAGTATCTTCAACTCAACATCCTTCATGTATTACGGAAATCACTGAGCCGTTTTCAGTTTTTATGCCAGACAAAACTGTTGATATAATTCGTATAGCTCAGGATAATTCGTGCGACTTTTTCAGAAACATTCGGCATACTGTAATCACCCACAAGCCTGAGAATCCTCTCCTCTCCACTGGGCTGACTCTCAAGTATTTCCAGGGCATTCAGTATACGATCCAGTTTGCACCCAGTCATCATAACAGACGCTTCTTCCATACCCTCAGGACGTTCATGTGCATTACGAATATTGAGCGCCGGGAAATTTAAAATGGAGGACTCTTCCGTTATTGTTCCACTGTCGGATAAAACAGCCTTGGCGTTTTTCTGCAATTTTACATAATCGCAAAAACCCAATGGTTTCATCAGTTCCACCAGAGGATCAAGTGAAACCTGTTCGCTTTCAATCCGTTTTCTTGTCCGTGGATGGGTAGAGACAATGATCCGCTTTTTAAAACGTCCGGCAATACCGTTCAAGACTTCCACGAGATCTGCAAACTGCTTTGGATCATCTATGTTCTCTTCCCGATGTGCACTAACCAGGAAATAATTACTACGGTCAAGGGTTAATCGTTCCAGCACATCCGAAGCATCAACCCTGGGCATATAATAGTGCAAAACTTCGTACATCGGACTACCGGTTTTGATTACCCGGTCCGGGTTAATCCCTTCCTTGATCAGGTAATCCCTTGAAATCGTCGAATAGGGCATATTAATGTCGCTGATATGGTCCACAATTTTCCGATTGATTTCTTCCGGCACACGCTGGTCAAAGCAACGGTTCCCCGCTTCCATATGAAATACCGGTATTTTTAACCGTTTCGCGGAATAAGCCGCCAGGCAACTGTTTGTATCGCCAAGGATTAATACTGCTTCCGGTTGTTCTTTCCGCATGACTTCATCGGAACGCGCGATGACATTTCCAATTGTTTCTGCTGCAGTAGCGCCTGCAGATTCCAGGAAATGATCCGGTTTCCTTATTTCGAGATCCTGAAAAAAGACTTCATTCAATTCATAATCGTAATTTTGCCCTGTATGGACTAGGATCTGTTCGTGGTACTTGTCAAGCGCCGCAATCACCCGGGAAAGCCGAATGATTTCCGGCCGGGTGCCAACCACTGTCATTATTTTCATGATAAAACCTTTTCCCAAATAGTGTCCGGTTTGTCGGGATTGAAAATCTGCCCTGCCCAGAACAGAACAACCAGATCCGTATCGCCAACATTTTCAATGGAATGCGTATAGCCCGGGGGAATATCAACAACCTTGAACTCCTTGCCGTCAATGGGATAATCCAGGATTTTTTCCCCATGGATCTGACGGAACCGAATAATTCCTTTACCCGACAATACCAGGAATTTTTCCACCTTCGAATGATGATAATGATCTCCACGGGTGATTCCCGGTTTCGTCCAGGACACGAAAATCTGGCCGATATGCGGAGACTTGATGAATTCCGCCAGAGCGCCACGATCGTCTTCCTTGATCGGCAACTGGTAAGCGAATCCATCCTCAGGCAAAAATGACAGATAGGTAGCATACAGATATTCTGTCAACCTGTCACTTAAATCAGGGACAAGCAGAGTTTCACGAGATTTTTTAAAGGAACGCAGCAATTCCACCAGCTCGCCCAGGGTTATTGTTAATACAGGTGATACATCTTCGTATCGAAATTCGTTTCGTTCCTGCATATTATCAAGCTGGGAAAGAAACGCTTTGATAATATCATCTATATAGACCAACTGGAGACGATTGGATTCATCCGATATCTGGATGGGCAGATCATTTGCGATATTATAGCAGAATGTGGCAATTACCGTATTATAGTTGGGGCGGCTCCATTTGCCGAAAGCATTTGGCAAGCGGTATACGACGACATCAGAGCCGGTGGCGTCGTGATGTTTCTTCAACACATCTTCCGCCGCCTTCTTACTTGCACCGTATGGATTATCTATTTCCGCCTGGATGGACGAAGAAAGAATGATCTTCGGGGTTCGGTTGTGTTCCCGCAGATACTCGCAGATTTCTCCAGTCAACCCGGTATTCACTTCTGCAAACTCGGACACATCGGGAGGACGGTTTACTCCTGCGAGATGGTAAATCACATCCACGTCTTTCAATGCATTCAGCAGATCCTCACGGGAGTTATCCACATCAAATTGATAGAAGACAACATCGCTTTTCCGGGTGAGAGCATTGACCAGATGTGAACCAATGAATCCGGCAGAGCCTGTAACCAGTACTTTAATCATTCATTTTCTCCCGAAATCAGATCCTGAACCTCTTTAACTCCGCTTAACAGTTCTATTAACTGGTCACGGTCCAACAGGTTGGTGTTATGCGAATTGTAATCAAGGCTCTGGGTAATTTGCTCTTTGCCATTGGAGAAATACTGATCATAATTCAAGTCACGGTTATCCGCCGGAATCCGGAAATATTTTCCGAAATCTTGAGCATGAATCATCTCTTCACGAGTCAGCAGTGTTTCGAAGAGTTTTTCACCATGCCTTGTTCCAATAATTCGTGGAGTGTTATCGGCATCAAGCATTTTGATTATCGCCTGCGCGAGTACTTCCACTGTAGCAGACGGAGCCTTCTGCACAAAAATATCGCCTGGCTCTGCATTTTCGAAAGCATAGAACACAAGGTCAACAGCATCGTCGAGCGACATCATGAAACGCGTCATGGACGGATCTGTAAGTGTCAATGGGATGCCTGCCCGAATCTGCTCAATAAATAGCGGAATGACAGAGCCTCGAGAAGCGAGCACATTGCCGTACCGGGTGCCACAGGTAATAATACCTTTGTGCGATGCGACGCGTGCTTTGGCGATCATCAGTTTTTCCATCATCGCCTTGGAAATACCCATGGCATTAATGGGATAAACAGCTTTATCTGTGCTAAGAACGACAATTTTCTTTACATCCCGCTCAATAGCCGCATCCATAACATTTTCGGCGCCAAGCGCATTGGTCATCAATGCTTCCCTGGGATAGAACTCACAGCTTGGCACCTGCTTTAATGCTGCAGCATGAAACACATAATCCACGCCTGACATTGCGTCGATTAAAGAGCGATAATCACGCACATTCCCGATGTAATATTTTATACGGGAATCGCCGTAATAACGCCTCATATCATCCTGCTTCTTTTCATCCCGACTGAAAATACGGATTTCACCAATGTCTGTATCCAGGAGTCTTCGGCATACAGCATTACCGAAAGATCCTGTTCCACCGGTAATCGTAAGCGTTTTTCCGTTAAAGTATTCTGGTACGGCTTTTTCTTTAAACATTCGTGGACTCTCTTTTAACGAAAAGATATTGTCGGAATATCAACCCAAGGATAAACCGAATGATTGACTTTATGAAATGGTGTTTGGCCTTGTAATGCCGGATGCTTGCTGTTGGGTCACTCTGTTCTGCAAAATATTCCAGTCGTCTAATGTATGAAAAATATAACTTTTTAAGAATTCGATTTGGCGGTCGCAGTGTCACTCCGAGATTGGTATTATAAACGTTGGAAGACACTTTTTTCAGACCATGAAAATGGTAAAATATCAGGGGATCCTGATCAATATAGAATGTTCCACCCTTCTCTGAAAACTTGTAGTCTTTCGCATTCCACGGAGCGACATTGGCGCCATGATGGGTAAACTCCATGAAACCGTCAAACAATTTCGGCCATTTATCGAGGTATAACTGATCGGCATATTTGCCATCTTCATGACGTTCATAACACCATTCGATGCATTGGTCACGCCACCATTTCAAACATGCAAGCCCATCCTTGTCGCACCTGAAATTCAGCCATCCCACATTGTACAATCCCTGCCAGATATTTGCCTTACGAAATTCAGGCAAATGGTGACCAACTACACCGATGGAATATCCTTCAAACAAGTCAAACAATGGAGCCGGATTACTGAAAAAGAACATGTCCGAGTCAAGGTAGGTAATAATATCCATTTCAGTATAGATAGTGGTAAGGTAAAAGATAAACGCCGGTCCACAAGTGTAATAGTATTCGATTTTGTTGCGATCCGGTTTGACATCCAGAAGTTCAGGTACCTTTTCCTCGAGGTCGCTCAATTTGAAAGGAACTACATGTTCCTTTCCAATATTTACTATTTTTTTATAGCTTTCATCATCCATGCACAACACAAAAATCCTGAATGGATCGCTGTGCTTTTCCAGCGACTCGATCAGGCACATCCCTTTTGGCAAATAGTTGATATCAAAGTAAGTACAGAAATTAAACATGCATCAATCCCTGGAATAGAATGATTTTATACCATCAATGACTTGTAGTACTTCATTGTCCGTTAATTCCGGGTAAACAGGCAGACATAACAAATGGTCCGCTGCATACTCTGTTTTCTGGAGCGAATCAGGAAGCGACTTGCATCGTTCACTGTAACCCTTCTGCCTGTGAATAGGTACCGGATACAGGATGGATGTAAAGATTTCCTTCTGTTTCAGGAAATCCATAAGCCCATCCCTGTCATCCACCATGATTACATACTGATGATACACGTGATGGTAACGGCTACGTTCCACAGGCAAAGTGACCGGAAGATTTGCAAGGTCGGCATTATATTTAGCGGCGATTTCTCTCCTGCGATCATTATTTTCTTCAAGCTTTTCCAGCTTGCACTGCAGGATAGCTGCCTGCAATTCATCCAATCGTGAATTGTACCCGATTTCCTCGCTGATGTATCTTTCACGCCAGCCATATTGCTGCAGGAGCCGAACTTTGTCTGCGACAGCCTCGTTGCTGGTGGTTATCGCTCCACCGTCTCCCAATGCACCGAGGTTTTTCGTCGGATAAAAGCTGAAACCGGCGACATGACCTATACTTCCAACTATTTTATCGTCGATTCTTGCGCCATGCGCTTGAGCGCAATCTTCAATCAACCGCAGATTGTACTCGCCTGTTATTTTCTCAAGTTCTTCAAGGTCTGCCGGATGTCCAAAAAGATGCACCGCGATAACAGCTTTTACCTTTGCACCCAGTTCGCTTTCCATAATTCTACGGATACTGGAAGGGTCAATGGTAAAGGTCTCCGGATCAATATCCGCCAGTACGGGAACCGCACCAATCCAGTCAATTGCAGAAACGGTGGCTACCGCTGTGTTGGACACAGTAATTACGGCGTCCCCGGCTTCCACTCCAATAGCCCGTAATGCCAGATGGATAGCATCAGTACCATTGGCAACAGCGATACAGTGATCCGCGTGAATGTATTTGGCAAAATCCCGCTCAAATTCCTTGACTTTATTCCCAAGTATGTACCAGCCGCTGTCCAGTACCTCATGAATCGCTGTGTCAATCGCGTTTTTTTGCGCCAGGTAATTCGCTTTGGGATTGGCCGGATAAATCATCTGTGTTTTCCTGTTAGATGTAATGTTTCAGGTTAGTACGGAAATACTCGAGCGTCCGCTTCAGTCCTTCCCGAATATCAATCTTCGGTTCCCACCCGACAACCTCACTGAACATTTTGAAATCAGAATAGTAATCGCCAATATCTATTTTTTTACGTTCTTCCGGATATTCCTTCAGTACATATTCTCCCGAACCATTTAACTCAACAAGCAATTCCGCCAGCTTTTTCAGACTTAATGGATGGTTATCGCCAAGATTAAAGATTCTTCCGTTCGTTTCCTCATGCGTTGCTGCAAGCAGGAGCGCGTCCAGGCAATCATCCACATAATTAAAATCACGTAATTGTTCTCCACCCCAAACTTCAAATGGTTTTTGTTCCAATAGCAGACGGACCCAAATTCCCAGAAACGTTTGACGGGCATCCTTGATCCTCATCCGGGGTCCGTATGTGTTTGTCATACGCAATGCGCATGCTCGCAGATTATAAACATTATTATACAGGATATGATACCACTCTCCGGCCATTTTATTAATTCCGTTCACATCTACCGGACGTATTGGATGCTTTTCATCCACCGGCAGATACTCCGGTTTTCCATACATCTGGCGTGTACTGGCAAAAACGATCTTAACATCCGGGTTAAACCTGCGACATGATTCAAGGATGGAAAGCTGGGCAATGCAATTGATCTGCAGGTCTGTTTGAGGATTTTTCATGGAATCCATGTGGCTGGTCTGACCTGCGAGATTAAAGAGGTAATCCTGTTCCTGGATCAGGTATTTCATGCTGTGTTCATCACGAACATCAGATATATTGACAGTAATCTGCTTTTCTACTCCCTTGATGTTGAATAGATTTCCACCATACTCGGGAATCAGACTGTCGATCACAGTAACCTTCGCGCCCGATTGCATCAATCGCCGCGCAAGATTGGAACCGATAAATCCCAATCCACCTGTAATCAGAACATTTTTACCTTCGAAATCTCTATAGAGCATATTATTTTCCTTACCAGCCTAAATCGTTGATAATACGTTTCAGCTCTTCAACAAATAGACCACTATGCCATGTTTTTTCAATCGTCATGGCGTTTTTCGACATTGTTTGTCGAAGTTCATGATCGCTTATGAGTTTTTGAAGAGCGGACGACAACGCTTTCGGATCGCGGACGGATACTTTGAATCCGTTCCAACCGTTTTCCACCAGTTCAGCCGCCCCGATTCTATCTGTGCAGACAACCGGTTTTCCCATGGATAATGCTTCATTTACCACCATTCCCCAGATATCTCCTTCGCTGGGCAGTACAAAGAAATCCGAAGCAGCATAGTAAGCCATTACTTCTTCATAGGGAACCCCGGGAATCCATCGAAAACGAAGGTCTTGATACCTTTCAAAGATTTGCAGCGGAGATTTATAGGGTCCATCACCCAAAAGGACCGGAAAAATACGTTTGCGCTCGTTTTTCTCCAGGTACTGCAAAGACTCCGCCAGATCTTCCACCCGTTTCCAGTCCAGCAATCTGCTTATACAAAGCACCAGCAGATCATCGTTGCTCAGTTCCAGCTCACTTCTGATACGATTTTTTGCTGCAGCAGCGTCGTCGCTGTCTCGATAAGCGAGAAATGACTCAAGATCATGGCTGAGATAACTGTTATAAATTTTTTCCGGTGGAAATCCCCAGGCATTCATGTACCGTTTGCCCAGCTTTCCTGCAGTAATAACACCGAAACATTTTTTTCCAATGAGATTCCACCGGATCCCCTGGGACAACCTGCGTGTTGTTTCCGGAAAACCTCCGTCATTCACCATAACATAGGCGTCGTTTCCGCTTCGGTACACCAGGGTAAGCATATTCAATCCGGAAACATCCTCCATCAGGTGCAGAACACGTTGTCCCTTTTCTGCTCTTGCACTTTTCAATAAGTCCTTTGACCAGGCAAGATGATTTGACAGGCTGATGGTTTCCGGCGCGGCCTCACAGGTAAACTCCATTTTGTCAAGATCATAGAGCCATGGCCTTCCGGGATCAGGTTTTCTGGTAACAATTACCTTGCTTCCCGGAAAGGCCTCTTCTATCAGCTTCCAACGATGGAACATGTAGGGCGCCAACAGATTCGTATAAAAATGGCAAATGATCTGCATTATCCGTCTTTTCCTGCGAGTGAATCGATAATTACGCTGATTTGCGCTTCAGGTAACTTACCACCTTGTATGACAACGGAATATTTCCGAATTCCGGACGACTGTGTTTGTCCCGATACAATTCAATAATTTCAGCCGGCAATTTCTGTTTTGAGGAGGAACCCTTTATTATTGCCGCTCGCGCTGCTCTGAAACCATTGAAGATATTAGTGAACCCTAAACACCTGTACCAACCGATGATCGACACGGTAAAGTGTCTGAACGCAAACAAACTTGCCATGTACCAAGGAAAGTACTTATAGAATAAGCGAATTTTATGATAAATACGACGTTCGTGTCTCCACGATTCTTCTCTATTATTCCTATTAACACTATTATGAAGTGCTGTAATATCAGGAACGTAGAGAACCTTCCAGCCTGCTAACCGTACACGAATCGACAAATCCGGCTCTTCTCCACCATAATCACACTGTTCATCAACACCTCCAATTGTCTCAAGTACTGATTTTCGTATTCCGAAACAGGCTCCATGATGATGTGTGATTTCCTTCGGCTTATCTCCATGTGGATTCTGAATCTGATTCGTAATGGGATGTTTAATGCGAAATGACAACAATCCCGCTTCTGAATATTTATCAAAGAGGGCAGGAATCTTCCGAAGATCCTCCGCCGACACATAGGCGTCATCATCCATAACAATCACATATTGTCGGTTCGCCAGGGCAAATCCCATATTCCTTCCGACTGCGGTTCCATCATTGGAATTCCGTAGAATAATTTTCAATTCAGGATGTTGGACCTGATGCTCCTGCAAGAATGATTTGGTACCATCCGTTGAATCGTTATCGACAACTATCATTTCAAATTCCCCCTCATGGTTCATTTCTGACAGCATGCGGGGTACGTTCTTCGAGACCTCATCCAACCGGTTGTTTGAAAGAATCGACACCGATACAGGTAACATTTTAACCTCCTTATGATGTTGACAACAAAACCCTTGCTTTCCTGAAGATATAACTTCTGAATTCTGCTACTTTTACCGAAAATATTATGGTCTCAGGAACCATCATTCAAGTGATATGGAACTGCAATCACAAAATTGCGGCAACAACAAAGAAACCAGAAATTTCAATTTTCGGTTTTCAGGTGCTAACGCGCGTCGTTTATTGTCTTTATAGAGGTTTACCATGAACCTGCTTAAAAACTTTTGTCGTACTCCTTCCAGTTTCAATGGTATGTATCTAATCAATTCCTGTATTCATTCAAACAGCCTTTTCACTCTATTTTCCGAAAAGGCTTTTAAAACCTTTGATGATCAATGAATAATTGCCAAACTCAGGACGAAGCTTCGGGTTGTTGTAAAACCCAACAACTTTCCTCGGTATTGGTTTGTATATCGCAATTCCATCCTTCATCCCCTGAAGAAAGGCTTTCAGCATTAATGGAAGCTCCTTGCACCCATATACTGTCATCCAGGAACGGGTAACGACAATTCCATACCGAATGCTGTTTCGCAACGCCATATAGCGTGGAAAATATTTGTGATAGATCCGTACATTATTGTATTGCCTTCGAATTCTGCGCTTTTTCTCTGTACTCAAATCACGGGGTTGTGTATTATGATATACAGTTAATTCAGGGATATATTTTACACCCCAACCATGAATGCGCATCCGCATCGCAAAATCGAACTCTTCTGCCCCGTAGTCGCATCCTTCATCAATACCGCCAATTTCTGTAAAGAGTCTTCTGCGAAAGGTAAATCCGGCTCCATGATGATTGGCAACTTCACACGCCACGTCTCCATGAGGATTCTGAAGGTCGTTGGTGACAGGATGGACAACTTTGAAGGCAAGAAGACCCGCTTTTTTATATTTTGCGAACAGTTGAGGTACTCGCTTCAGATCTTCAACTGAAATACTCGTGTCATCATCCAGGGCGACGATAAAATCTCGAGTCGCTTTTACCCAACCCGAATTTCTTCCTCCACCAACCCCTCTATTATCCTCGTTCAGAACGAGAATCAGCTCAGGGTTCTGTTTCTGGAGATCTATCAGGAACTCCCTGGAACCGTCATTCGAATTATTGTCAACAACAATGATCTCAAAATCGTCCGGATGATCCCTTCCATCAAGGATACGAGGAAGGTTTTTTGATAATTCATCAAGACGATTGTATGACAGAATAACAATGGAAACAGGTGTCATCATATGATATCCACAATATTGTCGTTTATGCGTATCGCTTCAGACATCTCCTAGCGGAACAGCTTTCTTTTTACTCGTTTATTAAGTTCATTCACCATCTGCCTGCCATTGTCCATTTACAGGATCATTGCCACCTTGACCTGAAATCGCTGCCGAAAAAAAGACAACCGGAGCCAATGACGTGATAAGATTTACAATAGTATCTGCACTGCTTTCCGGTAGGCGTCCGGTAACTTCCAGACTGGTTGCCAAATCGAACCTCAGGACAACTTCTACCTTGCTTTCTCTGAATACTTTCAACCTGGCACCGACTCCGCAACCAACATCTGTAATACTTTTCGGCCCAACCACATCTATAAGGATTTGTATGACTGATTGTGCTGCTGTTTTAGATGGTTCACTTTGACAATAATTGAACTCTTCATCGTATGTAGTACTTGGATATAACCATCTCCTGTACAGCTACTGTTTTTGATTGTTTTGTGTAACATTCTGTAAAAGAATTTTGAATTTGTTCTGAATTTGATGAAGATCGTGGTTTTTCAGGGAAATGGAATTCGCCGTTTGAATTAGATCTTTCTGGATATCTTTGTTTTCGATGATTTCCTGAAACACCTTTTCCAGTTGTTTCGGATCACGCTCAGAGACCACTTTAGCCCATCCCTCTTCCCGGGCATAACGTGCAATTCCTGTAATTATGTCTGAGTAAACGACAATGGGTTTTCCACTGAACATAAACAGGTGCGCCTTAGAAGAGACACTTAATCTGATTAATGAAACCGTTTCATCGAATCGTTCCGGTAAAAACAGGATATCCGCGCCTTTTAGATAAGAAACCAATCCATTATGGGATGGACACGGTTCAAACTGAATATGCTTCAAAGAATCAATATGTTCCTGCAGTTCTTCAAGGTCATTTACCGGAAAAACGGTTGCTTTAACATTGATACCATTCTTCTGCATCGTTTCGCATGCTTCATCAAGATCACAAAGTAATGGAAGCCTGTGACGATCAAAGTCTCCTGTACAAACAATCCAATTTACTTCATTATCAACAAGTCTCACCGGTTCTATTGAATCATACCTGGATCGTGTATCTCCCTGCATCAGCACGACCTGATCAACACCAAACCTTTCCTGGTATACCTCCTTCATATACTGATTGAATACAATACGTACGCTTGCTGATTTAACCAGCTTACGAACCGTCGAACGAATAACATGCTTTGTAATTTTTGGTAGAAGACCATGACAGCCGGTTTCCGGGATATACCTGGCGTTGGACCAGTCATCTGTCGGATAATAAACGACTGGGATATGTTTCCTCCTGGACAGCATCAATGGCAACCAGGTAAAGGCAAGATTATACCCTTGTGCAAAAATGATATCCGGCTTAAACTCATCTACAAACTGCAATATTGTATTCGACAACCGAGGCCGAAAAATAATTTCATAATATCCTGTATCCATTAACAGCTTTCGACCTGATTTCATAGCCAATGATTTCAGATTTTTTTTCGCGGGCTGTTCCGTCCCACTGTTCCGAAAAGCATTATTTGATGTATTCTGAGTCAATCCCTTGAGCTTGAAAAACAAACGGCCAATCCGGCGGTCTTTTGATTGAAGTTGGTAGTATTTACCAAAGAACCCTTCGTCGCCGTTATCTCCGCCGCTAAAAATCTGTGCTAAATTTTTACGTGGAAATTCTGCAAAAAGATTACGAAGCAACAAACCATTGTTGTTGGCGTCGGCAGCATTTATCCGACCCATTGCCACTGCGAGAACCTTTGGGAAACCTTTGCTACTTTGATCAGTCATTTGAAGAGAATTAATCCTGGGTTTTCTTTGTATCCGCTATGCGGTGGTATATATCTATCTGGGTTTTTAGGATCGTTTCCCGATTATTTCGTTTCAGCGCAAGCGTGCGTGAATTTGCTGAAATTATATTTGCCAATACCCTGTCTGACAACAATCTGTCAACCTCATACGCACACATTATTTCTGAGCCGGGAGGATAAAAAAGAGCTGTTTCCTGATGCTTTGCCAGGCAGGGCATTCCCCCGGCAAAGGAAGCCACCACCGGAGCCCCCAACATCATGGATTCAGCCAGACTTAAACAATAATTTTCAATGAATGACGGAATAACAACCGCTGAGCATTTTTGTGTCTCTTCTACCATCTGCGTCGCTGAAAGAGATCCCAGCCACGTAACGTTTGGTTCAATCCCGGAGTTGCGAATCTCTTCTTCTATCCAGGCAATGTATCCATCCCTGCGAATTCCTGATTGTGATGCAATACCTGCGATTCGAAGCTGGATATCCGGATACTTCCGTTTCAGAATTTTTATCGCCCGCACAGCTACATGCAACCCTTTGAAAGGAGCCGGATACGCCGCAGAACAGAACAACACCGGATTGTCATTCGGTCGCCATGGTTCCGCAGAATAAAAGGGTTCACGTAATGCAAAATCATTTTGAAACACATTGATCGTATGATCAACTGCCATTATTTGTGCTTTTTCCCATTCATTGTGTACAATTACGTACTTGTGTGCTTTAATTATTTTTTCTTCCTGCTTTCCCCATTTCTCGAATTGACGTTTCCCCTGGAACATGGTTGAACGACGAAGAATCTCTTTAACACCAACGCATCTGGTAATTTCCGACAGGGAAAGATCACCCGTATAATATTTTGCAATGATACGTTTTGAACCCTGAATTTCAAGGACCACGGGAACATCGAAAATCTTTCTTTCTGTCAGCAGCCCCCAGGCTCCTTCGGTACCCCAGACATGAACAATATCGGGAGTAAATTCTTTGAACACCTGGCGAATATTGTTCTCAAAAGACCCGGGGAGCGAACCGTTGCCTCCAATTTTTAAAACAGGAATGATCCATTGGTCTATATCCCCGCTATCTCTCCGGGTAACTTCCGTTACATCTCCCATGGCGACATTGCCAAGTTTTACATCGCCGGAGGTAACGAGCCCCTGCGCCAATGCATCGAGCCAGGTGCCGGTGCTGCCGCTGTCCCGGTTCGTTTGCGCCTTGTTACTTAGCCAGAGAATTTTCATCATGAGCGGTGAAAGATGTTTTTCTTTACCCAATTCTTTGTTGTGGCGGGTAAAGAGTTGGACAAAACTCGTATAGCCTTGTCTTTTGCCGGTGTTTTGAAATATTTGCGCAGTTCTTTGTTGATGCTTTCATCTGGCGCCAAATCTTGCAGCAGGTTAACCTGTATTCCTGGATCTAACCTTTGTTTTATAAATCGATCACCTGTCCCGCAGTGCTCCCCGCTACCATCATGCCCGATATTTCTAACCTTTGAAACCACGGGAAATATGGTATATACATCTTTTACGAACATATTGTAGCTGATCACAGCATCGCCCCAGCTCAACCCTTGTTCAACCATGTAGGAGATTTGCCAATAGGTGTTTTCGCCTATTCGACGGATCATTTCCCTTTTATTTTCTTTCAAGACACGTTTGCTGCCGGTACAATTCCAGTCAATTGAATCCCGGCGATCTTTCCATGTTCCAGCACCCCACGCAGAGTACCCCTGCCACTTGTAGATATCGTGAGGATAGGATTCAGGAATATTTATCGGGTAGTTGTAGCCGGAAACGGAAAAGATTTTAGTATCATTTTCATACAGGTTTAGTCCATCATTGATGTATTGAAGAAAATTCGAAGAAACAACATTGTCGTCCTCGAGAAATATCATCCGGCCATGTTCGTCGAGAACGTCGTTTACCGCACTGCGTATGGACAAAACAGAACCCAGGTTTTTCTCACGATTAATCGGTATTACCGCCTTAAATCCTTCTATTCCCTTTACATAGCCTCGTACATGTTCAATAACATCAACATCTTCTGGACGATACGCAGCGTCTGAAACAACATATAACACCGAATCCTTGCTGATTTCATTATTCAACAAGGATGCAACGCACTGCTTCAAATGGTCTAACCTGTTATAGACCGAAACAAGAATTGGTGAATAACTCTCGTGCATCTTCTACTCATCCGCAAAAGCATTATATATGGATAGTATTGCCCGATTCATCATGCATTGTTTATTCATAAAACGCTTTAATCTTGCTGACGATATACTCCACCTCTTCGTCCGTAAGCCGTGGATGGATGGGAATACTCAGGGCGTCTTCGTTGAGCTGTTCGCAATTGGGAAGTGTTTTCTCCATCTGCTTGTATAGCGGGTTCATATGGAGCGGATGATACCGTAGAGTCGAATAGATATCATTATTGAGCAGGTATTTGGCAAGCTCATCCCTTTTCGGCGCCCTGATGCAATAGGTGAAGTAGGAATGTTTGTCTCCATCATTGGCGTCCACAGGTGTGATTATCTGTTTTACACTTTCAAACTCGCGCTGGTAGGTATCCCAGATTTCTTTCCTGCGATTCTGGAGATCGTCGATCCTTTCCAGTTGTTTTACCCCGATTGCTCCCGCAAGGTTCGTTGGGAGCATCTTGATAAACGGTTCCTGGATATTGTATTCCCACCAACGGTTATTTTTTTTCTTTGCGTCGGAAACGGCTGCTTCGAAACCGGATTTGCCGATACCGCAATAGCGTAATACTTTCGCTCGTTCGATCATATCCTGTTTCCGGGTTGCCAAACCACCACCTTCTGCTGTGGTAAGGTTTTTTACTGCATCGAAGCTGTAAATGCCGACATCACCAATCGCGCCACAGGCCTTGCCTTTGTAGGTGGACCGAACTGCATGGGCAGCATCCTCGATCACCGGGAAACCAAGATCAAGGATCGGATCCAGATCGACAGGCAGACCGGCAAAATGAACGACCATAATTGCACGTGTTTTGTCGGTAATCTGCTTTTCTATATCTTCCCTGCGAACATTCATTGTTCGGAGGTCAACATCGCAAAATACCGGTGTATGACCGCACAGCAGCACTGCCTGCGCACAAGAAACCCATGTCAGCGAGGGAACGATTACTTCTGAATTCGCAGGCAGATCCAGTAATTTGACGGCCATATACAAAGCATTGGATCCGCTATCAACCATTGCAAAATTGTCAATTCCAAGTTTTTCCTTAAACTTGCTTTCAAACAGATCGACATTTTTTCCAAATCCCATCCACTGAGATTCCATGCAAGCCGCCACGGCTTCAATCTCTTCCTTACCAACCATAGACCCAAAAACGGAAATCATTGTAATCTCCATCAAGTAGAGTTTAATGCTATACCTGCTTGTGCGCTCTTACGCTTTGTCGCACAGCCTACGCCAACTGCTCGATATCTACAGCTATCTTTGAAAACTTCTCTTTGTCGAGGGTTATTTCAAGGCAATCGCTGTGAGTGGCAAACAGCTTAAAACCATTCCGGTAATACCAGTCAATCGCTGGATTATCAAGAAGAATTTTTGCATGAATGCCGCTGTTGTCCTTCTGCAGTGCAAAACTGCACATTAAATGCAGTGCTTTCCACATTGCATCTTTGCATGATTGTTCATGTCTACCCCGGATTACATTCCATATTTCCCAACGATCTTCCCGGTGATGCAATCCCATGCAGCCTGTATCCGTCCCCTGTGAAATCACGATAAACATGTAGTCATTCGCATCCCCCAGATATGATCGAAACCACTTTTGCTGATCTTCATTCGAAATAATTCCCTGGAAAAAAAACCTGTTCCTGTTGGCGTTTTTCCAGGTACGGAGGTTTTCCTGGTCAGATTCAGAAATCGTACGCAATCCAAGCAACGGATATCGCTTGTTTTTCACTAAAAAGTTGTTATTCACAGGCTACCTGCTTTATATGAAATTACTCTCCCTTATAATCGGAAAAATCTGCGGTATGTTCGTCATTCATATCGGGAGTCCATGCAGGATTCGGCATATTGATCATATAGGCATCTTCTTCACCGATGTTCATGATCATTGCCGGAACGCCCGTCGGAACTTCTATTGAACGGTACTCATGGTCTTCACCACTGAAATACTCCTGATATTCACCGTCCTTTTGAATGACCACTTTAATGTTACCCTTAATGCAGGTGAAATAACCGATCCGAATGAAATGAAGGTGTGGACCTTTGGTCATTCCCGGTTTTACTACTGTTAAATATACCTGCTGCGGTTCTTTCCCTTCTTCAAAGAAGTGGTCATGAACATTGTAAATCGGAACGAGGTAACCGTTTTCTTTTTTGTCATTATCTATTGTCGGAAACTTTTTATGTTCCATGGTTCTCAATGTTTCGCTCATCCTTTGGCTCCATCTTTATACCGTAAAATACGCGCCGGATTTCCGACTACGATCGCATTTTCGGGGACATCTTCAAGAATCATGGAGGCTGCGCCGACAAAACTGAAGTCTCCAATCTTCACGTTTTCACGAACGGTGGCATTGCTTCCGATATGCACGCCTTTTCCGATATGCACACGCGCGCCTATGACTGCATTGGTGGCGAGATGCGAGAATTCGTCCATGAAACTGTCGTGACCGAGAAAGGAGTTGGGCAATAACTGGCAATTGTCGGAAACGGTTGTATCCGAACTGAGCTGTGACAGGGGAGCCATTAGAACTCCCTGTCCTATTTTGCAGAATCCTTCCGGAATGATTGCAGATTCATGGATAATGTTGAACAATTTTTCCCGCGGGATATTGAAAGAGGTAATTCTCTCATGAAATTTCCGCTCGTTCAAATATCCCAGAATTCCGATGAACAGGTAAACATCATCATCTTTCAACAACCCAGGCAAGTCTTCTGTTGTACCAATCACAGGAATTTTTGTAAACTTTCCGACAGTGTCGCCGACTGGAATGACATCATTGATCAATCCAATCACTTCAACATCTTTTCTCGGATGCAAAATTGAGGCAGCGATCATGCCGTTTCCGCTGCCACCCATGATAATTACCTTTTTCATGAGATGTCTATCCCCTGTTGTTCTTCTCTTCGATCAGCTTCGCTCTGTGGAGAACTTCCTTTGCAGTCGCCACCATCGGCGGTCCGATAAATTTACCCTCTTTGACTGCAACTCCCTGCCCATCTTCTTTCGCTTTCTCCGCGAGACGGAGCATTTCCTTCGCGTCAAATACATCCTGTTCACTGGGTGAAAAATACTTGTGCACCAGCGGAAGTTCTTTAGGATGAAGCACCAGCATACCTTCAAAACCAAGTCTTTGCGCCAGTTTCAAGTTTTCTTCCAGATCTTCAAGGTTGTGGACATCAATGTGTACCGTATCCACCGGCACTTTTCCTGTTGCTTTGGCCGCCATGGCGATCATAGCGCGTGCGGTGAAAATACTCTGCCCTTCCACATCATGGATGCCGCCCAGGTCTGTAATGAAGTCCTCGCATCCAAATGCGATCGCCACAACACGCTTCGAAGCTTTGCAGATTTCCTGGGCATTCAAAACTGCCGCCGCTGTTTCAATTAACGGAATCAGCTTGAATGTCCCTATCGGCAATCCTTTTTCGTATTCAATTGTATCCAGCAGTTTGTCAACGAAATAAACATCTTCACCACGTTGCGACTTGGGGTACATAAAACCGTACACCCCCTCAACTGTCAGGGTGTGAATATCCTTCAGCAGATGTCCACTCTCACGGTCATTTACCCTGGGCACAACAAGGTGATTATTGAAAGCACCTTTTTCTACCCAACGCTTGATGGTATCCCGTGCCAACTGTTTGTTTTCCGCTGGTTGAACGGAATCTTCTATGTCAAGCAGCAATATGTCCGCGTCAGATTTTGCCGCGCTGGTTAACAGCCGCTCATTATGCCCGGGGACAAACATTAGACTTCTGTATAAATGATTATTCACTGTTTTCTCTCCTTTTAATCAATACTCTCCTACGAAATCGCAATACATCCACATTAGATTGATTGTAAGCAGTTGTTTCAACATATACAATTCCACGGTCCGATTTGGAACGTGAATCGATCTTATCTAAAATTTCAGTTCTTGCATAAATCGTATCGTTAATAAATACGGGCGCCAGGTGATCCACCCGTTCATATTCCAGGTTAGCAATCGCTTTACCGCTGATATCGGGAACTGTTATTCCGACGACGATACTGAACACCAGGGTTCCCACGACAAGTACTCTGCCATGCTGGCTCTTGCCTGCAAAATCAATATTGGTATGCAAAGGATGATGATTCATGGTAAGCAATGAAAACAGGTTGTTATCGCTTTCAAAAATGGTTTTTGAAAGCTGATGTTCAATGACATCGCCTACGACGAAATCTTCATAATATGTGCCTAGTTTACTGCTTTGCATGGGATCTCTTCTTTCCTGGAAAGATGTTTTTCGAACTACAAAGATAAACGTCTGCTACACTATAAAATTGATCTGCGACACAAATATCTCTTGATTTATATCAAACGTTTTTTGCCTGCAATACTTGTTAATTGTAAAAACCGAATGATTATTACGTACTCCAAATGTTCCGCGATAACATTCCACGTTCGCGCTGTGAAACAATGATTGTACACTCTCAAAGGAAAACACGAATAGATATGAGCCAGGAACAAACATATGCGGAATACGCGCTTACTTTAATGGCTTTATTTGCATCTTTTCAGTGTCCTATCTATTTGTAAATATTAAACACAGAATAATTATAGGTATCTGAAGGCGCTAATATACACCTGTCGTTTTACGGAAACAACAAAATTCTTATATAATTAAGGTTTATTATCGCATTTTCACTTCTGATATCATTATCTCTCCGGAATGGTTCCTGTAATTTTTGTCATTTTATCCTGAAGCTGTGTGTTTCTGAAAACTGTCTTTATATTTGAATACTACTATCCTGTTTCCATACCGATGAGTGAAAGGAAAAACCATGAAAGTATTCATGACCGGTGGAAGTGGATTTTTTGGCAGAACACTCAAGAAACTATACGAAGACAATGGACATGAAATCTATGCTCCCCGCTCCAGCGAAGTGGATCTACTGTCTCAATCCGACACCGTAGATGCTGTTTGCCAGTTTGCACCAGACTTGGTTGTGCATTCTGCGGCGTATTATGGTGGGATTGGAATCAATCAGGATGAACCTGATAACCTGTTTCACATTAACACGGTAATGATCGCAAATATTTATCATGCCGCGGCAAAAGCAAAGGTCATGAATTTTATGGGTATTGGCTCTGCCTGTGCTTATCCCGGAAAAATCATCGGCGATCTGAATGAAGATGACTTCTGGGAAGGAGAACTGCACCATTCCGTACTCTCCTACGGTTTCTCCAAAAAACTGCAGGAAGTGGCCATGCTCTCCTACAAGAAAAAATACGGGATGATTGGAAAACTGCCTCTCCTAACCAACTTGTATGGCGAACATGATGTATTCACCGAATACCGCAGTCATGTAGTCTCCGCACTGATTAAACGTTATGCGGACAGCATGCTGGAGAAAAAGCCGTACTTGACCAACTGGGGCACAGGAGCGCCAATCCGTGAATTCATGTATGTCCATGATGCCGCCGAAGCCTGCTACCGTCTCTCCATGACCGATTATGAAGGACGGGTAAATGTAGGCACCGGGATTGGAACCACGATTAAAGAGCTTTCCGAATTAACGGCAAAACACGTGGGTTACGAGGGAGAAATCCGTTGGGATTCGGATAAACCGGATGGTGTCATGAGGAAGGTGCTGGATGTGTCACGCATGAAACAGGTTCTCCAGTGGGAACCGCCCACAACCCTTTCGGACGGTCTCAAAAAAACTATTGACTGGTACCTGGCGAATAAAGAAGAAGCAGACGATAGGGAATAAGCTTCAGAGAAAACAACCTTCTAAAAAGAACAATATTTGGACAGGTGAGCCTAATAGCCTGTCCGTTTTTTATTCAAAGATCAAGAATATCTTCAATGACCTGATAAACTCGAGTGCCGTTCCGTTTCTGCCAGCTTTCCGAAGGATTGTCATCAAGGATCCTCGCTCTTAGAATTGCTTGTTGATAAGATTCCATGTAATGTTCTTCTTTCAGATTTCCTTTATTAAATTCACCTGTAAGTTTTCTAATTTCAACCTCAATCTTATTTCTACCTTTAAGGTTTTCATCGCTTTTAACATCTCTATGGTGTAATAGTAACCATAATTCAAACCTTGGATTACTTAGAGCCAACTTGTAATAGTTTTTTTGAATGTTCTCTACCAAATTTATCAATTGTTTTTCCTTCCACCTGTCTCTGTCAATTACAATCCACATATGGTCATCTTTATCAAGTTCATTTTTTTTTCTGTATTCATCCAGCCTTTCTATAACATATTGTGGTGCAGACCTTCCATCTGTTGTTTCAAGGATCAGTAGTTTCACTTTTGAATTTCGCAAAAAACGCATCTCAAAATATTGTTTCTCTGTAACTTCACCTTCAGTTGCAATAATAATCAGTCGTGGTGACCTGAATCGAGATTCACGTTTTTGTAAAGGATTTAATTCCCTTGATACTAGCGTCATTACTCTTCCCCAATTAATTCATTTAAATTGCCAATGAACGGAATAGCGCCAAAACGACCTATCAGATAGTTTCTCTCAATCCTGAGATCTTTGCGAATTTTATAATCAGACAACGATGTAAGATGACTTGAATAACCTTTGTCCTTTTCCATAAACCAGATTTCATCTGGTCGTAACAACTCTAAATCCAGTAATGATGATTCATGCGTTGTAAACAATAATTGTCCTCTGACATTCTGTTTCGAGGATCCTTTTAGGTGAGATTCAATAAGTAGTCTCGTTAAATGAGGATGCAAACTACGGTCAAGTTCATCAATTATATACGTTTTATCATTTTTCTGTAGATCATAAATTACTGGACTATAGTCCATCAATCGGATTGTTCCATCTGATTCATCATCCAAATCAAATGAAATAGGTTCTCCTTCTGTCGTTACATGTTCTGTATTAAGGTTAAGGTATTTTCTTTTAATACCATCAATGAGTACAGCATCTCTTTGGTTGGAATTAGATTTTTGATTTAATAATGCCATTTTTTCTTCTGAATCTATCGTGTTCATTTTTTCGACAATATCAGCCCTTATCGGTTCTGGCATATATCCGAAATGCCGGTCAACATCAAAATCTTCGGATAAACAAATTAATTGATGAATACCTGTATCCGCCAACCTTAGGAATCCACTAATGTAATCAATAAAAGTTTTATCATCATGTGCGCGAAGAACGATATTATTCGCTTTGTAATTCGGAGACATAATTTCAAGATGATACTGGAACCATTTCATAAGAGGACTGATGATTTCATTATTATTCTCTGATAGTTTTTTCAAAAACAATTGGTTTTTTCTTGTGGATTTTTCAATGAAACGAAGCTGTTTCATGTTCGAGGATGATTTGGCAAGAGAACTTCCTGCTTTGATCACCATTGGAACTTCACCACTGACTCTTTCAAACAATAAAACTCTTCTTTGTTCATAAACTGCATACAGCCACTCTTCTTTTACTTCAGTTGCTGTTACTTTGAATCCGTATGTATATACAACTCCTTCATGTTTCAGGGAGAACTCGAAAAGAGATGGCTGCGTTATGCTTTCCAGGTCAAGCTTGAAAGGATTAGTCTGGATTTGTTCGAATTCAGAAGAGCCTTTCAAAATCAGTTTTTTCGCAAACCTGATTGCATCCACCAAATTCGACTTACCAGAGGCATTAGCGCCAAAAATAGCTGCTACTGGAAGTACTTCAACTGTTTTACCAGCTTCATCACAAATCAAATGATCTTTATGATCCACTATTCTCTTCGCTGGTAAAAAACTGAATGTTGTTTCACCATGAAAAGATTTATAATTGGCAACACTGAATTGTATCAACATGATGTACTCCTAAATAAATCACTATATATAATAGAAAATGTTGACTTAAAACTCAATAGCTACGAAAAATTCACACAAACTCCAGAGTAACACATAAAAATCCCATTATTAAGAATCCAACAGATTATAAACATAAACGCCCAGATTATTAATCTGGGCGTCTGAAAACTCTATTCTTGATGTTGATTCAGTCTTTCCACTCGAACCGTGCACGGAAATGACGCAGTAGCTCCGGTTCATAGGTAAACCTGAGTCCACGGATCGACTCCCGTCGTTCATAGATTTTCACCAACGCATCCTTGACGTAGAGCAGATGATTGTCGGTATAGACTCGACGTGGAATGGTCAGACGCATCAACTCCAGTTTCGGGGGCCGGTTTTTCTTGGTAACCGGATCACGATCCGCCAGGACTGTTCCGATCTCGACACCACGTACTCCCGCTTCCAGGTACAATTCACAGACAAGTGCCTGTGCAGGGAATTCTTCCTGGTCCAGGTGGGGGAGGAAACGTTTGGCATCGACATAGATGGCGTGGCCTCCAGGAGGACGCATGGTGGGAATGCCTGCTTCATGGAGAGCATCGCCAAGCATTTTCACCTGGTTGATCCGGCTGGTCAGGTAATCATGATCGACACCTTCTTCCAATCCGGTTGCAAGCGCTTCCATGTCACGTCCGCTCATGCCGCCATAACTGAGGAATCCTTCAAACAGAATATTATACTGGCAACAGGTTTCAAAGATGGATTCATCCCTCAATCCAATAAATCCGCCAATATTGACAATGGCGTCCTTCTTCGCGCTCATGGTCATGCCTGTCGCACGACGAAACATATCGTGTACAATATCCTTGATTTCGCGGTCCTGCTGCCCTGACTCACGTTCCTTGATAAACCATGCATTTTCCGCAAACCGTGCTGCATCAATAAACAAACGAAGCCCGTTTGCCTCACATAAATCCGCTACCGCATTAATGTTTTCCAGGCTGACCGGCTGGCCGCCGCCAGAGTTGTTTGTAACAGTAATCAGTACAAAAGGAATCTTTTCCCGTCCCACATCATGGATTACTTTGTCGAGCTTCTTCAGATCCACATTTCCCTTGAACGGTAATTCAATCGCTGGATCGAATCCCTCGTCAACAGTGCAGTCTATTGCACGTGCTTTTCTGTATTCTATATGGGCTTTAGTGGTGTCAAAGTGTGAGTTTCCCGGAATCACATCACCATCTTTAATCAACGCGGAATGAAGCACATTCTCTGCCGCCCGACCTTGATGAGTGGGCAAAACATAGGGAAATCCGGTAATTTCGGTAACAGAACGTTTGAATCTGAGGAAGGACGGACTCCCTGCATAACTTTCATCGCCTAACATCATCGAAGACCATTGGCCTTCACTCATGGCTCCTGTTCCGGAATCAGTCAACAGGTCGATAAAGACAAATTCAGCAGGAATATTGAAAACATTGTATCCCGCCTCCAATAGTGCTTTTTTTCGTTCTGTCGGTGAAATAAGCCGGATCGGCTCAACCATTTTAATCTTGAAAGGTTCGGGGTGGTGTGGTGTTTGGTTCATGTGAATACCGGTTCTGTTGAAAATCTCGGAAAACTCAATCTATCTGAAAAGTCTGTATAAGGTAGGTTGGAAGCCACACGAATTCAAGAAAAAGCGCGAGATATGCGGCTCTATTGCAAAACGTCGCAATAAGAGCACAAACCTACTTGCCAGTCTTACATTTTTCGGCATATCTTACGCCAAAACCTACAACCGAGGGAGAGTCAAATGAGTGATATTACCGATCCACAACAATGGGAAGATGGAGAATTCGACTGGGATGCCAAATTTTATTATGCCGTTCCGGTTTCCATCTTATTCGGTAAAGTCCGCAATCTGTTCGATGCAGCACAGCAGCTCCGTGCCGAGTTGGCAAGTAAGGGATATGAACCGTACGAAGAGGCAAAGCTGTTGCTGGAAGTAGAGATGTTCAAGGGACGTTTGTTGATCAATGTTCCTAAACCGGATCAGTACGATGCGAATATTGTCGAAATTGAAAAGAGCAAGGTGTATTCATCCGTTCATCATGGTGAATTCAAGAAGATCGGTGAAACCGCCAAAAAGCTGCAGGGCATGGTCCAGTCACGCAAGGGAGTAAAACCCACAGCGACCTATTACTGGGATTTCCGACATGGCCCTGAAATGGCAGGACAACGTGCTGACCGTTTTGTTGTTTTCTGCAGGGTTTAATCCAGAGAATTCTTATGCCTCAGGAATTGACCGACAAGGTTGAATGGTTAGGGCATGCCTCTTTTCGTCTACGGGGGTCTGTGATCGTGTATATAGACCCCTGGAAGATTGAGGGAAATCCTCGTGATGGTGATCTCGTATTTATCACTCACAGTCATTACGATCACTATTCTCAGGAAGATATAGCTAAGGTTATCAAGTCGGATGGTCAACTGATTGCGCCGGATTCCTGTAAAGGTACAATCCTCGAAACCAATGTTTTGTGGATGAAACCCGGCGAACGTACTTCAGTGCTTGGTATCGACGTCGAAACTCTTCCTGCCTACAATGTCGATAAAGACTTTCACCCACGTTCAAACGGATGGCTTGGATACATAATCACGTTGGATGGCACTCGTATTTATCATTGTGGTGACACCGATGTTATTGATGAAATGAACGGATTATGTGTTGATATAGCACTTCTTGCCGTGAGTGGCACCTATGTAATGGATGCTGAACAAGCCGTCGAAGCAGCACGGATGATCGGACCGAAGGTAGCAATTCCCATGCATTGGGGAGTTATTGTCGGTGGAAGGGATGACGCTCAACGGTTTAAAGTGTCGGCGCCCTGCCCTGTGATCTTGAAAGATCCGGTTCCATGAACATCTCTGAAGACACCTTTGAACGAACAGCCCGTCTGGCTAAACTTCATTTTTCTCCCGAGGAAACGGACAGAATTATCGAAGATATGGAAGAAATTCTTTCTTTCATGCACCAGATGAACGCTGTGGATACTTCTGATGTGTCGCCCTTTACGCATACACGCCCCTATTTTCCTGAAAGAATGGAACAAAAACCAGTTGCAGGACTGCCCAGACAATCAGTATTGGGTAATGCACCCGATTCTAAAAACAATCATTTTCGGTTTCCACCCGCTATCCAGACCATCGAGGAATCAGAGAAATGACAAAACCTCGAGTGATCGGTGTGATTCCAGCCCGTTATGCTTCCGTTCGCCTTCCCGGTAAAATGCTCGAAGATGTCCATGGAAAGCCATTGATCGTTCGTACGTTTGAGATGGCTCGGCAGGCGAAAAGTCTTGATCAAGTCATCGTGGCAACTGATGATGAACGAATCGCGAAAGCAATCCAGGATTGCGCCGGAACAGCAATTTTGACAGATCCTTCTCTGCCAAGCGGTAGTGACCGCGCGCTGGCAGCATTGAAGGGAATTGACGCCGATATCGTTGTAAACATCCAGGGAGATGAACCGCTTCTTCCACCTGTTGTCATTGATGAAACTGTTGATCTTCTGCTGCAGAAATCATCCCTGGATATCACCACTGCATCTGCGCCATTGACACCGGAAGATTTTAATAATCCTAACGTTGTTAAAATTGTTGTCGCCAATGACAATCGCGCTCTATACTTCTCCAGGGCTCCGATCCCTTTTCCAAGATCGGAGATCACCTGGATAAACCGTGATAATTTCCTTGATCAGAAGCTATTCCGCAGGCACATTGGTATATACATATTTCGTCGGGAAGCGCTCGAACTTTTCTGCGCCACTCCTCCCGCGTTTCTGGAGCAATGTGAAAAACTTGAGCAACTTCGAATGTTGTCTATCGGTATGACAATCGGAGTTGCAGATATGGGTCCGGTTCCTCCGGGAGTGGATACTCAGGAAGATCTGGATAAAGTTCGGTCTTTGTTCGAAGGAGAGTAACTTGTCACACCTGATTGTCGAAATCAAAGCCCGCTGCAGTTCCTTTGAGCACATCCGAAAGGTCTTGAAGGTACGTAATGCTGAAAGTATTGGCACCGACTACCAGGTTGATACGTATTTTCACGTCCCGGATGGACGATTAAAACTTCGTGAAGGCACCATTGAAAATAACCTGATCTTTTATCAGCGAACCGATCAGAAAACGCCGAAACCATCGTACGTAACCCTTTACCCGGTCAATCCTCCCCATCAGGGTCTCAAAGAGATTCTAAGCAAAACACTCGGAAAAAAAGTCACGGTTCAGAAAAACCGTGAGATCTATTTCATTAATAATGTGAAAATTCACCTCGACACTGTTTCCAACCTGGGTACTTTCGTTGAAATCGAAGCCATTGATAAAACAGGAAAACGTGACAAAGACACTCTGCAACAACAATGTGAAGAGTTAATGAATGCTTTTCGGATTACCAAGGAAGACCTCCTGCAGAATTCCTACAGCGACATGCTTCTTTCCAACAAAGGTAAATGAAATATCTTCTTCTGGCTCTTCGCCGGTCCTGATTGTTTTCCCTGAATTCTCGCGCCAATACAAATTGCTTCCTTACATACTCCATCTCCATGTAAATCATATTGAATGTCTGATTTGATCAACAAGCATTGACAGGTAATACAGAAGTAATACAAAATCAGATGGTCTCAGATTGCCAACCAGAATCTTACCGGGAAGTTACTCCATTTTTTCAAAATGAAAACGATTAATAGTTGACTCTAAATGTTTTCTGTTGTTATATACTTGGTGTGACAAAGTATATAGCTTTGGAGAGTGTATGGATGGATTTCAACGAGAACTCAAACGCGGCACCCTGGAGATGGTTTTACTGAAACTGTTGAGTGTTCAGGACATGTATGGCTACGAACTTGTTTCCACACTGGAGAATCGTGGAGGAAAATCGTTTACGGTAAAAGAGGGAACGCTGTATCCGGTTCTCTATCGTCTTGAAGACAATGGTTTCATTGAATCGTACAGGAACAATCCAAAGCGCGGTGTACCGCGAAAATATTACAGGTTGACCCCGGAAGGGTTCAGCTATTTGGGTAGTCTTTTGGAAATATGGGAAGAACACTCGAGCGCATTGAGCCGGTTGCTCGCAACCGAGGAGAACTCACATGGACAGGATTGATCGTTATATCAAAGATGTGATGAAGCGGATTTATGCATCCAGGGAAGAGAAGGAAAGATTTGAGGCGGATCTGAGAGAACATGTAAGCGCATTGAGGGAATCAGGAGAACCCGACCATGAAATACTATTACGAATGGGTACACCTGAAGATGTAGCGCATGAGTTCATGGAGCGTTTTCCGCTTCAGTATGCGGCGTTCTGGGAACGTTTGCTGGCATTTGTCGCCGATATAAGTTTCTGCTACCTGGTGTCCATTCCCATTATTTACCTGTGGATGCCTGTCTCTGGGATTTATTTTAATCCATTTAACATGGTTATGCTGGGGCATGCTTTTGAGACTCATGTGGACACAGCCTTTTTCGGTCCTATGTCCTTCATACGGATTTTTGCCACCATTTTCATTATGCTGGCTCTCACGGGAGTCTACCTCCTCTACTTCCCCGTGCTGGAGACACTTTTCGGTCAGACGATTGGTAAAAAACTGATGAGGATTCGGGTTTTGAAAGAAACAGGCAATCCGATTCATTTCTGGGATGCTGTCATACGCAGGTTATCCATGTATTTTGAAATCATTCTCATTGATGGGCTGTTTGCATTGTTTACGGAGAAAAAACAGCGTGCGTTTGACATGGTGGCAAAAACGGTTGTGATACAGGAATCGGGAGATCGCTCCAGACCGATTAATTACATCATTGTGGCGCTAATGATCCTTATTCCTATTGTGTTCTTTGGAACCTTATTAATTATCAGCATTCCTTCTATAGAATTATCGTCTGTACCCGACAGCTATAGATTTTAGTTCAGGCCGGGGCCATGTTGTGTGAGTAACCTTTTACTCAACAATGGTATGTATCTTTAATACTGTTGTGAGTAACTGTTCCACATCGGAAAGCGGCAGCATTGAAGAGCTGTCGCTTTTTGCTTTGTCGGGATCAGGATGGGTCTCCAGAAAAAGACCATCAATGCCCATTGCCGTCGCTGCTCGTGCAAGACCGGGAACGAATTCCCTGTTGCCGCCTGACGTACCTTTTGCTCCACCTGGCATCTGCACACTATGGGTAGCATCAAAAATTACAGGGGCATATTGCCGCATGATCGGGAGCGATCTCATATCGACAACCAGGTTATGATAACCAAAACTCGCACCTCGTTCTGTCAATGAAACCCTTAAATTCCCAGTGCTTTTCACCTTATTGACAGCATACTGCATATCATCCGGCGCCATGAATTGTCCTCTCTTGATATTCACGGCTTTCCCTGTTTTACCGGCTGCAATCAACAAATCCGTCTGCCTGCAGAGAAACGCCGGAATCTGGAGAATGTCCGCAACCTCGCTGACTACCGAGGCATGCCGGGTTTCATGAATATCTGTCAATACCGGGATATCATACTTGACCTTGATATCTGACAGTATGGTCAGCGCCTTCTCCATTCCAATAGACCGGAAAGAATCGACGGAAGTTCGATTTGCCTTGTCAAACGACGCTTTAAAAACATAAGGGATGTTACATCTTCGAGTGATCTTGACCATAAATTCGGCAATCTCGAAAGCCATCTCCGCCGACTCCACTGCGCAGGGCCCCGCGATCAGCAGCAGGGAACCGTCTCCCACCGTGACTCTGGAATCGTTATGAAGGGTGTAAGTATGAGTGTGTTTCATGATACTCTCGATTGATAGAGGTCATGGATCCGTACGAGTCCCATACAACGTTTTCCCCCGGCCTCCATTACCGGAAGAACGGAGATTTGCGTTGGACGGTTCTCCATGATTTGAACAGCGTCTTTAACCGCAGAGGATGGCAATATTGTAGTAAAGCGTGTACTCATGATATCTTGCGCTGTGAGTGTACGTATGTCTTCGTGATGTTTCAATGCTCTTCGAACGTCACCATCAGTAATGAGACCTACCATATTCCTGTTTTCATCGACCACACAAGCTGCTCCCAATGGATACTCGGTCATTTCGATCACGACTTCACGCAGGGATGATTCCCTGACGACCCAGGCGATTTCATTTTCCCTGTGCATGATATCTTCCACATGGAGAACAAGATTTCTTCCCAGTTGTCCAGCGGGGTGAAATCTTGCAAAATCCATCTCGGTAAAACCACGAGCCAGAATTAACGCAGAAGCAAGAGCATCGCCGATAGTCAAAGCTACTGTCGTGCTGGTCGTGGGAACTACTCCTAACGGATCCGCTTCCGACTCTACGGATGCATTCAGCACAACATCCGCATCCTGTGCAATGGGGGAATTCAGGTTCCCGACAACAGCAATCAATTTGCTCTGGAAATGACGGAATAACGGAATCAATCTCACCAGCTCCCCGGTTGACCCGCTCTTGGAGATCAGGATTGTCGGATCTCCGGGAGAATAGATACCCATGTCACCATGAACCGCGTCGGCTGCATGGAGAAATACGGATGGAGTACCTGTGCTGGAAAGTGTGGCGGCAATTTTCTGTGCGATATGACCGGACTTTCCTATCCCGGTAAGAACAACTTTACCATTGTGCTCCAGAATAATACGTACAGCCTCCAGGAAGTTGTCATCTATCATTCCCGACGCTTTTTCAATTGCGTCTGCTTCACGAAGCATTGTATCGCGTGCAATCTGGAGCAGTTTATCGCTATCTGGCAGTTTTTTCATGAATGAAATCCAGGAAAAGCTGTTAACGCTAAAGTATTTTATAACAAGTCAATGACTTACGGAATGGGTCGGTTTCCATCAATAAAGTACTCTTTAAACCAATCTATAAATATTCCAACACCGACCTCAACACTTGTTTCTGGTTTATAACCCGTATCATTTCTTAAAGCATCCACACCGGCATAGGTAGCAAGAACATCTCCCGGTTGTATCGGTTTTTCAATGACAATTGCCTTTTTACCCAATCCTTCTTCCATCAATTGCAGAAAATGGCGTAAATGAACAGGATTACCTGCACCGATGTTATACACCCGAAATGGACCTTCAGGGCTCGAGGACGGGTCGGGATTATTTCCATCCCATTTCGGATTTGGTTTGGGGATTGTATCTATAACGCCAAGAACCCCCTGGATAATGTCATCAATAAATGTAAAGTCTCTTCTCATATCTCCGTAATTGAAGAGCTGCAATGGTTTTCCAAGATAAATTGCCTTCGCGAAGATGATTGGAGACATATCAGGGCGACCCCAGGGACCATATACCGTGAAAAATCGCAGTCCTGTTGTCGGTAACTTGAAAAGATGCGAATAGCTGTGCGCCAGTAATTCGTTTGACTTTTTGGTTGCGGCGTACAAAGATATGGGATGATCTACGTTATCTGAAACTTCATAAGGCATTTTTTCATTCAAGCCGTAGACAGAGCTGGAGGAAGCATACACAAGATGTGATACTTCTGTTTGTCGGCATTGTTCAAGGATGTTGTAATATCCCAACAGGTTGGAATTAATATAGGCCGCCGGATTAATGAGGCTATAGCGCACTCCGGGTTGTGCCGCAAGATTTACAACGGTATGAAAAACGTTCTCCCGGAATAATTGCTCCATCTTTTGCGCATCGGCCATATCTTCTTTGATAAACACAAAATTCTGATATTTCGAAAGCAGGTCCATGCGCGCCTGCTTCAGAGAAATCGCGTAATAATCATTAATGCAATCTAATCCCGTAACAGGAAAACCTTGTTCAAGCAGGGCTTTACATAAATGAAACCCTATGAAACCGGCAGCTCCCGTCACCAGAATTCTATCATTTTTTCTGTCAAGATGTTTCAATTCTCTCATGGCTGTCCTTGTTCAAGAATGTAAAGATAATAAACCGTTCATCGCGGTGGCCCATGGACATAAAAACGCAATATGGTGCATAAAAAGCATAGAATAGCAAAAGAGTGGAGCCGCAGTTGGGTGTAATGTTGATTTTGCTGTCAGTAGTGACATGTGATACAAATCACCCGAATCTGTGATGCTGACCATCAATTCACCGGTTGAAAATATATTCATTTCGGTATAATTCTCAAACAATAATCAGCGGAGATTTTATTTGCACCTGACATCCATTATTTTTCTTGTTGTTCCAATTATTGCTCGAATTTACGATGAATTTCGCATTCGTTCAATATGGGAATTTTACATGGACTGTTGACATAATCCTCAATTGGGAGTAAATTTGGTTTTTGGAGAGCTATGCAGGGTTTGGTTCTTCTCTATAATACTTATCGAGAATGGTAGTGTAGCGTCACTAAAAAGCGCCAAACTTAGGAGGGCGCCATGAAGCTGTCAAACACAAAATATGTAATCGTGGTTCTGGTGCTGCTTTCATTTGCATTGTCTTCATATGCAGAGCAGTTTACAGGCGGCTATTCGTTAAATTATGTTACCAGCACGAGAACGCTCCCGAAGAGCAGTTGGCAGATCAACGGCTATTCACACGGATATGCGTTTGATCTGGATGGCGACTGGGTGTCTACGTTTTCTCATGCCGCTGGCATAACCTATGGTTTATCCAATAGTTTTGAAGTGGAATTATCTGCTATCCTGTACCAGGATACGAACAACAGTACTGAAAGTAATATCCCGGATGATATATACTTGCGCTGGAAATGGGGAAACAGGCAGATAGGAAATACTCCAATTTTCTACGGTTTGCAAAGCTCTTTGCGATACCAGGTTGCCGACTCCTCCAACACCATTCTTGAACCTGAGTATGATAGTGGCGGTAATACCGTTTCGCTGTTCCTGGTATTAAGTTATTACCGTAATCTTAGACGTCCGGAGGAAGGGTTCCAGTTCCACTACAACTTCGGTTATGTTAATTACAATGATGCGGAGACGATCAGCAAATCAACGGATGCTTTCAAGTTTTTCATGGGCGCTCAAATCCCGTTGGCATCTATCAGCCCGTCTCTTTCAAGACTTCAATACCTGCTGGAGCTCCAGGGAACGTATTTCCTTGGATATCCTGAATTTGCCTACAGGATTAATTCAATTGAAGAATTTGCCTATTTAACCTCATCTCTTCGGTTCAGGATTAATGATCAACTATCATTAAACACAGGTCTTGATGTTCGTGTTTTCCAGAAAGAGCAGATGACCTGGCATACTGAAACTCCGATTTTGGCGGCATATCCTAATTACCCGACATGGCGGTTTGTCACCCGCCTCACGTATACTCCCAACACTGGCTATTCCGGTTATGGTGGTGGTATGACAGGATTCGGTTCGATGGGCGGTGGTTACAACCAGCCTATGGGCGGTGGTTTTGGCGCCCCGTATAGAGGCGCCATGCTGTATGACTGGACTGGTGGTATCCAGGAAGATATCCAATACCTGGAAATCGAACTGGATCAAATTCGTCAAGATCGCATGGAAGCGGAAGAGCAGCTTCAACGCCTCCAGGAGGAACTGGAAGAACGCAGGCAGCGTCAACAGAGTTCCAGCGGAGAGTAATTCACGAATTCTCCATGATTCGTTTGTTTTGAGAACAATAATTGTATCATTGGAAAACATATTTGTCTCCACATTCTGTGGGGACTTTTTTTCTAATGATTTTACCGTAATCAGCTACTGAATCATGGAATCAGTTGATGTCTCCCTGTTTTCACTGAATTCCGACATTCACTGGAAATCACCGCTCGTTTTATACGGAGATACAGAGTCATCATATAACATGTATATCCATTAATTTCTGTAAATAAGGGTATATTCTTTCGCTCAAACGATTGGTTTAAATGGTTTTCTTTTCGAATCATTTTACCCGAAACGGGAAGGTTCTCTCTACGGTTTCACTATTATTATTGCATCCTTTACACATATTCAGAAAATCATTCATTTGATCGATACAAGCGTTATTATCTGTACACTTTTTGCTTGAGGATATCTAATGTTAAAACGTTGTACTGATATTATACTTTCTGGAGTAGGGCTGATCATTATTTCCCCCGTTCTGCTATTCGTGGGAATTCTGATCAAATTAATGGACCCGGGACCTGTATTTTACAAACAAGAACGTATTGGAAAGCACAAAAAACCTTTCCATATGGTGAAATTTCGAACGATGGTTGTTAATGCAGATAAAATCGGCGCCCATGTGACAACCGGAAATGATACTCGGATCACTCCTGTCGGGAATATTCTCCGCCGATATAAACTTGATGAATTACCTGAACTGTGGAATGTATTTATTGGAGACATGAGTCTTGTAGGTCCTCGACCAGAGGTTCCACGCTATGTGGAACAGTATCCTGATCGATGGGACCGAATATTTGAGGTTCGCCCTGGAATAACAGATCTTGCCACATTGCAATTTCGTGATGAACAGTCTGTTTTAATGGATGTGGCCAATAGTGAGCAGGTATACTTGAACGTTGTATTGCCGATAAAAATTCGTCTTTCCTTATGGTATACAGAACACCAGTCTTTCTCTCTTGATGTGCGTATCCTGCTGGATACTGTACTTGCAATTACAGTAGGACGATTCAGGAAGCTGAATTTTGGACCTGACTGGTCTGTGATAGCTCGTGAGAGAATTCACCGTTTTGATAAACAAAACATAGAATGATGTTTTTACTGACATCAAGGACAACCGATGAAAGTACCGTTTTTTCGTGTCGATCTTCCCGATAGCCTGATAGAGTCCGTAGTTGATTCATTGCGCAGTGGCTGGCTTACCACCGGTCCAAAGGTACATAAATTTGAAGAATTGTTTGCCGAACGTATAGGGTTGAAACATGCTATTGCTGTAAACTCCTGCACGGCAGCGTTACACCTTTCTCTGGAAGCCCTCGGAGTCCGTCAAGGCGATATTGTTATCGTTCCCACTATGACTTTTGCCGCAACAGCAGAGGTGATCCGTTACTTCGATGCGACTCCTGTTTTTGTCGATATGGATGACAATTTTAATATTGATCCGGTAAAGCTGGAAGCGACAATAAAAAAGATACGTTCCGGGCAACCGGTCGCCGGGCTACAGCCGCCTTACAGGGAAATTCGTGCGTTTTTCGTAATGCATTATGGTGGATATATGTGTGACATGACGGAATTGATGAGGATATCGTCAGAGTACGGAATCCCCATGATAGAAGATGCCGCACATACATTCCCGTCACATTATCGAGCGAATGAAACAGAAGACTGGAAAGAAGCCGGCACATTTGGTGTTACAGGCTGTTTTTCGTTCTATGCCAACAAATGTATCACCACTGGCGAAGGTGGCATGGTGGTAGTAAATGATGACAGCATGGCGGCTCGAATGCGTGAAATGTCCCTTCATGGGATGAACAGGGACGCCTGGAACCGATACCAGTCTTCCGGCTCCTGGTATTATGAAATTATTGCTCCCGGATACAAGTATAATATGACCGATATTGCCGGCGCTATGGGGCTTGACGAATTATCTCGCGCTGATTTGTATCGTTCAAAAAGAACTCATGTCGCAACTTCCTATAACGAGCGATTAGGAAAATTAGACTGTATCCAGTTACCTCCGATGGATGAACGTACAAGGCAACATTCATGGCATTTGTACTCCATACGATTGCATCTCGACCGGCTCACTATAGATCGTGCTGAATTTATTGAGGAAATGAACAAGAGAGAGATCAAATGCTCCATGCACTGGCTGCCATTGCACTTAATGCCTTATTATAAAGATCGATACGATTACGATTACGGTTTGTTTCCCATAGCGGAGCGTGACTGGAAACGCCAGGTTTCTCTTCCCATTTTTTCGTCACAGTCAGATGAAGAGATCGATGCTGTCTGTGTTGCAATTGAAGAAATTGCAAATAAATATTCAGCATAACCACTTCATGTTGAACAGGTTACAAATTATTTTGTTACGTGTATTTCAAGTGATTTATTGAAACCATGAGTATCTGCTTTAATTGCCATGTTCCTTATACGAGTTGTGCATAGATTCATCGAAGATTTCGCAATCAAGATCATCCGGAGGTGTTGTTAATCCCTGGTGGGGTTACATTGTGTGAATACACTTTATTTTTCAGGAAAAGGAAACCTTTCTGAGTTATTCTTTGCATGTACCGGTGAAGTTGGAAGACTGGACCTTTTTCACTTACCATTTGTTTGTTAAAAAACAAGGTTCAAAGAGAGTGTGAGTGTTTCACTTTAATCAATTCGTGCTGCGAGACCTCATTTCGTTTGACTCCAGGCGAACTCGTCAGCTCCATGGTTACACAAATACTTATAAGCAATCAATAAGAGACAACTTAAACTTTTGCCGATACTGTTAAGATTACTTTAAACGGAAATTTTTCTTCGTAAAAAGATAGTAGATCCTATGCTTAGAAGCTTTGTCAATAAACAGACGGGAATTCAGGGTAGCCTTTACACTACCCGAAGGTATACTCCGCTGCAGAATACGATTTCATTCCGTCTGTTTTTATTGTCATCAATTGCACTTTATACACCTGTGATCAGCGTAACGATGCGTGGATACCTGGGGTATTTACCACTTGTGCTGATAGCCTTTCTTGCGCTTATCATGGAGCGAGCGTCCCATTATAACTTCCAGATGTTTATTCAGACTGTCCGACACAATAAATTGTACACTACACTTGCAATTTGGTATTTTCTGGGTGTTGTACTAAACCAGTACTACTATTTAGGATTACTTTCCAACTGGCGATTGCTTTTGAGTAGTATGGGGATACTTTTCGGCATCTTTTTCTCCCTTTATTACGGGTACAACCCCAATTGCCGTCGCATTACACAAATCATTATCATTCTTTTTTCCGGCTTTCAAGCCTCGTTTTCTACCAATACACTGTTAAGTCAAATCGGTATTGCGCGGAACATGTGGCTGCAGTCTTATGGCGCATGGATTCATGGAAACCAGGCGTTTTATTCTATTATAGCATTGATGATCCCTGTATTTTTCTGGCGCGCCTCCCTGGAAAAAGGTTTTTTGAAATTGCTGTTGTATCTTGCAAGCATCCTTTCCCTTATCTACTCGGTGATCGGAACATTTGGTACTCCAATTGGAATCATTATTATCCATATTATCTGCATTACAATCCTGTCTTTTGTATTAATCTTTTTAGGCAAGCGTAAGTTCCGTTCCATCGCCTATGTTGGTTTTCTTATTCTTATCATGTATTGGGGTCAGAAGTATGTTCTACAGTTGCAAGTACTTGAAGACGCCATCAGCAGAATTGAAAACGTTATTGAAGATCCACGATCCGGTGGGTATTCACAAGAGCTGGTTTCTCAATCTCGATGGTATCTCGCACAAAAATCTTTCATTTCGTTTTGGAGTAATCCTTTGCTTGGCGCAGGAGGTGGAACGACCCAGAACAACCCTAATCTAGGCGGCCATTCCTCCTTTTTTGATTCTCTGGGCGCTTACGGTCTTTTAGGGGGAGGTGGTGCAATTATTGGTATTGTGCTATTAATGATCTTCCAGGGAACAATATATTTCTTGCGACAACGAAACATGCACTCTATCATTGTGTTTTCCACATCAATTTCGCTCCTCGCAATGGGGATTGCAAATCCTTACTGGGGAAGTACAGATTTCTTTCTGATCATGAGTATTCTTTTTCCATTTAGTCAAGAGTTAAAAAAATAGAAATGGCATGCTCAAGAGAAATTATTATGGATTGCGTAAAAGTAATCCATAGATAACTGAAGCACGGTCGATTGATTTTATAACCTTTTAGCTGTAACGATTCATTGGCCAATCTCGTTTTTAACAGTAAAAACAAGAAATAAAATCCTGTCATGTTTTATGAGGCTAACTTTGGATACAAAAGAATTTCTTTTTCGGCTCGGCACTTTGGAAGATTTAGATCAGCTTGTTGACCTGCACTACAAAAGTTTTACACCTGATTTTCATCTCGCCATGGTATTAGGTAAAAGATTCATTCGCAGATCTTACCACTGGTTTTTAACTTCTGAAAATGCTTTTGTCTGGTTGGCTGAGTATAATAACCAAGTCGTAAGCATGACAACAATCTCTGACATTCCCTACAACAGGCCAATGCTGAAACATTCATTTTTTGCAGCGACTCTTGGATTACTTGGGAATCCTGGTATCCTGTTTCACAAAGAGATCCGATCGCGCCTGTATAGATTGATTACCGGAAAAAGGGAAGTAATGGAACTGCAGGAAGATAGTCATGAAATTGCCTATCTTGCTTTTATTGCCACAGACTCATCCATGCGAGGTACTGGACTGGGAAGTAAAATACTTAACAGCTCTGAAGATATCTGCTTGAAACGAAACAAAACATTCATAAGAGCAGGTGTGTATCGGCAAAACATTGCTTCAATAAAAATGTTTACTAAAGTAGGATATAAGAAGGTTGAAAACATTAAAAATAGAGAAATTGATTATTACCAAAAGTATATTTCCAAACCTCAGTAGTTTTAGATTCTGTTCATATTTGGGTGTTTCCTTGGGATATTACCTGATTTTTTCTTTCTCTCTCTTAAGGAACTTCTATCCTGCTTAAAAGTACAGATAGAATCCATTATAAAAAGTTCTATACCATGAAAATTACTGTCCTTGTAGCTGTTTTCGACCCGGAACCTCTCACAAGCGCCCTGCTTGCCCGCGACCTGGTATTTGAACTGGTCCGGAAGGGACATGAGGTTACTGTTTTCGCGCCTTTTCCCAATCGTCCAAGCGGTAAAATTATGGACGGCTACAAGCGGAAGTTCCGTGAAGTCCGAAAAAGAGATGGCTTCCGAGTTGTTCATAGCTGGCATACAATTTCCAATGAATCTACTATGTTGTCTCGTTTTCTTGAAAATCTATCTTTCGGAGTTTCATCAACAATTCAATTATTGTTTCAAGACAAACCCGATGTTGTTTTTATGAACACCTGGCCGATTTTCGCACAAGGATTAAATTCCCTGGTGTTGAAAATGCGAGGAATTCCTTTGGTATGCAATGTTCAGGACATTTATCCCGAAGCCCTGGTTTCCGCCGGTTCCATTGCACCGACCAGCTTTCTCGCACGTATTCTGCTATTTCTTGACACCCTGCACATGAAACGATGCAAAAAGCTGGTGACCATTTCTCCGGGCATGAAGGATCTGCTTGTGCGTACCAGGAAAATGGAAGAACAGAAGGTCTTGTTTCTTCCCAACTGGTTTGATGAAACAGATTACGTCCAGACACAGGAGTACAAGGAAACCTTCCGAAAAAGACATGGAATTCCGGAAGACATATTCCTTGCCATGTTCGCCGGGAGTCTGGTTCAGGCCGCTGGGTTGCAATTGTATATCGACACTGCTGAAAAGCTGCGGGACAGAGAAGACATCTTAATTACTCTTGTAGGTGACGGTTCCATGCGGGAAGAACTGGAACATCAAATCGAGACCCGTAATCTGAAAAACATTCGCATCATTTTCCCTTTGAAGCAGAATGAAGTCGCCTGGGTACAGGAGTCTGCAGATATTATGCTACTAAGCCTTATAGGCGCCGTTTCCGATTGTGCCGCTCCTTCAAAGCAGATTTCATACATGATGTCTGGTAAACCTATTGCTGCGAACCTGAACCTTGAGAGTTTTCCTGCCAAAATCATTAACGATGCTGATGCCGGTGTTACTTTACCTGCCCAGGATCCAGAGTCATTATCTTCCCTGTTGATAAAAATGGCTGACGGTAAATGTAACCTTACGGAAAAAGGAATTAATTCAAAAGAATATGCGTTGGAAAATTTTTCTCGCAGGAAAGTATTGCCACGATTGCTCAAGATACTTGAAAATGCTGTAAACCCATAGTATTATTGCATCACAATCAGAATCGGAAGCTTTGCTTTGTCTATAGCAATCCCACCGTAAATTTCATTGTATCTTTCAGGCAGGTGTCTACAGACAGTAAAGACTTACTTTTTGGTAAATTGTACCTGGCTCTGAGATTGCTGTTTACCAAGCACAAAGGAAAACCCGTTGTATGATAAAACGAATCCTGAAAAGTACTATCCAATTTACCAAATCAACCATTGCGTCACCGACTGTTAAAACGATCATGGGATTGGCCAGCGCTAATACACTGGCTACCGTCGTTGGCTTCGCAGGAACATTAATCCAGGCCAGATATATTGTTCCAGAGGAGCTTGGTTATTTCCGTGGTTTTGCGATTGCCTCCGGATATGCTCTCTTCTTCAGTTTTGGCACCATTGTAATTCTTCAACGGTATTATCCGTATTACATAGGTAAAGGAAACAAAGAAAAGGCCCTTGATATTGCGACCATATGCCAAACATGGAACAGTATTGTATTTTTTCTTGTTTCCGGAATCTTTTGTCTCCTGGCGTTAATCGCTGTTCTCATGGGTAACTGGAAAGCCATGCTTGCCTGGCTTGTTCAAGCGGTTACCATGGCTTCTTTATTTTATGGGGGCTACCTTTCTGCAACCTACCGTTCAGGCCATAATTTTAAAATAGTCGCCAAGGGAGCTTTAATCTCCAGCGTTGCAGCACTTTTTTCCCTGCCCGTTTTTTTTGTATTTCCATACTTGGCTCTCGCATTACGAAGCAGTATTGGCAACCTGGTAAATATTGTCTATTTACATATTCATCGCCCCCTCAAGCTGAAATTTTCTTTCCATTGGGGAAAATGGTTCCAACTGGTAAAAGACGGTTTCCCTATATTTATCTCCGATTATGGCGCATGGATGGGCTGGATTACAATTGAGATGACTATAGTCCGCAAATTTTTGGGCACTGAAGCATTGGGCCTGTGGTCTATCAGTTGGGTGCTCCTTGAATTGGCCAGTAAGGTACCGCAAGCGGTGAATGCTGTGTATACTCCACGGATCGCCCAAACATTTGGTCATTCCGATAATGTTAAAGAGAGTATGAAGATTTGTACCAAACCTGTTCTCTTTGGTGTACCCGGAATGGTTCTGGTTGCGGGAGTTACGTGTGCTGCTGTGTATTATATTATTCCAATCCTGATGCCCTATTATGTTGACGCCATCCCGATCATGAGCCTGATGACCTTGAATCTTCCCTTGATCATTCTTGGCCTACCCAATTTTCTGCTGGTTTCCATGGGTAAAGTCGTGCAGCAGAATATTGCTACCTATGTAAGCCTGCTGGTTTTTGTTGGTTTTTCCTATTTTGCGATTACCCAGGGATATGGATTGCCAGGTGTCGTTCTTGCTTCTATCGGCGGTAAAGCCTTTCGAGTCCTGCTTGTTTATGTTTTCATCTTTTTATCGTATGGAAAACAACCAGAACCCGAATCAATAAAGAGTAATCCGCAGAGCCCTGAGGAATAGTGTTATCTGACAAAGGGTGCAAAATTGATAGATGAGTAAAGACACCTGTAATCTGGTAGAGGCAGGAAGAGAAAATGCCCACGGTGTACCGCGGGCATTCTTGCTGCGGGACAGGGATTCGAACCCCGATAACCTGATCCAGAGTCAGGCGTGTTGCCATTACACCATCCCGCACAGCGGAACAAAACATAAGGATTGGACGTGTTTGAGTCAAGGGAAAATTGATCTGCTCTGCCCCGTGGAGAACAATTGCAGCATAGTGTCAGTTCTTGTACATTAAAGCTGATCGCAACATGTATTTTACAGGTGAGAATCATGAACCGTTTTTTCAAGAGCAACCGTTTCGCGGCGACATTTTTCGCCCTTTTTCTTTCCATCTTGTTGGCTGGTTGTTCCAGTGGTCCCGGTCTTGAAGAAGAAGTTCCCATGCAGGACACCCTTGCTGTTCAGGACACCTCAGACCAGGTGGAAGAGCCTCATGAGATAGTCGTTGAGGAAGAAACTACCAATGACTCGCTTTTGTCTTTTGAAGAAGACAGTCTGACTGCCATAGACAGTGAACGTTTGCGTCTTGAAGAAGAACTTCAAACCGCCAGGCGTGAGCTGCAGGTCGTGTATTTCCTGTATGATCAGTCAGAGCTCTCAGGTGAGGCGCGGGAAATCCTTCAGCAGAACGCAGAAATTCTTCGAAGGTTTGAAAACCGTCCGATCGTTGTGGAAGGACATTGCGATGAACGCGGTTCAACCGAATACAATCTTGCCCTTGGCGAACGTCGCGCAGCTACCGTAAAACAGTACTATATCAACTATGGTTTGCCTGCCGAACTTCTTCGAACAATTTCCTATGGCGAAGAACGTCCCGAAATATCAGGGACCGGGGAAGAGATATGGGCGAGGAACCGTAGAGCTGTAACCCGTTTACCTTAACCTACTTATCCAGGTATGACATGAAACGTATTCTGAACATACTGTTGTTATTGCTGGTAACCATCCTGCTTACCGGTTGTGTATCCAGGCGCGAGATCCTCCAGTTCCAACAGGATCACCTGCAGATTATTGCTCAACAGGAGCGTATCGAAGCGGACATTAACGAATTGGAAGCTCGCCTGGATACCCTGTTTGCGTTACTTGGCGGCGATGTCAGTCAGCACTTTGCCTCCCAGGAACGTATTCTGCGCGGCATCCGTGCCGATCAACAGGCTGTCAACTCCCAACTCCAGTCCATGATCCAGTCTCTCGGCACTCGTATTTCTGAGAGCAGCATTTATTCTGAAATGCTTCAACAGAAACTGGATGAGGTGAACCTGCTGATCGCCCAATGGATGGCTGCAAATGATACCACTCAGGCGCACGCCTATGCTCTCGATGATCCTGAACAGCTATACAACCAGAGCTACATGGATCTTACCCAGGGGTCTCCGGACCTGGCTCGGTATGGATTTGAGCAGTACCTCCAGCTATATCCGAATACAAGTCTTGCCGATAATGCCTTGTACTGGCTGGGTGAAACCTACCTTGCCGAAGGATCTCAAGATTCAGCACGATACTATTTCGAGCAGGTTGAAAGCCGTTACCCTGACAGCAACAAACTTGCGGCAAGCTGGCTGAAACGCGGTATTATTCATGCAGGCAGCAATGAACAAGAGCAGGCTCGACAGCTTTTTGACCGGATTTTAAGCGAGTTTCCCGATTCGGAAGAGGCCACACAAGCCCAGATACGCCTGCGGGAACTGCAATAAGAAATTGTACAGCACTGGAAAGAGAGTGATAACCATGCCTTTTGGTAAAAGGTTTCAAGAATGTTTTCTGGTTATACTGTCCAGTTTGTTGTTCAGTTTTACATCTCCTCTTTTCGCGACTCAAAATGATTCCCTGGCGACAACACACAACCGTCCCGTCCTCGGCCTGGCTTTAAGTGGTGGAGGTGCAAAGGGGTTCGCACACATTGGTGTCCTCAAGGTCATGGAGGAAGCAGGACTCCAGGCGGATGTTGTTTCCGGTGTAAGTATGGGATCCATTATCGGCGGCCTGTACTCCATCGGTTTCACCGCTACCGAATTGGAATCAATCGCTGTTTCCATTGACTGGATCGAAATATTTAATGACACCCCCGCCAGGAACGAGATGGCAATGGAGCAGAAGTTCTATGACGCCCGTTATGTTCTTTCGCTCCCTTTCGACCATTGGAATATTCAACTCCCATCGGGAATGATCGCTGGACACAAGGTAAACAAGCTGCTTACGTCGCTAACCTGGCGTGTACATCATCTGACCGATTTTCACGATTTCGCCCGGCCTTTTTCCTGTGTTGCTACAAATCTTGAAACAGGAGAAGCGATTGTACTCGATGAGGGCTATCTTCCCTCCGCCATGCGTGCAAGCATGGCGATACCCAGTATTTTTACTCCTGTTACCTACGATGGTATTACCTGTATTGACGGTTTTGTGGTTCGAAATCTTCCCGCTGAGGATGTTATTGAATTGGGCGCCGATATCGTTATTGGTGTTGATGTGGGTGCTCCCCTCAAGGATGCGGATCAGTTATCCAACTTTGTCGATGTTTTAAACCAGACGATTTCCTTTCAGGGAACCGAGGAGGTACGCCGACAACGGGATTTGTGCGATTTGTTGATTGTACCGGATGTAGAAGATGTATTCATCGGAGACTTTCAGCATGTCCGCGAGATTATTCAACTGGGAGAAGATGCTGCAAGAGAACATTTTTCGGAACTGGTAGCGCTCGCCGACTCGCTTAACAGCATTGGAGCACCTCCCATTTATTCTATTCCTATCGCACAAGATTCCGTTTATGTATCAGAAATGGAAATTTTCGGCCTGGAGAATACCTCTGACCGGGTGCTAACCGGTCAAATGAATCTGCGACTCCCCGGATGGACCACCCGTGAAGAAATCGAACATGATATTGACCGCATCTACAGTTCTCTCTTTTTTGAATCAGTAGGATACCGTCTTCTACCCACTCCCAGCGGAAGTCTGTTACAGCTTTTCGTAGAAGAACGGAATACAGACCTTATCCGTGTCGGTTTCCATTATGACAGCAGAACAAAAGCCGCCATGCTGTTGAATCTTACCGTATTCAACCTGGGACTTCAAGGTTCGCTGACAAATATTGATTTCCGGTTGGGAGATTATAATTTCCACAATATCAATTACCTGTATGCTACAGGAGTACGCCCCAAGGTTGGTATTCAACTGGAAATCCATTCCGAGATTCATGATAACCTGTTCTCTGTGCAACCAGGGACCTTTGTCTCCTCCCGGGTAGAAATGGATTACACAGATTTTCTTGTTGGTTCTCTTTATTCATCAACTTCGGTGATAGCGGCAGGATTGCGATATTCAGAGACGAGAATTGATTACAACAACCTTCCGCAAGATCATGGGTTGGACTTGCTTGAGTTTGACCATCGCTGGTTTGCAAGCATGGTGTTGATCTACGACACCAGGAACCGATTGTACTTTACGACGAGCGGATTATATCTTGCTGCTATCTATAACTACACCATGTGGGCGTATGACAGGGATGATGATCAATCACTATCAGAAATAGAATGCGAATTGTATCTGCCGATTACCTCACGTTATACACTGATTGGCAGATTTGCTTCTTTCATACTCGACGGGGTGGATCTGCATCCAATGCAGTCTTTTTCCGTGGGAGGATATGACTACCTGTTCGGAACAGAACCCGATGAATTCCAGGGGCGCTCATTTCGTGTGTACAAGCTGGGAATTCAGTGGGAACTGTTACCGAAACGGTTTGTACGGTTTGAATTCGCCGGTGGAAGAATCGGCCAGTACTTCTCCGATCCGGGAATTACAGAAACAGGTATGGCGTTAACCGTCGGAGCGGTTACACCCATTGGCCCCATTCAATACATTATTCAGAGTGGCAGACATTCCAGCACTCTTCTGCGGGTCGGGTATATGTTCTAATGATCCTGCCCACTACCGGCTTACCCTGGCTGATTGCAATCATTGATTACGTATTTACACCTGGTCATCTGTCAGAGAAACCCACTCTACTTCCCCTTTTTGCAGGTGATAATACGCCCCGATCAGGATAACATCTCCATTTTTAATCGCTTGCCTGACCAGTTCGCTTGAATCAATGAATGTTTGTTCCACGGTTTTGATATTTTGCCTGATTGTTGCAGAAATCAGCTCTTTTTTTGACAAATGCGGTGATTTCTCTTTCACTTTTTTTATGGACGGTTCAATTTTATCGAGGATGATCTGAATGGAATCGGGAACATCCATTTTTTCCACTGCCGCTGTGACAGCTCCACACTGAGAATGCCCCAGGATTACAATCACCGGGGTTTTCAGTTTTTTCACCGCAAAATCCAGAGTGCCAAGGATGGAATCATCCAGCACATTACCGGCATTGCGAATGACAAAAAGATCGCCGATTCCCTGGTCAAAAAGCACTTCTACCGGGACTCTTGAATCGGAACACGCCAGGATCGTTGCAAAGGGCGATTGTCCTTCTTCTACACAACGGTCTCTTGCTTCTTCATCCCGGTTTGGATGAATGCACAAACCCTGCGTAAATCGTTTGTTACCCTCTTTCAGTTGTTCAAGGGCTTGTTTACTGTCCACACATAACCTCTCTGTTTGTACGAAGATACAATGAATTTCACGATTAGAAATATGATATGTTTTCTATCTCGGCAGTAAAGAATGGTTTGAAATTGTCTGTTCCATATCCCCATCCGGCGCGCATGACTTTTGGAACGCGACACACCTTGAATTCCCCTGTTTCCAGCACATCAGCTCCAAAAGACATCCATTTCCATTTCTTCAACAGATTTTCGTTTCCCCATCGTTCCATCGAAACCGATTCAGGCAAACCATTTTTCTGAATCGTTATTGTCAAGGTGGCATTCACCCCCATGAATGGTCTTGTTACTCTTGCCGATCGAGAGGAGATATGCTCCCATTTTGCTCCGTAAACAGGAAGAAAACAGGCGGGGAGCCAGATCGCTTCCATCGCCAACCGTCCAAGAGCACTCAGGTTCAAATCCACATTCGGTTGTTCCCTGATAAATGGGAATACATTATTGATAAAGAAACTTTGCTTCGCATTCCCTTTGTAGCAATAATCGTATCCGTGAAACCGCGCAGGGCCCATTTTAATTTCTGCATCCCAAAGAAAACCGTTATTCACGGATATTAGTTCCGTGGCTTTCATTGGAAACGATTTCACAGACGGGTCCATGGAGAACCTTCCACCCATCTGAATAAATGCGCTTGTAAAGGTTCTTGAGCCTGTTTTGATAGAAGCAAGAAGGTACTTTTGCGCTGCGATTGGCAAATCTTCCACCATCTCTTCCTGAAAAACATGCCCATTCCCTGTCCTGGACAACAACAGGCTATCTTTCACCACAATTCGGTTCTTCGCATCTTTATGGCGCAAATACTGTGCTATCGCAGCAGCTATTCCCGCAATACCGAATATCGCCACAGGAATCCACTTTGCCTTCATTGCCACAAAACCCCCTTATTACAGAAAGGACATCGTTGTGAAAACGTACGAATCGACTATGAAAACAAGCCCGGAAACAATCCGGGCCATCTATTCCAAGAGAAAGTAAAAAATGAATTGACTCCTATCCACTTCCGCTTACTGGCTACGCCAAACCGGACGGCTAAGTTCTGAAATATCATCCAACAACGTTGTCATTGTGCCTTCCATATCGACCGTCACCAGGATGTAGGAGATATTATCCTCAGCTTTCACCAGTAAGGTCAAGGCATCATCTGTTGTGTTCCACGCAGGAGAAGCCCATACAAGATCATCCCCCGAACCAATTGCTATTGTGGAATCCAGTTCCAGTTCCTCCAGGGAATGTGTTGACAGGTTTACGACCAGCAGTTTTGGATAATCGGTAAACACCCCTACGTAAAACGCGGCACGGTTACCGTGCGGCGACCATGAAAAATCCGTTGCACCCGTACCATAAGCGGAGAAGTCATACTCATGGCCATCAAGGTAAATCTTTGTGGCGTTTTCAGCGCCGTTGGAACCGTCAATATACCCGAATTTTGCGTAATCGTGAGGGGAGTATTTTGGCGAAATGAATCTGCCAACGATCACATCCTGTTGTTGCCCCTGGTAGTTGAGAACATCAACATGGGAAAGTGAAGGATCGAGATCATTCACGACATTAACCGTGATCTGCTGCAATCCCGAACCGCCAAAAACAGGGCGACCTTCTACACGAAACGGGGTGGCGTACTCAGCAATGGTAAACGAGTCTTCGACTGTGCCATACGTTTCAACCACTACTGTATAGGTATTTTCCTCTTCCATGACGTATACGATACGGGAGCCTCCGCTCGACCAGTCATATCCGCCCGGGATCACGTTTTCACCAATTATTGTCGTGATACCGGTTTCATTGACAACATACAAACGGGAATCCGTACGGTTCATTACAAGAATCGTCGCGTCAAGACTGTCCGATGTCGGTTGCCATAAAGCGCAATAGGCAGGGTCGCCGACAACGGCCCCTGTGCCTACACCGTAAAAGTATTGAGGGATTGTACCAGCTTCGGCAATGGTCCCAAATCCCTGGTTGTAGCCGATAAAACCGATAACCCCGTACGGTGAACCATATTGGATATTGCCACCATTGGGGACTACGGGACCGGAATCATCACCACAACCGATCCATGTGAATGAGAGAAAAATCAGAAGGAGGGGCAACCCACCTTTCAGCATGCGGTCCATAATGGATCTCCTTTGCTTACAAGGCCAGAGCTTTCACTCCGGCCCATACATCAAACCTGTTCTATTGTCGAAACAACAATATGGATCTATGGTTTCTGTATAAAATCTACAGAATTTCCTGCAAACATTCAATTTCAACTTCTATTTCACGAGCATCGCCTTCTGAAATACCTGCTGATGCCCCGCCTGAATCGAGAAGAAATACAAACCGCTTGCCCAGTTTTGTCCATTAATATTGAATGAATGTTGCCCGGCTGCAAGTGCTGGCAAATAGTGGGTCTGCACAACCTGGCCAAGTACATTGTACACTCTTACACGCACATCAGACTGGTTTGGAAGAGCAAATCTCAGGGTCACCCTGTGATTAAACGGATTCGGATGAATGCTCTCGATGGCAAACTCATCCGGTATTTCCCCTGAATTGCCGCTTTCCACCGCCTCCGCACCAATAAACAGGTACCAGAAAATTTCACTTTCATGGGTTCCGTCAGATGCTACCACACGTACTGTATCATTTCCAGGATTGTCGAAGGAGAAACTGATCTCCTCGCCTGATCCGGCGTATTCTGCTCCACGATACCAACTGACTTCAACATCATCCTGCTCGGGATCGAGGGTTCCCACAGAAAATGTGACTTCTGACTCTAACGCCAGGGTGTCCAGTTCCGGATTCATTGAAGTGAAGCGAGGCGCATCATTCAACCCTGTATTTGATAGCTGGAAGGTTTGTTCTTCAAAGTTCATGTTCGGATCAAATGCCCGTACGCGAATCGTGGAATTACCGTCCCACTCTTCTGTCGGAACAAATGAAGCCACATCATCATCCACATCAATAGCGATACCCTGCTCTCCATACACGACATAATCCAGGGTATTGTCGGAGTTGTCGGGATCATAGGCATACGGCCCCAGGTGCAACGATTGGAAAGAATCACCTTCCCCGATGGATTCACCCGGAATGGTGAACAGAATCGGACCAATACCGGGAGAATCGTCATAGACCAGCACCTGTAACGGCACCGAATATGACACACCCATCATGGTCGTACGGGCCAGCAAACGTACATTATAAAAACCTGGATCCATTTCTGATGAATTCACCATCACGGTAATAAGTTGCGCTTCCCCTGCACCCAGCATGGCGCCATCCGGGGTCAAGGAAACCCATGGTAGTAATCGCGCAAAACGAATTGTCATGCTGTCATGCAGGTAATCCTCGGGATCATCGTTGAATAGTACCTGCAAACCATCGCTGCCCAGATCGTTCTGAATACCGATTGTGCAACTGGATGTTCTTGGATTCACATCGAGATAACGGAAATGCACAACCCCATCCGATGTTATCAGGACCTGGAAGGTGTAAGGACCATCGTCTGTGTTCCACGACATATGATACACATCCACCCATGAAACGATGATTGAATCTCCATAAACATGGGCGTAGATAGTCCCTCCTTCATCAACACCAATGTTGTCCCAGAAGGGAAACAGGCTGGAACGTGGTGCAATGGAGCGTGGCAGGGAATAGTTTACTTCAATACCTTCATCACCAGGATTATCGAAAGTTACATATCCCGATTCGCAAATCCAGAGCGTATCCCTGTCTTCACCGTAATAGTAAAAATCAAAGGGAAGAAGGATTGCATCGGAGATGGAGGCATTCCCTTCTCCGTAAAGCGTAACTTCATTCTCCGGTTGTGCTATATCGACCCACGTGAAGGGGGTACCGCCATTGTCATCGGAATCCATCCAATGGTATCCATACTCATCGGGTCCACCAAAATCGTCAATCCCGGGATTTTCTTCCGGATTGGGAACGCTGTTTCTACTTGCTGTCTGACCGCCTGTTTCCTCATCTGTTCCCCAGATTGGCCAGGCATCTTCGGCATACAGATCCACCCAGACAGGAGCTTCGCCTGTATTCAAAAATTCAAGATATTCGGTCGCATTCTCTCCCTGGTGGATATTCATCTGCACAAGGGGAGGTGTAATCACCAGGTTTGGCGGGTCCATTGTTTCGGAGTGACCAATACCAACAATGATTTTACGGCCCGATTGAATCCCGCCGGAGGTTACCGGATTAGTATTGGCGAATTCGTATTCTATACCATCGTTTCCATCCGGACTGATAATACCTACTGTCGAATAATTCTCTGTTGCGTCCTGATTGGAGATTTCATCATACAGAAGAACGATAATCCCCATACCTCCCGGCGTACCCCAGACTGCTGGATCCAGCAACAGGGCCTGGAATCGCATGGTACCGCCCCACATGATATGACGCACGTTGTACCAGTCAATAACAAACCATCCATTCTCTTCATCATGATAGGTATAGGTGCCACCGGAAGATTGAATCAGGTCATCCCAGAACACGGCTACTGCACCCCCTGGTGTCAGCGCAGAAGGAATGGGACGATTGCGGAAAAACGGCAGCTCGGTCTCTTCGAAGCTGAACCAGCCATTTGAACAAATGGAAACCTGGTTGTACGATTGGTACCAGAAGGGGAAGTTGAAGGGCAGATCAACGGTCAGGGTTCTGTCCTGGTTGTCCCCGGTATCATTCAGGTTGATACGTGTCCCTATGGCGCTTACGGTCTCATACTGAAAATCTTCTGCGGAATAGACAAAACCTTCGTCAATGTCCTCGTACATATAATACCCTGGCCCGGCCGGTCCGGAGGGAGCTGTTTCGTCCACGCCACCTATTTCTATGATCACCGAATGGGAGCTGACATATCCTTCTTCTGTTGTCAGGGTCAGTGTGCATTCGACATTGTAACCCCTGTAGGCGGTTTCATCTGCTTCAATGGAGAAAGGTACATCAGGTGCATTGTTTTCGTCGCCGGTTCCAATGGATGGCCAGGTTCCTGTATCTTCAAGAACCGTGATAAAGCCATCTCTTGTCGTCAATACTCCTGTAACTACACCCGCCGGAACATCTTCACTCAGGTTGGAAAGATCTATTTCCAGATCCGTGGTTTCACCAGGCGCCCAGGTATCTGACACTTCGACATCGCCGACTTCCAGCACAGGAGCCTGAACTCTATCGAACAGGATCGAATGATGCATGCTGAAGGCGTCCCCATCGAACACATATTCCACTTCCACCTGCTGAGCTGTGAGTAAATCGGATTCCAGTCGAATCCGCGGGGTTGTCACAACAACCTGGTCTTCAAAACCGAGGTTTCCGAAATCCTGGCTGGCGACAACAATGTTTCCGCCATCATGAGGAAGGAGAATAGTCAGTGACAGATCGTCGATCCCGTCTGCCGCAAGCACTGAAAATGTTGCTGACGGGATAACCAGTTCCCCGGGATTGATTATACCGTCACCGTTGGTCTGTTCATCTTCGTCATCTTCTGAAAACTGTTGGCTGACCAGTGCAATGCCGAGCGAGCTTCCATTTTCAACATACTCGTTGTAGGCCATGATATCCGGCCTGGTAACGGCGATCTGAATATCATCCCCATCAATATCTTCCGTGAGAACAACATTTACCGTCCCATCAACCCCGGTATAAGCGGACCCGATTACTTCTGAATAATCCTTCGTGACCACCACCATGGCGTGGGAAACTGGAGAACCTGTTGTTTCGAACTCCACGCTTACAGGAACAAAAGAGGCATCATCCGGGATTGTCATCGGATGTTCTACTACCACTTCCTGCGGTATTTCTCTCCGCACCTGCAGAGCGGGATCACCCAGGATGTTATAGGTATGAAAATAGAACCAGACGCTGTTCTGATTCGTTCCTCCCGGGTTCCAGTTGTTCGGATATCCCTGGTACAGGGTTACCTTGGCGGCCAGGAGTAACTGACCCAGGGAACGAAGTTCCATATCGAACAATCCGCGATACCAGCCGCCATCTATCAGGTTGTTCCATCGAGTATGCGTGTCAATTTCGGAAGGACCAACAAAGGCAACCGCGCCTCGAAGGTTATTCTGAGTACCCAGGCGAATCCACATCTCGCCAAAACAGGGATCATCGTCCAGCTCATCAAAAGCGCCGCCACCGCAGACCATGCTGGTAATCACCGGCAGTTTATTGGTATTACTTAATCCTGCGACATCCGAGTTAATGTAATAAGGCCCTGCCCATCCTGTATGGGAACCGAATCCCCGGTAATTGATCCAGGAAACTCCGCTGTTGATCACATTGCTGATATCGGACGCGCTGGGACCTTCCCATGTACGCCGGTACAGGGTGTCTACCTGCGTAAACCCATTCTCCAACATCCTGTCCCGCACCCACAGGTTCGTTTGTACACACGAGAGAGAATAGGTGGCATCGGCGATGGTCAACGCTCTTTCAAAACGATCGAGTGGGGCTGTATCCGGTGTGATTTCGTATTGTCTGATCTTCCGGATAACCGTGGATAATTGTGTCGTATTGTCCACGGAAATTCGTCCAATAAAAAATCGTGGCAAAACCTGCTCAAACGTGTTGTTGGAGTTTGGTGGATAGGTATACTTGTGATCTGTTGCGATGTATGGATCAAGGTGTCCGCTTGGTATGGAAAATGTGGCTATGTTTGCCGGGGTATCGACATCTCCGACCAGAACCACATACTCAAGCGGTGGATCCAGGGTTTCATACTGGTTCCAGATATAGTTTCTGAGTTGCGTATTCGATGTTCCTGTTTCATCTGTGGAGGCAAAGATCACATTGTATCCACATTGCGTACGCCATTCTATCAGATCGAGCAGTTCATCTTCCCAGTCTTCGGGAGCAATGACCAGGTATGACCCTCTTTGTACCTGCAGTGCATCCAGTTCGGAATCAACACCCAGGATCAATTCACGGTAAAGCGGATAAAATGCTTCGCTGATTCCCGGGGGATTGTATTCTTCGTCCATACCCGGAACAAATGTCAATTCCACGTCCACCGAGCTCGCCACTTCGACTTCATTCGTCTGTGAGTTGTAACGTAGCGGACGTATCGTTACCGGGGCAAACCGTACATCTCTCCATCGCGCCGTTGGTCCGACGATTACTACTTCGTGGTTTTCAAATGCTGCCTGATCATACAGAGAATGGTCCAGAGCGATAGAACCGTCCACGCCGCTGTCATGCGCAATCCGGTGTGTACCCGCCGATTCCCATTCTGCTGTAAAGTTCAGGAGACTTGCGTCCATCCCCTCCGGCACAGCAATAAACCGGGTGTAAACAGGTAATTGCGGACCGCCCGCAACTCCTTCCATTCCCGCATTGGCAAGAATCGGCGTCTCGGTGTTATCGTCTGCATTCTCCCAGTACAACATTGGAGTATTCAGTTGCAACTGTCCACCACTTCCAAAAGCGCTGTAAGAGAATAATTCTTCTTCATCTATTGAATAGGTATTATCTGGAACCGCAAATACAAACGTAGCAAAAACAAAGAGTAATACACTTACTCCGATCATGAGGTGCAGTGCGTGCTTCATGTGCCCTCCGGCTAGTATTGTAAACACATTAAGCGACTGAAATGACTTCCAACAAAAGGTGGGATAAGACCTTACCTTCATTATGTAAAAATAGGATGTTCTGAAGGATATATCATGAAATCACAAGAGAAAAAGGAGATTACTTCTTCAAGACAAGACTCTGTATCACAGAATCGTCTCGCAGGTATTGTTACAGCTTTCCGGCTCAAACTTGCGGCTATGATCTCGATCATCTAACTTACTTCAACATTCTGTATTTGTGAAGCTGTGCAGAAAAATTACAAACGATATCGGCAAACAAAGCACAGTTACATTTGTTTTTATTAACTTTTGTCTGGAAACAATTGAGTGTATCGGGAAACATTGTACGCTGGAAGCGTATAACTATCCTGTGCTTTCCCGTTTTGCATTCGATTTGAAAGTATTCATAAAAAATAGTTGATTATCAAGGAGAAGGTATCATGTCAATTCGCATTGGTATTAACGGATTTGGACGGATTGGTCGTCTCGTTTTCAAAGCAGCGCGTAATCGTGAGGATCTGGAGTTCGTTGCAATCAATGATTTGACTGATGCAGAAACGCTCGCGCATTTGTTAAAATATGATTCCATGCATGGTCGGTATCCCGACCCGGTCAGCGTTGAAGGTGACAATCTTATTGTCGCTGGAAAAAAGCTGAAAATTCTCGCGGAAAAAGATCCATCAAAATTGCCATGGGGAGACCTTGGTGTTGATTTTGTGGTAGAATCGACCGGCGTATTCCGCAACCGCGACAAAATTGCCCTTCATCTTGAAGGCGGGGCGAAAAAAGTCGTTTTGACTGTTCCCGCAAAGGATGAAATTGACGCCACCATCGTGCTTGGCGTCAACGATGACGATCTGAAACCGGAACACAAGATCGTTTCGAACGCATCCTGTACGACCAACTGCCTTGCCCCACCGTCCAAGGTGTTAAATGACGCCTTTGGCATCAAGCGGGGATGGGTTACTACTACGCACGCCTATACCAACGATCAGCGTCTCCTCGATCTTCCCCACAAGGATTTGCGTCGCGCCCGTAGCGCTGCGATCAATCTTGTTCCCACTACCACCGGTGCAGCAAAAGCGGTCGGAAAGGTAATTCCGGAACTGAAAGGAAAACTGGATGGCATCGCCATGCGCGCTCCAGTTGCGGACGGCTCTGTGGTAGACCTTGTCGTCGAATTGAACAAGAACACAACTGCAGAAGAGATTAATGCTGCAATGAAAGAAGCGGCTGATGGTCCGATGAAGGGAATCCTGTACTACGAAGTAGATCCCATCGTTTCTTCCGATATTGTGGGCACTACATATTCCTCTGTCTTTGATTCGCAGATGACACGTGTCATGGACGGCAATTTCGCCAAGATCATCACGTGGTATGACAATGAATTCGGCTACTCGAACCGCGTTGTTGACCTGATTTACAGAATGGTTTAGCCTTCGGGAGCTGGTATGCTACAGAAAATGACTATTGACGATGTCGAAATGCGCGGAAAGCGTGTTTTGATGCGTGTAGACTTTAATGTGCCGCTTACAGAGGATTTGAAGGTCGCTGACGACACACGTATTCAGGCGGCATTGCCATCCATTCGAAAAGTTATGGACAGCCAGGGTAAACTAGTGCTGATGAGTCACCTGGGACGCCCCAAAGGTACACCACAGCAGAAATTCAGTTTGCTTCCGGCTGCAAGGTGTCTTTCAGACATTTTGGGTGTACGGGTGAAACTTGCCCCGGATTCGATTGGTCCGGAAGTCGTCTATTATGTCGAGAAAATGAAAGAGGGTGAAGTTCTTCTCCTGGAAAACGTACGTTTTTACAAGGAGGAAACGGACAATGATCCGAACTTCGCGCAAGCTCTGTCAAGGCTCGGTGATATCTATATCAACGATGCCTTTGGTTCTGCACATCGTGCTCACGCCAGCACCGAAGGTGTTGCGCGTTATATTCAACCTGCCGTTGCCGGCTACCTGATGCAGAAAGAGCTGGATTATCTCGGCTCTGCGGTTGAAAATCCGAAACGTCCGTTCTGGGCCATTCTGGGTGGCGCGAAAATCAGCGGAAAAATAGATGTTATCGAAAATCTGTTACCCAAAGTGGATGGCATCCTCCTTGGGGGGGCAATGACATTCACCTTTGACAAAGCAGAAGGGATGAACGTTGGAGATTCCCTCGTCGAGGAAGATCGGATCGAGATGGCATCCGACCTGTTGACTTCTATTACAAATTCCGGTAAAGATATTCGTTTCCCAACTGATTATATTGTTGCAGACAAATTTGACGCTTCTGCCGAAACAAAGGTTGTCGCTCGCGGATCAGTTGAAGAAGGCTGGCGAGGACTTGATATCGGTCCTCAAACAATCAAAGAGTACGCAGAAGCATTGCAAGGCGCCAAGACGATTGTATGGAACGGCCCCATGGGTGTATTCGAGATGGAACCGTTTGCCAATGGTACGCATGCAATCGCTAAAGCACTTGCAGATGCAACGAATAATGGTGCGGTAACTGTTGTTGGTGGTGGAGACAGCGCTTCGGCTCTGAAAAAGCTTGGCTTGAAAGATGCCGTTTCGCATGTTTCTACCGGTGGTGGTGCGTCCCTGGAATTTCTGGAGGGAAAAACATTGCCCGGAGTTGCTGCATTGACAGATAAAGCATAGAGGAATTGCCATGCGCCAGAAATTAGTCGCTGGTAACTGGAAAATGCATCTTTCTACGGATGAAGCGCGGGATCTCGCCCGGTCCATCGTGGAATCGATAGACAATACCACTCCAGAAGTGTTGTTGTGCCCATCCTTCACCCTTATCAGCGCGATCAAGGATGAGGTGGAAGATTCACCTGTTTTTCTGGGAGCACAGAATTTATTCTGGGAGCCAAAAGGCGCTTTTACCGGGGAGATTTCCGCGGAGATGATCCTGGATGCCGGCTGCACTCATGTAATTATCGGGCATAGTGAAAGACGACAGTATTTCGGTGAAACAGACGCCTCAGTGCAGCGGAAAACCGCAACAGCATTGCAGGCGGGGTTGATCCCCATTGTTTGTGTAGGTGAAACCCTCGAAGAGCGGGAAGAAGGCCAGACAAGTGTGGTCATCAACCGCCAGGTTTCCGGAGCCCTGGAACGTTTCAAACCGGAAGATATCCGCAAGCTGGTAATTGCTTATGAACCGGTCTGGGCGATTGGAACGGGACGTACGGCAACTCCGGAAACTGCACAGGAAGTTCACCAACTGATCCGCGCCTGGCTGATTGATCATTCCGGAAAAGAGATAGCGGAAACGGTTCGTATCCTGTACGGCGGTTCGGTAAAACCGGACAATGCTGAAACCCTGTTCTCTCAGGTTGACATTGATGGTGGTCTTGTTGGAGGCGCCAGTTTGAAAGCGGAAGCGTTCTCCGCGATCATTAAAGCGGCTCGCTGAGACCTTTTTTGATACTGTCTTGCGTACAAGCGGGTAAATTTCTATATTTTCCCGCTTGTTGGTCTAATACCTTTTGGTAGAAAAAATGAATATTTTATACGGTTTTCTGATTTTTATCCATGTTGTAGTGTCCGTGGTCATGGTTGTAGCGATCCTGATGCAACGCGCCAAGGGCGGCGGTCTGGCCGGTATTGCCGGAGGTGCGGCTTCCCAGGCAGTGTTCGGCGGACGAGGTGCGGCTACCCTTATTCATAAAGCAACTATTGTTCTCGCCATCGTGTTCGGCGTTAATGCAATCCTGCTTGGTGTACTTTCGGGTTATGTCGCCCATGAAGATTCCGGCACCAGGGCTGCCCTGGAACAGGAACTCAACCAGCTTCAACTGTACATGGAAGGCGGCGAGCTGCCGAGTGCTACCGAAGATGCTCCTGCGTTGCCGGCCACCGGAGGTGCGGGAGAGACCCAGGAATAAAGCCTGTTTGGATTTTCTTTTCCTGACCCATACATTGCTCGTTCGTTAGAATTGACATATGGTTGTGCTGCCGGAGTGGTGGAATTAGGCAGACACGCAGTGTTGAGGGCGCTGTGTCCGAAAGGGCGTGCCGGTTCGAGTCCGGCCTCCGGCACAACTACAAAACGCGAGGTTGATAACCCCGCGTTTTTTTATCCCGGTGTCGTTATCTATTTCCTGATTTTTGCACTTTTGGCAACAACCAGCTCAGGAAGGCGTCCTGGCTGCGGGTCTGAAGCCACACCTTTCCCGGACCAACATAATCGCAAACCAGACCTTCACCGCTGAACAGCGACGATTTCAGTCCTCCTACCCTTTTCACATTGTACTGCACCGACTCCTCAAAAGCGACCATATGCCCGGTATCAACGGTATAACTTTCTCCGGCTTTTAATTCCACTTCATGGATGGCTCCATAACTTGACAGAAACAAAGGTCCACTCCCGGAGATTTTCAGAAGGAACAACCCTTCCCGAGAGAAGAAAGACTTCGCTCCGCCCCATTTGGTGTCTACATCCACACTCGAGGCAGATGCCAGGAAAGAGCCGGATTGTGCAAAGATGGTCTGGTTGGAAAGGGTCAATGACGCGATATCTCCCGGAAGCCCTGGTGCAAATGTCACTTCTCCCGGCGCTTCTGCTGTAAAGGTGTTGACAAAAAAGCTTTCTCCGCCCAATACGCTCTTTTTCAGTGCGCCGAATAAACCGCCCTTCATACTGGTCTGGATGGTTATCCCGGAGGATTTGCTGACCATCGCCCCTGCTTCAGCGAGAGCGGATTCACCACGGTCTAGTGTTACAACAGCCAGAGAATAGGAAGGCTGGTATAAAATTTTGTATTGCATTTCTTCTCCTTTTCATCAATGTCCTTGTTGTCTTACATCATCACTTGTCTATTCCAGGTAACTGTTTTTACTCTTTTGACGGAACAAGTTGCATATGAATTCCATCCTTTTTCTGCAGGTAGAACATATACATTCCTCCCGCCAGGAAAAAGACCATCGACAAACTCATTGCAGTGTATTTTCCAAAGAACAGCATCGTCAAATAACCTAACAGGGGTGCAAATATGCCTCGTACGCTGGTAAAGGCGACATGGACAGACTGGTACACCGCTGCATCCTCGCCATCTCCGGCGAAACGGTTGGACGCAATGCTCCAGACGATAAAAACACCCGCCATGGCAAATCCCTGGAAAACAAAAGCCGCATAAAACAATCCCAACTGCATACTGCCTGCACTGAGTCCTGAAAGAATCAGCAACAATGGCTGAAACGCCAGCATAGTAAACACATAGGCAGCGATAATCTGTGGAGTCGCGCGGTCATACAGCCATCCAAACAAGGGAATTCCACCTACCAGCACCAGTTGCATGACAGTCCCTCTTCCCAGGCCGATCGTCGCATAATCCATTGCGAGATCATCCACCAGAAATACAGGAACAACCGGCAATAAAATCATAAAACCAAATCCATACAACATGAACGCCATTTCGAAACGCAGAAAGTCCCCTCTTCTACGCAGGAGCGCGATTGTCTCTTTTAATGGATCGACGACAATATTGAAAGAATCGGAATTTTTATTACCGTTCGGCATTCTGTTCGGGATAAACACCAGCGCCAGCACACCAAGAACCGTAACGATTCCAGCGAACAGGTATAAATACCTGTATCCATCCGTAACCTGGTCCAGGTAATACCCCCCGCCGAGAGAAATTACGGCCGCAAGGAGCATTCGAACCCCCTGGGACCATCCATACATGACCCCATGGTTTTTCGCGTTTACATGTTGCTGAAGGATCCTGTTGGTAGCCGGAGTCAACAACGGTATCGCGAGATAATAGGTAAAGTGAACAAAATAGAGGTGCGTGTATGAAGAGATATACACGCCAAGGACTACCATTCCGCCGATAAACAATACAATGATCGCCACGAGGAATGGACGCCTGTCTCGATTGGTCAGAATCCTCCCCCACCAGATTGCAGTGAATCCCATCAGAGGCATCAACATTGTCAGCAGGGTAACCTGAATTTCAGTCGCTCCCAGTGATTTTCTCGCGATAACCTCACCGAAGCGAATGGTTCCATATACAATTCCGCTTGATGCGAGATAAAAAAACAGGAGAGTAGCAGGCCATCTGCTTGTTTGCGTTCCATTTGTAGGCATGGCGAAAAGTAGCAAGGATTTTTCCCTAGTTCAAAAGAAATTTTTTCCTATTGTATTCTTCGTGGTTCTTCCTTATCTGAATGGAAAGAAAATTATCATTGGAATAGGACGTTCTTACTAGTAGATTTTTTGAACGACACTTTAAAACCATTGATCCCGCACCGGAGGATGATATGTTGAAGAATAATCCGTTACAACTTTCTCTATCCAAATCCGTATTTATCCTGCTATTTGCTGCAATAATTCTAATTACCGGATGCACCTCAGAGGAACCGAGATACCGTAATGTTCCTGTTTCGATTCATTTGCGGCGTATGAAAAGCGACCGTGACGCCACAGCAGACGCTGCAGTGGAGGCTGTGATCAACATGGGAGCTGAAGCGGTCCCCTGGCTGATGGAAGCCTGGCGGAGAAATGAAGAGATTACCTACCGCAGCCGTTATGCGAGATGTTTTGCCGCAATAGGACCGGACGCAATCGAAGCGCTTCCCATGCTGACAGAATCCTTGCAAAGCCTGGATGACGATGAGATCAGTGTCGCTGCGCTGGCTATTTCAGGAATGGGTCCGCAGGCAGCCCCCGCGGCGCCTGTTCTCGCCGAGCTGATGGCCACATCCGAATTCACCACCCAGTCGTATCTCCTTCGGGCAATCGGTTCCATAGGACCGGAAGCCGCCGGTGTCGCCATGGAATATGTCATCGAAGCCGCAGACAGGGACCGGACTCGTGAAGACGCCATCTACGCATTAAGCAACCTGGGACCTCTTGCGATTGAAGCGATGCATGAATGGCTGCAATCCGGCAATTCACGCCAGAAAATCATGGCTTGTGAAGTGTTGTCTCGAACGGAGACAAACCGACAGGTTTATCTGCCCTGGTTGATAGATATGTTCGAGGACGATGATGACCGCGTACGAGCAGCGGCAGCGAGAGCCATTGGAGAAGCGGGACAGGATGCGCTTGTCGTTGTCTGTGACCTTATTGATGCATTGCGTGACCCCGATTCCGATGTGAGATCATCCATTGTCAACACTCTTATCAGTATAGGACCGGAACAATTCAGCGACGATCTCGTTAACGCGCTTACCAACCGCAGCCCCCGTGTACGGGAAGGATCTATCAGAGTACTCATGCGTTTCGCAACGCTCCGGGATGAGAATGAATCCCGGTTCGTCGCACGTTTTGACGACTCCAATGTACGTGTTCGCAGCGCAGCTATTGAAGCGGTAAGCGGTATTGGCAATTCGGTCATTCCGCGCATGATCCGTCTGCTCGATTCGGATAATGTACTGGTACGATTTGGCGCGGCGAGAGTTCTTGGAAACCTTGGTCCGGATGCACGCCAGGCGGTGCCAAAACTGAATGAACTGCTTCAGGACCGTGATTCACTGGTTCGTGAAGAAGCAGAAAACTCCCTGCGGAAAATTCGAGGCGCATAGAAGAGAGACAGCAAAATATCCTGAAAGGATCTCCCACTCCATTTTCAGTATATCATCCCGGACTTCTTAAAGTTCGGGATTTGTTTTTTATGAAGTTATATATACATATTCGAAACTTATAACAGAGAGCTGGAGTATACTATTATTGTCTATCTTGATAAATCATAAGTTTTTACCGTTGTTGCTACCGATTACGTGAAGAATATTGTATCTTGTCCGATAGGTAGTATATAGTATTCCATCTATCAAGCCAGAAGGCGGGGTTCTGATGAAAGGGATGGTGTTCATATCCCTTCTGGTGATCTTTATCGCCATTTCTTGCCCGGCTCAAACCCCGGGAGCGGATGAGCTCTATTCACAGGCACGAGACATGGAGCGCGCTGGTGAATATAATGATGCATTCGCCTTGTACAATCAAGCCGTTCAGCAAGATCCGCTCCACTTCCGTTCCTACTATCGTATGGGCCGTCTGTTAAAACGAGCCGGACGCATGGAACAGGCTACCGCCGCGTATATGCGTGTTCTGCAAATCAATCCCTATTACGCACCTGCGTATAACAGCCTTGGATTGATCATGAAACGTAATGATGATCTCCAGGGCGCGATTGAAGCCTATCAACGTGCGGTACTTTTAAACCCCGAGTTCAAATCCGCCTGGCGCAACCTGGGCCGAGCCTATTTTGAAAAAGGGGAATTCAACAACGCTATTAATGCTTTCGAACATGCACTCGAGCTGGACCCTGAACATGCAGGAAGTCATCAAACCCTTGGACTGCTGTATGCCCGTTCCGGAGAACTCCTCCTGGCCCAGGAAAGCCTGGTTACGGCTCTTGAACTGGACCCGAGCCTGGAGCGTGCGCAACAGGGTCTGGCATGGCTGCACCAGTATCTTGATCAATCCCAGATTGTATTCCCTGATTCCACGCTCATGGCTGCGAGCATGGGCATTCCTGTTGATCCTTATGAGGAGTGGGAACCAAATGCCACCGATCCCTGGGGGGATGTGGAGCGTGCTAATGAACTTCTATCCCATCGACGGTTGGACAAAGCAATCGAGTTTTATGAAAATGCCCTGGAAAATGGCGCCTATGGTGATGAAATTTATGCTTCGCTTGCCTTTGCAAAAATGCAGAACGGCAATCCGGAAGGGGCAATCCTGGATTACCAGGCAGCAATACGGGCTGCGTATGAGCCGCCTGCATGGTATTATTTGAACCTTGGACTTGCGCGCAGCGCGGTAGGTGACTGGCGTGGCGCTATTCGTGAGTACGGACTTGCGATCAGGATGGACCCTTATTACCCGAAAGCGTACTACAATATGGGTGTGGTTCGCATGAGGATCGACGATGTTCCTGGAGCGATCCGTTATCTGCGGCGGGCAATTGTGCTTGATCCAACCTTTGCAGATGCGCACCTGGCGATGGGAAGGGCCCATGAATCCCTGGGGAATATCGCGGAAGCGGAAGCAAGTTATTACACAGCGTTGCGTTTGCAACCCAATGACATACAAACCTACCTTGTCCTGGGTGAACTGCTGGAGGAACAGGGGAAACGGATCGAAGCTGAAACTCTGTATTCTACCATATTAAACATGAACGAAGGGACAACAGAACTGCTGGAAGCCCAGGAAGCGATTCGATCACGTTTGCAGACGATGGAGCCGGATGGTTGATAAACAGCCGGTCAACGTTGTTTTATGAGCATCTCCATCCAGGTTTTTACCGCATTTTCCTTCGCCCCTGCTTTCAGGGCAGCGTTTCCGATACGTTCAACTTCATTTTCATTCAACCGTTTATATGGACCAATCTGCAGAGCAAGCCAGGCAATTTTCGCCAGCGCCTCGAGGCTTTCCATCCGTGCAAGAGCTTCCTGTATTGTCTTTCCAACCGTAACAGCGCCATGACGATCCAACAGCACAGCATCTCTTTTTTCAATCCACTTTTCTACTGATTGTCCACCTTCGCTTGTTCCCGGAACGGCGTACTCGCAAGTGGGAACATGACCGAACATATAGGCGGCTTCCGCAAGTGGGACAGCTTCCAGCGAATGACCGGCGAGAGTTAAAGCGGTGGCATAAGGTGTATGGGCGTGAATTACCGATTCTATATCATCTCTTGTCCGGTATGCTACCAGATGGGCTTCGAGTTCACTGCTCGATTTTCCATGTCCACGAAGTTTTTTTCCATCCAGATCAACAACAACAAAACTGTCGAGGGATAACTCTCCTTTGCATTTTCCACTGGCAGTTATAATAATCTCATTTTCCTTGAGCCTTGCGGACAGGTTACCTTCGGTGGCTGCGACCAGACCTTTCTGGTCCAGCCGTTTCCCTGCCAGCATAAGTTCGAAAAGGAGTTCGTTTTCCCTTGTATCCATCAATTTTATCCTGATCTTACCGGTTATCTTGAGGTTGCTGCTGGATTTCCCACAGACGAATCCAACGGATAAACTTGTTAAAAATATCAAAATACACAAGAACTAATCCAGGGATTCCATCCAGAAATCCCCCTTTGAAAAAATATTTCCTGACAAAGCGGATGGAAAGTTTTACTCCGGCGTACCAGAGCAGAGATCCTGTTGTGAATTTCGTACCCTTGTCATGGAGATATTGAGCTTCAAATTCCGCGTAAAAACTGGCTTTCCGCATCAAATCGGCTAATGTGGGAAACGGAAAATGGTCAAACGCTTGTTTTGTACGACCAACGGTTCCCTCAACCCTGATTCTTTCATGGACATGTTTTGCAGGAAATCTCGCCTTCGATTTCCGTATCAGACGCAGTTGCCAGTCCGGATACTGTGCTCCATGACGAACCCATTTCCCCAATACAAAATTTTTCCTGGGAAAGAAATATCCATTATGAACGGGATTTTCCAGAATGCTTTCAATTTCACTGCGCAAATCCGGGGGAATGTGTTCATCCGCATCCAGCACAATCACCCACTCGTTCCGGCACTTGTCGATGGCGATGTTTTTATTCACATTCAGATTTGGCCGATTCGGTTCATCAAATACATCTGCGCCAGCTTCACGTGCGATATCTCCCGTACGGTCCGTGGAACCGCAATTTACCACAACAACCTGGTCCGCCCAGGAAACACTTGCGAGGGTGTCTGGAAGGAATCTTTCTTCATTATGTGCGATTATCGCGATGGATACTGGTTTCATAATTGATTACTCGTGCGGTTGTTACCGGTTACGTGAAGCAGCATAGTAGGCGATGGTTTTTAAATGGTTTTTATATTCGGATTCCGGAAGGGAAACGAGAGAATCTGCCGCCTTACGAGCGTAATCCAGTGCAATTTCCCGTGAATACTCCATCCCATGTTTTTCCCTGATTAATGCCTGCACATCCGACAGATCAATCTTTCTGCCACGTTTTTCCAGTCGTTTCGCTCGTCTCAGCTTTCCTAAAATCTGTTTTTTCTGGCTGTCGCTTACCTGCTCCAGTGCATGAATCAATGGCAGAGTCAACTTCGCCTGGCCCAGATCCAATCCCACGGGTTTGCCAAGACGTTTGCCTCCATCACCCAGGTCGAGCAGATCGTCCCTGATCTGAAATGCAATTCCGGTCAGCTCGCCATATTTCTTCAGAGGTTCGACAAATGTTTCATCCAACCCCAGGGAAAGCGGTCCCATTTGACAGGAAGCACTGATCAGCGACGCAGTTTTATCGGAAACCATCGTAAAATAGGAAGATTTTTCCAGGTCAAGGCTGCGAGCCCGGATTGCTTCAACCAACTCCCCACGGGAAAGGCGAAACGCACAATCGCTGAACAAGTCCAGTACTTCATAGTTCCGTTGTGCAAGCATGCCGGACAGAGACCGTGAAAGCATAAAATCGCCGAACAACACTGCCACCTTGTTGTTGTAAACAAGGTTCAATGTCGGCATACCCCGACGTTTGTCGGCACGATCCACGACATCATCATGAACAAGGGTGGCGGTATGCAGCATTTCCACGACAAGTGCAGCGATGTTTGTTTTTGTCGGTAATGGTCCTTCCGCACCGCACGCCCTTGCCGACAGCAAGGTCAACATCGGCCGTAACCCCTTGCCCCTTGTCCGGATCAAATACGCGGAAACCTGGTCAATAACAAACACACCGGAACGGAGTTGCTCGCGGTATTGACGGTAAAAGGCACGCATGTCCTGCCTGGATGCCTCTTTTACCATTTTGAACTGTTCCCTGATTGCCCTGGGATCTAACGTGTATGCATCGTTGCTATTGCTCAGCGCTGCATCTCCTTTTGTACCCTGGCCATATCTCTTTTGGCATCCCTGTCGGCAATTGTTTTGCGTTTATCGTATTGACGTTTTCCTTCCGCCAGGGCAATTTCCAGCTTTGCATATCCCCTGTCATTGAAATACAATTTCAGCGGAACAATTGTCATTCCCTTTGATTCCGAACGACGGAACAGCTTTTTCAGCTCCCGTTTATGCAGCAACAGTTTTTTCGGTCGATGCGGATGATGATCCTTGTATCCCCTGTTGGCATACTGCGATATCGCCAAACCGATTACATACGCCTCGTTCCGTTCAAAAACCACATGAGAATCCCGCAACGAAGCACGGCCTTCCCGAATTGATTTAATTTCTGTTCCGGTAAGTACCAGGCCTGCATTCATTTTCTCGATAATATGGTAATCGTGAAATGCTTTCCTGTTTTTTATTTCTGGTGATCCCAGGGGCACAATTATATCCTTTTTCCAACAAGAGGGGTTAATTTGTTCACAATAGGCGAAACCCGGTTATGAAAGGAACTGTTATCTTTTATCATGATCCCTCTATCTTCCGCCAGTTCATTCATCAGTTCCGCGACATCTCTACCAATACTCAACATCTCCCGGATCATGACAATGTTTTCATCGGTTCCATCCATTGTTTTTAATTGTTCATTTTTACGGATTGTTGATTCAATCTCTTCGATCAGGTAGACATAAAAATCACTGATCAGCTTGATAAAATTCTCGGCTGTTTCCAACTCTTCATGTACGATGTGTTCCGCCTGTTCCCCCAACGCGCCTGTACAAATTCTTTTAACACGTTTCGTCAGCTCATCGGGAGTAAATGGCTTACACAGGTAATCATTGGCTCCAAGGGAGTAGCTGTGAAGAATATGTTCCCTGTCGTCAAGCGCTGAAACAACAAGAATCGGAAGTTTCTTCAGAGCATCATTTTCCCTGATTTTACGAATAATTTTAAATCCATCTATGTCCGGCAACATTAAATCAACAAGAAGTCCGTCCACTCTTTCCTTTTTAAGTGTGTCCAGTACTTCTTTTCCGCTTTCCACCAGAAGAATTTCATATCCTTCCCGTTCAAGGATACTTTTATTCAATTGACCTGTTGAAATATCATCTTCGGCAACAAGAAGGCGCAATTGCTCTGTTTGTCCGATATTCATATCAACTCCCGGAATCGTTAACTTATACAGCACTGAAGCAATGTAGTAAAAAAGTACCGCCAGCATGAAGATAACAAGATACTCCAACAAAACGGTTCTACTCCAGAGCCCCTCAGCAAAAGGCGACCCGATCTGTAAAGAAAATCCAATTCGAGCTGAAATACAAAGTCATTCCACCATTTAACACAGTTGACGGAATGACTTTGCAGATATTTCTTTCAGTGATATCTACCCGGCACCAATTGATGTCAGTACAATCACTTAATTACCGAACTTAATACCTTGCGCGAGCGGTAACTCTGCGGAATAGTTGATCGTGTTGGTCTGGCGACGCATATATGCTTTCCAGGAATCGCTGCCGGATTCACGCCCACCACCGGTTTCCTTTTCACCACCGAACGCTCCACCGATCTCGGCGCCGGAAGTGCCGAGGTTCACATTGGCGATACCGCAATCGGAACCCTTTGGACAGAGGAATGTTTCCGCTTCACGGACATTATTGGTCATGATCGCACTGGAAAGTCCCTGGGGAACTTCATTGTGCCATTGAAGTACCTCATCAAAGTCTTCATACTCGATCAGGTATAATACCGGGGCAAAGGTTTCTTCGTGTACGATTTCCCAGTCATGTTTCGCTTCCACAATGGTCGGCTCCACATAAAAACCGGGTCGGTCGATCCGATTGCCGCCATACAGGACTTTTCCACCGGTTGCCTTGATCTTGTCCAATGCCGCCATCATATCTTCCACACCTGCTGCATTGACCAATGGTCCCATCAGGGTGTTTTCATCCAGTGGATCTCCGATACGAACCTGCTTATAGGCTTCAATCAATTTAGCTGTGAATGCTTCGCGTACGTCTTTGTGGAGGAAAACACGACGGGTTGAGGTGCAACGCTGGCCGGAGGTTCCCACAGCTCCGAACAACACGGAACGCAACGCCATATCCATATCTGCCGTTGGAGTGACGATGACAGCATTGTTTCCACCCAGCTCGAGGATTGTTCCGCCGAGGCGACCGCCAACAACCTGGCCGACTCTTTTTCCCATTCTGGTCGATCCGGTAAAACTGACCAGCGGAATCCTCGGATCATTGATTAAACGTTCTCCTACAACACGACCTTTGCCGATCACCAGGTTGAAAATACCGGAAAGGTTGTGCGCCTTCATGACCTCATTGGAGATATTCTGTACCGCTATGGCTGTCAGGGGTGTGTCGGATGAGGGTTTCCACAAGGTGGTGTCTCCGCACACAGCCGCCAGCGCCGCATTCCACGACCATACCGCTACCGGGAAGTTAAACGCGCTGATTACGCCAACAACTCCCAATGGATGCCATTGCTCCATCATGCGGTGCATGACACGTTCGGATCCCATCGTGAGACCGTACAGTTGACGGCTCAGACCCTGGGCGAAATCGCAGATGTCAATCATTTCCTGGACCTCACCCCAACCTTCATGGACAATCTTGCCCATTTCGAGGGTAACGAGTTTCCCGAGGGCATCTTTCTTTTCACGAAGCGCAACACCCAGATCGCGGACAATCTGGCCACGTACCGGTGCAGGGACCATGCGCCATTCTTTGAATGCCTCTGTCGCGTGTTCCATCACCAGGGCATAATCGTCCTCATTTGCCTGCATAACTTTTGCGATCGGCTCACCGGTCGTAGGGTTTACCGAAACCAACTCATCGCGTCCTGTTGTGTCTACCCAGCCATCCGGTCCCCAGCAGGCGCCTGAATTAACATCTTTAATACCCAGTTCTTTAAGGAAATCCATCCTTAACTCCTTTTCACATTATCGTTTTTTTGTTGGATTGGCGAAATGAATACTCAAGCTCTTGCGTTTGCTGAAAGATAGGATTCGGTCAGAAAAGAGTCAACGTTTACCTCGAAAGCTTCCCCTTGGGAGTACAACAGAAAACTGGCAGGAAAAATAAAAATTTTTCCGAGAATATGATAACTGATGTTCATCTCATGGATGTTTTATTACATTACGTAACACTTCCTAACCGATATTCAAATTCCATTCTTATCTTAGTACACAAGGGAGAGGATAGTATGCGTAAGATAGCACTTCTTTTTACTGGCGTTCTGCTTTTGTTCTCCATTGCTCCGGCAAAAGACTGGTCTGCCGGTTACTGGATGAATCAGACTTTGCAAAGCATTGTAAACACCTCCCAGTATGCAACAGAAGTTACCGGATACGGTTATAATGATGGCATCTGCGTACTTGGAGCTTTCATACAAGTCGGATCCAGTGTCAGTTGGGTCACCAATCTGGAAGCAGGGCAGAGCTATATGTTCATTGGCGCCGGAAATGAAGCAGCGACAGATGTCGATATAAAAGTCACTGATTCCAGCGGTAAAATCTTAGGTGCAGATGTGAAAACCGATGCAACCCCGATTCTATCGTTTTCTCCTTCGACTACGGGACTATACACAATTACACTCACCCTGTATTCCGCTACGACAAACTGCTTCTGCGCCATGGCACTCTTGAAGCAGAATGGGTTTAATATCCCTGTTACCAACTTGTCACAGGCATCGGAACGGTTGCTTCAATTCGGCGCTACTGTTGACGATACTTATGGCGTCCGTTTTCACGATTATGACAACCAATGGTGCCTGTTCGGTACGGTTCTCGACGCCAGCCAGTATATTACTATAACCAACATTACCATGGGCGATGAGAACCACTTCCTTCTGGCGCGCAGCGACAACAACAGCCAGGATATTGATCTGCACCTCTTGGACAGTGACAACAATGTTCTGGCGAGTGACACAGCCCTTGATGATCAACCGCTGATCCAGTACCAGACAAAATCAAGCCAGCGTTATAATTTAAAGATCGAAAACTATACTTCGAACGGATTATCGCTGATCATGGCTGCGATTCTGACAAATTGAGACTCAACGATCCATAAATGCTGATTCTGAAAGTCCGCTGAATGCGGACTTTTTCATTGCAATAGAATGCAACATTTCATCTTTCGATCTCCTTTTCGAAAGAGTTCTCTTTTGTTTCTGTTGCGCCTTTTCTCCGGCAAATCTAACTTGTGCCTCCATTCACAAAGTGGATGGATGTGTTTTAGTAAGTTTAATTTTACGAATTCTCTAGAGTTGCTTGTTCACAAAAGCGACAGAGGATATATTTGCATTTGGTTAACCTAACCCATTCAACTTTCATTTTCCTCGGGAATTGAGAGTTGCGGTTCATTCCAGTCACCTTTTTAACAGATCGAGAGATACCTATGGACTCGATTGAAAAGAAGTTGGAAAAGCTTCAGGAAATGCGTTCCAAAGCCCGCCTTGGAGGGGGAGAAAAGCGTATTGAAGTACAGCATAAAAAAGGCAAGTTCACCGCACGCGAACGTATCATGCAAGTCGTGGACGAGGGATCGTTCGAAGAGTTCGACATGTTTGTTACCCACCGTGACGGAGGCTTTGGTCTTGGAGAACAGGGATACTTATCAGATGGTGTTGTAACCGGTCATGGCACAATCCACGGCCGTCAAGTGGTGGTTTTCAGCCAGGACTTCACAGTACTGGGTGGATCTCTTGGTGAGATGTTCGCCAAGAAGATTGTGAAAATCATGGATTATGCCCTGAAAGTCGGGGTGCCGATCATCGGATTGAACGATTCGGGAGGCGCACGTATCCAGGAGGGTGTAAAAAGCCTTGGTGGATATGCAGATATTTTTCTGCGCAACGTGCTCGCATCCGGCATGGTTCCCCAGATTTCTGCGATCCTGGGACCTTGCGCCGGCGGTGCAGTTTACAGTCCTGCGATTACCGATTTTACCATCATGACCCGTGACATCAGCTACATGTTCATTACGGGTCCAAAGGTGGTAAAAACCGTAACCCAGGAAGATGTCACCCCGGATGAGCTGGGCGGACCGGAAATCCATGCATCAAAAAGTGGCGCCGCTCATTTTGTGGCGAACACAGAGGAAGATGCTTTCCTGATGATCCGCAAGCTGATCACTTTCATGCCGCAAAACAACATGGAAGAGACGCCTCTTGTCGCATGCAATGATCCCGTTGACAGGCTTGAGGATGACCTGAACTATATTGTTCCCACGGATGCAAACCAACCCTACGACATGCGTGAAGTCATTGAATTGGTCTCGGACAGCAATGATTTCTTTGAAATCCACCGCCGATTCGCCCCCAACATCATCACCGGGTTCTGTCGTTTTAATGGTCGTGCGGTCGGTATTGTGGCAAACCAACCCGCTCATCTGGCTGGGGTACTTGACAACAAGAGTTCCCGGAAAGCCGCACGGTTTGTGCGCTTCTGCGACGCCTTCAATATTCCGGTTGTTACCTTTGTAGATGTACCGGGTTTCATGCCGGGCACTGTCCAGGAATACGAAGGCATCATTCTGAACGGCGCTAAATTGCTCTATGCGTATGCAGAAGCGACGGTGCCGAAAATTACCATTATTACCCGGAAGGCCTATGGCGGCGCATATGATGTCATGAGTTCCAAACATCTGCGCGGAGATTTGAATTATGCATGGCCTATGGCGGAAATCGCTGTGATGGGACCGCGTGGTGCGGTAGAAGTTCTTTATGCAAAAGAGCTTGCCAGTATCGAGGACAATAAGGAACGTGCAGCATTTCTGGCGGAAAAAGAGAACGAATATCGTGAACGATTCGCGAATCCTTATGATGCTGCCCGCCTCGGTTTTATTGATGATGTGATCGAACCGAGGAACACTCGTTTCCGCATCATCCGTGGACTTGAATCCCTGGCAGGAAAACGAGATTCAAATCCGCCGAAAAAACACGGTTGCATTCCTTTATAAGGAGCTTATCTATGAATCCCGATACGCTTCAGACCGTGTCTGACTCCCTCGAGAGTATGGTTGTGGACACTGTGACCACAGCAGCGGGAACTGCAAGCGATACCCTTTACGGATGGGAAGCGATCCAGCAGGGAAACGGCATTGCATTAATGATGGTTGGAATGACCATTGTGTTTTGCGCTCTGATTGTCCTTGTGTTCATGATGATCCTCCTGAAATGGGTTCAGGGTCATCTTCACATCCGGTGGATGGTTCGTGACTTGAAAAAATCCGGTCAGGAAGCCGAATCACTGGAAATTGATTCTGAGGGCATTCCGGGAGTTGTGGTGGCAGCTATCGCCATGACAGTTGTCCTGGAAATGGAGCAAATTCACGACGAAGAATCCCTGGTGCTGACGTTGCGGTCTATTCCCAAACCTTACAATAACTGGTGGCAATCTACCATCAACAAGGGTTGGCCCGCGGACTTAAGCAAAGGTCGACCTGCTGTGATGCAGGTAGCCGATCCCGAACGGGGTGAACACGTTTAGTACAGGATTTTCCTGCAGACTTCATACACTCATTGTTTAGAGTGAGGAGATAAAGGATGAAAACGTACCGTTTTAAAATCTACGGTCATAACTACGAGACCAAAGTAGTCCGACGTGAAGAAGACGAGATGGTGATCTCGGTAAACGGGCAGGAGTACAAGGCATACCTGGAACCGGACAAGCGGATTAAATCCGTACGCGCCACTCCGAAGCTGGATCGCCCCATTGCAGTGCCGGACTCGGGTCCGCAGAAAACAGCCAAACCGACCGAAGCAAAGGGTGCGGGTGTTGTGAAAGCCCCTCTTCCCGGTCTTATCATGAAATTGCTCGTCAAACAGGGTGATACTGTAAAAGAAGGCGACACTCTCTGCATTATGGAAGCGATGAAAATGGAAAACAAAATCGCTTCCAATATCAGCGGTTCCGTGTCTACGATCCATATAAAGGAAGGTGATTCTGTCCTGGAGGGACAGGAACTGTTCACCATTGCGAAAAACTGAGTCTTTCGGCACCCATTTGGAAGAATCGCAGAATCACATGATTTAACATTGGTAATTCTCGTTTCACCGTGTACATTTGAAAAGAAAAGAGTAATGATCATAGCTGGCTGTATTGCTGTTTTTCATTACTCAATCGATACAGCAGGTGAGTTTGTATCCATCATCTTCCGCTTTTTGAGGTGATGATTACAATAGCGATTGTTTTGACGAAGCGTGGGAGAGTTTCATGAAAAAAAGAGCCATTGCCTTTGCCATTGGTTTCTGCTTGCTGTTCAGCCCGGTGCTTTATGCCGTCGAACGTGGACCCGGTCTGGCAGACGGACAATCAGCCTACAACAGCAATGGAGAGGAAATCTTCCTCTGTATGCTCATCATGGAGTGTTCCTGGGAGAATTTTCAGGATACGGACTTTCTCGACCGACTGGTTGACGAGAATATCAATCTGCGATACGGAAATGAAAACACTCACCTGTGGAACAACAGCCTGTACTGGGCAGACGTTCCATTCGGTCATATGCAATTGTTGTACTTTTATAACCATAATCGGCAGGAGTTAAACTATATCGCTGTTTACAATAATACCGGCACATGGCATGTGCGACATGGTTTCGGTGGAATCCAGGTGCTCGAAGATGGAGATACGTATTCCCATCGTTATAACACCGGCGACGCATCCATCGAAATGAAATTTTTTAATCCCTTTCAAATGGGTGATTGGGACGACAACGACATGCAATACGGATTTTTTGATTGATTGACTGTATTCCCGTACCTGGTACACAGAAAATCTATCGATCGCATCAACGTTTTGCATGGTGTGTCTTGTTGGATACGCAGGGTTCCACGGTATAGTTCTGCTCCAGTGAGCTATACCGACAGTGGGTTTCATCTCTTCACTTCCGGGTGAAACCTATTTCTGCTGTTTAACGATACGATTACAATCCTGAGTGGGTAATCCACTCTTGAACCTGGTGGAAACGGGGATGGAATTACTTGAACAATTCATGGGTTACACCGGTTTTGCTCAACCCGGTGTCTGGAAGAACCTGATCATGATCGCGGTCGGGTTTGTTTTCCTTTACCTCGCGATTAAAAAAGACTACGAACCTCTTTTGCTGGTCCCAATCGGATTTGGCATACTTGCTGGTAATATTCCATTTGACCTCGCCGCGAACCTGCGAATTGGCATTTATGAAAGCGGCTCAGTACTGAATTACCTGTATTTTGGAGTGAGCCAGGGGATATATCCACCACTGATTTTCCTGGGTATTGGCGCGCTAACCGATTTTTCAGCGCTCCTATCCAATCCGAAACTGGCTCTCTTAGGTGCTGCCGCACAAACTGGGATTTTCCTTACTCTGCTTGGCGCTCTTGCTTTCGGTTTTACTCCGGAACAGGCTGCCGCAATTGGCATCATTGGTGGCGCCGATGGACCGACGGCCATTTTCATTTCATCCATGCTCGCCCCTGAACTCATGGGGGCTATTGCCATTGCTGCGTATTCTTATATGGCCCTGGTTCCTGTCATACAACCTCCTATCATGAAGTTGTTGACAACAAAAGAAGAGCGCGCAATACGGATGAAACCCAGTCGCAGTGTACCCAAGAGAGAAAAGGTTATTTTCCCGATCCTCGGATTTCTTGTAACCTGTTTTATCGCTCCCGGTGCTTTACCTCTGCTGGGGATGCTTTTCTTCGGTAATCTTTTAAAAGAATCCGGTGTGACCGACAGACTGGCGAGAACTGCCGGAACTTCGTTGATTGATATTGTCACCATTCTGTTAGGATTAACTGTTGGCGCTTCGACACAAGCGGATGTATTCCTTACTCCGCAGTCTGTATTCATTTTTGTCCTGGGCGCTATCAGCTTTGCCATAGCTACTGCTTCCGGGGTTCTTTTCGCCAAGCTGATGAATGTATTCCTCAAAGGCAATAAGAAGATCAATCCATTGATCGGAGCTGCAGGAGTAAGCGCTGTTCCGGACAGCGCCCGTGTCGCACAAACAGTTGGACGTCAGATTGACCCTGATAACTACCTGTTGATGCATGCTATGGGTCCGAATGTGGCCGGTGTTATCGGCTCCGCCACCGCCGCCGGTGTTCTGCTGTCGTATTTCATGGGACAAGCCTTATTGTAGGTATATAAAGAGCTTTTTATACCCGCGCTGCCAAGGGTGCGGGTATTTTTTTGCGTATTTTATTCTTGTAGACTCCGGTTCTGATTATAGAACAACACTTTACTCCATGGGGTTTGATGTGATTGTACGAGCGGCTGTAATTATTTCAGATGCTGAAGGTACTATCTATGCTCCGGGCGCCATACGTTTTTCTGCTTTTGACCGAAAGCAGGAAACCGGAAAAATCCTTGAGGTCGGTCCTGCAGATTTCATCTTACCGAACCCTGAAGAAACCGTCCTCGATTTACAGGAATCATGGCTGATCCCCGGCCTTGTGCAATCACATGTTCATATGAACCAGACTCTATTCCGCGGACTTGCGGAACGTTTTGAACTGCTCCCCTGGCTGCAATCCCGTATCTGGCCGCTGGAAGCTGCGCATTCCTTTGAATCGGTATACATTTCCGCCAAAGAGTCGATCCATGAATTGTTGCTTGGCGGCACGACGGCTGCTTTAACCATGGAAACAACACGATATTCCGACGCTGTCTTCCAGGCCTGTTTTGAAGAAGATTTCTGTGCCTCGGTCGGCACTGCGATCATGGACATTCAGAAAGAAACCATTCCTCCCTTACTTGTTCGAAATGGAAAAGCAGCTCTCGAGGAAACCCTTGAACTGAACAGAAAATGGTATGAGAAAACTCGTGGACGTTTACGTGCCAACATTGCCCCTCGTTTTGTCCTTTCGTGCAGCGAAGAAATTCTGAAAACGTCTGCTTTGGCAAGTAAAAAACACGGATTGGCATGGCATACCCATGTTTCCGAAAACCGCAATGAATGTGATGCAGTAAAAAATATTACGGGCATGGATAACGCCGCCTATTTTGATTCCATCAACGCCCTTCATCCGAGAAGCGTACTTGCGCATGGAGTCTGGCTGACCCCGGAGGAAATGGACCTTCTCGCCGAAGCAGGTGCAACCATCGTTCATTGCCCCTCTGCCAATATGAAACTCGGAAGTGGAATTGCTGACACTCTGGCCATGCAGAAAGCAGGTATAAACATTGCCATAGGCGCAGATGGAGTTCCCTGCAACAATCGTCTGGATGGTTTCGAAGAAATGCGTCTTGCCGCGTTGCTTGCAAGCGTAAAAACAAATCCTTCCAGCGTTAATCCTGCAGATGTGTTTTCCTGGGCGACTGTTAGTGGAGCAAAAGCAATCGGGATGGAGAATTGCATTGGAAAACTTCAGCCAGATTTTTTTGCAGATATGGTAGCCGTTGATCCTGGTAATGTTCCTGCAGGGGTTTTCTCATCGAAGAATGAAATTGAACGGGAACGGGTGTATGCTCACCTTGTGTATGGACTGTCTTCCGGTCAGATTTCCAATGTGTGGCTTCGAGGTAACCATGTGGTAAAGGAGGGAAAATTGATTCATGCAGATCGCGATCAAATTCGTAAAGAGTTCCTTGCACGGCAATCAGAAGCAATTACAAAATCGGGAATACTGATGTAGACGTTGAAGCAACAATCCATAATAGACTGAGAATTAGCGCAATACTGCAATAATCCTGTAGTACCCGCAACAATCCGATTGAGACAGGATGTCGCTGTCTGTAAAGCTGGACAGGGTGGTTGCGCCAAGGAATGTCATTGGTCCATACGGGTTAATACTGCGATATACCCTGTAATAATCCGCCCCGGAGCCATCCCAGCGAATCTGTACGCTGAGATCCCCCACTTGCGTAATCCGTAAATTATCAACCGCTTCCGGTGCCGGCGCTTCCGAAGTGAGTCTTATATTATCAATAACCCAACCGATGGATAACCCGTTCGGATCTTCATTACTGAAGCAGAATTTCACCATGATATCCGGTTCACTGACATAATCGGTGAGACGAAATATTTCCCGTCTCCATCCCATGGAATTACCTCCGAAAACCTCTTCATTGGTAAGTGGACCATCGATCATCCGTTTGGGGTATCCCTGTACCGGATCGATTGTTTCCCAGGTTTCCCCTTGATCCACGGAGAGCTGTACAATTCCTCCCGCTCTTACCCTTGTAGGACTGGCGCCGCGCGGTTCTGTTTGATACCAGTGCATAAACGTGAGATAAGCCACGGGCAAACCGGCTAATCGATATTCCTGTGGAAATTGCAGTTCGCCGTAGTCACCATCCAGTGTTTCAAGAGCATACCATGCATTTGTTCCGTCATACCCTTGTTGAGGTCCGGTTTCAACTGTACCCCATTGCCACACTTCAGGATCTTCGGTGAACAGGTTGCCGTTCGACACCTGCAGTGGAGCATCCAGCAGATGATCCCCGCTGAATGTGGAAAATGAATAGGTTCCTCGTGAGGGAGAAAGAACAATATGTTCCACTTCTGAATCTTCTCCTACATATACCCGGTAATCCACCTGTGTACCGGGAAGCATGTCTCCTGTAACCGGTTCCATAAGCCCTTCATAATCAATCCAGCCGTTTTCTTCGAAATCCTGAAGCGGTTCAAGAGGCATGTACAACTGTTGTTCACCATCATACCAGCTTTCAATACGTACTTCCTGCAACGGTTCTACCGATCTGATCTGTGCTCGGATCATGGCAGGCCAGGCACCGGATGGATAGGAAAGAATGGGTACTCCCATTACAATTTCCGGGAGTGTTGTGTCTACTGAGGTCGCCCGAGTCACTTCCGTGAGCTGGCTGCTGTTATTTTCAAGATCTACCGCCCGGATCCGGAATCCATAATCACGATTAAAAATCAGGTTATTAATACGAGTTCTGTTGGTCAGCATACCAACCATCATTGGATCTTCAGCTCTTGACCAGATGGGTGATTCCAGTCCAATGACCAGGGTGGTGTCGTAATAGATTTCATATCCGTTAAAATTGGGATCGTCGGTAGTAGACCACGACAAATCCACAAAATCGTCGGAAATATAGTTAACTGTAAAATTCTCTATGTCAGGCGGGGGGGTTGTATCCGGATTTTCATTCAGATCATGGAAAAAGTCCACCAATGCACTGATCCCTGTCTCGTAAAATTCATACATGAGCGACCAGTTGTCTTCAGTAGGGGGAAGTGTTCCCTGGTAAAATTCCAGCTCGGTCACTTCCGCTTCCTCGATCGCATCCGGCAGTTCATCGAACTCTATATGCAGAAAAGAGTCAAACGCCTCCCGTGAATGCCTGCTCTCGTACGCATAGATCATTTGATGATTGTCGCCATATCCGGGCAGATCCACGTTGGTTGGAATCTGGAGTCCCGACTCCCGATGGAAGATGTTATTTCCATGCCAGACAGCTATGTATTCATTCACCAGGACCTCAGGTTGTCTTTCAACGACATGGTCCTGGGGTACAGCTACCATGGGCATAAAATTAATTATGTCGAGAGCTGAACTGGAAAGATCCCGAAGGGGACGGTTGGGGAATCCATCTGAAGTGCCCGGGCTTGCCTGCATTGGACAGTGGCCAAGGTGAGATTCTGTATCATAACTGTGAACTTGAAAACTCAGGTCCTGAAATCCCTGGGCTCGTACTGTATCAATGAAAAATTCTGCGAAAAATTGCAGAGGAAGATTGGCGTTTCTGGATGGATCACTGATTGATCGACCATTGTTGTAGGTGCCTCCACTCCAAGCAACCTCTCGACCGGCACCATTTATTGACATGGTCCCCATATCTGCACGCAGGAAAAGATCAACACCGATGGGGACGGAAATATAATCATCATTGGGATGGACCATTTGTATCTGCACTTGTGGAAGTGCAGCTTCCGGGTTAAAAACAAATAAACCCCATCCATGATGAAACCCGCCAACAACATCATCTTCCGGTCCGGCATAAAATCCTGTGTCAACATACGTGGAATCAAGACATTCCCGGAGCATCCGGAAGGTATGACCTGTTTCGGTGTCATTGAAGTAGACTACTTCGTAATTAATACCAGCTTGCTGAATGATCATTTCAGCATTCATTGGACGATTAAGCCATATTGCTTCGAACAGATCACGCCATATTCGTCTTACAGAATCCGCATCTTCTTCTTCGATATACTCAAATTCCCCGAAACCCACTCGTTGTGGATCCAATTCTTCGGGGATGTAGTCATTGTACCCGCCTTCTTCGGCTAATCCTTCCACAACTCTGGAGACCCAGTTATCATAAGCGGCCGCCGGTTCCTCACCAAGAATAAAACTGCGGAAGGAGCCCGTTTCCTGCACCTGGGCATAACCTGACAATGGTATTGCCGTCAACAGAAGCAAAAAGATTCCACATGTGCTGATTATTTTACTGCAGGGTTTGTGAGCATCCATTTTTTCTTTGCCGTTACGATTTTGAGGACTCCGCAAGAAGAGTAAACTAGGTCAAAGGCGATTGATTTGCAAGGAACAAGACCACCTCTTTCCTGTTTCGGTCTCCTTTGCCTGGTAGTGGTGGGACATACTCACCCGGAAGAGTTGGTGTTTACCGGATCTTCTAATTACCTTGGAACGACTCTACCACCAATGCAGCGGGTTTGAAACAATGATGGACAAAGAAAAGATCAAAGAGGGAGTCCGGCTCATTCTTGAAGGTATTGGAGAAGATACCACACGTGCCGGCATCCTCAGGACTCCCCAAAGAGTAGCCGACATGTACGAAGATGTTTTCAGCGGTTTGCAGACCAACCTTGAAGACAAATTCAATTCGTATCCAGTTACAAAGCAGGATGACATGATCCTGATGAAGAACATTCCGTTCTACAGCTTTTGCGAACACCATCTGCTTCCATTCTGGGGTCATGCCTCTATTGCTTACATACCGAAAAATGACCGTATCGTCGGATTCTCCACCCTGATCAAAGTGGTGGAGCATTTTGCCAAACGTCCGCAGGTCCAGGAGCAGATGACAACACAGATCTGCGAATTCCTGAACGACAAGCTGGACCCTGCCGGTCTCCTGGTTGTCATACGCGCCACTCACTTGTGCATTTCCATGCAGGGAGTAAAAAAGGAAGACTCCCAGGCAGTTACATCCGCCATGCGAGGTTATATGCGTAAGCAGGCCACGCGCATGGAAGCATTACTCCTTCTTGGTCAGGGAGAGCACTGATGAGCTTCTGGCAACGCTTGTACGAAGTGTTGAATGGTACGATGACCATCCCTTTTACGGTCTATTTTATCGCTCTTCTGATTGCATGGATTGTCTGGATTAATACCTATCGAATGTCGGAAGTGGTCAGTGTACAGTCTTTCCGGAAATGGGGAGTGTACTTTACTGTTGTCATCCTTGGGTTTTACGGCGTCCAACGGTCCCGTCACCCGGCTCCATTGATTCCAATCCGTGTCTGGGTACAACCGTTTTCAACTTCCGACAGTTCTTCATCGGATGCCGATCTTGTGAGGTTCGCATTAGAGCATTCCCTTGAGGCTCTTCATCCAAAAGTCGTTGCCTTCCAAACCCGTTTTATGAGTACGGAAACATTGCAACCGATGCATCCAACCGATGGAACTGGTATTCCAACAGGTGCGCAACGTACAGGCGCTGATTATTTTGTCGTCGGTGCGTATGAAAACCATGATGGTATCCCTTCCCTCGAGATTACGGTATCAAAGCTGAACATACTTGGCCAGGTACGTGAAGTGTACCGGTTATCGGGCGGGGCTTCTACTCCTGTCCTGGTCGGTCAGGCGCTTGCGTCTGCTGCACTGGAACAAATGGGCGAAAACCCTTCCTCCTTGTACCCGGACTCATGGCGTTCCCCACAGACTGTTCGAGCGTTATGGATGGCAGACACAGCTTCCACACTCCAGATAGAGGAACAATGTCTCCTCGAAGGACTTGCGGAAACAGATTCTGCAAGTGCATTGATCTGGGAAGCACTTGCCGAGTTTTATGTTCATTGGGATTATCCATCCCATAAGGTCCAGGCTGAATACGCTCTCCAACATGCCCTGGAGCTCCGTCCCAACTCCTCTGTTGGATATTATGTCCACGGTATCATTCAATGGCGGCTTGGCGGTAACTCGGAAGAGGCCATTGCAAGCTGGAAACTGGCTCATCTCAATGACAGGCGGGAAATCGGGCCATTATTGTCGCTTAGCTGGCTCCGTAATGAGCAGATGCAAGGGTTGAGGCTGGGAAACAAGGAGACCATGTTGCAATACACCCTGCGTTTACGACCGTCAAACCCTTATGTCAGAACAGCTCTTGCCAACTACTATCGTCGTGAGCGTATCCAGGTTGCCAATGCCCTGGACGTGCTTGAGCAGGGATTGAGATTAAATCCACAGCAAAAAGAACTTCTGAATGGTCGCGGGGTCATTTATATATCCACACGCCAATGGGAGGAAGCAGAGACCGATTTTCAGCATATTGTTGAACAGGATTCCACATTGGCCAACGCCTGGTACAACCTCGGTATCGCCCGTCATGGACAGGAGAAATTTGAGGAAGCTATCGAGGCGTTTACCCGGTCTGTTGAATACAATGGTCCCGTTGACGCTCACTTTTACCTGGGACAGATATACGAGGAAACAGAGAATATAGACGAGGCGTTGCATCATTACCGGTTACGCTTTGCCCTGCGTGATCAATCGAGAGAAGATGTGTTCGCAAACCGTGCCCAGGAAAGAATTCGATTACTGCAGGTTTCCAGGATCACCGGGGAGGACCCACCTGTACCTTATGGAAACCGTCCGGAAGAAAATGGATCTGAGTAAAGCAAGTTACCTTGTCCCTATCGACAAGACATAACCAGTAGCGGATAATGCTTGATTTTCTGATTATCATTGGCAGTGTTGTCCTTATTGTATTTGCCGGGCTATTCTCGCGTACCGGGAAAACAAAGTTTGCTGCTTATTTTTTATGCGATCAGAAGGTCTCCTGGTGGCGTACCGGTTTCAGTTCTGTTCAAAGTCATCCAGTCGCCTCTTCTTCCCTGGTTGCCCTGTTATTAATCACTACTTACGGGATGAGCGGTGTCTGGATTCTCCTGAGTTTTGGTGTCGTTTATATCTTTCAGGCGTTTCTTGTCGGGCCGCTTTTCCATCGCACGGGTGTCTTTACTGATGCTGAATTTTCTGAATTGCGGTATGGTAAAGACAGCACAAAATTATTGCGATCAAGCAAAGCCCTCTTTTACGGATTCTTTTTAAACGGGCTTATCATTGCCCTTGTTTTATTATCGGCAAGCCATTTTCTCCAACCTCTTTTTCCCTGGCATGAATGGATGCCTGGAAACCTGTATACATCACTGAATTCCGTTTTACAATCCATCCAGGATAGTGCGATACTTCCCGGCGAGGCGATTTCCCTGGACCTGTTTTTTACCATGGCATGCCTGACGGCCATTGTGATCCTGTATACTGTTTTCAAAGGATATTCATCCGTTTTACATACTGATGTTCTTCAGTTTATCCTTGCTACCGTTGGATTGGTCGCATTTTTCCTTTTCACACTTGCTGAAAGCGGAGGGATAACCTCCGTATTAAACCATTTAACCGATTGGTATGGCACCGCCAGAATGACCCAGATTGTTTCTGTTGTTCCCTCTCCGGAGCAAGGCGTGTTCGGACCAATCCTTTTCCTCGCATTAGCATGGATTCTTCATCCTTATTCTGACGGTTCCGGTATCATAGCACAACGGACGTTGTCCACCGCTACAGAAAGCGGTATCCGAAATGCAAACTTCTTCGCAGCAGTCTTTCATATTGTCTTGCGTGGATCCTTATGGATTTTCCTCAGCATTTCTCTTCTTGCGCTTTTTCCGGAACAACTGACCGCTCGAACGTTGACCGATTTTTCTCTATTGCAGATTGGGCATATTTGTGTTGATACACTGCCAACAGGAATTAGCGGTGTTGTAATTGCGGGTTTCATAGCAGGTTTCATGTCGATTCTTGATTCCCACCTGAACATGGGCGCTGCATACCTTGTCAATGACCTGTTCCGTGCACGATCCGGCTCAACTGCTACACAAGAGAAACAGATAAAACACTCAACTCTGTTTGGATATACTCTGTGTATCGTTTTTGTTGGATTTCTTTTCAGTTTTCTGCTTCGTTCGCCGGTGGTTGTTCTCGAAATACTGGAATTGACGGGCGCCGGTATGGGAGGTGTTCTTCTGCTTCGCTGGTTCTGGGAACGTGTGAATGTCCAGGCGGAACATACCGCCCTGTTCCTGACAATTGTGCTGATCCCGGTTTCCTGCTTTTTTATTGATGATTCGGGAATGAGGATCGTACTACTTGGTGGAATAACCAATGTGATTACATTTATCGTAATGCTGTCAACCCCTATCACGAAAAGTAAAATTCTCGATCCTTTCTACAAGCGGGTCCGTCCTCCCGGGTTTTGGAGAACGACGGCTACCTATTCCGGGTTTGACCCTTTCATTCCGTTGGAAGAACTGGCCCTAAAGCTGTTCAGCACAGCAGCAGCGACGGCTTCCCTGTTCCTCTTCATGATAGGTTTCGTAAAACTGTTTCTTTCATCACCTGGCAGCTCACAAGTGCTTCCAATGCTGTTTATAGCGCTCAGCGTTCTTCTTACTCCAATCTGGATAACACAGTTCCGTCGTGTCCGGAAATTTAAACGCCCCACAACCCCGGAACCTTTTGAACGTCTCGGGGAATAACCATGGCATCGTCCCGTAAAGAGCTATCCCGGCTGGCAAAAGAAATCACACTGGAAAACCAGCGATCTTTTATTGCCGAAATTGCTGCTGCTTATTCGCATGATCGCTGGCATAATCGATCTTTGCTGGAAAAGGAGATCCACTCCGTTCTTCCAGAACTTGATACAAACTGTGTCCTGGAAATCGGTTCGGGGGGAGGAGTGATCCTAAATATATTGCAACAGGTTTCCTGTTCTGCATTTGGTGTTGAGATTGTGCAGGAAATGATTGAGTATGCTTCCCAACAGGGTGTTTGCGGCCTCTGCCGCGCCGATGGTGCCTGTCTTCCCTTCCAGGAAAATACATTTACATCCCTGTTCCTTTGGGGGAACACCCTGGGACCCATTCCCGGTGCAGAAAACCGTCGCCTGCTATTACTGGAATCCAGACGAGTACTGCAACCCAATGGAAAACTCGCGATCCATGTGATCAATCGAAACAGCTCTATTCGCAGGAGATTTGCTGCACGGGAGTATACATTCCGTTACCACGCCAGGGCGGGTTCGTATCAATCGGTTTCACGGGGATATAACAAGTACTATAGTTACAGAGAACTTGTTCTCCTGTTAAAGCGGTGTGGTTTCAACAGGTTCGAACGGATTTCCGGACGGAGAGATGCATCGCTTATTGTGCTCGCCTCGTAAAAGACTTTTTTACTGTTTCAACCGGTTCTTCATCCGGATTCTCCAACTCCTCTGCCATGCTCGGGATACGGGCATCCATACGTGATTATATAATATGCAGGTTCTCGCTTTCGTATGCGCAAATCCATGATGTTACAGAGACCAAACGCCAGGAACCCGCACAACACCTCTTTTAAGATATTTCTTTCGAGCAACACGATTTATTGCTGCTTCAACCGGTTCTTGATCCGGATTCTCCAACTCCTCTGCCATGCTCGGGATACAGGCATCCGGTATCGCGGTTATCTTCTCCTGTGCAGAGCTTCCACTTCACGTGCTTCGGCCCGGGTCAGAGCTGCATCGTCCGTATATCCAGCCTCTTCCTGGGCATGTGCAAGGCGTTCATAATCCTGAAGGATCCTGTCCACGTCAAAGATCATGTCCGCAATGCTGGTGCTGTCGAAAACGGCGAGTTCTTCCTGTGTAAAGTCATGATCGACCAATGCTGTCGCGGCACGATATTCCTCTTCCCTTTCTTCATCATTTGAATAGTCGATAGATACCTCGTAGAGCATTTTCCGATATTCATTTTCTACCGATGGATGAAGTTCGAGCACCTGGCGGTAAACGTTGATTGCTTCATCATAGTGGCCCAACTGGTAATGAGCATTGGCAATATTGCGGAGTAATGACACTGATGGAGAACCGAGCTCCAATGATTGTTCGAACATGGGCAATGCGCGTTCGATCTGCCCCTGTTGGGCATACAGCATGGCGAGATTATTGTACACCAATCCTATCTCAGGCGGATGCAATTCTATCGCCTGCTCCAGCCAGTTTACCGCTTCATCGAAATTATGCCTCAAGTAAAAAACCTTGGCGATGTTGATATATGCTTCCACGTAATCGGGTTTGATGGTCAATGCAGTACGGAAACTGGCGTAGGCTTCCCGCAGTTGCCCCGCATTCATTTTCTCCATCCCGATACTGTTATGGAAGGAGGCTTCATGTTCGGCCCCGGTATCGCTGTGTTCCATGATCCAGGGGATGTGAGGCCCTGCTGTCACCAGGAACAGGATCAGCAATACAGGAGAGCCGAGCACAATCCATCCAAAAACTGAATAACGTGTAAGAACCGGCGCTTTCCTGGATGTCTGCGTTGAAACTTTATTCTTCGCAACCGTTTTCTTTGCGTTACGTTTTCCCATGACAATTTATCCTCAACACGTATTGTGTACGACAAGAAATACGTTCTTCCCTTCCCGGACAAGCTCATTGTATTTCTCACAAGCTTCCGGGGTTCGAAGAATGATCACCTGCGTACCTCGCATGGTGTACTCGTTAAAAAGGAACTGTACAGGATCCGACTTGGGGAATCCTTTTCCCCCACGCCCTTGCGACCCGGACCCGACAACGATGATATCCGGCTCATACGACATGAAATACCGGTAGTCTCGCGACCGGAAGTGATGTTTCTTGTCCACAAGACGGAAAGAGCCATTGGGATAAATCACAAAATCGTAAAAGGGAATGGGAATTCCACGATATACAGTTAACCCGTGACGATTATAGGTGATCCCATCATCCTTGTGGACCAGGTATGAGATTCCCAACCCTGCAACAAGCAAAGCCGACGTTGCAATTATAATGATCCTTGCACGCTTGTACTGCTGCAGATGCAACACCGTAAACAGTAACAAAAACAGCAGGAAACCGGAAAGCAGGTTATAATGCCAGTACATGTGTTCCGCAAGGAGGGGCGTTGTAATGACAAAGGAAAGAGTCAGAACGAAGACAAAAACGAACGCCCCTTCCGGTTTGCTGAAATAATCCTTTATTCGTTTCTGGCTGATTCCCTGCCTGAAGCTCGGTACTTTGCCATAGGATTCTGTAAAGAAGAGGACAAGAATCAACCCCATCACCGCGCCCCATGCGTCCTTGGCAATATCACTCAGATCAAATACCCTGTGGGACAGGAAAAATTGAAAGGTTTCATCGAACAGTGACATCCCGATTGTGCTGGCAAAGGCGACCAGGATCATTTTATTTTGCTGCATTCCCCTGGCGTAAAATGCCCGGAAAAAGAAAAAGATATAGGCGCCATAGGCGATATAATGCCAATTCTGCTGGAGATCGAAAAAAGACATGTCGAGGTATACATCCATGATCGAATGCGAGAAAAGGATCATACCTGCAATCATCATCAGCGCAAGAACTCGCCTGGGGATAAAATGCCGACGAAAATAGATGATAAGAACTATTGCTGCGAGAACTGCCAACACCACCAGGATCGGAAATTCATGACCCGCAACTGTAAAACTGAAATGCGATATAATGTGGACCATGCCCTGGAGATATTGGGTTACGACAACAAATGGCGTGGCGACAACCAATACGCCAAACAGGATGTATTGAAGCAATGCTTCTCTTTGTGGGGTATACCATTTTTTCGCTGATGACATCACACTCCCCGTAACAATGAAATAACCGTCACCAATATACAAACGAACACACTGGTTTGCAGTGTACTCATTTCTCTCGAAACATGTTACTGAAGAGGTTGGAAATTGTGGTAATTTTGAGAGAAATACACTTTTAAGGCCGATATAATAATTTAGTGCTTCTTTTCGCGTGTCACGATTTCATTCCTGGCGTGGAAATCTGTCGGTTGTATTATCGAACTGATTAATAATCATCACACTACGAATGCAATGATAAAAATAATCGAACGATTTCATTTATACAAACAGTTATACAATCATGAGATGATTCGCAGGAAAGCTCAATGTTTTAATTTCTGTGCTCACTATCACACTCGTTTCGTTTTTTTCGAGATAGTTTCTTCTGTATTACCGACTCACGATATCGTGAGGGATTAACCCGCTGTAGACGTAACCTCCTCCACGTCGCAGCGGGTATTTTCATTTCTCTTTATTGTGCTTTGTTCCCCGGAGCATGTGAATCTCTTCACCAGGTTCGCTTGCTGAAAATTTGAAGACACGGTATATTGCAGCTACGATGCGTTTGAAATGAACCACACTACTAATGAGGAATACATGGCGAAAACAGTTCTTTTAACAGGGGCGAATGGTTTTGTTGGAAGCCATATTGCAGACGCCCTGTTGCGTGAAGGATATACTCTCCACGCCATGGTACGGGCTACTTCCAATCTCCAGTGGCTCGAAGAAAAGCCTGTTGCCCTTGTTTATGGAAGTCTTCAGGACCGCACCTCCCTCCGGAATGCTGTCCGAGATGTAGATGTGGTCATTCATAATGCCGGCGTGGTAAGCACCGAATCCCGGTACCATTATTATCTTTTCAACAGTGACAGTACAAGAACCCTTCTTGAAATAATAAAAGAAGAAAATCCGAATTTATCTCGATTTGTTTATGTTTCCAGCCAGGCAGCGTGCGGTCCGACTGAGTCCGGAATATTCCGTTACGAGGATGATCCGCCCAACCCGATAACCGCCTATGGTCACAGCAAATTACTTGCGGAAAAACATGTTAGCAAATACAGGGATGATTTTCCTGTTACGATTGTCCGTCCGCCAGCAGTGTATGGTCCCCGTGATGTCGCCTGGCTTTCCTATTTCAAGATGATTTCTGATGGGTGGATGCCTCTCCTGGGACAGTTCCGTGAATTATCGCTTACTCATGCACAGGATCTCGCCCGGCAGGTACTCTTGCAGGTGGAAAATGAAAAAGCCATTAATGAAGCCTTTTTCTGTTCTCCGTTTGAACCGGTAAGCATGGAAGAATTCGCAGATACCATAAGCTGCATTTTAAGTGCCAACCCGAAAACCATCCACATTCCCGATGCTGTTATCAAATATGGCGCTGCTGCGGTATTTCCTGTACTTGGTACTCTGGGCGTAAAAACACCTTTCAAACGTGACAAGCTGCCTGACATGCTCGCTTCCCGCTGGACGGTGAGTGGAGAGAAGGCAAAAGAGGTGCTGGGATTTGAAGGGAAAATGCCACTGCGTGCGGGAATAGGGCAAACGGCGGAATGGTACCGTTGGAAGAACTGGATCAAAACCGACCGCGACCGTCTGAAGGAAGAAGGAAAAAACACCATTAACTGGGTTTCGCAGGATGGTAAAATGCGAAAATTTGACCGTTGCTGCGATTTGTGCGCTCTTACTTATGAACATGAAGTAAAAACAAAAAAGCATTATGAAGATGATGATTTTATCATCGTGGATTGCCTGATATGCCAAGTGCCCATGGCGGTTCTGAAAGAACACCGTCCAAGTTTCACCGAAGAAGAAAAACAACGTTTACTGAAGATCTTCGCGGATATGTTCGGCGAGGACCAGCATCCGGACTTCCACCAGAGACGAATCCCTGAACATGCACATGTCCATTACCGTGCGGATCTGCATTTGAAACCGTGGGAACGCCGACCTGAATAACTGTAATAAAATTGAAAACCCGGAAAAGATGATTTTCCGGGTTTTTGCACGACTATTTTCAGAAGACTGCTTAAAAGTTTCGAGAATAGGTAACTGCAACACCATCCCATTCAGGTGTCATTCCTACTGACACGGATTGTTCCCTGATGTCTTTCTGACGAATACTGAGTCCCGTAGCGGCATCAATGGCGGAGACAACACGGTTCAGGATCAAACCGCCAACCATATACCACACGTAATTTTTATTCCGGTCGGCATTGATCCTCATATCCTTGAAATGTCTTCGATTATCCGATGTATCCCATTGCCAGAAAGTTTCCGGCCGGTCATACTGAGTATCGTAACTGCGTTGCGCACGACGGGCGGCATTAAACTCGTCACGGGAATTGTAATTACCGATATCCACATAAAAATCATGGGTCTGGGTTCCGTTCACTCCCGCATGCTGCCGAGCATACGACCGGTAACGATCCCTGCCATCCAGGTAATTCATCCGTGTGAAGAACAGACCGCTCCACAATGAAATATCAATTGCAGTGTAAATCGCCCCTCGAGTGCTCCGTTCTCCATACCGTTGCCCCTGCCCGGGAAGGAGAAGGCTGAGGATAAATGCTGTTTCCCCTGATTTTTCCAGAAATGCAGCATGGTTTTCCGCTGGCATCAGGTGAATCTGTCGTACAGGCTCATTGGGGCCGGATGTCATCAGGCTTCGCCCCATGTTCGATCCGGAAAAGCGAAAAGGAACCGGTGGCAGGTCTGCAGTTTGTTCTGTTCGGCAGGCACTCTCACTAGTGGATGGCAAAGCCGAATCCTCCGGTGCCTGCGCAAATGTGCCTGCCTGCGACAAGGAGATCATGCCTGTCAATCCGAGAACTACCAGCAAACCTGTCCTGATTTTACTTTGCCATTCCATAATAATGCCTGTTTTCAATCATGATTATTCATGATTGTTTTCACCAGATAAAAATCCCTTACGTTCCGCTTAGAACGTAAAGTTCACACCTGCCGCAATGATGCTTTCGTCATTGTAATTGATCAGCCGCGCTCCCAGTTCGCCTTCCACGAGACGACGGTTGTGGCGAGTTACGGTGAATCCTGCATCCAGAGCCGCAACGACATGGTTGACCATGATAACCATGAACAGGTTCCCCGAACGATCCAGCAACTGGTTGTGATCATACCGCATATCGATATAATTTGCCGTAAAATGGTTGATCGTGGAAATATCTTCCGTGGTCCACCTTTCAGGATCATATATTTCCATGAGGCCATCCCAGTTATTTTGATCATCCCATTCAGGCGCATCTTCATGATACCAGGCAATACCGAATTGCATGAGGTATTTCCCGATCATTTCGTAATACTGTTGAGTTTTGCTTTCCGGTAAATCATGGGTAAAGAAGGTCGGAAGATAATCCAGTTTTTCATTCCAGGTCAGATTATTCCATTCCGTCAGAGAACCATTATAGTGGTCTTCCGGATCATCATGGTAGGTTCTTGCGTTATACCATTCCCAGTACTGATAAAGGTTTTCATCCCAAAGATCGTCAGCAAAACCTTCGAATTCTTCTTCCTTGTCCTGGCCCTCGTTGGCGTAATACACGGCTCCAACCCAACAGGCGACTTCAAGCCCAAGGAACAGGGCTCCCTTGAGCGGCGACTCAGCGTAGAACTGGCCGGTACCGGGAACCAGGGCGGAAAGAAGGACTGCTCTTCCCGGATGTTTACGTCCATCTTCCGGATTGATCGATTCAACAGCACCGACATCGTTTCCATTTTCCACCAGGGCAAATGTCATCCGTTGCTGCACGTCAAAAGAGCTGCGCGATGGCGCCAGGGGGGAATTATTAAACAGGTTGATCATCCCTTCCTGCATTTCTTCCGACTCCGATGGCGGATTCAAAAACACAGGGGAAACCCCTTCTATGGCAGGCTGCGTGAAATCAAGCATGCCTTCAAGCTCATCAGCCATGACAAAATTCGGCAGTGCAATCATCACTACCAGAACAGTTGTTAGAATACGCTTCTGCATTCCCTCTACCTCCTCGCCATCGTGTTCGATGGAAAGATCGTTTCAAAATTAAACAAGACGGTCAGATAGTACCGCCATTCCTGATCGTAAAAAGTAGTTTCGCCACGTTCTGTCACAGAATGATCGTTTAACGCCCGTGCAGCGGCAAATGTGACAGCCGTGGGGAATCCATACCATGAATAGAACTTGGCGCGCAGTTCTACGCCTACATCACTTCGCAGTTCATCCCACTCGAAATTCCGTTCACGCCAGGCATCACCAACATCACCGAAAACACCTGCGTAAAGACCATCCATATGCAACCACGCAAAACGTGGACGGTCGGGAGTCCAGATAGGATGACGCAGCGCCATGGAGGCGATCACCTTACGTGTTCCACCCAGGCTGTAATAGGTATATCCTCTCATGCCGTGCATTCCACCGGCATATAAATGCATGAAAGGATCAACCTGCTTGTCAAGATACCCCAGGCGCAAACGCGGTTGAATGGTCAAGTCCCCTACCGGGTTGAACCATGTGGTCACATCCGCTTCAAAACGCCAGTAATCCCAACGTTTGAAAACTTCCTGGAGTGTATATTTTTCAGCGTTTATCTCAAAGCCTTCGATGAAATCGTTGCTTTCACGGGCTACGGTTAGCTGTCCGACAATACCACTTCGTGGATGAATGTTGCCGTGCAAGCGTCTTTCGGTCAGATCAAAATCCAGTCTCGCCTGAAGCTGCCGTCCCTTGAAATAGGTGTACTGGAAATTTCCACCATCGTCATATTCCAACGCAGCCTGGTAGCGACTGTACACTCCCCTGAGTTCCAGCTCCAATGGTGTTGAGAGCCTGAACCGCAGGCCGCCGTCCGCTTCCATAAGGCTGAAATCGTAGCTGACTCCATAGGTGTCATAGACAGGCACCCAGAAGCCGTCATCATCCTGACGTTCTCCCACAATACGTTCTATATCATCAAACCGCTGATCATCCACTCGAGTGATAAAAAATCCTTCGAGGAAAACCGTGGGACGGAGCGCATGAAAATCAAGCAGGAAGAAAAGATCTGTTTCACTACGGGCATTTCGCGCCACTCCGGCAAACATTTGCAGCTTTTCCAGAAAATCACTGGAAAAGACATAAATACCCGGCTTGAATCCGCCGTAATCCCAGGTTATGCGCGGCACGAAAAAGAGCTGTTCAAACGGGGTATTGTAAAGCACCGCTTCCGCGGTATCAATATTTGTGTCATTGTATGTGATTTCAGGAAGCTCGGTAAGATAGTCCGGATTGTATTCCATAACCGTTTCGTCTACCGCTTCCGTTTCCCGCAAGATCCGAAGTTCAAAACCGCGTTCTGTGTATTCGATATAGGCAACTTCACCGTTTGCATGCACATCCGGCATGAAGGCGCCACCAATCACATTGGTGATCGCTTCCCGTGTTCCGGTTTCCACATGATACCGGTACAGGTTAAAGATTCCTGTTTCATCCGAAGAATAGTAGATCCATTCGCCGTCAGCAGACCAGTCCGGATCCCGTTGATCGCCGAGACCGCCAACAAGGACGGTTTCTTCGCTGCCATCGGGACGTACAAGGATAACATCACGTCCAATATCCCGACCGCGTGCATATACTATCCATTCACCATCAGGACTGTAGTGCGGACGCCAGCATTGGGTGCCATCACGAAAATCGGTTAAATGCACCAGGCTGTCTGTTGGTGTGATCTCAATCTCCGGCCATTCTTCACGGGGCGGCAGGTCGAGGCGTACAATATCTTTTGTGCCATCGTGATTGATTACCCCGACAATACTGCGTTCATCGGGAGAGAATGATGGTTCCATCATCCTGGCGGATCGTGTCAAACGGATTTTCTCATCTTCCACGAGATCGTACAGGTACAAATCAGCATAATAGCTTTCGTTGCTTTGGCGAACGATACTGCTGTACACCATGTACCTGCCGTCCTCGGTAAGATCGAAAGGACTCATACCAAAACGAACGACTTGTTCCGGTTCGCCGCCATTAACGGGGCGACGATAGATGCTGCGGTCACTGTAGTAATCGTTCCCCGTGTTGGATGTGTAATAGAGTGTATCCCCGGCAGAATTCCATCTCGGGTAGAATGTGGCGTACCCGGAATATTCAAATTCATCACCGGTTACAATGTTCGCCCGGATGATCTCTGTCCGTTCTTCATATTGGCTGGTCAGGAATTCTGTCCATTCAGCATACAGTTCATCGCCGGTGATTCCAAACACAGAATGGATAGCGCTGTTGAAACTGAAGCGGTGTATGTCGCTCATCGCATCAGTTAATTCACGCAGCTTGTCGACACCATACGTTTCAGAGATATACTTCACCAATCCGAACCCGTGATTGTATACCCCTTCACTGCCCATGCTGTTTTTTCCGAATACTTCCATTTCGTTTAATGGCAGTAAGTTATTATTCAGCGCCCGAACACGCAGTTGCATATCCCGGTGGCTGTCCCAGAAATCATAGGGCAGATCCGGAGAGTTGTATTGTGCTGTTCCTTCGGCGAACCACATGGGCATAGTGGTCATCGCCAGGGGATAACTTGTCAGGATATTCGGGTATCCATACAGCACATCCGGACGTTGTTCCTCTTCAAATCCGAATGCCTGCACATAAATCGCGGGAATATTCCTCGGCAGCTTCCTCGCAGCGCCAAGTTGGATAATATGGGTGTATTCGTGTGTGATTACATTGCGAAGCCAGTTGGTGGTCCCTCGTAAATCATAATCGAGTGCGGTACACCAGATGAGCATTTTGTTGTTGTAATAATAGGCGGCGCCATTCGCGTAATCATCTGTATCCCGTACCATGAAGTGAAATTTGGTGTCTGGTTCATAGTTATAAATATTCGTAATAACTGGATGAATTTCTTCTGCAATTCTTGCGATCACATTCGCTGTACGTTCGGCCCCCTGGTGATAATGAATGACGAAATGCTCCGTTTCGAAGGTCCGCCACCGAAGTTCCGGGTGATTGGCGGACAGATCCTGGCCGAAAGCGACCCATGAAAATATCAGGATCGAAACGAGTACCAGTCCGAATGCCAGCAATGTTCTCTTCATGGAAGTATCTAGTGTTATGCGATGTCTGCTCATGGTATTTTTTGTCATCACTTTTTCTATCTAGTGGACCGTTGCACCAGCTATATCAGTGCGACTTTCGTCCCGCTCTTTCTGGATTCCCGATCAAGTCGGGAATGACAAACCTTTTTACTTCCTTTTCTGGATTCCCGATCAAGTCGAGAATGACAAACCTTTTTACTTCCCTTTCTGGATTCCCGATTAAGCCGGGAATGACAAACTATTTTACAACCGCAAATCGTATCATCTTGAAATCACCGCCTGCTTCGAGACGTGCAACATATACCCCCGATGCGAGGTTTGAGCAATCAAGGACAACCTCACTCTCCTGGCCGGGCTGGTAAGCTTCCGTAACTTCCAGAACCTTCCGACCTACGAGATCATAGACGGTTACTTTCGCTTCGCTACCCTGTGCGGTACGAAAACGGACATATCCGATCTCATCAATGACGGGATTCGGCCAGACATACCCGGCATGAATACCTGCCGATTGATCCGGAGTTGTCGTGATTTCCGGGTTGATCTCATGCCCCCTTCGGGTTCCTCGATTGGAACCGTCCTGCGATCCCCACAGAATTGTCGGTTGATCTCCGGGGCTTGATGGCAGATTGATCACCTTTAAGCAGCCATCCTGCGACCATGCAACCAGTTCAAGGTTTTTGTCGGTGTCAAGCTGGGAGAGTAGCACATTCCAGAGACTGTTTACACCAGCAGTTCCCAAATCTATCGGGAAACCAAGAATTTCACGACCGTCCGGAATATTGCATCCGCTGAGGATCCATGTGGCATCGGAGATTTCCTGGGCAACGAACATAACTTCGAAACCATCCCCGCTCTCATCCGCGACTGCCGGACACGAACGAATGATGCCATCGCTGCCAAACCAGCGTACCGGTGTGTTCTCTGTCCAAACCCCGGAAGGCTCCAATCCTGCTATCGTAAAGTTTTCGGAATATCCATCATCCATAATACTGGTGAATTCGTGGGTACCATCATGATCTATGTCGATAGGTAGCGGATAACTGAAGGCGGCGTCATACCCGGTGAGAGTATAGGGAATCTGCCAGCTATCTGCCCCGAGGCAGTAGGTAAGTTCCGTATCGCTCATGAGTAAAGCAAAATCCTGGAGATCATCACCGTCGAAATTACCGGAAAAGACTGTCCCTTCAAATGGATCTCGATCAAAGCTACCGGCAGCAATCTGCGAATTCTCACGTGAAATTACTTCATACTCATGATCACTATAGACAACGGCAATTGTGTCGCTCCATTCCGTTCCGAGAAGCGTCATGGCCGCCTGGGTTCCATTGTCGGTTAACTCGTAACTGTTTTCCAGTTGAAGTGCGGAATTATAAAAGCGCAGGTGTATTCCGTCCTGCTCAATACTTAAAAGTGCGATTCCCGGATTGTCTTGCGGACCGGTAACCATAATATCACATTGATTCACAAAAAAGTTGAATGCCACATTTCCAGCATCAAAACTTTGTTGGTCCGTGTTCCAGGAAAGAAAAACAAGCGATCTGTAATCAGTATATACGATTTGTTCTGCATTGGAGGAGGCATCGAACGCCCCGACAACAAGTGATCTTATCCCAGTAGTACTTATTACCGGATTTTGGTCCGCAAAATCGGATCCATCACCATTGAACACCCAGAGATTACTATCAGCATAGGCAATCAGTTCGTCCAATGTGTCTCCGTCAAGATCAGCGACTGTTACATTCATATGATCTCTGACAGTCAACCTGTCAGGAAAATCGCCCTGGTCCCAATCATTTGTGACATAACATCGCATGGTGTCATCTTCGGACGAGAATGATGTAAACACCAGATGGGACATCCCCCCGGAATTGGCATTTGTGCTGGGGTATGTATAGGGGCTGAATTCAACAGTCCCACTTCCATTTGCTTCCATCCAGATTTCATTTCTGCGGTACCAGGCATCTTCCATGACACCGTATTCGCTGCCGTCACCTGGAGTAAGGAACTCGTATTCTTCGCCGATGTCTTCGCTGCCGTCCGCTTCCTCCAGGTCAACGCCACGCAACCAGCGATCTTCCTGGATTCGATCTGCATCTATTTTTTGACGAATGACGGAATTATCAATGTGCCATATCAGCATTCCCCGTGCAGGGGTGTCGAAATCGTAGTCATCAAACTCTACTGCTACACGGAAACCTTCTTCCGCTTCCACTTCATAGTCGTTGTGGAAGATCATCCTGCGTCCATCACGGTCATACGCGACCGAGATGCTGTCATCTTCAGGGTCACGGTATCGTGCTTCGAGCAGATAGTATTCATCCATGTTGATCGGAACACGCACCAGCCTGTGAAGCGAATCGGAAAGAACACTGTCCGGAAGCCCTAATGCAGCAATGGCGATGGAACCGGTATCCACTGTGACAGCGGTTTCCCATCCCATGTTCAAGCGGCTCCAGGCGCAGGGAGGTGTTGGCACAATACCAAAAAATCCGCCAAATCCACGGTCCATAAGACCATACTTCCCTATTCCCGGATCGCCGGTTTCCGGCTGATAGAGGTGAGGCATGCCCAGCATGAAACCAACCTGGTGGCAGATCGTACCCAACAGTCCTACATCAACATCCGGCTGCTTTTGTGTGGCCGGGAGGATCACACCGTTTGTAAGGGTAAATCCCTCATCAAATTCGATTCCATTATCGAGATCTGCATAGTTCTGCAAGTCGGAAAGTGCGATATAAACCGAAGGAATATCGTGAGGTGTCTGATCATACCCCGTATCAAACTCGTTACCTGCACCTGCATGGAAAATCACGAAGAGGTCATATCCTCGAGGATCAAGCTCCGGATCCTGATCGGCGAGTTGCCATGCATCCACAAAGAGTTCGGTCAGGGTTGTATCCAGACGGCTTTCACGGTCCTCATTACCGTAGTTGATATGCCATACCGGGTAGGGCAGATGATAAGATGCCTGGTTTCCCCGGGGGAACACATCACCGCCGGAATCGTCCCCATCATTGATCAAGCCTGTAATGACAACATTACCATTACTGAAGCGTTCAAAATAGCGGCGTACGGCGAGAAGCTGATCACTGAAATACAGGCTGTCATGTGGCGGCGCATCTACAATCCAGTCTTCACGTTCCATCGTATCCGGGAATTCATAAAAAAAGGAGCCATTGCCGAAGGTAGTGATCAAGGTATCCGGGGCAAAGTCAACTCGTATCGCCAACAGGCGAAGGGTATCCGCTTCATCCTGCCTGTCAATCGTACTAGATAACAGGGAGTTCTGGTATGCAGTTCCTCCTGCCGTCACATACGGAGTAACATGAAATTCCTGCGAAAGAGAAGAAGAGCCGGTTTGGGAGAATGAAACACCCGCAACCAGCGTCAAAACCGGGAAAAGTACTGTTAAATACTGTTTAAAGCTGATATTCCGAATTCCGGTTCTCATGGGATGACCAGTACAATTAATCCACGTCATAAATGCGAACCTGACAACATTCAACAGGTTTGCGAATGTTCAGGCGATAAAGTTCTGTTTTTCCTGATCGAGAATCAGAATCCTACTGTAAGACTGAATCTCATAGTATCCTGCAAAGGATGTCCCTCTCCTGCAGACACGTAGGAAAAATCAAACCTGTACAGCGAATAGCGAAGACTTGCGCCAAAGGTAACCGGTTTTACTTTTCCAAAATGGTCGTGCCAGTACCCAATCCTCAATCCGACCAGATCGCTGTACCAATACTCTACCCCACCATGGTAAGTCATCACCAACCAGAAGGGTCCATCACTCCAGGAAGAAAACATGGCGAGATAGAACGGATCGGAGGTTCCGTCATTATGCCTGTACACCAGTTCCTTGTCTATATCACCAACAATGGTCAGGCGGTTGAATTCGGAATCAACCAGACGATAGGCAAATCCGAATTTCAGGTTAGTTGGAAGCGGATCTGCCTGGTCACGGTCGATATAGGCGACTTTCGGTCCCATGTTGGACAGGTTGGCGCCCAAAGAAAGTCCGCTGAACGGCGTATGCCACAACCAACCGATATCCACACCAATACTGGTAGCAACACCGGAACCTTTTTCTGCACCGGCGCCCTGATCGGAAAGATGACTGTAGATGTAGCGCATATTCACGCCGATGCTCATGTCATCGCTGAGTGTGGAACCGTATGAACCCGTTATCGCAAATTCATAAGAGGAGAACGTACCTTGATAGGTGTTGTTTTCATCACGTCTTTCGGTTTCTCCCAGATTCAGGTATACAATGTTTCCGCCGAATGTCCCCCAGTCCTCTACAGGATAGACGTAACTCAAAAAGTCATAGTAGAGATCGGACATTTTGAACTGGGGAAGCCAGTTCACATGCATCAATGTTGCTTCGCGTTGGTTCTGAAAAGCCAATCCTGCCGGATTCCAGAACGTTGCTGTTGCATCATCGGCAACTGCTACAAAAGCTTCTCCCATACCACCCGGACGAGCGCCGGGATGGATTTTCAAAAAGAGTACCCCAGCCTGGGATACACTGTATGCGAAAACACTTCCAGTTGTACCCAGAAGAAGCATTGCAACCATGCTCGTCACCATCACGGTACGAAGTGCTCGTTTCACCACCATCCTGTGTTTCTCCTTCTTCCCACTTCAACATGTATCGTATTACAATTCCCGGTTTTCAACATTTGAATCGAACCCGGCAAATCATGCAATTTAACGAATCCTCATTAGAGTACCAACTTTTTCATCGCTCCCGGAGGAACTACTCACGCGTACTCTATATAGATAGACACCATTTGCAACGGCGTCTCCGTAATGATCGCGTCCATCCCACGGAATCGCGACAAATTGACCGGAAATGGTTTCCGGACCGATTGTTTTTATCAACCGTCCACTTGGTGTGAAGATACGTACTGTCGCCTCTTCCGCTCCCACAGATTCAAAGGTAAACCATGTTTCATTTTCAAATGGATTGGGAGCATTTACGACATTTGACAAAACAACTTCTTCGTCTACTTCCACCGCGTAAAAACTCAGCTCGTCACGGGTGAAATTGTTGGCATTATCCCATGCCCACACTTCGAGAGTATTCCATCCGGGTGTAAGGTCATAGAGTTTTCTTGACGCCATACCTGTTGTGTAACTATCACGATTGTAGATAAAATCATCGGTCAGAAGAATTTCTTCGCTTCCATTAATGATTGCACGAATGGAATGACCAATTTCTCCCGTGAGATTCACTCCGCTCGAATCCGCCACGCCCACCATGAGCACTGGGCTTGTGCTGGTAAGATCACCTTCGCGCCAGTCTTCATGATCGAAGTACACGGATATTTCCGGGGGATTCGAATCATTTGTGGATCCCATGACGGAAGAGATCTGTACCCCGACCATGGAACCGAGCGCATCCGTTTCTCCATCATGGGCGAACAATTGAATCCACCCATCCGAAGATCCGGTAGTAGCATCCCTTGGAACGAAAAACCTGACACCTTCCGTATCTTCCGTTCCCAAAATTCCACTTGTAACTGTCTGGAATCCACGGAACAGGGAACCTCCCGGCATCCGGTAATAAAAATCCCTGCCAGGCGTGCCGTCCGAATTGGTAAACTGGTAGGCCAGTGTGTCATAGCTGTCATACACAGTGACCAACGCTTCACCGTCAAACCCGCTAATGGGTGCACCGGACCCCGGTTCACGAACTTCGCCGAACACACTCGCATATTCCATGGCTACCAGGCTATCCGGCGCAATGTCGGTTACCACCATGTTTTTAATTGGAAGAGCCGTTTTCATGGATGGATCTGCAAAACAGTGGTAATACTGGTTGGTAACGCCCTGCGCCTGGATTTTCGCCAGCATCAGCGCTTCTCCCAGAGAACGCGGGTTCTGACGATTGAAGAAAATGCTGTAAAAGGTCTGCAGGAAATGGTAATTGGAAATACCGGATGTGTTTCTTGAAGCTGCAATCGCTCCAATCGCCCCGCCCTGTCGTATTAACAATTGTTCAAACATGGCTTCGTTATCGGGACGGTCAAAGTGTCCCCATGAACATGTTCCTGCGATATAGATCGGCTCACGTGCACCGGCATTGATCTGCCCGATGTCGCGGGTATCTACCAGCAATTGTTCATGCGCCCACACATGGGCATTCCCATGGCCGATCCAGGTAATCATCAGGGCGCCCCGGTTGATGGATTCGATCAATTCACGGGTCGCATGCGGTTTCAGACGACCACTGGTGACCGGATCAAAATTGGTCGGGTATGTCCCTATATAAATACGATTGATATTCATGTACGACGGAATCGAGTGAGTCGCAAGATTTTCCGCCTGGCTGATGTGATAGGTGTCAATACTGGTAGGGCCGCTCTCCACCCATTCATCATCGGCGACCAGGATAAAACGGCTTCTCCACGGACCAAAATCAGGATTGGCCTCGTAATCCATCAAACGTTCTATATAATTTTCCAACTGATAGTTGGATTGCACAGGCAACCTGCCCATGATAAACTCCGGATCGCCGTTCTCTACAAATTCGGCAAACCAGTCATCACGGCATTCCTGCCGGTTTTCATAAGGAGGTACCCAGTTCCTGTCAGATGATGACAGAATATTCCTGTAATCATAGTCGCCATCACCGATCAACAGGCAAACAGAGGGAATATCCCCAACGGTTCCTGTCCAATTCGCCTGCACATACATCAGGAAATCACGCAACGCGGTGGGATCGTATACTCCCCAGGAGAACTCATCGTAGATATCTGATGTAAGTACTCGAACGACCTCAACCCCGTCACGTTCTTCCACATAGTTTTCCAGGGTTGCGGCAGTTTCATAAAAGTCATCATGTACGATATAAATATAATCCGCTGTAATGGGTGTTCGAAGCCCGTCGGTATATTCATCACCCCTGTTTACATCATATCTCATTGATTGAGGGGTCAGGAAAGCCGTTTCCTCCAGCGCGATATAGCGGCGGGGTTGAGTGACACTGGAATTCACTACAAACGGATTATTCCTGGTTATTGCCACTTCATCAAAATCCAGAACATCAAAGATATAAGGATTTTCCAACCCGCTAAGGGTCACTTCAGCGATTCCATCTTCCGGGAAAGCGTCAAAATCCATCCGGTCGGCAGTAGTCTGCAGGGTACGCATGTAATGGACTTCAAACCAGTCCAACATGACAATACCGCTGTAAATATTCAACGTAAAAGTGTTAATGCCATCCACCAGGACTTCCGGTGGTATATCTATAGATTGAACGCTGTTCGACATGGAAACAGTATCTATGTGAACATTGTTAATGATGACAATTGCACGAGTGGAGGCTCCACTTGAACTTAGTCTTTTCCCTGCCAACCATAAGACATCATCACCTGTTCCCAACGGTGCTGTCAGCTGGAAGGGGCGACTCACAGACTCGCCGGTAGATAGCTGGGTATCATACCATATTTTACCTGTTTCCACATACGATTGGTTATAATAGATGAAGACGTCATTTTCTGTAAAGACCCTGCTCCGGGCCGCATTCGTTTCGAACGTTTTTGCTTCATCCGATTCCAGGTCTTCCATACGTTTGCCGAAAGATCCATCTTCAGCAATGTTCAACCAGTACACATTCGTGCGAGTATAGGGGTTTAATGTGTGCCGGAAATTGCCGGAAGGAACGGCCTTTTCCCAACTGTTTACACTCTTCGCAAAAAAGAGTATCCTGTCGTTTTCATCCCAGGATCCATCTTCTTCACCTTCCACGAGGATAGCATTTTCCCTCAGGAAAGTATCTCTCTCCTCCGAAGGATCCTCATCCAGCATCAGGCCGCCATTCCCGTAAATCCTGAAAGTGCGGGGGTCATAACCGCTCAGATCAATACCCGATGCTTCCAGTTGTTCACTGGTAACCTGGTAAATTCCCTCCTGCGTTACCTCGATGCGGATCATGGGGCCATCCGGCCATGACTGTTCACTGTTGGTGACGGTTCGACCCGGCAGTAGAGATGAGGACACAGCCCAATTTCTGCTGGACTCTGCATTCAGCACAGTTGTCTCAAAAAGAGGGTCGGATATACGAGACAATCCCCTTTCAGGGTGTGGATAGGTGACCTGGACCTGCATTTCCTGAAGAGTACGTACTCCATCCCCTTCAATCTTAAGGGGCATGATATACAGATCGCTTACCCAGTGGCGCCGCCAGAGATAGGGTTCTCCAATATAAACCTGCCCTGCAGAGGAGAGATGTGGAATTCTATCTGAATCGAATTCCTCTGTACCCATTGGAGGGAGCCCTTCCTGCCATTCATTCCATTGCTGGTTGACAATTTGTACCGTTGGTTTCACTGGAGCCGGCAGAGCAATCAGACGACGATAATAGGGTACGACTTCTCCATCAACACGATCATCCAGGCCAGCTTCAAGAGGTACCGGTACTATTCCTGTGTCTGTAACTATCTCCGTCCACGCTTCCGGAGTAATTGTAAGAACTGTCGAATTGTTCAGCTCAGTGCTAAGAATGTTCGCTTCTACGCTAGAAACAACCATCGCGGCTGCGAACAACAGCGTCGAAATAAATAATTTTTTCATGGCGTCACCTACAATGTTCAAACTGCATGTGAGGAGGGATTTTAGGACGTTCTGACCTATCCACTCGCCAAAAGGAACATTACTAGATAAAATACAGTGACCTGTTTCCAACCCTTTTAGCGAAACTTCAGACTAACTCCATTGTAGGTGTGAAAGGATAGCTGTTATTAAAATATCCTGCGAAAAATTTGATGTCAAGGAATTTACATTTTCTCCGAGGATTGGAGAAGCTCTTTTACCGGAACTGAATTTACTATTGATTCTGATACGTTTTCTTTTCGAGGAAGTTCCAAAAATTGGATATTCTTCCACCGGAATGCCCCTGATTATGCACCTTATTTTACGGCAAAAGTATAATAAAAGAGTTTACCCTCCCAAAACAATTTCGCATTTTTACATTGATGTTTTGTAGATATAGGGGTATTTTTATGTAAAGTATATATTTACTATAATGTATTATTTCGAGGAGAACGGAGAGTTCCGGTATACTCTTTGCGAATACTAAAAATGACGTTCAAATTGATACAATTTTGGGTATTGTATGGAAATTACACAACAAACTGTGTTTGATCGTGTACACTATCAGCCAAAAACAATTACGGTAAAGATGCTGTTTGACAATAGATATCTTTCAGGAACCATTGTAAGTATTCGTTTATTGCTTTGTTCTTTTCGAAAAAGACGTTTTTACAAAGTCTGGAGATTTGCGAAAACATAAAAGAAAGTGTTATACTAATTGTTGTTTTGCAATTATTCGAGACAGTTGATTTGATTTAGCTGTGTTGTTAAAAATCTTCAGACAAGAATTCGAAAAGCTGAGTTGAACGATTTACTGGTTCGCAAGGCGATTAAAGATACCTGGCAGCAATAATATTCTGGGCAATCGAACTGGCATGACTTATGTCCAAGCGACCTGAATCCGAAACATATTTGCGTGTAATTGACGCAATCAGTCGTAATGTTGATGAGAAGATTTTTCAATTATCTCAGATGCGTCTTCTTGCAGAGACTCTCACCATTGGACTCCAGGGCAATGACTACTTTGATAATTTTACCAGAGCCTGCCTGGAAATCTTTGAGTGTTCCCTTTGTGCATTTTACATGTGGCATCCCGAAGGCGAAGAGGGATGGCATCTCATTTCATTTGCATCAGATGACGAATATTTGCCCAATGTAGATGTAATCAGTGGAGAAGAAGAAAACCTGCTGGGATGGATACGCGTTCACAAGAAACCGTTACGGTTGGAATCAGGCGAAGATGCTTCCATATTGAAATACTGGGCTGGAGACTTTCAATCTCCTACTAATCTTGTGATCATGCCTCTTGACATGGATGAATGTGGTTTTGGAGCTTTGTTTTATATCGAGAAGAAGTTATTCCTCTCCCCGGAGAATATTGAACATCACCTGGAAATCGTCACCAATCTCCTCACATCCGGTTTACGAAATCGTTGTTTGTATGAACATGTTCAGGAATCGGAACAGAAATACCGCGACCTGTTTACCCATTCTTCCAGTTTTTTAATTCTCCTCGACACAGATGGCAGGATCATCGAAAGCAATAAGACATTCAAGGACGGTTTACATCTTGAGGAATGGCCTTATCTACGGAAAATTGAAGAATTTGTTCATGCGGATGATCGAAAATTTTTCTCTGCCTGGTGTGAAGCATTAAACAACACCGATGAAGTACGCCATATTGACGTACGGCTTGTGACAACATCCGGAAAAACCCGGGAGACGGAAACAACCGGATATTCACGTTTCCTTTCCGGTACCAGTAAAAAAGTAATTCTTTTAAGCTTTGGGGACGTCACCGAAAAACGTCACCAGGAACGTGAAAAACGCAAGCTGGAGATAGAACTTGTTCGACAGGAACATCTTGCGCAGATCGGACTCCTGTTGACAGGGATTATTCACAACCTGAAAAATCCAATTACTGCGATCCTTGGATATGCCGAGTTCATGAAAATGGCTCCCGATCATACCGAAGGTCTCGACGCCATTTCACGTTCTGCGCACAAAATGAAGGATATGGTTGCAAATCTTTTACACAAGGTCCGCGAGGAACAGAGTAACGATATCTCACAGGTGGATATCAACCAACTTGTCCGTAGCGAAATCACTTATTTCGAAGCCAACAGCTTCTTCAAGAATAAAATCGAAAAAAGCTATGAGCTTGCTGAAATTCTACCTTGTGTAAAAGGTGTTTACCGTGACTTCTCCCAGATATTGAACAACGTTCTTTCCAATGCCGTGGATGCTCTGAGAGACACCAATGAGCGTAAGCTGACTCTTCGCACCAGGGTGGACGAGGACGGGGAGAATGTGTTGATCGAGGTGGAAGATACCGGTCCTGGAATCCCGGAAGATGTGCAACCACATATATTTGATCCGTTTTACACAACAAAGTCAAAAGATTCTGAAGCGTCTGCCATGTTGGACGGAGGGACAGGATTGGGACTGGCGTATTGTCTCTCCACGATCAAGAATTATGGTGGATCAATCGAATTTAATGTTAGCCCTGATGCAGGAACATTGTTTATAATTAGACTTCCGGTTATTAGTAAAATAATGTCTTCTGAGGAACCAGCACAAAATGAACGACGCGCTGAAGGTACTAATCATTGATCGATCCAACCTTGCCATGCGTCACCTCTCTATCCAATTGCAGGATGTATGTGAATGCTCAATAACCATGAGCAATGACCCTACCGATGCAACTTCTAAAGTCTCCTCCGGTTCTTTCGATCTTATTCTCTCCGAATGGGAGTTTGGTGAATCGACGGTAGAACCATTGATGCAAATGCGCAAGCGTCGAGGGGACTGGAGAAATATCTGTTTTATTCTCTATACTGCCAACCATTCAGAAGTGGTATCCAGGCAAGCGTTGGACCTCGGTGCGAATGATGTTCTCTTCAAACCTATGAATCGGGAATTTCTGAAACAACGTTTGACCAATTTTTTTCCACATCTTTTTGCAGTGGAAGAATCTCCAGGCGAAGTTGCAACTCCTCCACCCGCAAAAACAGCCTCGGTTGATATTCGCGGAAAACTGGACAAGCTCCCCAACCTGGCGCCGTTGCCGACAGTCACCCAGCAAATTCTGGAAACAACCGAAGATGACAAATCTTCCGCCAGGGATCTTGGCGAAGTCATTCGGAAAGACCAGACCCTGACGGCACGTATTCTTAAAATTGTGAACAGCGCGTATTATGGCTATTTCCGCAAAATAGGGAACGTGGATCGAGCCATTGTCATTCTGGGTTTCGAAGAGGTCAAAAACATTACTCTTGCTGCCAGTCTGATTCAGTATTACGGTGCATCGAATACCGAGACCTTTGACCGCAAAGAGTTCTGGGTTCATTCCCTGGCGGTCGCCTATATTTCGAAAGCGTTAAGCGCGAATAAATCCAATGTTCAGCCGGAGGATGCTTTTGCCGCCGGTTTGCTGCATGATATTGGAAAAGTGATCCTCGATCAGTTGGCTCCCAAAGCGTTTGAACAAGCGGTTCAGATATCCCGTCAAAAAGAGCATTCTCTTCTCGAGATATGTACGGTTAATTTTGACATCGACCATCCTGAAATCGGCGGCATAATTGCGGAAAACTGGAAGTTCCCGCAACGACTGGTGGAATGCATTCAACTGCACCATACACCTGCGGCAGCCGGCAAATCAGCATTGCTCACCCATCTCGTTCATACGGCCAATTATTTTGCACATGTGCATCAAATTGGCGACAGTGGCAACGCCTTTACTGAACCTCTCTATGAGGGTTCGAAAAAGATGTTCTGTAAAGAAGATCAAACCCTTGAGGAATTGTGGGATAGCCTTGAGATTGATGTTGCCGCTATCAAGGATATGTTGTAAACCTTTCGCTGTTTACAATCGTTTTGCCACACAAGGAACCGGTTTCCCAGGAGACCTGACCTTACTTGCTTGATAGTCCTTATACAGTTATTTTTACAGAATGATATGGTTCATACAGTCATTGTGTTTTGATTCCCACTTATCAATGCACGAAACGGTTAGAGGAGACCTGGTATGCGCGTTAATACAAAGTTTTTTCTTGCATTAGCAGTTATAATCGCCTTTACAGCAACGGGATTTGCGCAAAGCGGTTTAAATTATTCCCATCTGGGAGAAACTGAAGTTACAGTTCCTTTTGGCGAGTTATATGTTTATGAAGGAATTCTCACCAACACCGGGGATTCGGAGGACATTATTGTTGTTTCTCTGCGTCACGATGATGTGCCGGAAAACTGGCACACATCCATGTGCATCAACTCAACTTGTTATCCCCCGTTTCTTCGTGAGATAAATGATACTCTGGCAGTCAGCGCATTCGATACAATCTATGTTGATTTTTACCCGGCTACGGAAGGCGATGGCTCTTTATACCTGCATTTCCAGAGCACCAATGATCCCGCGATCATGGACAGCGTGTTTCTCTCCCTGCACGCCAGAGGCGAAGCGGTTGGCGATCAAACTCCGGCGACAGTGAACGGTTTTGAAATACTTTCTGTGTATCCGAATCCATTTAACTCCGCGACAAGAGTCCAGTTTACACTCCCATCTGCCGGAAATGTTGAGTTGGCTGTTTTTTCCATGGATGGTCGCCTTATAAGTGAAATGGCGCCTCGAGAAGTAGTCGCAGGAACCCATTCGCTGTTAGTACAAGCAACGCCTGACATGTCGAGTGGTGTCTATCTGATCCGCATGCAGAGTTCTTTCGGGAATGCTTTCACCCGAGCTTTTTTTATCAAATAGATTATGCTATTCAGCAGGAATAGAAATGGAAAAAGCCGGGTGAAAAGTCCCGGCTTTTTCCATTTTATCATGACAATTTTACGATCTTTTTGTGTGAAACAGTATAAGATTCGATGTTTACCCACATCTCCAGGCAACATGCAAACGGTCTTCCGTAAGAATATCCAGCACCGCCACAGCAGCCGCAAGGTATCTCATGGGATGCATGTTAATTGATCCGTGAATTGGTTCATATAAAATATCCACCGGACGATCAAATCGTGCAATCCATGGAGGCCATGGACCTCCTTCGAAAATCAGCTCGCTGACCCGCATGTACATGTTCGGTACACCGGCGTTGACCTCTTCCTTATCAACCTTGATTGTTCCGAACAATCCACCGACCCATACCATGGGGAACCTGTGCATGATTTTTCCGGGTATTTCCGTTTCAATGGTAAGCGCCCCATCCTTGAGTTCGATTTCTCTCCTGTAGGGAAATGTTTCTCCCCATCGGGTGGAAACCTGTTTTGACGGTGGAACAAGCCGGTCAAGCACCTTCTTCTGTTTCCCTTTCAAGAGTGGAAAACCGATTCTCCTGTGGGTCGGCATTGCCCCGGGAATCGGAACCATCGCCAATTCACCAATGATCTGGTAGGGATTCCAGTCTTCCATGTGAAAACGTCCCGAAATGGATGGATGGCAGAGCTGGTCTCCCTTCAATATCCATGGACCCTCTCGCAATGCATTTCCGAATGGAGAACCAAATAGTCTCATAGACCCTGATGGTTTATGATGGATCCAGGCAATACTTCCCCCCATCGCTATACGCAGTAGCCAGTCTCCTATTTCGACAATTCCGGACCCGTTTTTTGAATTCGACTGATAGACAATTTTTTCAATATTGGGATACTGTTTCTCTGCACTTGCCGTAGTTGTCAACCCCTTTGCAAGCAAGTGAGCTATCGGAGTCAGCCTGGGAATATCCGGATCAATGAGACTGTCATAAAATCCACCGTGCCAGGCTTTTTCCAGGCGCTGGACAATTTCAGCAGCTTCGGGGATTGTTTCAGCAAGCTTTATAAACCCGGTGGTTACAGGCAGTGAGGCAATCGAGGTTTCTGCACCGCCGCCGAAAATCCCGCCCGGCGATGTGGAGAGCAGGCAACGTTGTACGATTCTCTGCCATAGCGAAAATTCTTCCTCGGAAGGCGACTCTATTGACAACACCAGCAGAGTCAATGCAAGTGAGAGCGCTCCGGCATCGACACCACTATACCCCTCCGCTTCTGTCGCAAGGGTACTGGCTATCTCCTGGTGTGCATCTCTTCTGATTTTTTCCAGATATGGATTGCATTCTTTGAGCTGAATAACCTTGCATGCACTCTGCAGAGCTGCATACTTGATCGGAAGAGTTTCAAGCCCTGGTGGGACAGAATGTTTTACGAGATATTTTACCGCTTTGCGTAAACCTTTTTCCGCTTTTACTCTAAGGATAGGGGTAAGAATTTCTCCCAGCAATTGGACAGAGTTAGCGATTGCATAGATCCCATACGCTGTTGCGAGCGGATCGGGAATTCCATCCGCCCCGGAATGAACGGAACCATTTGTATTCTGAAGATTAAGCCATCCGTCCATAGCCTGCATGGCTGCTTTTTCAATGGTTGTATCTTCTATCTTGCCGGGAAGAGCGACACGGAGACGTACGGCGATTGCCAGGGTAAGACATGATTCCTGGTAGCGTGGATTCGCTGATCCCGTCAGGTGCAGTTCGGGATCAATCAGCCCGGTATTTGCACTGTTCTGAATTCGAGTGACGGTACTTTCAATGTAGTCTCGAATCAGTTTTTCCTGCGCCTTGATCATGAATACTTCCTGTCCGGACAAGTAATTATCAGATTATTATATTGCCGAGAATTCTCTTTTGAAACTTTAATAATCCTACGTATTTCTATCAGAAGAGGCAACTATCGACGTAAGAATTTTTTACTTGAGTTGATCATTAGAACAAGTGTATCTCTTCCATCCTTGAAGGTACTGCTCGCCAGTATCCATAATGCAAAAACATAAACACTGCACACCGCCAGTTGATACAATGGCTGTTCAGGTTGCGGAAGTACCCGTAACAGGAAAAAGATAACAATTCCTATAGCGCTCCATTGAAAAATGGACCTGTAAGTACCTTTCTGAATTCCTCCGGGCAATCGCGGCAACATTATGAAAATACAAAAAATATCACTGATAGATGTAGCAAGTGTAACTCCTGCAATTTGTAATTCTGTCCTCACCAGCAAAATGGCAAGTGCGATATTCAGGATAATACTCGCCGCACCAGTAACCAGCACCGTTTTATTCATTCCAAAAGCATTAAAGATCCGGTTAATAAGCGGATTCAGCATCCTGGTCCAAAGCAGGGGAGCATATCCCATCATTGCAAGTGAAGTGTAGCGAACGGCGTCATCCCCGAAAGCACCATATCCAAAGATGATTTCTATTACAGATTGTGCGGATGATGCGAGAATAATAATCAGCGGCATGAACAACCAGATGATTGCATTTGTAAGTATTCTGAAATCCCGAGCGATTTCATCTATTTTCTGCAATGCCACCATTTCACTGAAACGCGGCAGTACCATACGAATGACCGCTGTTCCGGCCGTAGAGAATGGTGTTTCGATTATATACCTTGCATAGCCAAGCGCTGCGACAAAACCGACAACTCCCAGGTCCGATACAATCCGTTTATCAATAAAAATCCTGCTTTGAAACAGAATCGTCACCAGCAACAACGGCCAGTAATTCGACCAGAATGGTTGCAGAACCCGCTTGATGCGTTCTATCGTCGGCCTGTTGACTCCCGGCCACCATCGTCTGGCATCCAGGAAAAGGGCAATTATTGCAAGAACCAGTCCCAGGTTGTACCCTACGCACAACAGGTGCTCTGGCAAGTGGAACACTCCGACGATAACAATAAATGCAATTTGCCCCAGGTTGAGAAAAAAGGACAGAATCGTAAAAACTCTGAAACGGTGAACTGTCGCCAACAGGTATCCCAACAGGTTACAGGCGACAAAAAGCGGCACAGCGGGTGCAATCCATCGGATAAAGGTTGTGATAATCGCTGCATGCTCCGCATCATAGCTGGGAGCTTGAATATGTGTAATCCAGGGAGCAAGCCAAATCATCCCCAGTGCGATCAGGACCGAAAGAGTCAGAGATATGTACGCAATAACTCTGATAAGAAAATTAGCGGAACGTACATTGCCTACCGTTCTCCATTTGGAGATCAGCGGGATCAGGGATGTCTCTACATGTGAACCGATCAGGATGTGCCAGAAAATCATGCTGAGTTCTACGGCGATCTGGTAAGCGTCCACAAAAATGGATGTACCAAAGAAAAAGGCGAGCATCCATGCGCGCACAAATCCCGAGACTTTTCCGAACATGGTCAGAAGAGTCAGGAGAAAGCTCTCTTTCACAAAACCGGGAGCTTTAGGCAGCTTGCCGTTCTGTGCATTCTGGTTTGCACGGATGCTGTTAATCTTTTCATCCCTCTGGTTCAACGAGAATCTCCGCTTGCTGCTGGCGATTCTCCCAACATCTTCATTGCCACTTTCGCAACCGATAACGGTTCAAGTTTTTGCATGCAGTCATGATGCTTCAGCGGACACTCCGCTCCACCATGGAGAGAACAGGGTCTGCAGGGAAGATCAAGCCCAATAACATAATCGCATTTACAGACAGGTGCAAAACCAAATTCAGGCACTGTGGGTCCAAATATTGCCAGTATCGGCGTACGAACGGCTGTGGCAAGATGAAGAGGAGCGGAATCGTTTGTAATCACAAGTTTTGCATCGCTTATCAATTGTGCCGACTCGATTACCTTGAACTTTCCCGCTGCCGACAGCGTACCATTTCCAACGGCTCTCTGCACATTCTCCGAGACATGTCTATCGTCTTTTCCACCGACCAGGAGTATTTTGTATCCGCTTTTGCGCAACTCTTTTCCAAGTCTGATCCATGACTTTTCCGGCCAGCGTTTTGTCGGCCAGATACTTCCACATGCAAAAACAACATACTCATTTTTATTCAATTGGTTCTTCTGCAACCATTTCCTAGTATTCTCTTTAATTTCTTTTGAGATTACCAGTTGTGGCAGATGGTCAACCAGGTTGTTACGCCACCCGGGTAGAAGGTTCAGATTTCTCGTAATTTCCGGTTCCAATTCCATTCCCGGAGTCGGATCGGATACAAATCCTCGAGCAATCGTTGTGTTATAGAGAAAATTGAAAGCCGCCTCTTTGTACCCCGTTTTCCTTCTCGCTCTACTGTACATTGTCAGTATTGTACTCCGTGCGGAGCGATGAGGCACAATGGCATAGTCAAAGGATGTTTTCCTGAGTTGTTTCACCAATGCAATAAAAGCGGAAATCCCTGTCGATCCCTTGTGCTTGTCATAGGGATATACACGGGAAATATATGGTTGACTTCGGAAGAGGTCTGCGTTGGATGGTATGGTTACTACATGAATAGCGGCCTTTTCCCATATATCATGAATACCTTTTAACAGGGGAAGTGTCAGAACTGCATCCCCGAGAAATGCCGTTTGAATCACCAGGATATTGGTTGGGGATATTCTCTTATTGATTTCACTCTTATGCGTCTCACGTTCGCTATGTGTTTCCATACTCACATCATATCCAATCCGTTAGCTTACTCGATTCAACAAATTGGACACGATACGATCCTCATGTTCCTTAATTTTATAGAAGGTCTCCTGGTAGGCTTCAGTATTCAGTCCGTAAGGATCAGGGATACCATAATCCTTTGTATCAGGATCCAGTTCACTCTCCGGGAAATGGGAATAGAGATACATCTTTCCTGAATGCGCTGGAAACATCGTGCTAAGTTCGCCAAGGTGATCTGTTGTCATTGCCAGAATAATGTCAGCCCATTCAATTTTTTCCCTGGACACGGTCTGGCTGCGGTGTGATGTCAAATCAATTTCATGTTTTTTAGCTACTTCAATAGCCGGTAAAGTTGCACGATTGCCTGACAATGCAAGTATTCCAGCACTTTTCACAGAAATCTTTCCCGGCGCTTCTTCCTGGAGGGATTTTGTCAATATACCTTCAGCGAGAGGCGAACGGCAGGTGTTTCCGCTGCAAATGACCAATACATTCAGATTCTCTTTTAATTCTTCATTTTCGACAGGTCTTGCCCGCAAAACCACCGGTCCGGTAGGAGTCCAACGTTTCACTTCCGAAGGTCTTCCGGAGAGTGGCGTTGTCTGGTATACAACAGCATCCACTTCGCTCAGTAATTCATCAGAAAAATCTTCCTTGGAAACCGCCGGTTGCTGACCGTGCAAATTGGCGGAACTTGAAATAATCAGATCGTCCAAAGCAGTACAGATAGCGCGTAACAGCGGATGACTTGGTACTCGTATACCAAGGGTTCTTTCGCTGCCAAGCAACTCCCTGGGGACTGTTCTTCGCGCCGGAAGCACCCATGTAACCTGGCCTGGCCATGAATCCAGCACAGCACGACGATCCCTGCCTTCGGGAAGCAATACCCAACGACCGATATCCACCACTGTTGAATAAAGAGTAACAAACGGCCGTTTTTCTGTAATCCTCTTGATTCTCTTGACACGTTCAATCGTAGCTGGAAACCGTGAATGAGCATGCACACCATACACCGTGTCTGTAGGTAGAATCAGGATTTCCCCTCGTTCCAACCGTCGTACAATTTCACGAACTACTTCGGGAGGGGCTTCCCCTCTTTCCAATTCTGCGATTACTACCATCCGGATACCGTCTTATTTAATATATCCACTGCCAGTTTTTCAACTGCTTCATCGACACCTGTTTGCCGTTCCGCCCGACTTCCTGATGTAAAAGGATATACGCCAAACTGGGTCAAGGTTTCTTCCCAAACAATCTCACCACGTACCCTGTCCTGAAAGGACACATTCACCGTGATTGTGATCTTGTATTCATCTACCGATTCATCGGCATTGTAACCAAAAGGAGCGTCGGTTACCCGGACAATCAGACCTGAAATCACACAATCTGAAGATCTTGAGTCTCTCACCTGCAGGGAACCATCAACGGTAAAGCGATCGACAACTTCATCCGTCAATTGTTCCGCCAATCCATATTCTGCGGTCTGGTTTTCGAAAGTGGGAATCGCAATACTTGACAGATGCGCAGGTACATTCCCCCCGAATGTGTAGACGCCACACCCACACAAAACAGAGCCAAACAGAATGAGCAAACTTATCGGCATACCGATCTTCAAAGATTGTACTCCTTGATTTTACGGTACAATGTTCTTTCTCCAATACCAAGCATTTTTGCAGCTTTTCTTCGATTTCCGCCTTTTTCGATCAACGCCTGGCGTATCTGCTCTTTTTCAATCTCGTCAAGCGTTGGGCGATAATCATCTCCCTCTTCCGAATAATTGATATGTTCCGGAAGGGCATGCGGCATCAGCAGGACTCTTGCGAGCATTCCTTTAATGTCCTGCATTTCTCTGCGCATATCGAGAAGTAATTGTAAAATAAGCTCATTATCCAGTGTTTCACGCTGTAGAGGTGCCAGAACAGGGAGATTGGTCGGAGACAGGGACGGTCCGCCAAGATGGCTTCGCACCGTATAACCATCAATGGGCCCCTCGTTTTCAAGAGTCAAAAGTGTTCCTATGAACAGCTTCAGCTCTCGAACATTCCCTTTCCATTCATGTGCTTCGAGGGCTTTCATGGCGTCCGGCAGGAATCGCGGTTTGTTTATACCGTTCTCCCGTGCAAATTCATGTGCAAAGCGTTCCACCAGAGGAGGGATATCCTCGGTACGATCCCGTAATGGCGGTATCTCCATGGCAACTGCTTTTAATCGGAAAAACAGGTCTTCCCGAAAGTGACCTCTTTGCACCTCCTGCTGGAGATTCCTGTTTGTTGCTGCAATTACCCGTACATTCGCATGCAAAGGACGATTTCCGCCAACCCGGAAATACTCCCCACTCTCAAGGGCCCGCAGGACTTTTACCTGCATTTGCAGCGGCATTTCGCCAACTTCATCCAGAAAAAGCGTGCCCTTGTCCGCTCGTTCAAAATACCCTTTCCGCTGCTTGTCCGCACCGGTAAAGCTCCCGCGCTCATGACCAAAAACTTCACTTTCGAACAATCCTTCCGGAATCGCGCCACAATTTACGGGAACAAATTCATGATCCCTGCGTGGGGAAAGATCATGGATCAGGTGAGCAACGACATCTTTCCCTGTTCCACTTTCCCCTGTGATCAGAACGGAGATTTTTGTGCCTGCAACCTGTCTTGCGAGTGAACGTATCCTCGATATCGCATCGCTATGTCCGATAAGACGGTCCAGTACGCCGATGTTTGATCTTACTGAATCTGGATTTGCTTCTCCGTTCACAACCAGGTATCTCCTGTTTTGTTCATTTTGCGAAGGACGCAACGATCAGCATTCCATAACCATATTATCTTCGGCAATGATCGCCTTTGAATGTACCCCCGGCAGACTATCCGTATTACCATGAGTCAGATAAATAGTTTCAATAGCATACCTGGCCAGCCGGGCAAGCGATTCTTCCACATCAATGTGGGTACTTTCAAGAATGACACCATTAACATTGTCAAGGTGTCCGTCCAGATCTTCTATGGATCCAAGATCGCTTGAATATATCCATTTTTTACTATTGACTGTGAATAGTACCGAAAAACTACCCTCTGACTCACTTTCGGTATGCAAATGAGTATTCAGCCATGAATATACATCATGACCTGATTTTACGGGAACGTTGCCTTTATTAAGTATTTTCAAATTCAGTTCATAAGGAAGTTCATCATTGTATAAATGTACCATTTTCAACCAGTTTTCATAGGTATCTTTCATTCCCCCGGGCATGAAAATTTCAAGAGGTTTTCTTCTGTTATCCAACTCTTCGCGCTGGAGAAACAATGGAAGCCCGGAATGATGATCTACATGACGATGAGTTATGATGATCGAGGAAATCTGTTGAGACCATTCCGGTTTCTGCGCCAGACGGTGAGAGAGCCCTTCGCCGGCGTCCAGTAAAAGTGACCCGTGTTTTCCTTCCACGATTAGACTACTGCACATTCGCACAGGATCCGGATATCCCGATCCTGTACCAAGAAATCTGATTTTCACTGTCAAATCCTGCCGGGAATCGTCGTTCTTTTTCTTTGATTTTTTACAAGATTTCTATTAACCAAGGCGCTGCAGTGCTCTCCAGCCAATATCCTTGCGAAACGTTTTTCCCTCGAACTGCATACCATTGATTGCTCTGTATGCCTTATTCAACGCGCCTTGAAGTGTGAGATCCAGGCCTGTAGCGGCAATTACTCTTCCACCATTTGTCAATAGCCTTCCGGAATCCCATTTTGTTCCTGCATGGAAAAGCCGAAGTTCTTCCGTCTCTGGAGTGAGTCCGGTAATCACTTTACCCTTTTCATATTTTCCGGGGTACCCATACGCTGCGGCAATTACTGTTGCCGAATATCCAGGTTTCGCCAGTCTGTGCCAGTTATATGGTTGCAGGTTCAACGCTTTCATCATTTCACCCATTTTCCCGGTCGCAGAAACCAGCATCAAGTCAACCAGGTCAACGGATAACAACGGGAGAATCGCCTGGGTTTCAGGATCGCCAAAACGACAGTTGAATTCCAGTACTTTCGGCCCTTCACTGGTAAGCATCAATCCTGCATATAAAACACCTTTATAAGGAATTCCCTTCTCTTTCATAATATTCAGAACAGGTTCGATTATGGTTTCACAACATTCCTTCAACAGCTCGTCAGCCATTACCGGCGCTGGTGCGTAAGCCCCCATACCGCCTGTGTTGGGCCCATGATCCCCTTCCCGTATTCTCTTGTGATCCTGGGAAGGTGGAAGCATGATATAGTTGGTTCCATCTGTAATCGCCAGCAGGCTGACTTCTTCGCCATCGAGGAACTCTTCAATGATCACTTCAGTGCCGGAATCACCGAAAATTTTGCGTTCCATGATGGCATCAACCGAATTCATGGCTTCTTCACGGCTGGCGCAAACAAACACTCCCTTTCCCGCTGCCAGCCCGGAGGCTTTTACTACCATGGGACTTCGCTGGGTATTAATGTATTCCCGTGCTTCCAGGGCGCTTGAAAACGTACGGAATCTTCCCGTCGGCACTCCGGCCTCTTCCATCAGTTTCTTGGCGAAAGATTTGCTGCTTTCCAGCATGGCCGCCGCTTTTACCGGACCAAAGATAAAATGTTGTGATTCAAACCTGTCGACAAGCCCCTCCGCAAGGGGCGCTTCCGGCCCAACAACGGTCAAGTGGATATCATTTTCCTTGACATATTTTATAATTCCATCCAGATCATTCGAATCAACATCAACTGTTTCCGCGACACTGGTGGTTCCTCCATTCCCGGTAGTAACTCCCAGCCAGGAAACATGAGGACTCTGCCTGATTTTCCACGCCAGCGCATGTTCACGTCCACCATTACCAATAATTAGAACTTTCATGATTTCACCTGTCCGGTCTTGAGTTTTGTATCTTGTTACGTGTCGCATGCCTTCGATGCACACAGAAATATACAGAAACCACCTGTGAAAGCCAACGTATTTGCGGTTGAATACATTGTGAAATCCGCTCTCTGCGCGTTTCCGGCATATCCACTTTTATTACTTGTAATCTGGTATAATTTCTTCTTTTTCACACTCCATGCATTTTAACATATATAAAAGGGTTGACCCCTGTAACAGTAGCCAACCCTGTATCACTCAACTACAATCTGTATCTATTTTCCCAGTGCTGCTTTCATCGTTTCACCGATGGTGGCCGGGCTTTCCGACACAAAGATACCGGCTTCTTTCAGTGCAGCGATTTTTTCAGTCGCAGTGCCTTTTCCACCGGAAATGATCGCGCCTGCATGTCCCATCCGTCGTCCAGGAGGAGCAGTACGGCCGGCAATGAAGGCCGCCACGGGTTTTCCGAATTCCTTCTTAATATATTCAGCAGCCTGTTCTTCCGCAGAACCGCCGATTTCACCGATCATGACAACGCCTTCCGTCTGCGGATCATCCTTGAAGAGCTTGAGAGCATCTACAAAATTGGTACCGTTCACCGGGTCTCCGCCAATACCGATTGCAGTGGATTGGCCCAGGCCAAGTGCTGTCAACTGACCAACCGCTTCATAGGTGAGGGTTCCGGAACGGCTGATGAGTCCGATGGAACCGGGTACATGGATGAAACCGGGCATAATTCCGACTTTGGCTTCTCCCGGAGTAATCGCTCCCGGACAGTTCGGCCCGATCAGACGAGTCGGCAGATCCTTGATCTGATGCCAGACCGCCAGCATATCGGACGGTGGAATTCCTTCGGTAATACAGATAACCAGGTCAACACCCGCACTGGCTGCTTCGAGGATACCATCGGCAGCAAAGGGTGGTGGAACAAAAATGATGCTTGTGTTCGCGCCTGTCTCTTCAACGGCCTCTTTTACCGTGTTAAACACCGGACGGTTGAGGTGCATCTGGCCGCCTTTGCCAGGGGTAACACCGGCGACAACGTTGGTGCCGTATTCAATCATCTGCTCTGAATGAAAGGATCCCTCTTTACCCGTGAATCCCTGAACCACAAGCCTTGTATCTTTACCGACGAGAATAGACATCAGCCCACCTCCTTCGCCGCTGCTACTACTTTTTCAGCCGCTTCTTTCAAATTCGTGGCGACAATGAAATCCAATGGTGAATCTTCCAGCATTTGCGCCGCTGTGTCCGCATTTGTCCCTTCGAGACGAATTACAACCGGCACTTGTACCTCGATATCACCATCCGACAACGCAGAGATAACACCTTCCGCGACACGGTCGCAACGGACAATTCCGCCGAAAATATTGATCAGGATTGCTTTAACGTTGGGATCTGTAAGGATCAGACGGAAACCATTTTTCACCGTCTCGGGATTGGCCACACCGCCGACATCGAGGAAGTTCGCAGGTTCACCACCGGACAGCTTGATGATATCCATGGTCGACATGGCGAGTCCGGCGCCATTGACCATGCAGCCAACATTGCCGTCCAGCTTGATATAGTTCAGGTTAAACTTTGACGCTTCCACCTCTGCGGGTTCTTCTTCGCTGAGATCACGAAGCTCCGCCAATTCAGGATGACGGTACAAAGCGTTATCGTCAAAGTTCATCTTGGCGTCCAGCGCGATTACATCACCGTCACCGGTAAGAACCAGGGGATTGATTTCGGCCAGAGATCCGTCCTTGGATTTGTATGCCTTGTACAGGCTGAGGAAGAATTTCGCCGCCTTGCTGACCGCTTTGCCTTCCAGACCAAGCGCGAATGCCATTTCACGAGCCTGGAACGATTGCAGACCGAATCCCGGATCAATAGCTACCTTGATTATTTTTTCAGGAGTTTCTGCAGCAACTTTTTCAATCTCGACACCGCCTTCAGTCGACACCATGAAGGTATCCTTGAAACGTTCACGGTCGAGGGTCAAGCCAGCGTAAAATTCTTTCTGAATATCCATACCCTGCTCGATCAACACTCGGCCCACTTCTTTCCCTTCCGGACCGGTCTGGTGTGTCACCAGTTGCATTCCGAGCATTTTTTCAGCGGTTGCCTGCGCTTCGTCAGGACCATTGACCACTTTTACACCGCCGCCTTTGCCCCTGCCGCCAGCATGAATCTGCGCCTTGACAACAACTGTGCCACCACCAAGTTCAACTGCCGCCTGCCGAGCTTCTTCCGGTGTAAACGCCACTTTCCCGGCGGGAACCGCTACACCGAATTCACGAAGTATCTCTTTCGCTTGGTACTCGTGGATCTTCATCTTTACCCCACGTTTTATGAATGATTCAACCAGATGTTTCTGAAGGTTAACGACATCTTGAACGGTTATGTTCCATATACAGGACCAACCAAGATTGAGATGTTACATCGTTTGAAATCACATGGCAACTTGCCTGACCTGATCGACTGTAAAAGTGTTTGTAAATTGGAGTCTCGAAGAGACATAATTGTTCTTTATTTTGTTATAGTCGTCCCGCTGTTTCCTTTCAAAGACGCTGCGATATTTTCAAGGTCGGTAATAACAACTTTCTTCCCTCCGTCCCGTAAAAACTGAATCGCAGCTTCAACTTTTGGCTTCATACTTCCCGGCGCGAAATGACCGATATCAAGATATTTCTGCGCTTCATCCATTGTAATGCTCAAAAGATCTTCCTGGTCTTTCCGGCCGTAATTTAAGGACACGTAAGGCACACTGGTGATAATAAAGAGCACTTCAGCGCCAATGTCTTTGGCAAGAACCGCAGAAGCAAGATCCTTGTCGACAACCGCGTCCACACCTTCCAGTTTACCATTATCATAGGGATATGCAGGAACTCCCCCACCACCGGCGCAAATGACAATCCAGTCCTGATCAATCAGAAGACGAATTGGTTCGCTGTTGACAATTCGTAACGGTTTCGGGGAGCCGACAACCCTTCTCCAGCCATCCCGGCCTTTGTCATATTTAAGCACCCAACCATTTTCTTCTTCTTTGATTTTTGCGTCTACGTCACCGTATGTCTGACCTACAAATTTGGTCGGATCTTTTAAAGAGGGATCATCCGGATCAACTTCCACCTGGGTCACTACGGATACCACTTTTTTGTCTATTTTTTCATCCAGCAGACGGTTCATGAGGGATTGCTCGATCATGTAGCCCATCCAGCCTTCCGTACTCGCCACAAGCACCCCCAACGGCAATGCAGGCACCCTTTCACGTGCAAGTTCGTTCCGCTGCAGCTCATTACCTACCTGTGGACCATTTCCGTGCGTAATCGCAACCCGCCAGCCATCCCTGATCAAAGCTACAATCGCTTCCAGGCTTTCACGGGTTCTGCGGAATTGATCATGAATGTTTTCACGTTGGTCCGGCCGACTGATAGCATTTCCACCCAAGGCAACAACTGCAATGTGGTTCTTGGCGTCTGTCATCACTTCCCTCGTAAAGATTTGGCGACAGTAAAGCTCTGTTACTGTCAACCAGGACTATGTACATGTTTCCTGCAATACAAATAAAAAAAGCCGAGTTCATGCATAGTGGGAGCAATCGCTCAGCGTTTATCCGGACTGGTTTTGGAAGAATCAAGTCTTCATGCAAACAATCCGGAAGGAAAAGATACAATATTTACAATGAAAAACAAAATTCCGTTTCTCCGTAGAAAACCATTCATGACAAAATCATACAAACAACTCTGTTTCTGCCGTTGTATTCATTTTGATCCGTTACAGGTATTTCGAATCAACAATTCACAACAAATGAAAATATCGAAGAGTTGTTCACCTGAGGTATTGTGCCAGTTGCTGGAATGTCCTGTTGCCTGGGGAAATCCATCTTTTTACAACACAAGTTCCAGGGCGACATAGTTTTCGCTCGAGAGATCATGAGCTTTGGGGGTGATCGGGGCGCCGATAACGTTGTTTGTCAGCAGAACTACCGGTTTTGTCTGATCTGCCGGATTAGCCACCTGAACAACACCGGTATATCCTTCGTATGCGTGGGTCCGTGTTTTCCGTATTCTGACAGTCGCTCCCACCGGATAACATTGAATCACTTTGGTGAGGGCATTCACCACATGCGGATTATAGGCTTTGCCTGCATCATTGATGAGAAAAACAAGAGCTTCATCGGGAGAGTATTGTACACCATCTTCATGGCCGGATATCAGGTTGTCATAGGCATTTGCCACCGCAAGGATTTCAGCATGCCGGAAGATTACCTTGCTGTTCACTTTCGGTTGTTTTACTGGTGGCAAACCCAGACTTTTTAATCCGCCCGGATACCCTCTTCCATCATATCGTTCATGGTGCTGCATAACGGTGCTTTGTTCAATAAAACTTTCCGGATTACTGCCCTTCAGGATCAGCATTGAAAATACCGGATGTTCCCTGAGAAGCATTTTTTCATCACGGTTCAGTTCATTGTAGTTTTTTCCCATCAACCGTTCAAACGCCAGTTTCCCGATATCATGAATCATTGCCGCAGTTCCCAATGCTCTCGACTCACGATCGTCATACCGGAAAATTTGGGCGATAAGAATGGACAACACGGTTGTATCGAAAGCATGTTGATGGGCAGCGCCGGTATTTGATTTCATTGGTAACGCAGTAAACATGGAAATATTGTTTTCAACGATTTCATCAATAATCATGTTGACCTGTCGCCGGAGGTCGGGAAGGTCTACCATTTTTCGAATTTTTGCGTCCTCCAACAACCGTTTTTTAATCTCATCAGATGCAAAGGTTTCAAAGGCAAGATTCTTCTGAACATTTTTGAAAGTATTGGCGAGGTTCTGATTGACCGTTTGCCGTATCGTATCGGAAATGACCTCTTCCGGTATAATTTCACTTGTGATTTCATCCATTACATAAACAAACCGGTAGCCATGTTTTTCGATGGCTTTGATCATATCTTCCGTCAGTGTGTAACCGGAAGAAAGCAGTAACTGACCTCTTTCATCAAAAAGGCTTTTCCCGAGAACATCTCCGGTTTTCAATTTGTCCAGACTTACAATTCGCATTTGTTGTTGTTTCTCTTTTCTACAGTCTCACATTTTATCAATTTTGCATAAAGCTGTTGGAATGGATCTCAATGTAATAACGACCTGCTTTTCAAGATAGTGTAAAATTCTTGAGAACACCTCCCAAACCCTCTTATTTCTTTAATTTTTACGATACTTCAGCGGACAATGTTTCATAATTGATACTGTAATTTTGAAACTGTTTCATTTATGTTTCGTAACATTTTTATATTGATTTTGAATTTAATAATTTCTAATATTTTACCTTTCGCCCAGGAGTGGCCTGCCATTTGCTTAACCATGTGCAATAATTAACAAGGTATGTACTATGATCGTACACCATTTTCCACGAGAACAGGAAACGACTGAAAAACGGTATTCTTCGTGCGAGAGGAATCTACCGATACCTCCCGAATCGAGTATGTTCCGCATCTCTGTTCGGATACTGGTCATCCTGTTTCTCTTGACCTCACTTGTTATATCGGCAGATGCCACCGATGAGGTGGTTTTACCTGACGATGTACAAGGTTGTGTTTCCTGCCATATCAACCCGGGAATGGAAATGTCCTTCAGGGATGAAGCAGGACAATTACGCAATTTGCATATAAATCCTGTTGGATTTGTTCATTCCATTCATTTTCGGAATGGTCAGCAATCTTGTTATGATTGTCACGAGGGAGATTTTTCACAATTTCCCCATCGAATAACTGCTGAACTACCACAATGTCTTGATTGTCATGATGAAATCCGGGATGAATATGTCGCCATCGATGAAATGACACGCACCAGTGTCCATTTTGGCGAGACATTGGCCGGTTTCGATTGCGCCACCTGCCATTCACCGCACGAAATGATTCCTGCGCGGGAGATGACCCTGGAACAGAAAAATGCCGCATGTCTTCAGTGTCATGAAGGTAATAATTCGGACAGCCCACTGCCTTCTCAGCAAGCGTCACGACTGGCACCCCCAGGCAGCTCTTCACCTGGACCGGATTACCTGCATTTCCTGCCATACAGAACCCGGCGGTGAGGATTTCAGTTTCCGGCACAGAATCCTACCCGCGGAAAATGCTGTAAAAGATTGTTACAGTTGTCACAGCAATGACAACCGTATGGTTCACTACATGGGATCTTTCGGCGATGAAACCCCCTCCGAGCTGAACCGGATTGAACTTGTCCACGACTATTATATCTCCGGCTCCACGAGATATCATTGGCTTGATTGGGGCGGTCTCGGACTCATGGCCATGGTCTTTCTTGGTACCGCCGGACATGGCGCTTTACGAATACTCTCCCGCCGGAGGAATGGAAAATGACAAAATCAAAAGTCTACCTCGTAACCCCAATGGAACGTGCAGGTCACTGGATTAATGCCATCGGAATTATCCTGCTCGCCCTCAGCGGGTTCAATATTCACTTCGCCCGTGAGTTTGACATTTTCGGCAGTCTCGGTGCTGCGATAGCCATACATAATGTAGTTGGTGTGATAGTATCCATCGGTTGGGTTGGATGGTTGATTTACATGATTGCAACCAGGAGGATCCGTTATTATCTGCCCAATCGTGAGGATTTGATTCCGGGAATGATCAAACAGGCGCGGTTTTACCTGGTAGGCATCTTTCGTGGTGAGCCGCATGCGTTCGAGGAATCAAAGGAACGAAAGTTCAACCCCCTCCAGAAGTGGGCGTATCTGGGAGTGATGGGTGGCATGTTGCCTGCCCAGGCGATTACCGGACTTGCATTGCTGTATTTCATTGAAAACTGGACTCAGTTCAGCTCCGGTCTTGTCGGAATCCTGGGCATCCTTCATACTATCCTGGGCATCTTTCTTACAGCGTTTTTAATTGCTCACATTTACCTTGCAACAACAGGCGAAACCCCGGTTCAACATTTGAAAATGATGTTCACCGGTTGGTCTGAACATAAAACGGAAGAATAGGTTGTTTTTTTAAACCACTCGTAACGCCCTGTGGCGTAATGAGGAGATGATACGATGAATTTACTTGGAAAAACAGAATTTACAATGAAACCATTGTCAAAGCCGATCAAAGCGGTCGTGATTTTTGTCGCACTGGTTGTTGTATTGTTCTATGGATTTGTGCTTGGGTATCCGCCCATGTTGCGCTGGTATGTCGGTGATAAGGTCAGCGACCTTGGTTATCCCAACCAGGATACACTCAGTAACGCGGAATTTGAACGTGTTGCCATGGAGCTTGAACACCGGGCTGTCTCCTGGCAGATTGAGAACGCCCTTGCGTCCGAATCAAACGACAGCTATCGCGCCGAACGTGCCCGGTTGCTCGGTTCACTCCCCAGTATCCGTGAAGAAGCCGACTATCCGCACATCCATTATTTCCGTGAAGCGGGTATCCGTACCTATGAAGGCGCACAAACCTGTCTACAATGCCATGAAACGATGCAGGTAATGCATCCGGACGGAACCACAGAAACTGTAAACACCCTTAATGACGTAATGAACACCGTCCATTATCGTCTCTTCAGCGCAGAACCGGATGGATTTACCACGGTTGGTTATGATGGTCGCATGGTTAATGCCGACCGTCCGATCCCCGTGGGTAAAATCGACCGTGCATGCGGCATTCCCGGAAGTTTTACCTGGACCGGATGGGCCGCCCTGGTGGAAGCTCACCCCGAACACGGTGACCCGGTGATGCATAGTGAGGGGTGCGGACAATGCCACATCGGTGGTGGGTATGGTCCCGCGTCGGAAGAGATGATGCCGATTGTGTTCCGAAATGGTTTCCAGCGTGATGGCATCGACTGCCTGATCTGCCATTCCCAAACGTATGATATGAACCAACGGTTTGTGATTGATGACGGCGTTGGCACCCGGTGGAACCAGGATCGCAGCATGCAGGCCGCGATGACTGTCGGCAAACCGACCCAGGATGGTTGCCTCCATTGTCATCAGCATAACATGGGTGGCGACAGCTATCCCTTTAACGATGCTTCCCATCATCCCGGATATGAAGCAGCGCGCCTTCTGCATGAAAGCGCAAAACGCGGTACACCGTACTCCCCGGAAGCGGATGTGCATGCTGCTGCAGGTATGACCTGCCTGGACTGCCATACTTCCGTGGGACATAAAATCGCACGTGGTCAAATGGGAGTGGATCTCGTCAGCAACGATCTTCCTCATGTGGAAGTCTCCTGCGAACGTTGCCATACAAGCGCTCCGCATGTCGCCAACCCGGATGTCCGGGCAATCCTGAACGGTCACACTGCAAGGATCGGATGTGAAACCTGCCATATTACGGAACTCTGGGAAGACAATATTGTCATGGTCGACTGGACTGATCCTGTCTGGGATCCGGAAGAAGGTTTGTATCATCCACGTGCTGTGCATCGTACCGGTGACATGAGTGAAGCGGTGGAATATCTCTGGTACAATGGCACGGGTTCCTTCCTCGCCAATGCACTTGGTACTAATCCCACGGGAGACGGTTCCTACAACCCGCTGATGGAAAACCTGGCGGTGTATGACCGTGTGCCCGGTCTCGAAATGGGAGGTATTGAAGGCGGTAATTTCTTGAGTCCTCTTTCCCCGGAAATGCTGGAACGTCGCCGTCAGATGGTTGCCGACAATATCGCTCCGGCGCAAGAACGGGGAACATCCAGGATTTATCCGTTCAAACTGTTCAATGCCCGCATGTACGAAGACATGAACAACCAGGGACCATTCGGAGCCATGATCCTGCCATTTGATTACCCGACCTATTATGAAACCGGGGATGCCTTTGAATCAATGAAGCAGGCGGTAAGTCATACGATTATCCGGCGTATGTACCAGTTGCCGTTCAAGCTGTACATGATGGATGAGTTCATGGCGTACTTCGGCGTGGACGGATGGACCATGGAATATCCTCTCGATGATGACAACATCGAAGACATCCAACCGAACTGGATGCGCCAGATGGGAACCCTGATGCTGAATCACGGTATCCAACGGCAGGGACGTACCTGTGCGGAATGCCACGTTCCCGAAGATGGAATCCTTGATTTCCGTCGCCTGGGATATTCGGAAGAACGGGCAGTCGAGCTGGAAAATCTGCCGGAAATGCAGATGCTCATGGACGCCGGTGTGGAAATGACACGCAGAGCACCCGACCGTCATTCTCCGTGGCTGGACGCTGAACATTGATTGTTTTTTTGTACTTGACTGATACACAAATGGGGCTTCATGGCCCCATTTTTTATGGACGAATGGCCCGACCAGCTTTTCATGGTCGGGTGTCAAGAAAACTAAGAAGTACTATGTGAAATCTGAATCACATTCTATCATTCAACTTTTTTTTGATCGCCGGATTGGAACGAGATTGCTTTAGATTCTGTTGACACCACGACTGCACACTACGCAGTCGGGCCACACAGAATCCTATAATTATGTATGCGGGAGTGGAAGGGGATTGCTTCGACCTTTTGCACAAAACAACAACTACCGTGCAAAAGATCTCGCAACGACACGCTTATTCTTCGTTCTCTGTAATTCCCGGCAATAATACATCTCGAACCCAACTGAAATCCGGGTTAATTTCGAGGGCATGCTCCCATGCGTTACGAGCTCCTTCTGTGTCACCGGAATCCAGTCGTCCGATTCCCAACCATGTCCAGGCTTCTTCATGACCCCAGGAGGGCAGCACCGGATCTTCCACATTTTCGAGCTCAAACTGACGGATTGCCTCTTCGAGTACATGCATCGCCTCTTCCCTGTCGCCTCCCCACATGGCAGGTGTGTTGTGAAGGCTGATGCCACGGGTCATAAGCACTCGTGGGTTGTTCGGCTCCAACTCCAACGCTTTGGAGATCGCCATACCCGACTGGGGACCGGTAATCATGGCTGTAATTGGTTTCAAGCCGGACTTTCTCCCGAGACAACCGGATCTCATCGCCAATGCTTCCGGCCAGTCCTCGCGCTGTTCAAGGCATTCATCAAGGTGCTCAAGTGCATAGTCAATGTATTCCAACTGTTCCTCATCGGAAAGTGCGTACCGGCTACGGTCACGGTAATCCATGGCGATCATTGTTGTGAATGCCGCATAATAGTGCGCAAGCCATCCATACTCCTCATCCGCTGTAATTCTTTCGAAAAGCGCACGGGCCTGCAATGCGAGTGTAAAGTTCCCCTGGTTCATCGCGGTTTGGATCTGTTGTTTTCCCGCCAGGATACCATCGCGTGCAGTAAAACCCTGTGCATATCCAAAAGTTACAAGTCCAATCAACAGAACAAGCGCCAGGCTCACAGATATGAATGTCTTCATTGTATCCCCCTGAAATGTTGTGACCATTTGAACATTCTTGGTCAATTTGATCGTGTGTAGACTGTAGAGCTGTGTATTAGAGTATGTCATTCCTGCGCAGGCAGGAATCCAGTTTCTTGTTGATATTGGAACTCAATCATCAATATTATCATTGTTATAAGCTTAACTTCGTTACGCTATTTCTGGTTTCCTGCCTGCGCAGGAATGACACTTTTTTGACTCAAGGTGTACACCATATCCGTTTGAATAGTCCATCAGATCACCAAAGTTCATATAAGGTTAAGCTGAAACCGAAATAGATAAACCGTTTATAGTCCGTGGTTAATTCTGTTCGTTCCGAATAGTCATCCGAATACTCGTATCCATGGACATTCGCCCGGTTCAACAGGTTTGAGGTCGCCACATAGAGGACCAGGGCGTTATTGTTCCCAAACGGATAATACCAGCTTATATCCGCATCCAGCCTGTGAAAATCCGGTAGTCGTTCGCTCCCCACTTCTCCATCAACCGGAAGATAATAGCTGCCTGCATACTCCGGGTTTTCCGGTGAAACAGCATCGACAATCGGAGTATGAGGTCTTCCGGTAGCGTACCGGTACGTAGTTCCCAATGACAGGAACTGCCATAATCTTACTTTCACAACAGTGGTGAGGTTGTGAGTTACGTCAAACGGCGATGGTCCGGTTTCATAGAGGTAGAGCTGCTGATCATGATCTCCGACGAATCTCCTCGCCTGCAATCGTTCCGAATGAAGATAGCTGTAGGAAATCCAGCCATGAACACGGTCTATCAGGAATTCACCGTGTTTAAGGAACAGGTCGAGTCCATAGGATTCGCCATCGCCACGATTGTTAAAATTGGTTTCTGCGTCGGGGAGAATGAGATTCCGGTAGGGTTTATAGTACAACTCGCAACGGATCAGGCCACGATTCAGCACAGTCTCCCATGTACCCACAAAATGCTGCGCCTGTTGTAATTCGAGATCCGGATTTCCCGATACGTCATTCACCTGGTACGGTGATGGCCCCTGGTGGTACAGCCCCCATGACGCTCTCAGGTTGGTCGAACGAGTCCATTGATAGCGCACCTGGAAACGTGGATCAACACTTGCAGCCTCTGCCGGATCATGAAAATCGCTTCGGACTCCGGAACCAAGGAACCATCGGCGGGACACCTGGGACTCCATGTGTACATAAGCTGCATATCTTGATGCCGGGTACTCTTCGTCAAACCGGTATACACGAGCTTCGGGATCGTATACATCTCCGTAATAGGGAGCTGTGCCTTTGACGGAATTTTCGATCCGTTCCCATTCCACACCGGTTTCCAGGCGAATGTTTTCGTATAAACTTCGCTGGAAATCAGACCGAAATTTGGTTGTAATGTCAAGGTTGTCGAGGTCAAGGTTGCCAAGATTACGTTCCGAATCGAACCTGTTGACCGAAAAACTGGACTCCATGAGCCATTCCCCAAAGATCTCCCGCCACTGCAGGTTGTGCAGGGAATTGGTTTCCACGGCGTCATAACTCCCGTCAAAAGACGGAGCATTCACATGAACTCCAAAACGATCCTGGTTCAGGTAATTGAAGAACTTGATCCGCCCTGTGCCTGAGTAATCATAAACCAGGCTCAGGTTGCCGTCATAACCATACGGCGCTTCGGAAAATTCGTCCATCAGGTTGTTCACACGGAACATTGGCTCTGTGTCACTGTAGTTCCCGCTGAATCGTATACCCAGTTTTCCATCGAAAAATCTTCCATGGTAACCCGCTGATGTTGCTGCCAAACCAGCACCCAACTCTATATGAGAAAACCCGGGAACGTTGAGACTGTTCATTTCCATAACACCGGAAAGAGCATTGCCATACTTGGCGGTAAAACCACCGGATGAGAAAAAAGTGCCGCTTAACAGGAATGGAGGAATCGTCCCAAATTCTCCGCCGGTAGGGGATTCATAACGGTAGGGATGCACCAGTGTCGCCTGGTCCATGATGGTAACTGTTTCTGAAACATCTCCGCCACGGACGAACAATCCCGACCCTTCATCTACCATGGCAACACCGGGAAAAGTTTTGATCGCGAGGAACACATCTGCTGCAGCGCCGGGGGTGGTAACGACATCCAATGAGTTGAGCGTTACTCCCTCTTCTTCACCGCTGGAATAGGCGGAAGCGGTAACGACAACATCATCAAATTCGATCAGGGTCTCCAGGCAACGGAACTGGAGAGCTGTCGTATCGCCCGCTGTCAGCACGACATGTTCACGCACAGGTTCGAATCCCATGATCGTCGCAATCACAACAGCATTGCCGGTAGCGAATGTCTGGAAAGTAAAGTTTCCATTTTCATCACTGATGGTTCCATCAAACGTGTTTTCCACATAGATGTTGACATACGGAAGGGGAAGGTCTGTTTCATCCACCACTGTACCCTGCAGAACAGACATTTCCTGGGAAAATGCTATACTGACAAACAGGAAAAGACACCAGGGAAGCAGTATCCGTATTCCTGTTTTCAATTCTGTCCAATTCCTGAATTTTTCAACCGACATCATTTTCCAATTCTCCTGTTCTTTTATCATTCAGCAACAGGATACAATCTGGAAAAACCGATTGCTTGACCGTTTTTGCTATTCTGAAATATGTCTCGAAAAACGGGCGGGTGACCCGAAAAGGTTGTGCCTTGCGTTTGTTAGAAATTGCGATATGCCCTCGTTAGGTTCATGTCGTCAGAATGCAGTTTATGATGACGCATGAACTAACGAGGATAAGGATTGTGTTTCGTTGGAAACGGGATGATAGAATGGTACCTCGTTAGATCGTCAACGGTACTGCATGTTGACGAACCTAACGAGGGCATATCTACAGAACAAGATCGGGTGTCAGGAAAACGAAGAAGTATAGTAAGAATCTCAATCACAATCTATCTTACACTTTTTTGAAACCCTGCCTTGAACTGCAGGCAGGGCCATCCGCTTTTATATTGGCCGTGGAATTGGAAGGGGATTGCTTCGCGATTTTGCTGAACTACAACGACAACGCAAAATCGCTCGCAACGACGTATCCCGTGAGATTGGAAAGGATATTTGCCATTACTCTGCGTCGTAGAACCGGTACGTAACACCCAGCCGTGGATAGACAAAACCGGAGGGTAGCTGGGGGAAACGTGCACGCATGATGGCACTTCTTGCGGAAAGATCCAGGCTGGAGATACCGCTGGAACGCATCAACACCAGGTCGCTAAGCCGACCATTGCGTTCGATGTAAAAATGATATTCCGCATACACGCCGCTACCCCGTCCCGGGAAATTGAAACGGCGTTGTACTTCCGCTTCCACACGCGAGAGGTAGGCTTCCGCTCCCGGGAAATTGGCATCGCTACGAATCCCTAAACCGGGACCTTCCGGACCTGGACGAGTCCCCACACCTTCTCCTGTTTCTTCCTCTGCTGCCGCCGGTTGGCTCTCCGAAGTGCTCTCGGCAGTACTCTCTGTTGATGGTTCTGAAGGTGTAGTCTCTTCGGTAGCTGGTGGTTGTGTTACAGTTTCTTCCGCCGGTTCCGGACGGGTTTGCGGTTGTTCCGCGGGAGGTTGTGGCTGAGTACGCTGCTCTTCGCGTGGTTGTTCCCGTGGACGTTGGGGTTGCGGACGTGGACGGCCATCGGAAACGGGACTTTGATCCGCAGGTGCGGAGCTGGTGCGGACAAATCCCGGGGTATTGTTTCCACCGCCAGCCAATCGTATCAGGCGCACTGACTGACGCTGGCGCCTGTCCTGCAGTTCCAATCGTGGGTTCAGGATAATCAGACCAATCAGTACGATATGCAGAGCCAACGCAATCAGCAGGCTCCACAACCATGTGTTCTTCTGGCTATTGTACTGGTATTGGGATAGCATGGTTATCCTGTAACGTTTTTACCGTCTTCTTCTTGTCGATTCCTGGCGTGCGAGAAAACCGACATTTTCCACACCCGCCAGTTGCAATTCATCGAGCACAAAAATCACATTGCCATAGTTTACCGTTGTATCTGCAGCGATAAACACCGGTTTTTGCCTGCCTTCTTCATCCAGGTCCGCCCATCTCGTGCGGAAACTGGTGCGGAACGTTTCGAAATGAACTCGTTCCTGGTCGATCCAGAGAGTTCCATCCCTCAAGACTTCAATAGTCAGGCCGGGCGACGGATCTGTTTGTGCGCTTTCCGCTTCGGGCAGACCCATTTCGAGGGCCGTTTTGATCACCGGTGCGGTAATCATAAAAATGACAAGGAGTACGAGGAACACATCCACCAACGGAACCACGTTTATCTCGGAAATGCCTTCATATTCCTCGTCAAGGTTCTGATTGGGTCCGTTCACCGTCCAAATCCTCCTCCGCCAATGGTAACCACGAGGCGACGGTTGAAGTCATCGCAACGGCGCAGCATGGAACGCAGGGAAGCGATAAAGAAGTTGTATGCAATGGTTGCCGGAATCGCTGCAAACAACCCTGCGGCGGTAGCGATCAAGGCTTCTGCGATACCGGGGCCTACCACTTCCAATGCCGGTTGCCCCTGGAGACTTCCCAGGCGAAGGAACGCAATCATCACACCCCACACCGTTCCCAACAATCCGATAAACGGGCTGGCGCTGGCGACAATTGCCAACAGTGGCATTCCTCTTTCTCCTTGTCCACGCAGGAGGTTTCTTTCGATCTGCAGCGCTTCGTTCCATGATTCTGCGTCTTCTCGTCCCAACCGTTCCAGCTCACGTTCCGCCGCGAGATACACCCGCCCCGAAGGACTCGCCAGCCGTTTTCGAGCAGAATTATGCAGGGTGTTCGCATCCCAGTTGGAAATCGCCTTGTAGAAATCTTTGTCGGCACGTTTGGCGCGAGCAAAAAAGAACCAGCGTTCAAAAACAATCGCCCAGCTCAGGATCGAGAGTACTAACAGGATCGCCATGATTACCTTGCTTAACAGGGTGGCGTCTGAAAAGATTGTCCAGAGGTTCATCGAAAATCCAAAAGTTGAAATGGCAGATGCACTGTGCTATTTGTACCATCACACTTTGCATCCGGTTTCGATTGCAAATTGCCATAAGATAATACACTTTTCCTGCAAAAAATGCTGTTTGGCATCACACTTTGTGAATATATAAACCGACTTTTGTATTACATTACCCGGTAATTGCCACTTCAATACACTGTATCACCATAAAGGATATGCCGTGAACAGAAGAATGAAAAAAACGTTTGAAGAACAACCCCAATCGAAGGCGACACTTTGCTGTGAGCCTGGTGTTCATAACGATTGTCGCTACTCTTTTTTATATCTATGAATCCCGTTTGGATTTACCAACGGAAATTGTACCCGAGGCAATGTATGATTCCATCTTTTTTGGTGGAGTTCCTGCCGCTTCAGGATTTTCCTATGACATTCTTCAACTCACCAATCGTGGATTTGAGGTGGGGTACTGCGAGGAGTACAAAAATCCTGTGTGGGTTGCCTACCGGTTATTCCCCCGTCCGAATTCCAATGACTATCCCCGACCCTCACGTTTCGAGGTGGACAATAGAACCAGATCCCGAGTAGAACACATCGATTATACACATTCCGGCTATGACCGTGGACATATGGCCCCGAATTACGCTATTTCCACACGATTTGGACGCGACGCACAGCTCCCAGACCTTCCTCATGTCCAACATTTCCCCTCAAAGACCACAATTGAACAGGCAACTCTGGAGGAGGCTGGAACAGGAAATCGCCAATGAATATGCAAACGAACTAAGTGAAATCTGGATTATTACCGGACCGGTACTTGATGAAAATCGGGAACGGTTGGAATCTGGAGTGGACATTCCCGATGCTTTTTACAAGATCGTTGTCGATCGCGAGGAAAATACGGAGACCTTCCGTATTCTTGCGTTCCTTGTTCCGCAGGATGTTGACGGCAACGAGCCGCTCGAAAACTTCCTGGTGAGTGTCGACTCCATAGAATCCCTGACTCACCTGGACTTTTTGAGCACCCTGGACGATTCCATTGAAGATGTTCTCGAATCGGCGGTAAGTACCTCTTTATGGTAAAATGTTTTTCCGTGGTTTTCCGTTCACCTCTTATTATCCAGCAAAGAAATTACAGCGTTTGCCTGGCTCGCAATGGAAAGTTTTTCATTGTTGATTATCAGGTGGTAATGTTTCGGGTTGGAAATATCTGCACCCAGGTACTTCTTTACAAACCCTTCACGTTCCTCATCATTTTTATCCAGGGCCTCCAGGTTGGCATCGGAAACTCGTTCCGGGAAGTTTTTAAGGTTTTCCATCCGCCATGCTTTTGATGCTATCATGCGGATGTGAATTCCACCCTGCATTTCTCTCGTAATCAGGGCTCCTCCACGGCCGATAATGATCACATGCCCCTTTCGTGCGATAGCGCAGACGACCCGGGAAAGGTGGTTGAAAGCTTTCATTTCCGATGGGTTACCGGCAAACAACCCAACAAGAATGTCTTCCAGTTCGTTTCTTGTTTTTCTGGTCAGGCTTTCAATCAAGTGTGAGGACATTTTTTCTTCAGTACTGATCGTTTCAAGAATTCGTTTGTCATAAACAACAAATTCGGGATTTGCTCTATTCTCGTTCAAACGAGTGGCAATAGCCTCGGCGAGAGCATAGGCACGACATCCATATTGCCGGGAAATGGTAAGAAATGGGAGGACCGGTTCTACACGTTCTTCTTTTTTTGTTAACGCTTCTTTACGCCAAATCTCGATCTGCGCGTGGATTTGATCGTACAGGTTTTGAGAGAGCATTTGCTTGTTCATCTTCTTCTCCTTTCATTTGGGTTATCTGATATTCTGGCAGGTCTATCTATAATATATATAACACGTAACAGCTTTCTCCAAACATTATGAGAAATTGGTGAAAAACTGTCCTGTTGCAACAACAGCACGTCTTCAATTTTTAAATGTCGGCTTTATACTTTTTCTCGGAAAGAATATCGAGAGGTGTCATTCCCGACTCCAATCGGGAATCCAGAAAAACAAGCAGTTTGAATTCATGGAATCAGACATTCTTTTCAAAAAATACTTTAATTGCTACTACCCATTTTTACAACCAAATCATTACAATGTACACTCTCCGGTTCTTGATCTAACGCTATTGATAGTGTACTTTTTGACAGACTGAATCTTAGGAGGGATTACCATGTGGATGATTGATCTTGAGAACAAGGTGATACACGACATGTCGCGTCCGCAGTACGAATGCAGGATAACCAAGATACCCAAAGATCAGAGAAAGAAGATCTATACCATTGACGGCGTTAAACGTTTCCTCGAAGATAATACCAAGCACGGTTTTAATGGCTGCCGCTACTGCATGCCTGATTATTACGATTTCGATATGACTTCCATATTCCGAGAAAACAAAAAGTGACCCTGGAGTCCTGGCGTAACAAGGTTGTTTCTCTTGCCAGTGACCGTACCCATGGCGCCATGGAAGTCACCCTGGATATCGCCAGATTATTTGCTTCGAAACCTGTTACAGAAGAAATTTCTTCTGCTGAACTGAAAAACGGTTTGGTGCAGATCGCGCACGGGCAGTCCGCTATGGCCCCGGTACTTCGGATCTGTGGCGATCTCTGGAACTCCTGTGTTGGGACGTCCGAGTTGTCTGTAGAAATAACTGCAGGCAAATGGATTGATGCCATTGACCGTTTTGATGTGTTATTTTCGGATCACCTTTTCAGTTTTCCTTCCCCAATAACCGAAAAACCGTTTGGCGTTTTTTCATACAGTTCCACCCTGTTGACGGGATTATCCCATTTGCGCAACTCTTTTCGAGAGAACACATCAATCCTTGTTCCTGAATCCCGTCCTGGCGGAGAAGGTGCCACAACCGCTGAACATCTTACAAAACAGGGATGGTCTGTCACTGTGGTACCGGATATGGTGTTTGCCGATATGGTGACAGCCGGTGAGGTGGACGGTCTGTTGCTTGGGTGCGACGCTCTTTGTGAATCCCGGTTTGTCAACAAAAGTGGTTCCGGAGCCCTTGCTTCTCTGGTTCACAATAATGGTGGGTGGGTGGAGTTATGGACCAGCACTGTTAAAGTGTTGCCAAACGTTGTATTTGAGCATTTGGACTGGAAGAAAAATCAGTCGAACGATTTACATCAGGTTCAAAAATCCGGTTATTCTGTGCATCAACCTTTATTCGGGACTGGAAACCTGTCGGATGTCACCCGTATTGTTACGGAACAAGGAGTTTACAGACCGAGTGAGATTCATGGATTGATCCAGTCTGTTCCGGCAATACCGGATGAATTGTTACCTTGATTCTTCATTGACATTTGCAGAAAACATACGATACCCATTATGCGGATTCTTTATATAGCGCCGGAGCATGTCAGCGGCACCCTGGACCTTTGGGCGCGTGAGCACCGCAGGAGAGGTGATTATTGCCGTTATGTCACCTTCTTTAAAAACGACTCCCATTACAAAAATGACATCTTTCTCGATCTTCCCCTCCACCCGGGAAATAAAACATTCATTCAATTTCGACGAGCCTTGTACAAACATATCCGTGGTCCTCAAGGCGAAAACACGGACATCAGCCAGAAACCTCCTTTTCGATTTAACGAAAGCCGACTCCAGACCGTTTTTTTGCCTCCCGTGATTTTGTAATTCGACCGTGGGTATATCATGCGATCCGGAAATACAACTTGAATTCATTTGATATCATTCACCTTGATCTTGGGTCCGGCTTTTTCCGTGACGCCCATATCATCCGAAAATGGTATCTCGAAGGAAAGAAGATCGTGGCGTTTTACCACGGGAGCGAC
>CAXXQY010000012.1:0-11278 GCA_963674515.2 bacterium
ATCTTACAACGAAACTGACAGATAGTAGAAACATCTGTTCTGATCGTAATCCCGGTCTCTAGTAATTCTTGAAACTGCCTGATCTATAGTTCTGGAATACCTGTTTATCGGTAATCATTTTCGCCAACTGCTTTATGTCAGCGTGAACGATATCATCCGGCACATTCTGTCCTGTAGTAATATATACCCAGTTTTTCGGACAAAGCTCCGACAGTTCGAGCAAATGACCAACCGATGTAACTTCATCCAGTTTTGTCAGGATCATACTCGTTGATGGTATCACGCCAAAGCTGCGAACCATCTCTTCCTGGTCTTCCAACCGTGTTCCCGCAGACAACGCCAGTACGACTTCATCCGGATTCCCAACATCAATAAATTCTTTCAACTCCTGCAACGCCTCCGCATCGGTCTGGCTTCGTCCAGCCGTATCAACCAGGATCACATCCTTGTCCTGGTGACGATTAATTGCGGATATCATCTCTTCCGGCCGGTATACCACTTCCAGTGGAATACCGGCGATGGAAGCAAATGTTTTCAGTTGTTCCACCGCTGCGATACGATAAGTGTCCGTCGTCAGCAGCGCCACACGCATCTTTCCGAAAACCCGACGGTTGGTAGCCATTTTGGCTAATGTCGTTGTCTTTCCAACACCGGTCGGTCCAATCAACGCCACAACATATGGTCCTGTATATTCATGCTGCAAATTGATTCGGCCGGTTTTAATCTTCAGACTGATTTCATGCAATAACCTGTTATTCACTGATTGATTATCGTTTAATTCATCTTTGCCTAATTCAATATGCAGCTTCTGAAGAATATCATGCGCTTTTTTCTCTGATACACCATTTTCGACCAGTTTAAACCATTTTTCAGCAAGCAATTCAGGTAAAGCCGGTGCATTGTGATATTTCAGATGTTTTGCCAGTTGATGGACCGTTGCACGCAGTTCGGTCAGCTCAGACTGAATACCACCATACCCCTCAGCGGAGAAGGTACTGTCTTTCTTCCTCTCTGCTTTGACTTCCGGTGTATCCACCTGTTCCCGGTACGACCGAAATGCATGATTAACCGAACCTCCTGCCGGTTGCTGATCAGCAATGTTTTTTCGTTTGAGTCCAACGCCATCGCGCGGATGCGGCGATTTTTCTTCAGTCGGCTTGTTCCGTGGAAGGTCCGGTGTACGAGATCTGGCAAAACGGACACCGAATTCATCTCTTTCCTGACCAGCAGCCATTACCTCTGCTGAACGGGTGAGCGTTCGTTTCAGCCCTTCATCCATAGGTATGTTCTTATTCACCGGCGGAGGTGCAGAGTCCGGAGTTGCCGCAGTAACCTCCACCATTTCCCTGGAAAGGAAACTGAAAAGCCCTCCCTTTTCCACCTTGCGCGATTGCAGGATCACGGCATCTTCGCCAAGTTCCTTACGCACCTGGATAAGGGCGTCATTCATCGTTTCTGCAACAAATTTCTTAATAATCATTTACGTGCAAACGTTGCAGGTTAACATCATAGAGTCCAACACTCGCTGCATTTAATCATGAAACACCGATAATGAGCTACTGTTCATGGACTCGCCACCAAGTCATACAGTCACTGAAACCTGTCAGTAATAAAAATCAGCAACAGCCTGTTAAATGTAACATTTTTCTTATAGCCAAAGAACACTTAAGAAAAATCCGAAAGAAAATAGAAAGCAGCTTCCCGGCTGATTACTCTGCGACTTTTATTGTTTTCTGCTTCAGTTCAAGCTCTTCCTTTGTCTTCAGCAAACCCATACTTCAAAAAAGCATAAAAGAATTTCTAAAGCAAAACTTTAATTATTTTTTAAAAGAGTTATTTACTGGTTATTTACCTGCTATTCCTACTATTTTTTTACTTGTTTTGGTGGTTTCAGCGTAATCGCACCGAGGGATTCGACCTGTACATTCACCAACAGTTCTCCATACGACAACACAATCAGTTGCGGCAGGACTGGTTCGGTCAGTTTCCGGAACGCCTGCCGTACCGTCGGCGATGTCAGAATTATCGGCTGCCGTCCTGAAGCTGTCATCTTATCCACCTGGGAAGACAGACTCATATAAAGTGCATTGATAACGTTTGGCGGTAAATCGACAATTCCGAACTGTCCCGCACGGGATGATTTTTGTGCAGCATCCGACATGACCTGTTCAACTTCAGGATCAAGGGTCAGAGCGTATATTTTGCCATCATTATCCATAAACCGCTGAGTAATTGTCGCAGAAAGTGCATACCGGACATATTCCACCAGGACATCCGTATCCTTGGTCATTGGAGCATAATCAGATAATGTTTCCAGAATTGAACCAAGATCCCTGATCGGGATAGCCTCTTTCAGCAGTTTCTGGAGGACCTTATGGACCCCACCGATTGTCATCAGGTTCGGTATCAATTCTTCGACGACGGTCGGATTGTCCTGTTTCAAGTTGTCGATCAGGTTGCTCACATCTTTTCTGCTCAGCAGCTTGTGCGCATTCGATTTAATGACTTCCACAAGGTGTGTAGCCAGGACTGCCGCCGGTTCGACGACCGTATACCCGGCATTTTCCGCCCTGTCTTTATGCTGAGAGTTTATCCAGAGAGCCGGAAGCCCGTATGTCGGTTCTTTGGTCGCGACTCCTTCGATCTTTTCAGTCGCAGTTCCAGGATTCAGCGCCAGGAATGATCCCATCTTCAGCTCACCGCGAGCGACCTCGTTGCCCCTGATTTTTATCACGTATTCAGCAGGTTTCAATTGAATGTTGTCCCGGATGCGTACGGGGGGGATCACCAATCCCATCTGTATTGCCTGCTGCTTGCGGATCATAGTGATTCGGCTGAGAAGATCACCCTCTTTTTCACTGTCAACCAGGGGTATGAGACCATACCCGATTTCGAGTTCCATTGGATCGACATAGAGATAATCTTCAATTTTATCCGCTTTTTTCAGAGCAGGTTTATCAGTATGTATGGCGACTGCTTCACGTTCATGCGCCTTTTTAGACTGGCTGGATTGATAGGCAATGACTCCCATCGCCACGGAAAGCATAAGGAATGGAACCGTTGGCATTCCTGGAACCAGGGCAAAAAAGGCCAGCACCCCGGATGTAATTGCCACACCTCTTGGCCTGAGAAGCAGTTGGCCGGTAAACTCTCTGCCAAGGTTCATTTCCGATGCAGCACGCGCAACAATAATACCTGCAGAAACCGAAATAATCAGGGACGGTATCTGGCTCACAAGTCCGTCACCGATTGTCAATGTGGTATACGTTGTCAAAGCATCTGCAAAACCCATATCCAGTTGAACCACACCAATGACAAGACCACCGATAATATTGATAAAAGTAATCAGGATACCTGCCTGGGCATCACCACGAACGAACTTGGCAGCACCATCCATGGCTCCGTAAAAGTCCGCTTCCCTGCGAATATCCTCACGGCGATGCCTGGCTTCATCTTCATCAATCAAACCGTTGTTCAAATCGCTGTCAACGGCCATCTGTTTACCAGGCATGGCGTCAAGAGTGAACCTTGCTGCGACTTCCGAAATACGTCCTGAACCTTTCGTAATCACCATGAAGTTAATAGCCACAAGGATCAGGAAGATGACAATACCGACCATGTAGTTACCGGCAATAACAAAAGTACCGAATGATTCGATAATCTCGCCCGCATACGCTTCCCCGAGGATCATACGCGTGGATGCGACATTGATACCCAATCGAAACAGGGTAAGGATCAGCAGCATGCCTGGAAAAACGCTGAAATCGAGCGGTCTATCCGTATACATTGCGACCATGAGAACAAGAAGAGCGACGCCAATATTGACAGAGATAAGAATATCCAACAACATTGAGGGGATGGGAATAATCATGAGAACGACAACACCGACCACGGCAATTGCCAGGACAATATCACTTCTCTTGATTAACCGTTCAAGCCAGGGGATTTGTGCTATCTGTTGTTCAGTCGTGAGGTAGGATTTGGATTGCGCTTGCGGCATCGAATGCCTCTTGTTGTTCTAAGCCTGTCGAATCATACGGAAATATCCTGGCACAATCAGACATCTGTTTCACTTCTTCGCAATACTGCTTCGGAGGATATTCCATATAATGCTTTGCAAGTGGCGTGCCGAAAATGAATATACTGTTTATGCTACGTTTACCTTCCCCTTCAACTCATAGATACGGGCGAGTATTTCCGCCACATCCTGGTAGAATTGACCGGGAATTTCATCTCCGACTTCACAGGTTTTGAAGAGGGCACGGGCTAATGGTGGGTTTTCAATAATCGGGACATCATGTTCGCGAGCGATTTCCTTGATTCTCTCTGCAAGTTTTCGCTTTCCTTTACCTATTACCATCGGCGCCTGCATTGATTCGGGCTGGTACTTCAAGGCAACCGCTACATGAATCGGGTTTGTTACAACAACATCCGCTTTGGGGAGTTCTTTGATCATAGAGTTAAATGCAAATTTCATCTGCATTTCACGCATTTTGGCCTTTACTTTTGGATCGCCTTCCGACATTTTGAATTCATCTTTTTTCTCCTGCTTTGTCATTTTCATATCTTCATTCCATTTGTATTTCTGGTAGACAAAATCAATGAGACTGAGGATAATTAATAGTCCCAAAACCCAGAAATACACTTTAACAATGGTATTGCAAATGAACAGAAAGATCTGCCCCACGGAAGCGTCCATCATCGGAATGAATGATGGCCATGCTTTAATCACAACGCTGTAAGCCGTCCATGCGATGGCAATGAGCTTGAGAATATTGATCCCCAATTTAACAAATGCTTTCTGATCGAACATTCTTTTCAAATTCGACAAAAGTTTAAAATTATGTAGCTTAGGTTTAAGATTGTAGGATGACCAGATGAACCCGAACTGGAGATAATTGACCATAACCGCTGCGATGAAGACCATGATCAGGACAGGAGAAAGAGTTGTCAGCAGCCAGACAGAAGCACCACGTGCATAATGGGGGAAACTGAACGGATCTATGGTAATTTCATCAATTCGAAGATAGATACCGGTTGCCATAGACATCAGGCGATGGAGCATCCAGCCGCCAAAGAAATAGATCGCTAAAAAGCCACTGACAAGAACAGCGATGCTGTTTATATCCTGACTTTTGGCAACATTTCCTTTGTTTCGAGCCTGCTCCAGTTTCCGGCTGGAAGCTTGTTCCGTCTTCTCCTGGCCGTCTTGATTCTCCTTGGCCACTCCCTAGTCTCCTGCTGCTGCATAGATGTAGTCAATCAAAATTCCCTGCCAGTCAGCGAAAAACTTTTCGAACATCATGGCAAGCAAAGGCAGAGAGATGGCAAGAACCATAATAGACAGCCCTATTTTCAACGGGAAACCTACAAGCCACACATTCATTTGCGGGACTGTGCGTGCAATCACTCCAAGTGAAAATTCGATCACTAGGATCGTGACAAGCACCGGTGCTCCCAGTTTGACACCAACAACAAAAATATCGGCTGTCATTCTCATCATGCCTTCGGTCATACCGGGTGCAAAAACCCCGCCACCTACCGGAATGCGAATAAAAGACTCATCTACAGCGAATAGAAGAAAGTGGTGTCCTCCAATAATCAAAAACAGCAACAACGTCAGGTAATTCAGTAGTTGTGCGATAATCGGCACATTGATCTCTGCGAGAGGATCGAGAACGGAAATCATGGCAAAGCCCGCAGTATGACCAATCACATGCCCGGCAAATTGAGCACCATAGAATAAAAAATTACCTACCATACCTATGGCAAGACCAACAAATACCTCCCTGATTACAATGCCAAAAAATGAGATCAGGCCTGGAGCCAGTTCGGGCATTGGACCGGAATAGAGGGGAAAGAGTAAAGAGGTAAGCAGTAAAGCAAGTCCTAATTTGACCATCCGAGGTATTCCGGAAAATCCATACACGGGGAAGACCATGAACATGGATACTACCCGGAACATCATGAGAAACCATGCCTCAAGTTGATCCAACTGGTAATTCAATACGTCCACTGGTTTGAATTACCTTTCTAACGCAGGTAAATACACCTTTATGCTTCCTGGAACGGGATCAACCTGGTGGATATCAATAATTGACCTGATATGAGAGTCTTTCAATATCTGGCCTTCCGGAAGCAGAAAAATCCCCTTCTCAGTCTGCAGATTTTCCGCCAGGATCATGTTCGGCTGCAACTCATGGGGCATAACTTCCACCAGCTTTGATTTTTCAACATCATCACTTTGCTGTTGAATGAAAGCTAAAATGGCGCCTGCAACGTTCGGATCGAAGAGCGATCCGGAATTTGTAGTAAAATACTTCTGAATGAATGCGTTACTGCGACCCTCACGTTCATTCAAGAGGTGATCATATTCATTACAGGCAGCAATAATCCGTGCTTCCACCGGGATCTGTTCTCCCGAGATACTATCAGGGCCACCTTTACCGTCCCAGCGTTCATGATGATACCGGATTATTTTGCCAATCCCTTCAAACTTTTCAATCTGGCTAATCGCTGCCTGCCCCAGTACAGGGTGTTGTTCTATAATCTGACGATCCTGCTCATTCAATGAACTCTTGGGCAAATCAAGAATAGAATCAGGAATTCCAAGCTTTCCAATATCGTGAAGCAGTGCTGCGATCTCAATATCCTGGATCTCAGCTTGTGACAAACCGATCTGCTGCCCCAGGGTTGTCGCAAAGCTGGCGACCCGGCGGGCATGATGGCTGATTGTCGGATTAATCTGCTCAGCAAGATTAATAATCACTTTGACTGTACTTACGATGGAAGCTTCAAGACTCTTGTTCATCCTTCCAAGTTCAAGATTCTTTTTCACAATCAGCGCAGTGCGTTCTTTTACTTTCTGCCCGAGGGATTTGTTGAATTCTTCCAGTTCAGCATTTTTCTGCATCAGCTCGGCAAGTAACTGTTCATTTTCCTGGTTCAGATCATAGTACTCAAGGGCACGCAGTACTGTTGCGCGTAATTCATCGTCGTTCCAGGGTTTGAACATGAATTTATAAATACGTCCTTCATTGATTGCATCCACTGCGGCTTCAATGTCAGCATATCCGGTCAGGATAATCCTGATAGCATCAGGGCGTAGTTCTAGTGCTCTCTGGCAGAATTCGGTTCCGGACATCTCCGGCATCCTCTGGTCAGAAATAATGAGCTGGACCGGATTATCCTTCATAAATGCAAGCGCTTCTTTTCCACTTGTGAATATTTCAATATCATAATCTTCATCAAAGAAGACTCGTTCGAGCGCTTTCAGGATATTCGGTTCATCATCCAAAAATAGGAGTGTTCGCTTCTCAGACATTCTCAAACCTCGTCTTATGCTGTTTGAGGCCCCTTAACAGGAAGAATAATGCGAAAAGTAGTACCTTTTCCCACCTCACTATCCACGAGAATTGTGCCACCGTGGTCCTTGATAATCCTGTAACTGACAGATAATCCCAATCCTGTCCCGTCACCAATTGCTTTAGTTGTATAGAACGGATCAAATATACGATCAAGAGAGGACGGTTCTATACCATTTCCGTTATCAGAAATATCTACACTGACCCTGTCGTCTCCCTCCGGATGCACATGTACCCGGATCAGACCAGGCTTCTTGTCAATCGCCTGGGCAGCATTCACAAGTATATTAAGAAAAACCTGATTGATTTGCTGCACATTGCACATAACTGGTGGAACTTCTTCGTATATGCGCTCCACCTCCGCTTTATACTTAATCTCATTGCGCACGATATTCAACGTACTCTCCATCCCATCCACAAGATTGCTGGAGGCATATTCGGCATTACCCAGATGACTGAAGTTTTTAAGATCCTTTACAATTGTTTTTACACGTGTTACTCCATCATCCGACTCACTGAGAAGATCGCCGAGATCACCAAGGATCCGATCCACCCGATTCGCTTTCCATTTTTCTTCCAGTTTTTCTTTGATCACTGGATCTCCATTCATGCATTCTTCGCGCGCAAATTTCAGGACTGTGACAAGTTTGTCCGTATATTTTCTCAGTGCTCCAATGTTTGCCTGGATAAATCCCATGGGATTATTAATCTCGTGCGCAACACCAGCCGCCAGTTGTCCAAGCGAAGCCATTTTCTCCGATTGAACAAGTTGCGCCTGTGTGGCATGCAGTTTCTCCAGTGTTTCCTCTAATTCCTGGTTTCTCTTTTCAAGCTGCCGGGTACGCTCTCCAACAAGATCTTCCAGTTTTTCCGTATATTTTCGGAGCTCTTCCTCGAGTTTCTTCTCTTCTGTAATATCCTTGGCGATTCCAAGCGTTCCAATCACATTGTTTTTTGAATCAGTAAGCGATGTAACGGATAGGCTGACGACAATCAATTCACCGTCTTTCCGGCGAATGATTTTTTCTCTCTCATAGGTCAGTTCATCTTTTCTTCGCGATTTTAATTGGCGGATCGTCCCCTTACCCTGCTGATTCTCAGGCGTAAACAGGAGAACTGACTCTTTACCTTCAACATCTTTTGCGGAATAGCCGATCAGTGATTCTGAACCACGGTTGAAGAGTGTTATTATCCCATCGCAGTTCGTTGCAATAATTGAATAATCAGTGGAAGCATTCAGGACTGTCTTAAGAAAATTCTGGGTTCCGGTAAGTTCTGCAGTACGTTTCTCAACCAGGCGTTCCAGTTTTTCCTGATAAAGTTTGTTCTCTGCTGAAAGTCGACGTCTTTCAAGCGCTTTACGGACCACAAGGATCAACTCCATGAGATCCATGGGTTTTTCCAGGTAGTCGTATGCACCTTTTTTCATTGCATCAATGGCGGTGTCATGACTTCCATGACCCGTAAGCAGTATTACTTCTGTTGTTGATTCGATTTTTTTGATTTCTTCGAGTACTTCGATACCATCGATGCCAGGCATCATCAAATCTGTAAGGACAAGATCAAAACCGTTTTCTTCCTTGAATTTTTCGAGCCCTCTGGTACCGTCAGATGCACTACTCGTGTTAAATCCCTGCATCTGAAGGACTTCATGCAACATAGTACGGATTTCATCTTCGTCATCAATGACAAGGATTTTTTGTCCTTGATCGTTCACAAAAACTCCCTGTGGCGGTTATTGGTAAAAGACTCCGAGTATTATTCCAGCTCACCTCGTCATTTGTGAAATAAAATTATATATCTGATGCGTATATCGAAGCATCATGTTTATCATCCAGGGTAATGCAAGGAGAAGAACGACAAAAACAGCGAGGATTTTCGGGATAAAGGTTAATGTCATCTCCTGGATTTGTGTCATACTTTGAAAGAGACTGATCGTGATACCGGTAACCAGTCCGGCCAGGAGCATGGGCGCCGCCAGCATTAATGCTGTGAACAATGTCTCCCTGATGATATAGATTGCAAATTCCTGGGTCATCTGAAACTCTCCACCAGTGATTCCACTACAATGTACCAGCCATCAACAAGGACGAACAGTAACAGTTTGAAGGGTAAACTTATCATCATTGGAGGCAGCATCATCATTCCCATACTCATCAAAACGCTGGCCACTACCATATCGATAATCAACATTGGCATATAAATAAGAAATCCAATCTGGAATCCTACTCTCAATTCGCTGATAATAAAACCGGGAATAACCACACGCATGGGCAGGTCATCCGCTGTGTCGGGTTGTTCGAGATCCGCCATTCTTACAAAAACCTGCAGATCACGATCCCTGGTATGATTCAGCATAAACTCGCGTAATGGCTCCTGCGCCCGTTCCCAGGCCTCCGTAAGTACGATTTCCTGGTTAGCATACGGTTGCCATGCATTCTCATAAATTTCTGTAAAGGTGGAAGACATGATGAAGATAGTGAGAAACATCGACAGCCCGATGATCACCTGATTAGGAGGTAATGCTTGTGTTCCCAGTGCCTGTTTGAGAAAATGGAATGCAATGATCAACCGGATGAAGCTGGTCATCATGACAAGGATTGATGGCGCCAGTGTAAGTATTGTCATCAGTAACAATACTTGCAGTGTGACAGCGAAATCCTGCGGTTGATCTGCAACGTCAACACCAATGGAAATCCTTGGTAACACAGGCGCCTGCGCGAGCACCGGCATTGCAAAAGTCAGCGTGCATATCAGCGAGAGAAGCAGCCACTTTCTGCTGAAAACAGGAATCGGGAATTTTACTTTTTTCCAATGTGATTTCATTAATCCGCTACAGTTTCACATCCCGTTCAATACTGTCAATTACCCGGATTTGCGCTTTTTCTGTTGAGCGACAATTTTACCATTCTGATAAACGTAGGTATCTGCACCCTCTACCTCTTCATCGACTTTCCAGCGAGCATCATCAATCACAATCATCGTACCGGGGAATATCTTTTCGCTTACCTTGATAAAAGCTCTTTTTGTCAATTTCGCACGATTGTCTTCCAATTCAGTATGAATACTACCTATTTTTTCCATCATTGCATCATAATCATAACTGGTTTTGTATAATAATTCCAACATTTCTTCCGTCTGCGGATCCAGTTCGCCCAACCTGTATTTCTCCTGAACAAGCGCACTTATACCATCTTGAATACGCTGGTTTATTAAATCCTTGCTTTCAAGAGCTTTATAGATTTCATCAAGCCATTCATCAAGTTCCGTATTGTAACCGGAGTACAAGTTGGTTTTTGCATAATGGATATTACCAATTTTTTTCGCTGAAATACTGCCCTGTGCTTTTATTGTTCCGCCTATGATTGCGCCTTTACCGCTACGTACGGCCACATCGCCACCACAGAGAATATTTCCATGGATTACTTCATCCGCAATTTGTACATCATTGGAACAAATGATACTCTGATTCTCGACAAATTTGACAAAAACATTTCCTGCGGCTTTCAGAATTCCCTTTCCACGGCCAACAGTACCTCCACGCACCATAATGTTGCCACCGGCATGTATTTCTGCATCCTCAACAACCCCTTTAATCTCAATATCACCAGTAGCTTCGACTTTAAAACCAGTCACCACATCGCCATTGACCATCACGTGACCATCAAAGCGTATGTTCCCTGTATCAAATTCAACGTTTCCAGGAACAATATGCAACTGGCTCACTTCCACATCTTTTGATTTGGTCAGCCTTGCACACCCATTAACTGCAGCGACCAATTGCAATCTCTCGGCATCAATAAATTTTGTATTGGTTCCTTCTTTCAGAAAAATATCCTGCCCATTCACAGGCGAGATCTGATGCCCTGTCACACTCATTCCCGGCTGACCTTCAGTAGCGGGAATTTTTACCG
>CAXXQY010000013.1:0-48672 GCA_963674515.2 bacterium
TCATCTGAAGGAACCATTGTTGCACCGATAATCCACTCCTGTGGAATCACCCCAAGTGTGTCCCAGGTTGCGCCATTGTAATGATATCCTACAACTCCTCCGAAACTGTAAATTTCATCGGTTTCCTCTTCAAAGATTACTGCTCCGGGATTAAACAGATAAAATGGATTTGGTAGTTCAAGATCTTCCCATGTCTCACAATTATCATCAGAACGGAATATTCCTCGTCCCATGTGGGCAGCTATAACATAATTTTCACTCTGGTAAAACTCTGAATTGTAATTAGTGACAGAAGCCATATTGTCATATGTATTCCAAGAATGCCCCATATCCATTGATACATGCGTGAGCCAACTTCTATTGCTGGTTAAAGATTTGATGATTATTCTTGAAAACTGATCATTTATAAATGAAAATACTGGATTTATACCCTGAAGAAAACCTGTAGTAGTTATATTGCTAATAACATCCCATGAAAGACCATAATCATCACTTTCCAAAGCAACAATGTTTCCGGTATTAGATTCTTCACTGTAGAAAGAAGCAAATCCCAAAAGATGAGTATTGTCAATGTACTGGATCGGATAAGAAATTCGAACAGAATCAGCACAAGGTAATGGGTAATATATAGAGTTGCTTGTAGTGTTAGTCGAATCATATAGATATATAGCATTTCCAACCAAAGAGACATAAGATAGTAGGTGCTGGTTTATGCTATAAAAAGATTCGGTACCCAAAGGTGGCATATTTACCTCAGTCCAATTTACTCCATCATCTGTTTTCCATACTCCTTCGCTGCCAGAACAAACGTAAGCATAACCATTAAATCGATTTACACAAATATTTATAGTTGAAGATAAATCAGCAAATTCAGAGATTTCACAACGAGACCACGTATATCCATAATCTGTAGAATAGTAAATCCCACGGTAATTGCCGTAAAAACCGTGTATAAGAAGACATCCGTCATTTCCTGGAATTTCTTCAAGACGAAATGGAAAATCATTATGCGCAAAATCAGGATATTCCTCAACCCAGGATTCTCCATTGTCATAACTTCTTAATAAGCTTAGTAAAAATTCTATTTCCCCAGACCTGTTTTCACCAGCGGATATACAACATAGTAAATCCCCATTGGAAAGACGGTCAATATCTCTAATATCTATTATTGACATGCCATTATATACTTCATTTGTATCAAGCATCGAAATCCAAGAATTTCCAAGATCATCGGAACGCAGAAAACCACCAGCTTCTATCTCATCATTTACAAAAAAACCGGTAATAAATAAGGTTGAATCACTTTCAGGATCCTGAATGATCTCGAATTTCTGATTGAGAAATGAATCAACAACAATAGGATCAGTCCAAGTATCTCCTGTATTATTAGATTTTGAAAAAAAATGACTACTAAGATAATAAAATGAATTGAAGTTATTGTAATCAGCTATCATCAATTCCGAATAGTTTGTTCCGGGATTGGGATATGGGAAAAACCAATTATAACCACCATCCAACGATACAGAAATTTGTTGCCGAATTAATGTGTTTTGGAGATCTCGTCCAAAGAAAGTTCTTGCAATCAATGTATCAGCATTTGGATCATATGCTTCTATGTCAAAACACATAATTGAAGGATGAGTATCGCAAACGGCATCATTGATTGGTGTCCAAGAATCACCTCCATCGTCACTTCGCCAATATCCACCATATCTCAAGTTGATAATGATTCGTGTTTCTGATGAGTCGGTGACAATCGCGGTTGGACCAACTTTCCCTGGAAGGATTTCCCAAGCATACCCATTATTAATTATTAAAAATAAAAGAATAACATACAAAAAGACTTGATAAGATTTTGTATTATTATTCATAATATTTTCCTCATTTTATAGGATTAAAATGAAAAGGGCATCATAATTTTCATGAATTAATCTGGGTCTGGATAGAAGACAGTAATTTGGTAATAACCATTGTTCCACCATCCAGATATTTCAATGATGTGTATCGTGTTTACTGCATAGGTAAGAGTTTCTTTTGGACCGATGACATCACCGCTTGCATACAAATCTAGACGAGCTCTATTACCATTACATGCACCATAAACATGACCAGGTCCATTTGTAGAAGCAGCTAGTCTTGGAAGGACTTGACAATCAGTAGCTACACTCACTGATTTACTCCCTTCTGCAAGCGTGACCGTATACTGAGTCGCGAAAGAACTGCCGACAAACACAAACACCAACGCGATAAGGCAAAGCAACATCGTCAAACGTTTCATAATGCACCTCACTTTTTGTGATCAGAACAAGTCGTAAACGAATCCTTGATGCCCCTTTCATACGTACCGGCGGACCATTACAGTTGAATCAGTCCACAAGTGTAATTCCAATATCGCGTTTTTTTTTTTTTTTTGCATTTCAAGATAAATTCGCGGAATAAATAGATAATCTAATACCTCTTGGAGTTTTTGCTATTGCATAATACATAATATTATAAACAGGATTGGAGAAAGCAATACATGTAGGCAGCGAACGAATAAAGAATGACTGTAACATGAAGGATATCAACGGTTGTGATGTGTCAGGATTTGCATATGGAGCAGCTTCATATGTTGATCAATCAGTACCATTTCGAGGTTTATTAAAGAGGGATCTATACTATTATGTGCTATAGGGATTATATACTAAATATCTTGTTGGAGAATATGCAAAAATTACGTGTGGATATACAGGAGAGCAAGCATGAAGTTATACATTCAAAATAAAACTTGGAACAGCTAAATCCTGAAACATGAACTGCTGATGGGTAACCGATGCCATTTGGCGCCAGATCTTGCAAAGTTTGGGATCAACTACAATCAAACATATAGATTTTCGCTCGTTTAATTCGTATCGCGTTGTTCTGATGCAACCAGACGTTATTTCGGCTGAAGTTCTTTCCCGAATTCAATCCAGTGGGGAATCTGTTCGGTGAGGTGTAGAGCATCAATATATTCCAGATCGAGCTCTTGCTCGAGCTGATCTTCATGTCCATCATACACCAGCCGTTCGAGGATGTTGGCGATATAAACTGCTGTGAGTGGAGTGATTTCGGCGACACCGGTATGTTTTGGTGTATGATGATACGCAACCGCTTCGATCACCGGATCGGGCAATCCCCATAAAGCCAGCAGGTAGGCGCCCACTTCCTGGTGACCGGCAGTGAATGCAATTTTTTCCGATTCATTGATCGATTTTTTCTTCTCCACTGCATATTCTTGCACCATCGAATACACACTGGGGTGGTTGGCCATCAGGATCAGCTTTCCGGCGTCATGCAGCATACCCGCGACAAATGCATCGTCGGGATTTCCTACCTTCTCGCTGAAGGTCTTGGCAATCTTCTTTGCTGTGACTGCTGTGCCGAGGCAATGCGCCCAGAATCGTTCCAGTGAAAACCTGGGCAGATGTTCGGTGTCATAAGCAGAAAACACATGGACAGACAGTACCAGCGACATGAGGATATCCAATCCAAGGAGATTAATCGCGAGGGTGGGATTTGTCACTTCACGCGGTAAACCGAAAAAGGCGGAATTCACAAGATGCAGCACCTTCGCTGTCATTCCAATATCCTGGGAAACAATCTCGCCGACCTTTTTCAACGAAGCATTTTCGGATTGCATTTCCTCCATAAGCTGTGTATACAATGTCGGAAGGCTGGGTAAGGAATCCATGCCGGAGACCAGGTTTTTCAGTTCCTGGTTACCCAGCAGCAAACGCAAAGAGCTGGCGCGCTGGATGGTGCTTTTTAACAGTTCGGGAGTTGTCGGCTTGGAAAGGAATAGATGAACAACGCCAAGCGAACGAAAGATTGCCTCCTGTTCCACATGACCGGTTAACACAATTCGTACTGATTCAGGATGTCGTGTTTTTACCGACTGGAGCAATTCTTTGCCTTCCATATCGGGAAGTTTGATTTCGGAAACAATGACATCATAATGGTTTTCGGTCATGAGGTTCAACGCTTCATCGGCATGAGTGGCAAATGTCATCTCCCATACCTTACGCATTGGGTGGAGCAGACGACGTAAACCATCCAGAATGGATTGTTCACCATCGACGAATAGAATCTTTTTTCTCTGCTCTTCCATAGTATGACCAATAAAATCATGATGTTTTCTTCATTCCAAATATACTGTTCTTTTCAAGGCTATATTATAAAAGCGTATCAGATTTACGAAACAACTTAAGATAATACATGAACAAATGGGAAAGCAGGATGTAAGAATATGGATATTCAGGGAGTGAAAAATGAATAGAATGATTTTTACACAGAAGGTGACTCAACAGAATCGCATTGTCATTGTAAAGGGTGATATTACTGAGGAGCAAATGGATGCGATTGTGAACGCCGCCAATAGTATGCTGATGCACGGCGGTGGAGTCGCGGGGGCCATTGTACGAAAGGGCGGTGATGTAATCCAGGAGGAGTCATACAAAATTGCGCCGGTTCCTGTTGGACAGGCCGGAATAACCACGGCAGGAATACTGCCTTGTAATTATGTGATTCATGCCGTGGGACCTCGGTGGGGTGAGGGCGATGAATCCGCAAAACTGGCGAGTGCGGTACGGTCTTCCTTGCTGCTTGCCGGAAAATATCAATGCAGAAGCATAAGCCTTCCGGCGATTTCCACTGGTATTTTCGGATTTCCAACTGAGCTTGCAGCAAAAGTGATTCTCGAAACGATCAAGGGAACGCTTGAGGATTCAGAGGAAATCACTTCCCTGGAAGAAGTACGTTTATGCCTTTTCGACAATCACTCGGTTAACATTTTTACGCACGCTATCAGCGAGTTGTTTTCTGATGGGTGACATTAAAAATGACTGGAAAAATATGGTTCATGATAAGCATTCACAGATACCGCTGTATGAAGAAACGGTCAGGTTCAAAGCATGGAAATTCCTTTGGTACCTGATAGCGGGAATGTCCCTGTTTACGATGGGATTCCCTTATCTGCTCGTTTTCCTTATCTCACGTGCAGGTGAGAATTCAGAACCAGTTCCATGGATGATCCTGTTACTGGTTGCTTCAGGGGCGAATATCCTTGTTCTTCTGCTGTTGGGTACCGCTACACTGAAAATACAGGTGACATCCATAACAGTAACCGTATCCAGCCTTCCGTTTTACAAAAAGACATTTCTTCGGAATGAACTACAGTCATTCAAGGTGATCACGTTCAATTCACTCATGGATTATGGCGGCTTCGGGGTGCGTATTGTGCCGGGGGGAGTTGCCTGTGTTCTTGGGGGAAAGAAGGGGATAGAGCTGCGGCGTACCAACGGCAGGTTTGTTATCGTGGAATCGGAGCGAGTGGATGAGCTGAGAAGTTCACTGTTGCAAGCAGGAATTACCGAAACGAAATAAACGTTTTATTGCAGTCGCTACAACGAATGTTTAGCGAATTTTGTAACCACATCATGAGGACCGCTCACCAGTATCACATCACCGTGTTTCAGGATCAGGTCCGGAGTCGGAACAATACCATCCATCTTTGATGGTGAACTGGGATTATGCCTGCGTACCAGGATCACTTCGATTTTTTCTTTGGCCCGCAGGTCGAGAGTGCGCAGATCTTTTCCCGCCATATATCCGGGAAGTTCTACTTCCGCCATGGAGTATCCCGGAGCCAATCCCGCTTCACTGACCTTTTCCGCAACGTTAAACGCACTGGAAGCGGCCCCGAGCAAATCGCGTTTCATGATCTCATGGTTGTATGCACTAATCACATCGGCACGGTGGACACTGCCGATCAATTTGGAACGGTTGATCGAATCCACTACCGGCAATTCATCCTGGTTCTTATGAGAGAAAAGCTGGATCACAATATCAAGAGTATCTTCCGGAGTAACCAGCGCCGGTTCGATATTGGCGATATCATTGGCGACCAGCACCGGCTCAAGCGCTTCCACATCGAACAACACCGAGCGTATTTCATGAAAGGAAATGGAACCATGCAGCTCCTGCTGGGCGTTCAGGATAAACAACGCTGAATGATGCGTATCGTTGGATATTTCATCCAGCAATGGTCGCAGGCGCATATTGTAGGGGATTGTATGCACATCAGTGCGCATTACATCGGCAACAGTGATCGTGCGTAAAACATTTACTTCACGACCTTTCCGCAGCAGGATTCCCTTTGCCTTCAGCTTGATCGTATAGATGCTTTCTTCCAGAAGCCAATTTCCAATCAGTACCGCAATGATGGATGAGAGCATCAATGGCAGGATTACTTCATATCCACCGGTCAGTTCAAACAGGATCAGGATCGCCTGGAGTGGGGCTCGTGTAGTAGAAGCTACAACAGCAGCCATCCCTACGAGTGAATAAGCTCCATAATTTGGTGTTACCAGGTATGGGGTTGCAGCTTCAGCGCCAAACCATACCATACCGCCCACCATGGCTCCGAGGAAAAGCGAAGGGGCGAAAATCCCTCCAGAACCGCCTGATCCGAGCGTAGCAGAAGTAGCGATAATCTTTGCGAAGAGCAGAAGTGCAAGCAGCCAGAATCCGCTCATTCCAGCCATCAAACCGCCATGCCCCTGTAAATCTCCCTGGAGTGCTTCACCGATAAACTCGTATCCAACCCCGTAAACATGAGGAAATCCGATTGCGCCGATACTGCCGATAATTAAACCACCCAGGGCTGGTTTGAGGATATTCGGAAAACGCATATGCTCAAACTTACCCTCTGTCCAGTGGAGAACACGAGTGAACAGAACAGCAACCACACCGGCAATCACGCCCAAAACGGCGTAATGGATCAATTCAAATGGACTCTGCAAGGCATATTCCGGCACAAAGATCGCCGGATCATCGCCCAGGTGCATACGGCTGATGGCAGTGGCGACCACGGAGGAAACAATAATCGGTGAAAGCTGCGCCATGCCGAATTCACCTAGGATAATTTCCACAGCGAACAGCATTCCGCCCACTGGCGCGTTAAATGTCGCCGCGATTCCTGCAGCAGCGCCGCATCCGACAAAAGTTTTCAACCGTCCAGGGCTGACTTTCAGGAATTGTCCAATGGCGGATGAAATCGAGCTGCCGATCTGGACAATCGGTCCTTCCGATCCCGCCGATCCACCTGTTCCGATAGTGATGGCGCTGGCAACTACCTTTGCAGCAGCCACACGTCCACGGATAATCCCGCCACGAGTCGCTACCGCTGCCATTACTTCCGGTACCCCATGCCCCTTCGCTTCCGATGCGAAAATGGTTACAATGGGGCCTACCAACAATCCACCAATCACAGGGATGATTAGCAACATCCACCATGGCAGAGATAGCAGGCGTGATGCGATTTCGTCCGAAAATCCTTGTTGGGCATGCTCTTCCGCGACTGCACCTGGGGTTGAGGATATATCACCATGCTGCCCTTCAACTAAATCCAGCTCATTCGGTGCAGCAAGTTCATAATTGGGTGGGCTCCCTTCTACGACACAGAGTTCTTCCTGGGCGCCCGTTCCGAAGGAAACCCGCTCCACGAGATGGATTGCTTCGCGGAATCCCACGGCACCATACCCGCCTGCGATACCGATTGCAACAGCAATAATCAGATCGAAGCGGTATTCCCCGAAGGTTACATCGCGGAATCCGTTGCGTTCAAACAACCGATATAACCGCTTTCCCAGGGGACCGAGGAGGAATTCTAACACTTTTAATGCCATAGAAGCAAAAAGTCCTTGATTGTAAAATGTTGTATATTAAGCGTTTAATACGAATCGCTTGACACAGTAAACTATGGCATGAAACAGTTATGTGCAAGTAATATCAACAATTCTGGAGGCAGGCTGGAGATAGAGCGGTCCTGTAACTAAAATTTCTCGCCCAGAATGTTTATAAATGCGAGGATTTTTACCTCAAATGTACGTGCGGGAGTTACAATTTCAACTTCATCCCCAGTCTTGGAACCGCGAAGTTGCTGACCAATAGGAGACATTATTGAAATCATGCCTTTCTTAATATCCATCTCTTCGGGAAGGACAAGTTCATACGTGTATTCTTTGCCCGATTCAGTCTCTTTCATCGTCACTGTAGAATACAATCCGATTGTTTTTGGATCGACCTGGCTGAGATCAATCCCGGACAGTTTTGCATGACGAGCCTGGAGTTGTTGCAGACGGACAGCAACAAATCCCTGTCTTTCCTTGGCGGATTCATATTCGGCATTTTCTGAAAGATCACCCTTGGCGCGAGCTTCTTCGATGCGAAGGGGAAGCTCAACTTCCATCTCATGTGTGAGCACTTTCAGCTCTTCTTCCAGCTTGTCGCGAATGGCATTAATACGGTTTTGCATGCTTCCCTCAGGCAAATAATGAAAAAAGCGCATCGGGATCGAACTATCGCATGATCGACCCCGATGCTTACATAAATGTATGAAATAAAATGATGCTTGGCAAGTAAACCTGTTCTCAACCTCCAGGATTACTCCGAACATGATATGTTTGTCGGATCGGGGAACTCCATGCGGATTGCCTGGAAATCGACGCTTGCATAAAGACAAAACGTCGAGCTATGTATGATTCAGTTTCCTGAACAAGTTGGGAATGACACCTGTTACAGTTTTTCGACAGTTCCTCACCATTCAGTCAGAAATTACCAATAATCATTCTGTATACAAGATATTCATGTATACCACATCTTCATCAGGTCAAGTTCGGAAAACCTTCAATGAGGTCCGGAAACTCAGCTATCCAAAGCAGAAGTAAATCATCAAAATTGACAAAGGACAGAGAAGTTGCATTTGAAAGTAGACGAAAACTCAATCCTGAAATTTCAATGAATTCGGAGAACATTTTTTGTATTTTGTCTGTGCGGAAAACATTACGGAAGAACTCTTGTGAAACGTCTTGCGCAGTTATTTATCCGGCGACACAGTCCTCACCCCGATGACGCTTCTGTCGTACAGGTGAAAAATCTCACGGTACGCTATGATAGCGGAATCGCGTTAAAAGATATATCGTTTTCGCTTGAATCAGGGGCGCAGGTGGCGGTAGTGGGTCCGAACGGCGCCGGAAAAAGCACATTATTCGAAGCCATTGCAGGGTTGTTGAAGCCATCCTCAGGTGAGGTGCATGTTTACGGCGGCACACCTTCCGGGCATGTATGCATCGGATATGTGCCCCAACGCAACAGGGTGGACTGGGGATTCCCTTTGTCTGTAAATGATGTTGTGATGATGGGCCGCTATGGACGCCTGGGGGCATTCCGCCGACCGGGTGCACTGGATCGGAAAATTGTACAGAAAGCGTTGGCGCTTGTAAATATGGAAGACCTGGGCAAACGAAACATCAACCAGTTGTCCGGAGGGCAACAGCAGAGGATGTTTATCGCACGTTCGCTCGCACAGGAAGCGGAAGTGATTCTCATGGATGAACCCTTGACCGGCTTAGACCAGGCGGCTCAGAATGACATCTTTTTAATCCTGGATAAATTGAAAGAACAGAATGTCACTGTAATGGTATCCCTGCATGATCTGAATACGGCATCAAGTTATTTTCAATCAATCATGCTGCTCAATACAAACCTGATGGGTTTTGGACCACCGGCGGAAGTGCTGACTCATCAGAATCTCACGCGGGCATATCATGGTCATCTTCACCTGGTAGAAACGGAAAGCGGGGCAATGGTAGTCAGTGATACACATTGTGATCACGGGGAGCATCACGTATGACCGAATTGTTACTCGAGCCCTTCCGGTATGAGTTCATGGTGCGTGGCATGATCGCTGCTGTCCTCGTGGGATTTGTATGTGCAACTGTGGGTACATATGTCGTTCTGAAAGGGATGGCGTTCTACGGAACAGCGCTCGCACATACTATTCTTCCCGGTGTTGCGGTTGGGTATATGGTTGGCGGAGGGGAACGTCGGCATCTGTTCTGGTGGGGTATGATAGCTGCATTGGCAAGTGCAATCAGCATCGGCGCGATTAGTCAGAAAGCGAAAATAAAGGAAGACACGGCCATCGGGATCATATTCGCCGGAATGTTCGCGTTGGGAATTGCCATTATTTCCACCGTTCGGAATTACAGTGTGGATCTTACCCATTTCCTGTTTGGAGATATTCTGGGAGTTTCCAATTATGATCTTGTTCTGATCGTTGTATTCAGCAGTGTCATCCTTTTTACGGTATTTCTCTTTTATAAAGAATTCCTGGTCGTAATTTTTGATCCGGTATTGGCCACTACACTCAGAATTCCCGCAAAACTGATCGAATACCTGCTGTTTATATTGATCGCAATGGCGATTGTCGTATCCCTGCAAACGGTGGGAATTGCATTGATGGTCGCTATGCTGGTTACTCCCAGTGCGACGGCTTACCTGCTTGCAAAACGTTTTTCCCGGATGATGGCGATATCAATCCTGATCGCAGTCGTTTCAGGAGTCCTGGGTTTATATATATCCTATTATGTTCAAATATCGTCAGGCGCAGCCATCGTACTTGTCGCAACAGCGAGTTTCCTGGTCGTCTGGTCGGTTCGAATGATTACGGCGTTTGTTATCCGCCAGGCTGGATAAGGAACATATTCAGAATGACAAAGGGAATTGATACCGTTCATTATTTGTCAGGATTTCCACGAAAATCACTTACTCAGCGATGATATTGATATCCTCAAACACTTCAGAAAGATGTACAGATACCTATTGAGCTCCAATAAAATGTAAAATCACTAAAGTGGGGATTCATTTTAAGTACCGCTCATTTGAAAGTGATAAAAAAGAAGAAAAAGTGACAGGACAGTAAAAATGAAACATCATTCGAATAAAACCTCTAAAAAAGTAAGCCCCCTATTGAAATCGGAGCCTTTTATCTCCTCTCAATTTTTCTTCTCCACCCGTCATCTATCACCTATGCAGGTAAATAGGACATGCATGTCCTAAAAAGAGTAAATATAAACCATTGTTAATCAAGGTTTTTGTTTGCTTTATAATTGTTGAAAAATAGAATGAAGTAAATTGTTTTCCTGGAATATTGATAGAAGATTCTGTGAATATTACTTAAATAATATCAGGGGAAATTGTTTGAAATCGTTAAAATGACTTGATTTTATTTGAGTAAGAGATGTAAAATTTTACTTGGACTATGAAAGAGGATCGCCTGAAGTAGTCGAACATCTTTGAATCACTCTCAATCTTTAGGTGCAGAAGGGTCGAAGGATCCCGTTAAAGGGGGACGTGGATACCGGAGATTGCAACCAGGATTTTGAGCTACTGCATTGTGCCCTTCTTTTTTCCTCGCCAGCTTGTGACCGGTTTCGCTATTAACAAAAACATGATGTTGTAAAACCTGACTGAAAAAATTTCGGCCAAAGTTTTACACAGTGGATAAAAATTGCCATGGCGATAAACCCGGAAGGGCACAATTATCCATATTATCATACGGCAATTGTTATGCCAATATTATCTGTTGGTGATGTGTTGCAATTGTCGCAATTACTGTTTGATTATTCATAACATAACGTGCTGATCGTTATAAATGGAATATGAAACGATTCAGGAGCCTGCTCCAATTCAGCACACATGTGTGAATGAAAAGTGTTGTTGTGATACAAGCAGGGAATTCGTGCTATACCACATAAACATATCAACAAAGAAGCAGGGGGGCTGTTTAACCATTGTTTCAATTGTGTAAGTCACAAGGATGGATGGGTTATGAGTAAAGGACGGAGTGTTTTTTGGCTTATCCTGATTTTGCCGTTGTTGTTGGGGCATGTAGCAGAAGCTGCACTCTCCGGCAAAATTATGGGTACGGTTGAAAGCGCCAGCACTGGAAGAGGGGTTGCCGGTGCAAATGTTGTCCTTGAAGGGACTCGTTTGGGTGCTTCTACCGATTTGGATGGAGCGTTTCTCATCCTGAACATACCACCGGGTGTGTATACACTCAGGGTGAGTTATGTGGGATTCCATGAGGCGGAATACAGGAATGTCCGTGTACAGACAGACCGTACGACGACTCTGGATATCAGACTGGATGAGGCGGTTCTCGAAGCGGAGGAGGTCGTGTATATCGTTGAACGCGAAATGATTCGTCGTGACGCGACCGACACACGTACCACACGTACCGCAGAGGACCTGGAAATGTTGCCGGTGGAGAATGTGCGCGAGGTAGTACGCCTTACTGCCGGTACAGTTGGTAACAACTTCCGAGGCGGCCGTGCCAACGAAGTCAGCTATCTCGTAGACGGTGTGTCATTCATTGATCCGATGACAGGTAACAATGTCAGTTACCTGCCGTCCGCAGCATTTGAGGAAGTCAGCATTGTCACCGGTGGGCAATCGGCTGAATATGGGAACTTCCTTTCCGGTGTTGTTTCGCAGGTGACGCGTGAAGGCGGGAACGATCTTTCCGGATCGCTCACCGGGCGTACCAACGATATGGGCGGACGCCAGGTGTTTATCGGTGAACGTGACCGTATGCGTGAAGTCCAGGGAACATTAGGTGGGCCGATTCCTTTCACCATTGGTGATGGAAACATGAGGTTCTTCGTTGCGGGGCAGTATTTCGACACCCGGGGAAGACTGGATAATTCAGACAGTACCCTGACCTCCGCATTCGGAAAATTCACCTACAACATCACACCGCAGCACAGGCTGTCATTCTCTTCGACGGTTTCAAACGCATTCTACAATTCTACCTACTTTACTGAAGACGACATGCAGCTCTGGTCGAGAAATACAGTGGAAGATTCGCTGTTGGAATTTGAACCGGATTACCTCCCGGATGGTTCCCTCGATCCTTTGTATCCATACCTCGATGAAAATGGCCAACCATGGTACTTGAATGGTCAGCTTGACACAGAGGACGTCAACCATAACGGTTATCTCGATCCTGGTGAGGACCTGGATGGCGACGGTGTTGTAGACTCAGAAGACCTTAACCACGACTTCGGACTGAATTCGTATCGGATGTATGACCATATGCCTACCATCAGGCATCATACCGATATGTATTCACTGAAGTGGAATCATGCAATCAACAGCAGGACATTCTACGAAATTTCCGTATCCCGTTTCCAGACACGGATGCATTACAATGTCCGTGAAAATATTAACGAGGACATGAACGGGAATGGAATTCTTGACATGGAGCGTACCTACTCCTCTGTCAATGATATTCCGGCTGACCTGCTGGACCAGTATGGAAGTGTCCTGCGGTCAAATGCTGATGGCACCCAGTACTGGTTCGACTTCAACGGCAGTGGAGCGCCGGAATGGGAAGACTTGAACGGTAATGGTTTGTGGGACTGGGATGTGTACGGTCCTGGTACCGACCTGTTCCGTGATCATAACAATAACGGTTACGTGGATGCTTCAGAAAATAATCCGCGTGATGAGTGGATCCCGTGGGAAGATCTTCCCTTTGGTAACACAAAGGACAACGATGATTTCTTCACCTACGGTGCGGGAACCACGTATTACCGTCTCCGTTGGAATGACGACGAGAAGACAACCTGGACAGTAAAAGGGTCCATTACCAGCCAGGTACATCGTTACCATCAGTTAAAAGCCGGATTCGATTTCAAATTCATGGATATTTTCGATCATGATGTCGATATGGCCTCCGGTGGCAACGTGTATGGTCAAAACTTCAATTCCGATCCAAGAGTTTATGGTATCTGGTTTGAAGACAAGATGGAATTCGAGGGCATGGTCCTGAATGCCGGTCTTCGTGTTGACATCTTTGATGTGAACTGGGATGAGTATCCTTCTGACCTGCTCGATCCGGTGATTGATCCGGTGTATGGCGGCGAAGTGAAGAATCCGCGTTCCGTGGACACCAAGTATTACTTCGGTCCCCGTATCGGTGCTTCATTCCCGATCACATCACGAGACCTGTTGAGCTTCAACTACACCAAGAATTTCCAGATTCCGATCATGAACTTTGTGTTCACGAATGTGAACTGGGATCTGAGCGGTGCATATACACTTATCGGAAATCCTGATATCGACCCGGAACGGACAACATCGTATGAGTTGTCGGTGCGTCACTTGTTTACCAATGACCTGATGCTTACCGTCTCCGGTTTCTACAAGGATATTACCGGTTTGACAGATACGCGTACGGTCCAGTATTCAGTAACGGACAGCTACTATCTCTATATCAACGGCGACTACGGAAACGTTCGTGGTGTGGAATTGAGCCTTGAGAAGAGATTCAGCAACTATTACGCATTCAACATCAACTACACGTATTCCGTTGGTAAAGGTAAATCTTCCAGCTCGCGTCAGAACTATGACCGTGCCTGGGCCAACCAGATTATCCCGACGACGGAAAGTTATCTGGACTGGGATCAGACACATACGATCTATTCCAATGTTCAGTTCATGATCCCGCCGGGAACCGATCCCTGGGGTATCTCAGCGTTGAATGAGATTTCGCTCAGCATCATTGGACGTTATGGCAGTGGTCTGCCGTATACGAGCCCGGCACGTACGAAAGATCCACCCATTAACGATCGTCGTTTGCGTACACCCTCAGCTTCGATATGCGTTTGCAGAAACGTTTGACGATAAACGAAAACATGTCTGCATATCTCTATTTCCAGGTGTACAACCTCTTTGATCACGATAATATCAACCAGAGGTACTTCCAGGATAATGCGGATATCGAGTGGTATCTGGCGGATCAGGATGGCGACGGTCACAGGGATTACGACGTTGACGGCAAATACGATGATCCACGCTATTGGCAGCGTGGACGTATGTTCCAGATGGGCGTTGGATTCCAATTCTAACTCGGGAGTGTAGAATGCGCATACTTCGTGGAGTGATGGGATTGGTTCTCGTCATGTTGTTGCTGTCCCCTGATGCGGTTCTTTTTGCGCGTGATCAGTTTCACAGCGGTCACAGGGGGCCGGTGCGCCAGACAGATGCCCGTCCCATAAGAAACCTCAACGTACATAACGTCAGTACCTACTGGAGTGTGGTGTCAAACTTCGGTAGCTACGGCGATCCGGACGCTAACTTCCCCTCCGGGGAGTGGCCAGGCGGATCGGATGTCTATTATATATATGATGGTCGGTTTTGGGTTGGCGCTCTGGTCGGTGGGGAACCACTGGTTACAATCGCTGAAGGAAGCAATACAGAGTGGGATCCATCCGACAATTCCATTTTCTATTTCGGTTCGGGACCGAAATCCATCCAGGATAGCTGGGTAAGATATGATGATCAGACCAGTTATTCCGGGCATGTGCCTATCGGAATAGAAGTCTCACAACGCGGTTTGACATGGTCGCTTTCAGACTTTGACGATTTCCATATTTTCCTGCTCGAAGTCAAAAACATCAGTGGTAATACCCTTAATGATGTCTTTATTTCCTGGGTTTTTGACAACGACGTAGCGGCTGGACCGAATGGCGATCCCACCGATGCACACATTGATGACATGGTGGATTACGATGGTTATGCGGATGGGGAGACGAACCCGTTCCGCTATGACTGGGTCGACCCGCTGGACATCGACGGTGATGGCTGGGATGGCTATGATTACTGGGGATGGCCGGCGGCCGATCCCAAGAATCCATATGTACAGGATAATGCCTACTACGATTCCCACTATGATGAAGTACCAAGTTGGGAAGCGGAGCCGGATGGCATTTATGATGAATTCCAGATCTATCTCGTCGAGGATGGTCCTGTCATTTACGGACAGCCCGGAACTATCTATGACGGCTCACCAATTGTTACCGCAGCGGGTGACACGCTCAAAGGTTACCTCATTTCGAGGAACATGAGCTACATGATGGACGGTGATTTCGCTCAGAGCAGTGAAAACGATACGGGTGAAAGAACCTCCAACTATCCCAACACCGGTTTTATCGGAACACGCATCATCTATATGCCTCAAGCTCCATTCATGACAGCAGCGGATGATACACTTACCCGTCCGTATTCCCACCAATGGTGGAACTGGAATTCGGACCCGGGTTCCGACCGTGAAAAATATGAATACATGACGGGTACCCATTCGCTTTCGGATGGGATGCACTTCATGCCGCACCCGTTTGATTACGGTGCAGGTGCGCCGGTGTTCGACTACCGTTACATGATTTCCACAGGCCCTTACAATGGATGGCAGGACCAGGAAGTGAAGAAGTTTGTGAAGGCTACCGGTGTTGGCCTCGGATTGAAGGGACTTCGGGAAAACATGGATAACGCCTTTATTGCTTACTGGACAGGTGATCCGGATGTGATCGGTGATCCTGCTCATCCACCGAGCGATGCTGCTCAGGAAGGTTTTGTGGGGGTTACCCCGGCTCGGATCATGGAGGATCAACATTTCAATCTTCCGATCCCACCGCCGATTCCCGACCTGCAGTACAGTGCAAGCGACCGTTCGGTCAATCTCCTGTGGGATAACAGTGCGGAAACAACCTTAGACAATGTCCTTGGCAGAATAGATTTCGAAGGATACAAGATCTATCGTGCCATGTACGCACCTTCCGGCTGGGAACTGATCGCTGCCTACGACAATGTTGATGGTTATGTATTCCTGACCAACACGGAAGGCGATACTGTCAACCCGATCCGTGATCTCACCAGCAATGATATTTATACATACTCCGATACTGAACATGCAGTATATCGTGCCGATGCGGAGTTAGGTGTGGATTATGAATGGGTGATGATCGATCTCCCGCCGGGTAATTCCAACGAAATGGTCCATCGGCATACAGATGCCGGAGGGGATTTCGCAGATATAAACGATCAGGTGATCTTCGATAATATTCCACAACCGGTAAACGGATTGAACTACTACTATACCGTGTGTGCATACGATCCGAACAAACCGGATATCAACCTTACATCCATCGAATCAGCGCGTTCCAACTACCGTCGCAATGTCGATGGCGCGCCGGAACCGGTGATTCCAAGAACAGTATCTGAGCCGGAAAACAATCTGGATAACATTCGTGTTGTTCCGAATCCTTATCGGGGTACAGCAGAATATGAGGCACGGTATGAAAACCGCTTGAGCTTCATCCATCTGCCTGCCCGTTGCAAGATTTCCATCTTCACACTTACCGGTGATCTTGTCGATGAGATCTATCATAATGATGTTGCGAACGGCGCAGAGTATTGGGATCTGGTCAGCAGAAATGATCAGCAGGTCGTATCGGGTCTCTATATCTATGTTGTGGAAACACCCGACGGCGAATCGAAGATTGATCGCTTCCTGATCATACGTTAATCGCAGAATTCGGAGGATCCGACTATGCATATTGGTCACAAATTGATTGTTGTTCTGTTGGCCGTCGGGCTTGCTGGGTTCTGCGGGATTGCAACGGCTGGCGAATTTGCCAAAGTTGGCACCGTCGGCTCGCAATTCCTGAAGATCCCCGTAGGCGCCCGAGGCACGGCCATGGGCAACGCCTTTTCAACGATAAGTGATGATATCTCTTCGCCATTCTGGAATCCTGCCGGACTTGTGTTTGCAGAAGGAACACAGGTCATGGTGGAACGTGTTGAATGGCTTGCGGATATGGGATACAACGCCATTGTTGTATCGCACCAGGTAGAGAATGTGGGTACTATCGGCTTGTTCGTTACAGCTTTCAGTTCCGGTGATATGGACGAAACAACGGTCCAGCAGCCGGATGGAACTGGGAGGACATTTGATGTTACGAACATGCTCATTGGCGGTACCTACGCATTCAGGTTGACCGACAAATTCTCCTTTGGCGCAAACCTCAAGTATGTGCGTGAGGATTTGGACGGTGACGTAGCGAATTCATGGGCAGTTGATATGGGAACCCGGTATGACACCGGGTGGAAAACTCTGCGGTTGACCATGAACATTCGGAATTTCGGTCCTGAGATCCAGTTGGGTGGTACCTATTACGATTATGATAATGGTACTCGGCTGGAAGAACCTTCTGAGTATCTGGCCTATCATTTCCCGATGATCTTCCGTCTTGGTTTAGCTGCTGATCCGTGGGTAACTCCGGAACACAGGCTCACCATAGCGGCTGAGCTGGAACATCCCAACGACAATCTTGAACGATTGAATGTTGGCGGGGAGTATGCCTTCACGGAAATGTTCTTCCTGAGAGGTGGCTACACATTTGGTCATGATACCCTTGGCATGTCCGCAGGACTTGGCGCCGAATGGAACAACTTCGGCGTCGACTATGCGTACAGTGATTACGGAATTCTGGAAGCCGTTCACCGGTTCTGCGTCCGTTTCTCGTTCTAAACATGGGGGGAAGAACCGAGATGATTGGAGAAAAAAGGAGGACAACCATGATCACCCTCCGGCGTTTCTTGTGGACGGCGCTTCTGGTCGCGTGCCTTGCGGGAAGTGCAGTGATGGCGCAGCCCGTCGCGCAAACCGCCGTCTATGACGAGGATGGGAATTACATTGACATCACCTTTGATGAAGCTGTGAGAGCAACGGATGAAGATATCATCTTCACTTTGCTGACGATCACAGACGGTTCCGCAAGCTATACCCTGGCAGGCGGTACGCAGATCATCGAAGTTGAAACAGCTACAACAGTCCGCATCAGCCTGATTTTCATGGATATCATCGATAGCTATAATCCGGTTGGTGGCGGTGATACACGTTACTGTTGGGGGCATAACACCGTAAACATCGAAACCATTGATGAAACATTCAGTGGTGATGGTTTGCAATTGACCATCGGAGCGGGAGCATTTCGCGACGAAGGATATCGACCGAATGAAGTAACGACCATTCCAATGAGTTTCGTTCCTTCTTCGGTGGAGTTAACGGTTACCGGTGTTGAATACAATGCGCAGGACAACACGCTTGAGCTGTCGTTCAGCGCACCGGTCCAGTTTGACCAGCTTCCGGAAGACCTGTTGACATGGGATCCGGAAGGACCGTCGGATCCCACATGGTGGATTCGCGGGAATGGCCAGCTTGATTTCAATCCGCGTGAAGACCGGAACGGGAACAATGTTCTCGATATGGAATCGAACCTGAGATTCTCCGGTATTACCCTTGTTGATGATGAAGGTGGAGAATACTCTTTTGCTGCCAGCCGTGGACTGTTGGATCTGACAAGAGCCGACTCGGATGTCATGCTGCTGAAGCTGAACAGGACAGATCGCGCCCAGGTGGAGAAACTGCTCGCCGGAAGTCTTCAGATGAATACGGTGGAGTACACGTTTGTTGATGTGAACTACAACCCGGTTACTCCTGTCAACGGTTTCGAAGTTGATTTTATTCCTGAAACCGATCCGCTTGAGCTTGATTCGATCAACTACTCAATGGACACGAACGAGCTGTCTGTCTGGTTCGATCAACCTCTCGATGCAGACAGTTTGCTCACGTACATCTCCTTCTCACGTTTTTATTTCCAGCACGGCGATATGAGTGTGCCCTTCACAGGAGGCGCCGCACTCTTCATCGACAATTACTACGGGCTGAAAATCACCTTGAACATGGTTGATGCCCAGGTGCTGGAAGAGATGGTGGATGCTGATCCGACAGGAACCTTCATTCTTGAACTCGAACCGAATGCTGTTTATTCGGAGAGTGAGAATGCAAATATTCTCACTACTGCCGAAATCGTTATCATTCCTGAAGATCCTGAATATGCAAGACGTGCACCTTCAGTCCTGGGGGCATCCTACGACGCCTATCAGAATATTTTGCACGTGGACTTCGATGTTCGTATCGACACGGAATTTGATGTCACCGGGTTTACACTGGTACTCGATGAAGAAACCAGTATCCAGCTTGGAGAAGACACTCAAATTGCACGTGTCGCAGGAGCCGAAGGAAACAACACGGCTGTCAATCTTACACTGATCTCATCGGATTACATACCGCTTGAGATCAATGATGGTCGTGAAGCGATGACGCTGGATATTGAAGCGTATTCCGTTGTTTCCCAGCGTTCATTAAACGGGAACCGTGCGGTTTCAGGGGTTGAAGTGGATTACATCGCTAACATGTATGAACCGCTTCCAACCTATTTCTGGTATGGATACAACAATGGTATCCTGCATCTTCGCACATCCCAACTTATTGATCCATCCCTGGTGGACTTCACCAGGTTGACCTTTGAAGGTGTGCAGATTTCCACTCCTGTTTCAGTGACTCAGGAAGAGGATGGAACCATTATCGCGTCCCTTACTCAGGCTGATCAGGATCTGTTGAACGCGATACCGATGACGGATTGGTTGACAGCATCGGTGAGCATCGAGGCAGATTTCCTTACAAACAACGATAATGTCTTTACCGCGGCCGTTACTCTCTCGGATCGAGATACTATCTATAGTGCTACCAATCCGGAAGAGATGGAAGTGGTAATGGTGGGAATCGGGCGTGAGTTTAACCTGTACAACTTCCGTCAATTCCCGGAAGTTCGTCCTCCGGTTCCGGTCTCGCTGCGTGCCATCTCTGATCACGCTGTCTGGTGGGTAGCGAATGATCAATGGATTCCGTACGAAGCCAACCGTGGCGAGATTCCGCTCAAGCAGGCGGAATTGGATGCCGCTATCGCCCATTTTGAAACAAGAACTCCTGTTGACACGACAAGAGGCGCATACGAGATAGTAACCGATTTTCTCGTCGGAGATGATGCCAGCGTAATTCCGACTGTCAACTTCATCCTGGCGGATGTTCAGGATGAGTTCGGTGTTGGAGCGAATGGACCCAATCCGAACTGGTGGAAACATGGATACTACAATCCTGACGACATCAATGAACCCACCAGCGAAGAGGACGATTCCAACGGGATGGACGTAGTATTCATTGATTGTCATCCGCAGAACTTCATTGAAGGTGAGATCAGCAATTACCAGGATGATGAAGATGCCTGGGCGACTGCAGGCGAAGAAGTGAACTATGGTCTTGCAGCGATCTCAAATATGTATGCCGAATACATCACCTTCAAGCTCGACATGTTCGAAGAGATGTGGGTGCGTATCGGAATGATCTACCTGGCGGAAATGCAGACCAACGGCTTCCCCGAATTTTACGGTGGTGGTTCGCCGTCCGGTCTGGCTGGTAATAATGATGTGACGATCATTCCGGATCAGTACAACTCGAGCACAAACCAGACCCTTCTTGAATCGAAAACGGATTATTACCACGCCTTCATGTTCATGCTGTATCTCTATGAACAGTATGGTGGTGATGACCTGATTCAGGCAATCGCCCATTACCCGAGAACAGGTACAGATGGGCTTGAAATGTTGCTTGATTCTCGATTCGACCAGTTGGAGGACTGGCAACAAACACGGTGGGCGGATCGGGATGATATCCTTCGTGGTATCTTCATGGATTTTGCAACCGCCAACCTGCTTGATACAACAAATGTTGAATATGATGATAACGGTGTATTTGTTCTTGAGAACATGTACACCCGGAACAAAGTGCGCGGATCCAGGCTTGAGTTCAAACCGGAAAATCCGCCCCCTTATACATATACAGCGTATGAATGGGGATACCGTTACTTCTTCTGCGGATATGATTTACCGATAGATAATCCGCTGCTGACATCGCCAGGAACAAGCGATGTGTATTTCTTCGGCGGTTCGGACGCGACCAACATTAATGTCAGGAAGATTAACTACTTTGCTCTTCCGACAGACACCGAACTCGGGAATGAATACCTGGTTCAGGACTTCACACTGGATAACCTGAACAGCGGCAGTGTTCCCATGAGCCCGGGGGCTGGCTGGGTATTCGGTCCGGATGAGGCCGGTGATGGTAGTGAATTCCCGCTTTGGTCGATGATCGTGCTTGGCGGACGTGGTGATTTCCGTATCTCTGAGCGTAGTGAACCGGCGATTTATACGAGGTTGTTCGTTGTTCAGAATCCCGCGATTTCGAATAAGGTAGATCTTTATGTGTTGACGGAATTGCCACTGTTTAACGAAGAAAACGATGAAACTCCGGTCATTCTCTGTTCGAACACATCAACCGCCAGTGATACACTCACCCTGTATGATAACCCGGATCTGTTCGAAATCACGGAGATCTCGAGTAGCACAACCGAGTTGAAAATTTATCATCACAGCACCTGGCTTGACACCGAGGGCGATGAAGTCTACTGGTTCCTCCGTGGTTACTACGCTAACGGCCTTTCCGTAGGCGATGACGGAATTGTTATGGGAACGCAGACTTTGCATGCCGGACAAGCAGAATCGGTATCCATGCTGGACGATATTACACTGAACGTTTCACCGGAAGCGCTGGATCGCAACTTGTTATGCACGATCATCGAAGTTCCCGATGTGCATGAAGATGCCCCGGCGTATCTCATCCCGGAAGCGCGAGCGGTTGCCGACGCCCAGGGACGGATTCCGGTGAGTGCAGTGTATCGTGTCGGCCCCGGTAATGTTGACTTCAATGATCCTGTCCGTTTGACAATGCGCTATGACGCCGAGCTTTCTCGTGGGAACGAGGTCGGTATTTATACGCTGTACAACGGACAATGGGTTTATGTCGGTGGATCAGCCGATGGTGAATTCGTATCGACTCGTGTCACCCGGACCGGCAGCTACCGTGTCATGGCAGGCACACCAAACGACACACCCGGTGAGTTGATGATCCCGAGTGTATATGCATTACAGCAAAACTATCCGAATCCGTTCAACCCAACCACAACCATTGTGTTCGATGCACCGGAAACAGGTCATGTATCACTTGTGATCTATGACGTTCTGGGTCGTGAAGTTGTCCGTCTCCTGAATGAAGAGGTTCGGTACGGTACACATCGCATCGTGTGGAATGGTATGGATCAGGGTGGAGCTGAGGTGGCGTCCGGGGTGTATTTCCTCCAGATGACATCCGGTGGATATACAGAAGTGAAACGTATGGTCATGGTTCACTAAGGAACCGGAGGAGTAGATGATGGCGAGATTCATTCATATGCGAACGACTGGATACATCCTGCCACTGCTGATGGCGCTCTTCGCACTGTGGATCGTCGGATGCGATCATGAAAGTGATGATATTCCTTCAGATCCTGCAGTGACTGTGGATGTACTTGTACAACAGGGATGGGACTCCTTCAACGAAGGAGATTATGATGCCGCGGTGGAATCTTTTACCAATGCGGCCAACGCACAGGCGGACTATCTCGAAGCCTACCTTGGCCTGGGGTATTGTTTCGCCCAGATCCCGGACCGTCTTACCTCTGCGCAAACAAACTTTGATAAAGTCATCACCTTCAGCGACCTCCTGGTCACCGAAGGTGATACGACTCAAACCTATGCGGACCTTCTGCAGGCAGAATCTTATGCAGGCATGGCGGCGCTCGAGCTGGCCGAAGATGATTATACCAATGTGCTTGTGCGTGCGGATCAGGCGTTAGCGATTGATCCGGACTTCCAGCATCGCTGGGTGGAAACGTTCAATGTCCGCAAACTGATGGTGCTGAAGGCAGAAGCCTATTTCGCCTCGGCAGCATACGATCAGTGCCTGTTTATCCTTGAAGAGATCGAAGCTGGTTTCGAAGCGGATCTCATCAGCGACGGAATCCTGATGGTCATCGAGGATGAAGAATGTGCTGTGGTTCTGGACACAAATCCGATGCATACCGGAACGGGAGTCGTAAGCACGATGTACGACAATCTCGTGTATCCAAGCGCTGTGGAAGATGACGATCTGGAGCTTCCGAATGGAAGTCCCGTTTCTTACGAGATCGTCGTGTATACAGTCGCCGGTGCATCGATAACCTTCAGGGCGAATCCGTTACCGCAGATGGGTGACATTGTCCTGGTCAGTTATGAATATGCCTCAGATTTTGGTGAATTCCTGCTGAGGATGCGTGAAGAACTCGATCAACTATAGAGTTTCGGAAGGGAAAACCGTGTTTCTAACCTGCGCACGTGCTGCGCAAACAAGTAACCTGGAGGGGTTATGAGTAAAAAGTTAGTAGTGTCTGTTCTGGTGATTGCCCTGTTTGCGGGATTTGCAATCGCATCGGATATCGTGTCGATTCGTCACCAGACACCGACACAATGTGGGCCCACGAGACTGGTCATTAGTCCGTCCACAACAGATATCATCGCGGTTATGAATCGCATGACCGATGACGCAACGGAATACTACTGCGGTTCCGGATCCATCAATGACACAATGGCTGTGCATTATCAACCGCTGGCAGCCTGCGATATCCTCAGTGCGGATATCCAGTTCAACGATGCAACCGGCCCTGGCGGAGTGGAAGCGTATATCTGGTTGTACAGTGATGATGCCATAGATGCATACCCGAGCGGTATTGCCCCGGATCGTGGCACATCAGCAGTCAGCCCCTTGGGCACTTGCCTGATCGGGCCGCTCTCATTTACTACGCAATCTCTCGGCGATTGGGAACCATTGGTTACCGCAGAGCAGATTGAAGGTATCGGCGGAATTCGTCTTGAAAACGCTGAAGCGTTCATGGTAGGATTTGTCAAGACGGAAGAGCTGGAAGGCAACTGGCCGAACCCGTTGGCGGATGACTGTACCGCACGTGGCTATTGCTATTCCTGGTTTGGCGGTCCATGGATGGTTGCCAATGGTGCAGAGTATGACTGGGGTGCATACAACGCCACGACCATCGAATTTGCACTGCAAGTTACTGTCGACTACTATGCCGGTGTTCCGCCAATCATTGGTGGACTGAACCAGCTTCCGAACACTGTCAACCTGAACAAAGATTGCGATATTTCTGTTGTTGTTAACGATGACAACGGATGGGATGGCGACCATGCCTATTTGAACGTCGCTGTCAACGATGGTACTCCGACCGAAATCGAAATCTTCGATGAAGATGAAGACGGCACCTTTATTGGCACCTTCAACCTGGGCAACCTTGGTGTTGCAGTTGGCGATCAGGTTTCCTACTGGGTCTATGCAGTGGATGAAGGCGGCGCGGATAATACTGGCGCATCCGCCAACTTCACTGTTATCGAATTTGCCAATCCAGATGCACAAGTACTCGTGATTGATGATGGCTTGAACTATCCGTACATCGTGCAGGATTATTTCGACAACCATTTTGATTCTTATGAATGGTACGATGCCGGTGTGAACAAGGGCATCGATGAGTTCGCAGTAAATGCAGGTTGGGATCTTGTCATGTTGCTCGGTTGGGGAGCCGCCACAATGGACACTCGTACCTATGACGAGACCAATCCGTTTGTCGCCTATCTGGATGCTGGTGGCGACATGGTGTTCTGCGACCAGGATTACTTCTATGCGAACGGTGAAGATGCTGAACCGTTCTTTAACCCAGGCGACTTCGCCTATGACTACTTCGGCATTGCATTCGGTCTGAACGATCCGTACACCGGTGACGGTGAATATGCGGACAGTCTGTTTGAAGGTGTCGATGGTTGTGCAATCACAGAAATGTTTGTGGCAGATCCGTATGCCATCTTCCCGCAGATCCTGTACAACGACACCTTCCGTGCCAACTGGACGGATGATGTTTCTCCGACAGCGGATGCAACAGAACTGTTCATCGGTCTCGACAATGCCGGCACCAACGCCATCATGAAGGGAACCGATCCGGCCACGGAATCAGTGACCATGTACTTCGCATTTGACTTCACCTGGGCTGGTGAGGGCGAACTGGGCGCAGAAGTTCCGACCGATCAAATGATTGCCCTGATGAACAACATCCTTCAGTTCTACAACATGGAAGATGTGGAAGAAGGAGACGGACTTCTGCCGAACGAGTATGTCCTGACCCCGAACTTCCCGAATCCGTTCAACCCGTCCACAAGCCTTTCCTTCGTGGTTCCGAACAGCGAAATCACGAATGTAGCAGTGTATAACCTGCAGGGCCGTGAGGTCGCCAATCTGTTCAGTGGCGTACCGACACCTGGGCAAAGGTACACCGTCACATTCAATGCGGAGGATCTTGCCAGCGGTGTGTATTTCTATCGCTTGAGCACTCCGTCCTTTACACAAACCCGTAAAATGATCCTCCTCAAGTAACCCGTGAAGGGGGTTATTCCGGTACCAGCCCGGTAGCACCAACGCCTCATATCTTCGGATATGAGGCGTTGTTATTCTGGAGAATGACACTCGCACATTATGGAGCGTAAATTGTGTTCCTCGAAAAGAATGTCGAGAGATGTCATTCCCGACCCCGATCGGGAATCCAGAAAAATATGCAGTTAGAAGTTATATATTCAGACATTCTTTTCAAGAACGACTATATCTTTACTTCACCAGCACAATTTTCCTTACGCCATGATATTGCCCGGCGGTGGTTTGTACGAAGTACACACCGGAGGCCCATTCGCTGCCGTCCAGCACCACTTCATGTGTACCCGCCTGCAACGCTTCACAGTCCACTGTCGCCACGCTACGTCCCAACAGGTCGAACACATGCACCTGCAGATCCGCCGCTTCGGGAAGAGTGATCTGTACAGTGGTAGTCGGGTTGAACGGGTTCGGGTAAGCGTTGATGCTGAACTCCGTGGGAAGCTCATCCGCGCTGACAGTACGGTCCGGTTCAAGCTGAATCTCGATCCCCTCCAGAGCGCCCATCGCTATGAGGAGACGGTTGTCCAGCGAATAACGACCGTCCTCGCGCGAGGATGGACCCCGTCCGTCCGGGTCCGCCATCTCTTCCATCGTCTCGATCCAAAGAGCGTCAACGGTCAACAGGTTGAGTTCGTCGGAGTCGCTTTCGTTTTCGATCATCGTGTTGATAATTGCATAAGCATCGGTGAAGTCAGCGCACTGTGCGTGAAGCCGCGCCAGCATCCGTTGCGCATGAAGCTGGATCGCATCCGGCATATTCTCGTTTGCATACGATGCCAACAGCTCAATCGCATCCTCTGCGGAAACCTCGGCATCGACGTAAATGTCCGCCAAGCCGCGCAAGGCGATGGGAGCCTTCTCACCAGTGGAGAAGCTGTCCAGGATAGCAATATAGGTATCCCATGCCCCCTCATAATCCTCGTCACGACGCATTTGCACCGCTTCCGCCAACCGTTCTTCCACAATCGCGTCGTATGGGTCGCTTTGTGTATATGGGGTAGTACTATAGGAAGAATAGTTCACAAAACCGGTAGGAACAAACAGACTGGCGCTTGGCCCTGAGGCTCCCCAGTAATTGTAAGTTCCTTCCACTGTTGAGGCGCCTTCTGTTTCCATAAGTATAAATGTAGGATTCTGAGAATCAAGGATGTCATTATACCCCTTATCGATATTGATCTGGGCATACTTTCCAATGAGAATCTCCGCCAACGATGCTGAACCTGAATTGGGACCATTTTCGCTGATTCTGTTGTACCCCCAAACCTGGGGAGTTGCGCCCGGATCGTTCATATGGACAGTGGATAAACCATCCAGGAAAATACCACGTCCATAATTGTGCCATATGGAAACCTCTGAAAGATATACTTCCGAATCAATTACGCTGATTGCTGCAACATAAGAACCGTCAGCGTTTCCGGCAATAATGATACCTTCACCGGAATTCCGATCGGTTGGTTCTTTGATATACATCGTACAGTTTTTCGCAACAATGGCGCTGTATTCACTATGTTCTATTGTACAGTCGTTAACATAGTATTCCCCGGAAGTAGCATAGATTGCATTGTATCCACAGCTATCAAATACGCAGGTATCAACTGTCACGCCACCGCCAAATCCTCCGTAAATGCCATAAGCGCAATCATTAAACGTACAATGAGATATTAAAGCAGGGGAGAGAAGATTTGTTGCGTATTTGAATAAAACACCTTCATGACAATCATTGAAAACACAGTGGGAAAGTACTACTTCACCGTCCACAGAGTTCTCGATTGCAGCATCATTCTTGATGTCCTGAAAAACAACGTGTTCAAGGTTCAGTGTACCACCGTTGTTGTAAATCCCGCACCATTCCTCGTCCGGGTCACGGCAAATGAAATAGACGGGATTGCCTTCCTCCCCTTCGATATTCAAAGTTCCCGTTACAGTCAGTTGTGTATCGTCTTCAAACTTGACAATAGTCCCTGCCTGTATAGTCAACTCATCGCCGGAGTCAATCGTAAAATTGCCGTTGATCAGGACTTCGTTACACCATACCGCAATATCATTTCCGGAAGCGTCTTCAGCAAAAAAAGTGTTACTGGAATTTCCTGAGTAGGCTGTGGACAACACCGGGTTGTTGTGCGAGTTGGCTTTGAACTGCGTCCATTCACTGGAATAGGGGCTCACTGGCACTTCTGTGCCAAAATGGTCGATAACACACAACACAAGTTCATCAGTGCTGGCGCCTTCGTTTCCATAGACAAATCCGAACTCTAGATCGCCATTCCGGTCCATATCCGCAGCAAAGGCGTAGGTTCCGTCTCCGTACGATGCATCCACATTATCAAACGGGAAACTTTCGCTTGCCATCAGGTTAGTGGTCTGGTCTGTCCGGTCATAATAGTTATATGTAAGATTGCCGCCGGTTTGCTGCTTGTAGGATACAAACAGGTCGGAGCAATCATCCGCAGAAAAATCCACTTCCAGGGGTTTGATCGTTACCATGGGTGGATCGGAACTATATGGCGTCCCAGGACCAGAAGTCACCCTATTGTCAGAAACTGAAACAAGCGTGTATGATTCATTCGCATTGGTGCTTGGCAGAAACGCTGATACAAAAAAATCATCAAAATTTATCTGATCGAATCCCGTGGAAAAACCACCGTTTCGGATAATGTCAATAGAGTAGCTGTTATCAACTTCTGTACGATCTCGGTTTGAATAATCATCAACCTCAAGATCGATCATAAAGGTGTATTCATCAGTGCCTTCTTCTGTGATATCCACATAATGCGCCAGAGTGGCAGCGAAGTATTCCCCATCAACGTCATTATAGTAAACTGAGATATCCGGACAAATGAAGTGTTGTTGATCAGCAGTAGTGTAAAAATACTCTGGATTTCGGGTATAGACACACGAAACGGTCGATGGCGAAGAACAGTTTACAGAGAGTAAAACCATGGTACGTAAACCGACCGCAAAAACCTCGATATCGGTTACATCACTGTCAAACTGACCGACGGCGAAGGGAAACAGGTTTCCTTTCGGATTCTCGTGACCGTTATCAAGCCAGGGATTGCATGACTGAAATGCTGAGATATCTCTTCCACACCATTCATAGGAGTCAACATCAAATTCATAGTCTGTAATAAACTGTCCAGATGTATCAAAATCATAGATCAGAAATCTGGCCTTATGTTCCTGGTTGGTTGAAGTTCTGTAACGATTCAAGTAGAGCCCCAGGAGAAAAACTTCTTGATCGCCGTCTTGATCCAGATCAAAACATACCGGAATGCAATCTCCTATCGCGATATAGTCTTCATACCCAAAATTTCCCCCATAGTCGGGTGTATTCTTAAATACAATGCTGCCAGAACTGTATTCAAAAATCAGTAGTTGCGAGATATGGTGAATACATCTTTGAGGATTGCTTGGATTATGTCCGAAAGGACAATCCTGATCTGGTATCAGGTTATAGTCCAGATCTCCATCTGCAGAAGTAATTAGAAGGATGATCTCATTAATATCATCTCCATCGATATCCCCCACTGTAACATGATTGGTTGTATACAAACCATCACATATATCACCACCATGTGTGGGAATATCAAACATTTCATTGCTGATATTCAATGGACTTCCAGTGAATTCTGATCCGTCATGGTCATAAACATACACCCTTCCTTCAGAATTAGCATGGTCTCCCTCAATGACAAGTCCACGGACAACAATAATTGTCTCAAGTTCAGGATCGTCATCCACATTGGCCACCATGGGACCGAATTCCAACTGGTCGTCGAGTGCATCAGCATGTAATGCTTCAACAACACTTGGTGAATCGTTATTTGCGTAAGGACCATATAAAGATACTTGTGCTAAGGCTATGTTTGAGCTTAGCAACAACAGTACAAGAAAAACGCTTCTCATGACACTTCTCCTTATGTGATAAAGATGAGGTTTGGTTCACACTATTTTGTGTAAACCAGTCGAGTGATAGTCGGGGATGCTCCGGGGATGCTTATATGCAAAAAGTAGGTACCGGAGGAAAGGGTGCCTGAACGGCAATGAAAGGGGACTGAGTGCCAGCCTTGTGGGTACACGCTGTTCGTAAGAACTGTGATTTCACGACCTAAGATATCGAATACAGACAATAGCACAGGGGTCGAATGCGAAGTATAAAACCGCACAGTTGTACTTGAATTAAATGGGTTGGGGAATGCTTGGGGTGAAGATATTATTGTATTAACGGGATGTTGAGTATTCAATAAACTGTGGGAGCCACTAGTATCCGGTTCTTCCGGTTGGCCCAGTTGCCACATGTGAACGTTGTCCCAATCATGTGGAACTGAGGTGCTGTTCACCATGAAAATCCGGTACTCAGATGAAGAACAAACTGCGTCATAACGTACTGATACTGTCCAATCCTCTGAAACTTGCAGGAAGTGGGGATCAATAGCCCATGATGCATTGCCATTTGTCACCGCAGCATGACCGATACTGCGCAGATCGTCGTCGTACATCGTCCAGAACAGGTGAACACGTCCCATGCAATCAAGAGTTAATGTCTGACCACCAAAGGTTGTGTACCCTGTTAGTGTCTGGAGGTCACGCAAGAATACTGATCCATCATTGCGATACATGTGAAGAAAGGCACGACGGTCATCAGTGCCATAAAGATGCTGACATATGATATACACATTGTTTTGATTATCCACAACCAATTGAGCTTGTTCACGATAGACTTGAACAGTAATGTTTCCTGTAGTATCCATATGTGTGACAGGCTCTTGAAATACTTCTCCCTCAAATCCGATCTTCGCATAGAATAAGGGAGTGTTCCACGGATTTTCGCCAACTCCATGATTGTAAATTACGTGCAATGTGTCACCCGGTCCATGGATAGCAGTTCCACCCTGATTATTAAGAACTTCAATATCCGGATATTCATATTCACTCAATACTTCCGAAAAATCATGGGAAAACCGGTACATCTTCACAATATCATAATGATCCTGTGAAGTACCAACGCGCCTTTGCATCAATACATTTGGATATCCCAAAGAATCGGTGAAGGCAGGGCAAAGAAATTTTGTGTAGATATAGGTATCGGGGAGTGGAATTTGGAAACCGGATACATCCGCCTCACCCTCTTCACTTACATGCAATGCATAAAAACGGTGACGGTCTGCAATACCGGTGATCCATAACTCTCCATTTGGATTTTCATACCAGTAAAAGTATAGCTCTGAACAGCTATAGTCGAAGTATCTTCGATCCATAAACAAACAATTCCCGTATTGATCGAATCGAGAAATGGATAAACCCAAACAAAGCCTTTCATTCGCATCATAATAGTATCCCATCGTGCAAGAGTAGAGATCGCCATTTGATGCGAAAATCAAATCCGTATCATAACAATTCATATTCTCAGGATCATGCGCCAGAAACGGTCCTGTCCATTCGGCGCCGTAGTCGGGTGTGGTGGGTGGAGGTCCTTCGTAGTCGGTGGCTTGGAGGGGAGCAGACAGATACAGTGCGCCTGTCATCAGCAGGGCGGCGACAAACAGTGATAATCCGTGGCGTTTCATTGGCGTATCCTCATTCAACTCCACAATACATCTTATTTTTATACCATTCAATAACTGTTTCGCTACTTAACATACTACCTTCTTGCGTCGTGCGCAATACTTCACAGCTAATAACTTCGTTTTTTTTGTCAAGCGAGATTATGTGCAAACATATTGACATTGAGACACTTCGATTGATCCTGTAATTTCAGAATCTTACGGCGCTTTTGAGGCGTGTACTCTCGGAGGAGCCATTTTTATGTACCTCTGGCATATTCGTCGAAAGTGAGTTGTCGTTTCTTTTTGTTGACTTTGGCCCGTGTGGCAAGCACACGGGCCAAAGTCTGTTAAACCTCGTTAGATCATCAACGAAAAGTGTGTTGATGAACCTAGCGAGGGCATACCTCTTGAAGCGTGCGTATCGTCGTTCATGAAGTACGGTACAGAACAGCGAGACCATAAAAAAACGGCCCCTTGATCAGAAGCCGCAATAATATCGTTCTCTAAGGAATAACTTACTTCTTCGCCGCTTTCGCCTGGACCGCTGCGATGGAGGCGACATGCGCGATATCTTCCGGGCTGGCGCCACGCTGGACGATGTGCATCGGAAGATCGAGACCGCTCAACAACGGACCAACCGCGGTAAGACCGCCAAGTTTCCACAGCAGACGGTAGGTGATGTTCGCCGCTTCGAGGTTCGGGAAGATCAGACAGTTGGCGCCGCCCTGGATCTTGCTGAAGGGATAGTCCTTCGAAAGCAGATCGGGAACGACAGCAATGTCAGCCTGCATTTCACCATCCACGGCCCAATTCGGGTGACGTTTCCAGAGAATTTCCGTCGCTTCGCGCATCTTCTCTCCGGTGTCGCATTTCACGCTACCGAAGTTGGAATAGGAAAGCAATGCGATTTTTGGTGTAATCGCGAGGCTGGATACGAATTCATGTACATTTTCAGCGATATTGACAATTTCGTCCACTGTCGGATTCTGGTTCACCGCTGTATCGGCAAGAAAGTACGTCTTGTGATCCTTGATCATCATGAATATGCCGGCGATGGTGTTGCCATTCAGGCGGTCATGCATCACACGGAGCATGGGGCGGATCATATCCGGATAATACCGGGTACGTCCGGCGATATACGCATCCGCTTTGCCCTGGCGAACCATCATCGGGCCGAAGTAGGGGCGACGCATCATGAACCGTTTGGCTTCATCCTTGATCAAACCCTTGCGTTTCCGCATGTCGTAGTACACGTCGGAGAATTCATTCAGGTATTCGGATGTTTCCGGATCGATCACTTCAACACCGTTCAGATCCAATCCAAGCAGTTCTTTTTTCTCGGCAAATGTTTTTTCATCGGTCAGAAGAACCGGGGTAGCAATATTCTCGTCGAGAATAATCTGCGCAGCACGAAGGACCTTGTTGTCGTCGCCTTCTCCGAAAACAATACGCTTTCTTTCTTTCTGGGCGATATGGATCAGACGGCGGAACATTCCGCGTTCCGCGCCCAACAATGTTTCGAGCTGATCACGGTAGGCGTCCCAGTTTTCAATCTGCTTACGGGCAACACCGGTTTCGCAGGCTGCCTTGGCGACAGCAATGGATTCCCAGGTCAGTACACGGGGATCGAACGGTTTCGGGATCAGGTATTCCGGCCCAAAGCTCATTTTCTCGCTGTGATAGGCAGATAATACGGAATCGGGCACATCTTCCTTCGCTAAAGATGCAAGGGCATGCGCGGCGGCAACCTTCATCTCTTCGTTGATCGCCTTGGCGCGTACATCCAGGGCGCCACGGAAGATGAACGGGAAACCTAAGACATTGTTCACCTGGTTCGGGTAATCGCTGCGGCCGGTTGCCATGATCACGTCATTACGGGCTTCTACGGCGTCCGGGTAGTTGATTTCCGGATCGGGATTCGCCATTGCAAAGATGATCGGGTCTTTCGCCATGGTTTTTACCATGTCCTTGGTCACCAATCCCTTTACACTTACACCGGCGAAAACGTCGGCGTTGCGCATGGCGTCGGCGAGGGTGCGGTCATCGGTGTCAATGGCGAAATAGGCTTTGTATGCATTATAGCGCGGGTGTTCGGGGTCCATGTCTTCACGGCCCTTGTAAATCACACCCTTGCTGTCAACCATGTGCAGGTTTTCATGGGAAACGCCCAATGATTCATAAAACTTCGCACAGGCGATTCCTGCCGCTCCTGCTCCACTGAAAACGACCTTGATCTTGGCGATGTCTTTTCCGTTGACCTCAAGGGCGTTCAGAAGGGCAGCGCCAGAGATGATCGCTGTACCATGTTGATCGTCATGGAAGACGGGAATATCAAGGCGTTTCTTCAGCTCTTCTTCGATATAGAAACATTCGGGCGCCTTGATGTCTTCGAGGTTGATACCGCCGACAGTCGGTGCGAGGATTTCGCACATACGGATGATTTCATCCGGATCGAGTGTGTCCAGCTCGATATCGAATACATCCACATCGGCGAACCGTTTGAACAAAACGCCTTTTCCCTCCATCACCGGTTTTCCGGCCATGGCGCCAATATTACCGAGTCCGAGGACAGCGGTTCCGTTTGATACGACTGCTACCAGATTCCCCTTGTTCGTATACCGGTATGCATCTTCAGGGTTCTTCTCAATCTCCAGGCATGGTACTGCCACACCCGGAGTGTACGCCAACGAGAGGTCGCGCTGTGTGATACATGGTTTGGTCGGAGTAACCGAAAGTTTACCGGGGACCGGCTTGGAATGGTACTCCAGCGCTTCCTTGTCGTACGCCATATTTCATCTCCCTGCGCGGGGTATGCGTTTGCGTCCGCGCTTTTTTCGGTGCTACCTTGCACCGGTTAATATGAAAAAAAGGTACGTCACCAACGAATCGAACAGGTAAAAATCGATCCTATCGGTCGCGCACCTTTCAAACATGCACGCACTAGCCTGTCCATCGGGAAAAGCTTCATTTTTCTATTGTTTCGTTATACGACGGACTTTCGTGCATCTTTTCACACACACGATAAATTACGATACTGAAAATGGCATTACAAGCATGTTGGCTCCGGATTCGAGGCATGTGGGGAACACAAGTCTTGCATTCAATGAATATGGTAATTGATGTGAAAAGGAATTTTACGTAATAAAAATATATACAATATATTAACTTCTGATATAACCTTGAAAAGAACCTGTGTAAACATTGTTTCAGCAGGTCAGAGTTGTTGTATTTTGGTAAAAGGGAGACACGAATAAAACACGAAATATACTTATGTCGAAATTCTCATAAACTTGAAAATAAATATCTGACCATAAACGGAGTGATTGAAAATGATCTCTACAAGGATTTCTACGCTTTTCGGGATACAATACCCGATCATCCAGGGGGGAATGGTGTGGGTTTCCGGAGCGAAACTTGCCGCTGCAGTCAGTGAGGCAGGTGGACTGGGGCTTATCGGAGCCGGTTCGATGAAACCGGATCTATTACGAACTCATATCCAGAAAGTAAAATCCCTCACGTTGAAACCATTCGGTGTGAATGTCCCTCTCTTGCGTAAAGATGCGGAAGATTTACTGCGGGTTTTAGTGGATGAAGGTGTTACGATTGTCTTTACGTCTGCCGGTAGTCCCAAAAAGTATACACCTCATTTGCAGGAAGCCGGATGTAAGGTCGTTCATGTTGTCCCGGCAGTAAAATTTGCAAAAAAGGTGGAGGATGCCGGATGCGATGCGGTTGTCGCTGAAGGATTTGAGGCAGGTGGACATAACGGTGTTGACATGGTAACCACCATGGCGCTGATCCCGCAGGTGGTGGACGCGGTGAAAATCCCGGTGATAGCTGCGGGTGGTATCGCCGACGGTCGCGGGATAGCGGCAGCGCTGGCTCTAGGTGCTTCCGGTGTTCAGATTGGTACACGTTTCGCTGCGACGGTGGAATCCAGTGCACATGATAAATATAAACAATCGATCCTGGCGGCAGACGATACCGGGACAGCGTTTGCGCTTGCGAAAATCGGGCCTGCACGCATGATCCATAATACCTATTCCCGAAAGGTTCAGGAGGCGGAAGCTCGGGGAGCATCTCCGGAAGAACTTAGAGAACTGATGGGAAACAAACGCGAAAAAATGGGAATCTTCGACGGAGATTTGGATGAAGGACAACTGGAAGCAGGCCAGGGTGCAGGATTAATCCGGTCGATTCCACCCGTCAGTGAATTAATGATACAGCTAATCGACGAATACGAAAAAGCGGTAGCACGTTTCAGGGAATAAAAAAACACCGTATCGACGGTGTCTGGTGAGAATTGACAGCTTCATCTGCCTATCGGAATAATGCTTTCAAGCTACCCCATGTCTGGCGAATTCCGGAGATGATGATTGTGGTCTGCTGAACATCGCTGTATTCAGGTGCGCCGGAAACATTTTCGCAACGGATGCGATAATAAAATGTCCGTGTGCCCTGTTTGAACAGGTCGGTGTCGGGAAACCTGTACTGCACCCCCGGACCGTGCGGTTCAAACGTGGCAACCTCCATGAATTCAATGCCGTCAATGGAACGCTCGACGGCGAATTCATGCACGCCTGACTCGTATTCGGTTGTCCATGTGATCAGGGCGTATCCATCCATCGGAGAAGCGGTGAACTCCCCAAAACGGACGCTACCCAAGACCATGGCAGCGCTGACGAACAACAGCACAATCGAAAATGTAATCGTAAGCCGTTTCATATCAACCTTAAAATACGACCTGTTATAAAGAAGAGTCAACTCAAAAATGGAAAACTCAAGACAAACCATATTTTTTCAGTTTTCTCCATAAAGTTGCTCTACTGAATCCTAGGGCTTCGGCTACATGCAGTTTTTTCCCACCATGTTCACGCATGGCAGAACGAATGGCATCCCGTTCCGCACGTTCAATCGGAGTGAGAAGCTCAACACGGGTGCTTTCTGATTTTCCTTTCTCTGTAGTATCCATTCTTGGAACAGAAAGGCTTTCAACAACAGAAGAAGGTAAATGATGGATGTCGATAGCTTCATGATCGGCAATTACCGCAGCGCGTTCGAGTATATTTTCCAATTCCCGTACATTGCCGGTGTACCGGTAGAGCATTAATGCTCTCATAGCGCCGGGAGTCGGCGGCAGTACTGTTTTGTCATTTACCTTCATCCAGTTATCAAGAATATGATCCACTAACAGGGGAATATCTTCCAGCCGGTCCCGCAAGGGTGGAATTTCAAGAGTGAGCACATTCAACCGGTAGTAGAAATCACTTCGGAAGCTTTCCTGTTCAATAAGGTGTTCCAGGTTACGATGCGTGGCGGCAATCACCCGGACATCCGCCTGCCTGGTCTGGCTTGAACCAAGCGGTTCATAAGTATGATCCTGGAGGAAACGTAACAGCTTCACCTGGATGGGACTGGAAAGATCACCGATCTCATCCAGGAGCAGCGTTCCGCCTTCAGCGGCGGCGATCCTGCCTTCACGATCCTGCCGGGCATCGGTGAAGGCTCCTTTCACATGCCCGAACAACTCCGATTCCAGTAGAGTGTCAGGAAGAGCCGCACAGTTTACTGCAACAAAAGGGCTCTCTCTGCGAGGGGACAGATTGTGAATAGCACGAGCGAACAGCTCTTTGCCTGTGCCGCTTTCCCCGCGTATCAGAACAGTGCTTGAGCTTTCTGCAAACTTGGGAAGGATTGCAAAGAGTTGCTGCATCTGATGATTTCGGCTGATGATGTCGTAGTAATCATACTGGTGTTCCAGCTTTTTGCGCAGTGCATGAATGGTCGACATGTCGCCAAAACTCTGCACAGCTCCCACAATCTCACCCTTTTCGTTCCGGAGAACATTGGCAATCATTTTCACAGGAACTTTTCGATCCTGCTGATCGACGAGATGGATCACCATAGGTCCAAGGGATTTACCTGTCATCAGGCTGCTTTCAAGGGGGCATGTCCCTTCGCCCAGTGCTGTTGTGATCACCTCAAAACACTTTTTCCCGATAGCACGCTCGGCTGTCCATCCGGTAATCTGCTCCGCAGCCCTGTTAAAAAACACGATTTTCAGGGTGGAATCCGTTACCAGCACTCCACAGGAAACGGTATTCAGGATTTCCGAATAAATGTCTGATTGGTGAAGTAAGCTCTGCATTATCGTTCTCAGTTTTCCAGAGGTGAATTTTTACGGGCATCCCGTTGAAATAAGTATACCGTTTTCTTTCCAGTCAGACAATACCGGTAAAGTCTTCCCGTCAAGTCGTAGATGCTGATACTACTTTCGAGCAATTCAATAAAAAACCCGTTGGTCCACCGGCGTATTCATCGCCGCAATCGAACCAACGGGGTATTGCAAAGTATATCAGAGAATGCGTTACCTGGAAGCCATTGCAGCGACTCCACAAACGGCGGAAAGCTTCATGATGTCATCTGCGCTGCAGCCACGGCTGAGATCATAGAACGGCTTTGCAAGACCTTGTACAATCGGTCCGATGGCATCCGCTTTAGCCAGACGTTGGGTGAGCTTGTAGCCGATATTACCCGCATCGAGATCCGGGAATACGAGCACATTTGCTTTACCGGCGACTTCGCTGCCTGGAGCCTTTTTCGCGCCGACTTTTTCCACGATGGCGGCATCAAGCTGAAGTTCACCATCTACCTTGATGTTCGGGGCATGCTCTTTTACGATTCTGGTCGCTTCGATGACCTTATCCACATCGTCGTGTTTGGCGCTACCCTTTGTTGAGAAGCTCAACATGCCTACGATGGGTTCCACACCAGTGATCGCCTTGTGTGATCCTGCGCTGGCCATGGCGATAGAGGCGAGTTGTTCGGCATCCGGTTGCGGAACAATTGCGCAATCGGCAAAGGAGAACACGCGGCCATCTTCCTTTGGCATTACCATGATGAAAATGGAGGATACAACCTTGATACCTTCCGCGAGACCGATAGTCTGGATCGCGGCGCGCATCACATCGCCTGTTGCATGGGCGGCTCCAGTAACACCACCGGCGGCATCACCCAGGCGTACCATCATAGCGCCATAATACAGCACGTCCTTCATCAGTTCACGTGCATCTTCAATGGTCAATCCCTTGTGAGCACGGATCCTGGCGAGTTCCTGGGAGTAGGCCTCGAATTTTTCCGAGCTGGCAGGGTCGATCACATGAATTCCTTCGGAGCTGACACCGGCATCATCAATGCCTTTTTTAATATCATTCGGTGTGCCGAGGATGACAGGATTTGCGATTTTTTCGTCAACCAGGATTCTTGCCGCCTGCCATGTGCGAGGATCATTCCCCTCGGGCAGGACGATGGTCTGCGGATTCTTTTTTGCTTCCGCAATAGCGCGTTCAATCGGGTCCATTTTCGTTTCCCTATGACTTTTTGTTGTTGAATTTTTCGTATAACTTCTGTTTGACAAAAGGTGGGACAAAACGGTCAATATCTCCGCCGTGCCGAGCCACACCTTTGACAATCGTACTGTTCAAATATGTGTAATCTTCTTTCGGCATCAGGTATACTGTTCTCAATTCCGGGGCCAGGTGACGGTTCATGAGACACATCTGGAATTCAAATTCAAAATCACTGACAGCGCGTAAACCACGTATTAATGCGACAGCATTGTGTTTTCGTGCGCCTTCCACTGCCAATCCATCCAGGGTCACAACTTCCACATGATCTGTGCCATTAATTGCTTCCAGGATCATTTCCCTGCGCTCCTCTACAGAAAACAGAGGCGTTTTGGAAGGATTGATTGCAATAGCGATGATGATTTTATCAAACAATGTGCGGGCACGCTTAACAATGTCAAGATGACCGTTCGTGATTGGATCAAAAGTACCTGGATAAATCGCGATACGTGGGGTATCCATGTCCTTCCCCGTCTGTTTCGTCTTCAATGGAAACCGTCAAGTATGATCAATAATGAATGAAAATGAATGCAATGTAAGGCGAAAATATACGCAGGGTTAGAAAGTCATCCAACAATGGAATTTGACTCAACCCTCCCAACAGAGATACTACCGTTTTATTGTTGCATTTACTTGAATAAGAAATATGAAACGGTAGATCAATAGATTCAAGTGTGGAAGGTTAACTTGTTGAAAAATCAGCAATCTTTGGTTTGAAGAGATGAGACAAATGGATAGAAAAAACCCATTGCTCCATAGATAGCAGGCAATGGGTTAAAAGTTGAATAAAGCGTGCCTATTTCAGGGGCATTGCCATAGCCCAAGGCAAAGTGCTCACTTCGACATTTTCCTCGATCTGGTCATCCGGAATAGGTTCTTCCGCCCAGACCAGCGCGCCTGTCGGACAATACCGGGCGCATGCCGGATCGCCTTCGCAGACATCGCATTTAACAATCTCCCTGTTGGCGTCGTCGAAATGAATGTTCCCGAACGGGCAAGCGAGTGTACACATCTTACACTGGATGCATTTGTCGTTCCGCTCGATGGCGCCGGTCACCGGGTTGCGTTCCAATGCACCGGTGGGGCAGACCTTCTGGCAGGCAGCGTCTTCGCACTGCAGACAGAGCACCACAGATTTAATGTCTCCCTTGAGCGTGTACGCCCGCACACGGGTCAACGCTGGTTTGCGAGGATCCGTCGTATGCACGAAACTGCACGCTACTTCACAGTTCTTGCAATCCGTACAACGGTACGGCGTAACAAACAATCGCTTGGCCATAATTCACGCCTGTGTATATCGTTGTTGTTTCTAAAAATCTATCAATGTTCTGATGATGTCATTCCCGCGATTCGAAGAACGACGACACGCTTACAGTCGTCAACGCGGGAATCCACTAAAAATATACCTTTAATAAACTGACCACTTCTTCCGCACTTCCTGCCACCGAATATTTTTCTCGAAACGAATCCCTGATAAATTTCTCGTCCACCATCGTTTCAAACATCTTGAACAGGGTATCGTAATACCCATTTGTGTTCAGGAAGACGACCGGTTTATCATGAATCCCCAGTTGACGCAACGCCAACTGTTCACTCACTTCATCCAGGGTTCCAATCGATCCGGGTAATGCGACAAAACAATCGGATCGTTCTTCAATGAGCTTTTTCCGTGCATACATATCGGAAACGTAATGAATCTCGTCGGCTTCCTTAAATACTACGTTCCACTGTTTCATCCATTCCGGCATCACACCGATGACATTACCACCGTTCGATTTTACCGATTCAGCAATTACTCCCATTAAACCATGATTATTGCCGCCGAACACCAGCGTCCAGCCTGATTTTCCGATCAGCTCTCCAAGTTTTTGCACTTCTTCCCGGTACGATCCATCCACCTGGTTGCTTGAAGAACAGAATATCCCGACAGAGCGTTTCAATGATCGGTCCTACAGCATCACGCGAGCGATGGCGGCTGCGGTTTCTTTTTTCCGCTGCTTGTCACTCTTGGTGAAATAATCGGGAGACAAACCGGATTTTTTAGCAAAATGATCGATCTGTTCCTGTGTTCCTAAGGGTATTCCCGAATTAATACAACGAACGAGGTCGAATTCTTTGCCCCAGATCGTTCGTTTCCCGTTCTCTTCGGTATAGGAAATAGCACCGGTCGGGCAGCTCATCGCGCATGCCAGGCAGCCGATGCACGCATCCTTTTCCGGTACGTCCACATATTTATCCGGACCGCGTGACAGCGTAGCAATGGCATTGGCACCGATCGCTTCGCAGACACGGACACAGATCGTACACATGATGCAGTTATCAGCATTTTCACGTTTTTTGTACGATGTGTCATGGATGCCATACTGCGCGGCCAACTGGCGGATCACATCCGAGTCGGGTACACGGGCGAGTTGAAGATCGAGAACAACTTTCCTGTTCTCGACCACTTCTTCACTGTTCGTATAGACAATCAACTCTTCTTCGACCGGGTACAGGCAGCTCGTAACCAGCTTTTTCCAGCCATCCCATCCGGGTTTGGTGATTTCGACGACACAGAGACGGCAAGCGCCGAACGATTCAAGCCCCGGATGATAGCACAGGCTTGGGATATCAATTCCAATCTCCCGTGCTACTTCAAGGATTGTTTTTCCTTTTTCCGCATCAACGGATTTCCCGTCAATGGTCATTCGCACGGTTTCGGTTGTCACTGCTTCTTTTACTTCACTCATCATCTATTCCCAGTTGGCAACTGATGAGAAAACTCTATCTGTATTCTGCAAAATCCGGTTCGATCAGGATTTTGCCGCAGCTTTCGCTTTTTCTTTTGTCGGTGTTTCCGCTGCACGGTTGACAATCACACCACCGGATATGATATCCACTGTATCCACCGGGCAGACATCATAGCAGATCCCGCACTGGATACATAGATCCTGGTCGATGACATGCAGCTTCTTGTTCTCGCCGGAAATCGCTTCTGTCGGGCAATTCTTTTTGCACAACAGGCAGCCGATGCAGTCCTTGTTGATGTCGTAGGTGATCAATTTTTTACACACACCTGCACGGCATTTTTTCTCGTTGATATGCTCAAGATACTCGTCTTTGAAATACAACAGCGTTGAAGTAACCGGGTAAGGTGCACTCTTACCCAAAGCGCACAGGCTGGCGACTTCCATGGTGTGGCAAAGTTTCTCGATTTTGTCAATGTCTTCCGGTACACCTTCGCCGTTGGTGATCTTGTCCAGCAGATCATACACCTGGCGTAGACCTTCACGGCAGGGGACGCACTTCCCGCAGCTTTCGCCGATGAGGAAATTGATGAAGTACTTGGCGATGTCCACCATACAGGTCTGATCGTCCATTACGATCATCCCGCCAGAACCCATCATCGAACCGGCGCGGCTGAGTGTATCAAAATCAACCGGGAGATCAAGTTTGTCTGCCGGGAGGCATCCACCGGATGGTCCACCGGTTTGAACCGCTTTGAAGGGACGGTCATTCAGGATACCGCCGCCAATCTCATAAATGATTTCACGCAGACGGCGTCCCATGGGTACTTCAATCAATCCCGTGTGCTTCACCTTGCCCACGAGGCTGAAAGCCTTGGTTCCCTTGCTGTTCTCGGAACCCATCGAAGCAAACCAGTGTGCACCTTTCTCAATAATGCGAGGGATGCAGGTGAAGGTTTCAACATTGTTGAGAACTGTGGGTTCGTCGTGAAGTCCCTTTTCCACACTCCGAACATACTTGGCGCGTGGTTCACCGACTTTTCCTTCAAGGGAACGCATGAGTGCCGAGGATTCACCGCAGACAAAAGCGCCGCCGCCACGGGAAATTTTCAGGTTGAAGGTCATTCCCGTTCCGAGAATGTTTTCCCCAAGTAATCCCATCTCGGTAAGTTTTGCGATGGCCTTTTCGAGATTCTCAACAGCCAGCGGGTATTCATGACGGACATAGAGATAGCCGTCCGTGGCGCCAAGCGCGTATGCGCCGATCATCATCCCTTCGATTACCGAATAGGGATCTCCCTCCATGATCGCGCGATCCATAAATGCGCCCGGATCACCTTCGTCACCGTTACAGATCAACCAGACCCGGTCTTTTTTCACCCGCAAGGCGCCCTGCCATTTACGACCCGTGGAAAATCCGGCGCCGCCGCGTCCACGCAAACCGCTCTGGTATACCTCTTCTACAACTTCTTCGGGCGACATTTCTGTCAGGGCTTTTATAAATGCCTTCATTCCCCCGACAGCCACAAAATCTTCGAAGCTGAGTGGATCGACCACTCCAACCCAACGCAGAGCGACACGATTTTGAAGGGAATAGAAGGGGATATCCGTGTAATGCTCCACCTGGCCACCACCTTTACGCGGTTCCTGGTGATAGAGCAACCGTTCGACGATCTCGTCTTCGAGGATAGTCTTCAGGACAATCTCTTCCACATCCTTTGGCTTGACATGGGTGTAAAACAGGGAAGACGGTTCCATGGTTACTACCGGACCCGCTTCGCACATGCCATGACAACCGGTGCACTTTGCGGAAAGGGTCGCCTTGATATCCAACCCCTTTTTCTTCAGTGCACTTTTATTCGCTTCAAGCTGCTCCTCAAATTCCTGGTAAATCTTCCGCGCACCCAGGGCCAAACAACCTGGACCGGCGCATACACGGATTTCCAGTTCTCTTTTTTCCGTTTTCTTGACAGCTTTTTCAGCAAAAGCTGTCAGATCTGCGGGTGAGGAGAATTTTGCCGTTTTTGCTTTTGCGGCGCTCATGATTGCCGCTCCTGTTTGATAATTTTTTCCAGGTTCTTTGCGCCGACTTTGGCGTAATAGTTGTCTTGGACAACAACAGCGGGCGCCATGGCGCAGGCACCGACACAATTGACCGTTTCCATGCTGAACATACCGTCCTCGGAAACGCCGTGTCCCGCCTTGATATTCAAGCGACGTTCAAATTCATCGACAAGTGTTTTCGCACCACGAACATGACATGCGGTTCCCATGCAAACTTTGATGAGCTTTTTGCCGCGAGGTTCAAGACTGAAGGCACGGTAAAAAGTGGCTACACTTTGCACACGTGCGCGGGGAACATGCAACACTTCCGCCACCTGGTCCAGCGCATCCGGATGAAGCCAGTTCAGTTTGTCCTGCACGTCCTGCAAGACCATGATCAGGCTGGGTTCCTCTTTGGGGTATTTCGCAAAGATTTCATCCAGGTGCTTCTGCTCATCTCTAGTCAGTTCGGTGACTTGCACCGCAGTTTCGATCACGTCCGTTCCTCCTTCCCTGTGCGCGTAATAACGACGCAATGGCATTCGGAGTTATCCTGAAGGATTGTTATACCTGTTTTTTAATCACCGATGCACATTGCCCGGTGAAGACCAGCAACCATTTATTTCAGAGCTTGTTCCAATTGCGCTTGCGCGATTTCGATGCCGCGCTTGATACACTGAATATTCGGTTCAATGAACTTCTGCTTTTTCGCAAAAGTATGATGAACCTGTGCCAGAACCGAATCGATGGAAACCACACCTGCACAGGCAACATAAGCACCCAGGGCGATCATATTGGCGCCGCGCGGGTTTCCCATGTTGTTAGCTTCATCGTTGCAGGGGACGAGGATCTCGACAAGATCGTCCCGTTGCACGCGCACGGGAATCAAGCTGCTGTTGACGATGACAAAACCGCTCGCTTTAAGTGTCGGCTCAAATTTTTCCAGGCTGGGACGATTCATCGCAACAAGGTCAAAGGGTGAATTCACAATCGGGCTGCCAATGGGGCGATCTGCCACAACGACCGTGCAATACGCAGTTCCTCCACGCATTTCGGGACCGTAAGAGGGTACCCAGGCGACCTCTTTTGATTCGGCCATTCCCGCTTCTGCAAGAAATTTTCCTGCGGTTAGAATGCCTTGTCCACCAAATCCTGCAAATTTCACTTCGCGCTGCATGGTATCTCCAAAGAAGAGATAGGAATAAAAGAATTACACTTCGGTAGTAATCATGCGTTTGACAGCGGAATCCTCATCATCCGGAGTTTTCAACTCACCCAGCGGATAATACGGGATCATGTTTTCAGCCAGCCATTCGGTCGACTCACGAGGGGTCATACCCCAGTTGGTCGGACAGGTTGACAGCACCTCGACCAGGCTGAAACACCTGTTTTCCGTCTGGTATTGAAACGCTTTTCGTATATACTGCTTGGTGCGGATGATCCACTGGGGACTATGCGCTGAACCACGTGCGATATACGCCGGAGTACGGAGCGAGGATAACAATTCACGGACACGTATCGGCCAACCGGCCAGCTCCACATCACGGCCATAGGGGCTGGTAGTGGTAACCTGTCCCGGTAACGTGGTCGGAGCCATCTGCCCACCGGTCATACCATAAATCGCGTTATTCACAAATATAACTGTGAACTTCTCTCCGCGATTTGCAGCATGGAGGATCTCGTTGGTGCCGATGGACGCCAGATCGCCATCACCCTGGTAGGTAAAAACAGTCATCTCGGGGCTGATACGTTTCATGCCGGTGGCGAATGCCGGTGCACGACCATGTGCCGCTTCGAGGAAATCGCAATTAAAGTAGTTATAGGCCAGGACGCTGCATCCCACGGGAGCGACACCGACCGCGGTTTCACGAAGTCCCAGTTCATCCAGAACCTCCGCGACCAGACGATGGATGACGCCGTGAGTACATCCCGGGCAATAATGAGTAATGGTTTCCGTCATTGCCTCGGGTCGCTCAAAAATCTTGAATTTGGCCATCTTGGTCTCCAAAAATGAACTACGATTCTGAATAATAAAATGATCTGATTATTCCATATCGTAAAACGAAATCTGTGATTGTACAGCAAGTAAATATCCTGACAAACATCCTGAACAGATCATTACATTTTTGCAAAAACACCATTGATTGCATCTGCCACTTCTTCCGGGCTTGGGACAATACCACCCTGGCGCCCGAAGAAATGAATCGGCTTACGCATGCGGCTGTACAGACGGATATCTTCGATCATCTGTCCACTGTTCATTTCCACACTGAGAAATGCCTTCACATGATCTTTCTGTGAAAGTTCGTCAATTGCGTTCCCATCATACGGGTACAGTGTCAGGGGACGGAACAGGGCAACATTCACGCCTTCGCTGTTGAGCTGTTCTATCGCCGTTTTTGCCACACGTGCAGAAGTGCCGAACGCGCAGACAATCAGTTCCGGATCGCCGAGCCCGCCATACATTTCACTCCGGGCTTCCACCTGCATCCGTTCATATTTGCGGGCAAGATGCTCGTTATGTTTTTCGTTGGCATTTGGATCCAGGTACAGGGTTTTCACAATATGCGGAGCCCGTCCTTTTGCGCCGGTCGCCGCCCAGGAAGAATGATCCACCGGTTTGCCGACCTTGACAGCATCAAAGTCCACCGGTTCCATCATCTGCCCAATGAGGCCATCTGCGAAGATCATCACCGGGTTGCGGTACTTGTCGGCGAGATCAAAGGCTTCCATCATCATTTCCACCGCTTCCTGGACTGTGGAAGGCGCAAGAACGAGAAGATGGTAATCACCGTGTCCACCACCGCGGGTTGCCTGGAAATAATCTCCCTGGCTGGGAAGAATGCCGCCGAGACCGGGGCCTGCACGGCACACATTAATCAACACGCACGGCAGTTCCGCGCAGGTAATATAACTGATGGCTTCGCTCATCAGGCTGATGCCGGGGCTTGAACTGGATGTAAAAACACGCTTGCCGCTGGATGCAGCGCCAAAAAGCATGTTTGATGCGCCCAGCTCACTCTCCGCCTGAAGGAACACACCACCAACTTCGGGCATACGCCGGGCGAGGTATTCCGCGACTTCGGTTTGAGGAGTAATCGGATAGGCGAAATAATGCAGCGAACCTGCTTTAATCGCGGCTTCTCCGATTGCCTCATTCCCTTTCATCAGACGTTTGGCCATGACTGGTTCCGTGTGATATGCAAAATTGTCTTTTTGTCGAACTGGTACTGGATATGCAAAAGGATTCCCTATGGAAATCTTTCACAAAGAGTCCAAAACCGTTTAATAGGGGAAATACTGGTATTGTACAGCGTTCACCTCAACCTCGATCGCCAGATCGGGGCATGTGATCGCACATAACCTGCAGCCAATACACCGGGGTTGTTCCACAACCTCTGCGTAAAAATATCCCTTGGTGTTGATCTCTTTTGCCATGGATATAATCTCCTGTGGGCATGCACGCACACAGAGTTCACATCCTTTGCACCGTTCTGAATTAATGCTCACCAACGGCATGGTGACCTCAGTCGTATCGTTGAATGAACCTTGTTACTCGTCAAGCTGTTCCATACCATCGCCAGGAGAAGACGATATTACAAGTTCGATCCAGTAATCCTGGCAAATCCATCACGCGAGTGTGTCGCCATGGAACCGGGTGTGGGACCGCCCAGCCAGGGCGGAAGCATGATCCGGTCCAATGGTAAAACAGGTACGGAAAAACCATCTATAGCAAGTAATGAAGAAACATCTTTATAGTCGTCTGGCAATAAGCTGTGTTTCTCTAGCTCTGTCCGCGGTACAGTAACATAAGCAACGTGAATACCACGATTTTCTGCAGCTTTCATGGTGAACTCGGCACCCTCGATAGCCATTTCCAGCGTGGTTTCATCCATCAGGTGAGTATTGCCGACTAGTGCTGTGATTTTCAATCGTGATGCCTTTTCTATTTCATCCATGAGTCTCATCGCGCCATCTATTGTATCGGTAAAAGGGCGATTCTGATTCAGAACGAAGTACATCTGATAGGAAATCTTGCGGAAAGTATTGGTGAGCGAAGCTAATACTGTAGCGCCAACATTGTCGCCACCGACATCGAGAATAGTAAGACCCTTCGGACTTTCGATCGAACCGCGCACTTCTGGCAGTACGATTGGAAGATCGGCATTATGCATGTCGCGGTCAGGGGCGATCACCCGGATACCGAGTTTCTCCATTGGTTCGCGTGCTTCCCTGCATCGAAAATAGGGATTTACCAGGTCCAGGTCGGCAATCGATACCTTCTCTCCGGCACGAGCAGCAGCAGTAGCAACATTCACAGACACTTCTGTTTTGCCGCTACCGTAATTCCCTGTGAAAAGGATCACATCGTATCCAGTCGGGTGAAGAGAAGTCACCAATTCTCCTTTGTAAATGCCAGAGACCTGCCGGAAATGAACAAATAGAGATTCCAATGGGTTAAAAAGATACGTCAATTCTAATGGAAACGCAACACTCGGTTTTTTCGTGAACCTGATGAGGAAATCATTCTAATGCAATGATTGTTAAGGATATAGTAAATACTTTGTGAAAATTTTCCATTGACAATCTCAGAGAGAATCCTGAAAGTATCCAAAAATCAGAGTTTTGGAAATCCAAACTTTTTCTATTAAGAAGCGTTGGCTAGTGAATTGATCCATGTGAATCGATCCAGTAAAGATTCTTCCCGGCAGGGCAATTCGTTTCTATATATCATCTTTTAGTATCAAAGCAAACACATGGCGAACGGCACTTGCATATCATCGAACACTTCATACAGGGGAGGGTGGCGCGTCTCTGCCCGCCAATCGGATTGAAAACCCGATACAAAACCAGAGTAACTCACTTTCGCCGAAAGTGAGTTTGGCCCGAGTGCTTGTCACTCGGGTTTCTCTCTTATTCTGGAAATTCCGTAAACGCCCAATCCA
>CAXXQY010000014.1:0-85449 GCA_963674515.2 bacterium
GTTTCATCCACCGGAAGGGCGAGTCTGACCCTACAACGGTTGTCTACCAGAGTGCTTTATCCTCCGAGGTTTCAGCGAAAGGGGACGCAAAGGTCGATGCTGTCGGGTTGCACAAAAGGTACAGCACGGATGCCCCGTCATCCGGGGAGAAACTGAATTTGATTTTCGATTTTATTTCCCGGAGGATAGAACCTCCGAGCTACACACTCTTCATAATCGTCTTCAATCTACACTACATTGGTTTACTACTGAACAATATTGTAGGTTCTGGTTTGGATTTTATTATAATTCAACCCAAGTAGTATTTTGGCATTATGATAGTGTAGTACTGAATTTTGAAATAGTAATATCATGATGTATATTCATTTCAGTCATTATAATTAACTTGAGGTAAATATGCAAAGTTTTGAAATTACCGACAGGCAAACACTTAGGAATATTCTTGAAACATTTAGCACTTTTGACCAAATACGTTGGAATTATCGTTACAATTATGACTTAATCAATTATTCACACTCCTCAAATGAAATAACACCAGAAGAACAACTACTTACTCATTGGTTATGTTTTATTGTTGATAGACAAATGAGTTTTCAAAGAATTTGGGATATCGGTGGCTACATATTCTCAGATATTGTCTATAATTACAGTAGAAAGAGTCAAAAATCAATCCGAGAATTAGAAAATACTTATATCACAAACGGTAAGAACGGTGAGAAAAGAAAGCTTTCTACCCAGATTATACAAAACAATAGTATACTTGAAAAATACGGTTTCTATAAAAAGAATAAAAACGTTGAATTTAGTTCCAGATATTTTGCAACAGATGCAATATGTATCTTGAAAACTTTATTAATACTGGAAAAACATTTCAACAGAAGTTTTGGCGAATTCCTTTATAGAGTTATTGAAGATAGCGAAAGTCTTTCCGAATCAATAATAAAATTAGCAATGAATTTAGAACTACTTACTTATGACAGTATTGGTACTGTTACTAATAAATCGTATAAGGACAAACGAGAAGAAATTGAAAAAACGTCAAATGATTTCACAATTATTAAGAAAGATAATAAGTGGAAATGTAATAGAAAAAGATTATGGTGTGCTGTAAGAGATTATCTCAAAAGCCCTGAGTTTAACGAGATATTTGTTGAAACATTAATAATAGCAGGATTTGGAAATGCCGACGATTATAAACGTACAAATGCAGATCTTCTTAATTCATTAGATGTATTAGAATTACCTGGAGATGTTTGGAATAATTCTACAACTTTCAGAAACGGTTTATTTGATCCCTATATTAAAAACACAAGAAAAACTTGGACAATGCCAAAGGTTATTCGGAAGATATACAATCAATTGAATCCATTGGATTTTTATCCTGAACAACTCGACGTGTCTTTCGATTTTGTTCCACGTATGTGTGAAAGAAAGATGTGCGACATCTGCATATTTGGTGATGGGATTGATACTACATGCCATAAAACAGAAGGAAAGTATTGTTCAGTTGCGCTCTATTCATTCGGTTATCGATATAAATGTGATCCAAATTCTTGCAAACTGTTTGACAATAGGGAACAATTAAAAAATGTGTGCAAAAAAAGGACTGATTGTATAAGAGAAATATAACCAGATGCCAATTATCAGGATGAATACGGTGGTTTCCCTGTTTTATAGTACTGAATAGAGTGAGAATTAGGTCACCTATCGTTATCAGTTAAGTGGGAGTAAAACTGCCATCCTTTTTCTGGCACTTGACCTTGAGAAGCAGGTCAGGTCACCCGAAACAGATACCTGTCTTCAAATAGTTACCAGATTGCTTCCACAGTAAACTACTTCACCGCTCGGTGGACGGTATACGTAAAGAAACCGTAATAGTCCTTCCGGTTCAGCAGGTAGCATGTAGGTTGGGTTCCCCGAACCCAACTCCATTGTCGGTTTCAGGGAAACCGATTGATTTATGACACCCGACTGCACGCAGTCGGGCCACACTCCACCGCGTTTGCGAGCAAACACGGCCACCCACAATTAACCACCTACTTTGTCGCCCGGTGGACGGTATACGTAAAGAAACCGTAATAGTCGTTCCGGTCCAGGAGGTAGCTCTTGCACTTGGGATCGATCAGGGATTGCAGTTGCTGCCAGTCCTCCTTGTCAACCTCGTTCTCGGCGCCCATCCAGCGCATATGCAATAACGCATGCAGGGCTTTGCGCGTGTCGGCGTCGAAGGGAGCGCGGAAGTCCATGATATAGGTTTTGGTGCCGGGATTGGTCAGGCCCAGCTCTTCGAAGCGCGCCGCGGTCAACAGGAAATGATCCTCCGGCTGGCTTTCCGCGCGGAATGGCGCCAGGGCGGCGGATGTTTGACTCAATTTCGCTTCCAATAGCGGGTATCCGGCCAAAAGTACCTGGTAGGTCCATGCTAAAATCACCAACTGCCCGCCCGGTTTCAGCACACGGATGAGGTCATCAAACACACCCTCCGTCGAACCCCCGGCATAGCCCACGCAGTCCGAACTCCATACCCAGTCGAAGCTGTTGTCATGGAACGGCAGCTTTTTGTAATCACCGGTTCTGAACGAGATACGGTCGCTGAGTCCGGCTTCATCCACCACACGTTCTGCTTCCTGTAGAAACTCCTCTGATATGTCGGTACCGGTGATCTGCCCACGGTCGCCCATGGCTTCAGCGAGGGTGACAGTCTGCAAGCCGATCCCACAGCCGACATCCAGGCCCATACTCGCCGGGGGAAGGTGCAGGTCCTTGACAATCTGTTTGAACAATGGCTTCCGGATCACGTCCGTTGCTCGCAGGTCTTCGATATAGCGTTTTGGATCCACGTTTTGTGTCCTTGTGTTGTCAACCTTCAATCTACGGGTGCCCTGTCTGCAGTCCAAGGCAGGGTTTCAATATTTTTTCAGCGGATATTGTGACACCCGACTGCATCCACCTGCGCTAATCAGCAGCTACGGTAGTCAATCTGCAGATCGAGCCAGACCCACCAACTGTTTGTTGACACCTGACCTTGAGAAGCAGGTCAGGCCACCCATTCCACACCGCATTTGTAAACAAACACGGCCAGCCGTCAAATAGTACTCATAACTGTTCATCAATATACAGATTGAACTACTCAAACATGTACTATTGCAGTGCGAGATTCAATTTTCTGTTGCAGAAGCTCGCATTTCATCACTTCATGAAACCGCCTCGCACTGCAGGTGGTAAACCGCTTGTGTGTTATGATTGTGCTTGTTATCTTCTTCACACGGAAAACCGTTTGATATGGTTTTCAGCCATTAAAATTGCCATCAACGAAAGTACAGGAAGCATCCATGAAAAAAGAGATCCAGCGCATTCTGGTAACCGGCGCATTAGGGCAGATCGGGTCCGAGTTGATTGTTGAACTTCGGAGACGGTATGGTGATGAGAACGTAGTCGCAACGGATATTCGTACCGATCCCCCGGAAGAGATCAAGAATGCAGGACCGTTCGAATCGGCGGATGTGCTGGATATAAAACGTATGGATGAGCTGATCGGCGACTACAGAATCGACACCGTGTTCCATATGGCGGCGATCCTTTCAGCGGTCGGGGAAAAGAACCCGCAGCTCTGCTGGAATGTGAACATGAACGGGATGCAGAATGTGCTGGAATTGGCAATCAAGCATGAACTGGCGCGAGTAGTGATCCCGAGTTCCATTGCCGTCTGGGGCAAGGGCGCGCCCTTGGAGAACACACCGCAGGAGTCGGTGTTGAAGCCGACGACCATGTACGGTGTCACCAAGGTGTGCGGTGAACTGTTGTGCGAATATTATGTGCAACGGTTTGGCGTGGATTCGCGCGGACTGCGGTATCCCGGGCTGATTTCATACAAAACCCCGCCGGGCGGTGGCACAACCGATTATGCTGTCGCCATTTTTTATGATGCGGTCGATTCCGGGAAGTACACCTGTTTTGTCAAGGAAGATACGCGTCTGCCGATGATGTACATGCCGGATGCGATCAACGGCACCATCAAACTCGCAGAAGCGGATTTCGGTTCGCTGTGCCATCATTGCGATTTTAACCATGCTTCGATGAGTTTCACCGTCGGAGAACTGGCGGCGGAAATCAGGAAGCATATTCCGAACTTCGAAGTAGAGTACAAACCCGACTACCGTCAGGATATCGCCGATTCATGGCCGAATTCCATTGATGATTCCGCGGCACGGGCGGAATGGGGATGGAAACCGGAATGGGATCTCGCAGCGATGACAGAGGATATGATCAAACATCTGAGGGTTCGGAAAGAGAATGGGACGTTGTATTAAAAGGACCGTTGGAATACCTTTATAATTGCTATTCCCAACTTGATTGGGAACAGGAAAGTAGCGAAGCTCGACGTTGAAGTTTACGTCAATCCAGTAAGTAGTTCTTTGTCATAGTCTTAATTGTTCATACAACAGCATAGTAAGCGGGACTATGTTCCGCTATTTCTGGATTCCTGCCTGCGCAGGAATGACATCCATCAGATATTATTACGACTAATACGGAAGATAAAGCAGGGAGAGAACATGTACGGAAAACTGAAGGAAGACCTGGTCAAGGAATTGGATGAAGTCCGTGAGGCCGGCCTGTTCAAGGAAGAACGTTTTATTCATGGTCCCCAGGGGGCGGATATTGAAGTGGAATACCCGGAAGCACAGCCGACTGCGGATGTGATCAACTTCTGTGCAAACAATTACCTCGGGTTGTCCAGCCATCCGGATGTGTTGAAAGCTGCGCATGACGGCCTCGAATCACACGGGTATGGCATGTCTTCGGTCCGTTTTATCTGTGGCACCCAGGACATCCACCGTATACTCGAGCAGAAGATCGCCAAGTTTCTGGGCATGGATGACACAATCCTGTATTCCTCCTGCTTTGACGCCAATGGCGGTCTGTTCGAAGTATTCATGAAACAGGAAGATGCGATCATCACAGACGCGTTGAACCACGCATCAATCATTGACGGCATCCGTTTAAGCAAATCCCAGCGGTATATCTATAAACATGACGACATGGACGATCTCGAAGAGAAGCTGCAGGCGACACAGGATGCACGGTACCGTCTTGTGATGACCGACGGCGCTTTTTCCATGGACGGCACCATTGCCCAGTTGGACAAGATCTGCGACCTGGCGGAAAAATACAATGCGTTGGTGTGCGTAGATGACAGCCATTGCACCGGTTTCCTCGGTAAAACCGGTCGTGGTACGCATGAATACAAAGATGTGATGGGACGTGTGGACATTATCACCAGTACGCTTGGCAAGGCCATGGGCGGTGCGTCCGGCGGTTTCATTTCCGGTCACAAGGAAATGATCGACATGCTGCGTCAACGTTCGCGTCCATACCTTTTCTCCAACAGCCTGGCGCCGGTGGTGGTCGCTGCGGCGATTAAAGTACTCGATTTGCTCATGGAATCCACCGAGCTGCGTGACAAGCTGGAGTGGAATACGAAGTACTTCCGTGATGAAATGACGAAGATTGGCTATGACATCAAACCCGGTGACCATCCCATTGTCCCGATCATGCTGTACAATGCCAAGCTATCGCAGGACGTCGCTCGTGACATGTACTACAAGGGTATTTATGTGATCGGTTTCTTCTTCCCTGTGGTAGGGAAGGGGCTTGCACGGATTCGTGTACAGCTCAGCGCCGGACATGAGAAGGAACACTTGGACAAAGCTATCGCGGCATTCAAGGAAGTCGGCGAAAAGTACGGCATCCTCGGAAAAACCAAGGAAGAGATTATCGCTCAGTATGGCGAATAATAAAGTAGAAGATTTTGATATACATGGCTGTCCTGAAGAGGGCAGCTATTTTTTTGTGTGCCCAGCATGTGATATGCTCTTCAAATGCGCCCGTTCTGGGGGAAGCGACTCCGATTGGCAAGGGCGTTGTTGGTAACGGCAATGTCTGAAGGAAGCCATAAGCAGTGTATGGTGCATAACGTTTGTGAACCTGATTCGGCTGTAAGGGTGGGTGAGTGTGCGTAATAGTGCGAAGCCCGATACCAGTTCAGACCCTTCCAGTGATTGAGGATGTAGTCATACACAGGACCTATCACTTACCTGGGGATCCCCTGTAGTGTTCCGATTTGCTGGATATGAAAGGTCAAGAGGCGACTCAAGTCTTTCAGATGCACTGCAGGGAGTCAGATGATTCCATAGTAGTGTTGAAGTTCCGGCCTGTGAAAGCGGGTAACCGTGTGGAGGAGAAAACCGGAACGACCTGCGGCTTGTTGTCCATAGTCTTGGCTTGCCATCGTTGGCGCAACATTTGTTCGCAGGGGCTGCGGAAGATGCCAAAGGCGTTCGCAGTTGCGAAGGGATGAGGTTTCCTTGAAGGTTTTATCGCTGTCTTGTCAGTACATGAATGGACACGAGTCATTTCAGAGGAAATGAGGCATTTTTCTGACGGCAAACTGTGACAGGGGCGCTGTTGGTAGAAGCTGTCCAGTGGAGTAGGTCAGGTAATCCAATGCATATTGTCCCGCCTATGGGAATAGAAGACATTTGATCCTGATCGAAGCCCCGCAGTTTATGTATTTACTTGTCAACCGATACGACGCAGAAGATCACGGTATCTCTGTTTCAGTCGAGTGAAGGAAGGGAAACGGGAGCCGTATACGAGATCCGTACGTACGGTTCTGTGAGAAAGATGAGGCGAAACTGATCGCTTCGCCTCACCCTACTCGATATCGCAAGTGAGAGTGTTCTCACGGCTAAATTCTCGATGTTTTCCAACTTCCCGTGGCAAACTTGGATGTAACCGCCACAGCAAACAGGACCAGGTACAGGGCGAATGCCATCCAGGCACCGGTTAATCCCCAATTGAGTATTTTGGCAAAAAGGAACGTGAGGGGAAGGAAAATGCCCCAGTTGATCCCGACTTCCGCAAACAACACCCAACGGTTCAATCCTGCTCCGAAAAGCGAGTAGGTAAACACCATACCTGCACCGTCAAATGCCTGCACGAAACCCATCACCCGGAGTGGCAATGCTCCCGCCTGAATAACTGCCGGGTCATCAGTGAAGATCCGGAAAATCATTTCGGGATTCAGAATGAACACAATCCCGATAATCCCCATCATCCACATGCCGTTTTTTCCCGCTTCCCATCCGTAGGTCTCCGCCAGGTCGGGTTTTCCCTCCCCAAGTTTTTGACCCACGAGGCTGGAAGCGGCGATCCCGATTCCAGCTCCGGGCATATACGAGAACGACATGATTGAAAGGCAAACATGTGTTGCAGCGAGCTGAACAGTGCCCAGCTTTGCGACAATGCTCCCGAATAATGTGAATCCAAGCATTACCAGCAAGACCTGCAATCCGGTCGAAGCGGATAACCTGATGATTGTCTTTGTAACCGCCATGTCCAGGTTGGAAATCCTGTACAAGCGATACCTACTGCGCCATTTGGATTGCATCGCGATCCCGACAAACACAAGCGCACCGATCAAAGTCGCAAGCGAACTGGCGAGGCCTGCTCCTGCTGTTTCCATGCGAGGAAATCCGAAATTCCCGAATATCAACAGGTAATTCAACAGGATATTCGATCCGTTAACGATGATCGAAACCCACATATGCAATCTTGTTTCGCCGATGCCGTTAAAAAAACCACGATATGCCGCGATGAACATGAACGGCAATCCACCGAGCAAACGATAGAAGATGTACTGCCTTCCCTGGACGATCACTTCCGGATCATTTGTGAATAAGGCATACAGTTCACGCATCAATGGTGCGATCAGGAAAGAACAAAGCATTCCGATGATGAATGCAAGGAAAAGAGTATTGTCCAGCGTTTTCCCTGCTTTCTCAAATTCTCCCTCACCATATCGACGTGCGGCGATGGCCTGTCCACCGACATTTATCGCGCCAAGCGTACCGAGAACCATCCAGGTGATGATTCCACCGAGCCCGGCAGCGCCGAGGGCGACAGCGCCAAGACGGCCGACCATGGCTGTGTCGACAAGGTTGAGTAAAGTCTGGCTTACCATTCCGGCAACCGCGGGACCGGCAAGGCGCCACACTTCCACTGATAAATCACGTTTGGGTAATATTCGTATCATTTTTTGTCACCGAGTGTAAAGGTCGTTGTCTCCGTAAAAAGATTCGGCTCATTCCTGTACACAGGCGTGTTATTGGTTCGCGGTTGCGAAGCCGGTATATCCACTGCTTCGAACTTCGCAGGCTGGGACGCCTGCCCCCAGCCTACTCACAGAAATACCTGATCCATGTTGTTCTCCAATGTTGTCCTTTTTTTACAAACTGCATCTATTTCCACTACTGCTCGAAGCAGAGAAGCCTGAGGTCGCTGAAATGTTTTGAATAAGTCGGGAAAAATAGGGTGCAGATATACACGCGCGACTTCTAAGGCTTTAGAAGTTTACCTTGGGAGTTAGGATTGAATACATGCGCATCGTACACCTGCCTTACCGGAATATCGGTATGTAAATTGTTGTACCAGCTAATATAAAACAAAGCAAACAAGAAGCAAGTAAAAAAAATCACACAAAAGAGTTTTTGCTCTCATAATCGTAACATTAATAAATACATAATAAAGGAGTCTAAGATGGTAGCTCTTTGTTCATAGCATCGGGTTCATTCCCATAGGATTCTACGTGAATGGATTGTGTCGGGAAGGCAAAGCTGAGTCCCAATGCTTCAATTTCACGCATGAATTTCAGGAGCAATTCCTGTTGAACCTGCAGATGTTCAGCCCACTGTGTGGTGACAGTGAAACAGTAGACAAAAATATCGAGACTGTAGGCGCCGAAACCCTTAAAATTGACCAGGAAAAAGTCCTGGTGCATTCGTTCATCTTCGCGGATTACTTTCCTGATTGCTTCCACTGCTTTATCCACCTGGTCCGGTGAGGAATCGTAGGTGAGACCGATTGTCATACGGATCCGGCGTTTTTTCATCCGCGACCAGTTGTTAATCGGTTGGGTAGTGAGCATGGAATTCGGCAGTGTGATAAGGCTGTTGGCGAATGTCCGGATCCGTGTGACACGCAGGCCGACCTCTTCAACGGTTCCTTCAATGTCCCCGATTTCAATCCAGTCGCCGACCATAAAGGGACGGTCGATAAAAATGACGAGGCTGCCGAACAGATTGGACAGGGTGTCACGTGACGCCAACGCAAACGCTGCACCGCCCAAACCCAGACCTGCAATCAGGGAACTGACCGAGTAGCCCAACTCCTGCAACACCGTGACACCACCGATAACGATCAGAAATATTTGAATGCTACTACGGATCAGGGGCAGGAGTTGTTCATCGAGGGGTGTTTGGGTTTCCAGGGCGCGTACCATCAGCTCTTTGAACAATGAATTCGTAACCGCTACTCCTAACCAGATAGCCAGGAGGATCATACTCGATCTGAACAGGGCATGAACAAGACGATAGATATCATAAGGATCGGACGGCAGGGGAAGAATGCTTACAGCGCCCCATGTTCCGCCAAAGACAAGAATGATTCCCAATGGTGTGACAATAGCACCGATAATAATGGCAGCCACTTTTTTGTCATTCTTCTCCATCAGGGAAGCTGTACGTGTGAGGAGAATACGGTTGATAAACCGTGCGAAGATTCCTGCAATAACAATCAAAAATGATATGGAAAATTGCAGAAGACTGATTCCGAAAAATGTTCTGTCGAGAAATTGAGTGATCGTATCCATGCTATCTCCAACACTGCTTCCGCCAACGATATGCAAAAGTACAAAAAAAACGGATGGAATACACTCTTAGTGGAGTAAAGAAGGACTATGTGTAAATATCAAATCAAGGTAAAGCATTCTCGATTTCATAGAGAGTAAGAACGGGATATGCAACCAGGGTCGGCTGCAAATGAACTGTTTCGCCAGGTTGCAGTCTCCTGCTTGCGATTCTTCTATATGATGCCGGAGTTAGCGACAAACGTTCGGCGAGGGACCATTGATAGGGTTCAAACAATTCGGGAAGTACGATATAACGGATTCCTCGTTCATTCAGAAGATCCTGCATGTGTCCATTGTACAGGGCGTTGGTTGCAGCTCTGTCTGTCAAACCTCCGAGGTCAAATATCCGGTGATTGGAATATTGGGATAGAATACCAATATCAAATGCTGCGACAGTTTCATTCGGTGGTACCAGTTGTGCTACGGATTTTGCCATTTCATAATGGACATTTTCGAGATGAGCGATGGCAGAACGTTGGTATTGCGGCCAGCGGATCATTTGCGGAAGGTATCCCAGGAGTAGTACGACAGATAGAGAAACAGGAAGCCAGTTGAGTTTTCTGAATTCCGCGAAGTTTTTCACCAGATACCATCCGTCCGTAACAAATAGGGGGATTAATAACCAGAAGGGCAGCCAGTATCGGCCCATTTGTCCAGGGATAGGGAGGAGCATGAAATAAAAGGCTAAATAGAGAAGCAGAAATAAGGTCAGGGGCGCCAGAACGGAACGCTCCTTCATCGCTCGAAACATGCTGATCGCCATAAGAGGCACAACAATCAACGCCCATAAAATCCCTGCACCTCGACCCGGTCCGACATCATTCGCAAGTTTCGTAAATAACCATGAGATTGCAGTAAACGAAATCCGAATATTATCCCCGATATTTGTCCATGGATACTGCGAAGCTCCGGCGAGGAATCTGCGGCCGGCAAGGGTTTGCGGGAATCCATGACCCATTGCAGCAAGAAGCACAACTCCAAGAATAGCGGCCAATACGCTGATAGCAAAAGGTCCGAGAATTAATCGTAAATGTGCTGGAGAAAACCTCTTGACTGAATCTGTACTGTCACCGGGGAAAACTGCAACAGCGATACCCGCGAGGCACATTTCAGGACGGAAAAGAGAAGCTGTGGCGAGAAAGATTGTGCCGGAAATGTACCTGGAAGACTTCAACCGATCCAAAGCAAACAACACACAAGCCACGGCACAGGTTGTCTCCATACCGCTTAACGAGTTCACCATCGCATAACCGGATAGTCCGATCAGAACGGCTACACAAATCGTACCGATGAATGGAAGTCTTCTCGAGGCAAGTTGCCCAAGTATCCAAGCGGAAATCAATCCGCCGATGATGGATAAACTTAACACGGTAGTCTGCATGGGAAGGTGGAGAAACGACGCCAGAACGAGCAACAAGGTCCACCCGAAGCTGCTGCTGCCACCACCCGATTCATTGGGATTGATCGATAAAACACCATGATCCGCAAAATTCTGGGCCAACCTTATATGGATATATGTGTCATCCATATTCAAAAGTATGGACGGTGCTTCTGTTCTGGACCATAGGAGGCTGAACATGATAAACAGGAATGAGACAGATATGACGACAATCGACGGCGCCAGGGTTTGCAGAGGTGATAAATGTCTTTTCGGGTCGGGCACTTTATACCTGTCACGATGAATTAACAAACTGTTGAAATATACGTGAGAGTTCATGCAAGATACATATCTCTCAAAATGAAATTCAGTTTGCTCTTTCCTGCTCTAATAGAGGTATTGGTAATAATTCTTATTAAACTTCTACTATTGTTCGATGTCTAATTATGGAAGTTCGGTGATCCTTATCAGATCTATTGCACTCAATTTAACTGGGAGTATTTGACAAAACTCCGATCATATGATACATAAATGGAATTTTCTTACAAAATGACGCATCAAACTATATATTATACATTCACAGGATTTTCGAAAAAAAAGTATATCTGTGAAATAGTAGTTATATTTCGTTAAAACAAGTTGTTACATAAAGGGATCAATTGTGAACAGAATTATAATTGTATTGCTGCTGACTCTCATGATTGCAGCTTCAGGATTTGCACAGTATTCGGAAGAATGGCATGTAGATCAGGATTATTATGAATATGGCATCCTCTATTTTGATTATAACCAGGACGGCTATGTCGATATCACGAAAACACTTGGCAATGGCCTGACGGTTTTTGACGGCACAAACAGTTATGAGCCGATCTGGACAGTGGTCGCCAGTGATTATGAGGTACTCACGGTATGGGACTATTACGATTTCAACAATGATGGCGACAAAACAGTCATCTTTATTGCCTATAACGCATATAACGAAACCACATTTCAAATAATTGCTTACGACTTACTCGGTTCTTCGCCGATATGGTCTTCCAGTGAGATTTCCGGATCCTATTCAAACGTTACTGCTGAGAACCTGGATAGTGATCCCGAAAAAGAGTTGGTAGTCGGATTTTACCAGTACAATGCTTCAGAAGTAGACTATGATTCACGATTCCTTGTACTCAATGGCGAGGATGGCTCGCTGGAATACATGAGTGAAGTTCATGATGGATACATGACTGGACCGTATACCGGTGACTTTGACGGTGATGATACCGTTGAAATCCTCTTCAATGTTTACAGTTATTCGGATTCCACCGCACAACTCTATGCGTATTCCTTCCAAAGTTTAGCGGTTGAACCAACAGAACCGTTTATTCCCGATGATATTCACCTGCAACAGAATTTCCCCAATCCGTTTAATCCCAGTACTACTATCCCGCTGGTCATTGAACGTTCAGCCAATGTGCGGATACGTGTGTACGACGTGAATGGACGTGAAGTGGCTGAAGTAATGAATGGTCAAATCTCGGCCGGTCACCATGAATTCAGGTGGAATGGGCGAACCGGTGACGGGCAGATGGTAGCCAGCGGCATGTATTTTTATGAACTGGAAGTGGAAGGTGAGTACCGTATGCGCAAGCCTATGGTGCTTTTGAGATGATCCTTTCACTCCTGATGTCACTGGTATCCATCTATCCCTGGAATATTGGGGTTACGGGATATGCCGTGTCTGCGGATTACACGAACGAGAACACCTACTGGGCGACTTCTGAATACATCTCGTTCGACCGTAAACACAAAGATTTGATTGTCCTGGGATATGATTACGAAGAGATTGATTTCGGGGATGGTCTCCGGGTAATGAGAACATTGTCCGGGCGGGGATCATGGTGGGCGTCATCTGTTTTTCGTCCTTCAGCATCCTTTTCGTATACGATTTCAGGAAGGCATGAAGGAGCGTGGTTGGGTGGAATTCAAGCAGAGGGTGATTTTTCGTGGATTGGGTATTCCGCTTCGTACACGAGAAAAACATGGGAGTTGCAAGGACAGGAAAACGAAGGGTATGGATGGGATGAACAAGTCGAACAATATGGAATATTTTTGCACCGGTACCTGGGACCCCATAGAGTGGATGCAGGATATAAAACGCAAAGGATTGGTGATAACTGGTATTCCCTGACTGTGTTTTCCATCTATTACAGGATCAACTATCATCTTTCATTCGCAGGGGAACATGGATTCGGAAATGGCCGGTACATGATGGATCCATTTTTGCTCGTATTCGATACGAATCCGGATATACTTGAGCAATACTTTAAGGCACGACTGACATACAGGCTGTCAGCCAATTATTCAGTTATAGGCAGTTATACAAGAAAAGATTTCACCCCGGCATTCAGCAGGAACCTGTACTGGGATTATGGTGTACAATTCTACTCATTAGGGGTGCAGGCAAGATTTTAGTGAGGACATTATGAAATTCAGACTATTAACAGCATGTTTGCTGATATTCGCAGTCACGGCAATCCCGGCTTTTGCGACGGATGATGATGCGTTAATTGTTGAAGTTGTGGTTGATCCGTCGCATGGATGGCCTGTACGGCTTCACATAAGCGGCGACTGCCCGCAGAATACCGCCTGGGTGGGGATATCCATGTATCCCTATGCATTCATCGACCCGATACTGGATGGTGATCATTCTGTTGAGGAAGTCTCGGAAGGACCGTTCGAAATCAACATTTCCCTGGATAACAGGTTCCTTGGCGGAAGTTTTGAAGTAGCACTGTGGGGAACAAAAGTTGACAAAGTTGATTGCACTATCGACGATTGTTACTGGTGTGAAGTAAACGGTTTCCATTTGGATGATCTGTTGGTGTATAAAAGTGGTTTACTCACCCGGCTAACCGGATATGGGGAATAAAGGAGACGATAGATGAGCAGTACATTTACGACGGAATTGACATTAAGCCAGAGTGGATTCCTTTTCGATCACTCGACAGGCTTGACCTATTCGCTCAATTCCACGGGAAGATTTATCTTCGAGCATATGAAAGAAGGCAAAGAGGGAGCCGAAATGCTGGCGCTGTTGCAGGAAGAGTTTCTTGTGGATGAATCGACAGCACGGAATGATCTCGATGATTTCCTTCGTCAATTAAAAGAATTGGGACTGGTGGATTAATGGGAATCAATATTGCCGTAACCGGACTAAATGCCACCGATAATCCAGCACCGGGAATTGGTGTGATACGTTCCATCCGTCATGAAGGATGGGATGGAGAGATTATCGGACTTGCATACGATGTGTATGATACCGGTATCTATGATATGGATCTGCTGGATCATACCTATATGATTTCGTACCCGAACCAGGGTTCGGAAACCCTGTTTCAACGGTTGATGGAAATCCATGAAGAACACCGGATCGATGTTATCATCCCGACCCTTGACAGTGAATTATCCATCTTCCAGACACTCGAACCCAGGCTGAAGGAAAAGGGAATTGGTCTTTTCATTCCCCCAAGGGAAGCGGTAAACAAACGTTCCAAGGCGAAACTGGCTGAGTTGTGTGAAGAGCATGATATTCCCACACCGAAAACCATTTCCATCATGAATCCCGGCAAGTTTGACGACGCCCTGGAGGAGATCGGATTCCCGTTGTACATCAAGGGTGTGTTTTACGATGCCTACAAATGCAACACTCGCAGTGAAGCGTTAAAACACTTTGACAAACTACGTCTTCAATGGGGTTTGCCTGTCCTGGTACAGGAATCCCTCGATGGCGAAGAGTTCGATGTGTGTACAGTTGGTGACAGGGATGGTGAAATGATCGGAGCGGTTCCGATCAGGAAACTTCGTCTTACCGAAAAAGGGAAAGCGTGGGCTGCGGTCACCATCAGGAATAACGAATTGATCAAACTTTCCAGGGATATTCTGAAAACCCTGAAATGGTCCGGGCCATGCGAAATTGAAATCCTGCAGGAAGCAAAAACGAAGAAACTCTACCTGCTGGAGATCAATCCACGTTTTCCTGCCTGGATCTACCTGTGTACCGGAGCCAATCAGAACCTGCCGAAAGTGGTGGTGGACCTGGCCCTTGGTAAAGATGTGGAACCGTTACCTCCGGCAACATCGGGAGTGACATTCGTGCGGCATGCGACCGACCTTGTGTGTCCGCTGGAGTACCTTGAAAATCTCACCATGTATGGTGAATTACATAAATCGTGAGCGTGAACATGGAAACAATGCGTAAACCCTATGTGAAGCCGACCATTGTACGACACAGCGTTGGCGTTCAGAATAAATACGGCCGTCCACCGGCGGCTGTGCCCATGAAGCGTCTTGAAGGATATGAGGTGAGTGAACTGGTAAACCAGTACGGTTCCCCGCTGTTCGTGCTGTCAGTACGTGAACTCAGGAACAGGTACCGTCAACTGGACCAGGCATTTCGCACACGGTATCCCAATTTCCAGATTGCCTATTCCTACAAGACCAATTACATGAAATCCGTCTGCTCGATCCTCCATCAGGAGGGTGCATGGGCGGAAGTCGTATCCGGTTTTGAATATGACATCGCTGAAGACCTTGGCATGCCCGGTGAAAAAATCGTTTTCAATGGTCCTTATAAGACCCGCGACGAACTGAAAAAAGCATTTGCCAACGGTTCCATGGTGAACATTGATAATTACGATGAAATGCTGGTGATTGAAGAGATCGCTGAAGAGTTGGACAAGGTCCTGGAAGTCGGGATCAGGATCAATATGGATGTTAATGATCCACCGTGGCACAAGTTCGGGTTTAACGTGGAATCCGGGCAGGCCTACCAGGCGATACAGCGGGCACATTCCGGTGGCAAATTGAAAGTGGTAGGGTTACACATCCATACAGGTACGTATGTTGATGATACATCTGTTTACTCTCGTGTTGCCAATGGTCTTGTGCTCTTTTACATGAGGTTGTACACTGAGCTGGGGATCAAGCTGAAGTATTGGGATATCGGTGGCGGTTATGCTTCCCGTAACACATTGCATGTTGCCTATCTGCCCGGTGAACAGACCTGTCCGACCTTTGAGCAGTATGCGGATGCGATTTGCCCCATTCTCATGGGTGGTCCGATTCCTGTTTATGATCTTCCCAGGCTCATTATTGAACCGGGACGGTCGATTGTCGATGAACCCATGTCCCTTGTTGCGACGGTCGTGGCTCAGAAACGTTTGCCGACCGGCGCCCGGGGAATCGTTCTGGATGCAGGGATGAACATCCTGTCATCGGTACAATGGTACCGTTATAATATGCAGATATCACAGGATGCCGGGACAATGCTCGAAGACACCGTGATCTACGGCGGATTGTGCATGAACATCGACGTACTCAATCCCAGTGCATCGTTACCACCCTTGCGCCGTGGAGATCATCTCGTCGTGAACAATGTGGGAGCGTACAACCTGAGCCAGAGCTGGCAGTTCATTTATTTGCGTCCAACGGTTATCGCCGTTGAAGATGGAAAGGTTCATGTCATCAAACGGGCAGAAACTCGTGAATATGTCCAGGATTTTGAAGAACTTCCGGATGAATTCTCTATTCGCGGATAACTTGTAGAAAACAATGACCAATTCCGGAAAATCATATATTCGCGCGTTGTATACCTGGATCAAGCCCATGCTCCTGAGTTATGGTGTGCTGGCGTTTGCAGCGCATCCATTGCCTTCGGTCCTGATCCTGGTAGCGACATTTTACCATCCTGCTGTCGGGCTCATGGGGTTGACGGGGAATGTCTTCGCCTCACTTACCGCCCGATGGTTTGGTGCGAATCGTGATGTATGGAACGCCGGAATTTTCGGGATCAGTGGAATGCTTGTCGGTCTTGCGATTGGCATGCATTCTGAATTCACTGTCCGCATGATGGTATTTCTCATCGTCGGGGCTTCCGCGGCCGGATTCCTGTCCGTGTTCCTCGGAAGCCTCTTCGCGAAACGCGATCTTCCGATCCTGAGTATCGCATTTATGCTGGTCATCTGGCCGTTGTTGCTCGTGATCGGGCGTGGAAGTATTCATAACGAATTATCCACAATCCCATTCCTGCAACTGACAAATGACTGGCTGCATACTCATTTACGTTCCGAACTGTTTACCTATATCAACATGTTCGGTACAATCCTGTTCCAGGAGAACCTGCTTTCCGGTTTGCTGGTGATTATCGCCATATCGTTGTACTCCCGTATCTCCATGGCATTCACCCTTGTCGGTGGGGCGATTGGGATCCTTACCTATAGTTTTCTGCATGGATCGCTGGATGGTTTCCAGGGCCTGAACTATGTGTTGACCGCATTGGCGTTCGGAGGGTATTTCGTTGTACCGAACCGTCATGGTGCGATATTGACCGTCATCGCGGTGGTGCTGGTAGGGATGCTGGACTACTCGGCGGGTCACTTCCTGAACGAAATTCGGTATACAGGCGGTAGAGGATTACCCACGTTTGTATTTGCATTTAACACGATCACAATCCTGTTCCTGTATCCATTGAAAGTATCCGCACTGGCGCAAACCCAGAAACGGCTGATCCCGGTACCGTTGTATGTGATCAAAAATCCTGAAGCGAACATGCATTGGTACCGTCGCTGGATTGTCCAGTCCTCAGTCCAGAAAACTCTCCTTACCCTGCCTTTTATGGGAAGATGGACTGTCCTGCAAGGCAATGACGGCGAATGGACCCACAAGGATCTTGGCAAGTACGCCTGGGATTTTGTAGTGACAGGTTCGGACGGCAAACAATTCTCCGGGTTCGGTTTGAAGGTGGAGGACTTCCACAGTTTCGGTCTTCCTGTTCTGGCGCCAGCGCCGGGGACTGTGTATGCGGTGAATAGCCTCATCGCGGACAATCCGCCCCGTAGCAGCAATACGGAGCAGAATTGGGGCAACTATATCATCATCAATCACGGGAACGGTGAATTTTCCGAGTTGAGCCATTTCAAGCAGGGGAGCATCACTGTTGTACCCGGGCAGTACGTGGAACGTGGCCAGATCATTGGTTACTGCGGGAACTCGGGACGGTCCGCGGCGCCGCATATCCACTTCCAGTTGCAGGACTCGCCTGAGCTTGGCGCACGCAGCCTGCCGGTGAAATTCTCGGAAGCTATGGTAAATGGCAAAATCCAGGTGAACAGCGTCCCGGACAAAGATGACGGCGTTGCCACAGTATCCATCGAAAAAGAAGCCGAATGGACCCTGCTGGGCAAAGAGACCGAAACCTGGAAATTCGATTGCCGGATGGGTATGGCGCGCTTTACGGAAACACTTGAGTTTTCTACCGATCTGTATGGTCTCCCGGCGATCCTGTCCAAGAACCATTACCTGTGGTACATCCTCGACAAACCGAATTTTGTCGAAGTGATCCCGGATTATAAAACCTTCCCTTCGTTGCTGTCACCATCAGGATGGATGCGTGCGGTTGGCGAATCAATGATCCTGCCGAAACGGCTACGCACCGGGCTCACCTGGGATGGCGGGAAAGTCCTCAACAAAGAGGGAGACATCTGGACGGTAGAGAGCACCGGGCGAACAATTACTATCGACAGTACAAAAGAACGCATCCTCAAGATCGAGATTCCCGGTCATCCATCCTTCCGCTTTGAGAGCAAACCGTAAACTGTATTGAAAAAATAGATACAGATCACAAATATCCGTTTTTCTTGTTTTTACATTTTTTGTAGAATGGGACATCTTCCGGATTGATCCTGGTGTTGTGCAGGTTTCTGGCGATTGTTTATTGCTACGGAGACGATATACACAAAATAAGCGATAACCTGCGCAATAAATGAAGAATTAATACTGCAGAATGCTGCGGTGAGCCAGAATCCGGGATAAGTGGTCTCAACTTCAGCTCGGAAAAATCTGCAAAACCCGTCCTGCGTGGCTTGCGAGGCAGGATTTGGTGTGCTTAACATTATTTCGAGTACTGGTCTGGTACGATTTCAAGAAAATTATCGATACAAATTGAAACGAAGAGGGAGAATTTATGAGGTTGATCACACGTGCTGATATGGACGGCATTGTCAGTGCTGTCATGATCATGGATAAAGAACCGGTCGACGAGATCATCTTTTCTCATCCCAAGGATGTGCAGGACGGCAAGGTTGAAGTATTTGAAGGCGATGCCATTGCGAACCTGCCCTACTGGCCGAAAGCGTCATTGTGGTTCGACCATCATGATGAGGCCGCAAAACGCGGGGAAATGCCGGAAGGTGTGAAGGGGAAAGTCGGCGAAGCGCCAAGTGCTGCCGGGCTTGTGTATTCCTATTACAACACGCCGGATTTTGACAAGTACACAGAACTGGTCAAAGAAACCGACAAAATGGACAGCGCCAACCTGGACTATTCAGATGTTCTTAATCCGAAGGGATGGATGCTGCTTGGTTTCACCCTCGATCCGAGAACCGGGCTGGGTGGATTCAAAGAATATTCCATGCAGGTCATTGAAGCGATCCGTAGCGGCGAATCTGTGGAAAACATCCTCGAGATGCCGGGAGTCAATGGACGCATCACGCGCTATCTCTTTGAAGAAGAGAAATTCAAGAAGGACATGATTAATTGTACGGAGATGGATGGCAATGTAAGCATTACGGATTTCCGTCCTCTGGATCATATCCCGACTGGAAACCGTTTCCTGGTCTACGCGTTCTTCGCCCGTTGCAATATAAATGTCCGTATCTACAACCATCGTGACCCGAACCTGGTGATGTGCGCTGTCGGAAAGAGCATTTTCGACCGTGACCATCCCGTCCATGTCGGTGAGTTGATGGCGGAGTTCGGCGGCGGTGGCCTCGCAGGCGCCGGTACTTGCCCATTGGAAAAAGCCAAGGCCGACGATGCCATCAAGAAGATTGTCGATCGGCTGAAGATGTAAAATGTAGGGTGGCACGACCTGCAGTCCAGGGTCGGGTGTCAAGTCAGAGATGTAGCCCGGACCGTCCCCGGTCCGGGAAAAGATGTCACTCCAGTGGAAGCTGGAGTCAGAGAAATGTAGCCCGGTGGTTCCATCCACCGGGAAGAGAAATATCGTCTGGATACACCTTCGTTCGGAAAAAAAATATGCCCCTGTTGGCTTGTCCAACGGGGGTTGTAATGTTATCCGTACGCCCAACCGTTTGGGGAGTAGTTGCCCGGCTGGCACTTACTGTGAAACCCGAATAGTACGTTCCTTCGTCACCAGGCTATTCGGGCCAACTGTTCCGAAGCATGACACCCGACCTTGGACAGCAGGGCGGGCCACCCATCCCCGGACCAATATTTTGCGTCCGGGCTATATCTATTCCACTGTTTCTACGGCGTTGCGGGGCATCCAGCCTTGACGGCCATCGGCGAGGCGGACCTCACGGAACCCCTGCAGTTCATCTACGATCTCAATCCGTGTACCTTCATGCAGATGGAAGGCTTCCTGCGCGGAAGCGTCCGGGGCGGTACGGACGACAACAAGGTCGACCATGACAATCGCCACCGGTGGGGCATGATCGGCGGAATAGCGTAATCCCAACAGTGAGAGCATGGCGATAAAGACCACGCCACAAACGATGCTGACAATACGTAACGGGAACCGCAGACTGCGTGCGACGAACAGCGACAGGGCGAAGACCAGTGCGCCCGCGCTGGCGATGATCCATGTTCCCCATGCCAGTGTAGACGGCGCCACCAGGTCACGCAGAGTGTCAATCCAGTTCCAGACCGGGAGTCGTGGGGGAGCTTCGATACGGTCCACAGTGCGGGATTGAGCCAGTTCGAGATTGTAACGGACATCACGGTCATGGGGCATTTCACGGGCGGCGCGTTCAAAATAGAGGATCGCCAGGGCCAATTCCCCGGTTTTGAAATAGGAGTTGCCCAGGTTGTAATACACCGAGCCGCTCACATACCCGCTTTCCAGGAGCTGGGTATACGCTGAAATGGCGGCCTGGTAGTTCGCTTCACGGTAGGCGGTATCGCCCTGGCGGGCGAGGTCGGAGATCGCATCGGCCATGCCCGGGCTGACCCAAAGCATGGTAACCAGTACCGCTACCGCTGTCCACCGTCCCAATCCCATCATCCCTTTCCTTCGCACCTTCCGTTCAAAATGCTCCACCTGTTTTTTTGAAACTATGCTTCCCCAAAAGGGAGGTGTTGTACAGGTTCCTGACGGTTGTTTTGTACAACAGTCAGGGATCTCATAACAGAAAGCGAGAACCTGCACATTCTCTGATACTTATATCCCTCAAAGGGTAGGGCGGGCGTCCCTGCCCGCCAATGACGCGTTAGCGACTTTTAAATAAATATAAGAACTACGCTCTATCCCCATTATGACACCCGATCTTGAACTGCAGATCGGGCCATCCGACTGGCGGGCAGGGTATCAGGCAACACGGTGACGCCCGCCCTACCCTCTGGGGGATTTTTTTTCCCACCGAAGGATTTTCACCACTTGCGGGGATTCTCGCCTTACCATGGGCTTTCTCTCATTCCGACGAAAGATATTCTCTACTCGTCAAGAATTTATCATTCCTTCAGAGGATTTTTATACCCATCGATTGGGTTCACTTCAAGTACATTTTAACAATATAAAAGCTGGTCCGCTTGTCCGTATTTTTCATTCAAAATTGTGGATAACTTTCGCGTCTCAGCAGTAACTCCTTGCTATTTCTACAGATAGTTATTCACATTGCCATTTCTAACAGAATTTCACAAAAAACAGACGTAACATTATAATAAATAATACATTGAATATGAGTCCTGCATTAATACTCTGTTAGGAAACGAGTTATCCACAGGTTATTCACACTCTTTTTCAATCGTCTGTATTACAAAGACTTACCTCGATTTCTGTTTCTTTTCAAAGTAACGATCCACTCCCAGAATCCATTTTCTCGCCTGCCCGATCAGGTCGGATAGAGCATGCTCGTCCATGCCGTCCGGAGTGAATCGTGCTGTATTGCATCGATGGATCAGCTCCCGGATTTCAGCGATCTGGTCGGTGCTTACTCCACGCCCGGACAGGATTTCCGCGATACGATCAATCGCCAGGTCCGCCGCGGGGGTATGAGCACGGTCCGCAATATAATACACCAGCCCACGCGCGAGGGCATCGTACCCTTGTGTAATGTTACCGGCTTTATATGCCTGGTTCGCTTCTTTTAACGCCGACAGGGCACGTTTTGTAGCTTTACGGCTGCGTGCCGCCGCCACATTTCCAGCGAGTTGATCCATCCTGCGCCGCGCCAGCAACGCTCCCAGTGCAATCAATGCGGGGAGCAGGTAGGCAATGGGATACGTCGCCTGCTGGTAGAGTGGTGGTCCGGAACGACGCAGACCGACGGAAGAATCATGGATCCATCGGATGTCCGTCGCGAGCGACCGTACCTCTTCCGCGCTTCCGCCGGGCAGATCGCTGATCATCGCGTCCCATCCGCTCGCCGGGCGTACATTCAGCACCAGTTCATCCGTTTCGACAGTGCTGTACCTGCGACGATCCGGGTCAAAAAAGCTGAATTCGATCGGCGCGATCCGTTGCACTCCCGCTCGTCGTGGGATCAGTAAATATGTGAAAGATTTCCATCCTTCGAGTGTGCGTCCAGTACTTTCCTGGTCCTGCCGGGTTTGCGGATCATAAATCTCCAGATCCGGCGGGATGTTCAGTTCCGGTTCCGGGATGAAACCGATGTTCCCTGTTCCGGAAATGCGCACGGTCAGCGTGACGGATTCGTTGGTCGCAACCGAATCCTGGTCGAGTTCCGCACGAATCCTGTATCTTCCCACCACTTCCTGGAATCCTGCGGGACGTCCTTCGGATGGCAGAGATCGTACACTGACTGTTACCGGTTCCGATTCAATATCCACGGACCTTGTCTGGAAGCCGCCGAAGAAGGGGTCATCGAACACACTGTCAAACAAACTCCCGAACCTGCGCCGTCCGCTGGTGCGTTCCCGCACTTCGCAAGTCAGTTCCATCGGGCCGATTTCGAGTTCCCCGGTACGGGTCGGATACAGGAGGATTTTCTGGATGATAGCGCCGTGATAAAGTTGTCCGTCGATTCTCTGCTCGAAGACCTCCGGGGGATTGCTCACCGGCAAGTCTTCTTTCCAGAATCCCTCCGTGGAGGAAAGCCTTGCGAACATCATAACGTCGTATATCCTGAAGAAAATACAGGGTGTAGGTGGCCACTAATGGTTCCTGCAAGTACACACTACCCGGTTCTATATCAACCTGGAGGAATATTTCGTCTGATTTATCATCCCTGTTCCTGGGCGCGCTTCGTCCGGAGTTGCCACCGGGTTGTGTGGTACGCGAGGGTGTCTGTTTACTGCCAGGCGGTGCCTGTGATCCACCTCCGGAAGTGCTCGGATCGACGGTGACGGTAATATCCGGTCCTTCAATGGTATCACGGCGACGCTGTACTGTCGGGTCCCGGAATAGTGTATTCACCTTCCTGCACTGCCTGAAGGATCCAGGAAACACGCCGTACCGCACTGAAGCCGCCATTGGTCAGTTGCACATTCATGGAACTGTTCGGACCGGCGAGGATACGGAACGCACTTGGAAATTCCACCTGGGGATTTGGCGCTGAAGTGCTGCTGGATGAAATGTGCACTTCGTAGGTGAAAGTATCACGCAGTGCAACTTCTGTACGGCTTACTTCGGCGCTGATCTCAAAGTCGGCACGGGCGAGACGGGGGATGAGCAGCAAAAGCAGGATCAGCGGGAACCCTACCAAAGCATTGATACGCATCTGTTTTCTATTTTGAAAACTCATTTCCATACCATCACCTGCCGCTACCACGGTTTATCCGTTTGCTGGTTCGATTGCGGTATCTGCGCCTGGATCACCTGCTGCAGGAGTTCTTCCTCATTTTCCTGAAGTTGGTCGAGGAACCGTTCCGCCATCAGGCGGTCCATTTCTTCCTGGGTCCATCTCTTCTTCTGATGGTTGAGGCTGTTCCTGTTCTTCCTGCTGTTCCTCTTCTGACTGTTCCTGATCCGGTTGAGATTGTTCGTCCTGTTCCTGCTGCTCACCATCCTGCTGTTCCTGGTTTTCCGATTGTTGTTGCTCCTGGTCTTGCTGATCCTGATTTTCGTCGTTGTCGCCATCGCCCTGTTGTTGTTGCTGCTGTTCCTGCTGCATGAGAAGCTGTCTTGTCATTTCAAGGTTATGCTTGGCTTCATCATCATCGGGATTCAGCACCAGGGATTCGATAAAGGCATTCATCGCCTGGTCATACATCTGGGAATTCGCCAGGGCTGTACCACGGTTGTATGCCGCCTGTGAACGTAATTCAGGCGATGCATCGAACGGGAGAGCGCGATATAATGAATCGGCGCGCATGACATCGTTCGGTGTACCCATGCGGCTGTAAACACCGCCGATGTTGTACAGAATCTCCGGTCGCAAGGAATCGCGTGTGTCCAATGCCCTGCAGGTAGCTGGTAAGCGCATCGCTCAAACTGTCCGCTTCGATATGTTCATTTCCTTCATGGACAAGCCGATGTGCGGACTGAGCGGATACCGTCGCAGTATTGAAACATCAGTCCAATGATGATCGGGAGAACGTAATATATACAGGAGGTTTTTCTGCAAATCATTTTTTCCTCCACCATCCGGCCGGAAGTAAAAATTCGATAAAAAACAGGAAAATTGCAATAGCGAGGATCACCTGGAAACGGTCCTCAAAATCGGTGATCTGCTGGGTGGTCAGTTCCTCACGATCCATGCCGAACAGTTGACGATAAATAGACCGGAATTCATCTCCACCCTGGGTTGCGCGAAAATAGGCGCCACTTGTTGTACGTGCAATCTGCCGAAGAAGATCCTCATTCAACCTGCTTGTTACGGGACGACCTTCTTCGTCGGTAACCCACCCGGAAGGTTGACCATTGTCATTTAAAACAGGAATAGGATCACCACGGTTAAGTCCCATTCCTACTGTATAAATGATCACGCCCTGTTCGTGCGCACGTTCCGCGGCTTCGATAGCGCCACCTTCATGGTCCTCGCCATCGGAAACGAGGATGATCACACGTGTACGGCTTGCATTTTCCTCGCTTCGGGGGAACGAGGTAAGAGCCTGATCAATAGCATCGGAAATGGCGGTACCCGGTGTCGGGATCAGGTTCGTGTTCAACAGGTTGAGGAACATGGACGCTGCTGAATAATCCAGGGTCAGTGGGCAGAGGGGATAAGCAACGCCCGAAAAAGGAATTAATCCGACACGGTCGCCCTGTAGTCCCTGGATAAAGCGCCGAAGTTCATACCCCGTTTTTGTGATTCTGCTGGGGCGCTATGTCCTGGGTGTCCATGGAACGGCTGACATCAACAAGCAGGAAAATGTCGATCCCCTCGCGGGTGACTTCTTCCCACCGTGTTCCGATCTGCGGATTGGCGAGTGCAATCACTAAAAATGTAAGAGCGACGATAAACAGGATTCGTTTTGCACGGCGAAGTGAGTTGCTGCGATTCGGTGACAAACGATCCCACAGTGAAAGTGAAGCGAATCGTTTCCGAGAATGCGACCAGTACCCCCGCAAGAACAATTCAAATACCAGAATTGTCAGGGGCAGGATCAATGCCAGCAACCATAAAGGGTTCACCCCAACGAATCATGTTTAGTCTGCTCCTCATGTAGCCCGGAGGTTCCATCCTCCGGGATGTTTTATCCCTGTTACTTTTTTCCCGGTGGGTGGAACCACCGGGCCCACCTCGTTACATAGCCAGGTTTCGTAAAACAGTTACACTCAACAAACGTTCCAGCAATAACAATCCAAGTCCAATCGCCGCCCAGGAGATAAAACTCTTCGGACCAGCGCCGCATATGTTCCACTTCAATTAATGTCGTTTCCATCTCGTCAATACGGTTTGTAAATATTCCGCAACGCTTCTGTACTCGTGGCCCGGAAATACATGCCGCCGGTACGTTGCGCGATCTGCTGCAACAACTCCTCATCTATTTCCACCTGCACCTGCTGGTACTGGGTTCCATACGGAGTCTGCACCGGGGCTCGTGCCATCCCCATTGTGCCGACACCAATTGTATATACCTTCACACCGATTTCTGCGGCTGCGAGAGCGGCAGTGAGAGGATCGGGCTGGTCCACATTGTTTACACCGTCTGTCAACAGGATCAGGACTTTACTCGCGCCGGTGCCGTGGCGAAGCCTGTTAGTCCCAGTCGCAATGGCTTTTCCGATGGCGGTTCCATCTTTAACAATCCCCGGTTCGATCTGGTCCATGAGGGTTGTCAGGACTTCGTAATCGAGGGTTAACGGGCACCATGTAAAAGACTCCCCGGCGAACATGACAAGCCCGATACGGTCGCTGGAACGTCCTTCAATGAACTCACTCGCAACCTGTTTTGCCGCTTCCAGGCGATTTCTTGGTTGAAGATCTTCCGCCAGCATACTGGTGGAGATGTCCAGTGCAATCACAAGGTCGATTCCCTCTGTATGCACAATCTCTTCATCCAGTGATGTCCGAGGTCGGGCCAGTGCAAAAATCAATGCCGCCATGGCCAACACCCGCAAGACAAGCGGGAAGAAACCGTAACAAACGGCGCCAGCGGCTCATCAACGGTTTAAATGCCGATTGCGGACGGGAACACGACTGTTGGCGTGGTACGTTTCGCTATGAAGAAGTACCAGGCAATCATCACCGGGATAATGAGGAGAACAAGCAAATACCATGGATTCGCCAGTGTCATTCTTTCTCCTCCTTCTCCGCTTCGGAAGATTCCTCACGCGTTGCCTGGAGCTGCATTCCGCTGACATTGCAGAAACTCTGCGCTGCTCGCCCAGCGGCGGCTGGAGGTGAATACACAACCGGTTTGTTTACACTGACCTGCTTGTTTTCATAATCGGCTTCCACAGGCTCTTCTGATTTGCCGATAGGAAGCTCCTTTGGCTTTTTGCCCTCTTCATTCAACGGCTTTGCCGGTTCTTCATCCTTTTGCAGAATGTCTTCCGGAGTGGGTTTGTACGCTTCCACCATTTGCTGCACATTGGCATACATGGCATCAGCCCGGTCGCGGCTTAAAGCGCCTTTTGCGAACTTGACCGTGTCCGCGTCCGTGAGTAACTGGAGAAGCAAGGTGACATTTGCTTTGCACGCATTGGTTTGAGTTGTCCAGCGTTTTTACTTCATAAGTGGTCATTTCCTGGACAGGCGCCTCATGCACACGTTCCAGCAGGCGTTTGATGATCCCCGTCAACCGTGCGACATATCCCTTCGTGTCACCAACCTGGAGTGGATTCTCATATTTTCAAACGAGTCAACGCTGGCCACTGCTTCATCATAGGGTGGAGGTAACGGTTTTTCCCATGTTCCATCTTCGCCACGCTGGCGTTTCAACCGTTTGAGAAAAACAGTATACAAAATGATCATCAGCGCGATAATACTGGCAGCGGTCAACCACGGCCATACCCAATCGGACAACATCTACAAAGGTGACAGGTAACTCTTCCTGTCCCTTGAGCGGAGCGAGGGTGGAGTCGGCGGTTGCATCCAGCACACTGAAAATCCGGATGGTATCCGGTCCAACAGTAACGGGTTCTCCGTTGATGACAAGTTCAAGTTCACCGGTGGAGAAAGCGCCTGTGTCATAGGCGGATACTGTGTATTCAATCGCCGGACCGCCGACGGTACGTCGTCGGGCACCGGAAAGGGTATCCGCACTGAGCACCATCAGGTCACCCATTGTTCCATGGATATCCGGCCAACGGATGCTCGTATCCTCAACACCTGGTGCGGCCAATAAGAGATGAAACCAGTCACCAACTGTCCCTTCCAGGGTGTCGATGGCGAGATACGGCTCACCTTGCGGCAGATCCATCGTTTCACGGCAGGCGGAAAAACAGATCAACCCGAGCAGAATGATAAACGCAAACAGGAAACGTGTTTTCATCGCCGTGATCCCCTCGCTTTGAAGAAACGCTGGAGCGGACGAAGGTACGGTTGTTCCGGTTCCGTCAGGTCGATTTCCACACGGTCAATGTTATTCCTCGTGCAGAATTCGGAGATTTCACGGATTTCCCGACGACGTTGGGCATAGAAACGCAGCGCGTAAGGCACTGCTTTGTGTATCCAGCCAGACCACTTCCCCCTGTTTCCGGATCTTCTGCCGGAATCCATCCAACAGAAGGAAGTTCACGTTCGCGTGGATCGATCAGGTGAAGTGCGATCAAGTCATGTTTCTGTGCTGCAATTTTCGCTGCATCCTGCCATGCCCCCGGCTGTTGGAAATCGCTCAACAGGAATACGATAGCACGTTTCCTTGTAACACGCAGCAAATAGGTCAGTCCTTCGGCAAGGTTGGTGCCTCTTCCTTTTGCTTCAAAAGCGAGCATATCACGGATCATACGGAGGGCATGCGATGAACCCTTTTTCGGTGGAATATACTTTTCCACATGATCGCTGGTGAGGATCAGACCAACCTTGTCCTGGTTGCGGAGGGCGCTGAACGCAAGAACGGCGGCGAGTTCCGCAGCAATTTCACGTTTCAGGGAAACAACACTGCCGAACTGGCCGGAAGCGGAGACATCCACCAACAGCATGACCAGCAGCTCACGCTCCTCGTCAAACAGTTTGATGAAGGGACGTCCTTCACGTGCGGTTACATTCCAGTCGATGGTACGAATATCATCGCCGGGAACATATTCGCGCACCTCACTGAATTCGATACCTCGACCCCGGAACGCGCTGGAATATTCACCGCTGAACATTTCATGCACAAGCCCACGGGTCTGGATTTCGATTCGTCGCACCTTCCGCATCAGTTCCGCAGTTGTCATGGCACCTCAATCCCATGCAGAATGGATTGGACGATATCATCGCTGCTGAGTTCTTCCGCTTCCGCTTCAAAACTCGGCAGGACACGGTGACGCATGACATCATGCCCGATCGCCCGGATATCCTCGGGGATCACAAATGCTCTTCCCTGCAAAAAGGCCCAGGCACGTGCAGCACGGATCAAATAAAGCGTGGCGCGTGGACTGGCACCATAGGAAATCAAGTCACGAAGCTTGATCGGACGTCCATTTGATTGCAGGGTAAGTTTGAACGCTTCCGGATCACGGGAGGCGAAGACGATATCGAGTACATAGTTCTCTATCTTCTCATCCACGTACACCTTTTCCACAACCTTGCGGGCATCAAGAATCACATCAGGTTGCAGAACAGGGGAGAGTTCCGGAATATCGGAAAGGCTATGCAGCCGCAGTATCCGACGTTCCTCTTCCCGTTGCGGATAGGTTACCTTCAGCTTGAGCATGAAACGGTCAACTTGCGCTTCCGGCAGTGGATACGTTCCCTGCTGCTCAATCGGGTTCTGGGTTGCCATGACGAGGAATGGCTGGGGAAGTTGATGAGTCTTGTCACCAAGTGTAACCTGCCGTTCCTGCATCGCCTCCAGCAGCGCGCTTTGCACCTTGGCGGGCGCACGGTTAATTTCATCAGCAAGGATGAAGTTTGCGAAAATCGGTCCCTTTTTCGTTTCAAAGGAGCCGTTCGACTGGTTATAAATTAACGTTCCCACCAGGTCAGCAGGGAGAAGGTCCGGGGTAAACTGGATACGGTGAAAGTCCACGTTTACCGATTCAGCAAGGCTCTTGATGGCAAGAGTTTTTGCGAGTCCGGGTACACCTTCAAGAAGAACGTGACCGTCCGCAAGCAATCCTACCAGCAAACGTTCGACCATATAGCTCTGGCCGACCAAAACCTTACCAATTTCATCCGTCAAGGCGCGAATCGGTGCGCTTGTACGGCTGACCTCCTCGCTGACAGCATTAATGTCGTGTGTCATGGTACTTTTTATCCTTCAATACAGTCAGCACATGATATGTTTTTCAAGGTTCCGTGAGTTGCCACTCGGCAGAAAGAAAAAAGTTTCCACATGAGTTGCTCCATAGAGAACATTTATACTCTATGCTCAAGTTTCATCTGGAACACGGCAAAAATACAATCTGGAGTGCAATAAGAACAGGGGATTGTTTGCTTATTGCAGAGTCTAATAGTGTACCGGGTTCTTCACTGCAGTCTGACTTGTCTTGAGTGATCAGAATCGGACATCGTGCCGGGTTCATATGCAATAGCTGATAAAATGGGGAAATCGGGTTAATTATTACCACTGGAACATTTCATCTTATTCTGAGATAAGAGAGGTATACAGATTCCATATCTCTTTTACTGCAGTAAGGATTTGCTGAGAGGCGTGTTTCTCAAGTATATTTTAATCCGTAATCGGGCGTTATCAGGCTTATAGCTGCGTTCGATTTGTTCGTTTACCTGGTTCCAGCATTATTGCGTATGGATCTTCCAATTACATACGGTTACATGCAGTCGCTCAGTCCCCATACCTCTCGGGATTCATATTTCTCTCCATCAAAATTGCTCTGTCTGTATTCCTGTAACCGCCTGAGACCCATTTCTCGTACACAATACATCAAAATGATAAACGTTTAACAAGGGTGTTCCGATCATGGATTTTCGTTTGACAGAAGAACAGGAGATGCTGAAGCAAACCGCACGTGATTTTGCAGAAAAAGAACTGCGACCGGGCGTTGCTGAACGCGATGAAAAATGCATTTTCCCACGTGAGCAAGTGAAGATGCTCGGTGAACTTGGGTTCATGGGGATGGTTGTGAGCGAAGAAAACGGCGGTGCCGGTTTCGATTCCCTTGGGTATGTCCTGGCATTGGAAGAACTTGCTAAAGTGGACCCGTCCACGGAAATCATCTGTTCTGTAAACAACAGTCTTGTCTGTTATCCCCTGGAAAAATTTGGAAACGATTTTATCAAGTCGGAATTCCTTACCAAATTCGCTTCGGGCGAATGGCTGGGCGCATTTGCGTTAACAGAGCCCGGTTCCGGTTCCGATGCAGGCGCCATGAAAACAAAAGCGGTGAGAGACGGTGACGACTGGATCCTGAATGGTTCCAAAAACTTTATTACCAACGGTTCTTCGTGTGATGGCTATGTGATGGTCTGTGTCACCGATCCGGATGCTGGTTCCAAAGGCACCAGCGCATTCATCGTTCCTCAGGATACCCCGGGAATCGAAGTGGGAAAACATGAGAACAAGATGGGGGTCCGTGCGACGGATACAACATCACTCACACTCACAGATGTTCGTGTTCCCGACAAATATCTCATTGGCGAACATGGCATGGGCTTCAAGATCATGCTGACTGCTCTTGACAGCGGACGTCTCGGTGTCGCCGCCCAGGGATTGGGTATCGCTCAAGCTGCCCTTGATGAATCCATTAAGTACAGCCAGGAACGTGTGCAGTTCGGGAAACCCATCGCGGCATTCCAGGCGATCCGGAACAAGGTCGCAGACATGCAGATGCGTATCACTGGAGCACGTTGGGCGCTGTACCACGCAGCGTGGAAAAAAGACCAGGGAGTGCGTTACAGCCTGGAAGCTGCACAGGCCAAAGTGATGTGCAGCGAGGCAGCCACGAAAAATGCCCTTGAGGCTATCCAGATCCACGGTGGTTATGGCTACTGCATGGATTACCCGGTGGAACGTATGCTGCGTGATGCGAAAATTACGGAAATCTACGAGGGAACGAACGAGATCCAACGGATAGTTATCGGCCGTGCCCTGTATGGCGACAAGTAATTTTTGTGTGTTGACCCGGGACAGAAAAACTAGTATTCTGAAAAGACTGTGTATAGGTGATGCCTTACCTGTATTTTTGCCGTCACGCCCAGTCCATTGCAAATGCCGAAGGCTGGGCTGCCGGATGGCGTGATGTTCCCCTGACAACAACGGGAGAACAGCAAGCTGTACAAATGGCGCTGAACTTGAAAAAGGATGGCGTTGGCGGAGGAATTCTTACCAGCGATCTAAAGCGTGCAAAACATACCGCGGAGATCGTGAGTGAAATCCTTCAGCTTGAAGTGATCATTGACGACAGGATCAGGGAACGAGATTACGGGCAGTGGACCGGTCGGCAGGTGGAAAAACTGAGGCGTGAAGAACCGGAACAGTTTAATTACCTTATTGCTGATCTCGATTTCTCGCCACCGGATGGAGAAACTCTCCGTCATCACCGTGATCGTGTTTTACGTGCGACAGTTGATGCCGTGGACAGATGGCCGGATGGATTCATCACCGTTTCGCACTGGGGAAGTATCTGGGTGGCGGTGAAACATCTGTATTCGATAGAAACACCCGAGATTCCCAAACCGCCGGAGTATCTGGGCGTTACCTGGTGTGTACAGGATATTCCCGTGGAAATACGGAAACAGGTTCTTCGAAATAAAAGCACTTGATGCAAAACCAGCGTTGTAGTAGTTCGTGCTGTGTGGTTGTTGGACAGAGCAGGCAACGTTTGCAGGAGTGCTGAAACTTGATTGACACATGTGGGAGGTTACGATGGGGTTTGATGGCTCCGGAGTAATTTGGATGGATGGAAAGCTCGTTCCATGGAACGAAGCGACAGTTCATGTTGGTGCACACGCCCTCCATTACGGAAGTTCAGTGTTTGAAGGCATACGGATGTATCACAGGGGAGAAACAGATGGTAAAAGTGTGATCTTCCGTATGCGTGAACATTTCCAGCGTTTGTACAATTCGGCGAAGATATACCGGATGACACCGGATGAGATGAAGAACAAAGCACAACAAACCTATCACGGTTCTTTGGAAACCGCAGAGAATGACAACCGCTTGAAGTATACTGTGGAAGAGATGGAACAGGCTTGCTTTGAAACACTGAAAGCGAATGGCGACAAAGCAGCGTATATACGTCCGGTTATTTACAAGGGATACCATAGCCTGGGAGTCGATCCGAGACCATGCCCGGTAAGTGTGTTCATCATGACCTGGAGCTGGGGCAAGTACCTTGGACCGGAAGCGCTTGAACTGGGTGTAGATGTTTGCGTGAGCTCATGGAACCGTATGGCTCCCAACACATTTCCGGCGTTGGCGAAATGCGGAGCCAACTACATGAACAGCCAGTTGATCAAGCAGGAAGCAATCAAGAACGGTTATTCAGAAGGTATCGCCATTGATACCGCCGGATATGTGTCCGAAGGCTCTGGCGAAAATATCTTTGTCGTATTCCATGGCAAAGGCAAGGGCGGCTGCAACCGTATCTACACACCGCCATTGGGCAACAGCGTTCTTCCGGGTATTACCCGTGAATCCATCATTACCCTGCTGCAGGAAGACATGGGCTGCGAAGTGGAAGAGCACATGATCCCGCGTGAAATGCTCTACCTCGCCGATGAGGTTTTCTTCACCGGAACCGCATCGGAAGTTACCCCGATTCGTTCCATCGACCAGATCAAGGTAGGTGAAGGACGCAGGGGTCCTGTCGCCGGAGAGCTGCAGGAACGGTTCTTCGGAATTATTGACGGAAAAGCGGAAGACAAACGCAACTGGTTGACTTTTGTAGATGTTGGATAAAAAGTATTGGCATTACAGCGCTCCCTGACATCGAGAGCGCTGTAATGTAATGAAACTGGATCTTTGAACAGGAGAACGTCCTGCATGGACATGGAAAGTGCGCACAGTCGTCATGAAGCACGGGAAAGAGCCCTGCAAGTGCTCTATGCCGTGGAAATCGGTGAACATAAACCACGGTTTGCCTGTGATGACTTGCTGGTTCATGGTGAACTCAAATACCTGGATTTTGCACGGAACCTGGTGATGATAGCCACCGGGAAACAGGAAGAACTGGATACAATGATCAAGGGTAAAGCGCTCCATTGGGATCTGAATCGAATCGCACTCATGGATCGATTGATTTTGCGACTTTCCCTGGCCGAGCTGTTCCATGTGGATGATGTTCCACCAAAAGTAACAATCAATGAAGCGATTGAACTTGCCAAGGAGTACAGCACAGATCAATCGGGACGGTTTATCAACGGTATCCTGGATGCTGTGTTTTCTGAGAAAGAGATGGAGATTCGACGTGTAAAGACGAAAATTGCACGTGATGCGGGGGGGAAAAAGAAACAGGGCAGGAAAAAACCGAAACCGCCTGCAGAATCATCTTAGGAAAGGTATTACTGTGAAATACGCGATCATCTCCGATATACACGGTAATTTTCATGCACTCGAAGCAGTTTTTAATGATATCGATCAAAATCATTCGGAACGTATTATCTGCCTTGGTGATCTCGTTGGGTATGGAGCATTTCCCAATGAAGTGGTGGATCTCACACGCGAACGCGCCCATGCCGTGATCGCCGGAAATCATGATCATGCGGCGGTTGGACTGACCGATATTACCGCGTTCAACCGTTATGCCTACCAGGCGGCCATGTGGACACGGAAAACACTCACCGATGAAAACACGAAGTACTTGAAACAGTTACCCTATACCCATCTCGAAAACGACCTCTATTTTGTTCATGCCAGCCCGTTGCATCCCGAACAGTGGTTTTATGTTTTCTCCGACATCGATGCAGAAATGGCAATGAAAGAATCGCCCACCGCCACCGCCTTTATCGGGCATACCCATGTTCCCAACGACCACCGTACCAAGCGTGGACGCCTGATCAATGTGGGGAGCGTCGGCCAACCCCGTGACGGCAAACCCGATGCGGCCTACACACTGTTTGACGCCGATACCGGGCAACGCACCCTGCGTCGGGTGAAATATGATGTGTCTGCCGCGGGTACTGCGATCCGTGATGCCGGATTACCTTCCTTCCTCGCCGAAAGGATTGAATTGGGACGGTAAAGAATACAAAAAAACTAATAAGTTATTCCCACATCGGTGGTTGATCGATACTATTAAAAGTTAGTGAATATGTCACTCCAGCGAAATCTGGAGTCCAGAAATAGCGGAACGAAGTTTCGCTTACTATGTAGCGGGTGTTGTGCGGATTCCTGAACGAAGTGGCAAACCTGCATAATTAAGTGATATTATAAGTCAAAAGTTGTTTCAGCAAACAATCACTACTAAATTTACTGCAAAGAGGACACCGGAAGAATTGCAGAAAGATGACGGTATGAAATTCCGGACAACGATCCGCGCTATCGGACAAATCTATCCAGCTAACAAACTATCTATTCCTGTAATGATCCTGTTGTACTTCCTGCTTCTCGTTTTTTCTTCCATTAGCAATGCCCGCGTAGCACGAACAAACCTTGCAAAAGATGAAGAACCTGGATGTTACTGGTGCTATTTTGCGTTTAATGACAATGATGAATTTTGGTCCTTGCACTATTTGTCTGACTATGGACACACCAGGTATTACATACGAGAAGATGGGCATGGATTGGCGTATCATTCTTCGCATGATTTACTTGTGTTTCGTGTTTCAGAGTATAATGGTTGGTGTTTCAGCTATGATGGTGGTTTTTCCTATGAGGAAGGACCGAGACCAATAGAACGTAGGAGTTTTGAATGGCTGCCAAATACTGATTCTTTAATTGGTAATCGAGGAATGGGATACTATTCAAGAGACACACTGATGACTTTTCAGCAGGCTCGATTGGTAGGTACAGAGGGATACTATGGTGGACCAGATGCCGTGGACTTAGGCTGGTCGCCTGGAGATCTTGCAGCACTATATACATTTGGCACTACAAGTCACTTGGATTCACTAGGATTGTATTTTTCGGAGACCTATGCTGATAGTTTCTATACAATGGGTTTCACGAATGCGATTGAACACCCATGGTTTTTTACCCGTGGATATTCACCGGGTGAATATTACATACTTACGAATGATTACCTGATCTTTGCAACTGTCGATACCGGTCGAACCTGGGAGCAAACGGGGACATTACTGTTCTCGCCTTCCTGGTTCGACATCGAATCCATCCCAGGCTGGGAACCGGGCGAATTCATCCTCATGGGTTTAGGGGTTTTCCCACCGGATGACGATGAACGTCACCTGCTTCGTTACACTGATTACGGTGCAACCGTTGAGATTATCTATTCTACAAGTCTGGATGATATACATTCGGAACCGTCGTTACCCACAACGGTGGATATCAACTGCTGGCCGAACCCGACCAATGGCATGCTGACCATTCGTTGGGATGGATTTCGCGGCGAAGCGATAACGGTCCACGACCTCCTGGGGCGAGAAGTCTATCGACAAGCTATTCCAGTCAGCATTCAACAAATCCCTCTTCACCTTACTGATTTAGCAAGCGGAACCTATTTTGTGCGTGTGTTGTCTGCGACAAGGCAGTTTACTACACATAGGATTACTTTGATTCGATAGTTGTTTTAACATTACTTTCAGGAAGCGATTATGGCAGACAGCAAAAGAAAATGGGATCTCTTGTCTGACAACACCAGAAGGAGATGCATCGAGGAAACCATCGAATTTTTTGCAGACGAACATGATGAAGAGATTGGAATGATCGCCGCAGGGAATATTCTGGATCACTTCCTCGAATCTGTCGCCTTGGAAATCTACAATTCAGGTGTCGAAGATGCTGTACGACTGGTGAAGGAACGATTTGAAAGCCTGGAAATGGATCTGGAATCTTTGAAGAAGTAGGGAATTCTGCGGGATATTGGGCCATACTGTTATTATGAACACTGCTGCGAGCTGGCGCAAGTGGTCCATTCGACCAGGTATGATGCGTACTGTATTCAGCAAGATGTCATTCCCGCGAAGGAGGTTGTCCAATATTGCGGGAAGTTAGTAGATATGTCACTCCAGCGAAAGCTGGAGTCCAGAAATAGCGTGACAAAGTCGCGCTTAATACTCTGTATAGTGAGAAGATGTAGACACAGAAATAAACAACTACATGGATTGACGTAAACTACGACGTCGAGCTTCACTGCGTTCCGGTTCCCAATCAAGTTTGGAATGACAACTCGTATGTTTCCTGCATTGTCGGACAGCCTCGTTCGCTCCAATGACAGACTTTTAAGTAGACCCTAAAAACCAAAGCCCGGCATGTGCCGGGCTTTGCTGCAGAAGTACCACTATATAGGATTAATCTTCGGGTTTCAGGGGCATATCGTCGAAGTTTACACAACCCTGACCTGCGAGATCGCTGTTAGCGTCTACGCCACGGTCACAGATCCAGTAGTTGCCATTGCCATCTACGACGGTTTCCATCGGACGGGCGCTCGGACGAACAATACCATTACCTAATGTGTTGGAAGCACTCATTTTCTTACTCCTGTTTTTTCTTTGTATAAAATATCAAGTGATTTCTTGATGTTTGATCTACCTAACTACAACCTCCGTGCCAAAACGGAGAGACCAGAGTATATTACGCAGTAGAAAGGAGGCGTTTTCATGCGAAAAATAGGCCAAAATCATTGATAATTAAAGAGAAAAGGTGATTGTTAAAATCCTCGTCAACCACGTTCTCACTGCCTGTAAATCATATGAAATGACATAAACAATCAGCGAAAAAAGTGTAAGATAATGTAAGATGATAGTGTAATGTAGTGTAATATGATCCGATACATATCGTGAGTGACTGACAAATCTTACAGGATGTTACAGGTTGAATGGTTTCGTGAGATGATACTTGCGGATCAAGTAATGGATGTGTTGCCTGGTGTACCCCAGCAGATTGGCGGTCTGAGAGATATTCCAATGGGTTCTCAGCAGTATGTCCAGCAGTTTGTCTTCCTGTAACGGTTTTCTTTTTGTTGTTGCTGGTGATGGAAACGCGGAAGGAACAGTACTTGTCTGTGGAAGTTCGGTGCGGGAAAAAGTGTCTTGCGGAATGTGATGCGGTTGAATCACCGATTCCCTGCACATGATGAACGCTCGTTCGATGCTGTTCCGCAACTCACGAACATTGCCATTCCAGGGCATATTTTGCAGGAGTTGCATTGCTTCAGGTGAGAACGATTCAATTCCGCGGTTCATTTCACGATTGAGGATGGTACGGAAATGGTCCGCAAGCAAGGGAATATCATCGCGTCGTTCACGCAACGGCGGCACATGAATCGTTACAACATTCAACCGGTAGAACAGGTCCTCGCGAAAGGATCCTTCTATTACTTTAGTTTGCAGGTTTTTGTTGGTTGCGGCAATCACCCGCACATCGGTGTGCATGGTCCGGGAATCACCAAGTCGTTCGAAGGCGCCTTCTTCGAGGACTTTGAGAAGCGCTACCTGCATGGCGGGAGAAATGTCCCCGATCTCATCAAGAAACAGGGTGCCGTTATTGGCATACTCGAACCGTCCCACACGATCCGCCAACGCTCCGGTAAATGCCCCTTTTTTATGCCCGAACAGTTCGCTCGAAAGTAGCTCATCACTCAACGCTGCACAGTTTACTGCAACAAACGCACCTTCTTTGCGGTCGGAATGTTTATGCAGCAGGGAGGCGATCACGCCTTTCCCCGTGCCACTTTCGCCGAGGATCAGTACCGTCGAACGTGTAGGCGCCACATGCTCAATCAGGGAGAAGATCTCCTGCATGGCGCGGCTCTGCCCCACGAGATTGCCCAGTGAACGGTTTTCATTCACTTCGAGACGCAGGGTGTACAGGCTGGTAACATCTCGCAGGAGCAGAAGCGCTTCGTGCGGTTGATTCTCCTCCACCTGGAGAGGAATACTGGTTACAAGAACATGTTTATGGCCTGAGGGTAGGGTGGCAAAATCCAATGGATGGTCTTGTACTGCCGCCCCGAGGGTGAGTGTACGCAGCGCAATAGCTTCGAGATCATTCAACTCGCCGGAATACAGGTCGGACAGCTTTTTCCCAACGATGTCATCCTGTTCGACGTCAAACAAATGCAGACCAGCCTGGTTAATCCGGGCGACTTGTCGAGAGGAGGATATGGCAATAACAGCTTCCTGTACACCGTGAAAAATGGCGTTCAAGTGAGTCCGTTGCGCCTGGATCAGCAGCTCTGCCTGCTTTTTCTGATCAATACTGCGATGAGCGATCACAACGCCGCCATCCTCGTATTCGAGGGGACTGACCGCCATCTCAAACCATTCGGTTCCTGTTGGGAGCTGGAAAGCGTATTCAAGGATAAAAGAAGGAAGCTCGCCCCTTAATACTTTGTTGATTCCTATGAGCGCTTGTTTGGCGTAATCGTCCTCTTTTGCAGCTAGTGCGGTAATTTTCAGGTAATTGATGCCAACGCCATCAATTGTATCGACTCCGGCTCCGTTTTTTCGAGCGAATTCTTTCCAGGGTTTGTTTACAGCAACAATTATTCCCTTTGAATCCAGCACAGAGATACGGGAGACTTGCGAATCAAGAACAGCTTGAGCAAAACTTTCACATTCCATGGGCGTTGGCTGTTTTGTGAATTTGAAAAAACAATGGCACTATCTTTTCAACCATTAAAAGTAATAAGTTGTTTTCGAAACTCCAATTGATTTACAAGAACCATTTCAGGAAGTGGGTTTACATGCATCGTTTCTATACATTAGAAGATACTTGAGAGTTCCCGGATGTTTTGTGTTGTGTTATTCGTAATATCTTAGGTGGCCGGAATAGATTTTTAGAGGATTGCTCCCATGAACCGAATGCAGGCGAAACCGTTCTTTTTATTTCTGATGATACTGTTCATTGTACTTGTACCGATCCTGTCCTATGCTCAGCAGGATTTTTCACGGCAGGAGATTCCCGGTGTGCTTGTGATTGAGTTTGTGCAGGAGCCGTCATTCACTGTTATGGAAAACCATTCCGGCGCCTTGCTGTGCAGTGACACGGAATTGAATGACTTGCTGCGTGAAACGAGCGCGCGATCCTTCCAGGCGGAATTCGGCCATCTGATGCCGCAGTACTATGTTCTTCGATTCAGCCCGGAAATGACGAGTACATATGTTGTCGAAGCACTGTCCCAACGGTCCGATGTGGTAAATGTGTATCATGATTATCGTGTTCCCACATCGTTGTTTACCGTCGAACCGGATGACAACCTGTTCAGCTCACAATGGCACCATCCCGCGATCAACTCCACACGTTCCTGGGCGATTTCACAGGGAAGCGAGGATGTTATTATCGGAATCCTCGATACGGGTGTGAATTATGAGCATGAAGACCTTGCCGAAGTGATCTGGGTGAATGAAGCGGAAGATTTGAATGGAAATGGCATCCTCGATGAAGAGGATATTAATAATTTCGACGATGACGGCAATGGGTACGATGACGACGTGATCGGATGGGACTGGGTGAATATTGCGGAAGGTGAGTATTATCCTGGCGAAGACGGCACAGATCCCGATAATGATCCGGTGGACTTTGACGGTCATGGCACCCATTGCTCCGGCGATGCGGCGGCGGTTACCAATAATCATGTCGGAGTAGCCGGAACCGGTTGGGGCTGCAGGGTTGGCTGCCTGCGTGCCGGGTACACAGGCGATGATGGCCGTGGATATGTCGATCTTACAGGTGCAACATCAGCGATCACCTATGCAACGACAATGGATTTTGATGTTATCTCCATGAGTTTTGGGGGTGAGGGTGGCGATCCGCCCTATTTCTCCATGGCGATTGGGCTGGCGGCGGATGCGGGGATTGTCCTGGTGGCGGCAGCGGGCAATTCAGGATCTACAATTCCCCATTACCCGGCGGCAAATCCCAATGTGATCGCGGTGGCAGCCTCCAGCACATCCGGACATCTTGCCAACTGGTCCAACCGTGGTGATTGGGTAAGCATTACTGCACCAGGCTCTTCCATTTTGAGCACTACCCAGGACGGCAACTATGGCAACGCCAGCGGAACCAGCATGTCAACCCCGGTCCTGGCGGGAGTGGTGGGGCAACTGAAGGCGCTTCGTCCGGAATGGGGGAGGGTGCGGATCGAGGAACGGATCCAGAATACTGCACAGCCCATGGAAGAAGCGGGTGTCGGCGCTGGATTGGTGGATGCCGGAGCGGCGGTCGATATGTTTGTCTCGGTCGATTCTGTCTGGACTGTCGCTGATAACGGTTTTGAACGTTTGCTATATGACGAAGAAGGAACCTTGGGATTACATTGGTGGATGCTGTTTGGTAATGGACTGAACTTCGATGTTGCCATGACGCTTTCTTCCGAAAATGAACGTGTGTCATTTGGAGAGGATTCCCTCTATATCGGGATGGTGCTGGAAACCAATTCGGGTACCTGGGAAATCCCGGTGACGGTGGAACGTGGAAGCGCTACCTATGAAACTGTGATTATCGATGTCGAAATCTCCGGGTTGGACAACTTCAACGATCCCTATTCCTATACACAACATATCCCTGTTCGTGTCGGGCAGGCGCAGGTCCTGGTGCTGGATTACGACAATGTGACAGGCGAACGGATCGATTACTGGTATACAACATCTCTTACCAATCTCGGGTATTCATGTGAATCGCTGCAACGGTGGACAGTAACCGGACTCGAGGGATTGCTGAATTCCTACCCGGTTGTGATCACTGCCACCGGACAGGCGAATGAAACCATATTCGGACCAGGCGAAATGCAGGTCTATGCCGACTATGTGAATAATGGCGGCAAATGGCTGGTGACAGGGCAGAATATCGCCAATTACATGCTCTACGCTGATCCGTCAGCGCTCGATACCCTGTTGGGAGTCGGTTTCAACTCGGCAAATGCCAACCAGGGTGTTATACGTGGAATAGCGGATAATTCAATCAGCGATGGAATGATGTTTATCCTCGCCGGTGAAGGCGGTGCGGACAATTCGCACGATCCGGATGTGATCACCGCCGGTGAAACCGCGGAACCACTGTTTGTCTGGAATACTTCCAACATGGACCTGTTGGGCGGTGTACGGAATTACGTGGGCGACAATGACCTGGTGTTCCTCAGTTTCAGCCTGGAATCAGTGAATGATTCCCTCGAAGACGTCACCGGACGGCAGGAATTCCTCGATGTCTTGTTCACCGAGTGGCAGATAACCGGTGTGGAAGAGGAACATCCCGAAACAGCGGTGCCGTTGCAGTTTGCCCTCGGGACACCGTGGCCCAATCCGACTAATGGCAGCTTTATTGTGCCTGTTCAAGTCGGTTCCACAGGGAATGTACGCATGGCACTGTACAACATCCTCGGCCAGCGTGTATGGCAGTCGGAACGGATGATTCAAGCGTCGCAGAGAGTGGTTGTTGCGATGCCGTCGAATTTGTCCAGCGGAACCTATTTGTTGAACGCTATGCTGGATGGACAATCCATAACCCGAAGGATTGTGTTGTTGAAATAACGAAATTTCTTTACGCATATATAGGGATTGAAACGTGCTGGGGAAACAAGAATACAGCACGTTTTAATCCCTTTTTCACCTCGCTTTTGTCTGTCTCCATTGGAACAGGTACGCCCCGATGGCGAAATACACGACGGTCAGCACCATCATGATCACCAGTTCGACCCAGATATCTCCGATCCCGCAGCCGTGAGTCATCACTTTGTTCAGTGCATTGACACCGTGGGTGGGAGGGAGCAGGTCCATGGGCCCAAAACTCCGCCCGAACAGGTGAAACCATGACGGTTGGCTGAAGGGGAACATGGACCCGGAAAAGAAAATCAGCAGGAAGAGCGGGAAGTTGCTGTAGACAAACGCTTCCGATTCGCTGCGTGAAAAACTGGCGGTGATCAGACCGAATGCGATCACCGGAAGGATCAAAAGTCCGCCGACCAGGAAGGTGATCCAGATCGGTCCTTCGCTGGTAAATCCAAGCCCTATCGCAGTGCCGAGGGCGAACACCACCTGCACAAGACCGAAAACGATGAAAGTCAGTGTGATTCCGCCAAGGTATTCCCATGTTTTCATGCGGGTGAGGTTGAGACGGTCCATGGTCCCGGCGCTGACCTCGCGTGCGATGAGCATGCACACCTCGTACAAAAGGAAAATGACCGCCGCTACGAAAATTCCGGGCACATAAAACTCGAACTCTGTCCGTGAGGCCGATCCACCGAGCGCGATTTCCTCGAAATCATAGGGGGGATTAGTATTGGTCGCTCGCATGAAATAACTATCCAGCGCGCCAATCGCCATAACCGCTGCCGGTGTGTAATAGGGATTACTGAGGTCGCCTATTAGGGTGATTTTGGGACGGCTCAGGCTGTCGCCCATGGAACGGTCATAGATGGATTGGGAGAAATCCTCGTCCAGGATCAATAATGCTTCCCGTTGACGGTCGCGGAGGGCTTGCTCGGCTCGTTCACGGTCATAGCCTTCCCGCAGGGACAGTACCGGTTTTGTGCTGTCCGCCCAGATGATATTCGAGAGGACCTCGCGTACTTCATCGGTTGCGTTGAATGTTGAACCGTCTTCGAGAGTAACGCCGCGGTCATGGGAGAGCAGGATGATGTCGTAGCTGCTGAACGAACTGCCGCCCATCATCAGGTAATAGATCAGGATGAAGAAAGGGGCCATGATCATGGAAAGCAGGGCGAGCCAGAAGTCACGCATCCGTTCACGGAAGGTTTTACGGAAAACAGTGAAAAGTTTCATTCGCGCAGCCCCCTTCCTGTCAGGGAGATAAACACATCTTCGAGAGTAGTGGGACGCCAGTTCATTTCACAGGGGACAATTTCAGCCTGGTGCAACGTTTCGAGCACGGTAGGCATTTTCTCGATCAACCCGTGGGCACGCACCTGGAGTGTGGAATCATGAACAATGATGTCGTCGGTGAAGGATTGCAGAGTTTCCCGGGCTTTTGCAATGGATTCTTCCGTTGCCCCGGAAAGCGAAATCTCCAGCACATCACCGGTTCCTGCCTGTTTTTTCAGTTCCTCGGGAGTGTCCACGAGAAGCAGTTTGCCATGGTCGATAATCGCCACACGGTCCGCGACACGATCCGCTTCGTCCATGTTGTGCGTGGTGAGGATTACGGTTTTCCTACTTGCCATGTCCTGGATGAATTCCCGCACCAGCACACGGCTTTGCGGATCGAGACCGGCTTCAGGTTCATCGAGGACAATAATATCCGGATCGTGCACCAGGGCCAGGATGAGATTCAGGCGCCGTTGCATACCGCCCGACAGGGTTTTCGCCAGCTTGTTCCGTTTTTCGGACAGGTGCATCTGCTCCAGCAATGACTCCGCACGCTGTTTTGCTGTTTTCCGCGAAACACCATACATGTCCGCGATAAACAGCAACTGCTCCATGCAGGTCTGTTTTTTCCAGATGACAATTTCCTGCGGGCAGACTCCAACCCGAGATGTTGTTTCCGGATCGCCGCCAAGTAATGGTTTTCCGTGAAGGAGAACACGTCCTTCATCTGGTTTAAGAAGACCGCACATCATACGTATGCTGGTGGTTTTTCCGGCGCCGTTCGGACCTAAAAATCCGAACACTTCCCCCGCCTGCACTTCCAGGGAGAGTGAATCAACGGCGGTGAGAGAACCGAAACGTTTTACGAGGTTTTCCACCTGCAAGACAGGTTCAGCCATAGAACCCCCTACTATGAAATCAGTATATCGTCAATAAACGTTGTTTCCAGCCAACGGGTCGCTTCCTGTGCATCAAATTGATCGTGAATGCTGATGTACAGCGTGATACCGTCCAACGCAGAAAGAAGCGCAACCGCCCTGCTTTTCGTGTCATGTTCACGGAGCAGTTTTGCATCCACTGCACTGTCCAACAGGGATTTGTAGAAAGAATACATACTGTCGAATGCAACTCTATACATGGACCATGCGGATTTCATTCCAAGGATACGGGATGCTGTAAGAAATGTGATCGCTAATGCTTTCGGCTCTTTTTCCCATTCCAGGAGATAATTACGAATGAAAAAACGAAGTCCTTCCACAGGATTCTCGATGGAAAAAGCCGTTTCCATTAATGGTGGGATCGATGCGAAAAAATATTCATTCACTCCTAATAGCAGTTCTTCTTTACTGTTGAAATGATGGTAGATCCCACCTTTGGTAAGACCGGCACGCCTGGCGATGGAATCAATAGATGCGCCTTCATATCCTTTTGACAGGAATTCGTCCACCGCAGCCTGCAGGATTTGCTGAATCCGTTCTTCTTTCGGGATCTTTTTTGTCATTTTGTTTGTTCATTGTATAAACATACCGACCGTCGGTATGTAAGATAAGGATATCATTTACAATAAACAAACACTATTTACTTGTCAGATACTTTTCAGAAAGGTAGAGGCAGAGATCCTCATTGCTTGAAGGAAAGATTCCCCAATTAATCTCACAGGAATCTTGTCTCGAAAGTCTCTCGCACTTTCTTTTTGATATTCCTACATTATCACTTGTGGAAATATGTTCAATTGTTACTGTTTTCACGTCAACTTTCAGGCATATTCATTTCGGGAGGTTCAGGATCGTAGTCCGGGATTGTAAATACAGATTTTCACGCCTTAATGGCAGAAATAAAAGTATTGTTACTGTTTCGGGTGGCAGGAGGGCGATGTGAGCGGTCTGAGAATCCTGAAAAGCAAACCTTTGAAAGACCATGAAACCCATGGTATGATTCGCCAACGGTTCGAAGCGTTCCGCCGTCTGCTTGTCTCCAACAATAAGGTGCTGTCCCTGATTGGTGATCTGGAAGAAAAAGCCCAGGGTGAGTATCTCTTCGATATCAATTATATCCGTCATTCCCTCGATGCAATCAAAACTGAAACAGAAGAGATTATTCGTGAAATGATCTTTCTGGGTGGCGAATCGTACTATCCTCTCATTGAAAAATATGAACAGATCACAGATTCAATTGAGCTGATGCTCCCAGGGAAACACACGCTGGAAGAAGATAGTTACATCCTGTCGCTTGACAAGGTAGACCATCACAGCTACAACACTGTCGGGAGCAAGAACGCGCAACTTGGTGAATTGAAGGGGCCATTGGGAATGCCGGTTCCCGCCGGGTTTGCCATTACTGCCTGGGCCTATCATCATTTTATGCATTCCGGTGATTTACAATCACGCATCACAGAACGTCTGGATGGCCTCGATATTCGAAACTACGGAGATCTGACCGAAGTAAGCGAAGATATACGGGAGATGGTGCGTAAAACGGATGTTCCGGAAGATCTTTCAAAGACCTTGAAAAACGAATATAGCAAATTGGTAAAAAGTACAGGAGTGTCTCATGTCGCGTTGCGCTCCAGCGCGATTGGAGAGGACACGTTATTCAGTTTTGCTGGACAATACAAATCATTCCTGAATGTGCATGTCGATGACCTGGTGGAAACCTACCGGGAGGTGATTGCAGGCAAGTTTACACCGAAAGCGATCTATTATTTCCTCAGTCATTCCCTGGCAGAAGTAGATCAACCGATGGCGGTAAGCTGCCTGACCATGGTGGACGCCGTGGCTGCAGGTGTAGTGTACACTCATAACCCGGTAAATTCCGCAAGAAATGTGTTGCTGGTTCATTCGGTTTTTGGTTTGGGGAAATTGCTGGTTGACGGTGTCATTACCCCTGACCTGTTTGTCGTTTCAGGGGAGACCAAAGAAATCCTGGAACGGCACATCGTGGACAAACCTGTCCAGTCACTTATGAATGAATCCGGTGGGACTACCCGTTCATGGATACCAGAAGAGTTGCGCAAAGAACCGTCAATCTCAGATGAAGTTGTCAACAAACTCGTAGAATATGCATTAAAGATCGAGGAACATTACGGTTCACCCCAGGACATTGAATGGGCATTGGATAAAAGCGGTGCATTGTTCCTTCTGCAAACTCGTCCACTCCAGATTATTGAATGTTGCCCACCCTCCAGCGATCTGGACCTGGATGGGTATGAAATTCTTCGAAAAGGCGGTACTACAGTCTGTCCAGGCGGTGGATGGGGGGAACTGTATCATGTGTCTCGCTCGCGGGATCTCGAAAATGTACCGGATGGAGCAATCCTGGCGGCTCCGAAACCCTTTGCAGGGATAGTCACTGCCCTGAACCGGATCAACGGTCTCATTACGGAAGTGGGAAGTGTTGCAAGCCATATGGCCACACTCGCCAGGGAGACACGAACACCGACAATTGTTGGTGTGGAGAATCTTGATGAACTTCCGGCTGGTGAGATAGTAACCCTCGATGCTACAAATGGCCTGTTGTTACAGGGACGGCACGAAGAGGTGATTGCAACGAGTGAACCTGACAATCAGTTGCTTGAAGATACGGCAATTTATTATATCTTAAAGCAGCTATTGGAGAAAATCTCACCATTGAATCTGCTCGATCCGGGGGATGATGAGCTTTTTGCAATTGATGCCTGTATTACGCTCCACGATATCACCCGCTTCTGCCATCAGAAATCCATTGAAGAGATCTTCCATGGTCTGCGAGCTGTGGAAAACAAGGAACAGATGGCATACTCACTGAAAAGCGAGATACCACTGGAAGTACTACTGATCTACCTGGACAAAGATCAACAGCCGACCAGTTCAGTGGAATATATTACGGAAGAGGAATTACATTCGGAACCGATGAAGGCAGTGTGGGAAGGTATTTTACGAGAAGGATGGCCGAAACACGCACCTGCGCCGGATATAAATCGTTACATTCCAGCAGTAGCATCCCATGTGGCGAAACGCAAGGAATCCTTACTTACAGAAGCCAGTTATGCGTTTATTACTGGGGACTACATGCTCTTGAGCTTGCGTATGGGATATCATTTCACCACCATAGAAGCTCTTTGTTCGGATGAACCATCCAACAATTATATTCGATATGAACACAAAGGTGGCGGTGCATCGATTGATCGGAGAATTCGCAGGATCAGGCTGATAAAAAACCTGTTAAGTCCATTGGGATTTGAACCGACATTCAAGGGTGATTTCCTGGAAACGATGCTCAGCTATGAGAAGAAAGAGGTCATCCTGCAACGTCTGCGTATTCTTGGAAGGATTGCCATGATGACCAAACAGTTGGATATGGCGATGGCGAATGATACCTTGATGCAATGGTACGCAAAAGATTTCATGAAGCGGCTTGAAATTGAACCGGAAACCTGACCTGTAAGGTTTGTTCGACCAGTGACAATGAGTTATGGGCTGCGTCCAACAGTTCAGGAGAGAACTCATCTTTGAAGGTATGGCTGTTCGAGTGGACCTCTAAACGGAGCGTGCTTATGAATTTGAGCATTCTTGCGGTTGATGATGAACCTGATATGCTTCGTCTGCTTCAACGGATTCTGCAGAGCCAGACTCCCTATCAACTGGAAACAACATCGAGCGCGCTGGAAGTTCCGGAAATACTTTCGAAACGATCATTTGATGTTGTAATCACTGATCTTAGAATGCCCGGTATGACCGGGATGGATATTTTACAATGGATCGAGGAGCGTGGCCGGAAGGAGAAGGTGATCATCATTACCGCCTTTGGCACATTGGAGTCTTCAGTAGAAGCAAAATCATGCGGTGCATTCGATTACATTCCGAAGCCATTTAAGCGCGAGCAGTTACTCTCATCGGTCAGGTTGGCCATGGAATGGAGAATGCTGGAACGTGATGCATTGCAATGTTCTGGAATGTTTGAAGTAGAACCCTTTGAGAAAGCGGTTGAATTGTTTAAGATGGAATATGATCGTCGCAAGGCTGATTTCTCACAGGGAACTCAGTCTGATTCTGATGATCAAAGCAGTACGGATCGAGATTCGATCCAGGAACACATTCGCAGTTCAAGAAAATGATTGCTGTGAAATCACAGTTATAAGTACATAGAAGGAGGAAAAATGGATACGATTACTGCCGGCGATATCATGGTTCCCTTGGACGAGTATCCCCATATCCCTTATTGGTTTACTCTCCGGCAGGCAATAGCTGCTATGGAAGCGGTGCAAATTGAACAAAATGGTGTGTATTCGCTTCCAAGAGTGGTTCTTGTATTTGATGAAGCTTACCGACTTCTGGGAATGGCGCGCAGACGTGATATCCTGAGAGGTCTGGAACCGCCATTCCTTTCCGCTTCAAAACCCCATCACCAGAAACAGGTATACGATGTGGAGATTGATCCTGCTCTGTCAGAATTTGCATTTGAAACCGAATTGGAAAAGATCAAGAAGCAGGCGGACAAACCGATTAGCGAAGTGATGAGACCAATAGCTTCGACGGTTGATAAAAATCATCACATCATGCATGTTATCAGCGAGATGGTCAGAAATAACCAGAGCATTTTACCTGTGCTTGGTGAAGGACGGGTGATTGGTGTTGTACGTACCGTTGATATCCTTCACATTCTTTCAAAATCAATTTTATAGTGAGTCAATTGAATTCCCGGTTAAAGTTTCCGGGATTTCACGAGAAGTTGTGCAAATTTTCACATTATGAAGTTGATCGAGAGTACTATATTCATGTGATAGTCAATCATCAAAGGTTGACATGAGGAGAACATGACAGAGCGAAAACAGGATTTGCAACACTCGTCAGGAGAACGTTTGCCAAGTCAACCGGACAGTGTTCTGATGGCGAAAAAGACGAGCAAAATCGATTACAAACGGCTTTTCTTCATATTCCTCGGGTTAGCACTTTTTTTTGCTGTGTTCTTTTCTCCACCCTGGCCGGATGCAATTGATCCAATGGGTGAGAATTTTGAGTTGAGCAGGGAAGGTAAAGCCGCTCTTGGGCTCTTTCTGCTGGCTGCAGTCTGGTGGGTGTTCGAAGTGGTTCCCATCGGTATCACCAGTATAGCCATCGGGGTTATCCAATCGTTGTTCCTCATCCGCGACACAAGGGTTGCTTTTACAGATTTTCTTGATCCATCCGTCTGGTTTATTATTGGATCCGTTGTGGTCGGGATGGTTTTCGCCAAGACAGGCCTGACAAAACGGTTGGCATACGGCATGCTGCAGATGGTCGGTGAAAAAACCAGCATGATCTATCTTGGCTGTTTTGTGATGACATCCGGATTAACCCTGATCATGGCGCATACTGCTGTCGCCGCTGCAGTGTTTCCATTACTTATGGCTATCTATTCCCTGTATGATGAAGGCGACAAACCGACCAGGTTTGGAAAAGGACTGTTTATCGGTATGGCGTTCACTGCCGGTGCGGGGAGTATCATTACCCTGTTAGGAGCTGCACGCGGAGCCGTCGCAATCGGTTTTTTCAAGGATATCGTCGGCCGGGAGATCTCATTTTTCGAGCTGACCTATTACATGGCTCCGGTCGGCATTCTCATGACTGTCCTGCTATGGGCCTATATTCTGGTTATTTATCCACCTGAAAAAAAGGTTATTCCGGGATTGCGCAAACGTGCAAAAGTTCTCTATAAACAACTTGGACCGATAACCACCCGGGAAATGATTGCCCTGGTGATCGTTCTTACTGCTATCCTGATCATGAGCCTGAGATCTTTTGTCCCTGCTTTTGGTGCAATTAATAAAAGCGCGATTATTCTTACCGCGACACTCTTATTTTTCTTCCTGAAAATTCTTACTATCGAGGATCTTGAGGCAATTCCCTGGAATATTGTCCTCCTCTTTGGTGGCGCGATGAGTATTGGATTCTGCCTCTGGCAGACAGGCGCAGCGGAATGGCTCGCGGTCTCATTCATCAATTATCTTGAATCGGCTCCAAGTTTTGTATTCATTATCGGTATCACTTTTTTTGTCCTGATCATGACCAATTTGATCATGAATGTTGCTGCAATTGCAATTGTATTGCCGGTAGCACTGGTAATTGCCGAATACCAGCATGTCGCACCGGAAGTAGTGGTATTTGCTGCTCTTGCGGCAGCAGGAATGCCATTTTTGCTCCTGGTTGGAGCTGCACCTAATGCAATTGCCTATGAAAGTAAACAATTTTCGGCAGGGGATTTTTTCAAAGCGGGTGGTCCGGCAAGCGCCATTCTTATGGTTGTCATTGCTTTGTTTGTCTGGAAAATCTGGCCGCTTATGGGTATGCCGGTCAGTGTTGAGGTGACACCGGAGGTTCAGCAGGTCGCACCTTCGAGTGTTGTCCCGACACAGGAAGAAGTGATACCGGAAGTTGAGCAACAAGCTCTGCCCGTGCAAACTGAATCTCAAGGAAATTAATCTGACCTGTTCCTGAAGATTTTTTAAGTCAGAACAACACTTTTACAGATCGAAACTGATATTTTTCGCCGTGTCAATACGCGGCGTTTTCTTTGGAAAAAATCGTTCTATACATGATGCGAAAAAAACAGTATCTTCCATTGGACGAGTGCAGGAAATCATTCAAACGTATTCGGGGGTTTCAGTGAAGTTGTTTCGTTCCAAGTGGTTTTATATCATCGTGCTGCCGGTTGCAGTTGCGGTTTGTATTCTACTATTGCGTATGAATCAACCATCAGAACGTGAATGGGTCGCGATTGTCAATGGGGACACCATCTCGCTGGAGGAATACAGGTTCAGGTTCGAAACATGCCCTCATGTAGGGGAGGGACAATCAGGAACACCGAAAGCTGATTTCCTGGAGTCGCTTGTATTGGAACGTCTGTTCGCTCAATATGCCATGGAAACCCACCTCGATACGGTCTATTCCCTGAGAACATTCCGTGAACAACTGCGGACAGAAGCGAGTGTTGAAAGATATTTGCAGGATGAAACAGAGCGAAGAGTATCAATTTCGGAGGAAGAAATACACGATCATTTTCTCCGTTCCATACGAAATATTTATCTGGACACATGGTTGATCTCAGATTCTGCCATGGCGTTTGAGGCTTATGAACGGCTTCAAAACGGTGAAGTATTCAGCCAATTATTTCTTCCGTCAATGCAGGAACAGGGTGTCTATTTCGCTGAGGATATGGAATTTCAATGGAATTCATCCAACCCTGCGTTTGAAGATATTGTTTATTCACTTGACATGGATGAGTTCTCTACACCGATCTTTTTCGAAAACAGATGGTACCTGCTACACCCTGTGCGATATGAACAACAGCAGATTCCATCGAGGGAACTGTTTGAAAACCGGCGTGAATCAATACGTCACAGTCTCTACAACCGTTATAGCGCATCTGTACAACAACAGGTGATTTCAGATGCCATGCGGGGATGGAGCATGGAGGTGGATCCTGGCGCTTTCCAGTGGTTTACGCAAAGATTGTGGGAAATGCGTTCGAATGCGCTGCCGTATGACAACTCCGAGGTGCCGCCAATGATCGCTCGCACCCAGCCGGAATGCAATCCGATGCTTCTGACAAATGAGCAGGACATTGATGTAAACCATGGTGCAGTGTATCTGGAACACAACGGACGCGATGAAACCTGGAGCCTCCAGCAGCTTATGGACCGGTTTTATACTTCGCCTGTCCCGCTTCTGCCAGCATCAAACTTCAACTCATTCCAGGAAAATGTATTTCGTCAACTCATCTGGCATGTGGAATTTCAATCCATGGCGCAACGGGCGAACGAGTTACATCTTGAACGAAACTCGGATGTTGCAGTCAATGCACATTTCTGGGATCGTCATCTTCTTGCCATTCACGGAATGCGTCATCTGACCTCATTACTGGGAGAGAGGATGGGAAGCTCTGCCGCTGCAGATACGCTTGCCGGTGATGCAGTCATTGAAGAACATGATGAGCAGATTACAGAATGGTTGCGTGGAAAACTTGACAGCAGTGAATGCAGGGTGAACAGCGAACTATTGGATACTCTGAATCTTACCAGCGTATCGGTATATGCCCGGAAACGTCATTTTCCAAACCGGCCTGCGACTCCTATTCCTGTCGCATACCGGTGGGCGATGTACAGAGATTTTGGTTTATACCATTAAAATGATGAACAGTTAAATAACTGTATCCTGAGGCCCGAGACGCTCGTTTGATTCCGGGTAATCGGTGTTGTAGTGCAAACCACGGCTTTCTTTCCGTCGCATGGCACAACGTACAATCAGGTGAGCTACTTGCGCGATATTACGCAGCTCCACCAGTTCAGGACTTACCTTGGTACGCCACCAGTAATCCTCCACCTCCCGGGTAATCAGTTCAAGACGACGGTGGGCACGTTGGAGACGCAAGTCGCTTCGTACGATACCTACGTAATATCCCATTAACTTCTGGATCTCTTTACGGTCATATTTGATTAATACCCATTCCTCGGGATCATATGTACCTGAGTCATCCCATTCCGGTATATTCGGCAGCTTCTCCCCCTTGTTGCTGTCGAGAATTTCCTGTGCTTTTTTCGCAGCACGGGAAGAGAAAACAACCGCTTCGAGCAATGAGTTGGATGCGAGACGGTTTGCGCCATGGAGTCCCGTATGAGCAACCTCACCGGCGGCAAACAGTCGCTCGATCGTGGTTTCCGCCCATTGATCAGTAATCACACCGCCGCATTGATAATGAGCTGCCGGGACCACCGGGATCTTTTCGCGGGTGATGTCAATGTCATGCTCGACCAGGAGGGTTTCATAGATCATCGGGAATCGTGATTTTAGCTGGTCTGACGGGCAATGGGTTACATCCAGCCAGACATGATCGATACCCCAGATCATCCGTTGTTTATCAATCGCACGAGCAACAACATCGCGGGGTGCGAGTTCGGCAAGGGGATGGACCTCCTGCATGAACCGTTCGCCACGGTCATTTACCAGTCGTCCGCCAAAACCGCGTACAGCTTCACTGATCAGGAAAGAACGTCCACTCCGTTTTGCCGTGTATAAAGAAGTAGGATGGAACTGCATGAATTCCAGGTTCGCCAGTCTTGCACCGGCGCGCCAAGCCATTGCAACGCCATCACCTGTTGCGATGGATGGATTTGTCGTATGCCGCCAGATGCATCCCATACCGCCGGATGCCAGTAATGTCAGACGTCCAAGGATAAGCTCTACTTTTTTCGAATCGTTCCTGTAAACATATGCACCATAACAACGTTTTGAATTTGGACGGTGAGCGGCACTCATGTGACGGTCTGTAACAATATCCAGGACCAGGGAGTTTTCCTCAAGTGTAATGTTCGGATGTTGCCGTATCGCTTCAATCAGAGCTGATTCTACTTCACGGCCGGTATAATCCGCTTTGTGAACAATACGGTTGGCGCTGTGGCCGCCTTCACGGCCCAGGGAAAGATCCCCATCCTCCTGCTGACTGAACTTTGCACCCCATTTCATCAGTTTTCGGATTTGATCCGGTCCCTCGCTGGCGACAATCTTCACAATTTCCGGTTTGGATAATCCGGAACCGGTTTCCATACTGTCCTGGATGTGCAAATCAATGGAATCATCATGTCCCAAAGCAGCAGCGATTCCACCCTGAGCATAATTGGTAGCCGATTCCCAACGTTCCTTTTTCGTCAGGACGATTACTGAAAACTTATCCGCTACTTCCAATGCGAATGTCAAACCGGCAATTCCCGAACCGATTACCACCACATCGTATTTTTTTCGCTTCATTGAGGCAGTACCATCCGTATCGTTGTGCCTTCCCCAGGGTGGCTCTCCTTTACATACAGCCGACCCCGGTGCATTTCAACCACAATCCTTCTACCCAGGCTCAATCCAAGCCCCCATCCACGCTTCTTCGTAGTGAAACCCGGCCGGAATATTGTTTCAAAATTCCTGGGTGAAATCCCAACGCCAAAGTCCTTTACATCAATGTACGCACCGTGTTTTTCAATACCAATATGAATGTTGATTTTCCCTTCACCCTCCATAGCTTGCGCAGCGTTCCGGATCAGGTTTTCCAGTACCCAGCTTATAAGATCGGGCTGCAGATGAAGGACTGGATCTGCATCTGCATTTAGCGAAATATCAATTCCGCTGCCAACCCTTGTACGCATGTAATAAATCGCTTCATCAACAATTTGCACGAGGGAGTGTTCTTTGAGTTTTTCTCTTGTGCCGATTTTGGAAAAGCGTATCGCAATGCGTTCGAGTCGGGCAACATCCTGTTTCATTCGCAGGATGGCGTCATTCTTCGGAGTATCAATGACCTCCAGCCATCCCATCAATGAAGAAATGGGGGTTCCCAACTGATGCGCGGTTTCACGGGCCATGCCTACCCAGACCGAACGTTCTTCTGCCTTTCGGATAGTTTTGAACCCCACATACCCCAGGAGAACATAAATAGAAACAACGATAGCGCTGAGTATCGTGTAAATCTGAAGCAAACGGACTAGATCAGGATCTCCGTAATGAAAATAGTCGAATTCACCGGGATAGATTTCGATTGACTCGGGTATGTTACCTGCAGCATCCATCTGGTGTACGAGATCGTGCAGGGTTTCCAGTTCCTCATCGGTAATCTCGGAAAGGAATTCGGACTGGACACTGCCGATGTTTTTCCAGAATTTCGGGTTTCCTTCTGAATCGGTGATGATGACAGGGAATTTGATCTCTTCCACTGCACTAAGCGCCAACTCGGGGTTATCACTCTCAAGAAGGTTTTTGTAATAACGAACGCTCAAACTTAAATGAGAACGTGATGAGTCCCGGATCATCATGACGATCTGGTGCGACATGAAGAATAATGCACCTACAAGCACAAAAGCACCGATAAACAGCAGCCCTTTAAAAAGTCCCGCACGTTTGAGCTGCACTGAGGCGCCAGTTTTTTTCTGTTTCTTATTAGTAGTAATCTGGCCGTCATTCATTGTTGTCACCATCCAATTATCATGGGGTCAAAACTCGGATTCATGTAAGGATTGCTGTTTCGTTCCTTCCCTATGGTCGTTTCAGGACCATGCCCTGGCCAGACTATGGTATCATCCGGGAGCGTTAAAAGTTTTTCCTTAATGGCGCGTATCAATTGTGTTCCATTTCCACCGGGAAGATCCCAACGTCCTATCCCATCGGCGAAAAGGGTGTCGCCATCAAATACAACCCCGTCTTCATGGTAAAAGACAATATGCCCTCTTGTATGCCCCGGAACATGGATCACTTTCAGGGTGAGTTTTCCATAGGTCAGGAATTCGCCATCAGCAACAAGCCTGTCCGGAGCTCCAACATTCAGTTCATACCCCATATGAATGGAGAGATTTTTCGAGGATTCAGTCAGCATGGGTGCATCCAGTTCATGACACACAACTTCCGCTTCAGGTAAGAGCTTCCGCAAATCTCCAACAGCGCCGATGTGATCGCCATGACCATGAGTAATTAGGATTGCATGAATCGTAACATCATGTTTTGTCAGATATTCCTTAATTCTATATGCATCTCCACCGGGATCAATAATTACAGCATTCTTGTCTTCTGATACGATGAATCCATTTGTTTCCAGCATTCCCAGTGTGAAATGTTCGATATGCATGTTTTCCTCATATTCGTACGGTTGTGTTCAACAATATAAATGTTCTTAACGGTGGAAAGGAAGATGACCTTTCTCTTCTGACCCACAGGTGTATTGATCTCACATTAGCATTCTTACCAACTCCAGGAATATCTGTCTTTCAGTGAGCTCCTGTTCTCTCATGTGGATTAAACCATGAATCATTCCAGGCGTCAGAACTTGTGAGAGCGGGAAATGGCAGTTAGACGCAAAGCAAGCGATAAACTGATATTATGGAACAAATTCAAAGCGAAATACAACCAAAGTTTCGTACCATAAATGAAAGTAAAATTCAATTGAAAACACTTTCGAAGAATGGTAACGGACGAATGGTTCAGGAGCCGAAAAATGTATCAGCCCGGAAAGAGGATGATAGTTCGGAAGAATCCGCTACATTTATCGAGCAGTTCCTGTCGCTTGTTGAATCCGATCCTGATGCTGCCCTTACCCTGCTAATCGAGAAATACCGCCAGGAGATCTTTGACCTTACGATTCGTATCAGCGGTTCGCGTTCGGAAGCGGAAGACCTTACCCAGGAAACATTCATCAAGGCGTATGAGCATCTTGGGAAATTCCGTGGAGAATCGCATCCCCGAACATGGCTGTACCGTATCGCCATCAACCGAAGTATCAGCTTCACACGCAGGCTGAAACGGTGGCGGATGCAACGCGGGGGTGATGAGGAGCTGTTCCCCGAGATTCCCGATACATCAACCGTTTCCATTGAGAAACAGGTGGAATGGGACAATCTTGCGGATCATGCGCACAGGGCGCTTCAATCTTTACCGGACCGGCAGAAGGTTGCCGTAATTTTGAGAGCTGTTCAGGGATTTTCCTACGAGGATATTTCGCAGACAATGAACATCTCTGTGGGCGGTGCAAAGGCCAATGTGTTTCAGGGGCTGAAAAAACTACGCAGTATGTTAGGAGTGGAAGATGGACATGAGTAATGATCATTCCCTGCCAGAGGAACTGAGTGTCTATAGTAAGACAACGTTCCGTTCGGATCTGAATGACCGTCAATTCGCGTCCAACATGAAAAGCGTCATTCGGAAACGGCAGAAGCAACGGGCGAGAAGGCAAACCACGCTTTCCATGCTCGGAAGTGTGATCCTCGTAATGATTGTGTCGCTGGGCGCTGTACAGATGAGACAGGTGAGCGAGCAACTCCAGTATACAAATTACTGGTTGGAAGAATCAGCGGATGTGTATGCCTATGTCGAATGCTCTGAAGTGACTGTTGATTCGTTGGGAAGTTATCTGCTTGAAGATGATGAATCCTGGTTGTATTACAAATTGTTCGTGGAAGAGGAATTTGATTCGGAAGAGTGGTTAGCGACTTTGGACGACGAACAGCTTGAGTTGGTGTTTGAACAGTTGGAATCGATGTAGAGAACAATTGGTGTTAGTACGCGCGTAAAATACCATTAGTAAAAAGTTTTGGAAACAAATGTTTGTAAAGGAGATAAGAAACATGAAACGTACGGGAATTGCAGTACTTCTGATACTTGCACTTAGTGCAGGAAGCCTGTATGCGCAGGCAGGACCGGGCAGAGGGTATGGACAACGAGATCAACGTGGACCGCGACATGAAATGATCCGTGAACGCATGGATGCGATCCGCATGTGGCGGCTTACCGAAGAATTGGCGTTGTCTGAAGATCAGTCAACAAGGTTTTTCCCACGGTATAACGAGTTCCAGGACGGTATACGGGAAATCAACAACGAACTTCGTGAAACTCTGGATTACATGGATGAAGCAATCCGTGCCGGCCAGGAAGACAGCGTAATCGAAGAGATGATGCAGACCGTCCAGCGTCTCGAGAATCAGAGGCATGAACGGCAGAGGGAATTCATCAACGATCTCGATGACATCTTGACAGTAACCCAACGAGCTACCCTGATGATCTTCGAAACACATTTCGGGGATCGTATGAAGAGGGCGCTCATGGATATGCGCGACGATATGCCCCCGGGACCACCGGATTTCCAGGATACCCCCGCACCCCCGGGATGGCCGCAAGGCGGCGGAAGACGTTTTCGGTAACAAACTACCGACCCTGCTACCGTGGATGAGAAAACGGCGAGGCTGAACCCTCGCCGTTTCGCATTTAAAATACTCTCGTCGTTGCGAGCTTTCACGCATTGTAGTTGCTGTGATGCGTGGAAGTGAAGCAATCTCCTTCCGGTTGTCGACAAGATAGGCCTTTTCTCATCGTTGCGAGGCTGGCTGCACGTTGTTGTCGTTTGTGCAGCCAACGAAGCAATCCTCTTCCAGGTATGGAAACGTTCGGGTGTTAAAGGATGTGGACGGGAATGGAAGGAGATTGCTTCACGTTTCACGGTACAGCATGTGAAACGCTCGCAACGACGTGTTTTTTTGCAGAACTCGCTTTCTTCCTGGACCGATTCTTTGCGTCCGGGCTACACTCCTACACCTTCTGCAACTCAGACAAAATCCCATCCGGGTCGAAAGTGTTGAGCTGTTCGAGGAGCATCTGAACAAATTGTTGAGTGTGTCCGGTTTTGAACTGGGGACGGACGAGGAAATCCGCGTACTCCTGCCGGTATTCATGATAGAAGGCGATTTTCAAACGAGCGTCGATCATGGCGAACAGGGTATCGCTGATCGTGTCGAGATCGTTGGACAAGAGAATGGAGATGGAAGCGGGCAGTTTCGCCAGACGTTGACGGCACTCTTTGCGTGGGATTCCACGTTTGCTGATCTCTTCCACAGTGTAGGATTCAATCTGTGCCAGGGGAAACACCTGACGGACGTTGGAAACATGATCGCGTGGAAGGATAAACGATAACGGCCATTCCGGTTTGTTCTTCAGCCATTCTTCCACTGCGGGAAGCCATCCGCTCGATGGTTGAGCATCAGAGGGAGCGATAAACAGCAGACCACTTTTGGAGCCAAACAAATCCTGTTTGTCCGTCTTTTTTCCTGTTTTTATTGCAGATCGAAATTCCCAGCGCTGCATCAAAGATAAAGAACCGTTCATGGCCGCTCGCGCACTCCAATGTTGGATCGAATCCGGTTGTATTACGTACAACGCTTGTTTTACTGTTGTCAGGAGTGTCTAATTTGAGTTGATTGTCCAATGGATTATTCGACCAGCTTGCTAGTCAACTATAATTCTGCCAGATGTCATTCCTGCGAAGGCAGGAATCCAGAAATAGCGGAACGAAGTTGCGCTTATACTGTTGATATGAAAGAATATAGAATGTGACTGGTAACAACTGATTGGATTCCTGCCTTCGCAGGAATGACAAACTCTTTTCCATTGCATACTAACTCATAGCAGGTTGAACGGCTCACCTTATGTGATCTGCGAAACATTGGTCAAGCACATTCCGGAAACAAGGTACATTGAAGAGAATACAGTTTGCAAATGTGTCTCTGCTCAAACAGGTTCGAGTGGCGTTTACGATAGAAATCAATGAGTAAACCATATACTTTATAGGTATGGAAGGAAAAATGGAGGGTAGTATGAGGATAGTTGAACGATTACGAGGAAGCTTTGCACTAGCAATTCTCCTCATGGTAATGGTACCAGTGAGTTTTGCGGCGTATCCATCGGTGGATAATGATGCCTTCTGGCCTCAGCAGCAACACGTTTGGGTAACCGGCCAGAGTAGCGGCCAGACTGCCGGTCAAGCCATATACCAGGGCATTGTGAATGCGCAAACCGGCGCTCCGGTTCGTGTGTCCGGTGGGCTGACGCAGTTCCCGTTTACCGGGCAAATGGACACACAGGAAATGCTGTCCATGCTCGACCTGTTCCCCGAGTATTTCCAGGTCGGTGCGAATGAGGTGGAAATTCTCCACAGTGGTATTGTGCTCGGGAAATCGTATTTGACCGCCCGTCAGCTTGTGGATGGTGTCCCTGTCCTGGGAACACGTGTCCTGTTCCGTGCTGCTTCAAATGGAAGGGTTGCAGTCTGGGGCGCTGATGTGGTGCAGAATGGCAACAAATGGTCGAACATGGTTTCATCCAGTGATGCCGCGACCTACCTTGCCGAATATCTTGGATACGGTGATTTTGAAGTACGGTCCGCTTCGGAAATCTGGGTCCGTAGTGAAAATGATCTGATTGCCGCCTACCAGGTGCAACTCTCCGGGACAGAACTGTATGACCGTCACATCGGGCTCGTAAATGCTGCCAATGGTGACATTTTGGGCTATTACAACGAAACGGTTCATGCCGATGTGGAAGGCGAAGTTCGTGGCCCGGTTTTCCCATACAACCTGTACGACGATCCCCAAAACTTTATCATGCCTTACCAGAGTGTGAGTGTCGGGAATAATGATGGTTTTACCGTTTCGGACGGTACATATCTCTTTTCCGGGTTGCAGGATGGCGGCCAGTATGATTTCTACATGAACCTTACTGGGCCGTGGGTGCAAGTGATTAATGAAGATGCTCCCGATGCTGAGTATTATGAAACAGTTACAGCTCCTGCAGAATACAATCCTCTGTGGACGACGGAAGAACATGGGATTATCGATGAATTCCACATGTTCTACCACACGAATTTTATTCATGAATTTTATGATGTACTGGATCCCGGATTCACCGGGCTTGATTACCCTGTGCCTGCCACGGTGCAGTATGGCAACAACTATGAGAATGCCTTCTGGAATGGCTTCGGTATGAGTTTCGGCTGCGGTGGTGGCACTTTGAACAACCTGGCGTTGAATTCGGATATCATTTATCATGAATATACACATGGTGTAACGGGACGGATTTATCCGGGCGGTACTCTGCCCTACCAGGGGCAATCGGGCGCGATGAATGAGGCATGGTCCGATTACTTCCCCGGTTCCATTCACGATAATCCCGGCATGGCGCGCGGCTGTTATGTAGGCGCCCCATTGCAGGCGATGCGTAATATGGATAATAACAAGAGCATGCCACATAGCTGGGTGGGTGAAGTGCATGCCGACAGCGAAATCATGAGCGGCGCCTTGTGGCATACTCGCGAAATCCTCGGGCAGGCGTACAGCGATTCCCTGTTCCATTATTCTCGTTATGGTCTGGCTTCCACCTTTGACGATTACCTCGTAGAAGTGTTGGTTGCGGATGACGACAATGGCGACATCAGCGACGGCACCCCGAATGCTGCCGTGATTTATGAACAATTTGAACGTCATGGAATCGGTCCCGGGGCAATCCCGAACCTGGTCATCGAAGATTTCGAAGTGTATGAAGAGGATAGTGACGGTTACCTGATGCCGGGAGAAACAATCGAATTCAGCTTTACTGTTACCAATGATGTGATTCTTTACCCGCCGCCCGCGGAAGATGTGACCATTACGGTTGAGGATGTGGATGGGATTAATTGGGTTGTTGACGAGACCGCGATTCCATTGATTGCACCCCGGGAAACCTTGGAAATCCCGCAGCGGTTCCGTTTTACTGTCGATGCTGACGCACCGGTGAAGTTCATCTTTATCGACCTGAACCTGACTGTTTCGAACGTTGACTATGAAACCACCCACCGGGAACGGCTGACTCTTGGGATTCCCGACATCCTGCTGGTGAATGATAGCGGCGATGAATCCTACAATGACCGTCTCGTGGATGCGCTGATCGATCTCAATACCGCGGCAATAACCATAAACCCGATTACCCAGGGATTCGGGGAAGTACTGACCGACTATGATGCTGTTATCTGGATTACCGGTGATCAACAGAATCCATTGTCCTCCACCGATATCCAACGGCTGGTGAACTATCTCGACAATTCCGGTAACCTGATCCTTTCCGGTCAACACCTGACTACCAGCCTGAATTATGCCGCCGAGTTGCGCGGACTGCTGGGAGTGAGCGATTTCGAACCGGATATTGATGCGGTTGCTGCGGTTGGTGTGGAAGGGAATCCGTTTACCGACGGTCACCTGGTCGCATTGCAGGGTGGCGACAGCCCGAACAACCAGCTCAGCCCCAGTGTGCTGGTTCCGGATGAGTCCGCCGAGTTGCTGTACGCGTATTATCCCACAATGGAAGGCGCTGCGATCTGGCAACCGTATGGAGAAGAGGGTGGAGCCGCCACCTTTGGCTTCGGTCTCGAAGCGATCAGTGGAGTTTCCAACAGCCAGACCATCGCGGGTGTGATCGAACCGTTCCTGGCACATTTCGGATTAATGACAGACGCACCTGAAACCCACACGGAAACCGCAATTCCGGAAGAGTTCGCCTTGTCTGCGCCTTATCCCAATCCGTTCAACCCGGCAACACGGATCAGCTTTAATCTGCCGGAGAACGGTCATGTGCAACTGATGGTGTACGACCTGTTGGGGCGTGAGATCATGCGTGTCCTCGATGATCCCTTCACCGCAGGAACCCATGAAATCAACATCGACTTTTCACGACAGGCGACAGGGATCTATTTCCTGAGGATGGTCAGCCCGTTCGGCGAACAGGTGCAGAAAGCGGTATTGATCAAGTAACGGTTGGTGCTCTATGAATATGCGAAGAAACACTATTTGATGCGATTCACAGTGTTTTAAAGATAGATATCGAAGTTGTATTCGACATACTAAACGATCCCGGATTTTTACAAAAATCCGGGATCGCGTTCTCTGCAATGAATAACCCCGAAAGGGTAGGGCGGGCCTCCGTGCCCGCCGTAGCGGATCGAAGATCCGCTTCAATTGGTGTATGGCCCGAGTGCTGGTCACTCGGGTTTCATAAGTCGTTTGCAGTCGAATGAATGTCGCTGTCGCGTCATTGGCGGGCACGGAGGCCCGCCCTACCCGTTGAAATAACTGTATTTACTAAGAATTATTCTCTGGACGTCCTATCGTCCAGAAAGAGGAACTATTTCATTACATCAGTAAAACTCAACCACATCCGCAGTGACATATACGGTGGATTCGGTGTAGAGAATGGTGTTCAGCACATCGGCGTCGTAACGGACATTCACCAATCCCAATGATCTGCCTTCCACGGAACCGTGTTGCTGCTCAAAGTTTTCCCATAACTCATCCAGCGCTGCCTGGTATTGTGGTCCCGGTCCCGCCACACGCAACAGCGCCAGGGATTCTGTTACTGCACCTAATGACCAGCTCACTCCCAAAAGATACCCGGCAGTGGATTGACCGGACACATTCGTGGCGACAATCCGGTAGTTGGATTCTTCGAGGTTCACTAACGTCTGGTTGGAGGATAAATAAAGACCGTTTCCCGCGCAACCGACGATGAATGTGACGAGAAAAAGTGACGATACGAGTACTAACAGTTTGGCTTTCATGTACATCCCCTTATGGTAGTTGTATTACATCTTTTATCGAAACTGCTTTTGTTCGGCCATTGAAAATTGCAACATATGTGCCATACATGGAAACGTATGTTATATATCAATTGATTACCTGTGTCAAGTGTGGGTGTGGCCCGACGGTGTAGTGTGCAGTCGGGTTTCATAAGTCGTTCAAGGTTGAATGAATGTCGCTACCGCGCCAATGGCGGGCACGGAGGCCCGCCCTACCCTGGTTGTGGTCTACGTGCAAAGTGTAGTGAGGATCACCACAGTGTGGGGGAGAGGGAACATGTTTTTGTGTGGGAATTGTATCGATATTGCGGAATAGTGATAAACAAAGACATGCCCTCATGAGGTTCATCCTGTCGAATGCGGTTTTGAAGACAGGTGAACATCGGGAGATGTGTAGCCCGGGGGTGCGCCATCCCCCGGGATTCTCAGTTCTTCTCTACGTACCTTCCCGGAGGGTGGAACCTCCGGGCTACATCTAATACACCGCTTCCGTCGCTTTGTTACGTTTCATGAAGATCACGCTGAAGGTCAGGAGGATTGCGAAGATGACCATGCTCAACGCTGCCGCGTATCCATACCGGTACAAATTAAACGCACTCTTGTACACGAAACTGACCAGGATATGGGTCTGGTCGGATGGTTCCCCGCCATTGGACACCAGCCAGATGACGTTCAGGTTGTTGAAGGTCCAGACAATGCCCAGCACAATCGCCGGGGTCATGACCGGTTTCAATAACGGAAGCGTGATCCTGGTGAGTTTTGTCCACCATCCGCCGCCATCAATGTCCGCCGCTTCGTAGAGCTGCCACGGGATCGATTGCAGTCCGCCCAGCGCGACGACCATCATGAACGGGAAACCAAGCCAGACATTGGTGAGGATGCACGCCAGGAACGTTTCTTCGGGGCTGCCCAGCCAGTTCACAATCGGCATGCTCATGTACTTGGAAATGATCAGGTTGATCGCGCCATACTCCTGGTTGAACATACCACGCCAGGTAAGCGCCGTGATGTACTGCGGCACCGCCCACGGCAGGATCAGGATGGTGCGAATGGCCCCTTTGCCCGGCAGAACACGATGCAGGAGGATCGCAAGGAACACGCCGATGGTAACATGGAAGACAATATTCACACCGGTCCAGATAATCGTTTTCAGGAGCACGCTGTAAAAATTGGGATCGACAAACACACGGCCGTAATTCTGCAACCCGATAATGTCCCACGAATAGAAATTCCGCAGGCTCATATTCGACAGGCTGAGCACAATATTATAGAAAAACGGATACACTACAGTGAGCAGGATGACAATAAACGCCGGAACGACCATCCAGTAGACAAACGGCCGTTTACGGATGTCATGGAAAAACTCGATTGCCGAATGACGTGTTTTGTAAATAAAGAATAGAACTCCAATGACCACCATGACGTATAGCACCCAGACAAATTGGGATGGCGGCACTACCTCGTTCATCTCACGGATTTTCCGTTCCGCTTCCGCCTGCATGGTCGCAGCAGCCTCTTCAGCGGTCATGTCGCCGCCTAAAAACGCCTGGTAACTAGGACGCATTGCATCCCATATCGCCCTCAGTTCCGGCGCGACGGGCATGGCGCGGCCCACTTCGATCTGTGCGGCGGAATTGCGCATGATCTCATTGTCGGTGATCAGCGGGTCATCCATGAGCGACAGCGCTGTCGGCATCATGTTCGTTCCCGCCGCCAGGCGGTATTGCTGTTCCGGTTCGAGGAGGAATTTCAGAAGTGTCAGGGTCGGCTCGAGTTTCTCGTCCGGGATGTTCACATTCATCGAGAATCCCTTGGGCGAGACCATGGGTGTCGGCCACAGGCCGGTTTCGTCGATCAGGGGAATCCTTGTCACACCAATGTCGATGCCATCGTCGAGATAGCTGGACCATGACCAGTCGCCGTTGATGATCATCGCCGCCATGCCCTCAAGGAACAGGGAGTTCGCGGTTTCATAGTCTGTATTGATTGGAGTGATGCCGTACACTTCGTTGAGATCGATGACAAACTGGATCGCACGACGGTTGGCTTCGGTGTTGAGAGTCGGGTTGTACTCGTCATCCATCACCCATCCACCGAATCCACCGAGGAAAGGGACAAAGAAGTAAGGTTCGGTGTTGTTCCACACGAGTCCGTACCGGTCAGTGCGGCCATCATTATCAAGATCGACGGTGTTCGCCTGCCCGATCTCGATCAGTTCGGAAAAGGTTTGCGGAGCTTCGGGTACATAGGCACGGTTGTAGACAAGGGTGAGGTGGTTCCCGAGACGGTCTGCGACCTGGTAGAGGTGATCATCATACCAGGTGAGTCCCTGGGGATTCAACGCCGCCAGTTCCTCTTCGGTGAAGAACTCTTCCATTGGGCGAACAATGCCCATAGTTGCAAACGGTCCGATCTGGTCGGATGGTCCGAAGACCAGCTCAGGGCCGGTTCCTGCAAGTGCGCTGTTCTGGTAGCCGCTACGCAGTTCCTCGGTTTCCCGGTAGATGACAGTGACCGTGATGTCCGGATGTTGTTCTGCAAAGTCTTCCAGCACTTCAGCCAACACCACACGTTCGGCATAAAGCATCTGGTGCCAGAGCGTGATTTCTACGGGCTCCTGCGCGATGGCGGGAAGTGCGGTGGTGAATGTCATGAGAATGAGTAACGACACGATTGCAGTACGCATGGTTGTATCCGGACGTTTTTGTAGATCGGCCTTGTACATATATTATGTATTTCCGAAATCAATTATAATACGTTTGCCACCCGACCTTGAACAGCAGGTCGGGCTATCCGTCAGGGCTTTACAGCCAAATATCAAGTAGTCAGTATGGAATTGCAAGCAATTGGTTAATTCCCAACCAATTATTCTCCCCTCGCTGTCGCTCCCTGTCCATCTTCGTCTGTTTGGCGATCCGGATCAACCAGCAGGCAGGGGATGTCCGGCATTTCGATATCGTACCCACCCGATTGCATGAAACGGTATACCTGCCGGAGATGCGCACGGTACAGCTCATCCCAGAGTTGGTCCCCGCCGGGAGCATTCTGGTCATCTCCATACCACCAGAACCAGTCCGATCCTTCCGCTGCCAGCAACGCCCTCCAGGCACTGAGCGCACCAAGGTGTCGAGGTCGTAATTGGTCTGTCGGTTCGGGCCATGGTCCCACTGTATTGATAAGATCCTCACGCACCGTTTCCAGCCAGTACCAGGCATGGTTTTCTTCTTCTTCGCCGATCCATGTGGAATAGTCGCCACGGATCCAGCTTCCTGGCCACATTTCCTCGATACGCGGAAGTTCCTCCAATGGATGAGCGGGAATATCTCGCGATGGATTGCCGTGGATGTATTCTGAAGGCGTCACCGTGACTATGGTTCCCTCTTCATACAGTTCACTGAGCAGACGGTAGATTTCGTTCAGGGTACGTTTGGCGTCCATGTCGCGCGCATACCATTCCCAGGCATTCTCGCCATCCAGGATCACCGCGAGGAAGCGAGTGGAACCTTCTTCTTCAGGCGCCTGGGAAAGCAGTTGACGGATAAAATCTTCCGCCGCCTCTTCCGGTTCATACTGCTGGTACCTGAATCCCAACAGGTCACTTAGATGGGTATCGCGGAATATCACCGCAATGTCTTCCTGTCCATCCACGACATACGGGGAATAGGGCTCGAGATCGATGGGAAGGGAACGGTTCAGGACACCGTCGCCCGTGGCCACCCATTCGACCCCGGCATCTGCGAATAGAGGCAGGACTTCGGTCGACACTGATCCCTCCGCAGGCCACATACCACGAGGGCTATCTCCAAAAAGCCTGCGGTATTCATCAACAGCGAGATCAACATGACGCCGGGCATCCTCCGGGAATCCGAAGGTCAAGGCCTCCGGCGCCTGGTCCGAAGAGGTCTGTCCTGCATGAATATTGTTGATTAATGGCAGGATAGGATGGAAATACGGGGTTGTAATGATCTCTATCTGCCCTTCATTTGTTTCCGCATTATAGGCTACGGAAGCATGCAGGGGCACAATCGCTGCTGCGATTTTGTATGCTTCGGCGACGAGACGGTTGGCGTCATCCTCACTGAAGTCCCTGCCCCTGCGGAAAATCTCTCCATCCTCTTCGGAGATCATATCACTCAGGTCAACAGTCAGCCCGGTTACCAACTCCACAGGACCACGCAGGAAATCGGGATCAAAATGAGCGAGGAAGAACCAGCATTTCAGATTCCGTTTCTGCTGCAATGTAAATTCATCCGGCTCAAGATCGCGTAGTGCTGCATACTCCGGGAAACGGTCCATCTGAACTTGTGACATCCCGAATGCATTCCAGAGGTTGGTCAGCAGGTATTCATGCTCCTCTACGCCGAAATCATCTGTCGGGATGAACATGAGATCAATCCACGGATCGGTTTTCCCGCGCCATTCAGCCATGAAACCATCGGTATCGATCCGGTTGGTTTCCTCGTTGTAAAATTCTCCGAGGCGTTCCACGTAATACGTTTGTATTTGTGTCAGCAGCACCGGGGTCAAGTTGACGGTGACATGGATATCCGGGTAGTCGCGTACCATTGCGGTCATGTCATAATAATCTTTTGTCGTATGAGTCCGTACCCATGGCCCGACCAACTGATCTGCTTCCGCATCCAGGTAATAGGGTTGGTGCTGGTGCCATAGCAGGGCGAGATAAAGAGTGCCATCGCGTTGAGGACGTTCGCCGGTAGTGACATTATCGCCCTCTTCACTGGAACGGAACTCAAGGGAACCATCCTCACCCAATACAAACACGGAATTGTCTTCCCCGTAATTGTTTTTCGTCGTTGCGGGATTGGTCGGATCGGCGATCCACGTGCCATCCACTACAAAACGGTATTCATGATAGCCGGGCTCGAGGGATACCGCAATCCGCCAGATGCCGTGCTCCTGACGTTGCATGGGATTGCGTGCCGGATACCCAATTGTTGAATACACCTGCAAGGGAAACCGATTCTGCATCCGGCAAATGGATGGAAAATACCACCTGGTTGCCATCCACTTCAGGCCGGGCGAATAATGAAGTGGAAATTACGATCAGGAGAAGTGATGTTAGGAAAGATGTTTTTATTAGTCGGTTCATGTTACTACCTGCGATTTTTTCTCGTTTAAATGTTTCCGTTCACCGGAGCAAAATACTCCAGGATTTCATCCGTATGCGCGCGCCATTGCCCCCAGGAATGTCCTTCATGCCAGACCCGCCATTTTACATCGTATCTCGACGCTTCCAGAATGTCTTTTAAATGTTCTGATGGCACAAGAATAGACTGCTCGTATGTGCCTGCATCAAGATAATAACGGACATTGCGATATTCATCGTTTGCGACCTCATCCACCATGGCGTCATCATCAATCCACAGTGCGGAGGAGTGTCCACCTGCAAATCCGAACACATCCGGATGACGGTGCGCCAATTGCACTGAAGTAACACCGCCCAACGAGGCTCCCATCACCCCCCGTTCGGAAGGATTTGAAGTTCCGTTGAATGTTGCTTCCATATCCGGGACAAGCTCCTCAATGAAGAACCGTTCAAAGTCGTCATTCAACCAGTATTCATTGTTCCGGTTGACAGGATCGACGAATACTGCGATCATGGGTTGGCAAATGCCATGCGCAATACAATAATCGAGCACATTGGGCATGTACCCGAGACGGACATACTCATACCCGTCATGCACATAGATCACTGGGTATGGATCACCAGTCTCGTCATATCCCGGCGGTAAATACACTCGCACGTTTCGTGTGTTATTCAGGATGTCGCTGTGAAAACTTGTGGTAGATACTGTTCCATGCGGTATATCAGGGTATTCGATTATTTCCGGTGGATCAACATAGTCGGGCATGGCGATTTCCGAGTTCGGGCCATACCCGCCGGTCACTCGTCGTGGATTCCGCGGATCGAGGATCCAGTTGGAACCATTTGTTATGTACTTGTAGTCAAGCCGTGCATCACGTTCGAACAGGATTTCCAGGAACCAGATGTTTGTTCCGGTCAGGCGTGTCATCTGGTGACCACCGCCGTCCCATCCATTAAAATCGCCAGCAACCTGGGGCGAGGTTGAACTGGTGGACGTGAAGATGAAAACCGCCAGGGTATCCTCTACGAGCGGAAAACCAAGGTTCGGATTTTGGGTAATACTGTTGAAATAAAAATCCGCAACCGCTTGCTTCAGTTCGGTATCCGTAGAATCAATATGTTCCCTGATACGGTCCCAGAGCGGATCGAGTGGTTCGGGATCGGGGGGGAAGGGTGGTTGTGTCCGGTTCTTCCTCATCAGGTGTGACAGCATTATCGGAATGATCGCAACTGGTGAACATTCCAATTGCAAGGATGAATGTTATACAAATAGCAGCTACTTTATACATAGTCTACTCCAGTACATCTTCTCTATCAGTATGTGTGCCAGGGAAAAAGCAGAATAAAATTTCATCAATATGGGTTCGCCAGTTCCCGAATGAATGACCGTCATGGAATTCCCTGTATTGGTAATTATACCCATTCTGAAGTAAAATTTCCTGCAGTTCACGACTGAGTGCAAGATTTTCTTCCCCTTCAAATGTACCCATGGATAGATACAAATGTATGTTTTCCATCTGCCTTTCTGAAAATTCATGTACTGTGATTGCATCTTCAATCCAGAGAGAGCTGGATTGCCCGGCAGCATTGGCTATCCGGCTGGAATTGTTCAGAACCAAATAGAGCGATGAAACACCGCCAAGTGATGCTCCCATTACCAGCTTTTCCGATGGATCCTCCGATATATTGAGCTGAGATTCGGAAAAGGGAAGAAGTTCATTGATAAAAAACTCTTCGAACGTCTCATCTCGCCAGTATTCGGTCATACGGTCCACTGGATTTGTAAATACGGCAGTCATCGGTTCGCATATCTCATGTGCAATACAATAATCAAGGATATTTTTCATGTGGCCATACTGGAGGTAATCGCTGCCATCCAGTACATATAAGACAGGATATGGTTCATGATCTTCTGAATACCCGGGTGGAAAATACAGGGTTGTATTTCGAGTCTCACCATACACCGCGCTTTCAATGGGCATTTCCAGCACGATTCCATGATCGATAGTCGGATCGGTTCGAATCTCGACAGGATCGACAAAATCCGGCATTACCAGTTCCGAGTTGGTTGCATACCCGCCTGTCACTTGTCGTGGGTTTAGAGGATCGAATATCCAGCTCTCACCAACCACTATTTTATAGTCCATTCTTGAATCTGGAGGAAGGAATTTTCGCAGATACCACAGATTCGTTCCAGGAAGTGGAAGCATCGTGAATTCATCTGTGATTTCCCATCCTGAAAGATCGCAGGCGATTACCGGGGGAACCGGTGTCTGGTAGACAAAATAGAAAGTGACGAGTGAATCTTCTGTTAACGGTACACCAAGGTTGTCATTGTACTGGAGATATTCCATGAATTCCTGGACAAACTGCTGACGGGCGGAATCGGATGGGATGGATTCAACCTGCTGAAGGAAACGGTCTGCGAGATACCCGGATTCGGTTTCGATAACCGATTGTAAAAATTGTGATTGTTCACGGTCTTTTAGGCAACCAGTAATGAAGGTTGAGACAAATACCGGAACCACGATCAGAAGTAACATTAAGTGGAGTTGATAGCGATATGGAATCATGGTTTTCATTGTTCTACCGTACTTGTCCGAATAGTGGTGGTAATAACGTTATGATAAAATAAGGTGGAGAGCAGAACAGGACGGTGACCACGTTACCGACAAGTGTATACCCCCACCATGTGGAAATCCGCTCCGGATCATCTTCCGAATCCATGACCAGGAAACGGATTAATGCCCATTTTGCTGCGCTGAAAAGAAACCCGATGAACACATATTCAACGATAATTCCAAGGATAGCCAGGGCGAAAAACCGTTCTCCGTCACGTGCTGAAATCAGGAATTGATCGTTCCATGTCATTAAAAACACAACTAACAGAATTGTGACCATCATGCAAATGCTATTCGTTGCAAGGAGGATAAACAAACGAGGTTGTGTTTTTTTACGCAGAACGTCTCTGGTGAAGTACGTATCGCTTGTAGACTGGAGAAGTACAACACCGGCGCACCAGATCAAGATCACCCATATGGATAAATGAATTTGCATGGTAACGACCCTGGTCAGTTCACTTAATTCAATTGATAAATTTCAGATTTCATTCCAGAGCTGTTTTGATTTTAAATATACTTCTTCAGGAGGGATTGCGCCCTGATACTCGCATATCCGGGATGCAAAGTGTACTGCACGCTCAAGTATTGTGTGCATCTTCCATTTATTGACGATTCCGAGGATACATACAGCACTGAATCCGTCCCCGGCGCCAACCGAATCTATAAATAATCCGGGAGCTGGAGGAGTGACGGAGTACACGGAATGCACGAATCCATCCCTTACGAATGCCTTCACTTCTTTCTCGCCGGACGTAATAAAGATGGTACTCACAGGCCATAAAGTGAATACTGCTTCGATAAATTCTTCGTGTGAATCGGTACGAATGTCAAACAGTTTTGCGATTTCCAGGACTTCATTATCATTCATTTTCACATATTGTGATGACAGGCAGGACTTGATAATATCCCTGTTATAATAGGGAGGACGAAGGTTAATGTCCGAAAACTCGATGCAGTCAAAATGGCTACGCAGGGATTGCAAAGTTTCCCTGGTTTTGGAGGATCGTTGGGTAAGTGTTCCAAAATATAATAAACCGTTATGATTCAAAGGTTTCAGCTCTTTATTCTCTTCAATGTAGTCCCATGCCCTGTCCTGAATAATATCAAACTGAGGTTCATTGTTCTGGATTGATACTACCACATTTCCGGTGAGTTTATCAGGAATTACCTGGATAAACCTGTCCGTTATTCCGGCGTCATGCATGGCCTCAACAAACAATTTCCCTCGTTCATCGTCTCCGATAGCACTAATGAAATCCGGTGAGAGCCCAAACTGCGCCAGATGATATGCAACATTAAAAGGAGCTCCGCCCAGTCTTTCGCTGCCATCAGGGAAAACATCAAGAAGGACTTCACCAAACACAACCGGTTTTCTATTGGATGATAACTCGAATGGGGAGATTGTCACTGGATGCGCACCACTTTTTGCATAAAATCAGAGTTGTTCGCGTGCATGCAAATAAAATAGATACCGGATGATACATTCGATGCATCCCAGGTAAGCTCATAATATCCTGCGGGATACACGTCGTTGGCAAGTTGAGTGACCTGTCGGCCTAAAACATCGTAAACCGAAATGGAAACCTGCACCTGTTCCGGAATTGAGAATTGGATCGTAGTTACCGGATTAAAAGGATTTGGATAGGCCGGTGAAAGGGAAAAATCTTCAGGAACTGTTTCAGCGGGTATTGGGGAGCCCGGAACGTTATCGATGTCACCAAATCCTACAACTCGGATCATCCAATCCCAGTTGAGATCATCCACGGAGTTTCCATCGTACATATAGTGGTTTCCATTACCGAGAGTACGTTCGGCGTAAACTGGATGAGGAAGTCCACTTTCGTTCGTGATCTCAAGCCAAACCCAGAAGTCTTCTTCCAATTCCTGCAAAACATCTACATCCGAAAGGTCGAATCTTTGGAAGAGTGGATACACATCACCGGGTGAAGCGGTGATTTCCATTTCATACAGTAACTCAGATTCTTCAAAGTATTCACCTTGATAAAAGTGGAGCATAGCATCCGTTTCATCTGCCATATCATCATTCAGCATGACTTTGAACTGCTGGATAGAATATTCTGAAATGCCGTTTGGTATTTCAAAAAATACAAGAGGACCGGAACCCGCTTCAATGTTGTTACTGAAATTGTAGGGTGTACGATTATCATATCCCAGTTCGAAAACACCTGGAGGTTGTATATCAATAGTTACAGGTCTGAGAGAATTGTTTTCTTCATTCTGGTCATTCTCCATCATTACCCATGATTGGATTTCATACTCACCCTGTTGCTGCGGAATCCAGGGTTCACGATCTGGCGGCACAAGCATTGATAATGTGGTATACTCTGATGGCTCAAGCATAATAACAGGTGGGTAGAACGTGTGGATCACATCACCGACAGACCAGAATCCTGTGAATGCAGATGGCATATACCCCGCATTCTGAAATGTGGAGTATCCATTCACCGGAAAACCAGCAGTCGTCGGGAATGGTATGATCATTTGAATAATTTCGACGTCATGATCATAAGGGCCGTTATCAAGGAAGAAGTCATCAAACCAAATTCCTGAGTCGTTAATATAATCAGTTACCGGAGAATAAAATTCGAGACGGAATCGAATGCAGTGACCGTGGTAAGCTGTAAGATCCCATTCAGTGTCATATGTATCACTGAAAAGCAACCATTCATCCAGCGGAGAATAATAGACCTCGTTGTCGCCATAAGGATCATCATAAGGGTTGGATGCAAAATACCATTCTTCGGAGTCAACAGGACTGACTTTTACTGTCCAGTATGCTGTCGCCGGATAATATCCCGGATGATCGAAGGCTCCACGGACATATACATCAAGGCGCGTCTGACCGGTGGAAAGATCCATTAAATCAATCACCGGCGACTCAAAATAATGAATGAAACCGGTCGGGACAGGAGTAATCCCCAGGGCGTGATCAGGCGAGGGAACACCTTCCATTTCAATCACACGCCAATTGCTCTCTTCATAGCGACCGGCAACGGGCAGGCATTGCCCCCCGATATTGTTCCCATCCAAATCTTCAAAAAAGAGGGTGGTATTCTCTGAATCAACAATACGGATATCATCCAGTTGAAAGCCGGTAAGCAGTTCATTATTTTCCGTACACAACGATGAATCACTGGCGAACCCGAAGCGTATCAGCACCTCATCTGATCCTGCCCAGGGAGAAAGATCAATTTCAACTTCGCTCCAGTCAGCATACTCAGATTCGGAAGACCATCCTGCTATTCCAGATCCAAACCGCCATGGACTCCCGAATGAGTACAGGGAGTTTACATTATATTCTTCGCCCCTGTCTGGCTCAATCACCTGCCAATGGGCGCCGCTATCGCTTGAAAGCCAGACATTGGCGCCATCCCAACTGTCATAAGGCGCCGGGACACCGCCTGGATCTTCGCAAACTAATCGGAATTGAAACAACAGGGAGCACACATAGGTCTGGGAGAGATCTATTGGAGGAAGTGTCAGCCATTGCAGCCAGGCATTACGGTATCCTCCATTGGATCCTGCGGTCGGATCAAAACAACGCCAGTTGTTTCCGTTAAAAGGAGTATATGAAGACGTGTCCCAGAAAGTGGCCGATTGCATAAGACCATTGTCTGCTACCCACTCTCCGGTTCCACTTTCCCATGTTTCCTCCCAGACAATCTCATCCAACTCATCTTTACCGGAAGGAACAGGCTTGTCCGAAGCGAGCCTGAGCGTAGTACTGCCATTATCCGGCAATGCTGAGACAGGAGAACAGATGACAATCAGGGTGACAAGCGTGCAAAGTGGCAGAAAATCGGAAATTCCCCTTGTTTTATGCGGGGATAAGTCCATCCAACTCCTCATTTCCAAAAATCAAAACGATTGCAAACGGAAGATACACGTTATTTTAACTAAATGCGAATTCAAAAAGGAATCAAACATCATTTTACTGGTTTTCTATAATATAATCTCCGGGAGTGAGAATAGTTGTTATCGATTCTATAAGAATCAATGATTGATAGAGCAAACTGATGTACAATCCCACCAGTTTACCTGGGAATGATATGCACTTACCTGTGAGTCATTCAACCTGATCTGCAACGAAATGATGGGCTTATCGCAGCAGGCGTCATGAAAACATCATTTCTTTCTTCTGTCCAATAGTTATAATCTAATAGAATACTGCTGTAAATACAATAGTAAAAGAGAAAGTATAATACTGATAATTAAAAAGATAAATGTGTTTCAGTCAATGAAAAAATGTGATGTATCATGTTTCCTGGTAAAAATTTGTGAGAATCTGCTTTCACTTCGGTGATTCTAATCACAGTTTGGCATTGCCTTTGCAAACATATCTGGCAAGTGGGAAAATTCTTCACATGGATACAGAGCACTGCTGAAAAGGATATCTCACTGCTCTATGAAAAGCAGTAAAAAATCACAACGATCTGCCGGAAACATACGATGTGTTCGACGTTTGCCCAAGTATTCCTGGAGGGAGATACGAAGGCTGCTTTGAATCTGTCATCGTAGGGAACGGCGCCGTGGCTGGCCATGACTGATTGGTCATCCACGGGCCGTTCCAGTTTCCGGAGTCATTCATCATGCTACTCTTTACCATATGCAGATTGATTGATCTGTCTGAATAGTATGCCTATAGAAAACAATCTTTGGAATTAAACAAAAAGTGGAGTCCTCACGCCGTACACATCTTGTGAAACTCCTGTTGAGGAAGGCGACAACGAGTTTAAAATTACCGTGGCCAGCTAATCAGGAGGGAGAATGGGTATTAAAGCATTAACCCGGCTGGTGAGGAGGAGCGGTGATTGATGTGTAACGGCGTGAGATCCTGGATTCTGCTCTATCCACGATGCAGAGGATTACGTTGGTGAAATAGAAACCTGAAATTGCACCAATATTGTGACTTTCATTTGACCCGATTCGATATGCAGTGACTGTTTGGCCCGATTGCTTGTCAATCGGGTCTCTCTATCAAAACGGGAAATGTAGAAATGTAGCCCGGATGCCCCGTCATCCGGGGATTTTCCAGGTATTGGATCATCTCTATAAACAGGAATTTCTGTTCATATCATCTGTGATTGCAGATTCCATATTCACGGATTATTCTTGTCTGTCTCGATCTGAAAAACTTCACCCCGGAATCAGGACAGGGCAAATCCAGAATTCCAATCTCAAAGTGATAAAAAAAACTGACGAGTATCTCACGGATGATGATGCATGCGAGTAACAAATCATTATAAGGAGATTGTTGAAATAAAAACTGCATTCTACTCAGTATCCTTATGATGTGAACATTTTCTCTTAATGGCATGCCTGACTTTCTCCTCAATCTCATCTGTCTCATCGGAAATCTTTTTCATCAGTCTCCTTGCCCAGATGAATTGAGAACCAAGTACAGATAAACCAAGCACAATTGTCAGAATACCCGGTCCCGGAAGTACAAGTAAAGCAATTCCAATCAGGATCAGAGATGAACCCGCGATAATTATCAGAATTCGTTTAACATTCCGAACAGTCAACGTTGCCAACTCTTCGAGATCTTCCTCCAGAGGTGAAATGAGAGCAGCAGTGTCACGATGGGATGCAATGATGGATGCTATCACTCCCACTGAGAGTATTCCAACAAGAATGATCAGGGAAACAAGACTTGGAATATGGTAGTGATTGGATAAAATCATACTGATTCCGACAAATGCAACCACAAAGACCAGGCTCATTTTCAGGTACCGGAATTTCCCCATCATTCCAGCCAGTGCAAAGTACAGTGAACGAAGCCCCAGAATCGCAAATACGTTGGAGGTAAATACGAGGAAAGGATCCCTGGTTATGGCAAAAATCGCCGGGATTGAATCCACCGCGAAAAGAACATCAGTTGTCTCCACAACAATTAACACAAGGAACAGGGGAGTATGAAATGTTTTCCCATTGATTTTTGTTCTGAAATGGTGTCCGTTGTATTCACTGGTCAATGGAAGGAATTTTCGCACTATCCGTATGGCCGGATTTTTATCAACCTCAAGATTGTCATGACGTGCAATCAGCAACCGTACAGAAGAATACAGCAGAATAGCGCCAAACAGATAGGTAGACCAGGAGAAACGATGGATGAGCGCAGCGCCAGCAAGGATCATAATCGCACGCAGGAACAATGCGCCTGTAACACCCCAGAAAAGCAGACGATGCTGGTATTGAAGCGGAACGTTGAAATAGACAAAAATGAGGGCTATCACAAAAATATTATCAAGGCTGAGTGATTTCTCAATTAAATAGCCGGTGAAAAACTGTAGTGCTGCATCCCGTCCGCTCATGGAAGCAGCATCAATAATCCCAATTCCCAGCCAATGCCCTTCATACATGAAATAGACAAGCACATTAAAAGCAAGGGCGACACAGATCCAGAATCCTGTCCAGGCGAGCGCCTCCTGCGGGGAGATAGCTTTGTCCTTGCGATGAAATACCCCAAGATCCAGGGCCAGCAGGATCGCAATCAGCAACAGGAACGCCAACCATAAGAGAATTTGCATGTCTGGTTACCTTATGATGCTAAGAATTATAATATTACCAATCTAAAAAATTCTTCCTGCCAGTTTGATGAAATATACAATTTTTTGCGGAACAGTTGAAGATATCTGTAGAGATGTCATTTATGATTTGATCGCGATTGGATTATAAAATTGTAACTTGGATGCACCGTCATGCGGGGATTTTCTCACGGGATGACTTAATGTCGTGGCCGTAAAAAAGAATGACATTTGAGGAATCGAAATGCAGGTTTCATCTCATGAAGCTATATACGTTATTTTACAATGATGATGGAATTCTGAATATCTTCGATATGTTATATTAATATATCATCACATGTTGTACAGGAGACTTCCATGGTAAAACGTGAATATACAGCGATTTTCGAACCGGCCGAGGAAGGTGGTTATACTGTCACAATTCCCGCATTGTCCGGGTTGGCCACTGAAGGCGACACCCTGAAAGAGGCCAAGGAAATGGCAGTTGACGCCATTCGGTGCCATATCGCTTCGTTCGTAAAACGAGGTTTACCAATCCCCGAAGACATTCAGGAATCAACTCCACTTCGTGATAAACTGGCGGTGAAGGTTGCTATATTGATAAATAAGGCAGGAATTATTCAATAGTGCTACTGCATAATGTTTCAAAAAGTGTTGCCAGTTCTCCTTTGGTCATTTTCCCTTCTGCAATCGATAACATTGCTTTTTCCAGTTTAGTCGAAGGATTCGCAATTGTATATCCGTTCAAATCAAGAAATACAAGCGCTGACAGTAATCCAGTTCGTTTATTGCCATCAAGAAATGGTTGATTTTGTGCAATGTGAAACGCATATGCTGCTGCCATCTGGAAGGGAAATGAATGCAGGTAATTACTCTCGAATGTTGCTTCAGGGATAGCTATCGCAGACTCAAGCAGGCTATTGTCACGAATACCAACGAGTCCACCATACCTTTCCATCTGAGTTTCATGAATGTACAGGATGTTTTCGAACGTCAGAAACTCAGGTTCTATCATCATTCCGCCAGTTTTTCCAGGGTCTTGTCATGAGTATTCATCATCTTTGTTACGGATTCCACTACACTGTCAGAATGATCCTTTCGTAAAGGTTTGATATATAAACCGTCTCCATCGGTACTGATATCGAGGACAGTATCCTTGTTAATGTTCAACAATTCAAGGATTGGCCGTTCGATGATGATCCCCAAGCTATTGCCAAACGTCGAAAGTTTTTTTCGCATTTATACCTCCATGTTACACAAGTAAGATATATCATATATAATAAACAATCAATAGTTATAACATAGTTATTACAATAGATATACGAATGTATTGTGCGTACAATAAATCCATCATCCGGGAAATCGTTACATCGACGAAAATCCCCGGATGATGGGGTATCCTATCTGTCAACTTGTTATTAATCAAAGGTGAGGGTTGTTATTCTTATGACACCCGATCTTGGACAACAGGTCGGCCACCCTAAAAATACGCGCTCACTTCCACGCGGGCGATGTGGATGGGTTCTCGTCCCTGGTCGAGGCGGGCAGTGTAGGTGGCGCGAGCGTTGATGGATTCGCCGAGGCGGTAATCGAAGCGGACATTCGCGCGGCCATTACGCCCTTTGGGACGACCATCCGCCAGCTCAAACGGAACACTTTCCGCCTGTGACGCAATCCATAATGCTTCGAAGTCCGCGCTCACACGCCCCCGTTGCCGTACTGACCACGTGACCTTCGGTTTGAGCGCCAGGCCGCGTACCAGCGTTGCTTCGCTGATGTCTTCGTCATACAGACCACGTGTTTCCAGCCCGAACCGCCAGATCCGCGAAGGCCGCCAGGAAAGGTCGATTTTCATACGGTCCAACCGGTACAATTCGCCATAGGTACGGCGCGCGAAACGTTTCCGTTTACGGATGTCTTCCAGTGTACTTTCGAGGTCCAGTGTACTGCTCAGGGATCGACGGAGGCGTAACTCCCAGGAGTCCGTGGAAAACCGTTCCGCGCCGGACAGATAGAGGTTCTGCAGGCGTTGCTCCGCGTAATACCGCACGCGCAGGTTGAACTCCCGCTGGGAACGGAAGAGATAGATATCCTGCCGCCATGACAATTGCCCCTGCACCGTCGAGTCGGTCTGGAATGACCCCAGGTTGAGGAAAATGATCTCTTCAGGACGGTCCCAGGTGGTGGCTTCCGTGATTTCGATCTCCGTTTCGAGGGAGATGTCTTCCCATCCGAAACCGTTTCCGTGAACCTCCTGACCGGGCAGACGGTGCGGCGACCAGTCCATGTGGAAAACGGAGGTTACATCGGTGGTCGGGACCGCATCGCCAGTGGGTTCGGAACGGAGAATGTAATTCCCGATCTCAGGGTCGTAGACATATTCATCCCCGACACGGATGTAATCCCCTTCACCTGCCGGTACCTGGTAGGCGATGAGTGCGCTGGTGCGGGTGAGTGTCTGGCTGACACGGTACTGAAGGTCCGTGGTAAGCGCGCTGGCCATTGGTGTCCAGGAAAGGTGCATGGAGGCGAGGTTGGTGGTGACATCCGTACTGTCGAGCAGGTTGTCATACTGCTTGATACGGTGGCTGGCCTCGAATTCACTGCGGAACGGCATCGCGGAGGGGGCGTACTGCCATTCAAGGAGAACGGCATCTTCGGAATACACGTGCGAATAGGTGTTTTTGTCCTGTTGGCTGTCCCGGCTGCGGTTTTCGTAACTCACTTGCCCGGAATGCCCCATGTGAGGTGTCATTCCCCAGAAGGTTTTCAGACGCTGATAACGGAATCCGGTGAAGATGGTATCCGAGTAACTCTGGTCGCGGTCCTCGTACTCCGCTTCCACTCCCGGAGTCCAGACCTTCCACAGGTAGGTGGCCGATCCACGGTAGCGTAACCAGTCGGATGTGTGGGACAAATCATTATCATCGGAATGGATGAACTCAACTGTATTTTGCAGTTGGATACGGTTGGTCTGCAGGTTGGCGATGCCGTCAACACGCTCGCTGACAAACACATCGCCCCGTTCCAGTTTGCCATATCCCGCCTGGATGCTGGTGGACGAATGAGGACGGAACACGATGCGCGAACCATACTCCCGTTCACCGATGTTTGTCGCCAACGTGTCCGCACCCCAGCGACGTTCGTATTCGATTTCACGTTCCCGCGCGAAGGAACGGTACGTATTCTCCTCGTTACGGAGCGAGACCGATACTTCGAGAGGGGAAATGTCTCCTCGTGTGGGGAGTTGAAAAAATCCCTGGTATTGCTGCGCCCATCCGGTATTGTCATCATCATCAACGGAGGAGAGGGTGTTACGGTCATATCCGCTCACCCCGATATCTGCGGAAAACCTAACGAAACGGGAAGGATTCATCTGGAGGGCGATGGCGGAATTCCGTCTGCGTTCGGGCATGGGTACATGCCTCACCGGTGACCAGCTTCCTTCGCCGGGGCCTTCCCATGTGTAATAATACAGCCCGATCACCGGGTCGTACTGACGTTCGTACTCCCCTTCACCCGATCCCACTTCCGTAAACAGTACGCTCCATTCACCACGCGGGGAACCATCCTCGGCAGGTTCCACAAACAGGAAATAGGAATAGGTCGCCTGGTCGGTCCAGACGGTATCGCGTCGAACATAATCTCCCTCATTGGCGCCGAGTGAATCCGGGGAAGAGATCAGCGCCGGTTCATTGCTGTCACCCATCCGCGAGAGTTGATTGCGGATGTCCGATGTAAGATCGAAGGAGATGGGACGGTCGGAGTCATCGCTCTCTTCCACAATCATGGCGGACAGGTTGTATTTCCCCGAAGGTGATGTGTAGTTCGCAGATGCTGTGTACAGGTTTCTTGGATATGCTTCCGGGGAATACTCAAAATCGATTTCGATACGGGATTCGGATGTGATCGGGCGGCGCGGTGTAAAGGTTAATTCGCCACGATTGTAGTCTATGGTATAGTCTTCGGATTCGCCGCGCTGCATGAGGACGCCGTCAATCCAGACCTTTTCGCTGCCACCGATGATCAGGATCGGCGTTTCGCCATTTTTCCCTGTGAGGATATACGGTCCCTGGATGCCATCACCGCCCGCGAACTGCATTGTATGGAACATCGCACGGGTTACCGCACCGCCGATCTCCACTTCGAGATCAGGGCCGGAATGACGTAACAATCCTCCTTCGAGGGTACGGGTAAAGGTACCATAACGCCCGGTATTGGTTTCCAGCCGGTAGTCTCCGAAACGTCCATGGTAACGCCGTGCTTGCAGATCGATGTACACCTGGTCGATTTCCTCGAGACGGCGGCTGTTGCCTTCCGGTTGGATGGGAAGATTTTGATCGTCAAGGAGTGCGTGGATTTCGATATCACTGGACAGGTTGCCGTTTAGGGTCAGGTGAAGGCCGGATTCCACGCTGACATCACGGTTGTTGCCCACCTGTACGCCCCGCGAAATATACCCGCTACGCTGTAATGTTGAGTTCCGGAACAACGAACTTTCTGCGCGGGATTCGAGTTGTCGGTGAATGTTTATACTTTCCCCTGCAAGCAATGTGTCGGCGGAAATCGCCGCTCGTTCTGTTCGGAATTGAACCGTATCCGACAGTGAGATCGGAAGATAGCGGGTGTAAAAGTTGAATCGGGCAGGAGGCGTTGATAGAAAAGTAACTGTGCCAAGGGTTCCGTCCAGCTCATAGTCCTGACCCTGGGTAAGTGTATCATTGTCGAGTGTTGTAATGATTACGGTGCGGGGGTCAAGGTAGCGAATAGGCAATGTCACTTGTGTATTCAGTGGATCATTGTTGATAATCCCGGAATATTCGCCGGGTCTATTTGTGTTTGTTCTGATGAATGGATCAACAGCAGTCGAATCGGAGCTATTGGCGGCCTGAAACTCATATGCGAAAAGCAATCCCGCATAAAGGAAAAACATGCTTATCAACAATATGAATAGTACGCGGGTTTTCATCGGGTTGCTGATTCCTGTACTCGGAAAAGTTGAATGGTTCTTCCGGACGTGATTGCCAGGATTCCCTGTTTTCCTGCAAGATCATTGATCGTATTTTCCGAAATGCCTTCCCATGATTGAAGTGGTTGGATAGATGCTGCTGTATACGCTGTTATGGACGTTCCCGACGATACGAAGAGGAAATTGTTACTCCAGGCGATCCGGATATTCGCCTGATTGACGGTTTGAATTGGAATTTCACGGATAAAAGTTCCATATGAATCAAACAGTAAAACAGAATGTTTTCCATTATCGGCTACCGCGAGTGTTCCCATAGCGGATACCTCAACCCGATCCGGAGACATCAGGCCGCCGGTATGATCGCCATATCCGGCCAGTCTTTCGAGGAACCGTCCCGATGGATCAAGAAGCAGGACATCCATACGATTCCCGTCGATAAGCATGATGTCACCATTGGGGCTGCGGGCGACGGAGAGGGGGCGTTCAAAATCCGAGTCATCATATGCGTCCCGGTTGGTGAATAAACGTCCTACCGGCGCAAGCCATTGATCGAACCGTAATATCCTGTCACCAAGTTCATCAGCGACCCAGATTTCAAACCCCACGGAAGTAAGATCATTTGCACTCTGAAAACTGTTGTCCCCAAAACCGAATCCGCCTGTCTGCCCCAACAGATCGCCATTCTGGGAAAAATGCAGCAACTGGTTGTTCTGAGCGTCAATTGCAAACAGGGATCCGTCATGTCCATAGGTGATCGCTGAAAGGGATGATACAGCTTCTCCTGGTATGGATATAGTCTTATGTACATCAAGCGTTAAAGAGGCTCCCGTTTGTGCAAACCCTGGTGAAACCCATGTTTTACACAAAATGAGAACAAACATGGTGAAAAGCAGGAGAGCAAATCGGACTGGAAAATTCATATGATACCTGCGTTACGATCATCCAACTTATAGATTACATAACATGTGAATCGATCCACTCAGGCGCGAAAGGACCACATGTTTATCTCCAGAAAAATAATATACTACTGCCACTAACCTGATACATGGAGAAGTGACGGTGATATTTATACGACTGGAAATGGAGAAGGATTCCTGTATTGAATACGATTCATCGAATTTTTATATTATTTTTAAAATAGTAATTTCCATTAAAATGGAGCAGATCAATTACTCCAACACTCATTGAAACGGTACCTGGCGATCAGAATTCGACAACAAGTTTTTATTATCTCTCAATTCACGATAAATGATGTAGCGATTCATGACGAAAAAACATAAAGTTGAACCTGTCCCATCAGGAGCATTTTCCCTGTGTTCCAGTAAAGATATAGTACTGGAGGCCTTTCTTGGTACTTGTGTCGGTGTTGTTATCATTGACAAAGTAGCAAAAGTGGCAGGATTGTATCACATTCTTCTACCAGAACCCAATCTTCTTTCCGTTCCCGAAGATCCCTTCATTTATGCTTCCACCGGACTTCCCAGGTTTATCAAGAAGATGGAGGAAGCGGGTGCAACAATACAAAATATGGAAGCGGTTGTTGCGGGCGGTGCATTGATTGGTCCTGTATCATGGGATGACCTTGAACTGAATATTGGAGGGCAAACCTCCGAAGTGGTCTTGCATATTCTTAACAGTCACAACATTCATATCGTTCATTCAGAACTAGGTGGGTATTTTGCCTGCAAATTAATGGTATCAGTCAAGTCGCTGGCCTGGACAATATCGCCGATTTTTGATACTGTTGATGATGATATCAACCCGGGTTTATTCGTGAACCGGGGAGAAATAGATGTCGCCATCGCACGAGTCCGACCGATTCCGCAACTTGCTATTAAAATTATCAATATGATGCGGTCCGATGACTATGAGATGAAGGATATTGCAAAGATTGTTCAGCAGGATCAGGTTATTGCCGCAAAGGTTATCAATTTTTCCAATTCCGCCATTTTCAGTCCCAAAAAGGAGATCACTTCCATTCAGCAGGCGTTGTTTATGCTTGGGGAGAAGAAACTGCTGAACCTTGTAATAACCACATCTACGGAAACATTCTTTCAGCAATCGCAACAGGGGTATTCACTTTGCCTGGGGGGATTGTACCAGCATTCATTAACAGTGGCATGGGTTGCAGAAAATCTCGCCAGGTATGTCGGCGGTATTCCTGAAGACATTGCATATACCGCAGGACTACTGCACGATATAGGCAAAGTGGTATTGGACCAGTTTCTGGCGAGCCGTTCACCCTTCTTTTATAGAGAAATCTATGATCAGGATGAAACCCTCATTGGTGTGGAACAGCGAGTTTTGCAGACAGATCACCAGAAAGTGGGGTACAGGCTGGCGGAGCTGTGGAAACTCCCGGGGCAGATTCAGCAGAGTATCGCATATCATCATATGCCGGAACGTGCAGATGTTCCTGATAAATTAATCTATGTCATATATTTTGCGGATTTGCTTGTATCCAGGTTCCAGGTAGGTAAAGAGATTGACCGTTTGAATACTGAACAATTCGACCAACGGTTACATACTGTTGGACTGAAGAAAAATCAATTCAGTGAACTAATCGAGACAATTCCCTGGATTGCCATCGAAAAGAGCCTGCAAATCCTGTAGCATTCAGATTCTATTACAAGCGTATCGTTCAGGATCATGAGAGATCAATCCCGGGAGACCGGGATTGACGGAGAGAGATTTCATTTGTAACACGATCGGGTAATATCAGGATTACCCAAACCTGCCCACATACTGCAGAACCGGGCTACATCCGGCTTCGAATCCAATCG
>CAXXQY010000015.1:0-121264 GCA_963674515.2 bacterium
TTGGTGCAGCATTATTCCTTACAGATGGTTCTACAATACATAATAACGTTTTTATTAATAATCGCGCAAACGGTGCATCAATATTGTGCGCTCCTACAAGTAATGTCCCTGATTATCTCTTAAGTATCCAATACAATACATTTATCAATAATGGTCCTCTTGAAACGGAATATGGTACAATACCTGCCGCTATCGGCGTTTCGGCAAATGCTGGAGTGCGATTGGCTCACAATGATTTTATCGGCAATGACGGTCCTGCAGTGGGGACGACTGACGGTTTTCTGCAGATGTCATATAACTATTGGGGGGATCCATCCGGCTGTTATCACGAAACAGAACACCCGGAAGCGTTTGGAGATACTATTCTCAACACCCTGGATTATCCGATGTTCTCAGCGGAACCGTTTACCGACTATCGAGCTCCCCATATCCGCCTTCCAGAACGAAACCTCAATTTCGGGATAGTGGATGTGGGGCAACCTGCGACCTTGAACCTGTGGGTGCGGAATGGCGGGACGGAAGAACTTGCACTGTACGACATCCGTTGCGAGAATGAACAAATCGTCATCCCGGAGTTTATCGACAGCACCGCCGGAACCGGGGTGAACCTGTACATCCCTGTGGTGTATACCCCTACAGAAACCGGCCTTATGGAATCCTTCTTAGAGATCCGCAGCAACAGTCCTCAGGACACAATGGTACGCGTGCATGTGCTTGGCGAAGGAACTGTTACCGGGGTGGATGATGACGGTTCACTTCTGCCCGAAGACTACTCACTGTCATCACCTTACCCCAATCCCTGCAATGCGCAGGCGGTGGTCCGTTTTACGTTGCCGCAACCGAACCGTGTAAGGATCTCCCTGATCAACCTGATCGGACGGGAGGTGGACGTTGCGTGCAACGGATCGTATTCCTCCGGCGAACACTCTGTTTCAATCAACACCGATTCTTTAGCGGCCGGTATGTATTTTGTGCGGATGGTTGTCCCCGGTGAATTTCACTCATTGGTGAAATTGGTTGTGATCAAGTAGTCCTTTTGATACCCGACCCTCTGGATATGCCCTCGTTAGGTTCATCTGGCGAAATGTTGTTTATGAAGACGGATGTACTAACGAGGAAACAGCTAATAAATCAGTTGAAACCCGGGAATCCGGCTTCGCAAACTACGCTACGCTGTGATTCGCCGAGCCACCCACTGCTGAGTAAATCCTCGTTAGATCGTCAACGAAAAACGTGTTGACGAACCTAACGAGGGCATAGTTCAATGACAGACTTTACATCCTAAAAGAAAATTCCTTCATCACAGCCTTTTCGGGCCAGCCATCACATACACGTCGTTGCGAGCGTTTCACATGTAGTACCTTGAAACGCGAAGACAATCTCTTTCCATTTCTGCATACATTTCGATCAACAAATCCCATAGCAATTTTCTTCCATTCCCATACACCATCCCAAAATGCGCTTCGTACAGACCTTTCCACACCTGGCAGCAGATTGCTTCGCCTGCAAACACAAACAACAACTACTGTGTTTACAGGCTCGCAACGACACTTCGGCCCGACACTTTGGCCCGAGTGCTTGCCACTCGGGTATCCCTGCACTATTCCAATCCTGGATTTTTCTCATCACCACTCCAATTACTTATGGATTAGTAGTACTACCATCGACCTCTCGAAATAGAGAAACCCGAGTGGCAAGCACTCGGGCCAAAGTCGGGAGCTATTCACCGGTGAGTTTTATGTCTTTTGTAATTGAAAACCCCGCTCTCTTGAACGGGGTTACGTATATCAACAGGACTATCAGGACTTACAAGATCCTGTGCTGCTTGTACTGGAAGACATCGCCACGGACATTCGGGCAGACGAATTGCATTTCCGGGAAAATCTCACCGAAATCTTCCGCGCAATCATCATAGATGTATTCACGGTTGTGTGCATGAGTTGGGACGAAAATCCGCGGTTGAAGATGTTCGACAGTGTAGATATTGCCTTCGCGCAGACGGTTCAGATCATGGGAATGGCACCCGGTAACATTCACAAAGGCGATATCGAGTTCATCGACAAACGCATCGAGATAGTTGATCTCTGCGAAATATCCTTCACGTTCGTCATCCGCCCATCCGGCATGATCCCCGGCATGGTAGAGCGTTACTCCATCCACTTCGATATAATACCCGACACCGGCGTCATTCGCTTCGATGGTCACCACACGCATACCGTTGATCTCACTCTCGGTGTGAGGGGCAAGTGCGATATAGTCCGGACCATCATACGGTGTTTCCAGGTATTGTGGGAGTTCGGCAGGATTAAAACCCAATACATAGGTCACATTATCCAGCTCGTCCGCCCATTCAAAAATGATTTCATTATAATGGTCGCGGTGTTCATGGGTGACAAAAACCGTCACCGTTTGATCCTCAATCTCTTCCGGGAGGATGTGACCGTTCGCCAGGCAGGGTGAATTCGGATCTTCACCCGGATTCCAGTAGTCGAAGATCAGGAAATTGTTCCGGGTTTTGATTCCCCATCCGCAATGCCCCAAGTGCCATAAAGTCGCTTCACCATCCGCTAATGATTCCTCAAGCAGAGGTGACATGCCATACCGCGCGACAAAATTTTCTGTGGTTGCAGCACCTTGAGCCTGGAGGAATTCTGCAATATCACGATGGCCGTATCGTCCTGCATAATCGAGCGCTGAATAACCCATGTTATCCGTATAGTCAAGATTGGCTCCGGCATCCACCAGGGCGTGGACAATTTCAGTGAAACCGTTCATGCTGGCTTTGTGGAGCCCGGTATATCCCGTAAGAGGATGCCGTACATCCGGACGTGCGCCCGCAGCGAGAAGCAGTTGAGCCGCACCTGAACGGCCGTAATTCAAAGCATTGTACAACGGTGTCTCTCCGCGCTGGTTAAACACTCGCAATGGTGCATCATGGTCGAGGAGAATGCGGACTTTGGTAGTATCGCCATCACGTGCCGCATAGTGAAGCAAGGACCATCCAGCAGAACTGCTATCGTCAATATCCGCTCCCTGCTCGATCAGGTATTCCATGATTTCAGGGGTAGAGGTTCGAACCGCCAGGTTGAGTAACGAGGTGCCATGTTCCAATGGATGATGGATATTACCACCATTTTCCACCAGGAGTTGCACACAGTTGAACTGGTCATTATCCACAGCGTAATACAAGGGAGTGTTGCCATTGGTCATCTCAGCGTTTACATCAGCGCCAAGATCAATTAATTCCTGGACGAGTTCTTCCTCACCCCAGGCGGCGGCCATGTGCAGAATACTGCCGGCATACAAGGAGACGTTGTGGATGTCGGAGCCTGCTTCCATGAGCGTACGGACGATTTCCCAGTGTCCTGCGGCAGCGGCGGAGTTCATCGCCGTATAATTGCCGTCATTCATGGCGTGTATGTTGGCGCCGGATTCAAGGAGTAAGGCCACGATTTCCGGATGATTATGGTAGGCGGCTCCATGGAGGGGGACACTGTTGTTTGTTTTGGGAGCATCCACATCAGCTCCTAATTCTATCAACAAACGCGCCGCTTCGAGGTGACCCTCATAGCAGGCGACATGCAAAGCCGTTTTTCCTTCCTCTTCAAGTCGTTCCGACAGCACAGCAGGATCGGCTGCAACGAGGCTTCGTATAGTATTCAGATCATCATTCCTGACAGCGTCGTGGATTTCACCAGCAAAGAGCCCTACGGGATGCAATAACAACAGGATGCACAGAAGTACCGATGTTCTCATGATCTCCCTCACCGAATTTTTAATCACATGAATTTGGTTTTTTCAGAATAGTGTGATTGTTACTAAAGTCATAGATTTGTTGAAATTAAATAATCTGTTCGACAATTGCGGTAGACGTGCAAAAAGTACACCGTTCTACAGGGACTCGTAAGTGTTGTTATTACTGAAATTGTAGTAGGTGCTTACACACCGAAAGATGCACTATTTCAAAGCTCGTGCTCTGAAATGCTACATGGATATGCAATAAGAAACCGTCCGGCTGTTGCTGCCGGACGGTGCCGCTCATGATGAAGGGAGGTTGTTGCTTGTTGCGTAACTGCTTCACTTACTCTGACGCATTGTAGAGGTACTGGTTTAATTAGAGTTAAATCAAGGGGAGCATACAGACCACTGGTAGGGTAGGGCGGGCCTCCGTGCCCGCCAATGTCGCGGTAGCGGCATTCAATAACATGATGGAGACAGATTTAATCGTGTCTTCGACCCGATTGGCGGGCACGGAGGCCCGCCCTACCCTAAAGTGGAATATTCTGAGTGGAATATCCTAAGGGAAATAATCTGTGAGGAATACCTTAAGGCTAATACAATCATGTAAACTTACTAAGTTGAATCAAGATCGTTTAAATAAGTATACTTAAGAAAGTTATCAATGAAATATTCAGTCCAGGGATTTTAAATCGTCTTCTTCAAGGTATTTTCTGGCAAAATCCTCGCCGATGTTTTCGATGATTCGTATTCGTTTTTCATGTAAGGCGCAATACCGATGGTTGTAAAGTGAGGGTTGATCACAATTGTCATATGTACAAAGGTTTAGTGGATTTGTCTCTGTTGTACGCGGTTGATTGTTCCGGAATACGGCACGAATATATTCACGAGGGGGATCATCGGAAATAATGCTCTGAAGAATGGCGGGTATCGCTTTGTCATAATCATGAATCCACAGTATCGACACTCCAATATGCGCCATGGATTCTTCATTAAATTGTTTTATTACCTCTGACAGCATTCCATGTTCATCATTCGGATCGGGTTTGAAACGCATGACCGCTATACGTGAGACCGGTAATTTCTCAGCATCCACAACATCCAGCAGACGTCTCAGGTTTGGATCGGTCAGCGAAGTACCGATCAGCAGACAGGTACATTCACGGAAGAGCGAAAGTTGGATTGTGTTGGACCAGTGGAAGGCATCTCTGAATACCAGGTGATATTCATCTTCAGCAAAGACAATGTCGCCCTTGGGAATATCTGTGGGATCATGCGGAAGCAGGCCATGGACATGATACACTGGGACAGTACCACGTTTCGCCTGGTCGTTCGGGCAGGTTAAAGCGGTAAATGAGCCTGATTTTTTCGTTGCTGTTTCCAGAAGGTCGTCATAATTATAGGTACAGATCGCATTCAGGTTATTCATATGGCTGACCGCTTGAAGAGTGGGTGATATTTTGAACGGTCGGCCATACAGGGCACGACGCAACACTTCGAGGTAACGATCCCCCAATTTGTATTTCATATACCGCCCCGTTACGGGTGCAGAGGATTTGTTCAGCATCTTTTCGATATAATAGGAAATCAGCCATTCAGCGCTGGGATCTTCCGGTTTCCGCCAGTTGGCGAAATTGGCATCAAAGTATTCACCTAATACCGCCTTGCGGATTTCCGGCCAGTCCGGAAGCTGGCAACTTTTGGAAATCCCCGCTCCAAGAAACAGAACCAGGCGGTTTCTGCGGTATTCATCGGCCAGTTTTGTGACAAGTTTTACATTCTGTTCGGTAATGATTTTACGTATCACTTGCAAACCTCACGATTAAAAAATACCCCAACATCCTATTTAAATATGTCCATTGTATTATAAGATGAACTGTTGAAGTTTCATTTGCAATAGCCATCGCTCTATCAGGAAAATCAATTGTAAAAAATGGTTCGAACCAAAGTGCTCGATTTGTCCATCCTACATTAAATTCATGAAATCATAGGCTTGAATCAATTCCCTTCCGAGGAAAAACGCGTTACATTATTTTCACCAACAGGGAGGGATTGGAATGGCACGCAAGTATGCAGCAGCACTCATTACGATCATTTTTCTTTCAACCGCACTTTTCGCCACGCCCGGCGATATCCTGACTTCTTTTTCGCTTCCGGGGCAATGCCCTACTGGGCTGGCGTATGACGGCGAACATCTCTGGGTTGCGGACCGTCTGAATGACAGCCTGTATGCGCTGAATCCCGAAACAGGTGAAGTAGTGCAATCGATGCCGTCACCGGGATTTATCCCAAGGGGTCTGGCCTGGGACGGCGAAATGTTGTGGATGGTGGACGGTGAAGAGGGACGTATTCTGCGAATCGATACGGAATCCGGATTAACAGTAAAATCCATTGAAGCACCCACGCCACGTCCTCGCGGGCTTGCCTGGGATGGGGAGAACCTCTGGCTCGCCGATGATCGTACTGAACAATTAGTGCAGTTCTCCACCGATGACGGCACCACCATCCGTGCGATCCCGGCTCCCGCAGGCCATTCTACAGGATTGGCCTGGGATGGCGCCTACCTGTGGTGTGCGGACCGCATTTTGGATCGTATCTACATGATCGAGCCGGAACACGGCATGGTGATTGTCACACTTGACGCTCCGGGATTATACGCTCAAGGGCTTGCATGGATGGATGATTACCTGTGCAATGTCGACTACCAGAGCGATTCCCTGTACACGATGATCATCCGGGATGAAACCCAATACAGGGTGCTGGACAGCAACCGTCTCGATCTGCAGTTCACCCATGAATTTCGCAATTATGGTCCCGGCGAGATTGAGTCCCTTGATGTCTTTTTCGCCCTTCCCGAAGAACGTGAAACACAAACTCTGCTCACACAACCGGTGTTCACCCCGGAACCGATGAATTACGTCGAGGACCGTTGGGGCCAGCGTTGTGCGCACTGGGAAATGGCGGGATTGGAACTTGCAGCAAGAAACCGTATCACTATGGATATCACCGCTGAACTGCACCAGGTGAGGTGGTACATCTTCCCGGAAATGGTGGGTGAACTGAAGGATATTCCGGATGATATCCTCACCCTGTACACTGCCGATGAGGACAAATATCGCATCCTCGATCCCGTGATCCAGCAGGCTGTTGCTGAATCAGTGGGCGATGAAGAAAATCCCTACTGGATCATGCGGAAGATTCACAAATATGTCGGCTCACAACTGTACTATGAACTTTCCGGGGGATGGAACGTAGCCCCGGCTGTACTCACCCGGGGCAATGGTTCATGCAGCGAATATACTTTTGTGTTCATCGCCATGTGCCGTGCTGCTGGATTACCCGCCCGGTATGTGGGCTCCGTGGTTGTCCGTGGGGATGATGCCTCCTCGGATGACGTGTTCCATCGCTGGTGCGAAGTGTATCTGCCGGGATATGGATGGATCCCGGTCGATCCACAAGCAGGGGACAAGGAATCTCCTGCCGAAAGCGCTGCTTCCATAGGGGAGCTGGATGCACGGTTCCTGATTACCACCCAGGGCGGGGGAGCATCGGAATACCTCGAATGGGGCTACAACACCAATGAACAGTGGACCTCACGTGGACCGGTAAAAATACATGTGGAAAGTGTGGGGGAATGGAGCCCGGCTGCGGAAATGGATGAAGGGACAGAGGATTAATTGTTTTATCCGATTATACTTTTGCTCAGCTATAAATTTTCTACTATTTCAAGTCAGCTTTAAGGGAAGGGCGGGCGTTCCAGCCCGCCGTACCCTGTAAAATCTCTACATTTGCGAAAGAAATTTCATAGCTGAGCTAACTGGATAATCGGAAAGTGTATATAAACGGAGTTCATATATAAAAATGATGGTCGTACTCTTGTGAAGATAATCCAAAATAAATACTTTGAATAACAAAAGATTTAGGCAATAAATTCTGGTAGAGGAAACAATGTCAGATACTAAATTCCAATATGATAACCCTGTCTGGGCTGTGTTTTTGAGGACACTTGCTTGGGAGAGATATGAAGCAAATATCAATCCCAATACTGTTGGGGATATCGAAGAAAAAATTCAGCAGGCATATTCGGAATTAGGATGCTCAGTCCTACGAGGACGTGCAAGCCAAATTATTCATCAAAAACTAATCCCCTCAGGATATCTTAAAAAGGACGAAATGGGAAAATCTTATTCTCCCGCCGAAAAAGGGTGGGCTGATCAATGGCAGCTATTGAACCTTCCAATGCATTCTGAGGTAAGACGTCTGTCATTTAAACCTGTTATTCATGATACTTCCGAAGCCGATTCGACTGAACCGATCAAGATTACTCTATCACTTCGAAATAGTGCTTTGCCACACTTGGATATTTTCTTTGGAACAGATAATCCAACAGGTGGCTTTATCGAACGAAGAAATGGAATAGAAATCTTAGGCGGATCGCCGAAAAGTGGTCTCTATTTTGGGAAGACTTCAAATATTAACACCCGAATGTCTGATCACAAAAAAAGAAGGATTACAAATGGTGGATGTTTTTCTCAATAGTAGACTTTATTCATTTAAGTAGTGACACACTCGAAACAACTGAGGCATTATTGACCGCTTTCTGGAAAGAAATTGCTGTTGTCGATACAAAAAAGGTCGCTATCCATAAGCCTGCTCTTTTTCAGACCTTGCAAGAATCCATTTTACTAACAACTGCAATATCAGCTTCTCTACTGTGGCTAGTGCGGGATGGGCATGTCGAGTGTCCTGTTGGATTATTGAACGCAAATTCTAATCTCAAAATCCCGTTTTTACGACCCGGTTTAAGGGGTTGGCCCGATTGTTATATGGAGCATCTTTAAGATGGCTATACTAACTTGCAGAATCTGTTGACAAAATATGTGCAGGTTCTCGCTTCCTTTCGTACCAAAATATCCCGTAGTACTGGACAAACGCCAGGAACCTGCACAAATCATAACTGTAAACCGGGAAATATCCACTACCCGGTTATGTTGTAATCGTTGCAGACACGTTGCAGTTTGAATGTTGCAGGAACCTCGATCTCCCCTGAATTTCAAAATGAAGTATTGCATTTTACAAGGGAAAAATCGTATCATGTTATGGGCATATTCCCATAATGAATGATTCGAAGCAGTTGAATTACTATTATGAAATAGGTGCTATATTTATAAAAAACAACATAAAAGAAGATTTAACAACATACAGGTTTAATTGTTACGTTGCATGGGAGTATAACGATGAAAATTGCTGTTTCAGCACAGGGGCAGGACAAAAGCAGTCCGGTAGATCCCCGATTCGGCAGATGTGGTTATTTTATCATTGTGGATACGGTGAGCGGAGATATTGAAGTGGTGGATAATGGCAGCATCTCTTCCATGTCCGGTGGCGCGGGAATTCAAGCGGCGCAGCAGATAGCGGACAAGGGAGCGGAAGCTGTGGTAACCGGTCATTGCGGTCCGAAAGCATTTACAGCATTGGAAGCGGCCGGGATTGGAATTTATCCCTTTGAAAACGGCACCGTGGAAGAAGCGGTGAAGGCGTTTACAGATAACAAACTTACGCCGTTGAACAATCCCGATGTACAGGGTCATTGGGCGTAAGGAAAGGATAGAAGAATGTTTCAAGGCGGCGGTATGGGCAGTGGCGGCGGCCAGGGCGGCGGTATGGGTCGTGGCGGCGGTCAAGGTGGCGGATTTGGCGGTCGTGGAGGTGGTCGTGGACGAGGCCTGGGCCCCAATGGCAATTGTGTTTGCACGAATTGTGGAGAAAAGGTGCCGCATCAACGCGGTGTTCCCTGTAATGAGCAGAAATGTCCGAAGTGTGGCGGAATGATGGTTCGTGAGTAAAATTTTTACAGAACAGGTGTAAAAAACGTGAGAATTGCCATAGCCAGTGGAAAAGGCGGAACAGGGAAAACCACAGTCGCGGTGAACCTGGCGCAGATACTGGCAAAACACTACGAAAATGTCGTGTATGCCGACTGTGATGTGGAAGCGGCAAACGGACACATTTTCCTGAAACCGGAAATCCGGGATCGTCAATCAGTGACGGTGGCCATTCCGAAGATCAATCAAAACAGATGCGACGGTTGCGGAGACTGCAGCAAGATCTGCCATTACAGCGCGATCATTGTACTCAAGGGCAAAGTGTTGCTGTACCCGGAATTATGTCACAGTTGTGGTGGATGCCAACTGGTCTGCAAACCTCGGGCAATCACTGAGGTAAACCGTGAGATTGGTGTCCTTGAAGAGGGACGTGCAGGTGAATTGACCTATATCGGTGGACATTTGAACATTGGTGAGGCGAGTGCTGTTCCATTGATCAAACGGGTAAAACGGGCAATTGGAAGAAATTCGATTTCCATTATCGACTCGCCGCCGGGAACATCCTGCCCGATGATTGAAGCGGTACGGGATTCGGATCATGTCCTTCTTGTGACAGAACCGACACCATTCGGTTTGAATGATCTTCGTCTCGCTGTGGAAACGGTACGGACTCTCAAGATTCCGTTCAGCGTGATCATCAACCGGTATGACATCGGTGATAAAAAGGTCGAGGAATACTGCGACGAAGAGGGGATTCCAATTCTACTGAGGATTCCTTTCTCCAGGAAAATTGCAGAAGTGTATTCCCATGGTGACTCCCTGATTGAAAACATTCCGGAACAGGCGCAGATCTATGAACGCCTGGCGGGAAAACTAGTCTCGAACATGGCAGTTGCCGGGTAAACGTTAGAAAGTGATGAATAGATAGAAACAATGAAGACCATAACCATACTTAGTGGCAAAGGTGGAACGGGGAAAACCAGTATTGTGTCCTCTTTTGCCAGCCTGGCGGACAAAACAGTCATTGCGGATTGTGATGTGGATGCTGCGGATTTGCATCTTGTCCTTAATCCAACCGTAAAAAAAACGAATCCATTCAGCGGAGCAAAGGTAGCAGAAGTAGTACCGGACAAATGTATAAGCTGTGGATTATGCGAAGAGCTCTGCCGATTTGACGCCATCAAACTCTCCACCGGTCCACTACCGGTATATGAAGTTGATCCTATCGCCTGCGAGGGTTGCGGGGTATGCGAATGGTTCTGCCCTACACAGGCGATTGAGTTGAAAGAGATGCCGTCCGGGGAATGGTATATCTCGGATACGGAATATGGTCCCCTGGTGCATGCCAAACTTGGGATCGCAGCGGAAAATTCGGGACGGCTGGTGACAGTGGTCCGTAATTTCGCCAATGGTATCGGTGTGGCAAAAGAATTGGATTACCTGCTGATCGATGGCCCTCCCGGAACAGGCTGTCCGGTTATCGCTTCCCTTACGGGTGTTGATTTTGTGCTGATTGTTACCGAGCCCACTTATTCCGGATTGCATGATCTCGAGCGTGTAATCAAACTTGCCGCACATTTTGGCATCCCGGCTCGGGTATGTATCAATAAATGGGATCTCAACGAAGAGATGTCCGATAAAATCGAGGATTTTGCAAAAACAAGTGGGACACCTGTCATCGGGAAAGTTCCTTTCGACAGTAATATCACCAGGGCTCAAATTGACCGGATGCCTGTAGTCGTGTTCTCTGATGACGGTGCGGCAACAAGCATCCGTGCCTTGTGGACCGCTTTAATAAAGGAAATAAGCAACAATTCAAAACCGATTCCCGAAAATGTATAATTAAAATAATTATCATAATCCCTTTTCTATCAATTGTTTAGCATATACATTATAAGAGCAGAGTTTTCTCTGACTGTTTGAATTGAATTTGGTCTGGTGGGATTTGGGGGACCTGCTTGAATCATGCAATCATCCTGTTCCTGGCTTTTCTGTCGCTGTATTACATCTACTCCCCGGATGATCCTGCCGGTTATGAACCTGTCCATACCAGGTTCACACTAGTGAACCGAAGGAGGATGCCATGCGGATCATCACTCTCAGCCTGCTTATACTTCTCTCTCCCTTATTGGTAACCGCTGCAACCATTTCCGGAACAATCACTGATGGGGATGGCAACCCTGTTACGGAAACTGTCATGGTCAGCGTACGCCCGTACATGGAAAACTACATCGAAAACATGGTGTACACATCGGATGGCACTTACGAAATTACCGATATCAACAGCGGGTACTACTGGTTTCAGGCCGCTGCCGTAGATGAGGATACCTGGTTGTATGCTCAGTATTATCCGGGCAGTCATAATCCTTATGAAATCGAGGGGATCTATCTCGATCCCGGTGCGGTGCGGGATGATATAGATTTTGTCCTGTATGAAGGCGGTTGTATTACGGGCACTGTCACCGGGGATGGAGAACCGATTCAGAACTGCAGCGTTCTCGCAGTGTTGTGGGAAGAAGATTATCCACCTGTGGTGTACGCGTACGTTGATACTGATGAAAACGGTGAGTATCGGCTTGTGGTTGCCCCCGATGATCCCTTTTATCTCGTATTCCATCCCGGTGATGAAAGTGAATATGTTGAGGAATGGTACGAAGATTCTTATGACCTCTTTGATGCCACCATGGTTCAGGTTGGAGTGCAGCAAACAGTAACAATCGATGCTGAACTCGAACGTGGAGTAAGTTTCTACGGCTATGCTCTCGACATTGATGGGAGTCCGATGTTACCCGATGATCCGGTTGAAATCGAGATTGTGTCCACTTACGGCAATGACCGTTGGGAAGGTCTGCAGCTTGACGAAGATGGCCGTTGGGAGCTGTTGAGTGTTATCCATCCCGGTTTGTATACCATGAGGTTTGATTGCTGGTCGCGGCAGGATATTTTCGGGATCTTCCTTGGCGGAGTAATCCACTCCTGGGAAGCGGAATGGGTAATGATGATGTCGGAAGGCGGGAATTACGGTCCCTTTATCATTCAGTTCGAGGAGGGAGGAACCCTGACAGGAAGTGTCACCACACCGGGCGGTACACCTATATCCGAGGCGGAGGTTGTGCTGTTGCATGAAGGTGACAGTGTCGAAGGTTTTTATGTTACCGAAGATGGCAACTATACGGAAAGTGGAATAGCGCCAGCTTCCTATCATATCATGTTCCGCGACCAGGAGGGATTCGATCCCGAATTTCCCGGATCATGGTTCCCAACGATGTACAGCGGTAATGCATTTGTCTATAGCGATGCTCTCCTGGTGGAAGTGGAGGCGGGTGAGGAAACTGTCGCCAGTATGCGTATCGACAATGGCGGTCTGTTGCACTTGACTGTCACCGGCCCCGGAGGCACACCTTACAATCCCATGGAGCAGAATATTATAATCTATCCGTTGACCTACAGTCTGCAACGTGTTCCCTACTGGGATGAACCGGGTACAAACGATGATTCCCCCATGTTCGAGCCGGAAGTTGCCATTGTTCTGCCACCGGGAGACTACAAGTTAGCTGCATTGCCTGTGTTCATTCCGATGAATCCCGATGCCACACCGCCGCCTGTGCAACGAACCTGGTATGGCGGTTCCTTCTCCTTTAGCGATGGGGATACATTCACCATCACCAGTGGAGAGGTGACAGAGATAACCATCGAAATGATCGAAGACGGTCATACGGTTTCCGGCCAGGTTACCGGACAGTATGGAGATCTGCCGTACACGCCCCTAATTTTTGTGACGGACAATATGGATAACCTCGTCAGCGCCTATGTGGAAATGGGAGGAAATACAACAGGAGGTTCCTACTCTATTCCCGGCATACCGGATGGAAGCTACAGTATGTTCAGCATGTTGAACGATAGCGAAGGGATCTATGTGCCCACATGGTATGGCGATTTTCCCGAACCGGGAATGAACATGCAGAATTTCGCCACCCCGGAAGGAGCCGACTTGTTCTCGATGGAAGGTGCAGACCTGGATAATATGGATATCGAAATGCAATCCATAGCCGAGGTGATCCATACGCCTGAGCCGGATGATGCTGCCCTTCTCGACGGTTATTCCCTCGAGGATATTTATCCGAATCCATTCAACGATGTGGCGATTGTTCGGTTCACTGTCCCCGAACGGCAGGCGGTAAAAATCTGCGTGTTCAATGTCCTGGGGCGACGGGTAGCAACTCTCACCAACCGTGTGTATGGCGCCGGAACCTACGAACTATTGCTCGAAAACCACCGAATGGCGAGTGGACTCTATTTTGTACAGATGGAAGCGGGTGCGTTCCGGGCGACGAAGAGGGCAGTGTTCTTGAAGTAAAATCTGAAATTTTGTAGTAAAACAAACCTCGTTAGCCTGAGTAAGCCAGTAAAAAATCGTTGAACAGGCTAACGAGGTTTTCTCTATATCAAATTGGTTGTCCCAGCATCTTCGCCAAATCACCTTCCGGCGTATCAATCGGTGTCAGCCCGAAGTTCTCCACCAGAACATTCAGCACATTCGGTACGATGAAGGCCGGGAGGGATGGCCCAATGCGGATATTCTTGATCCCGAGATGGAGCAGGGTCAGCAGGATGCATACCGCTTTCTGTTCGAACCAGCTCAATACCAGCGACAGCGGGAGATCGTTTACGCCAACCTCAAATGCATCCGCCAATGCCTGTGCGACAACAATCGCTGAATAGGCGTCATTGCACTGGCCCATGTCGAGCATACGCGGGATGCCGTCGATATCCCCGAAGTCCATTTTGTTGAACCGGAATTTGCCGCAGGCGAGGGTGAGGATGATGGTGTCATCGGGCGTGCTTGTTGCGAGGTCGGTATAGTAGTTCCGTCCCGACTTGGCGCCGTCGCACCCGCCGATCAGGAAGAAATGACGGATTTTTCCCGCTTTAACTGCGTCCACTACAGTCCCTGCCACATTCGTGACCGCATTGTGCCCGAAGCCGGTCATGGTGTAGGCTTCTACGGAGTCGTCTTTGAAACCGGGCGCAGCGAGCGCCGCTTCGATCACCGGGGTAAAATCCTTGTCCGTGATATGTTCAACGCCCGGCCATTTCACCAGGCCGGTCGTAAAAATACGGGCTTTGTACGTTTCACGCGGGTTCTGGATGCAGTTGGTCGTCATCAGGATGGCGCCGGGGAAATCATCGAACTCTTTCCGTTGGTCCTGCCATGCGCCGCCGTAATTGCCAACAAGGTGTGGGTACTTGTTCAACTCCGGGTAACCGTGTGCAGGTAGCATTTCGCCATGAGTATAAATGTTGATCCCCTTGCCTTCGGTCTGCTTCAGCAGCATTTCGAGGTCTTTCATGTCATGGCCGGAGATGAGGATCGCTTTTCCTTTTACCGGTGTTGTACGGAGTTTTGTTGGGACCGGATGTCCGTAAGTTTCCGTGTGTGCACGGTCCAGCATTTCCATGACTATCAGGTTTATTTCCCCGACTTTCATCGCCATGGCGACCAGCGTGTCAATATCGGTGGGGTTTTCCGCCAGGAAACTCAGAGCTTCATGGAAAAAAGCATACACAGATTCGCTTTCGATCCCAAGGATTTTTGCATGGTCTGCATAGGCTGCTGTTCCTTTCACTCCGTACAGGATCAATTCCTGCAAACCGGTAACGTCGCTGCCGAACAGCTCCATCCGTTTTGCGAGAGTAACCGCTTCGCCCTGTTTTACCTTGCCATACAGCCCATCCTCCGGTTCCCAGAGTGCGGGACCAACCGGTTTATCATGGGCGGATTCTGCGTTCGCCACTGCTTTTTCATAGAAGGAACGAATTCGTTTCAGCACTTCGTATGCTTCGTCAACCTGTCGTTCAATATCCGCTGTATCAAAGTTCACATTGGTTACCGTGGTGAACAGGGATTCCATCACAAACACATCTGCTTCATGATTGGTGACACCGTGTTGACGAGCCCGGTGTGCGTACCATGAAATTCCCTTGCAGGCATGGATCAGGAGATCCTGCAATGCCGCTGTATCCGTATCTTTCCCGCAAATCCCCACACTTGTGCAAGCTGTTTCCTTGCTGGTCTGCTCGCATTGATAACAAAACATGCTCATCTTTTCTCCATTATGTTTTTGTTACGATCTGATAGCAGAATACGGTTTCCTTTTGAACATATTTTTATCATAGATCAAAAATTGTCGCAAGTCTTCTGGAGCATGTCATACAGGTGCGTTGTCAGTTGTTGTAGTCAGTCCTTGAGAGGTTATTACTGAGAGATAGTATGTAACAATTTTATCATATTGTGTGTCCTACAGTTGAAAAAGTGTACCCGGAGCCGGTGGGGACGAATCGGAAGGAGTGGGAAAATGAACCGTTCAGTGATACAAATCAGCATGGTTCTCATGATGCTGGCGGTGTGTGTAGCAGTAACACAGTCGCAAACCTTCGAATGGGAGCTCGTCGAAGGAAGAAACGACTGGATGGCAACCGCAAATGCAGTAGTGGCTGCTGAAGATGGCGGCATGATTGAAATTGTCGCCGAGTTGGGTGGTATTACAGTAGAAGGCGAAGATATAGATGAGGCACGCATAGAAGTGCGGTTCGGTGTGTCTGATCGATACGAGGAAGAAGAAGTACGCGAATGGATGGAGGGACTCAATCCGACCATAGAGGTTTCAGGAAATCGGATTGAAGTGAATGTGGATGATTTCAGCAGTCGGCATTCTCCGAATAACTGGAATCTTTCCATTGTAGCGGTCGTGCCGATAAATTTCAATGTGGAAGCTGAAACTGCCCTGGGCGGACTTGAAGCTACCCATTTGAATGGTTCCGTTGATTTCGAAACAGCCACCGGTGGGATTGATGTGGAACATGTCACTGGTGAAATAACGCTTTCCACCGCAACCGGTCATATCAGCCTGCTGGATGTTGAAGGACGGATCTGGGGACATACGGATACCGGAGGTCTTGAGCTGGAAGATATTCGTGCAACCGAACGTTGCCGGATCACGACCAGCACCGGCGGGATTGATATCATGGACACCCGAGGTCAGATCATCGTTGAGACTGGCACTGGCGGTATCGAAATAGATGGATACCATGAGCAGTTGCGTGCGGAAACAGGTACTGGAAGTGTCGATGTCCGTGCAGAGTCCGGTGATATCGAATGTTCGACGGGCACTGGACGATTGAAGGTGACACTGGAAGAAGATGCCGAAATCACGCATATGGACCTGTTCACCGGCTCCGGTTCCATCGATGTGAGGGTTGATCCCAGCCTTTCGCTGGTTGTGGATGCAATTATTCATGATAATGACGATGACAATGATATTTATTCCGATTTCACCATGGAAGTAATCCGCGAACGTCATGATGTCCATGGACGGGTGACTTTAAATGACGGTGGTCCGTTGATTGAAGTGGTTACTGAGGACGGCAATATCAGCATCGAAGAACGATAACAATTCCTTTCTTTCGAGTATACGACCAGCCGGGATTTGTTCCTGGCTGGTTTTTCGCATTATAGAGTTGTCCGGTTATACAATTGGACCCGGTTATCCTGTTTGCTCGGCGCAGGTTTTCTATTGATAATTTCATCATTTACACGGTAGAGCGGGCGTCCATGCCCGCCGAAGCGGTTCGAAGATCCGCTCAAACGGTTTTATACGTATTGCTTATAAATGTCGCTAACGTGCCATTGGCGGGCAGGGACGCCCGCCCTACCCTGAAAAAAATAGCCAGTTAATAGAATTACTGTACGTCTCTGGTTTTATTCGCATTCAACGCATATCTAGTGTACATTAAGGTACGATGAGCCGGGAGGATTTTCTCCAGAGACAGCGATGCCAACAATTCATGTTTCCGGGCAGGATATTACGCCCGGGAAAACATCTGCTCCCGATTTTTCTTCCGGCGCCCACCGGAATCCTGTGTTCAGAACCCCACAGAACCATTTCAGGACCGTCTGGCGGATCCTAATCTATCTTGGTATCAGTATCCTAGTATTTCTACCTGTAGCGCTTCTGTTCAAACTGATCAGCCTGACCGGAGTCTTCGAAGGAATCAGCGGTAGTGAATTTAATTCTCCAGTAAATATCCTGTTTTTCGCTATGATCGATGTCGTATTGGTTATTGCTGCATGGATTACCTTGCGTTTTGTTGACAAACGGCCATTTAAGCTCCTTGGTTTTGAATTCAACTGGAGAAGCGGGAAGGAATTCCTGCTGGGATGTGTGATCGGTTTCCTGAATTTTCTCCTGGTCTATTTAATCCTGGTAGCGTTCGGATGGATTGATTTTACCTTCAATCATCTGGGAGTATCGGTTGTAAAAAGCATGATCCTGTTCCTGTTCAGCTACTTGTTTGCCGCCATGATCGAAGAACTGATGAACCGGGGCTATATCCTGCAGGCGCTCCTCGAAGGCACAAGTCCCTGGATTGCTGTCGGTTTGATCTCAACCGTGTTTGCCGTCTTCCATTTACCGAATGACAACATGAGCTGGCGCAGCATCCTGTTTTTGTTTATCCATGGAATCCTGTATGCATCGGTTTATTTGCAGACGCGGTCACTGTGGCCTGCCATAGGACTTCATAGTACCTGGAATTTCACCCAGGGACCGATTTTCGGTATGAATGTGAGCGGGACTGAGCTTTCGGACAGCCTCATTGCCACTATCCCACGCGGTTCGGAGTTGTTCACCGGGGGAGCATTTGGTGCGGAGGGGAGTATCGTCGCATCCTTCATTTCTCTCGTTTTTATCGTGGTTTTATGGATTTTTCCCCTCTTAATCATTCCGGAAGATCGCCGACGACTGTGGTCGAACTACCCGCATGGTTTCAAAACCGCTCCCCGGAACCAGAAATAGTATCTCATGTATCTGCTTTTCCGATTAAACCGACGCTCTCCTCATTCGTCTATTAACTGAAGCAACACAATACACTTTCCCATTCACAAGTGAATGTTTACATAGGGTCAGCAATCGCAGTACATGGCAATACTCCCCCATTCATCCTGAAAACCGTCCGTAGACTTTTTGTCACGGGCGGTTTTTGCAATAGTAAAACTGTCAGTGAATACACAGGTCGGTTTGTTGAGCCTTTTTCTCTAATTATCAATCTCTTAGAGCTGCATTTATTTTTGAGATTGAAAATGTATTTGCAAAATACATGAAAGTATCATAATCTATTGAAGACTAATAATATTGCCTAAAGGAGGAAATCATGGAAAGAACAAAGAGAATTTTCATCAGCGATATTCACATCGGCGCAGGGAAAGTCTGGGATACATTCAAACACAAAGATCATGAAAAGAGACTATGCTCGTTTCTGGATTGGGTAAAAAAGCAGAAAGATGTCAAGGATCTTGTGCTTCTTGGAGATATTTTTGATACATGGGTTTGGCCGCACAACAGGCCACCTGTTACAATAACGAACATTCTTAATGCAGATATTAACAGCAATATAATTGACAGTATAAACGCAATTTCAGATGAAACGGATATAAATGTCATTTACTGTAATGGCAATCATGATCAGGAGGCTACGGAAGAGGATCTAAGGGGATTTTTTCCCAAAATGATATATTCCGGTGATGAATACGAAAGTCGTCCAGTATATGCAGTGCATGGTAATTGTTTCGATTTGTTTAATAGTCAATATAAACAGTTTGAATATCCTCTGGGATATTTCATTACCCGCGTGATTACGAAAGATAATGGGGATAGTCCATCAATGTTTGATGTTATCCAATCATCACTCGACGATATTTTTGAAGCTTTGTTTTCGGGTCAAACTGCTCCACAATCAGTCTTCGAGGCTGCTATGGAAGCTGCTGGAGTAAATGACAACACTGAAATAGTCTTGCTTGATGGAGGTACTATCACATGTCGAGATGTAAAGGAAAAATATAAAGACCTGGTGAATGACTGTGTGGATGAAACAGACAAAAAAACCGCAAAAAGGATGGCATTCGCAAATCTTGATCTTGATGTATTCGCCTGTGATGTTTTAGATAGCGAAGACTACAAAGCTATTGTCATGGGGCATACTCATGATAGTAAGGTAGAAAAATACGATATATTGAAACATGTTAAAGGTATTTATGCGAATACAGGCTATTGGGCAGGAAGAAAATCTCCTACTTTTATAGAGATTAGTGAGAAAAAACAAATTAGTGTATCATTATGTTCCTGGTGGCATGGGCGACGAGATTCTATTAAATCAGAAAGAACCAAAAAGTGAGATAGCATCCAAAGCAGTGTGTCGTAGAATGGAAGGTTTGACGATCGAATTAGTCAAGCCGGTAACGAGAGGAAATACGTCCACTTCAAACGTACGGTACGATCCCCGGGATGGTCATTATCGAGCAGTTCATCATCCTGGCGGTCGTCATAAATGATATACAGCCAGGAATTGGGGCGCCAGTTCCAGGACAACAAGAGATTCATCACCAGGTGTTCATTGAGTTGCATTTCCGTTTCCGAGATCTCCTCGTCCAACTCTTCAGCGGTGATATACTGAACCGTACCGCGCAGCATCAGCTCCAGTGAAGGCGACCATCGCGAGGTAAACGCGACCACATGGTAGTTGGTGCGCATACGGTTATTGACATCGGAAACATTGCGCACCTGTTGCCAGTTATGGCTCAGGGTGGAGATAAAATTGCTGGTAGGTTTCAGAGTGAACGCGATATTTACCGCCCAGCGTTTGCCATTCCGATGTGTACTCTCGCTCATTCCCACCCATGCTTCCAACGGCCGACGGATGTCCGACTGAAAACCAAACCAGCGGCTGTAAGTATTGTACTTCGTAAAGTCGTATTCGCCGAAGTTGTCCGTAAATTCCCCGGTTTCGCCTGCGTCTTCATCTGCGTACAATCGTCGCCAATAGGTCCCCCAGCTCATACCGCCCCAGAAGTTCCAGTAGTTCCGCAACCGTAATCCGAAGTTCCAGTTCCCGCTGCCGTAAGGGAAACGGCCGTCGCCCAGGGATTCCTGGTACCCGTTCAGGCTCAGACTGTAGGATTCAAGGTATCCGTTTTCCGGAAATTCGCGGTAGTCGATGCTACCCCAGTTCCAGTGCTGGTCGGTATAGCTGCTCCAGCCAAGGTCATTATAATTGGCATCCCGGCCACGGTAGCCATGCTCTATCGTCCCCCGGAATTTCCCATGAGCGGCATGGAGTCTTGTGTTTGTTGCGAAGGGTTTGGCCGATGATCCGGTACGGTTCACCCCGGTAATAGCGAATGTAAAATCATTTTCCTCATTCCAACGGAGGCGCGTATCTGCACCCAGTACGGAAGAAGAGAACTCTTCCGCTTCGATGTACGTCGTGGTTAATCCAACCGTGCTGCGATTCCCCACATTCACCATACCGCGGGCAGCGCCCGTGAATTGAGCGTTTCCGTTCGAATCCCAGTTCCGTGCTACCAGCGCGCTCGCACGAAGGTTATTCATCTGGTATGTTCCCCTGGTTCCCAGGTCAGGATCGGTAATACGCCGGGTATACAAAAGCTGATGCGGAGAATTGTCGAAAATCTGTTTCCCTTCGAGGAAAAAGGGACGCCGTTCCGGGAAATAAACCGGGTAGTCGGAAAGGTTGATGACAGCATTATCCACATCCACCTGCGCAAAATCAGGGAAAATGGTCATGTCGAATGTCATCGCGGTGGAGGGGACAATTTTCAAGTCAAAACCAAGGTTCTCCCAATCATTTACTGAATGCCAGGGGCCATCGGTTTCATTTTCATCTGTATCATACCCATTCGCGTCCCAACGCCCGACTACATGTGGGAGAAACTCAACATGCATGGAAGAAGCGATGTCGGAAAAACCGTATATAGTACCGTAGTCACTAACTCGTGAACCGCGAAAACGGTTGAGGGGGATCCATGTATCAACCGCATTTCTACTGTCGATATACCGGGTGAAATTGGCTCCCCAACCATCATCGCGAGGGCCACCATGCCGCATAATGGAGAACGGTATCCGCATTTCCGCAGTCCAGCCGGAATCATGCACTGCCACTGCCGATTGCCAGACTCCATCCCAGTTGCCATCATAACGATTTTCATTGCTGATGGTTCCATCAAGCTGAACACCAGCGGCGGTCACCCCGAAATAATAACCATTACGATTGTCATTAAAAGTGTCCAGGTTGATAAAAACACGGTCGGAACGTCCGCTGTTGTCCCTGCGTTGGATACGGGCGGAAATGCTGTCCGGATTGGGATCCTCGCAGTTGAAACCGAGATACATGGCGTGACGGTCGTACAGAATATACACGGAAGTTCGGAATGGAGATATTATTCCTTCTACCGGTTCCAGTTGCAGGAAGCTATCTGCGGGTTCGGCTGCGTACCACAGGGATTCCAGACGGCCATCAATTTTAGGAGGCGCGGAATGTTCTGCGAAAACATGACGAGTCTGTTCTGTGACTTGTGGACGTTCGAGACCATCCCCTAATACTCCAGGCAGGAGAAGGGGCAGGCTGAGATATACGATGATCCATGCCAGGGTGAGATGCAGTATCTCCCGGCTCAAGATAATACGCATGGTCGTCAAACTCCCAAATACAGCACGGTTTCAGAGTCTGCCTGTAAAATGTCTTATGATAGTTATAATTATTATACGAGGCTCAGGCAGGGATAGAAAAATACAAATCTCGTGTAGGAATGGCAAGGAAATCGAGAAGGTTCAAAGTGTTAAACGGAGCATATAGAGCTTAATGTGGTATAATTATAATCAGTATTACGGCAATTTGTTGTAATTACCGAAAAAGCAATAGTCTAGCTAAAATTAGAATTATCTTCCATCTTTTCTAAGATTAATAAATGTATCCCAGGCTTATGGAGAGAACACAGCTTCTGACGAATCTGTCAAATCTATAGTGCTCTTCAACCTCCGGGTTAATAAGATCGGAAAGTCCGAAGGAATGGCGTAGATCCAACACGACTCGTCCCAGTCCCATGGGAAATTCATTGGAAAGTCCCCAGGCAAAGGAAAAATAGGTTCTTCGGAATTCACGGATGGTATTTCGTTCGGAAAACAGTACCGAGAATGGTAGTTGCTCTTTGCCGTCAAATGTAGCGTGAATTAATTGACTGATTTCGATGCCGCCGATCAGGGCGGGACGGTACCATCCGGTAGTCTTGAGTTTGTATTTGAAGAGATAACTTGCATGCAGATAATACAGGTCAATGGGGATATCTTCCGATGGTATCCAGCTTGATGTAATAGGTGAAAAAGGAAATTCATACCCGGCTGGCAAGTCATACTCCTGGGTCCATCCACGGATAGAATAGCCGATTTCCGGTTGCAGGCTCAGCCGTTCCGAGAAGCTGTATTCTGCAAACAAGGCACAGGTAAATCCGGGTTTCACCTGGTAGTGTTCAAGATCACCGGTGACACGAGATAAATTTACTCCGACACGCCACCCCTTGCCGGTAAGTCCTGCCCCTTGAGATAATACGGGAACCAATAAAACAATACTTAATAATACGGGCACAAGCAGTCGACGTAGCATATCATCATCCTCTGAAACCGGCTCACATATGATTACCAGTATTTCCAATCACGTATGGCGTGACCTGCAGATTGCGGTCATATGTCAGATCATACGAATCCATATAATGAAGCATACCACTTCATTCAAACCTGCATTAATATCGGAAGATGGGTACAACGAAGCAAGAAACATACAGCAGTTATTCATCATTTTATTTTTGAACAGGTACATTCTCCAGGCACCAGTCCGCCATGTTCTGCAACCAGAACCAGTCCGATTCACCATCATTAAGGTTATCACCCCAGTCGCTTCCGTCACGGTTGCTGTCTTCTTCAATTTCCGGTTGAACCGAGCAAAGAACCACACGGCCGCTTCCGTGTCTGAATTTCCACCCGACAAAGCTGTCATCCACGTTAAACCGTCCGATACTCTCGGCATCAATGGGCGAATAAATGATCATGGTTGGTCCACCATAATAGAGGACGGAAATCGATGGTATTCCTGTGGGATTGAGAACATCAACATTGAGGTTGACAATGGTCATGGCATAGTTCGGGAGATAGGCGATAGTGCCCAACGGTCCCGCAGCGTATCCCCGGTACAGACCTATAGGTGTCTCTATTGACGGGAACTGGTTGAACACAATCGAATCACCGGCAATAAACGCTCCAGCGCCAAGCCCGATATAACTGCCGCCTCGCCAGACCATGTTCCGGATTCGTTCCCGTCCGGTAAATCCAAGTCCATTCAGGATGTCCAGCGGATTCCCGGCGCCGATGACAACCAGGCCGATGCTGTCCAGCGAATGCTGAACCGAATCCTCATTCACGAGGACAACATCCCATCCACGTTCTTCAAGGCAGTTCTTGATCGCCACAGCGCTGGAGTCCCAAGCGCCATATCCATTATAAACGGCAATCTTGCGCCCGAGGATGTCATCATACCCGGAGTCATCTGTGTTGCAGCCATTGAGATAAAGACTGCCGATGAATAGTGCTGCAATAAGGAACGCGGTCGTGGTAGTGGATTTATACTGCATATCTGCTGTCGTCCTCTCCCCGGAATGAATGTCTCAAACAGAATTCGTTTCTCATGTCTATGTAATTTAATTGTTTCCAGTTATACCATTGGATCAGCTATCGAAATTCTATTGCAATTCTGCAGTTTTTAAAGGGTAAGGCGGGCGTTCCTGCCCGTCAATTGCGCGTTAGCGACATTCAAATAAAAATGATCATTATACTCTATCCTCTTGTGAAACCCGACCTTGGACTGCAGGTCGGGCCACCCGACAGGCGGGCAGGGACGCCCGCCCTACCCTAAATCTATATCCCGCTGGAGTCCATATCCCGCTGGTAGAAAGTATTCTCTATTAATACTCCCATGATCAATCAGTATACGCACGTGTTTTCTTCAAGTGCCAGCATCACCACTTCCCATCAAATAAAAAAAGGAGCTGATGATCAGCCCCTTATATCATTAATGATAAATAGATTACTCTTTGGAATCATCACTGTCCGGTTTGGAATCGGGCGTGTTCTTCGATCCTGTTGATGATTCTGGTGGTTTTTGAGGTCTTCTAGGCGTAGACCGTGGCCTTGTAGTCCTGCCACCTTGCGGACGAGTAGTTGTCGATCGTGTTCGGGATCCTGTTTTAGGACGCGTACTTGGACGTCGTGTGGTCGTCCTGCTTGTCTGTGTTGTCGAGGAGCGAGTCGTTGAATGTTGCTGACCTGAATCCGAATCCAGTTCATCAATTTTCGCCAGGGCCTCATCGACTTTTTTCAGCCTTGTATCCGGTTTCTCCGAAGAACTGCTTGTCTTACGCCGCGAAGAGTATCGCCTCGTACGCCTTGTCTGGCTTTTCTTTTTCCGCTCAACAGGTGGTAATGGTTTTCCTTCCATGATCAGTTCAATGTCTTCGCCATCGAGGATTTCCCGTTCCAGAAGAGCATTGGCGACATCGTGAAGTTTCTGAATATTTTCGGCAAGCAACTGTTCCGCCGTTTTTTGTGCAGATAAAATGATTCGTTTAACTTCGCGGTCGATTTCCAGTGCGGTTGCTTCGGAATAGTCACGATGTTGGGATATTTCGCGCCCAAGGAAGATTTCTTCCTGTCTCTGTCCAAGCGAAAGAGGACCGACCTTATCACTCATTCCCCAGTCACACACCATTTTGCGGGCAATATCGGTCGCCTGGCGTATATCCTGCGCAGCGCCATTGGTGTAATCGTCAAAGATCAACCGTTCTGCAGCACGACCACCGGCGAGATGGATCAATTTGCCTTCGATATACTGCTTGGACCAGGAATGCTTCTCGTCTATCGGCAGGTAATGTGTAACGCCCAGGGCTCTTCCGCGCGGGATGATGGTCACCTTATGTACCGGATCTGATCCGGGGGTGAATATTGCGACGAGTACATGACCCGCTTCATGATATGCAGTAAGTTTTTTCTCCTCATCGCTGATCAGGATGCTCTTCCGTTCCGCACCCATCATGACTTTATCCTTGGCGTCTTCAAAGTCACGCATGGTGACTTTATCGCCATCACGCCGTGCGGCCAGGAGTGCGGCTTCGTTTGCCATGTTGGCCAGGTCGGCACCGGACAGGCCGGGAGTGCCCTTGGCGAGAATCTTCAACTCAACATCATCGGCGATGGGAATATTGCGGGTATGAACCCGGAGGATGCCCTCACGTCCGCGGACATCCGGACGATCAACAACAATCTGGCGGTCAAATCGTCCAGGTCTGAGCAATGCGGGATCCAGAACATCGGGGCGGTTTGTGGCAGCAATCAGGATTACACCGTCATTAGATTCAAAACCGTCCATTTCAACGAGAAGCTGGTTCAGGGTTTGTTCACGCTCATCGTGACCGCCACCCAGGCCGGCGCCGCGCTGACGTCCAACTGCGTCAATCTCATCAATAAAGATAATACACGGTGCGTGCTTTTTTCCCTGTTCGAACAGGTCACGTACACGGCTGGCGCCAACACCAACAAACATCTCAACAAAATCAGCACCGCTCATGGAGAAAAATGGCACACCGGCTTCACCCGCAATGGCTCGTCCCAGCAGGGTTTTTCCTGTTCCCGGGGGACCGATCAGCAAAGCACCCTTGGGGATCCTGCCACCGAGACGCTGGAATTTTTTCGGTTCTTTCAGGAATTGGATAATTTCCTGCAGCTCTTCTTTGGCTTCATCACCGCCGGCAACATCTTCAAAGGTTACTTTCGGCTTGTTCTCAATCATGAGTTTAGCGCGACTTTTTCCGAAACTGAAGATACCTCGGGTACCGCCGCCCTGCATACGCCGCAACAGGAAAATCCAGAAGCCGATGATGATTACCCAGGGCAGAATGGAGGTCAGCACCACGCCCCAGAAATTTGTTTTTTCTTCACGAAATTCCACATCCAGTTGCAGGTTTTCCCATTCCTCTACCATCCCCTGGTCTACAAACGGGAGAACAACCTGGATGCCGTTATCGAATTGAGTGAATGATTGTGAAGGATTAACTTGGCTGAGATCATCCGGATGCATCTGCTCCCGCAGGGAAGAAAGATATTCGCTGTTCAGAGTACCGGTAAGTTTTCGCTCTGTAATGATAATTTTGTCGAATGCTCCGTCTTCGAGCAGCACTCGATAGGTAGTATAACTGATTTCCAAAGCCTCTTCACGATCCGGGCTGAATTGTGAAGTAAGCACAATCACGATGACAATCAGCAGAATCCAGAATGATAAAGTGCGTGCCGCACGTTTCCATTCGAATTTGTCATCCGGTCCCCTGTCTTTCCCGGGACCCTGGTTAGAATTTCTTTGATTATCGGGCATTGTATCCGATTGCTCCTTCCTGATTCATGGTCTCGTTTCCGAATTCCATGAACTACAGGTCAATCGCCAAGCATGTTGACTTTCAGAATGAATAGCATAAGAATGTGCGATCCTGGCGCCTGCAATATAAATGATTTCTCCATCTTTTTCTGCGATCCAGATCGGACCCTGTCTTTTTTGATAGGATCCGTGCGCCAGTTTTTTCACTTTTGTTTTGTGTCCCTCTCTGCCGAATGGTTCCATCCGGTCACCCGGCTGCCATGGGCGGACAGTTAAACGGTCTCCAACTCGTTCAGCATCCAACCATTCAACGAGCCCCGGTGTTGGATTGATCCCCGAAAATTCAGAGCTTCGCCTCCGTTCGGCGCTCAGAATAGTGCCATCTGCCAATGTGATGGTTCCGGGTAATTCCCATTCGACGGGAGGAGTATTTCTGCATCCGTCGAAGATGACACCGTCACTGGTTTGATGCAAAACGATGTTGTTGGGAAGTTCAAGGATCGCGCCTGGTGTCCTGTGATGGAGGAATGAGTATATTTTCCGTAACCATTTTCGAGGTAAATACTTGTTTTCATTGATCTCGGAAACATGATCATACGCCATTCGGATCACATACACCTGCAACTCATTAAGATACCCGAACAACTGTGCAGTATCAAGGAAAAGCCAATAGGGTCTGCTCTGTCCTGCAACCATTGAATAGATATCCTCTGCCTGTGCTCTCAGGGCTTCTTCTGCCTGCGAGAGAAACCGCGTACTCTGTGCAATGTTTTTCCAGGCTCCTTCGCCAAACTGCTCAATGAGCATAGGCCTCAGGACATTCCTGATCCGATTTCTGGTAAAAGTGATATCTGTATTCGATGGATCATCAAGAAATGGAATTTGATTCGCTTCAAGAAAATCCTGCAATTCCTGCCTGGAATAGTTGAGCAAAGGTCGATACAGCAATTCACGAGATTCCCTGGCCCCGATCAATCCACGGATTCCTGCACCACGCATGAGATACAGAAGCATACTTTCTGCCTGATCATCCTCTGTGTGGCCGGTGAGGATTAGCGGGCATCCATTGTCCATGGCAATTTTTTCAAGCGCTTGATACCTGTACAAGCGTGCTGATGCTTCGAAACCTTTTTCTTTGCGCTCCGAGTCCGGAATGTCAATTCGTTCTATACAGAACTGCAGGTTGAGTTTTGCTGCTATATCCCGAACAAAATCCAAAGCTTCATCTGCATGGGCTCCAGTCCCATGATGGATATAACCAATAATGACTTTATTATGTTCGTCTTGCGGGGGCAGAGCGAGATAGAGCATTGCGATGGAATCCGATCCACCGCTGACAGCGAAGAGAATAGTACCGTCGGCCGCTTTTTGTCGCACTTTTGGCCAAAGCATGCCTGTGGTAAGTGGATTGTATCTGTTTGGGGGCACTTTTCAGGCCTTGTTACTTCGTTTAAAAGATCATCCGTTTCTGCTGTCCGTAGGCGAGTGCGATACCCTCCTCAACTCCCGGAATGTGTGTTTCAAGGATATCTTGTGCAAGTGAAATGTTATAGGAGGTATCCCTCGGCAGGATACCATCCGGATCGATTTTTGTCTGTGACATCTCAAGGATACCGGTAGCGTCCTGTTCGAGATACGTCAGCAGCAACCTGCCGAATTGTACCCGGTTGATACGGTTAGCGCCGCCAATATGAAGCGTCCCTGTAAATGGATTATCAATCAATTCAACAAGTGCTTTTGTCAACGAAACCACATCAATGGGGCTGCGGAATTGATCGTGAAACAGAGTGATCGGTTCACACTGTTTCTGGCGGTTGAGAATCCATTCGGAAAAGGAAGAACCCCGGAACATGGGGGGGCCATAACAGTTATTCAGCCTGGCGATCACTGCATTGGAAACAATAGAAGCAACCGTTCGTTCTGAAGCCTTTTTAGTCTCGCCATAGGTATGTAAAGGATTGATCGGGTCACTTTCTTTATAATTTCCGATATTACCATCGAATACCTGGTCGGTGGAAGTGAAGATCAAGCGAGCATCCAGCTCTTCGGCCAGTTTCGAAATATGCCTGGTAGCGGCGTGGTTGACACGCCAGGCGAGCAATCCGTTTTCCTGGCAGATCTTTAAACGGGAAACCGCAGCGAGATGAATAATACAGTCTGGTTCCACCTGGCGGATGATTTTGTCAAGGCTGTCCGGGACATTCATGTCGGCATGAAACTGACGTTCCGTATAATAGGGAACCGTGCCCGTCGATCCATAGATGCCGAAAACGCCTTCACGGTTGGCGAGGGTCGCCCAGACATGTCCACCGATAAAACCACTGATCCCGGTAATTAGAATTCTTTTCATCGAAAATTCCGGCCTGAAATCTCAAGTCGTCAATAATGTAATGCAGGATTAACTAATAAGAAACTGCAACCTGTTGAAAAAACTGTTTACCTGTATATTTGTTCCCATGATCTATCTTGATCTATACCATCGCAGCAGATGAAATGGTACTGTTTGCGAGCATAAAATTATAAATCACAGGCATATAACTCTCAAATGGAGGGCAATAAATGCCTGTCCCCATGAGATCTTGAATCGTGTTTTCACAAGTATATGTTGTAGGATGATTGAAATAATTCACCGATTCCGCAGGGATCTGCATCAAGTCGTACACCCCGGGAATATGGTTTAGAGCGAATTTTGCTATAGCTCCCGGTAATGGTACTTCAAGAATTTTCTTATGACTTACTGCGGCAACTGCATCCAGGAATCCTTGAACGGATGGGGGGCGATGATCGCATAACTGGTATGTTTTTCCCAATGACTTTTTCATACTGGACAGATAATCAATGGAATCGATGACAAAGTCTGACGGTACGATGTTTACTTTGATTCGATGAGGATTTCCTGATACGGGTATAATTGCAACGGATGATTGCCTGGAGATCCACCGGAAGGCATAATATGGGCCATCAAACTTTTGTGTTACACCGGTTTTACTGTCGCCCACAACAATTGATGGTCGATATACCGTAACAGGTAGACCATTCTTTCGCGCTATATCAATGTCTACTTCAGCGAGAAACTTGGTTTCTTCATAGTGGTTATTGAATTTCTGGCCAACATCGAGATCGCATTCACGAAAAGCGCCTTTATACCGCCCACTTACATAACAGGTACTCACATAAAACAAACGCTTGAGTTTCGGGCAGTTTTCCGAGAATCGCAAAAGATTCCGTGTACCGTCGAGGTTGACCCGCAAACCTGTCGCTCGAGGAACAGACATATCGTATGCCGCAGCGATATGATAAATTTCTGTAACCTGCTTCATCCAGGATTCAGGTGATTCCAGTCCCAGGTTTTTATCTGTTAAATCCCCTTCAACAAGTACAATTTTCGAAGGTGGAAGCGAATTCGTCTCAAGCAGTTCCTGCCTTCGTTTTTCTGCCAGTTCAGCGAATTTCGACTGGACCAGGCAGTACAATTTTGTGCTTTTTGCACTTCGTTTAAGGATTTTAGGGATCAATGCCGTACCTAAAAATCCGGGAAAGCCGGTTAGAAAAATGTTACTCATCTCTGTACCCGCTGCAATCTACGAATTCTTGCAACTTTATCGTAAAAAGGGAACCGCTTTCAATACTTTGAGCGCAATCGTGAATATGGAAGCAAATAGTTTTGCTCCTACACCTTTGGGATTACCTACCGGCAACAATGATTGCACGGCGATGGTCTGTGGTTCGGTATACTTGAGTATCCCTTCAGGACCATGCCGTCTGCCTGTACCAGATGCTTTCATTCCACCCATGGGAGTATCAACAGACGCCCATGCTGCGGCATATGCTTCATTGATATTTACCGTACCTGCTTTAATCCGCAACGCCAGGCGCCGGGCGAAAGGAATATCCGTGGACCATATGCTGGCGTTCAAGCCATATTCTGTATCATTGGCAATTTCAATGGCTTCCTGCAGAGAACGAAAAGAGGAGATCGAAACAACAGGCCCAAATGTTTCTTCCGCATAGAGTTTCATTTTCGGGGTTACATTCGCCAACACTGTGGGTTCGAAGAACAGGGGACCGAGGTCGGGGCGACGTTTCCCGCCAACTATCACTTTCGCACCTTTTTTTACCGCGTCTTTTACATGTGTATTGACTTTTTTCAAGTGTTCATCTGAAATCAGGCAACCCATGTCGATATCCCAACTGTATCCGGGACCAATCCGGAGTTCCTGGATGCGTTGCCTGAATCTCTGGACGAACTCGTTGTAAAGGGATGCATGCACAAGAATGCGTTCCAGGGAAATACATAACTGGCCGCCTGAAGCGAAACATCCACGAACTGCTCCATCCACTGCCGCAGAAAGATTCGCATCCGAGACCACGATCATCGAGTTTTTTCCGCCCAGCTCCATGGTGGCGGGTATCAGGTGTTTTCCCGCCCGGGAAGAAACTTTTCTACCGGTTCGTGTACTACCGGTAAACGTGATAGCGTCCACATGATCGACTATGGCTGCTCCCGCTTTTTCACCATGACCCGAGATCACCTGAAATACATTTTTAGGCAGACCGGCCTGATCAAGCAGGCGTGCTGCCCACAAAGCGGTAAGCGTTGTTTGTTCGGCGGGTTTCAGAAGGACGGAGTTTCCAGCAATCAGCGCCGGGATTGCATCTGTCATTGCCATGGAGAGTGGGAAATTCCATGGTGCGATGATTCCCACAACACCAAGGGGATGATAGACTACCCGAGCACTGGTGAGAACCGGGTATACTCCTTTCCGTTTTTGCCAATGGAGGATGCGGGGGCCATGATAAGCGTAATACCGGGTTACATTGGCAATATCTGCCACTTCTTCATATGCATGTTTTCTCGATTTGCCATTTTCGGTTTGAATGATATCCAGGACTTCCGATTGATGTTTCAACAGCAGGTCATGAAAACGTTTGAATACCTCCACCCGTGATTGGATCGGTATCCCGGACCACTTGCGTTGAGCTTTCCTGGCGGTGTGTTCTGCTTCGACAACATCGCTTTTTTCTCCCAGGATCAAATTATAGATACATTCACCTGTCCACGGGGCATGAATCGGCAGGCGTTCATGCACATTGGCCGTCAAAGACAAACGAGCGGTCAACTGGTCCAGCAGATCCCCTGAAAGTCTTTGGTTCATGAAAATACTCCTCATTTATGATGAAAAAGATTCCTGAGGAACAATTTGAAACATTCTTATAGTCTCGATAATCTTTCCAATATACTTTGAAAACTGCCGCTTTTTTACCAGTACGTGAAAAAAATACCATTTAATCGAATGTTCTTGCAGATCAGAACAACAAGAAAACCCGAATAAAAGAATATCCGGGTTAGTCTATCCGAAAAAATGTCCGTTTGAAATTATTATTCCGGACGGTATCTCAAATTAGGTTGTCTGCTGGCCATCGCTTCATCGAGGCGTCCAACGGGAGTTGTTGTCGGAGCTTCATGAAGAAGTTCGGGATTCTCTTCGGCTTCTTTGGCGATTTGCTTCATTGCAGCGATGAACTCATCCAGGGTTTCTTTCGACTCGGTTTCCGTCGGCTCGATCATCAGCGCTTCATGAATAATCAGCGGGAAATAAACCGTCGGCGCATGCATACCGAGGTCGAGGAGACGTTTGGCGATGTCATATGCTTTCACACCAATCTTTGCCTGGAAATCAGCGCTGAATACCACTTCGTGCATGCATCGTTCTGGATGCGGCAGGTAGTATTCCGGTTGCAGTTTTACGCGGAGGTAGTTGGCGTTGACAATTGCCGCCTTGCTCACTTCTTCCAGCCCTTCTTTTCCGCAGGAAAGCATGTATACCAGGCTGCGAACCAGGATCAGGAAGTTGCCGTACATGCTCTGTACCTTGCCGATGCTGTCCGGACGATCCCAGTCGAGGAAATAGGTATCTTCCACGCATGAGACGACTGGTGTGGGGAGGTATGGGATAAGGTCGCGCGTACAACAGACAGGACCGGCTCCTGGACCGCCGCCGCCATGCGGTGTGGAGAACGTCTTGTGGATGTTGATGTGCATAACATCGAATCCGAGTGCAGCCGGCGTGGTGATGCCAAGCAGGGCGTTCAGGTTGGCGCCGTCCATGTACATCAAACCACCCGCTTCATGCACTATCTTTGCCACTTCGAGAATCTTTGTTTCGAAAATGCCGACGGTGTTCGGATTGGTGACCATCAGGCCGACAAGATCATCACCGGCGACTTCACGGATTGCTTCCGGATCCAGTGTGCCGTCCTCGCTGGATTTTAATTCCACGATCTCACACCCGGCCAGGGCGATTGTCGCGGGATTGGTGCCATGCGATGAATCCGGGATGATCACCTTGGTCCGTTGAGTATCGCCACGTTTGGTATGATAAGCTTTCATCATCAAAAGACCGGTCAGTTCACCTGCAGCTCCCGCTGGAGGTTGAAGAGTGCAGCCTTCAAACCCGGTGATGGTTTTCAGGATATCCGATAGATCCCAAAGCAACTGTAAAGACCCCTGGGCAGAACTGTACGGCACAAAGGGATGGATTCCGGCAAACTCCGGCATTGCCGCCACTTTTTCGTTGATCTTGGGATTGTACTTCATTGTACAGGAGCCCAACGGGTAAAACGCCTTATCAATATGATGGTTCAGAGTGGACAGACGTGTAAAATGCCGAATCGCTTCCGGTTCACTTACCTCGGGTAGAGGCGCATCCTCTTTACGCAGGAATTCATCATCGGGCAATTCCGCTTCGGGAACATCCACCTTGGGAAGTTTTACACCACGCCGTCCCGGGACGGACATTTCGTAGATCAGTTTCTCTAAAATCTCGGCCATCTTTATGCCCCGTGTATAGTAGGGATAAACACTTGAGAAACAGTGTGTTTAGTACTTGGTTATGAATATTGCTTAACAAAATACAGCGGTGTTGTGTCGCAGTATTCGTTAAGGCACACAATATACATGGTTTCTTTGAAAAACGCATCCGTTTTACGGGAGAATCGTCTCGTTAAGTAATACAGTTGCAGGGCGAGGTCATGCAACAGGATCCCGCTTTGAAATTTTCATTGACGGGAGTACATTTTCTGTGAATTGATCCATCAGAGAATTGATATGGAATAGCTTTAGAACCATGAAGAAATATCATCGAAAAACTGTCAAGTTTATCACTGCTTCACTGAAACGATTGCAGAAAGTTGTCGAAGATAAAGACCTTCCCGAACTGCACCGGCTCGCCGTAGATCTCCATACCAGCCTCCCGGAAAACATCGTTCATGAAAACAGTCCTGTTCTTCTCGGCGGATTGCGTGTTATCAAAGAACAAGACATTGCCGCCTATGCAGAAACCCTCTCGGCACGGCTCGAAATCATCAACGCCGAATACCGGAAAAAAGCGGGGATGGATAGCGATTCGACGCCGGAATAAATGGTGTTGGCTTACTTACAACCTTTATATCTAAGACCTCCCATGGTTAATGACAGAGGATTTTATCTTCCACGTTGGGCATCAACCTTACATAAGCGAAGTGCCGGTTACAGTATCGGCAGAAGTTTTCCCGGCCAGATCCCCTGGCGTGTTACACGAACCTGCATCGCATAGGCTTCCACACCATTCTGTAGTGCTTCTTTAAATGTTTCCGCATAAAGAGTGTCAAATCCGGGAGATGTAGAAAAACGGTCTGTGTCGCTACGCTGGATGATGAACAGCATTGCCGCTCGTTCACCATGATTGACACAATTCATGAGATCCTGAAGGTGTTTTACGCCGCGTGAGGTGACAGCATCGGGGAAGGTTGCAATGGAACCGTGATTGACGGTCAATTTATCCCACGGATCCGATTGCACCAGGGTGACATTTTTTACCTCCACCCAGCAGGAAGGGAGGGATTCCTCCAGGAGTTGAATATCAATACGGCTGTGGTCATGGAGTTTTACTTCACTTTTCACAGTTGAATACTGCTCAAATCCCGATAGAAGTTTTTTCTCAAAAATCTCTCGCGCCAGGATATTGGGAACACCTGTGTTTACGCCCACCCAGATCCGACGGCCATCCGGGCGTTTGATCTGCACCTGTTCCAGTGTATACCGGTATTTCCTATGTTCGCCGTGAGGTCCGCTTATCCTGACCGCATTGCCCGGTTGTGTTAACCCGGCCATGGAGCCGCTGTTCGGGCAGTGGACTGTCATTCCGCCGTTATCGGTGCTGACATCCGCTAAAAATCGCTTGTATCGTTTTACCAGGCGACCTTCGATCAGTGGTTGTTGAAAACGCATGATGCAACCTCGCCGAGGTAGTTCTTCTCATTTCATGTAAAATGTTGATCGACCCTTGTGAAATATAGATTGCAGGGGTCCGTTTTCCTATATTGTAACGATGAAGTGGGGTATGGGCAATCCATCGGCATCTGAATCCAATCCAAATGTTGAACAAGCTATTCCATCATAAGGGTTTTTACTCTTGATGGGTGTTGAAGAAGAGGTGCATATGACGGCAAACGGTGCAAAGAACGGGTTTAAACTGACAGGCTTCAGTCGTTGCGCCGGTTGAGCGTCCAAGCTGGATCCAGCGTTGCTGGGTCGAATTCTTCCTAAATTACCCGAACAGACAAATAAAGATCTTCTCGTTGGCGTTTCCACTGCCGATGATGCCGGAGTATTCCGTCTGCGCGATGATCTTGCAATAGTCCAGACAGTCGACTTTTTTACACCGATTGTCGACGATCCTTTCGATTATGGCCGGATTGCTGCGGTGAACAGTCTTTCGGATGTGTATGCCATGGGTGGTGTGCCCGTGTCCGCGTTGAATATTATCGCCTTTCCGGACGGTCAACTCGGCGAGGATGTATTGCTCGATATCCTTCGAGGTGGTGCGGATGTTTGCAGGGATGCGGGAGTTGCCATCGCTGGAGGGCATTCTGTTTCCGACAGGGAGTTGAAGTACGGTTTATCAGTCACCGGTACTATTCATCCGGACAGAATACTGACCAATGGCAATGCACAGGTCGGCGACGTGCTGGTGCTTACCAAACCATTGGGATCGGGACTGATATCCAATGCGTTGATGAATAATGCGACTGATGAAGAGAGTATCCAGGCTGCAATTGTATGGATGTTAAAGCTGAACAAGATTGCATCTGAAATTGCTGTTGAGCTTGGCGCTCATTCGATGACCGATATAACCGGTTTCGGTCTTTTTGGTCATGCACTCGAAATGGCAAAATCATCCAATGCAACGTTTCAGCTTCATGCCGGGAAAATACCGGCAATCGATGGAGCGATGAAAATCGCCGAGTCAGGCAGTTTCTTCTCTGGTGGCGAACACAAGAACAAAAATTTTGCAAGCGCTCATTTGACTATTGATAAAGACGTTGAAGAAGCGTATATCCGTCTGATGTCCGATCCGCAAACATCCGGAGGGTTGTTGATCGCATTTCCTCAGAATGCAGCGGAAGAAATGATCCGGCGCATGGAAGAAGAGAACGAAAAAGCCTGGATTATCGGCCAGGTCGTACACAATGAAACACCCGCTTTGCTCGTGAAGAAATAACAGGGTGATTCTGTGGTAGCTAGTGTTAAGCACAAATGACGCATCTCTCCTCCGAGGCAGAGATGAAAGGCATCGGTGAGGAATCGTATTCTACGTCATTTCTCACTTGCAATAATGCTGCGTTCTAAATACCTTGGAACCGCATAAACAGGGACAAAAACCCAGGGAAAAAGCATGAAATATTCGAGGAAAATCCGTCGTTTTTTAGGCTTTTTCGTATTCATTGGGATCACATCTGCTTTTCTTTTCCCATATCTCGCTTTAGGCCAAACGACAGCCGCTGAAGAGACTGTGGAAGCTGAACCGGTGATGGAAACTTCCGAGCTTGAAAATGTCACGGAAGAATCCGCCGAGCCAGCCGAGGTTAGCTCCGATACTACTGCAACAGCAGATACAACTGCGGCAATTATCGCAGGCAGCGGGCCGGTACTCCAGGCAGAAGGTCGTCTTGACAGCACCATGACCTGGCCTGCAGGTGCGCGAGTAATCGTCCAGGGCGAAGTGACAGTGCCGCGTCGCGATTCACTGATCATTGAACCGGGCGTAATTGTGGAATTAGGCGCAGGTGGGACCCTTACGCTGGAGGGAATCCTCCTGGCGGAAGGTACGGAAGAAGCCCCCATCCAATTCATTCGAGCGGATGATTCGCAACCCTGGGGGCGCATACTGTTTCTGGGAAACAGCCGTGCGCAGTACGACGAGAACGGTGACTACACGGGTGGCAGTAAACTGGTGCATGCCATCATCGAGGGTGGTGGATTTTATTCGTCCGGCTTCGGGGATGGTGTTGTAACCGTCAGTGGTGGTTCGCCATTTCTGAGTCACCTGCTGATCCGTAACAATGAAACTCAGAATGGCGGTGGCATCGCTCTTGTCAATGGTGCATGTTCACATGTGGAGCATTGCACCATTACCGGAAACACGACTCGCGGCAATGGTGGCGGTATTTACATCAGTTTGAACGCCGATGCCACGATTGAAGACAACACCATATTGCGAAACACAGCCGGTCGTGATGGCGGTGGTGTTTTCATCTCCTTCAGCCCCGCGGTGATCAGCAGGAATATCATCGAAGATAATTCTGCGGCTCGTGATGGTGGAGCCCTGGCGTTGAACGGTTCCACACCTACCGTACGTCTGAATGTTTTCCGTAACAACCATGCGGGTAATGAAGGACCGAATATTGTACTGCGTTCCGGTGAACCTGTAATAACGTTGAACTCATTTATCTGTAGTGAGCTTGAAACAGGGATTACGACTCAGCCATCCACTGGTGCGGCACAGACGGATCTGAACGCCGGACGTAACTATTGGGGTACGACAGAACGGATTCTGCTTGACCGGAGGCGTGTTGACAGGATCCAGGATCCAACCCGCCCCCTTGTTATGATGAATCCTGTTCTGGAAGGGCCACCGGATAGTGTTTCTCTCAGACCTTGCGGCCTCGAATCCTTCCGTATCTTCGAAGATGAAGCATATTCAGTTGAGCTGCCAACGGATTATATCGGGTTCCAGTCATATTTGTACCTGGAAATGCAGGGGTGTGGCGAGCATCCCCTCGTAGAGGATTGGGCTCTGCTCGATTTTGTTACCGGGCGTAGCGATTCTCTGCGGGTTATCCTGCACGAAACGGAAGAGGAGTCGGGAGTATTCCGGGGTACAGTGTTTACAGATTCACGCAGAAGCCCCGATGATAACCGTCTAGCGACACGTGTGGGTGCCAGAGTCAGGTTAACCCCGGTTGGATTCAGGGATTTGGCATTGGCCTACCCTGTCGATGTTCAGCAACCATTTGTACGAAATATGGTCATGCGGAATATCCCGGATCTAACCCATGTAACTAATGACCTTCCCTGCATTGACTGGAACTACGTTGAACCACGACAGCGTGAACAGCGTAAACTGAAGATGACAGTTTTCAGCGAAGATAGTAGTGTGTACTGGGAATCGGGAGAGATTGATTCCGGTCGGCCAACATTCCAGTATGCAGGACCGGAGTTCACGCGCGGTGAGAACTTTATAGTACAAATCGAAGTGATCAATGACCGCGCATGGTCCGATCCGGTTCAGATCCCATTCCGCAGGAACAGTGTGCCATCGGCGCCCGAAATCACATACCCGTTTGAAAATGAAGTCCTGCTCACTCAGACTCCTTCTATTCAGCTCCAGACAGATCTGGACCGTGAAGGTGATGCAATGTGGGCGGAATTCGATATTGCCTACGAAAACAACCCTGCGGTAAATGTGCAACAAAGTGCCCCAAACTGGGTTGTTGGAAGTGGTGAAGTGGTGCATGCAGTGGTGGAAACACCGGAACCGGAAGAAGAACTTGTCGAGGTAACCGAACCTGAACCCGAAGTAGTAGAAGAATCAGCCGAGGAAACCGTTGAAGACATGGATGAAGCGCCCACTGACGCTGAAGGCGAGTCTGAAGAAATCGCTGATGAGGAAGTTGTTGCGGAAGCATCCGAAGAAACACCTGAGGTTGAAGAGGTTCAGGAAGAAGAGAATCTTGTTGATGTTCTCCAGCCGGTAGTTCCGGCACCGGTGATGACACCGGGACGAGGAAATACCACCTGGAACATGTCGGAACCATTGGAAGACAACCAGATCTACCAGGTTCGTGCACGAATTACTGACAGCCTGGAAGTAACCGAGGATTCGCCCTGGCTTCGTTTTATTGTCAACCTGTTTAATGATACGCCCGGTGAATACGCGATCACCATGCCACAGGCGTATGATGAACGTCTTCCCGGGGACTTGATCACCTGGTCGGAACCGTATGATCCCGACCCGGAAGATACGCTTACCTACACAATTCGATATGGCAGCGCCACCGGGGTAACTCTCGACCGTGAATTTACAGTACGGGATCTGACAGGTATTGAAGGCCTGATAGACGACGCAGAATACCCGTTGACAGTGGAAGTCCGGGACCGTTTTGATGCACTCGTGATCGCTGCGGACAGCGCTCGGCCAGTGTATTACAACGCAGTTAATGATACCCCGACTGTTCCCATGGGATTCACCCTGTCGGACAGCCAGCGAGTGATGCAGTACCCGGCGCCATTGGCATGGACTACATCAACAGACGAAGACCACAGCGATCCCATCGAAACACTGTACTATGAAATCGACCTGAAACGGGAAGACGGCACACCGGTTGCTATTCTTCGGACGGAACCGGGTGTTGTGCAGATGGATCTGACACCGATTGAGGATAACAGCCGGGCAGTGTGGATGGTTCGCGCGCTTGACAATGAGAATACTCCATCGGCATGGAGTGCTCCCGGAATCCTCGAAGTTAATATTGAAGATGAACCACCGCTTCCATTTGCATTGCAGGATCCGGTCAATAACGCCGTGCCGTACAGCCTGGGACCAACAACCTTCCGTTGGGCATTTGCACAGGATGTCGATCCCTTGAACACGGTTTCCTACACATTCTACCTGTCAACATCGAGGGAATTCGAAGAATCGGAAATGGTCTTCGAACAGGATCTTGACGGGAACACGACAGCATTTGAAACTGATCTCGAACATCTGGTAGACTATTACTGGCGTGTGAAAGCCACAGACAACACCGGGCTGTCCACGATGTCGGAAACCTATCATTTTCATGTGAATTCGACGCCAACGGCGCCTCAATGGACAGCCGCGTTACCGTTTGAAGTGGAACCGGCGTTCAACGTTCAATGGAATGCTTCCACTGATCCCGATCCTCGTGATGTGATTGAGTATGCTGTGGAGATTTCCGCGGACGGCCGGTTTACGGAAGGTACAACCGCTATTGCTGATCCCGTAAACAGCACAAGCATCCGTGTAAACAACATTCCGGGGATTGATGACGTTATCGAAGATGACGGTCGTATGTACGTTCGCATCAAAGCTCGTGACGACCAGGGATTTGAAGGAGACTGGGGAGCGGTTGCCGAAACCTGGATGAACTTCTACAACAACGTGCCGGAACCTCCGGAATTGACCTCTCCAAGGGATGTCGAACTCACGGATACAAGACCCACTTTCCAATGGAATCCGGCCTTCGATCATGATCACACCGACTCAACGGAAACCCTGCGGTATATTGTTCGCGTTACTGAACCCGATTCACCGGAAACACCGGTGGTGAATGGAATTGACACATTGGAAGCGATTGTATCCTGGCGTCCTGATAATCTGCCGGATAACGCTTTCCTTCAATGGCAGGTGCGTACGATAGACGACGATGGTGAAGTATCCGAGTGGAGTGATCCGGTCAGCTTCAGCATCGACCGTCGACCGGAAGCGCCGGAGAGGTTCGACCTGGTATCGCCCGTTGATCGAGGGACTGCAGATCCGAATCGTCCGATCACCTTCGAGTGGAATGAAGCGGTGGATGTTGACCTGAATTCCGTGGTCACTTACACACTGGAAATTCGCGGTGATGCAGAACTGTTGTTCGATGGAATCGAGGATCTTGAATACACGCTGAGCGAAGGGTTGCCGACCGGAAACTACCGCTGGCGTATCATCGCTCTCGATGAAGAGGGACTGGACCGGGCGTCCGGCAACTTCCGATTGACGGTCGGGCAACCATAAACCTATCACGATTTTTGAAAAATCTCTGCTGCATTTTGTGGTAGAGATTTTTTTATCTCTGTTCATATGTAAAAATTGATTGTACTCATCAGGTATTGACGAAGAAACAAATGAGGAAATCATGATTGCAAAAAGTCTTGTTCAGAGCGGAATGGCCGAATCAGTAAAGATATTTTATTCTTACTCAAGAAAAGATGGTAAAAAGAGAGATCTGGTGGAGCAAGCAATAGCAGAATTTAACTGGGATGTTGATACTAATCCCTGGAAACGTGACAGTGTTTTACAGTGGTACGATGAGGGTATTCAAGCTGGTGAAAAATGGGATACGGAGATAAAACAATTTCTCAATTTAGCAAATATTATTCTGTTATTTGTTACTCAAAACTTTTTTCAAAGTAAGTATATCAGAGATATTGAAATCGCAACTGCACTTGACAGGGATAAGAAAGGTGAGGCAAGGGTTATACCAATATTGTTCGAAATCACAAAACCAAGCTGGAATGAGTCACAGTTCAGTTATTTGCAACCTCTTCCGCAGAACTGTCTACCAATAAATGAATGGAAGAATGAAAAGGATGCGTTAAATAATGTTGCTCAAGGAATTGTTGATATTATTGTAAAAAATGGAATTAATCCTCATACTCGTACTCGATGGCAGGTACTTCTGGATACAGGTAAATCCAGTTTGGATCAATCCGCCAAGAAGAGGCTGGTTGAGGAATTGCGTGATCTGTCAAATGACAAAACAGTCCGCATAGTAGAAATCAAACCTGAATCAGTTATTATTATTTTCGAAAGCTCAAAAAATGGTTTTAATACTATCAATCAGATATATCAACATGGAATGCTTAGTGAAAAAATCGGTCATAATGTGCTTCAAATTATTGAGCTATTTGGAGCACATGTCCATAGCAGCGTCTCAGTAGGCAAGAGTGATGATATCTTCAAACCGGAATTCTCCCCATTGGAAGATAAGTTGTTACTTCCTTCCGAATCGTTTTCCCCCATACTGCTAAAGAGTGTAAAAGTAGAAAAAGATAATCCACTGCAGTTTCATAATATATTTGAGAAAGGAGATGACAAATCCACAGGATCACATTTTAACCAGGAAGTGGATAAGCTGTTTGAGTACCTGTTAGCCGCGATTGCAACACCTGAAGATGAGATGTTTGTCAACCTGGCCCCGGATGATACAGCGGTGATGTTGTCAGATACGTTGAAGGATACCCGTTTAGGGAAAGCGTTGCTCGATACTGACTATCAATTGAAACGGTTGTCAGCATCGCTAATGCATCCGGATACGGACTACGGAAAAGAGTTCTGGCCGAAAGTCTTTGAGAAAGTATCAAAAAAATGTGGTTCAACAGAAATACCATTTCACGTTTCTCAACGTGTCTGGATAAAACCTGAAAAAGCAGTTGTTTATGAGGGAATTTTACCAAACGATGGTGTAGATGAAGAACATGCACAAATTCTATATCAGAATTCGGATTTTATTCAAGGGTTTATTGTGGAACAACGCCTGAAAACGTTTACCAAATCAAGCGAAATCAATTTTTCCAAGTACCCTGAAAATTCCGCTGAATATATCGTGAATGGTATAATTAATGAGCTTTTTGAAGAGATATTTTTACCAATTATCGAAAAGGAGATTAATGAAGGAAAGGAATTCTCTGAAATTCGACAGATTTATTCCTGTATTATTATTGCAGCCTGGTTGAAAAGAAATCTTGATAGTATTCCGAAGCTTAGACCATTCATTGATACACGGAATCCAAGACAACTGATACACCAGATTAAAGGAATCAAATCCTATTCATTTTCACAGGATGTTGGAGATATACCAGGTAATCAGGCAGCAGATAGTAGGGTACCGGTAAAAGGTTATGATATCCTCGAAAACCAGGTTTACTTTGACAAATATATGGATATTTTTACAAAAGGTGTTTTCCATTTTGAACGATATGATTATGATCATTTCTCACGAAAAAAGATTCCACGGGTATATTTTGCAGGGGCAATCGATTTCAGAAAAATCGAAATAAGTAACAGGTTGGATTGTATGAATGATTTAATCAAGTATAAAGACAATTACTATTTGCCACAATGATGTCAAATCCTGTGGTAAAAATGTGTATATTAAAATTTCGTATTTACCAAAGAAACGGAATATGGCAGAACAACCTCTTATTCTGATTGTCGAAGATGAACCGGCCAACCTCAATGTCCTGGATCTCCTTCTAAGACAAATGGGATACCGCACCTTTTGCGCGCATGATGGTCTCGAAGCGAAAGAATTTATGGAGAAGGAGCTCCCGGATCTTGTTCTCACCGATGTTATGATGCCGCGCATGGATGGCTATGAATTATGCACATGGATCAAAAGTAATCCGATAACACGCTTGATCCCGGTGGTATTGCTCACGGGATTAAACCGTCTGGATGACAAGATCCATGGTATCGAAACAGGTGCGGATGATTTCCTGACAAAACCGTTCGAGCATGTTGAGCTCCGGGCGAGAATTACTTCATTGCTGAAACTGAAGAGTTTCACGGATGAGCTTGAAAATGCTGAAGGTGTTATCTTCTCACTTGCCCTTGCTGTTGAAGTAAAAGATCACTATACGCAGGGACACTGTTTTCGGCTTTCCCAACACGGTATGGAGGTGGGCAGGCGCCTGGGACTTGATGATGATATGTTGCAGGCAATCAGGCGTGGTGGAATTCTTCATGATATCGGAAAGATCGGTATTCCTGACCGTATCCTGTTGAAGCCGGGACCATTGACGGGTTCGGAACGGGAGATCATGCGTGCGCATCCGGAAAAAGGGGAAGGCATTTGCAAACCGTTGCACACCCTGGCTCCAGCGTTACCCATCATCCGGAATCATCATGAACGTGTTGATGGCAATGGCTATCCGGATGGGCTGAAAAGCGATGAAATTCACATCGGGGCAAAAATCATCGCTGCTGTGGATCTGTTTGATGCGCTCGTAACAGATCGGCCTTACAGGGAAGCGCTGCCTTTCAGAGAGGCACTGCGCATATTGCAGGCAGCGAGAGATGATGGACATCTTGACAAGGATGTTACCAGGGTACTTGTAGGTTTTGTAAGTGAAATCGCTGAACGATGGGTTAGTGACGAATTTACGCATAACATCTTCAAAAAGGTGTTCTGATACATCTGGATTCTGGAATACCGGAAGGACGTGATCCGTACTGTACTATTCAGTTCTGAAAGCACCGGACCAATTGGGGTGAGATCATTTTGGAAGTCCGGTTTTTACATATAGTGTACTTCGTTTGATCCCAGGAGTTTTCTCTTTATGCGTTATTGGATAATAGGCTCTGGAGCGGCGGGCAAAGCGGCAGCGAAAGAACTTTTTTTGTTGTCGCCTGACGATGATATTGGATTGATTACTCAGGAAATGGAACCATTTTACCAGCGGAATCGATTGATCGATCTCCTCAGTGGTGTTGTAACACGGGAAGAAATTCTCGAAAAATCAGGTGAACTCCTTGCCAGAAAAGATATCACTATCCATGCGGGAAAACGAGTTGTGCGAATTGATCCCAGGAAAAAAGAGATCTACCTGTCTGATCGAACTAATATTAAATATGATAAAATGCTGTTTGCACTTGGTGCTCAACCAAGTCTCAAGAATTTCAGGCATGTGCTGGATGGTATCTACACAATCCGGGGGATAAGCGATATCGCTCGCATTGAACATGTGCTTGGTGTTGTCACCGATGTCATGGTGTGCGGAAAAGGATACCTTGTGTATGAAATTACCAGGGCTCTGTTGAAACGGGGGTTAAAGGTCCACCTGAATGTGAGCAATGGAAAAACATATGCGAAACTGGAAAAAATGGCTGATGAAAAACATCTTCTGGAATTGATGGAACAAGCAGGTGTGGAAATCACCAGGAATGACAAGATTGTCGATTTTATCGAGGAAGAACAATATCATCATTTTGCCGTTACAGAATCCGGGAAACACATGTTTACTCAACTCCTGGTATTGCAGCAGGAGCTTTCACCTGTGACACTCCCCGCGAGAAACAGCGGCTTGGAAGTCAGTCGTGGAATTCTCGTAAATGAGTTTCTTGAAACATCGGACGCCAATGTATTCGCTGCCGGAGACTGTGCAGAAGTGGCGGTGCATGGCCCGGGCACCTCACGGATTAACTTCGGATGGAAGTCGGCAGAATATCAGGGGCGAATAGCAGCCAAAAACATGCTTCATCCACGATCCGAACGTGTACAACTCGATTATGATGATCATTTTTTACAATTGGATGCCGGAGATCTGATTGATGAATGGACAAAACTGGTGACCAGGTAAATGAAAAATTCCCTGAACAGACAATTGGATATAAAAGCACCCATCAGGGCTATCCTGGATATCGGAACCAACGCTCTGAAGCTTAATGTGATACAAGTTCGTGATGATGGACTCTATATGCTCCTGGATGCAGAAAGAATTGTCCGATTGGGTGAGGGGGCGATGGAGTCGGGACGGCTTCAAAAAGTTGCGATGGACCGTACAATCGATGGAATTTCTGAGCTGCTTGATGAGGCAAAGCTGTTTACTCTCGCCAGTGTTGACATTTACAGCACCAGTATTTTACGAACAGTTGAAAATCGTACAGAATTCCTCGAAAGAATCTCCAAACAGTTTGGTGTACGAGTCCGCATTCTGTCCGAAGAGGAAGAAGCAGTAGCTGCTTACCTGGCTGCAAAATCATCCCGGGACGAAGATAGTATCGCCATATTAGACCTTGGCGGAGGTTCAGCGGAAATTGCTGTCGGTGAACATACACGACCGACAAAAAACTGGAGTTTCAAGATCGGCGCCCGTCGTTTGATGCAGGCGGTGCCATTGTCAGAGCCTCCGGAACCTTCTGAAATCGAAACATTATGTAAAACAATCCGAAATGAAGTCGGTGATTTTGAGAAACTTGACAAGCAGTATACACTCATTCTTATTGGTGGGGCCGCGAAAGCTCTGGCCGGATATGCACGCGTGCTTCTCAATTCTCCGGGAAACAGGATCGCAGATGAAATCAGCATGGAAACCATCTCGGAGTTAGTGGAGATTCTTGCAGAAAACACACTGGAGCAAAGAAAACAATTACCCGGCGCCAATCCAGGACGAGCGGATGTGATGGTTCATGCTGCGATAACCATCAGAGAACTCTTTAGCATCATGGGGGTCGAAGGCGCAAGAATATCACAAGCGGGGTTGGGAGTTGGGGTGGTAGAAGCTGAACGAAGAGGAATCCCTCTTGATCCTGAACCTGTTGAATATATAATTCCATCCAATTCATTTCCCCCATTGACAAAAAAAACAAGGACAGGAGAAGTTCTTTTTCTTCTGCGACGTCCGGACGGGAAAATCTGGTTTCAGACAAAATCCACTTATCCGCAAGGTGTTTACAGGATTCCGGGTGGCGGGATAGACTTCGAAGAGGCGCCTGGAGATACGGTTTTACGAGAAATCAGGGAAGAGACAGGTTTTGAACCTGTTCGTCCAATTCCACTTGGGATTATTCGGTATAAACACAAGAATGGATGGAAAATCTCATTTGCTACACATGTGTATCTAATGGATGTCGGGAATGATGAACCGCAGAACCAGGATCCCAATGAGGCTATTTCAGGATGGGTTGCTGTGGCTCCGGATGAATTCACAAAATGGATTGATGAACTGGGAGCTATTGAAGAAGATCTGCGAGCATGGGGTATTTTCAGAGCTGCCGCATTGAAGTTCACAAAGTTGTTGCATGAACGAGGAGCGTGGTAGTACTCAGGTGTCAGCCACAAAAAATGTTGACACATTTGTGTATATTCTATGCGACCCTTAAAAATTCGAATTTTTCGCACTGTTACCAAATTCCCGTTTTCCGGAACCTCAGAACAAATGAGAAAATGTACCTATTTCAAGTAAATTGAAGCACGAAATAATTAAAATAATTATCCTGTTATAAGAATATTATATTTGTAATATTACATGAGAGGAAATGAACAATTGTTTCGTAATCTTCGATGACCTCCAAGCTTGTTTTACACACGGTTTTTTACTATAAATAGGTTATAATCTCTCATGGCATTTTACTTTCTGGGTGGATTAGCAATCTCATTCTGCCGTTTGGAGGGGAGACAATGGCAAAAAGCCCAAAAATCCCAGTATTCTCAAGGAGACGAGTTTTCTTTCATTGCTGTGAATACTTGGCAGAGAGGCTGTGAGAGTGTAACTTGCACTCTATTGACCAATTTACAGTCTTGAAGTTGTTTGTGATTCATTTATACAAGATGTATTCCAAATTCGGTATATTGTAGCGAGATTGGAAGGAGGATCTGTTGAAATCCCAAATCCCCGATGAAAGTTGGTTGACTCAAGACGCGATAGAATCCCTTGACCAGGTTTGGCGCGATCGTGTGATCGTAATTTTGCAGGACTTGGCAAATCTTCCACATCTGCGCTACGCCTACGTCATTGCGAAATCTTCAGGAATGCGTCTGACCAAAATGGTTGGGCCGGACTCCGGTAATGACGAGAAATACAACAAGTATATGATGTTCTTCCATTTGGCGCGGATTGTCGAAGAATACATGGTTCACCTGGAACGTCCGGCGCCCGCTCATGTTCAACTGGAGCTGGAGGACGAAATGCTTTTTGTCGGATCGGCTGGTGAACTGGTGCTGGTGGCTGCGTTTGACGGAAATGTTGCACGTGGGTACATGTCCATGAAGCTGACCAAGCGGATCTCACATCTCCGTACATTATTCAGAACTCGAGAGAAAGGGGCGCTCTATGTTTGAGCAAAATTTAGAACGTATCACCCAATACCTGTGCGCCCAACTTCTTCAGGATGAGGCAAAGATAGCCTTCAGAGACCTGGTGCATCGACCCTTACCGCCATACCTCTGGGATTATTTTAATGTAATTCTGAATCCGCAGATGAGTGGCAAGATCAAGATCGGGAACCAGGTTTTTGATTTTACAGAAGGCGCTGCCAACTCTGAACAGGTACAACAACTGAAGGAAGCACTGAAGAATACATGGAAGCTGGACCAGGATGAGCTGTTCCATTTGTTGAATCTCGCGCTTCGCAACCGTTTGAACTTTATACTTGACCCGTCGACAACGGTGACATCCATCATTTACGACTATCGTGAAGGAAAACCGTTGACAGGACAACGGGCCAAAATGTCAATGGATAACTTGTCGAAGTTGCTGGAACGGTGGGATCCCAGGATTGGAAATGCTGTTGAAACAGTGAAGCCGTACCTGAATACCATGGCGAGCTCAGAGGTCAAGGTAGATGATCTGACACGTCTGCTGGTGTCTTCAGTAGAAAAAGAACTGGTGAACAAACCGATCCCGTCCATTGAAGGCTCGTTGCTGGCGATGAAATCTCTTTTGCAGATGGATCCTCAGCGCAATGAGAGTGAAGATATTGACTTTACTGATTCAATAGTAACGATGCTCACCAATCGTGGATTAACCTCGTGGATCCCTGCCATCCAGATTGAACGTGAACTGACCGGCAGCCCGTTGGGTATTGATATGGCGGTGGAAGCGTTGCGAAGATTCCATGTATACAAGGAGAATGGTCTGCTGGGCGCCGAACCCGAAGATCTTATCCATGTGGCCGATGAAGTTGACAGCTTCACAAGTTTTGTTGAGGAGGTCACCAAATGATTTTTGCCCGCTCAGATAAACCGTTCACTAATTTTGAGAATGCGGCGAAAAGCATTCCCAAGTCCGGTGGGCCGATGAAGATCCTTGTATTCAATCAGCAAGGTCTTCCGATTCTTCAATACATCCGTGAATATGGCGCCACGAATAAGATTGATGAACGTGAAAGTGCTGTCGGCGCTGACCTTGTGCGTGATATTTATATGAGGATGAATGAGTTTCATGGAGAAGATCCGAAGCGGGTTGCATTCTTTTATGAAGACAAAGTGCTTACACTGGAACGTGATGAACCCTTTATCTTCCTGGTGACCTGGCCGAATAACTCATTCAAGATAACCTCAAGTGCGAGTGAGAATTATATCAAGCGCTTGGGTCGTACACTGCATGAGGAACTTACTTGATGGATGTGAAATGGATTAACAAACTGGCTAAGATTTACGGAGTAAATGGTGTCATGCTCGTAGATCGTGATGGCCTGGTTGTGGCGCAGGCCGGAGAAGTATCGGAACAGGTTGCGCCCCATTCCGCATTGATGGTGAAGAAGTTAATTGATAATGTCGGGGTGGATACAGTAGAAGAATGGCAATGGACTCAGTGTGAAACGGATGATTTGATTTTGTCCGTGGCAAATATGAGTTTGGGAATTCTGGTCCTTGTCATGGAACCGGATGCCAATTTGGGACTCGTTCGTTTGGAAGCGCGTAACATAAGGCGCACTTTGCAAGAAACTTTCAAGCGACCGTTCACGACGAAAGGGAGGTAGTTTCTATGGCCACCGTCAACTTCGGTCGACGCGAAATTCTGTGCAAGATCGTTTATTATGGTCCGGGATTGTGTGGAAAGACAACCAACCTTCAGGCGATCCATGGAAAAGTGCCAGAGAAAATGCGTGGCAACTTAACTAGCGTGGCGACACAGCAGGACAGAACTCTGTTCTTTGATCTTTTACCCCTGGAAATCGGGAAAATCAGGGATTTCACCATTCGTTTGCAGCTTTACACAGTTCCCGGCCAGATCTATTATAATGCATCCCGGCGTATTGTGTTGAAAGGTGTGGATGGGGTTGTGTTTGTTGCTGATTCCCAGATGGGGAAAATGGAAGAGAATGTTGAAAGTCTTGAAAACCTCAAAGAAAACTTGAAGTCCAACGGGGTTGATCCAACGACAGTACCGGTTGTTTTGCAGTATAACAAACGCGACCTGTCTCCTCTCCATTCAATCGATGAGCTGAATCAGAAAATAAACCCGAACAATCTCAGCTATTATGAAGCTGTTGCCACGACGGGTCATGGCGTATTTAATACTCTCAAGGGAATTACAGCCCTGGTTGTATCGGATATCAAGACAAAGCTGGAATCTGCGGATAAAGATACGGCAAAAGCGTCTCCCGTTGCCAAGCCGGCCCAGCCAGCTCCGAAACCTGCTGCTGCGCCCGCTCAGGCGCAACCAACCCCGCAGGCACAGCCACAACCGCAAGCCCAGCCTCAAGCAGCACCAGTAGAAGCTGCGGATGAATTGAAAGAGCCGGATTCGACTCCTGCCAGGAAAGGTTTCTGGCAGAAGGTATCCACTCTATTCAAGGGTGAGAGGTAGCAACTATGCTTAATTTGCAAGATGTCGAACGTGATTTAGATAATCTGCATCGTACGCAATCTGTGCTTGATCGTATTGTCGCGGAGGCGGAAGCGCTTGGGGTTTTTCTTGTAGACATGGATGGATTCCTCGTCGCCGAATCAGGCAATATTGAGATAGACCGCGTCGCTTTGGCTGCGCTGATTGCAGCCTCTTTTGGTGCTACGGCGGAAATTGCACGTTTGCTTAAAGAGAATGATTTTGATCGTCTGACTCACCAGGGATCAAATCGTTCTTTGTTCATCGGGAAAGCGGGAAGCAGGCATATTTTGATTGTAGTCTTTGGTGGTGAAACGAATTTGGGCCTGGTAAAGCTGTATGCTGAGAAAGCGGCCGAGCACCTGGGCGAGTTCCTGGATGTTAAACCCAAGGCAGCTAAACAAGCTGATCAGGCTCAGGATGCTGAATCGACTCCACCGAGTGAAGAAGGAATGTTCCCGGCTTGGATGGACAATCAGGAATAATAATCAGGTGAGAAACCGGGGCATCTAGGAGATTCCACGGTGGCAGATGCAGACGCAAAAATCCTTATCGTTGACGATGAGGAAGAGATAACTATAGCGATTGGCGATTATTTTACCCATCATTCATTGGGGATAGCGCCGCTCGTGACCAATGATCCCAGGCAAGTGTTTCCGATCCTTGCCGAACATGAAGATGTTCGGTTGATTCTGAGTGATTTCAGGATGCCGGCAATTAACGGCCTTGATCTTCTTCTTCGTGTGAAAGCGCAATATCCACAGATCAAGTTTATCATTATGACGGCGTTTGGAACACCTGAACTGCGCAAGGAAGGATTGAAGCGCGGCGCCATACGATATATCGAAAAACCGTTTGATATTGGAGAATTAGCTCAAGTCGTGCAAGACGCATTAAAAGATACGCCATCCGGGTTCGGTGGGATGATCGAATCCGTTCAACTGGAAGATATCATCCAGTTAATTGGGCTTGGTCAGCGGACTGTGGCGCTGAACATCTCCGCCAATGAAGGGAAAGGCACGACTTATTTTGTTGAAGGTGAAATTGTACATGCCATTTGCGGAGATCTTGAGGGAGAAGAAGCCTTTTACAAGATGTTCTGCTGGACAGGTGGGCAATTTGCGTTAAGCAGTCTTAGCGGTGATCCAAAGCGGACGATTTCCCAGTCGTGGCAGGGAATGCTCCTGGAAGCGGCAAGACTGCAAGATGAAGCCCTGGCGAAAAAGGCTGACCTTTTGCCTTCAGATGATGAACCGTCAGAGGAGGAAACGGTACTCGCCGGGATTCCCGATGAAGACAGCCTGCTGGAACCGGAAGCACACCTGGATGAGCTCAATTCGGATCTCGATCTGTCAACGTTGGAACCGGCTCAGGCGGTTGAAAACGAAATTATTGCTGAACCGAAAGCGGAGAAATCCGCTCCTCCCGAACCTGAACCGGAGCCTGAAACCGATGCGGAATCGTCCGACTCGGGGTATGATTTGTTCAGTCTTGTATCGGACGGACATACTGAACACGAAGAACCGGCTTCTACCGAACCGACTACCGTACATAAAGGACCGGTTGACGAGAAACCGTTAAATGAAAAAAGAATTGGCGAAGCGCTGGACAGTGCAGTCGATTATTTTATGAAAGTATGGCCTGCAGATGTGGAAGAAATACCATTCAGTGCTCTACCGCTTACAAAATTGAGTGTGAATGTACGCAGGCATCTTTTTTATCGGTTCCATCAGCTTTCCATGCAAGTGATCAATACGGACGGTGTTCCTTTCGACTTCTCTAATGAGAAAGTCGTAGATGCAGTGAGGAACCTGTTGCAGGTATTGCGGGAAAACTGGATGATCACTGCTGATAGTTTCCGGAAAATGATCCATGATGCCATCCGGTTTGATCTGGCACGCTCGATTGATCCGGCCAGGGCAGTTGCACAATTTTTAAATGAGAGCACTAGCGGGAATGCGATTCATATGAAATCTCTCCTGCGCGCTTTGATCGAACATGAATTAATTGATCAGAGTTTCAAGGAGTTGTTACAGGACTTGACACGTCAATCGGATACCAAGATCCATCCGAGAAAGATCGAGAACTTTGCAAGAGCGATCATGGAACGGCGTGATGAGGATGAAGGCTACGAAGCTACACGTCAATCCATGATGCGCACATTTGAAATAGCAGGTTTGGGACGTGATAAGAAGCCATCCTGCCTGCATACAAATGTTCTTATGAATATGCTTGAGTCGCGTGGACTTGCGCATATTGCGGATTTTATGAAGAGCGATAAACGTTTTAAAAAGACATCCATGACCCTCGATGACCTGGATAACTTGATGGATAGCTACAGGTTCATCTCCGGAAGAACGAAATAGTATAAGGGTAAACTGCCTTTGCAGGCTGTTTTTTAAGCAGTTTCCTGGAAGAACAGACCGATGGAGAAATCATGAGTGGACAAACACTCGAGCAGATCTCAAAGTACTGGATCAAAGAGATTTTATCCGGTGAACAAAGTGTTCCATTGGATCGGCTTTCGGATGTGGAAATGCCGGAACATCTGCGAGAAGATCTCATTCGACACGGCGAAGCGGTGCTCGAAGATGAGATAAACCGAATCTATGACAGTCCTTTTCTTCGTCGGGTAGCGGCGCCGGGACAACAGGATCCCAGGGAGCAGATCCGCGGCATATTGAATGAAATGATGGTGTTGCCGAGTCATGCCCTGGAGAGAATTGTGCAGAGGACGTTTCGAGATGTGCTGGATCACTGGCGTTCTGAACCTGTCAGCCTTCGAATGGCAGAAGAGGATTCGGATTCATTCGCGGAAAATGTGTTTAACCGTTGTACGACATTTGTTCCGACACCGGAAGGTGACTTCAGTTTCGGAGTGGATGTTATTTCACAGGTTTGCGAAGCCAGTGGTTTGGGACCTTTGGGTCGTGCGGTACGGTGTGAAGAGGAATTAGGGGCTACAGAACTGAATCGGGCGCAATTCGCAAGGATTACCCAGCGTTTCCTCATGATGAAAAAGCGGTACAGGGTCAGTCGCAAGATGATTTCATTTGAAGGAACCGGCCGTACCCTGATGGAGGAGCCGGTTGTCCAGCCTGCCGAACCGACAACAGTCTCGGTGGATGAGTTGGTTGCCCCGACTGCTCCAAAACCAAAACCGGAACCGAAACCGAAACCTGCCGCAGAGAAAGCCGCACCAGTAAAACCGGTTCCGGCGCCAGAACCGGCGAAAAAACAACCGATGAGTTTCCTCGATCTGGAACCCGAAACTCCCATGCCGGGCAAAGAAGCGGCTGCCGAAGCAGAAGTCGCTGAAGGCGAGTTGGAGATCCCGAAAGAAGTACGTCCGGAAAATGTGGGGCTCTATAAAAAACTGACAACACCTGATATTATTGAAGAATTTGGTGATACGTTATTCGATGAAGATCATGATGCTTACCTGAATATGCTGAGACAGGTCTGCCGCCAGGGTGATTGGGCAAGCGCCAGGATCATGGCGGACAACGAGCTGTTCCTGAACAATATTGAAGTCACCAACAGGAAAGCGATCAAATTCTTTGATATTCTTCGGGATTACTACACGACGAAAAAATAGGATCGTGAGCTGTTATTCAAATACAAACCCACCGGGGAACTCCCAGTGGGTTTTTTGTGTGCCCAGCATGTGATATGCTCTTTTTTATGCGCCCGTTCTGGGGGAAGCAACTCCGATTGGCAAGGGCGTTGCTGGTAACGGCAATGTCTGAAGGAAGCCATAGGCAGTGTATGGTGCATAACATTTGTGAACCTGATTCGGCTGTAAGGGTGGGTGAGTGTGCGTAATAGTGCGAAGCCCGATACCAGTTCAGACCCTTCCAGTGATTGAGGATGTAGTCATGCACAGGACCTATCACTTACCTGGGGATCCCCTGTAGTGTTCCGATTTGCTGGATATGAAAGGTCAAGAGGCGACTCAAGTCTTTCAGATGCACTGCAGGGAGTCAGATGATTCCATAGTAGTGTTGAAGTTCCGGCCTGTGAAAGCGGGTAACCGTGTGGAGGAGAAAACCGGAACGACCTGCGGCTTGTTGTCCATAGTCTTGGCTTGCCATCGTTGGCGCAACATTTGTTCGCAGGGGCTGCGGAAGATGCTAAAAGCGTTCGCAGTTGCGAAGGGATGAGGTTTCCTTGAAGGTTTTATCGCTGTCTTGTCAGTACATGAATGGACACGAGTCATTTCAGAGGAAATGAGGCATTTTTCTGACGGCAAACTGTGACAGGGGCGCTGTTGGTAGAAGCTGTCCAGTGGAGTAGGTCAGGTAGTTCAATGCATATTGTCCCGCCTATGGGAATAGAAGACATTTGGCCCTGATCGAAGCCCCGCAGTTTATGTATTTACTTGTCAACCGATACGACGCAGAATATCACGGTATCTCTGTTTCAGTCGAGTGAAGGATGCGAAACGGGAGCCGTATACGAGATCCGTACGTACGGTTCTGTGAGAAAGATGAGGCGAAACTGATCGCTTCGCCTCACCCTACTCGATACTTTCTATACTTCAGTATCCTCATCCATCAATGGCGCTTCATCAATCTCTTTCATGATCTTGTTCTGCCACAGGGAACGCAATGGCGCCTCAAGGGCGCGGATAGCATTTGCCTTTGTTAGAAGAGTGTCTGCCTGTGATAGATCACGCCACCTTTTTTTCATCCTTCCGGATAACATCGAGAGGCCGACAATGCCAGCCACTACTGCGAGGATTCCTGGGATGATGATATCGAGAAACGGGATAGTAACCGGGAGAACAGCCTGGAGTTGCGGTAGGATATTGGGCATTACATAGTAAGATCCTGCACCGACAACAAGTGCCACAATGGGAGTCATGATTAATTTATTCGATTTTGTCTGTTTTTTCAGGTTCTCATTGTACTCTTCAATTTCTTCTTTGAGTACCAGTCGCCGTTTTAATAGACTATTGGATGTATCAAAAATAATCTCCGGGAACGCACCTCGGAAAAAACCCACCATTCCCAAGCGGTATCCGGAATAATGGCCTTTTTTGATCATCGCGATATTAAACCGTGTAACGCGGACAGTACGTTCCAGTTCTTTGTTCATCTTTTCGAGTTTATGTTTTTCAATAGCCTCCATGATCGGTGTTACCAATGCAAGGAATTCATCAGCAACCGACTTGAAGCCTGTGAAATGTTTCTGGATGTTTTGATTGAACGACTCACTCACTGGATCGAAGGAATCATCCGACAATGCCAACGCCATGAATTCCGGGCGTTGCCGGATCGCACGGTCGAAATAGTCCATTGCTTTTCTTGAATTCCCCAACTGGCCGTAATAACGGGCAATATCAAACAGCACAGGCGAGTCTGGATTTCCTGCCCTGTCCGCTTGCAGTAGCGTGTTCAGGGCGTTCTTGATATGTTTTTTTCCCTCATGGCATGTGGCCAGAAAACTCAGTGCCAGGTTCTTGTAATGCTGGGGTTCCAATGGTGGATTTGATTGTGCAGCTTTTTCGAAATACCGCATTGCGTAATTAAGGTTCTTTTTATTTTTCAGATAGACAAAACCCATGGTCATGAGAAGTGGATAATGGTTCCTGTTGCTGGAAACGAGTGACAAAAGTTCATCAAAGCCATTGTCCTCATCACCTGTGTCGATTTTATAACGGGCCTGTTCAATCTTTTGCCCAAGAACAGGAGTAGGGGAGTTCAACAATTTCTGGTATGTATCCGTCTGCTGCTCTAAAATCCATCGCAGGGTAAGATTTGTAACATAGAGAATACTGGTGACCTGTTTAAGTTCCTGAAGTGTAAATTCTCCGGAATGGATCATTTCGATTGCTTCGAGCGCCTGGCGTTGATACAGCTCTGCGCATGCATACAGTTCATTGGCATATTCGGGTTGTTCTGCTTCGTATTCTTTTGCACGATTGACAAACATTTCTTTCATCAATCCGACGAAATAACGAAGAACTTTACGCAGACGTTCAAGTAAAAACTGTCCGTCAGGTTCTGGTTGATGCGGTTGTCCGGTGGTATTACCCTGGATGGCTTCCTGAGCCATACGCACTCCGATCCTTGGCGTTGATAGCTGCGGCAGAAATCTCTGCTTCTATAACCTTATTATCGTTGATTGCAGCAGTATTTTAACAACAAAAATCCGTCAATGCTTGAATTTTTCCTGAAACAATAAAAAACACAGGGAATTCCTCTAACCGGAAATACTTATTTGCATTCTTTCAGGAATATATCCCCCTTAAAAAGAAAACCCGGCGTCCGCCGGGTCAGTAGAAATCCACTTGCTTATTCCTCATAGACGCTTCGGTAAAGGAACCGTAACTGATCAATATCCTGCATGATTTTAAAGAATCGTTTCGCATACCGTTTTGTCATCATCTTTGTAAATCGATCAATAGGTCTTCGTACATATCTCGGTTTCATACTCTGATAGGTTTTGTCGGTTAATACTTCATGATTTCTCTCGGTCCCTGCAGTGAAGTTGATCGTAATAAATACTCTGCCAAGAACCCTTGAAACGCTGTAGTCAACCCAGATATAGCCGATTTGCGATTCATCGATATTGTACAGACTGTCTTCTGCAGGAGTCAGCGGCTCACCTGAAAGGATCTTGTCATAATCGAAATATTGGTACCCATCGAAATAACGGTCGAAATACTCCATCAGTTGGAAGGTTACAAACTGGTCATTAATACCCAGACCGGCCGTATCGCCATGCACCGTAGCACGAAGAGTCCCGAAATACCGTACATCATGCAAATCTTCTTCAAACCGTTTGTAGTCCCACCAGTCATAGAGACGTTTGGTTACATCAGTCTGATACGCCAGACGTTCCCGTTGTTCCGGTTCCATAAAAGTGAGAAACAGGAAACCGAACAAAATCAGGAAGAGAATTATCCGAACGGACCATACACGCCAATTCACGTTTAAAACCATCACGGTCCACCCCCTTGCCAGTTGCCGTACAATTTGTGGAAAATACGACAAAAGCATCCCACGTCAAAGAAGACGGAAAAGATTTCTCCTATTTCATTTGCAGGGGAGTCGTAATGACGTTCAATCGTAATGTATATTGGCAGCGGATTCATTCGTGAATCAAGCCTTTTTGGGAGCCGGTCCCAAGCTTATCATGAGGTCATTGTGATTGCCACGCTCTTCTTAAAACAGACCTTCCGCAGTCTTTTTCGCCGTAAAACATTTTCCTTCATTAACATTTTCGGACTTGCACTCGGAATCGCATGCAGTACATTGCTGATCCTGTTTGTTCAATACGAGACCAGCTATGATCGACATTTTACCAATGCAGACAGGATCCATCGCCTGGTGTTTGACGTCCAGCCCAGTGAAGATATCATTCCTACCTGTCGAAGCCCATGGCTGGCCGGGCCGACATTAAAAGAAGATTATCCGGGTGTTGAAGAGGTTGTACGTTTTCGCTCGTTCCGGAATACTCTCATAGAATATGAAACCGAGCAGTTTACGGTGGAATCATCCGCAGCGGCCGATTCAACCACGTTTTCCGTTTTTTCGTTTGACCTGTTGACCGGGCAGGCGGAAACTGTGTTAAACCGACCCAATACGATTGTCCTGCGTGAAGATTTGGCGCAACGTTTGTTCGGAAACATCAACCCGATCGGTCAGACGGTGCGAATAAATAATACTGAGGATTATGAGGTGACAGGTGTGTATGCACAGAATCAGCATGCCACACACCTCGATTTTGAGTACATGACCTCATTCGTGACCTTGACTCAACCCAGCGGACCGGACAATGTAAATAGTTGGTATTCCATAGCATATTTTACCTACCTGTTACTCACGGAAGACGCAGATCCGGCACAGTTGGAAGCTGAACTGCCGGGTTTTCTTGACCGTCATATCGGGGGATTTGTCGAACTGTACGGGATGCGTCTGTATGCTCACATGCAACCCTTGCCGTCGATCCATCTCCATTCCAACCTGTTCGGTGAAGTCGGCAATCCCGGAAGTTTCTCGCAGGTGATCGTGTTTTCCACCATCGCGCTGCTTGTACTGCTGATTGCCTGTATCAATTTTATCAACCTTTCAACAGCGCAATCCGCCAATCGTGCGCGGGAAGCGGGGATACGTAAAGTCTTCGGCGCCAACCGTAACCAGTTGATCCGTGAATTCTACGGCGAAGCAGCAGTGATGACCACCATCGCCTTCCTTGTTGCATTAGGGTTGACCTATCTCTTTCTACCCATGTTCAATCACTTTACCGGCTACAATTTTTCCCTGGATTTCCTGCACAATCATGTGTTTGATATCGGTTATCTGCTCCTGTTTATTATAACAACCGTACTCGCCGGCAGTGTCCCCGCATTCGCGTTTTCCGCGTTTCGTCCCGCTTCTGTGCTACGGGGGCAGATCAAGCACGGTCCGTCGGGCAGCCGCCTGCGTACTGTGTTTGTCATTTTCCAGTTTACAGCATCCATTATTCTGCTCATCGGAACCCTTGTTGTGTATCGTCAGATGGGTTTCCTGCAAAGTCATGACCTCGGTTTTAACAAGGACAACGTCATTTTCCTGCGCCTGTCGAATCATGATCTTCGGCAGCAGGTGGAAACAATGAAAACTCATCTTATGGAAGATCCGAGCATTGTCTCCGCGACAGCATCCTCTTCGGTTCCCGGGAGTGGATTTCCGGTACGACTGTTTATGCCGGAAGGGATTCCTGATGACGAGGTCCGTGAAGCGGCGCTGATCATCGCAGATTATGAATATGTGGAAACCCTCGGTATCGAACTTGCGGATGGCCGTTATTACAACCGTGATATGCTCAGCGATTCAGTGAACTATGTCATTAATGAAACCCTCGCAGAACAGTTGGGATGGGATGATCCGGTCGGTCGTGAATTCGACTTCCCGCCACGTGGTGTGGCACCGGGCAGGGTGATCGGGGTGGTCAAAGATTACCATTTTCAGTCACTGCATCAACCGGTTCCGCCGTTAGTGATCCATATGACAGCAGAAATCATGAATCTTCTTTCCGTCCGTTACGTGCCGGGACGTGAAACGGAGGCGTTGGCTCATATCGAGGCGGTCTGGAATGAACTCGCGCCGGGATGGCCATTCGATTATTATTTCTTAGACAGTTACCTGACCAACCTGTACAGCGATGACAAAACCTTCGGGGATCTGGTCGGAATATTTGCGATCCTGTCCGTGATTGTCGCCTGCCTGGGACTGTTCGGACTGGCGGCGTATGTGGCAGAGCAGCGGACTCGTGAGATCGGTGTGCGCAAGGTACTGGGCGCTTCGTCGCAGTCTATCGTGATGTTGTTAAGCCGTGATTTCCTGAGCAACGTGGCGATTGCATTCCTGTTCGCTGCTCCATTGGGATGGTTCGTCATGGACCATTACTGGCTTGAGACCTTCGCTTATCATACATCTGTCGGAATCCACCTGATCTTCGCTGCCGGACTGATCGCTGCAGCGATTGCCATGCTGACTGTCAGCACACATGCGATCCGCGCCGCGCATAGCAACCCTGTAGATTCGATTCGGAATGAGTAGGGATAAAAATGAGGAGGGTATGGCCCGACTGCGTAGTGTGCAGTCGTGTCACACCCACATCGTTGCGAGATTTTCCGCGTGTAGTTGTCGTTTACGCGGAAAACCGAAGACAAGCGGTATACAAGTCAACACCTGGGACAAGAAAAGTTTGATTCTTGTCAGACTACGGGTTGGTACTCCTTTTGGTCCCGTAGTACGGCAAAAATAACGTGTAACATTTTTCTGGCAACATGACTCACTGCCACTTTATGATGTTTTCCTTTTGCTCTTTGACGTTGATAAATGGCTGCAAACATCGGATCTTTCGCTCTGGTCGCAGCGAAGAATGCTGCTTCCATGACGGCGGTTCGCAGGTACTTGCTCCCACGTTTGCTCATGCGTGTGGATTTGTCCGGATGGTCATAATCTTTACCGGTCATGTTGGGAATCGCATCCAGTCCCGCATACGCAACAAGGGTATTTGCACCATTCTTTTCCTCCGGATGAAACACCGGAAGGACTTCCCCGAGTACCAATGGAGCCCACGTTTCTCCGACCCCGGGAATATATCGAAGCAAGACCTGTTGGTCTTCCATCATTTTGGATAGTTGTTTCTGCAACTGATCAATTTGATCAATCAGCAGGTTCAGACGCTGTACCGTAAATTGCACTTCCAGTGTAAGGGTTTGCCCCACATCGGGAAGCGCAAAAGATCGCTTGGCGGCTTTCTTAAGCTGATCCGCTTTCTGACGTCCGGTGCGTCCACGACTGGCCTTCTTCAGAAGATTGGTCAGACGTCGCACGTCCACTTTAGCGACCGCTTCCGCTGTGGGACATTCCGCCAGAAGATCCAGACTGGTTCGGCTGAAGATGTTGCCAAACTGTTCCTTATACTCAGGGAAGACACGGTCCAGCAGTCCCACCAAACGTACTTTTTCGTTTGTCGCAGTACTGTTCAGATCAAACCGTAATCGCGCCAGATCACGGAGCTTTTGGGTCATTTCTTCCGGGATTGCGCTTTTGCAATGATCGACTTCACGCAAGTACCGGGCAATCTGATGGGCATCAATACGGTCTGTTTTCGCACCACGGATCCGGTCATTTTTGCGGGCATGGATGATGATTGGATTGATAACCTCCACACCAATGAACTCTCGTTCGATCAGGCGGGCATACATGTTCATCCAGTAATGTCCGGTGGCTTCCATCCCGACAAGTATCCCTTTGGGAGAAAGCTTGGCGGCGGAAATCCGTTGCAGTAACTTGTCCAAACCGGCATCATCATTGCTGAACACAAGGTTATGAAATACCTTGTACCCGGACTCATCAAGCAGGGTCGCATTATGACGTGTTTTCCCGACATCAATCCCGAGTGTCATCATGGCACTTCCTCCAATAAAAATCATGTCCCAGGGTGACGCCAGGTAGCACGGACTCGTGGCTTGATCAGCAGACAGAGCTACAACAAGCGGTAAGCGCAATACCTGGGCTACGACAGTCTTCGGCAAGAAGAGAAGCCTTCTGCAATCTATAGTCGACCACCCAAGGAATCCTAACCGCTAAGTTAAGATCTGCGCCGGACGCTATGCTTGTCACGTCAAAGAACACTATAAAACTGTGCTCATATATATACGAGCAATCTTCTTCCAGACCCATACAGATTTTCAATGAATTCTCCGTACAAATCCATCCACTCCGGATGTGGCCCGACTGCGTAGTGTGCAGTCGTGGTGTCAACAGAATTCGAAGCAATTTCCTTCAAAACCCTCACACATTTCCAATGAATTCTCCGTACAAATCCATCCACTCCGGATGTGGTCCGATCTGCAGCCTGTCCGCTGTAGCTGTTGTTTGCGCAGGTGGATGCAGTCGGGTGTCATTTTTTAATAGATACAGATTCAATTCGTGGCGATGAACAGTATACGTAGCACCGTCCTTCAGGGCGGTGGGGTAAGGTATTGTATTTGTTGTTTTTCATCTCCAGACAGGAGTGCGCTTCAGCGTACTTTTCCTTCCTGTCACAAAAGGCAACCTGCCAATGGTAAACCTTCTGCAAGCACGCTGAAGCGCGCTCAGAACAATTATTCGCCTTTTCTTCACCGCGCTAAAGAGGCTGTCCCAGAATACAGTTTTTCGGTGAGAGTGTCATTCCCGACTCCGATCGGGAATCGTGCGCCTGCGAGTGTGCATGTACAGTGGGGTGCGAGTCCCCATCAGGTATACGCTCTCCGGCCTGTATTCGACCGTAACTGCGTCGTCGCGAGGCGGGGTGGGAAGCAACGGAAGGAGAGAGATCAGTCCGCAGGATAACGAACGCGTTTCGGCCTTGTTCATCGACGAGCCTGCGATTCAGGGGCGAAGTCCGGATTCTGCACAAGCAGAACGTTGCTGGCGATGAGGGGTAGCGTGTTAAATCGACCAGCAGGGTGTATGGGTGGTTGGCGGTGGAATGATCTCAACGGGCATGTACATGAAGCAGGGAGACCTGCAGGATATGGGAGTCCTGCAGGAGTCAGAGCATCCATAGTAGCGTGGAAGCATTGTAACGGATGTGGAGCGAAGGGATGCAGGAAGGTGGATACATGACATCCATATGGAAGGACTTACCCCCGTCTCCAGTGTCCCGGGAAGGGACTATACACGACGGAGAGATCTATCGCCGTTGGGCATGGGTCGAACCTTCCATCTGGACGGCACGTATGTTGACGACTCTCGAATCGGGAGTGAAAGGAGGACGTTGGTACAGCTTATGGGATAAAGTCTGGCGTGTATCGACACTGGAACGTGCCTGGCGTCTCGTGAAAGCGAATCGCGGTGCAGCCGGTGTTGACCATCAAACCATCCACATGTTCGAAAATCGTTTGACAGAGAATCTGGATCGTTTGTCGGAGCAACTGCGGACAGGTCGATATCATCCGCAGAGCATCCGTCGTACATGGATCGGCAAACCGGGCAGCAAAGAGAAACGTCCTCTGGGTATCCCCACCGTCCGTGATCGTGTCGTCCAGACAGCGCTCCGAATGGTGATAGAACCCATCTTCGAGCATGATTTCTCCGACAGCAGCTATGGTTTCCGTCCTGAACGCGGATGCAAAGATGCCCTTCGAATGGTTCAGAGATATTTGGATACGGGGAATGTGTGGGTAGTTGATGCGGATATCAAAGGATACTTCGATCACATCGATCATGACCGATTGATGGAACTGGTCTGCAAGAAGGTAACGGACGGCAAGGTGCTTTCGTTGCTGCAACGGTACCTTTCGCAGCAGGTGATTGATGGTCTTGACCAATGGAATCCGGATCAGGGCACGCCGCAAGGCGCGGTGATCAGTCCCCTTCTGGCGAACATCTTTCTCGACCCGTTAGATCACTTGATGCAGTCGCATGGTTTTGAAATGATCCGGTATGCGGATGATTTTGTCGTACTTTGCCATGATGAGTCTACAGCGGAAGCGGCGTTAACGCTGATCCAGACGTGGACATCATCCGTCGGGCTTGAGCTTCATCCGACGAAGACAAAGATTGTCCATGCGGACAGGGCTGGCTTTGACTTTCTTGGCTATCACTTTGAGAATGGCATTCGTACACCCTCGAAGAAAAGTATGAAGAAGTTCAAAGACAAGATACGATTGAAGACACGTCGAGCGAACGGTCACAGTCTCAGCTACATCATTGCTGACATCAACCGTACGTTACGTGGCTGGTTTGACTATTTCAAACATTCCTTCTACAAGACTTTTAAGATCCTTGACCAGTGGATCCGTATGCGTCTTCGCAGCATTATGCGTAAATGGCGCAAAGGACACGGACTTGGAATAGGATTGGATCATATTCGCTGGCCCAACATATTCTTTGTCGAGCATGGGCTGTTCTCGATGGTCGCCGCCCATGCCAAGGCCTGTCAATCCGCACGACGGTGAACCACCGACCGGAGAGCCGTGTGCGGGAAAACCGCACGCACGGTTCGGAGGGAGGGGGGATCAGGAATAAAACTGATTCTCCCTACCCCTATCAGAAAACAGTTACTGCAACTCTCAACAACTCTTAATTATCAATAGTATAAGCGCGACTTTTCACACTATTTCTGGATACCAGCTTTCGCTGGTATGACATCTTCTCCTACTTTCCGTCTTCTGGGACAGCCTCTAAAGCACGGTGCTACAATGACAACTCACCCATAAATTGGAGGGTTGATCCTACCTGCTTTTTGCGATGGGTGGCCCTGCCTGCAGTTCAAGGCGGGGTTTCACATAAGACTGTAATACATTGTAATTGATTTCCAACGTGACATCTTTTTTTGACACCCGACCATGAAAAGCTGGTCGGGCCACCCTGCCCACACATGGCAGGAGATTGCTTCGTCCGGCTGCACAAACGACAACTGCGCGCATCCGTTCTCGCAACGACGTGCTTTATCACATCCGGCAGGGGATTGCTTTGTCGTTTGCCGGGAACAAAAAAGACTCCGGCAAACATTCTCGCAATGACGTACTTTTTGGAGACTTTAATACCAGCCGATACGGTCGAGGATAGTGTCCACACGTTTTTCTACGGTGTGAGCGGCGAGGATTTTCTCTCTGAGGTGTTCACCATATTTAATCCGCAGATCTCGGGAATTCAGAAGGATTTCCGCTTTGTCCACCAACTCATTCAGATCATTGAATACACAAGGTTCAAGGTTTTTACCGAACATATCATCCCATTGTTCCACACGGTCATTCAGAACAATCCGCCCACTTGCGCCAACATCGAACACCCGCTGATTGGGATGGCTCCTCATCTGGAAGTTGGTGAGGGACAGGTGGATGGCATCGGAACGGTAGACATACGGCAGTTCATGATCGTAGTCGATAGTTCCCCTGAGTTCAACGCTGGCGGGCAGTAGTCCTTCCCACCCTTTTCCGTAGACAACCGGATTAAGTGGCGCCAGTCTGGTTAACGCTGCTGTCCGGTACAGGAAGTTGGCGTATTGCAGCAGAAATGCGAGAAGCCGTCGTTCCCCCTCGCTTCCCTCTTCCACGTTGTACTCATTTTGTTTGACCAGTTGACGCAACCGTTCGACGGAAAAGAAAGCCCTCCGCTGACTCATCTCCTCGAAGACCCGCTCCGCCAATGCAATCGCGCCTTTGTCGTCCTTGTAGCTTGCGAAGAACTTTTCCGCACGGACAAAAAAGGGAGTACCGACAAAAACAATTCGATTTGATAATGTCGGATCGCCTTTGCCTGGGAAAAACTTTTCAGGATTGGTCGCCAGGGGAAGCAGCGTGGAATGGGTCAATCCCATCTCGTTCCAGGCATCGAAACCATTATTGTCCCACATGAAACCAATCCGGTTCGGCGCCTGTCCGTCCGTCTCCTGCGCATCAAGGACAAATCTCGGGTCATCCAGCATCCATGTTACCCACGGGATACCGTTCAACTCGCAGGCTTCCGGCACCAGGGCATGAATATCAGATCCCTGGTTTTCCGTGGAAAATACCAGGTCCGGTTTGTACATATCCAACAGGTTGCAAACGCTTTGCGGCGGCAGTTTTTTCATCCCAAGCGCAGGAACTTCGTACACCCTGAATCCCCGTTTCCTGAATTCGTCCATGACTTCCGGCTCCAGCATTCCTTTCGAAGCCGGTACGAGGACATTTTTCTCCTGCCTGGCTGTGCCATTGGCGTTCTTTACACCGGTATTTTCCTGTACTGAGAAATCTTTTCGGAACAGCTCATCTTTTGCTTTAGTTTTCTCAGAAATTTCGAGACGAAGGCATAGCGGGAAAATCAAACCGGGGAAAGCAGTACGTTCACGAGGGTGATGAACCACCTGGTAACTCTCAAACTGCCTGATAAAGGGGATAACGCCTTCATTCCATGCGCGCTCTGCATCGGTGGAAATGATAATAGTAACATCGACATCATCACGTTCATGATTCTCAGCGATGTTCTGATTCAACTCTCCGATGTGCCTGCTACCGGTTACCAGCAGGATCTGCTGAAAATACTCATCCAACAGGAAATCAAGGAAGTACCCTGATCCAGCCCCCATCAAAACTGCAGGAATGGAAGGATCTAACGACCGACAAGCCATTCTCGCTTCTTTTACCGGATCATAGGGGGAATCGAGATAACGTTTGCCATACCTGGTATTCAAACGGAGAACCGGAGGGGTAGATTCGCCCTTCTGAATGCGGTCATACACCTCCTGGTGAGAAGGTGACAGTATGTCAAGTATGGTAACTGCCATCATTACAGCCTATCTGCTTGGTTTTACAACCTTTCTAATGTTACGACATTCTTGTACAAAATCCTATATTCCCGCATCATTTTGGCGATTTATTTATCAATGCTCCCTCCATATTGAATTATTGCATTTCGTGTATTTCGTATTTACATGTTATATCTTTTAAAATGTACTACTTGCAAACCTTCATCAATCTTGCTACTCAATTACCAAACGAGTATCTGGCGGGAATCTCAATTCTACTGATGCCAAATATATCTATTAGAAACAGGAGCATTGAGAGTTAGTGCATAAAAGAACAAGCATCCAGGTTTGCTCTTGTAAATGATGGTACCGTAGCTTAAAGTTTCCTAGTATTTATGCCGGCAGATAAATCGGTATGGTTCACTGAAATTGAAATAATCAAAAATCTGCCTTCGGATCTTTGATACTCATCAGTAGAATCCCATACGGTTTACAGTAAAGTTTGGAGGATTCCATGCGATTCTTGAGCTGGATGTCGTGTCTGCTTCTTTTTTCTTCGAGCATTGTTTTTGCCAACTTTAATGACGTCTCCTCCCAGGAGAACACCTCACCGCTGCAAGTGACTGAACGAGTGACAACTTCCAATGGTTTCCAGGTAAATCTATCTATCAGGGAACCCGAATGGGTTACTGTTTCTCTCACTGATGACGGCGACCCCCTGCAAATGTTGGAATTTGGTAATGGCGGGGCGATGGTTGAAGAAGGTCGTCCTCAAATCCCCGTTGCGGGGCAGATGTTCCGCCTTCCTCCTACCGGAGGAGCGCGAGTGGAAATTTTATCCTATGATTATGAGACTATCAGTGATATAGATTATGCTACCATGATCGGTAGCGAAGAGTTGGATGGGTATGCGGAAACGTATCACCCAGTCGATGAGTGGTATCCCGAAGTTATTGCCCAGGTGGGTGAACCTGCATTATTCCATGATTTCCGTGTTACAAACCTCATTACCTTCCCCGTCCAGGTAAACACAGCCCGGCGTGAAGTAAGGATCTATCATAATCTCGAGATAGAGATCCATTATGATGTGGAGGATAATACCAATTCTCTCCCCCATCAGCCGCTCCGGATCAGTGAGTCGTTCCTCCCATGGTACAGGATCATGCTGGATTGGGATGAATCAGAGTTGGATGAGTTCGAGACCTATCACGGCAACATGATCGTGGTAATGCAAAACAATGCAACTCTGATCAGCCTGATGGAGCCCTGGTTTGAGTGGAAACGTCAAAAAGGATGGACAATTGACACAATCACCAGCTCGGATTGTTCCTGGACCAACACCGCAATTCGGCAGGAACTGATCGAACGGTATGAAAACGCAGAAACGCCCTTCGACTATGTAGTAGTTATTGGCGATGCCCAGGGTACTTTCAGTGTACCGCCGGGGCAAACCTACGGCGACCATTACTACGCGACGCTGGTAGGTACTGATCAACTGGTGGATGTGGGCATTGGCCGTATTTCCGTAGAAAACACGACACATGTGTTGACTTATGTCAATAAAGTATTCACCTACGAACGTGATGTAAACACAAACAACATGGGATGGTATACAGAAGGGCATTGCGCAGTCGCATCCGACCATTCCGGAATCGGAACTGTCTATACCGGTATGTATGCAAAGGAAGCTATGCTTGCTATCGGCTATGACAATGTTACCGAAGCCTATATCAGTCCCTGGGGTGCATATCCTACAGGATCACAAGTTAACAGCTATTCTGCATCACGATTTAATGCCGGTATCAGTTACTATACCTGCCGCGGATATGGCGGCGCCGGTCTCAGCACATCAGCAATCGGGAACCTGACCAATACCGACATGACTCCAGTGTGTGTTGACCTTACCTGCATGACCGGCGACTGGGCTTACGGATACGGAATTAATGAAGCGTATATGCGGGTCGGGACTGCAACCCAGGCGCGTGGCGGTATCGGCGCCATGGGTAACGCAACAGGTGGCACCAATCCACGGTTCAACAATTCCCTGTCGGCTGGTTCAGCGTATTCCATGCTCGTCCTTCGTAACCCCTACCTGGGCGATGTTCATATGGGTGGGAAACTGAATATCTGGAATAATTTCCAGGGTCTTGACGGCGGCATTAACAGCTTCAATGAATGGTTTAACCTGATGGGCGATCCTACTGTGATGGTCTGGACCGCTGCTCCATTACCCTTGACCGTCGAAGCCGAAGATGAAGTTGAATTGGGTGACAACAGCTACACTGTTACTGTTCTCCAGGATGAAACCCCTGTGGAAGGCGCATGGGTCACTTTTTACAAGGTGGACGATGACGAAGAAGTGATTGCACATGCTGTTACAAACGCCGATGGCGAAGTAATCCTTGATACACCGGTACGGTTTGCCGGCGAGGCGATGTTGACTGTTACCCGGCAGAATCATATACCGTACCGGCTTGAAGTTGATATTGTCAATCCTGATGAACGTATCGGTTACGTAGATATCACAATCCAGGATAACGGTTCCGGTGGAACCCAGGGCAATGCCAATGGTATCGCAGAAGCAGGGGAAACCGTCGGATTGATCATTTCTGCGAAAAACTTTGGTACGTCTTCGCAGTCGAATGTGACTGTTACAGCAACGTGTCCCGATACGCTTGCCATGAATGTTTCCGGAACGGTTACTTTCGGAACCATTGCTGCAGGCGCAACTACTGAAGGCAACGGTCTGATTCTCGTAGAAATTGATGGAGATACGCAGAATGACTGGATTCTTCATCTGAACATGAACATTGATGGCAGCCTGGGTGAGTATGCAGATGATTATCAACTCAATATTGCGGCAATTCAGTTCGCATTTGTTGATGACGACTATCCCGATGGTCGTATAGATCCTGGTGAAACAGGAACTATCACCTTTGAGGTGATGAATATTGGTGGCAGCAATGCTTCCTCTCCTGTCGGTTATCTATATTCACTCGATCCTTACCTTGGTATCGCAGTGAATGAAGCTGATTTCTCCGATATTATGATCGGACAATCAGCGACAAGTGCAGAATTTACAATATCATCTCATCCTGAAACGTTCCCCGGACACCAGGCATCCGCTTTCCTGGTGATCAGCGCGGACAACGATCAATGCGACACGGTCCATGTTTCGATCGCCCTCGGTTCTGCTTCGTCTGATGATCCCAGCGGTCCTGACAGTTACGGATATTTCGCATTTGATAATACGGATGACGATTACGAGATGGCCCCAGAATACGACTGGATCGAAATTAATCCTTCTGCACCAAACAACGATTTTGACGGCACCCTGTTGAATATCCACGACAGTGGAAATGACCAGGATGATGCACTTGCCATCGATCTTCCCTTTGCAGTGCAGTATTATGGCGAAGAATTCGATGAGATGACCGTGTGTTCTAATGGCTGGATCGCAATGGGGGATCAGCACGAGATGGCGAACAGCCGGAATTGGGTGATCCCGGCTCCTCTCGGTCCCAATTACATGATTGCCCCCTATTGGGATGAACGTTTCGTTCCAGGAAATTCAACATCTGGTGTTTATTCATATTACGATGAACCGAACGGTCAGTTTATTGTAGAATGGTATGCTGCTAAAGATTACCAGAATTCAAATCCCTGCACATTCCAGGTAGTTTTCTACTCACAAACGATCCGCCCGACTTTTTCCGGTGATACGGATATCCTGTTCCAGTATAACAACATGAGTCACACGATGGGCTCAACGTGGGATACATCTGCTGATACCTACTGGTGGACAACCGGAATTGAAAATGGTGACCAGACCGATGGTGTCCTGCTCTGGTACTGGAATATCGGACGAAGTGGCGCTGCGCAGATTTCCAATGGTCGTGCAATCCTCTTTACTACGAACATTGCGATGATTACAGGCTCAATCGAGGGTACCGTTATTGATCTTGAAACAAACGAACCGATTGAGAACGCTTCGGTACGCACTGACAACTGGGTGTACCAGACGACTACCAATGCAGATGGTGAATATCTCCTCGAAGATATCATCGTTGGCGTCCATAACATTGTCGCAACCTCACGGGGATATAACCTGACCACGGAGACAGATGTCACAGTCGAGGAAAATCAAACTGCTACTGTGAATTTTGCCTTGTCACACCCTGAGTTCTCCATCGAGCCGGATAGCATCTATCAGCTCCTTCGCCCTGACAGCTCAACCACTGTCTCCCTTGAGCTGACCAATAATGGCAACGGTCCGCTTTCCTATTTTGTGGAAATGGATTTCTTCGGGCCTGACCAGACCACAGATCGTAATCCCGGTGACCGTGGTCCCATCCGTGAGATTGACGACCTTGATGAACCCTGGGAATGGATCTACTCGTTCGATCTGACAAATGCGGAAAGTCGTAATCGCGGTATCGCTTTTGACGGCACCTACTTCTGGGTCTCCGGTTCAAACGGATATGATTCGGAAGGATACAACAAACTTTACAAATACGATAGCGAAGGCCTGCTGCTTGATGTATATGACCAACCGGTTGAGAATCATTCGGCGGCCGGATTTTATGGATTGGCATGGGATGGACAGTATCTCTATGGTGTTGACGAACGTTACCTGTTCAAGATGGAACCTTTGGAAGACGGAATAGATCTGATCGACTCAATGCAGGTTCCAATCCCAACTGCGCGATACCTGACCTACGATCCGGAACACGACCTGTTCTGGTTGGGTGACATCACAACCAACATTCGCGGTATTGACCGATCCGGTGAAATTGTTTATTCACACACACAAAGTTTCTATCCACGTGGCGCCAGTTGGTTTGGCAGTGATGAGGATGGATACAACTTGTACTTTGTTGCAAGGCAGTCCTCCGAAGAACCTGTGCTAATCATTAAAATGGATGCTGAAACCGGCAGTTCTCAACAGGTATATTCGTTTGAATACGACACGACACCTTCCGGCGCATTTGCCACAAATGAGTGGAATCCATTGATTTATTCACTTGTGAGCATCATGGATGGCGGTTCACAGGATATGGTGCAAATGTGGGAAATTGACCGGAACCGTGACTGGATCGCTATTGATCCAACCGAAGGAGTTGTTGAACCGAATGGTCAGGCAACAATTCAAGTCGATCTCGCCAGCGGAATTCTTCCCGAAGGTGTGTATTCTGTCTGGCTCAGGTTTGATCATAATGCTTACGATCTGCAAACGTATATACCGCTTGTGATGGAAGTTTCGGAGGTTGGCATCCATTCCGATAACCGTGATGAGATTCCGCTGGACTGGTCATTTGATGGTGCGTATCCGAATCCATTCAACCCATCTGCATCTATTTCATTCACTTTGAAGGAACATGCCAATGTAAATGCCAGGATCTTTAACGTTCTGGGCCGTGAAATCGCTGTTCTTGCGAACCGTCCGATGACTGCCGGGCAACAAACACTGACATTTGATGGCAGCAGACTGGCAAGCGGGGTATATTTCCTCCGACTGGAAGCAGGCGAGCTTCAACACACTCAAAAGTTATTGCTACTGAAATAAATTTTCCGGCATAGCAAACCCTCGTACCAATCGGATACGAGGGTTTTTCATTTTTAAAACCGGTCCCTCCGAAAAGAGACCGGTTTAGCAAACCGTATATGTCAGATGTATCTACAAACCCGTAAAATACTGCTGAATAAATTGTTTTGGAGAGGGACTTGTGCCGGTAATGTTCCTGGTGAACTCATTGTATTCCCAGAATGCACCATGAGAGTACATGTTTTCTTTCAGCCACTGCCCGACAGCAGGCAGGTCTTTGTAAACGACGGGACTTTCAAGTTTCAAATCATCTACAATTTTGTAATGCATCTGGCTTGCGATCCAGTGACCTAACAGGTAATTCTGATAGTAAACCGGTTGAAGCGCAAAATGATGCATACAGGCCCAGTCATTTTCTTCCGTTCGGTCTTCCGGTGAACGTACAAGTTGGAATCGTTCAACAAGATCCCACCATCGCTGTTGTTGATCGTGATCCGGATCCCGGTACAGTCCGCGTTCAAAATGGATCATTACAAGCATCCATCGACTGTTGATGGCCATATTCATCATTGCTTCCTGGCGCACTGCCGTTTCAATTTCACGGATTTGCGGTCCAGTGAGATTAAACATTTCAATCAACCATTCGATATCACGGGTCTGGCGCTGGAAGAACATGGCAGAAGCTTCAGCCATGCATGCATGAGATGGTTTTCGAAGTGTATAAGGCAGCTCTTCACTCATATTCATCATGTAAAGTGCCTGCCCGAATTTCTGCAGCGCGGTCGTTGCACTTTCTACCGACCCATCCAGGTTCAGTAATACACGAACATCACCCTTTCGATTCAAATCGGCGACCTGGGCATACGGGAATTTGCCCGCTCTGTCTTCAAGATCGCTTTTCGGGATGATTTGATCTACGGAAAGTCCCACTCCGTTGAAATATTGTCTTATCCAATCCATAACCGGATAATCCTTAAAAAGATCATCCAGGTTGGCTCCAGACACCGGTGGCATTTCCCGGAAACAGGGATCGGAATAATGCCAGGGTGCAAGATCTACAGCTTCCATATTGTACCGGTCTGCCAGCACTCTGTCCAACTTTGCTTTCAGACGTCGGAATGAATCCTCACTCATGGAAGCAAATTGTCCCAGAAGGCTGAACAATCTCGCTTCGTCAATTTCCTGAACTTCGAGGTACATCCGGTAATAATCAGGAAATCCTAATTGACGTGCGGCGATATTGCGAGTCCGTACTAATTCTCTAAGTTTTTCAGCCGTTTCTTTGCCAAGTACTTTTGCTGCTTCCCATGCTTCCTTACGTTCCTTCACATTTTTAGATGTACGCAAGATTTCATGGATTCGGCTCATCGGTACCGGAACACCATCGACTTCAGGTCGAAATGTGTTGTAAATCGAAAGCAATTCCGTCTCTTTGGCGAGGAGTTCACTGTGTGCGTCTTCGGGGAGACGGTTTTTCGCCAGTTCCAGCCTGAGAAGTGTCGCCCATCTCCGGAGCAGCATATCCTGAATCCCCGGATCAGCCAGCCTTTCACCCAGCTCCTGGAATATCAGCGGTTCGGATTGTGCCATGTATAGCGCCAGCCTGGCTTGTTCCGCCTTGTGATAAGATTCGGGTGTACCCTCTATGTAAGCTTGCCACTCAGCAACTTCTTTCTCATTGCGAAGTGGTTCAAACCTCTTATCGAGTTCTTCCAGGACACCACGCAGGGCTTTTTCCGCTTCCACGTTTCCGGTCAACGGAATTCTCCTTACCATCGGGCTTGCAGAGTATTATATTCTCCACAAGCGTATAGTTACGCAAATTACACTCTTACTTTCAGAACAGTTAAGATATTATCGAATCAGCGAAAATGCAAGGTGAATGTTCAGCAAGGATTCGGACCAGGTGCCATTTTCATCTGATTGACAGTCAACCTGAGAAGTGATATCAAAGGGAAATTTCCATTGTCACAACTGGAAGTCTATTATTGCCCTCCAGAGGCGATCAACAAGATCACCGGTAGAGCGATTTTAACCGGCGATGAAGCACATCATCTGTCCAGGGTAAGAAGATGTAATGCAAGGGAAGAAGTCTGGCTGATTGACGGAATCGGGAATGCATGGAAATCGACAGTACAATCTGCAACCAAGACAACTGTTGAACTGAATCTTCACGAGCAACTATCTGACTGGAATGAACCCGCTGTTTATGTCCATGCCGGAATTGGGATTTTGAAGGGTGATCATCTCTTTGCTGCTATCGACATGGCAGTGCAACTTGGCGTATCTGAAATTACACCGCTCACCTCTCAATACTCGATCACCAAGTGGAATCAGTCCAAGACAGAACGCTCGCAGCGAATCGCACTGAAAGCGGTAAAACAGTGCGGAAGGAGCCGAATCCCAACAATCAACAATGCATCAAACATAGAAAATTGGATTGAAGTAATCAAAATGTATCCTGACAAATATGTCTTTTCTCAAGATACTGATGAAACCTCCATTCTGCAGAATGAGTCAAAGATAGCAATAGCTGTCGGCCCGGAAGGCGGTTTCTCACCTGTGGAAGAGAATCGATTTTCAGAAGCCGGGTTTAAAGGAATTTCGCTGGGTAACCGAAGGTTGAGAACCGAAGTGGCTGTGGCCGCCGCAATCGCCTTACTGAAATTGTAGCAGTAATGTTGCCATGAAACATGAGAATCATTCAGAATAATTCAGGATGTTTTACAACTACAGTTTGAAATAGTACATTGATCAGTCGTTGGTTTCTCGCATTCCTGTAGACCTGAAGACATATAACAGTAATTGATGACCGAAATAAGATAGAATTGTCAAAATTAGATTATTTACTTATTATCAAGAAGTTACTCGCAAGTCAAGCGCAAAAGAGTTCAAAAAAAATTTCATAACAAAAGGGACAGTCAGCATGGCAGAGAACAATGAGTACCAGGTGATTATTATCGGCAGTGGACCTGCCGGCTACACCTCAGCGATTTATACAGCCCGTGCAAACCTCAAGGTAAAATTATTCGAGGGTTATGCTTCCGGTGGGCAGTTAATGATCACAACCGATGTTGAGAATTATCCCGGTTTTCCGGAAGGTGTGACCGGCCCTGAATTGATGGACCTCTTCCGTCGCCAGGCGGAACGGTTTGGTGTTGATATGGAAGCAGTCGATGTGACCAAAGTTGAATTGACGGAAGGATCACCGTTTAAAGTCTGGGTTGACGACACCGTATATAAAGCCGATGCAGTCATTATCGCCACCGGCGCGGTTGCCAAGTGGCTTGGTCTTCCTAGTGAAAAGGCCATGCAGGGATTTGGTGTGAGCGCATGCGCAACATGCGATGGATTCTTCTTCACAGGAAAGGAAGTCTGTGTTGTCGGCGGCGGCGATACCGCCCTGGAAGAAGCAACTTATCTTACGCGGCACTGCAGCAAGGTCACCCTGATCCACCGTCGTGACGAACTTCGCGGAAGCAAGATCATGCGGCAACGTGCTTTCAACAATGAAAAAATTGAATTCCTCTGGGATACAGTGGTTGAAGAAGTAATGGGAACACCTGACACAGGTGTAACCGGATTGAAGGTTAAAAATGTAAAAACCGGTGAAATCAGCGATTATAAAACCGATGGCCTGTTTATCGCAATCGGACATAAACCGTCCACCGATCTCTTCGTCGGGCAGATCGATCTCGATGAAACCGGTTACATTCACATCCCGGATACGACCACAACGGCGACCAACATTGATGGCGTTTTTGCGGCGGGTGATGTCCGCGATCCCAAGTACCGCCAGGCGATTTCTGCAGCGGGAATGGGATGTATGGCGGCAATCGATGTTGAACGCTGGCTGGAAACGAGAAACGCTTAATAGATGTTTTGAGAAGCACATTACGCGCCGGTTATCTATCGGCGCGTTTTTTATTAACAGATTTATACGGAAAACCGTACCGTCTTGCTTATGGGAAGCGGGATGTACGATATTGTTAGCATAGATAAATCACCACCGGGGGTCAATCATGCGTTTACCTCGTGGAATTGCCTGGGTAACCGGAGCGTCCAGCGGAATCGGATGGAGTACATGTGGAGTACTTGCCAAGCGTGGATGGATTGTTGCTGCAAGCGCACGTAATGCGACGAAGCTGAAAAGACTTGCCGCAACTCATCCCCAGATCCATGCCTATCCCATGGATGCGGCAGATGCTGTCCAGCGAAAACAGACCTATGAAGCGATCCGTAAGGATCATGGTCCCGTTGATGCGCTTGTGAATAATGCCGGCTATGGTATCCGTGGAACCATTGAGGATGTCAACCTTGATGATCTCCGCACCCTGTATGATGTAAATGTGTTCGCCCCTATTTCATTGGCAAAGTATGTCCTTCCGGATATGAGGGATCGTCGGCAAGGCCGAATCATCATGGTCAGCTCTGTCGTCGGACGGGTATCGTTTCCGATTAATGGCGCCTATTCCTCATCGAAATTTGCCCTCGAAGCACTCTCGGATGCACTGCGGATCGAAGTAAAACCCTGGAATATTCATGTGAGCCTGGTTGAACCAGGACCTATTGCAACCAATTTTGGAACCAATGCCAGGGATCTATCTCTCAATCGCTTGAAGAATCCTGCTTCCCCTTACAGTAAAAACTATAAACAATTTCTTAGTACAGGGTATTACAAACATCGTCACTTCTGGGGACCATCTGCCTGCGCGGAAGCCATCCGCCATGCTGCGGAAAGCGATAAACCAAAAACACGCTATCCTGTCCACCCCCTGGCGGAATGGGTGCCACGCCTTGCCATGGTCCTGCCCACTCGAATTATGGATCATCTGCTTGGGAAAAAATTCGGCTTTCATGAAGACGCGGAATGGAAATCCTGAACAACTTCATTATTAAGTAGATACGCAATAGCTTCGCAAATGAGATCACATAGGAACTGAACTATTTATATTCTGAAAAATCTGCAGCGCTCTCGGCAATATCCCCATCATTTGGGCGATTGCAATTCCGTAGTTCGTCATCGGCACATTTGCCTGCTCAGCCAACCGTTGGCGCCACAGCACCTGGCGACGGGTGAGCATGCACCCTCCGCATTGAATCACAAGTTTATATATTGAAAGCTGATGAATGTCTTCAGGGAAATCCTGCCCCTGGACATGGTCGATCAGGATCTCTTTCCCGGTATGTTTTTTCAACCAGCGCGGGATTTTTATTGTCCCGATATCATCATGGGTGGGATGATGGTTACATGCTTCGGCAATCAGAACTCTGTCCCCTGTTTCGAGTCGATCTATCGCCTCCGCACCCTGAACATACTTTTGAAGATCGCCTTTTAATCGTGCGAAGAGAATGGAAAAGGAGGTCAGGAATACTTCTGGCGGTGTAACAAGGTTCACCTGTTCGAACGCTTGTGAATCGGTGATCACAAGCGATGGCGGCCGACACAGACTTGCCAGCCCCTTTTCGAGCTCATGTTCACGGACAACCATGGCGATGCAGTGATTATCCAACAGATCACGCAATGTCTGAACCTGTGGCAGAATCAGTCGACCTTTCGGCGCTTCTGTATCAATCGGCGTAACCAGGATAATCACATTTCCCGGTGCCACAATATCTGCAACGATCTGTGTTGTGATTTTTTCATTATCCGGAACAATTCGAATCAACTCTTCACGTAGTCGTTTAATCCCTTTTCCTGAGATGGTCGATGTTTCAATAACCGTAAGATGTTTCTGATGAAGCCGTGCTACCAGTCCCGGTGGCGATTTAATCCTGTCCTTCTTGTTCAACGCGACAATCACCGGCACAGCATGTTTGTCGAACTCTCGAAGAAGATCCTCTTCGAATGAATCCCAAAGATCCGCTTCCGCAACAAGGACAGCAACATCGACCATCCCAACCATCCGTTTTGTCTTGCGGATCCTTTCTTCTCCCAGGGAACCGGTATCATCCAACCCCGCAGTATCAACAAACACGACCGGACCCAACGGCAACAACTCCATTGTTTTCTGCACCGTATCGGTTGTGGTTCCGGGGGTATCCGAAACAATCGAGGTTTCCTGTCTTGTAATCTTGTTCAGGAGTGATGATTTACCAACATTGCGTCGACCAAACAGTCCGATTTTCGGACGCATTCCTGTTGGTGTTTTTTCTGTTCCCGGCATACTGACGCTTCCATATTATCTAGAAGTACAGATCACGATCCTCCGTCGTCCGGATCTGTTCCAGACGTTTCCGGACCAACTCACGTCTTTTCTCATCGGAGATCTTTGCCAATTCCCTGTTGACCAGTTTTTCACCTTCTACCCTTGTCTCAGGCGATGCATAGTCTGTAAGATATTCCTGGAAAGTGAGCAGCGCATTGGGTGAGCAGAACCGTTCGATAAAACCGGGAATCGCCAATTCCATAAAATGTTCCCCGGTCCGTCCCAGCCGATAGCATGCTGTGCAAAAACTTGGAATCAGCCCCTGTTTAACCAATTGACGGATGACTTCATCAAGGCTTCGCATATCACCCAACTGAAATTGCTCGCGTTGAATGACTTGCTGCGCATCGCCAATTTCGGTATATCCTCCCAGTTCAATCCTGCTCCCGGCGTCAATCTGAGAAACACCGAAATCAAACAACCGGTCCCGCACCCCGGGTTCTTCCCGCGCAGTCAGGATCATTCCTGTGTAGTAAACGGAAAGACGTAGTATCGCTACCATGCGTATGAAGTCTTCATCCGAAACTTTCCGGAATGGATCCATTGTTATTCCCTGGGCAGGACGTAACCTCGGGAAACTGATAGTATGCGGACCAACTCCATATCGATCCTGCAAGAAGAGAGCGTGCGCTACAAGGCCCAGGACATCAAACCGCCAGTCTGCCAATCCAACCAGGACACCAATTCCAACATCATCGCATCCGGATTCAAATGCCCTGCTAAGAGCGTCAAGACGGTACAGGTAATCCCCTTTGGCAGTATTTTCGGGGTGTACTTTCCGATAAGTATCATGGTGATAGGTTTCCTGGAAGACCTGGTATGTACCTATCCCGGCCTGTTTGACCGTCCGATACCCTTCATGATCAAGAGGTGCGGCATTAATATTCACCCTGCGAATGGAACCCATCCCCTTTTTCACCGAATATACAAGACGAACCGTATCTGCGATGAACTCAGGCGTATACCGTGGATGTTCACCGAAAACAAGTATCAATCTCTTATGGCCATGATCTTCAAGCGTTTCCACCTGCTTCCTGATCAATGAAGGCGTCAGAGTTCTGCGAATTGCTTCCCTGTTCGATTTGCGAAATCCACAGTACGCGCAATCATTTATACAACGATTTCCTAAATACAGCGGTGCAAAAAGGACAATTCTGTTCCCGTAAATATTACGTTTAAGCCGGTTCGCCGCTTCCAGTATTTTTTCCTGTAATTCCGGTTTTCGAACCCGCAGTAACAGGGCAGTGTCTTCAAGATTCAATGCAGTTTTTGAAAGGCTTTTCTGGATTACCGCTTCTACCGCCGCAGAATCATCCTCTTTTCCATCCGGTGTAAGAAGTGAGAAAAGAAGTCCATCATCGATAAAATCTTTTGCGGTACTCGACAGACTGGAAAACTTTCTGATCCTCTTTATGCCCTGGTCTTTCATGAGTGAACCTCCACTCCTCCGGATAATTGCCTGTCCCGGTATGCCTTCGAGATACCAGTGTTTTTCGCAGGGTGCCGTCCCAGAGTCGCAAGAAGCTCCCTCAAACGCTCGAAAATATCCCTGGCGCTTTCAGTATCATCGGATTGGCGCGGGTAAAGATCATACAAACGTTTGTACCGCTCAGGAGTAAGATTCGGCATGATCACATTGCCTCCCGCTTTTAATCCTGCAACCAGTCCATGGTCCGGATCAATCGTCTGGAGCGATGTTGTTACCGGGATATTGGATTTCGGACATAAAATACGCGCTAACGCTAATGCCTTGAGCGAAACTGTTTCATTGGCAGGAACGCGAATCTCCTCATTTTGAATTCCGGAATTTTTTTTACCTTTCTTTACAAGGCTAGCGTCAAGTGTTTTACCCATGGGAGTATCAGGATGCCGCACGTAAGGACCGAGACCGATCATGTCCGGATCGAGTTCTTTCAGCAATAAAAGGTCGTTGACAAGATCACGGTACACCGTCCCCGGCAGTCCAATCATCATCCCAACACCTGTTTCATACCCCAGATCCCTTAACTGGTGCAGCAACCTGATTCTCCCTTTCCATCCTCCTGCTGACGGGTGCAGATGATTGTACAACGTTTCAGAAGATGTCTCGAATTTCAGCAGGTAACGGTCAGCACCGGCTTCTTTCCAAGCCTTGAGATCACTTACGGAACGTTCTCCCAGGCTGACCGTAACCGCCAGTTCAGTCGACTGTTTGATCTCCCTGACAATGGAAGCGAACCAGTCGCGGGAAATTCCGTGGTCTTCACCGGATTGCAACACCACTGTCCTGAATCCTGCCGAATCCATTTCCCGGCATCCGGACAGGATTTCCTCTGCAGTCATCCTGTAACGCTGCAGCTTTTTTCGGTCTGCATTCATGCCGCAGTAGTGGCACTTTTGCACACAGTAGTTCGAAAGTTCCAGGATTCCCCGGAGATGGACCTCATCACCCACGTTTTCAGTACGGATTTTATCCGCTGATTCGTATACCTCGCGGATCCTGTCAGGATCAGCTTCAAACAGGACAGACAGTATATTATCCTGGATATCTCCTTTACTCTGCTCGAGAATCATTCCCGCGCCTTGTCTTAGATCATCTTTTTACTGCGTTGCGTATAGGTTGTATGCAACAGGCTGTGACTGCGATGTCCGCATGGTCCATCCGTAAGAAATTCCTTGTACAGAGTCTGAACGGCAGGATTCTCGAATGATTTGCGGACTTCACTGCCTTCATCCTCAGCATAGATAGCTTCTGCCCGTTTCGCCCGTATCTCCCTGTTTGTCGGGATCGGTTGACCACCACCGCCAAGGCATCCACCCGGACATGCCATGAACTCAATGAAATGGCATTCGCTGAGTTTTCCCCCGGCGATAATGTTTTCCATGACACGTTTGGCATTAGCCGTGCCGTGAGCGATAGCCGTTTTCAGGGTAACACCCTCCAGCCATTTCCAGTCATCGAACAGACTGCGCAGGATCGGTGGTACTTCTCCAACTTTCTCGATCACGAGTTCAGCGTACCGGATACCTTCAAATCCTCGTACCGGCATGATCCTCAATTGTTCGAACAGACGATCCACGGATGTGCCGGTCACAAGTTCATAAACGGTACGGATCGCCGATTCCATCACTCCACCGGTAGCTCCGAAAATGACACCCGATCCGGTAGCCGGACCAAAGGGATCGTCAAATCCGCTCTTCGGCATGCGTGGCAATTCGACACCGACTTCCTTGATCATTTGAGCCATTTCCCGTGTCGTGACAACATAGTCGATGTCCTGGTATCCTGATGAGTAGAACTCCGGTCTTATCCTTTCGAATTTTTTTGCGGTACATGGCATCAAGGCAACCGTTACGATATCCGCAGGATCAATTCCATGCAGATCCGCATAATAGGTTTTAATTACCGCACCGAACATCTGTTGAGGACTCTTCGCCGAGGACAGGTGATCCAGCTTGTCCGGATAAAAATGCTCAAGGTACTTCACCCATCCCGGGGAACAGGAGGTAAACTGCGGAAGGAATACCGGTTCTTTTGTTACAAGCGCCTTGTGCAGACGCAGCAGCAGCTCCGTTCCTTCTTCCATGATGGTCAGGTCGGCGGCAAAGTTGGTATCAAATACCTTGTCGAATCCACAGTGACGCAGAGCCGAGTTCAATTCCCGCGTTACAGCGGTTCCCGGCGGCAAACCGAAACACTCACCAATCGCTGCACGCGGTGCAGGTGCTGTCTGGATTACCACATGCTTGGTGGGATCATCAATCATCCCCCATAATTCATCGCTGGGATCATTTCCATGCAACGCCCCGGTAGGACAACGATTTACACACTGCCCGCAATTGATACAGACCACATCGGACATTGGTTGATCGAGGAAAGTCTTGATCGCGGTCTGTTCACCGCGATTCATCGTGTGGTAAACGCCTACTTCCTGCAGGTCTACGCAAGTCCGGACACACCTGCGGCAGAGAATACACTTGTCCATGTCACGGACAAGCGCGGGACTGGAAGCATCAATAGGAAACTTCGGTCCTTCCGCTTTCCCGAAACGATAGAAATTTACGCCATACTCATGGGCCAGTTTCTGGAGTTCACAATTACCATTCCTGACACATGTGTAACATTCTCCCACATGATTTGAAAGCATCAGGTCGAGAACATGTCGTCGCGCTTCACGTATAGCCGGTGAGTGAGTTCGGATTACAATCGGTTCTGTAATCGGATATGCGCAGGAAGCATGGAGATTCCTGTGTTTATCGACTTCCACCACACAAATGCGGCAAACCCCTGCGATGCATAAATCGTCATGATAACAAAGTGTTGGAATTTGAATGCCAAGCTGACGGGCTGCAGCGAGGATGGTTGTCCCGAATGGTACGGTAATCTCCCTGTCATCAATGGTAACGGTAATCGTTTTCAAGTGTTCGGGAGAAACGCCGAAATCGAAAGGTCGTTCGGACGTTGGAGCACGATGCAGCTCCTGGTCGAAGATATCAATATCTTTAGCCATTTTCAGTTCTCCCCCGCGACAGTATGCACACGACCGAGAATCTCATCCTTAAAATGCTCCATAATGGTCGTGAACGCATTTCCACTTGATTGACCCGCACCGCACTTCGAAATATTCCGAAGTGTTCGACTCAGTTTTACCAGTTCATCCAGGTAGAGAATGGAACAACGTCCTTCCTCAAGTAAACGTATCCCTTCCAGTATCTTTACATTGCCCACCCTGCAGGGAGTACACTGCCCACAACATTCCTCCACAAAAAATTCGCTGAAATTCCTCGCTACATTTAACATATCCGTATCGGGACCGAACACAATGATGGACCCCCCGGAGGGAACACCTTCATAGGCAATCGCCTGGTCAAACTCATGCCGAGCCAGGCACTGCCCTGCAGCACCGCCGATCTGCACTGCCTTGGCATCCTCACCTCCAACTGTTCGCAGCATTTCATTAACCGAGATACCAAACGGAAGTTCATAGATACCGGGTCTTTCGCAATTCCCGGAAATACTGAACAGCTTCGTACCGGTAGAAATCTCTGTTCCATGCTTGCGAAACCATACATCCCCACGAGCACAGATCATTGCCGCCGCCGCGAAAGTCTCAACATTGTTTACAATGGTTGGATTCCCGAAAAATCCGGTATCGACCGGGAATGGTGGCCGGTTTCTCGATTCACCGCGTTGGCCTTCGAGTGACTCGATCAGTGCTGTCTCTTCACCGCATACATAGGATCCGGCGCCCAGGCGAATCTCAATGTCGAAATCGAAGCCCTTTTTCCCGAGGATATCTTCGCCAAGCAATCCTCTTTCACGCCGGGCTTTAATCTCCGATTCCAGGTATCGAAGCATATACCTGTATTCCGCTCGCAGGTAGATATACGCTTTCCTTGCACCAATTGTATACCCGGCGATAGTCATACCATCAAAAATGATTCCAACATGATTGTACAATAGGTAACGATCCTTGAAAGTTCCCGGCTCACCTTCATCCGCATTACAAACCACATACTTGGTGTCGCTGACCTTATCCATCGCCAGTTTCCATTTCAAGGCGGTCGGAAACCCTGCGCCTCCCCTTCCTTTCAACTTGGCGTTTTCAATCAGTTCGATGATCTGCCCGGGCGTATTTTTCAACGCAGCTTCAAGAGCAGCGCCATCTTTAATCCCATGTTCGAGGAGCGGTCCACTTTGTCGTACATCCGATGGCACCACTTGAGGGAATACAGATTTCACAAAATCCCTGCGGCAATCACGCAGGATCTGGTGAACAAGGTTGGGAGTCACTTTGGCAAAGAGACGGTCATTGATCAACAATGCCGGTCCCTGGTCACACATTCCAAGACAATTCGTATACTTAAGGGTAAACATTCCATCATTGGTCGTTTCCCCGAAACGAATCCCCAGCTCGTTCTCAAGCTGACGTGCGACTTGTGCTTTCCCTGCAAGGTTGCAGGAAATGGTTTGACAAAGACGAATGACATATTTCCCGAGACGCTTGTCTGTCTCGAAAAAGCTGTAAAAACTGGCGACGCCTTCAACTTCCGCCGGATGAATACCCAACGCATGCGCCGTTTCCTGGAGGATCAATCCCGATAAAAACCCGTACTTATCCTGCATGGCATGAAGAATCGGCAATAAAGCGGAACGTTCTTCACCATACTGCCTCATAAGTTCGGTTAACTCATCGTTAATCTGCTGGCGTGCTATAATTCTCATTCAAAATCCCTCCTACCTGGAGATCTTGATCTATTTAAAAGAAATATGTACGTCTTTTAATAACAACTTCAATTATTTTATTTATCACAACTTACGATTGCTTCAGATACCCTTTTTTTATATTCTTTCAATCGTAAAAAATATAATTAAGGGAATTTCGTTAATTCGGAATTTTCCTTACCTTTAATGAGTTATTCTACTTGAATAAATTGCTCAGGTTTCATTATCAAATCAATAATATTGGTATTTTTCTCTGGTTTTGACTCTCGAGCTGTACTCATTTCAAGATGAGAAAGCCCCTCTGGATATGGAGGGGCAAACGGTGTACAGCTCATACTGTTCACTTATTGGTGTTCATTTGATTAAAGCCATTTTCCTCATCTGCATGTGAGATCCATATTCCAGTCGGTAAAAATACACTCCACTTGCCAGGTCGGACCCGTCGAAGGAAACCGTATGCCGTCCTTCGCGCATCTGACGGTTCAGTAGCACTGCGACTTCCCTGCCTAAAACGTCATAAACAACAAGACGCACAGCACCAACGTGCGGAAGTGTAAAACTGATGGAAGTTGTCGGGTTAAATGGATTGGGATGGTTACCATCCAATTCAAACCCGGATGGAAGCTCGGAGTGTTCATCTGCATCAGAAAGCCTGTGGAATCCGAATGGCTCCCATTCATAGTCATGAGGATCCAGCCAGCATCTGGATGAATCAAGATGTAACGGATAATTCCTCAGCCAACTGGAAAATGACAAGATCAAATCCTCAATCGGGACACGATGCCACACAACGGGGTTGTTGGTCCACTCGCTCTGTTCACGTACTGCCGCTCCTCCATGCAAATCGACAATGTACGTCAGGTTTAAGTAATCACCGGGATTTTCGAGGGAAAGGCTCACATCCTTCTCGCTTCTGCATTCCCCTGCAGGACCACCTCCAGACTGAGTCCACCTCGAATTGGTGATGTTTACAGGGGTAGCCCAAAGGAGTCCATAATAATCCTGGTGAGCGGGACTGGCGGTAATAAATATCTCGGAATTCGGCCGTTCGGAAGTGCTGTAATCCAGGGTATCACCTTCCTCACCGTATTGTTGGAACGCCATGTACAGGATACCATCATCGTCCTGCGCCATACTGGGACGGCTGGCTATACTCTGCCAGTCACCGGGATTATACACATTAAAGAAGTAACCGTCCGCCGCCTGGGTCATCTGGTTGTTCACTTCATCCCAGTGGTAGATTTTGGACATGACAACACCACGTCCATCTCCAGCGGAATGGTAACGCCAATACCCGTTTACGGTGAAGGCAAGATGGATCACATCATCATGGTCGATATATACATTCAGGTCTGTATATGCTCGCAGTGTGTCCTGGTTCGCCCTCACCGTGTCAGGCAACATTTCGGGATTTGGCGTCAGATGATTGGTAACATTCAACGGATCATTCCAGTTTTCGCCACCATCCTCGGATACGAAGAGGTACACATCATTGTTGAATTGTCCCGCTTCATCCGGTCCCATATCCCAGATGAGGTAGTCCCGGCTGAAGGTTTGGGCGAATGCCACACGTTGACCATCCGAGGAAACCGCAATATCGCTGCTGATGTTCATCCCGTGCGTCGTCATCACAATCGGTTCACCGTCATTCGGGTTCAGGTTGGTGAAGCTGTTGGTGGCAGGTTCGTATTGTGCCCTGTAATAGAGTTGGTACTGCTCGTCCGTATTCCCCTCTCGTTGCTCGGTAACGATTACATGGACAATATTATTCGGCCCCATTGCCACATGCGGCCAGATAAACTGGTTTTCAGTCGGGTACTCATCGGACAGGTCGAACTCGTTGAACACACCGGGAAGGATATCCAGTTCCCCGGCTATTGTATTCACCCACGGATCAGCGGGCAATGTTCGAGAATGAAACGCAGGAATCACAAGATTGGCGTCATTGTTCTCCGCCAGGCAGATATAGCCCGCACGGTCTCCGGCGTCAATGGTGTATCCGCCTGTTTCTTCCACAACAAATCCACCATTATACCACGCTCGGTTGAATTTCACATGACGCACTACTTCCGACTCGGTTAATGTACTCATCCATACGATGTTAGCCGTTAATCCATTCTCCGGATCGTCGAACATGGCGATCATACGGCTGACGGTGCCGTTATGCTGGAAATCGTAGTAGGTCATCCCAACGATACACGTATCACCGAGATACTCATCAAGCTCGCTGGATCGTGGGTGAAAAGTCGGAACAACGTCGGGGATTTGCAGGACTTCTTCGCCCGTTGTGCAGTAGGTATTCCTTGCGGCTGGATCGTCTGTGGCCCATGCTGAGGAAACGATCAACAGGCTGCACAGAACAAGGATAGCAACGTTCTTCATATCTCCCTCCTGTAAAGCGACCGATAAGTGTACAGGGTAGTGGACTGGTCCATACACCTGTTTCAACTTGCCAAGCCGGCTCTCCTGACAGAGTGATAAAGACTTCCCATCCTTAGGTTTAAAATAGGCCACAACCCGGTTCGAAGCAATGAATGATATAGATTTCAGCGATTTTATTGAATGTCCGTTATATAACAGAAGGAATCAAATATAGGCCAATAATGGAGGAGTGCGAAGTCCGGACACAAGAAATCGATCAGGGAATCAGAAAGTAGGTTTAGTTCTCCCGAATCCAACATTGATGTCGATTTCGGCGAAACCGACCTACCTCAAATACACAATCTTGCTCTGTTGTGAATGCCTATTGCTGCGGATTTGCAGGAAATAAATCCCGCTTGTGAAGTGATGAAGGTCGTTATCGGTCAGGGAAATGTTGTGAATCCCCGTTGTCACATTTATTTGATCTGTGTAGACCTGCTGCCCGAGGCAATTGTAGATCAGAATAGACACAGGACCTGATATGTTAGTCTCGAAGGATACAGTTAAGGAGTTATTGAACGGATTGGGATAAACGGAGTGTAGCGAAAAATCTTCTATGACAATGGGCGCCTCTTCCAATACATCCGTAAGTGGTTCGACATAACCGACCAGATCCACTGTGATTGCCGGATGTATGCTGCTGTTGGTAGCGATTTCCAGCCAACCGGACACACTGCCTGTATCAGCAAATGCGCTGTCTTCGATGGTTATGGATACATATCCCGTATCAAAAGGTGCAATGTTCTGTGGGAGTTCTATCGTTACGCGTTCGGGAAGCGGAACATTCTCTTCCCAATGGATATCAATCAGTTCGAGTGTCAGGAGATCGTAAGGGCTCATGTTCCGGATCGTATCCGCCTGGATTTGCCATCCTGCATCATTTCCCTCGAACACAATTTCACCGGGCGATTGGACTACATTGGATTCGGCGATATACCCGCGAATCAGTACAACATCACCGGCATACCCGCGAGTGTTTGTATTGAAGAAGATGTAACCGTCAATGTCGCCATACTCTTCAAACGCATTGTCGGATGCGTTCACTTCGATTTCGACAGTATCACCGAATTCAATCACAGTATCCAGATTGAACGAGATGGATTCGGGAGCAGGTTCAACTCCATCTTCCCAGTTCACAAAATCAACCGATAATTCGAGGGGAGTTGTATTGCATGCGTTTGTAACAAAATCGGTATCAATCCGGTAGGATTCCCGTGATCCTTCAATAAGGATATATCCGCGTATGGGATACATCAGGGGTTGAGGACAAAGTAATGGTTGCCAGGATTCACCAAAATCGGTGGAGTGAAAAAGATACTGGTCAGTAAATACTTCATAAAAGTCATCATGTATGTTGCCATAATAGACTAGTTCGTTCGCTTCCCAGCCATACTCAATTCTTGACTCCATACAGACGGATGTATAGGTTGGTGATCGATGAACTTCTCGCCATGTTCGTCCTGTATCTGACGTAACAATGCTGTACTCATTTCCAGACAATATCATTGTACCATGAGATAGACCTATTGTTGATGCTCCAATCAAACCGTTACTAATATTTATATATCCTTGATAGAAATATGTACTCCCATAGGATTCAGAAAAATAAATCTCTCTATCGCTAGAGTGTTCAACAGCATTAAATACGATTACATCTTCTGCCTCCCATCCCATTATTCCAGAACGCCCCGGATAATAATTTGGAGGAAGTCCTTCATGATAGACAAACTGGTATGTTCTAAGAGTATCTCTCGAATACAACGCAAAATCGCGTGTCACTTTACTGAATGCAATAAGAGAATCTGGTTCCGGTATCCATTCAAAACTAAGACTTGCTTCGTCTTCCAGTTCTTGAAACGTCTGGCAGGAATCATCGCTAATAACGAATGTAGGGCCAATCAACTTTAATAATAACACATCCAATTCAATATGATAATCGACTTCAACTACATCTTCATAAACATAGGTTATGTTTTCCCCGTAGTTCTCCACCAATGCCAGCCATGGCCTGTACATTGATCCATTGTGCTGGTACATGATACACCAGAAATTTCCCGGCGTGCCTGTTCGGGCAATGGTTGTATTCAGGCTGCTGGATTCTTGTACAGCACAGAGGAAAAGGAGGAATGCTACACACAAGGAAATGAAATGTGTACGTTTCACAGCAGTATCCATTGTAAACAGTCACTGAACAGCAAATATCCATGAAAGAGGAGATTCGTACTAATAATTCTTGTTTATATGCATCGAACCAAGTGTCTATCAACCTCCTGAGATTCTTTTAACGAAGAATTGCCAGAAATAGGTATTCACACAGGTTAGCTTACCCTTAATGTATACGTGACACCTCCATCACTCAAGCAAATTACCTCCGGGAGTGAAATTCAAATAGATTCACAATACTGCACACATGTGCGGAAGACACACAGCCCTGAGTCTTTTCCCGGACCGTTTTTTTACGTCCAAACAACGTATCTATTTCAAATACACAATCTTGCTCTGTTGTGATCGTCCATTACTGCGGATTTGCAGGAAGTAGATCCCGCTTGTGAAGTGATGAAGGTCGTTATCGGTCAGGGAAATGTTGTGAATTCCCGATGATATATAGACTTGATCGGTGTACACCTGCTGACCGAGGCAATTGTAGATCAGAATAGACACAGGACCTGGTGTATTTATTTCGAAGGATACAGTTAAGGAGTTGTTGAACGGGTTGGGATAAACGGCGTGCAAGGCAAAACCTTCAATTACCATTGGCGACTCTTCCAATACATCAGTGAGTGGTTCGACGTATCCCGAAATATCCACTGCGATTACCGGGTGAATACTGCTGTTGGTAGCGATTTCCAACCAACCGGACACACTTCCTGTATCAGCAAAGGCACTATCTTCGATGGTTATGGACACAAATCCAGTATCAAAAGGAGCAATACTTCTCGGGAGTTCTATAGTTACGCGTCCGGGAAGTGGAGCATTCTCTTCCCAGTAGACATCGATCAGTTCAAGTGTCAGGGGATCACAGGGACTCATGTTCCGGATCGTATCCGCCTGGATTTGCCATCCGGCGTCATTCCCCTCGAACACAATTTCACTGGGCGATTGGATTACATTGGATTCGGCAATAGATCCGCGAATCAGGACAACATCACCGGCATACCCTCGAGTGTTTGTATTGAAGAAGATATAGCCGTCAATGTCTCCATATTCTTCAAACGCGTTCTCGGATGCGTTCACTTCGATTTCGACAGTATCGCCAAATTCAATCACAGTATCCAGATTGAACGAGATGGATTCGGGAACAGGTTCAACTCCATCTTCCCAGTTCACGAAATCAACTGATAATTCAAGGGGAGTTGTATTGCATGCATTTATCACATAATCAGTATCGACACGGAAGGATTCTCGTGATCCTTCGATTAAAACATAGCCACGGATGGGGTACATCAGTGGTTGGGGACAAAGTAAAGGTTGCCAGGATTCACCAAAATCAGTGGAGTGGAATAGGTACTGGTCTGCAAATGATTCGTAAAATGGATCATGTATTCTTCCATAATAGATTAGTTCATTCGCCTCCCAGCCATACTCAATTTTTGATTCCATACAGATGTTTGTATAGGTAGGTGATCGATGTACTTCTCGCCATGTTCGCCCAGTATCCGATGTAGCAAGGCCATACTCATTACCGGAAAAAATTATTGTTCCATGCGATAAGCCTATTGACGATGTTCCTAATAAACCACTATTGATGTGAAGATACCCTCGATAAAAATAAGTGCTGCCATAGGATTCTGAAAAATAAATCTCTCTATCGTTGGAGTTTTGTACAGCATTGAATACAATTACATCCTCTGCCTCCCACCCCATTATTCCAGATCGACCCGGATAATAATTTGGTGGAAGCCCTTCATGATAAACAAACTGGTATGTTCTTAGAGTGTCTCGTGAATACAATGCAAAATCGCGCGTCACTTTACTGAATGCGATAAGTGAATCAGGTTCGGGTGTCCATTCAAAACTCAGGCTTGCTTCGTCTTCCAGTTCTTGAAACGTATGGCAGGAATCATCGCTTATAACAAACACAGGACCAATCAGTTTTAACAATAACACATCCAATTCAATATGATAATCGACTTCAACCACATCTTCATATACATAGGTTATGTTTTCCCCGTAATTTTCCACCAATGCCAGCCACGGCCTGTACATTGATCCATTGTACTGGTACAGAATACACCAGAAATTCCCCGGCGTACCTGTTCTTGCAATGGTTGTATTCAGGCTGCTGGATTCTTGTACAGCACAGAGGAAGAGGAGGAATGCTACACACAGGGAAATGAGATGTTTTTGTTTCACAGCAGTATCCATTGTAAACAGTCACTGAACAGCAAGTATCCATGAAAGAGAAGATTTGTATAAGAATTCACTCCTATATACATCTACCGGACCATGTGTAAATCAACCTCCTGAGATTCTTTTAACGAAGAATTGCCAGAAATAGGTATTCATACAGGTTAGCTAACCCTTAATGTATACGTTACACCTCCATCACGCAAGCAAATTACCTCCGGGAGTGAAATTCCAGCAGATTCATGTACTGCACACGTGAACGAAAGTAATAACCAAACGATTTGTAAGACCCACGACCCAAGTCTTGACACCCATACGACAAGCAAAAGAAATCAATCATATTTCTTGCATTTGAATTTTATCCATCGTATAATACTACTAATCCTATATGATTAATAGGATATAGTCTTATATATGTTACTATAGGGGAAAAAAGTGATTACGAAAAAAACCAAGAATGCCCTGAAGGCATTGATTTACCTGGCAAACAGTAAATCCGACAAGCCGGTTCAGGTCTCGGAAATTGCCGAGGCAGAGAATATCTCGTTGAAGTTCCTTGAGCAGATCATGATTGATCTTCGTAAGCAGGGTATTATCAGAAGTGTACAGGGGAAAATGGGCGGATATTACCTTTCCAGACCGGCGACCTCAATATCATTGTTGCAGGTGTTCAGGGCGATGGAAGGACCGATTGCACCTGTTCCATGCCTCAGTGCAACCCAGAATTACGCGTGCGAGGATTGCCGTGATGTTCAAACCTGTTCCGTACGTCTGATCATGGAGAATGTATACGAATCCATGCTGAGTAGCATGCTCAAGACAACTCTGGCGACGGTCATCGTACCTGATGAAGAAAGATCCGTGACAGGTCTGGCGATGGAACCGAGCTTGTCCAAATATGAATTGGATTCAACCGGATTTTTAAAAGACTATAAATCGTGGGATAAGGATTTTGCAAAGCTGCTGGCTCCCAGCCTGAAGATACAATGTGATTTAACAGAAAAACACTGGGATGTGATACGGTATATCCGCACTTTTTACGAAACAACCAATCGTTGCCCGCTTGTTTACCAGATATGCAGAGCGAACAATATCAGCTTCAGAGAATTCAAAGGACTGTTTCCAACCGGGTACTTGCGTGGTGCCTGCAGGTTGGCTGGATTATCCTATAAAACCAGCTATGTTCCCTTCAGTTCCATGTATTCGTACGCGGAAATTGGAGATGGCAAATCGGAAGATCTGAGTTCAACATTTTATGTGATGGATGGTTACGGATATTTGATTGATCCAAGTTCATGGACTGAATCATTCGCCATTCTAAGAGCATCGGAGATGAAAATCGATGATGGTCTGCAGAAAGATCACTGGAAAGTCATCAAATATCTCCGGACCGAATACGAAAATAAACGGCGGATTCCTACTGTATTTGAAACATGTGAAGCCCTTGAAATGGATATCGACGAGTTGGAGAAACTGTTCCCGGATGGTTACAACCGTTCCATTCTGAAAATAGCCGGTTTGCATCCATTAGGAGGTATGTGTTAGTAGTAGACCATTGCTTGACATACTCCCCGGACCGGTTTTCTGGTCCGGGTTGCATTTTTTACCCGGTGGATGGAACCATCAGGCTACACATCTTATAAATTCTATGACACCCGACCTTGGGAAGCAGGTTGGGGCACCCGTCCGTTCACCACAAACATCCTTTCGCGTTTTTGGCGTATTTCGCGGTTGCAGTATTTTCCCGGACCGATTTTTTGCGTCCGGGCTACCCGTGTCATTGGACAACAATGATAATCCGCCAGAGACGAGCAAGCCCTGTTGTTCGCACGCTTCTGTAAACTGCACTGCAGCGTACGAACCCAACAGGGGCATATCTTTATATCCTGAACCGATTTTTTCGTACAGGTTACACTTTCGACACCCGACCTTGGGAAGCAAGTCAGCCACCCGTCCGTTCACCACAAACATCCTTTCGCGTTTTTGGCGTATTTCGCGGTTGTAATATTCTACATTTATTTCACCAGCGTCAACTTCCGCATCAGGCTGTGAGAATCATGGTCCAGACGGCAGAAGTAGATCCCGCTTGGCAGATCGGAACCGTCGAAGGTCACACTATGAATCCCTTCTCGCATGGCATGATCCAGCAGCACCGTCACCTCACGCCCGACAATGTCATATACCGCCAGCCGTACCATACCCGCTGCTGGAATGGAAAATGTGATAGTGGTAGACGGATTAAACGGATTCGGCCATGATTCAAGAGCAAATGATGCCGGAAGTTCACTAAGATCGTCATCCACGTCACTGCCCTGCAGGATCAGGGTATAGACCTCGGTGGAGTAGGTTCCAGTCGTATTGTTATCCCCCGCATGAACCCGCCAGTACCATACACCATATTCCTCGGACCATACTGTGACTGTCGTATCCCCATCTGCATCCACGGCAATATCAGGTCCATCTTCAAAATCCGGTGTGTCGGAAAATTCCAGTGTATAGACTGTTTCCGGATCTGTATCCGGGTCAATAGCCCGGCGCCAGGTAAACGAGATCGGTTCCAGGCCAGCCACTGTACTATCGGCAGGAGTAACAAGCGAGAATGCCCCTGGTGGATCAGGATACCGGATCAACAGGGAACGATAATCCGAGGCGGTCGATTGCTCTTCGAGGTCGGTTGCGATCACGTGCCAGTAGAGAGTGGTTTCATCCGGTAGATCGCCAAGGGTGTACAAATGCTCAACATCATCCGTAAAATGACGATGGACGATGTTTTCCAGCTCGAATCCTTCCGAAGTGGAAATCTCCAGCGTATAAGTGACTTCATCCTCCGGATCGGGATCAACCGCTGCCGCCCAAGTGAACAGGATATCGCCTTCAACTTCAAATCCGTCAGCCGGTTCGAGTAATAACGGCGGTCCCGGAGGTACATTACCGGCGTACGGATCAAATATTTTCGCAAGGCAGAAATCTTCACCCTCGCCGCCATATCCACTGGTATAACCAGCAACGACGATCATTCCTTCATTATCTTCACAAACTGTAGTGGCTTTGTCGAAAACATGGCTATCGCCGAGCCTCATCATCCATTTCGACCGTCCCTCTTCATCCAGTGAATACAGGAACATCTCCGCTTCCTCAGGATCGGGAGTGAATCCGTAATAGCCGACCACCAGGTATCCATTTTCGTGGTTAATGATATCGTACGGCCATGCATCGCCTGGAAAAGTGTAATGCCGGGACCATTGATAATAATGGTTTATATTTACCTTAAACACTTCTATCGCGCTGGTACTGTCATCAAACATGAAACCGCCCGTAGCGATATATCCCCAGTCACTGGCATTGGTAACATTTTCAAAACAGTCATCGTAAGCATTGCCACCCGGACCGTATGAATAGACCCACGAATTGTCACCATCAAAGTCCATTCCTGTCAGGAACATTTGATTACCATGTCCAGGTATTTCCCTGAAGCCGGAAGCAACAATAGTCCCAATCACACGGTTGACACAGACTCCTTTAAAGCCGCAATTGTCATTCCCCGCCTGTGAATGATCCCAGATCAATTCAAGATCTTCATCCAGGCAAAGTATACGTCCGACCGTAGTACCGGTATTCTGCTCGCTAACCCCGACAACCACCAGGGTTGTATCGGTAATAAATTCAAGATCATACGCCCAATCATTGCCCTCATGGTCAAATGTGGCGCTGTTTAATACGGAACCGTCTTCGCCGGAAATTTCGAGGAGGTAAAAATCATTGTCGGTCCCATTTCCGGTTGTTCCACACACCATGTAGGTATCCTCATCCCATGGCGTTAGACGGATCGCATACCCGCACTGTTCGTAGACACCACCATAAGTCTCTTCCCATATCAGGTTGCCGTCATTATCAACACGCACAATCGCAAGATCCCGAGTGTCCGGGTCAGTTCCCTGTGGATTGTAACAACCGACCATGATATACCCGCTGTCGGGTGTACATTGCACGTTGTAACACTGGTCCGATCCCGGAGTGCCGAAGGTTTGTACCCATTCGATTTGAGGTTGAGCCGACAATGGCAATGGAAGTAATAAACAGGCAAGCAGGATCAATACAATTTTCATCTTGTTCATACTCTTCCCCTTCAGTAGTCATAATCTCCGCGAACAAGCCATCCGGATGCTGTATTGCAGTCCGTATATAAATCGTACAGTATAACATTTCAACATGTTACCAGTAAAAGATAACCATTGATTCCGGTTTTTACAACCTTTCCACAGTGATTAAGTTTTATCTTTTTTAGCAGTAGTGAGCTATACACAAAAATAATGACGGTAAACTTGAAGAAATGACTAATAGACTCCCGGAGACAGGGGAGTGATGGGTGGTTCAAACAGTTGATGGATTTGTTATCCGGAGGTTCCGGGTGTTATGAAAATCGTATGCGAGGGTGACTTGGTGAATTCCACGCCATAGTAAAAAATGGTGGTGATCAAGTAATCCTTCGAACGGGTGTCATGTCGAGTATTAACCGCGAAATACGCTAAAAACGCGAAAGAATGGACGGGTGGCCCAACTTGTCCGTCAGCCGACGGATCGGGTGTCAAGTTGTTGTTATTTTTGACACCCGAAAAGAACGTTCCTTCGTCACAACCTTTTCGGGGCAACCTCCCTTTCAACACCCGACTTTATAGATATGCCCTCGTTAGGTTCATCCGTCGTAATGTCGTTTATGAAGATGGGTGTCCTAACGAGGAAACATTTGATTTTATCAACAAATCTATTGTTGAGAGAAATCCTCGTTAGATCGTCAACGAAAAACGTGTTGACGAACCTAACGAGGGCATGGGCGGATAATGTATGCCCCTGTTGGCTTGAACACGTCGAAGAGTAGTTTTCGAAGATATGTGCCCAACAGGGTCCCCCAATCAGAATACTCAATCAATATTCCACGTTGGTCACCAGCCTTCACAACAACGGTTCCGGCTGGTTCAAGCCAACGTGGGCATACCTGTGGACATCCGACTAAATATCATAAAATGATAGTGATTAAAAATATTCAGGATCAAAACAGGGATACCCGAGTGGCAAGCACTCGGGCCAAAGTCTGTTGACACCACGACTGCAATCGACGCAATCGGGCCAAACAGTATCCTCAATACAAATCCCCACTGGCGCCGCTTACACAATTGCATAGTCGGGTAACCAATGGGGAATCATAACCGAACTTATTTCAACGTCTGTTAACGTTTTGTGCGTTTTCCCTTATCGATATTGATAAAGATCCAGCCGACCATCTTGCCGGGGTTGATTTCGCCATCGGGATCGAAATAGTCTTCATCAAAGTCGAAACGGCTGGAAGTGTCGGGTTCACCGTTGATCAGGTGATGCTTACGTTCATCTTTCTGATGGATCAGGTTACCAAACCATCCCTGCCAGCGTTTCATGTTCTCTTCACGAAGGTCCACCCATCCCTTTTCACACCAACTATCGAGATTCTCATCGGAAACCTCGAACTCATTCTGGACAGCATGTTGCGGGATCAGGATGTGCGGTCCACGCAGGTAGTTTTTCCCATTGGACAGCAGAACCGGGACACCAACGGAAAGCATGGCGCTGCGAAGTTTCGGATTCTGTTCGATCACTTCTTCCAGCTTTTTCGCCATATCCACAGGATTGGCCTCTGCAGCATTCCGCATGGATGTATACGCGATCCGGATCAGGTTCGCTTCGTGCAGGAGTTTGGTGAGACGCGGCGGTCCAAGCAGCTCGAACGCTACGGAATCATCCAGGTCTTCTCCAGAGTCGCGTAATGTTGCGATGGTTTCCTTCAGCTTGTCCAACGCTACCTGGCGAAGCACACCGGCACGGTAGGTGGGTTCCATGACGGCTCCGTCCAGGGCGCCGATCACGTCATGACCGCTGTTTCCACCGGCAAGCTCCCATACGATATGTTGGGCGATCTCTTCCGGGGTGACAAATTCCATCTGCCCGACTTCGGTAATTGCCGTGAACTCGCCTTCTGAGAAGATGCCGTTTTCACCGGTATCGATATACACACTTTTCAGCGTATCGTTTTGCTTTTCCCAATTCCCCGATTCCTCGTTACTCAGGACAGCGCTGCCAAGTTCGGGCGCGTTGGCAAAATCCATATCGTAGCGTGGGAAATTTTGGCCACGTTTGCGAATCTCGCCTGCACGTACACCTTTCCATGCAATCGTCGCAGCCGGTTTGACCTCTTTGACAAAAATGTCACGAATGCTGCCGTCATCCGCCTGGTGAGGCGTGCGTGCCATGAGGAACATCATCAATGACTGCGCTCCACCCATGGCGTTTTTCGTAAGCAGGACACGGCTGGGACGGTCTTCACTGTGGGTGTACGGAATATTCAATCCCATACCGCCTGTGCCGGTAGTGCCGACCTTGAGGTATCCCTGGCAACCGCCGTCAATCAGGGATTGCTGCAGGGTCTGAATGTGACGCACCAACTGGGGCGCACTCATGGATGCAATCAGCTCTTCCGTACGGGCAACCATCGTCTGCAATTCATCGCCTGTGGGATCGCCCCTGCGCGCCGGTTCCAGTGCGTCCAGCACTTTTTCGCCCCACTGGTAGACATCCTGGTAGGCGATACCGGTGGCGGTGTTCACACAATCAATCACCGCATCCGGTTGGTTGCGTGTTATCTGGTCGTACAGGGTAATGGTTGTATACAGAGATGGTGTGAAAGGATCGAGAATGTCACGGATAAACGCAATACGATTGATCGGATCGGAAAGAAGAGTCTTCCTTGGAATATCCTTAAAATCCACCCGTACAAATAAATCACCCCATTCGGGGGTGTAGGTGATTCCGGGATATTCATCTTTCAGGATCTTGCAGGCGCTTTCCGCTTCTTCCTTTTTAAGTGAGGTGACGACGATTTCCCTGGCGCCATTCTCACTCAACTTGCGGCAGACCGCCATGCCTACCAGGCCAAAACCACCCAAAACCAGGAACTTCTTATTCTTGATATCCATGGTACCGCCTCCCTGTCTCTATCAAGCATCACTTTTGTATAAATGAAATCCGACAAAAATCTTGTGAAATATTTATCATAACTATAGTCATTTATCAAAATAATGTGTACTTGAAATAATGGAATACATGACAGTTTCCGGAAAGCGGGGAAACTGTTTCCTTATGCTTCGAATGTTGGAGTAGATGAAGAAGATGATACCCATGGTTTAGATTCGCACTGCTTAATGATAAGACAGAATTGCACCATTTTCAAAATAATTACGGTGAGAAGTCTCTATAGGGTTGCACCTCAATACCGTTGCCTGTATCAGCATCTTCACCAAGCAGTTCATTTGGATTGGGCAATGATTTCAGATCATCAAGCCCGAAATATTGCAGGAAAGCATCGGTTGTGCTGTAAAGCAGCGGACGCCCCGGTACTTCTGCCCGTCCATATATTTTTACTAGCCCTCTTTCGACAAGATTCCGGATTACCTGGGAACATTCCACGCCACGAATTGCTTCGACCTCGGCACGGCTGACCGGTTGTTTGTAAGCAATGATGGAAACGGTTTCGAGCGCGGCTCGGGTCAACCTGTTTTTAATTCTTCCACGGTGATGGCGTTTGATTGGTTCAGAATACTCAGCGCGAGTCGCCAGACGATACCCTCCCGCTACCTTCTGGACTGTGATTCCATGACCACCCATGGTGTATTTTGTTTCAATACGGTCAATGAGAGCAGGAATCTCACCACGCCCCAACTCGGGAATCGCTTCCATAAGCACTTCATAGGAAAGAGGCTCATTAGCGGCGAACAACAGAGCTTCAATCGCTCCCGTTTTCCAGGTGCTGTCGTGCGGACGGAACACATCGAAATATTCCATTCCGCCATTGTCCCTGCCACGCTTCTCTTTTGTTTCTGTTTCGACAGCGGTCGATTCCACAACGGGTTGGATTTGCGGAATGGTCCATCTCACACTGACAGAAGCACTGTCTTCCTGCACTTTTCCATTCCGACGGGAGTGTCTGCACTGATCCAGTCGCTGGTATCGGGATAAACTTCGCTTTACCCGACCATTTTTTCCGGATCGGCCTTTACGGCAAACGGGATGTAATCCGTTCCCTTCCAAATGGTGGGAACGTTGGTTTCTTCGCCGTTTACGATCTGATCGCTGGTAGCGGATCCTCGAGATGATCCGTTTCCTCGTCTTCATCAAACTTCGTTCCCTGGTAAATCCATATTTCGTCAAAGAGGTTATCCTGACGAATCGTTATTTTCTGCCTCCTCAGCAAATTAAGTAAAGCCAGGAAGGCAACAATCGCTTCGAGACGGCTATCAAAACGGTCAACAAATTCGAGAAAGCTGATCCTCTCCCGAATCGTTAATGCATACAGCAAAGCTTTCGATTGTTCTTCGATAGAAGTACTGAACAGCGCCAACTGTTGCACGGGTGCAGCTTCCAGCCGTCGGGACACTTCACGGAAGGCTTCGGCAAGCTGGATGATGTCCACATCCTTCAGCACTTCCGCAGTTTCATCGACAGCGACAACCTCCGCAGCATTTCCTCTTGGAAAATGCTGCCTCTGCACCTCTTCCCCCGAAGCTAATATGCGTGCAGCAGCTACGATTTCCCGGTAAATCTCTTCCAGTTCCTCGCTGCGGTCCTCTCCATTCTCATTGTCATCCTGTTCGGCAACCGGCTCACTGGACGGCAGAATCTTTCTCATCTTGTACCGCATGATCAACGTGGCAAGACTGAGATATTCCCCTGCCATATCCAGGTCGAGTTCACCAATCGCCCGAGCATATTCCAGAAACGCCAGTGCAATCTCTGCCAGTGGAATCTCATAGGGTTCCACCTCGTGCTGTCGCATCACATGTACGAGCAGATCCATCGGCCCTTCATACACCGGAATCTTTATTTGATAGGATTCTTCACTCATCCAAAATTCATCGCTTGACGGACTTCATCCATGGTCGCCTGCGCTATTTTCCGCGCCCGTGTTTCGCCATCCTGCAGGATTCCAAGAACATCATCATCGGTATAGGACGCCCGACGTTCCCGTAACGGCGCAAGGACACCATTCAGTTTCGCCGAACAATTCCTTTTGCATGCCACACATCCAAGTACACCGCTACGGCAGTCTTCCGAGATCTGCCCGGTTTCTTCCTCGTTGAACTTGGTGTGGTACGTGTACACATTGCAGACTTCCGGACGACCGGGATCGTTTTTCCGTACTTTCTGAGTATCCGTAATCGCCTGCATGATCTTTTTAGCGGTGTCTTCTTCGCTGTCCGACAGGAAGATCGTGTTTCCGAGGCTTTTGGACATACGGCGCCCATCCGGTCCGGGCATCCGTGCAAACTTGGTAATCAAACCATCCGGCTCCGGGAACACTTCGCCGAAGATACGGTTGAACCGGCGTGCAATCTCCCGTGTGATCTCAATATGAGGAAGCTGATCTTCACCGACAGGCACAACCTGGCCCTTGTACAACAGGATATCGGCAGCCTGCAGGACCGGGTAACCGAGATGACCGTAACTCATCAGGTCCATTTCGGATTCCGCTTCCGTATCCCCCAAATCCTGGTTCGCCAACTTGTCTTTCAGATCACGGACCTGTTCTTTCAGGGTCGGGTTCCGTTGCAGGCGAGCTGTCGTGATCAGCATACTGAAGATCAGATGCAGTTCCGTATGTTCCTTGATTTTGGATTGACGAAACATGGGGCTTTCATTGGGATCAATACCGGCTCCCAGCCAGTCACGGACCATTTCTATTGTATTGGGATACACTTTGTCCGAGTTTTCAACATCGGTGGTCAGAACATGGTAATCTGCTACGAGATGCAGGTTTTCATATGCTCCCTCATTCTGCATGCGCACCCAGTTTTCCAGGGCACCGGTAAAGTTACCAAGATGCAATCTTCCTGTCGCACGCATACCGGATAAAATCCGTTTTTTCCCCTTGTTCATCGTCCTCGATCTTCCTTCATGAAACTGTTTTATCGTGTACATCTCCCGTCTGTCAACATATCCATGAGTAAAAATACAGAGTGGGTCAATTGTTCATTCTCTTCCACCACTCCGCATAAAGTGTGTTTCAGAATATGCCGTTTTTACGCGATGGTAAGTTACAGAATATGCTTCCTTTGAGCAAGTTTAATACGAATGCAAATGCAGGTCGCAGAACCCTTGTATACGGTCGGTAAATATCCTTTTTCATGGTTTCAAAAGATGAGACAAAATTAATTTGGTGTTGTGCAGGTTCCTATCGTTTGATCCCTGTAACATAATGGATTCGCCTATTAGGAAGCGAGAACCTGCACATTACTTATGACAGGATTCTGCAGGATCTCGCGCCACTTAGTATTAATGACTAATTGACGGTCACAGGCGATAGGATCCTGCAGAACACCTTTTTATTCTATCATTTGATGAGACATATCTTCTGCGACACACTACAATAGAATATCCCGAACCAAGAACAATACAAGGTTCGGGATATTTCCATTCCATAAAGATTTTCACCCCCTCGATGAGAATCACGGAAGTAGGTTTATCGCAGGAGAAGCATTTTCCGGACCTCGGATTGTATTTCTGTATTCAATTGATAAAAGTACACTCCACTGGCCAGTGACTCAGCATGTACCCGGTAGCTGTGGTTTCCGGTGGATAACGGTTGATCGACCAGTTGCAACACTTCCCGTCCAAGAATATCATAAACGCTCAGCCGTACATGGCCGGGATCGGGAAGTGAGAATTGTATTGTCGTGGTCCCGTTGAAGGGGTTTGGGTAACACTGGGAGAGCTTATATTCATACGGTGATTCAGCGTTATATTCCTCCACTTCCACCGATGCGACAACAGCATCGTACATCGCCTGTGCGATTTCCGCACGGTAATACCGGCTTCGAGCTCCAGTCACGATGCTGCCGTCAGTAACCGGTGGATGATCATGCCCGAGGTAATTCGCCCCGGCGGCAATGTACTCATCCTCAAAATCGGAATGGCCGACAATATCGACACCATCAATCACATCAGCATAAGCCAGGGTACGCACACCACGGCACCAGGCGCTCACAACAATTCCAGCATCCACCGCATCGCGGATAAGCTGCATCGCTTCCGGGCTGTCAATAAGTCCCTGGTGACTCGATCCGGGAATAACAGTGATTATGTCATAATAACTGATATTCTCAATATCCCAGATCAGTGTATCCACTTCGATACTGCTGCAACCGAAATAGGCGCCGTACGAATGGCAGGAATCGACACGAGCGGTTACCGCCGTGTGAGTCAAATTCCATCCCCAGTTCTCAAAATAGTCGCGGATGGTCGGTGGAGTTTCAACTCGTGTAAAATGATAATTGGATCCGATATCATCACCAAGTATTACCAGAATATTTACATCAACCGCTTGCGCCTGCTGAGTATTGGAAAACACTCGCGTTTGAAGACAGGTAGTTACAGCCAGTTCCAGGTCACCCGACCATGTATAATTAACGGTGACTGTGCTACCCCCTGCACATGGTTCCGCCAGCGACACCCATCCTTCACACGGATCATAACAGAACTCATCGAGTTCAAGTGCAGCTCCATTTACTTCCACCGATGAGATTTCGTGTACCGGTTTGTGCGGCAGATAAAACAGGCTACGGTTATTTGTCAGGAGGAATGATTCCGTGGTATCTGTCAAGCCGTCAGCATCCATATCCCCCCAGGCCATCAGTTGGGCCCAGGTGTCAAGGGTATAGCTCCATGAATAGGATTGCCCCAGGACACCATCTACATTCTCAAACACGCCAAAACCGCTGAACCATGTGCCTGCTCCGAGGTCCGGATCGCCATCATTATCCACATCCGCCCAGCAGACACAGCAGGGTTCCGACAATGCTCCACTGGTCCAGGCGGGATTGGGATCAAATGTTCCTTCATCATTCAGGAACAGCTTGAAATAGTTGCCGAGACAGGCAACCGCAAGGTCGGGGTAACCATCCGAATTTACATCTCCAAGTGCGATCTGACGTCCCCCGGTGATTGTCTGGATTTCAACAGAGGGAATGGTTTCGAGTTCACCGTCATTATTATAAAAGACCTTGATACCCTCATTGTTGGTCGTAGCGATCAGGTCATGGTCATCATCCAGATCAATATCGACAAACGCCACATCAATTGTATTGTATTCATATTCGGACTGCCATCCCGGTTCTTCAGCAAACATCCCGTCTTCATTGAAATACAGTACGATATGCATCGGGGCATTGTTATTGGGATTCGAGGCACGGAACCGTTGGCCGAAAACCACATCGATATCGCCGTCGCCGTCGGGATCGCCAATTGCGCAGGAAAACCCTTTCCCCTGTTGAGAATTCCAGTCCGGAACAATTGGAAATGTCCCCTCGTCATTGTAAAACACACAATGCGTCTGCTGTACCCCCGGTACACCTAAGGCTGAAATAACAATATCTGGATCGCCGGAATGATCAAAATCGGCCAGGCAAAGTTTACTGCCACCCCATTCATGAACGGACGACCATCCCGGTAATGATTCGAGAGTTCCGCCGGCATTAAAATAGACTTCTGCAGGGCCAACCGCTTGATCTAATCCATTGGAAAGCACAAGATCCAACCATCCATCAGAATTGATATCAGCCCATCCTACCCCGGTAGGATAATTACCGCTTCCACTTCGTTGCCATATGGGTGTTGAAGATAAAGGGATTTCAGCGAGAACAACTGTGGACAAAACAATTAGCAAGCAAGTCGATAAGAAAAATTCATGGACATGTTTCATGGGTTCTCCCTCCGTACATGAAACGTATCCGGCTCTTTTTTAACATACAACATTTGACTATTACTTCCAACAGGTATTACTAAAATGAGATACTACACAAATGTCTCTCAGGTTATGCTCACGATTTTCTGGAGGAATATTTTATTTCATTGCAGGAAAGACTACGTAATCAATAGAAGAACGATAATGCCCGGAGTTCAATATCTCCGGGCATTAGGTCTGGTATCAAAGCAGACTGTTTATAATATCCTGCCTACTGCAGGAGAAGAGTTCTTCGCTCATTAATGCAACATTCAACGGAATTTGTCTGCTGCGAAACCGCAATTGACAGACACTCTCCAGGTAACATTTACATTGTCAGGTACTACTTTTATCAATTGAACTTGAACTTTCACTGTCTTCAATAAATCACAAGAGAACTGTTACCGTAATAGCAGCATTTTTCTTACTTCTGAAATATTCCCTGTTGTTAGCTGGTAAAAATACACTCCACTCGCCAACGATTCAGCATTTACCTGATAGCTGTGTACCCCGATTGATAACGGTTGATCGACCAGTTGCATCACTTCACGCCCCAGGATATCATAGACACTTAGCCGTACATGGCCGGGATCGGGAAGTGTGAATTGTATCGTTGTGGCGCCATTGAATGGATTCGGATAACATTGCGACAGTGAATATTCCACAGGTGTATCGATTCCGGGATCTTCCACACTAAGGGCAGCAACTACGGCATCGTACATTGCCTGAACCATTTCTGCACGATAATACCGGCTTCGTACGCCAGTGACAATATTACCTTCAGTCACCGGTGGATGATTATCGCCGAGGTAGTTTGCGCCCGCAGATTCGTACTCATCCGCGTAATCAGCGTGACCGACGACGTCGAGTCCATCAATCAAATCTGCAGCGGCCAGAACACGCACACCACGGCACCAAGCACTGACTACCTCACCCGTATTTGCAGCATCCTGGATCAGGTTCAACGCATCTTCGCTGGCGATCAGTCCTGTATGTCCACCACTTCCAGGGATAATCGTAATGATGTCATAATAATTGATGTTCTCGATATCCCAGATCAGGGTGTCCACTTCGATGCTGCTGCAACCGAATAGAGCGCCATATACATGACAGGAGTCCACACGTTCAGTGACAGCGGTTTCCGTGATGTTCCATCCCCACCCTTCGAAATAATCCCGGATATTTGGACGAGTTTCCGCCTGGGTGAAGTTGTAGTTGGCACCCACCTGGTCACCTAAAATCACAAGAATATTCGCTTCAACCGGCGGGGGTTCACTGATATTCTCGAAAATTCGCACATTCGTAGTACTCGTTACCGCCAGATCCAGATCTCTCGATTTCGTATAGTTGATGGTCAAAGTAGTCCCTTCGGGTGGAGTGTTTGCCAGTGAGATCCACCCTTCCTGCAGATCATAGCAAAACTCACTTAACTCCAGTGGAACACCGTCAAGGTCAACCGAGGAGATTTCATGAACTGGTTGTACTCCAAGATAAAAGAGCTTTCGTAATCCCAGGCTCAAATACGAAGCTGTTGTGTCGATGAGGCCATCCTCATCGTAGTCCGCCCATGCCATCTGCTCAGTCCAGGTGTTATTCGAATACTGCCAAGTATAGGACTGATCCAGGGTTCCATCCACATTCTCGAATACACCGAACCGGCTGAACCATGATCCTGCCCCAAGGTCAAGATCGCCATCGTAGTCCACATCCGCCCAGTACACACAGGCTGGTTCATTGTAATAATTGCTGTGCCAGCACGGTTCCTCTGCAAGAGTACCGGCATTGTTCATGAACAGGTAAAAATCCTGAACCTGGCAGGCAACGGCAAGATCGGGGTAACCATCCCCATCAAAATCGCCAAAGGATAGCTGACGACCGCCATTGATAGAGCGGGTTACCCAGGATGGACTCGTTTCGATGACACCATTGTCGTTGTAGAATACCTGGATACCATTTTCCCGCATGGTCGCCACAAGATCGTGATCTCCATCCATATCGATATCGACAAAGGCGACATCGATGGTCAAGTACAGGGAATCGGATACCCAGCTCGGTTCATCCTCGAACATGCCGTCATTGTTGAAGAAAATGGCTAATGGTTGAGGACGGCACTCCGCGGGATCAATCGCACGGAATCCCTGGCCGAAAACGACATCGATATCACCGTCGCCATCCGGGTCGCCAATGGCGTTGGAAAATGCATTCGCTGGCGGTGATGACCAATCCGGAAGACTTGGGAAACCATCACCCGTGTTATAAAACGCACAATGCGGCTGCTCATGGTCCGGTTCCGCCAGGGCAGCGATCACCACATCCATCCCACCATCATTGTTAAAATCGCCAAGGCACAGGTTCCCGGCTTCCCACTGGTTCTGCGATACCCATCCGGGTGTGGTTTGAATTGTTCCTTCCACGCTGAAAAAAACCTGGGTAGGCGCATCGACAACATCAATTCCATTGGACACGACCAGGTCCAACCAGCCATCCCCATTGATGTCACCCCATCCCACACCTGTAGGATAGATCCCGTTGGCATTTCTTTGCCAGATTGCATACTGCGAAAGGGGTATTTCGGCAAGTACCACTGCGGCAAGCAAAAATACACTTATCGTGGTCATAAAAATGACCTGGACATGTTTCATGGATTCTCCCTCCGTACATGAAACGTATCCGGCTCTTCCTTAACTTATATCACGTTTACTATTACTTCAAGTAGGTAGTACTCTTCCGAGGAGAAATGTCTCCACTACGATGGCAGCGGCATTCAACCTTTTTCCGCTATTACCATTTTCTATGACTATACGGTCTCTATCGCTAATAGTACCCGGAGTCATTAAGAGATCATTAAACCATCGTGCAGACAAACGTCAAATGAATAGAAAATGATTATAACCGATTTTTAAAAGGGTGTTGTAATGAAGAACGATAACAACGTGTGCAAAACACATTTCCGGGCGAAAAGTTTTACCAGCTTTTTCCTGTTTTTCAGTTTTCTGATCAGTGTGCTTTCCGGGTTGGGATTATATTTATCACCAAGGGGAAGGATCGCCCATTGGATCCATTGGGATTTCCTTGGATTTACCAAAACCGATTGGGAAGCGATCCATATTGTATTTGTGGCTGTATTTCTCATTGCCAGCCTGTTTCACCTGTTCTGGTTCAACTGGAAAACCTTCTGGTGTTATATACGCACCAAATCCACCCACGGGATTCGTTATGGATGGGAGCTGTTGGCAAGTGTTGTATTAGCCGTGCTTCTTTTCTTCGGTGTGTATTATCGTGTTCCACCTGTCTACAGCCTTGTCGATCTCGCAACATGGATTGACAATTCGTATGAAGTCCAGCGTAACCAGCCTCCTGTTCCGCATACGGAAGAGTTGAGCCTTCGCCAGGTCGCACGGCAGGTTTTAAACTGCGATGTGGATGATCTTCTTTCCAGGCTGGAAACTGCTGGTTACCCGGCGTTGCGGGCGTCAGAAAAGGTGCAGGATCTTGCAGAACGTCACGGCATAACTCCCCGCCAGGTGCTGGATATCCTGGAATCGGAAACGATCAGCGAAACAGGAGTGAATTCTGAAATATCCCATGTAGTTGATGATTCCCATGCTGGTCTGCCATCCAGTGGTGGGCTTGGACGGAAAACCATCCGTGACCTCGCACGGGAATATATCATTTCTGTGGACGATGCCAGTGAAGCCCTCGAGGATGCAGGAATCCAGGGAGCAGTCGCAGGTGATTACGTGCGCGACCTCGCATCACAGCACAACAAACGACCGTCCGAAATCGCGCTGGTATTATGGGAAATCTCCCCGGATCGGTGATATTTGGGTGTGGTCGACTGTGTAGTGTGTAGTTGGGGCACACCCCACTTCATTGGACGCCTTATTAAACTCTACTTATTGTTCACTTCTCATTGATCATCTGAAACTCTTTTCATTGCAAGGGCTGGAAAACTCCTCAGAAACGCTCAGAAACACTCATCAACTCTCACCAGCACTCGTCTCCACTGCCTCTCAACAGGCAAGAATTTCCACTTTCATTTCCGAAACTTTCCGCATCTCTTGAGGTTTGACAAAACTTTAATCCCTTGATTTTCAATCATCTAAACACCCTCTCTTCTCAGGCATGTGCTTTGCTCGATTGCGGATGTGCGATAGCTCCCTCATGCTGAGGGACAATTACAGCAGGTAAGGAGATGCCCTATGATTCGCGGGATTTATCACTCTGCGGCAGGTATGGTGCCACGGTATTTCAATTTGATCAACATTTCGAACAACCTCGCGAACGTGACTACTGACGGTTTCCGTGCGGACCGCCGTTACTTCAGCACCGTGTTGAACAACGAACTCGTCCAGCCGGGACGGGATGGACGCGCTACAAGGATGCATGAACTGGAAGAAGGTCTTGTCACCCAGTTCCACCAGGGCAATCTGAAATACATCGGAAATACCAATTTCTTCGCGCTGAACGGCCCCGGTTTCTTCGAGTTGGAAGACCCGGAAACGGGTGACCTGTACTACACTCGAAATGGACGTTTCCGCATCAATGATCAGCAGGAACTCACGACTATCATGGGCTATACCGTCCTTGATGAGAACGGCTCCCCCGTACTTGTTGACGGTGAACTTCTTACAGTGAATGAATCTGGAGAATTTTACGTGGATGGTCAATACCGCGGCAAATTTAGTGTCGTCGATTTTGAAAATCCAAACGGACTTATGAAAAAAGGGAACAGTCTTTTTGAAAATCCTGATAATATGCGTACCGAACCTGCGGAAGAGACCTATGTCCTGCAGGGACATCTCGAAGAATCCAATGTGAATTCGATTCAGGAAATGGTCCTGATGATTGAGCTGAACCGCAACTATGAATCATCTCAACGGGCGCTTACAACCCAGGATGAAACATTACGCAAAGCAGTCAACGAAGTCAGCAAATATTAACTGCCGATCGTTCGGCGGAGGATACTCCCCATGATGCGAGCCCTGCGTACCGCGGCAAGCGGAATGTACGCACAACAACTGTACGTTGACACCATCGCCAACAACCTGGCGAACGTGAATACGACATCCTTTAAAAAGTCCGATGTGGAATTCCAGGACTTGATTTACCAGTCCATGCATACTGCCGGATCGGTACGGAATCTCGGAACTGTCGTACCGACGGAACTGCAGATCGGCCATGGTGTCCGTCCTGTATCCATTGAAAAGGTCTTCACCCAGGGCAGCCCTTCCCCTACCTACCAGCAGCTCGACATCGCGATTGAAGGTGAAGGCTTTTTCCAGTTACGCCGTGGTGACGGCACTATCGGATACTCCCGTGACGGTAATTTTCACATGAGCCCCGACGGCCGTGTAGTCAACAGCAGCGGCTTTACACTCGATCCTGAATTGTCTATCCCGGAAGATACGCAAACCATCCTCATCAATCGTGACGGTGTCGTTAGTGTACAGCTCATCGGCAGCACAGAATCGGTGGACATCGGCCAGATCGAACTGGCCAAATTTGTCAACGAGGCGGGATTGCGTGCAATCGGACAGAACATTTACCTCGAATCGGAATCCTCCGGGCCGCCGATTATCGGTCAACCCGGATCCGAAGGTTTTGGTGAACTCAACCAGGGATACCTGGAAGCCTCCAACGTGCAGGTCGTGGAAGAAATGGTGAACATGATCGTAGCGCAGCGTGCCTACGAGATAAGTTCCAAGGCAATCAAAACAGCGGAAGATATGCTGTATCTCGCGAACAACCTGAAGCGATAATTTCATGCGTAACAAGGCACAAATACTTGCAATCGTGTTATGGTTTGCGATGGGAATTTTTACCAGCGCCACCGCTTCATCATCGGCAGTGGAAACGCGTGTGAATTCCCTCGTAGACGAGTGCCTTGTCTCGATCTGGGGTGAGGGGATGGTAACCTGGGAACCGGGAAGTAACTGGCGCCTGAACGGGATCAGCCCTTCAAGTTCCCTCGAAGTAGTTGCACGTACCGATAAACCGCGCGGTACAACGGTCCTGATCCTGCAGGTTCTTGAGAACGCAGAAGTCCGGCGCAGGATACCATTAAGTGTACGAGTCTATGCGTTTGATCACGTTCCGGTAATTACACGTGAGATTTCCACCCATGAATTGATCAGCCCCGCAGATATCCACTGGCGCAGAATGGAAGTAACCACTGTCGCCGGCGAATGGATTGAGGGTATGGGTGAGTTGCAATCCGATGTGTACTGGGCTCGCAGACCGCTTCGTGAAAATGATGTACTCACGCTGGACAAGTATGAACCGCGTCCTGAAGTAGTACGCGGTGATATGGTGGATCTTGTGTCCATCCAGGGCAGAGTAACAATCAATCTTCCGGGAATCGCTTTACAGAATGGTTCCCTTGGAGATCGTATCCGGGTGGAAAACACGACCAATGGCGCGCTGTTGCGTGGCATCGTAAACGGTGACGGCCTGGTGCAGGTGGAAGGTGTTGTATCCCGAAGAAGAGGTTCAAGATGAGTAAACGAAATTGTATCCTTACGGTACTTCTGCTGTGTGTCTCCTTCCTGCCGATCCTGGCGCATGCGCAGATCTCGAATGCATCGAACCGTAGCCTGTTCTCGGACCGGCGAGCATTCAGTGAAGGCGATATCGTTACCGTGCTTCTCATGGAATCGACCCAGGGATCAAACACCACCGATACCCGTACCGGGACAGATATGCGGCTGGTCGCCGACAATGCATCTTCCGGCGCCATGGAAAACTGGGGGCTGCGTGGTTTTGGACTGGGCACCGAACTGCGTAACGACAATGAGGCTACAGGCACAACCTCCAGCAGTGGAAACCTTCAGGGTACGATTACCGCAACTGTCACTGAACTGCAGGACAACGGCCTTCTCAGGATAGAGGGCGAACGAACGATCAACGTCAATGGCGAATCCCAGACAGTTTCGCTTACCGGACTGGTCAGACCGGAAGATATAACGTCCAACAACACTATATACAGTTACCTCGTGGCGGATGCAGAAATCTCGTACGAAGGCACGGGGATGGTTTCTTCAGCGGGGAAACCCGGCATTTTAGTCCGACTCTGGAACTGGATATTCTAATGATACGAATCATTGCAAATACAATTCTTGTCCTGCTGCTTGTTCCAGTTCTTCTGCTGGGGCAGCCAAGGATCAAGGATGTTACGGATGTGGAAGGGATTGCATCCCTCCCGCTGATCGGCTATGGAATTGTCGTCGGCCTGGATGGTTCCGGCGACAGCCGAAGCGCCCTGTTCACCAACCAGGCTGTGCTCAACATGTTGGATCGCTTCGGCATTACCCTGGAGAGCGACCGGGTTCGTGTCCGGAATGTCGCCGGTGTGATGGTTACCGCTGAAATGCCTCCCTTCGCAAAGATCAATCAACGTGTGGATGTGACCATTTCCTCCATTGGGGACTGCAGAAGTCTTTCAGGTGGAACATTGCTGCTCAGTCCGCTGATCGGTCCTGACGGTGAAATTTACGGTATCGCACAGGGGCCGGTATCCGTTGGTGGATTTGCTGTTGAAAGTGAAGGGGTCAGTGTTCGTACCAATGCCACCGCTGTGGCAAGAATTCCCAGTGGTTTACTCATTGAGAGGGAATTGGGATACGAGATCGAGGGGATTGAGACATTCCGGTATGCATTGCACCAGGGCGATTTCACAACAGCGAGACGTATTGCAGAAACCATTAACGATGCTTTCGGCGAAGGGACAGCACGCGCAGTTGATCCCGTAAGTATTGAAGTCACCGTTATTCCGAATTACCCCGGTGGCGCAATGGCCATGATCAGCGATACGGAACAGTTGAATGTTGAACCGGATGTGGAAGCGAGGGTGGTCGTAAACGAACGTACAGGCACTGTGGTCATCGGTTCGGATGTCCAGCTTGCAAGTGTGGCAGTCAGTCATGGTTCCATATCCATTTCCATTGTTTCCACGCCGATGGTGAGCCAACCTGGAGCATTCTCACAAGGAAGGACTGTCCAGACCCAGGCCAGCCAGATCCAGGTGCAGCAGGAAGGAACCGGTGTAGTTGTTATTGAGCAATCGACAAGCGTCGGCGATGTCGCAGGCGCGTTGAACAATCTCGGTGTCTCCCCGCGTGACATCATCGCCATTTTCCAGGCGTTGAAAGAAGCGGGAGCATTGCAGGCAGACCTGGTGATCATCTGATGAATATTCCTCCGGAAACATATGATCCCATGCAACACAGTCCGTTGCGCGTCAATCGGGCCGACCGTGGTCTAAACTGGACACGTTCGAGCAGGGTTCCCGATGTGGCCGATCCGGAATTGTACCGCGCCTGCCAGGGTTTCGAAGCGTATTTCGCCCGTTACCTGATCCGGGAAATGCGCGGGGAACAATCCATGATGGGAAGCATGCCGGGGGCTGAGAATTACCAGGGTATGTACGATGAAATGTTAGGTGAGCAGATCGCATCATCCGGTGGACTCGGAATTGCGCAAATGCTCTACCGCCAGGTGATGGAAGACCGTGGAATTTCGCCCCGGGTGCAATCCGATCAAACAGATTTAACCGCAACCACGGATGCTCGTCTGGAACCGTTTAATGACCTCATCGAAGCTGCAGCGGAACGTCACAATGTGGAACCGGACCTGATCCGTGCCCTGATCATGCATGAATCCGGCGGGAATACCAACCAGGTGAACCAGCGCGGTGGGCGTGGATTAATGGCATTAACCGAAAACATGACACTGGAAGAAAACGTCAGGAACCCGTTTAATCCATCGGAAAACATTGATGCGGGAGCGCATTACCTGTCACGTCAGATTGAGCAGTTTGGCGAAATCCCATTGGCGCTCGCTGCATGGCACGCTGGACCTGCTGCTGTACAACGGTTCAATGGCACACCGCCATTTCGGGAAACGGACATGTTTGTCAACGAAGTTCTTGATTTCTTTGAAGTCTACCATAACGCAGAAGAAAGCGATAGCGATTATTAGCAGGATGTCGCTTGATACGTAGATGAAATAGAAGAAGTACAAGCATTTTTGAGAAGACATTTTTATTGATAACCACCTCGGAAACCAGAAGGTGGAGGGATTTCATATGGATGGTCTGATTAACGAATTAATTGAAGCGATCAAGCAGGAAGAGCTTTTACTGCAGGATTTCCTCGATTTACTGGAAACCCAGAAAATGATCCTGGTGAAGAACAACCATGAAGCATTCGAGGAAACAGTAAAACGTCAGGAAGATCTCATCCGTCAGATCCATGACATGGAAGAGAGACGAATTGATATGGTGAGTTCACTTGCCAAGGATCTCAATACGGATGAATCCGAATTGACGCTGACACGGCTTGTTGAATTAAGCCTTGGTCAAACTTCCGATGAGCTCCGTACGGTTAAGCAGAATGTTGCCGGTCTCGTCGACCGGATCAAACGTGCGAACCAGGTGAATCAATACCTGATTAAACGCTCCTTGAACCGTACCCAACGCAGTATCGACTTCCTGATCGACAGCGCCGACCTGGATGTAACATACCAGCAGAATGGCGTACTTCGTAACAAGGAAGGAACAGCCGTACTCGTTAACCGAACCATGTGAGAGAATCATGGGCAGAATTGTCAATAATTATTACAGTACGCCAAACCTGCAGGGCCAGTTGAAAATGGCCAGGGATGCCCTGATGGCCCAACAGCAGGCCATGGCTGTCGTGGGACATAACGTTGCCAACATGGACACCGAGGGTTATACGCGCCAGCGGGTGAACAAGGAGTCCTTGTGGCCCATTACGACACGAGGCGGCGAAGTCGGAAATGGTGTCCGTATATCAGAAGTTCAACGCCTGAACAACGAGTTTGTAAACAACCCAGATACGCTATGACAATAGCACTCTGGGACAATGGGAAGCTATGCGCGACGGTTTGATGCAGGTGGAAGAAGTCTTTGGTGAAATCAACGACCATTCTCTCGCCAGTGTGATGGACGAATTCTTCAATGCCTGGCAGGATCTCGCCAACGATGCAGACAGTATGACTGCCCGGATCAATCTTGTAGAACGATCGGAAACCCTTGCAAATACATTTAACAGCACAGCGAACGGATTAAACACTATTCGAGAAACATTGAATATCGAATTAAAAAATATAATGGACCAGATCAATGAATATGCAACCCAGATAGCCGATTTGAATTCTCAAATCAGCAGATCCTACACAAGGGGTCAGGATCCGAACACCTTGCTCGATCAGCGTGATGTATTGATCAATAATCTTTCGGAAATCGCCGGTATACGGGTTGAAGAGCAAAGCACCGGAAAGGTGAACGTCTATCTTGGACAAGATATCCTGGTAGAGGATGACCGTACCCGTGAGTTGAAATGGGAGCCCGATTCAGACCGCGGAAAAGCAGGCGGTGACATGGTTTTCATCGACAACGGATCAACAGTAAATATTACCGGCGGAACAGCCTACGGGAAAATCGAAGTCCGTGACTCTATTGTACCTGACGCTATGGGTGAGTTGGATGAGGTCGCCAATTTCATTATGAATCGCGTCAATGAACTCCATGTCCAGGGAATCGCCAAGGATGGCACCACCGGGAACTACTTCTGGAGTTCAGAATCTACTGGCGCCCTGGATATGGCGCTTGACACAGTCATTCTGGATAACCCGGAAAAAATTGCAGTATCCACGGAAAGCGATACTGGCGATAATGCCCTTGCAAATACAATTTTCAACGTGCAGTTCGAAGAATCGCTTAACAACAACGAAAGTAATGTTGGCGACTATTACCGGGGAATTGTTGCTCGTATTGGCGCCATGACCCAGCAGGCAGAAACACAATACGAAGCGTCTGTGTCAGCACTTGAACAATCCAATGCCTGGCGTGAACACTATTCCGGTGTCAGCCTTGACGAGGAAATGGCGGAAATGATAGCCTTGCAACGTACTTTCCAGGCGTCTGCAAAATACCTCAATATGGTGGACGATTTACTCGCAGCAGTCATCAGCATTGCGAATTAAGGGGGTAAACCATGAGAATTACCCATAACACCCGGATGAATACGATGCTTGTGGATCTTGAACGCAAGCAGAATGAGATATACAACTCTCAACGTATCCTTGAGACGGGAAAAGAGGTTGAGAAATCTTCGGATGATCCTGCAAGAGCACATCAGATCATGCGATTGAATGACGAGATCAGCCGTCGGGATCAGTATTCGGAGAATGTTGCCGACGCTATCGCAAACCTCGGTTATGCGGAAAATGAAATGGTGCAGTTGCAGGATATTCTCCAGGAAGCGCGTGCGCTTGCCGTCCAGGGTGCTCATGGCACTTACAACGAGGACGATCTTGAATATCTTGCCTCCCGTGTTGACCAGATCCTTCATGAAGCTGTAACCATCGCAAACGCTCGTCATGAGGAATCTTACATCTTCGGTGGTTTCAACACACAGGAAGCACCCTACGAGATGGTTCTTGATGCAACCACCGGTGATATTGTCATGGTGCAGGATCTGCCATCAGGAATGGACGGGGTCATCAACAGGATTATTGAAGAAGGCGTGGAATTGCCTGTAAATATACCCGGTACCGATGTTTTTCAAACAGGTGATCCGGCAGCGGAAGGCGATATGTTCCAGGTATTGATCGACCTGCGTGACGCCCTGAGAGATGGTGACATCGATTCCGTTGAGACAAGTATTGGAGACTTGGACGATTCGTTGGACCGGGTAGCAAATACAGTTACCAAGATTGGCGGTTATATCAACCGCTTACAGAATACAGAGTTAAAACTGGAAGACCAGAATATCGCCTCCGAGGAACACAGGAGCGAAGCGCAGGATGCTGACATGGCATATTGGATCTCAGAATTCCAGTTGCAGAAGATTACGCTTGAAAGCGCAATGCAACTGGCGAGCAAGATATTGCCGATGTCACTGGTCAACTTCTTATAGACAGGAGGACTGTCATGGCAGATTATCAGAATCTGCGTGATGATATCCGCGAATTGGCGGGGCGAATTGCAACAAATGGATTAGTCTCCATGACTCATTCCGCCCCTCCCACATTTCGAGCTGTGGTTCATATTATCCCGACCCTCGCTGAACGCGGTGCGGTAAAAGAAGCAACGCTTCTCACCGGTTTGCTTGCCGATCAACGTGATGAAAATGGCGGATGGGATACTCCCTGGATGACAGTTTATGCCATCGAAGCACTCGTCGGTCTTGCCTTGCGGGGGATCATGCTCGAAGATCCATCGGTGCTGGATCATGCAGTTCGTTACCTTCGCGGCGCCTCTTCCCTGTCCCCTGTCGACCGGGAATTGCGCCTTTCCCGTGCACTTGTGCTCGCCGGAGTAGCGAAAAAAGATGCGATGCTGATTGATGCAGGGATGTTACGCGCCCGCAGCGTAGCGGAAAAAGGGCTGTCTGAAGATCGTCCCCTCACTGATGTCCTGCATGGACTGCTTGCATTAACCGATCTGTATGCGATATCGAACGATGCAGCCACAAGCGAGATAATCAAGGAACAGATCGCGAAATTCAAAATTGATTCCCCTGAAGCATGGGCGGATGATGAAGAAAACGAAGTGATTTCGCGCGCAGGCACTATTCTCGCAAAGATGAGCTATAAGGATGCCGCAATAAAAGCGTACGACCTTGCCCATAAAAAATCCAGCCATGAGTTGGATACTGTCACCCTCAAACATCGTATCGAATTGGGTGCAAGACTCTACGGGGAACATCCTGACACGAAATTCCCGATGCATGGAGTATCTTTGTCCCTATCTCCAAATGAAATGAGCGAACTGGACCGGGATGATTTCGAATCACACGACTCGCAACTTCCCCCCGGAACCGATTATCCCTACCGCTTTTTCAAACGAAGACGTACCGGAATATGCCCATGATCAGAAGGGGCAGGAGTTGATTGAAGAACAGATTCTACTCCCTTCTGAAAAGAATTACATGGATGACAGTCCTGCAGTAACCGCTGTCGTGTATGGCGATGGGAATGAAAAAGGATTGCGGCAAACCCTGGACGCTATCCAGGAACAGTATTATTTACCTGCCGAGATTATTATCGTCGCACGTTCACATTCAAAATCGTTTGAAATCCATCACTCGGGAATAAAAGTCCATTATTATTCACCGTCCAGACACGATTCCACCGGTGCAATCTGGAACTCGTTCGCCAGGATCGGTTCAAATGAATGGATCTGGGTGATCCCAGCAGGAATTAAACCGCAGCCGGGAGTTCTGCGGACATTAACCGGAGCGATACAATCGGACGTTGATGCGGTCTATCTTGCCGACCGTGAAGATGAAATTGCTCATGTAATCAATGAGTTATCCGTTGAGCCATCACTGCAATCGGAACGCGTTCTCTGGAAACGGGAACTGGCATCTTTGGGAGGTATCGATAAATTTTTACAAAAAGAAGCCTTCTGGGGATTTGCCCATTCCACATTGGCCAGTATTCGCTGGAATGAAGTAGTTGCCGACGCGGATCAACAATTTGAAGGGGAGGAGCAGGAATCTGCCGAGAATAAAGAATCGGAGATTTTTGACCGTTTCAGGATTTACAGGGCCTTTCCGACGTTTGACAATGAGCAGCTATCGAGGCGTTCGAACGCTATCCGATCAGCCCGTCACTATGCGTTCAATTCATTCCAGCAGGAAGGCAAACCTCTCGCTTCTATTGTAATCCCGCATTATGAACTGACTGATATGCTCCAGAGGTGTCTCACCAGTATTCTTGAGCACACAAAAGGGATTCCATTTGAAGTCGTTGTCGTGGATAACGGATCGACGAACACTTCTGACGAATTGCTCCACTGGATGGATGATCAGGGTATTTTTGTTATTCGCAACCGACGAAATGAGGGATTTGCCAGGGCGGTAAACCGTGGAGCACGTGCCGCAAAAGGCCGTTATATCATCCTGCTGAACAATGACACGGAAGTTCAGGATGGATGGCTTGAAGCGCTGGTTCATACAGCTCAGGAAGAAGACCGCGCAGGGATTGTGGGTGCCTTGCTGCTGTACCCGGACCAGACCATTCAGCATGCTGGAATTGTCTTTCGTGATGAGGCAGTGCCCGCCCTGCTCTATTGCAAACAACCGGCAAACCACCCGGCAATTCAGCATCGCCGTTCCTTCCAGGCGGTATCTGCGGCATGCACGCTTATCCGCAAAGACCTGTATGAACGATTGGGTGGAATGGACATCGGTTTCATGAATGGCTGGGAAGATGTGGATTTCTGCCTTCGCGCACGCAGAGCCGGATGGAAAGTGTATTACGAACCAAATGCAGTTGTCATTCACCATACAGAACAGACTCCGGGACGGAAAGAACACGAGGAACAGAACCGGAAACGTTTCTTTGACCGCTGGTCGGGCAAAGTGGAGCAGGATGATATCCTGTACTTCGCTCTTGACGACAAAGCGAGCGGGAAAATGGCTTCCCCCGGTGAATGAAAGAGCCAAGGAGGATCATCCCATGCAAACGGCAACAGCAACAGAAAAGCAGGCGGATATAGCACCCATGGACGCCAACATGGGTTCAAAAGAAAGCCTCGCTGATGTTCTTGCACGTGCAGACAACATGATCAAAGATGGCCGTTTTGACGAAGCGGAGAAAACCCTCGTCGGCGGGAAACAGATGGTAAACGGTAATGTTCGCACACGAGCCCAGTACTGGACCCTGCTTGGCGACACCAGATTCCGTCTAAATCGCGCTGAAGACGCTTTCAGTTGCTACAAACGTGCCGTATCTGACGATCCCAGCTCAGAACGCGCCTGGATCGGTATTGGAACATACCACCTGATCCATGATGAACTGGAGAAAGCGGAGGATATTTTCAGCCGCGTTGTCAAGTTGTCACCAAACAACGGACGCGGACATCTCGGCCTTGGAAATGTTGAATTAAAGCGCGGTTCCTTTGACAAAGCCCTGCTGCACTTTTCTCATGCAGCAGCGATTTCACCGGATCATCGACCAATTATCGTCGGACTTGTTGCCGCAGCGGTGCAATCCGGCAAGATGATGGATGCGAAATCCCCGATCGAGAAGTATCTCGATATTCATCCGGACGACATCGAGGTACGGTTCCATCTTGCAGCGATACTGTTCAGCGGAAACATCATGGACAGGGCGCGTGAAGAAGCGGAAAAGGTCTTGCAGGTCAAGCCGGATCACAAAGGCGCGAAAGAGTTGATTTCACATATCACTATGTGAAACCATCACTGACCTGTTATCAGTACGAGGAAAACCATGCGCCAGTCGAATGAGAAATCATTGGTAATCGTTCAACTGGCGCGGTTCGGTGATATTATCCAGACTTCACCTCTGTTGCAAAACTTGAAAAAACAGGATTTTGCAATCAGTTCAATTTCAGTAGTCGTGGATACCAGGAGTGCTGCCGCTGCATCTCTCCTCCCTGAAGTGGACCGGATCATCCCGCTCGATATCAACCAGGCGGCCAATCTTCTCAACGGAGATGCAACACAAACATACTGGAAACTCCGTGGTTGGATTGCAGAAAACATACCCTCTACTACTTTTGACCGTTTGATCCTACTCAATGACGATCCATTGGCCGGTGCGGTTTCATCCTTGCTGAATGCTCGTGAAAAGTCGGGGCCTGTTCCCGGTTTTTCCATGCTTCGACCTCATCGTTATCTGCATGCGGCACTTCGTGATCGCGCCCTCAATCCACTCCATTTGAGCGAAGTCTGGGCGGCGTATGGACCGCGTCTCTGGCCGCTCCCAACCCCGCATGTATACAGGAAAAACACGGGCATAACCTTTGCTCATCTCTCTACTGAGAGTTCTCTTGATCCTTGGAAAAACAAGTACTTCGCGGTCAACATTGGCGCTGGCGCGGAAGTTCGGATGCTGAGAGCGGCAAGGCTTGCCGCCCTTACACATTTTCTACTTGATCGAGGACCTTGTTTCGTGGGTTTTCTGGGTGTTGAGAAGGATAAAACCCTGGCAGAAAGTATTCTCACTCAACTACCGGAGACAGTCAGAAACAGGGTATTCAATCTCGTTGGAAAAACATCACTACCGGAACTGCCAGCACTTCTCGACAGTGCGGATGTACTGATTTCCAGCGACACGGGCACCCTGCAGCTTGCTGCTGCATGTGATGTAAAAACAATCGGTTTATTCTTTGGTGGCGCCAAACCAAATGAGACCGATGTTTTGCTGAGGGTTCCGTTGCGCTGATGGAAACTTCAACACGGGAAATCAATCCCGACGAGAAGTTCGATCCTGCGCAGATCGCCGGACTGGCCTGGGATCTTGCAGAAACGAAAAACATAGACCATTGGAACGAGGATTTTTATGCGTATGGCATCCATATGCTGGTGGCCGGATCTGCACCTGTCGCTCCAGAGTACGTCGCTGTCAAAAGACAACAAACCGATTCCGAGGTATCGTGGGGACGATGCAGCTTTATCGCAAGATCTCTCCTCTGGAACCACGTTGAGTATGCGACAGGAAATGATGACCACGGAAGTCGTTCAGAAAGACCTGGTGGACCATCTGCGCTCCACCGGGGTTCTTTGATTGAAGGTCTTCTCACCACAAGCGAAATACAGGATGTTGAGCCAATTCACAGTTCGAGAGAGTTTCATTGGTTGCAGGGATTGTTGAAAGCAATTCCGGAGGGAATTCCATTATTGCGGTCCATGATGTTGAATGGCGCCCAAGAAAACTTCAGGAGTGCTGAATGAACAGGAATGAGAATACAAGTCGTCCACGACCATCATTACGCAGCAATCATGAATTGCAGCATCCCCAGACGGCGGGAATTCAACGAAAAAAGTGGATGGTCGGCGCCTCGCCGTATGCCGTTTTCGTGCATTCGTCAAGTGTTTATTCAACCAGCGATGCTCCGCAACGGCCGCAGCGACCAGGATTACGCCCGAACACCCAGTACAAACGCCAGCTCCCATATCGTCCTGATCCATACCCGTATGCGGATATGAAATGGAGCCGTTTGCGGAGAGAGCTACTGAGAAGGCTCTGAACAAGTCGGGAGCATAAAGTTTCGCTCTTCGATGCAACTTGTTACGACACATGGATATAAGATGAACCTGTTATTGTTAAACGATCGCTATTTTGGCAACCATTTCCGGAAACTGGGGCATAATGTGCTAAACATCGGTCCTGGCAAGGGTATGGATATTCAGATCGATCCGGACCAGGTCCATCTGCCTTCCCTGATCAATAATTCTGGATTTAAACCGCATGTTGTACTGCAAGTGGATTCGATTGACACCCGTGTATTCTTTCGCGGTATCGAAGAGCTTGACGTACCGACAGCATTTTATGCGATTGATGCCCCGATAAACGGTTTCTGGCAAATGGACTATTCCAATGCTTTCGACCGTTTTTATGTCGATCAATATGAAACCTGGCAACTCTTCCGTGAAAAAGGTATTTCCTGGGCTCGATGGCTTCCCCTCGCTGCCGACCAGCAATTGTACCATGCGCCCGAAAAAGACTGTGAACGTGATCTGCCGATTGTGTTTGTCGGTACACTGAACAATGAACTGCGTCCCAAGCGTTCAGCGATTTTATACCGTTTGAAGCAAGTGGCGCCGGTTACTGTGGTCAGTGGCGGAGGTACACGGAATGAACCTGTTAAAAATGTAGCCAACCTTTACCGCAGAGCGAAAATTGTCCTGAATGAG
>CAXXQY010000016.1:0-26491 GCA_963674515.2 bacterium
TTGATCTGTGTTTCCAGGATTTTGAGAATGAACGCGTCAATCTGAAGGATAAGTACGGTGATCCTGATGGATGCCTGCTAATCGCCGAATATCAGAATCGTCCAGTGGGATGTGCAGCCCTGCAAAAACGCTCAGATGAAATCTGCGAAATGAAACGTATGTACGTAAAGCCGGAATACAGACGCAAAAAAATTGGCCGTAAACTTACGGAATTGATGATCCGAATTGCACGTGAGATAGGATACAGGAAAATCTACCTCGATACTCTTGTGCAGATGGATGCAGCACAAGCCCTCTATCATACTCTTGGTTTTCATGAGATTGATCCATATTACGAGAATCCTTATCCAGGCGCCAGGTACATGGAGCTTGAATTACTGTAACCGTTTACTGTTCCATTCCAAGACAAAAGGCTGACCCACGATGGGATCAGCCTTTTGTTTTTATTCAAAACACAAACACGTACTTCGAAACGAAAGTCTTGCTGATAAACCTTAGAATTTCACACCAACGGTTAGCTCTCCAGATGAACGGCGAATCATCCATTGTGGCGTTCAGCAGTACATCCTCTTCAATGATCGTTTTGTGCGGTTCAAGACCGTAAGCGATATCGAAGACATACTGGTCATTGAAGACAAATCCAATACCGGTCCTCAGGAACATGTAGTACTTGTCTCATCATCCATGAACATTGCCGGTGTGAACCATCAGCTTGCGCATGGTCATACCGGCACGGAGGTTGATGTCGATATTCTCAAGGCCGACCAGGGAAGAAAGACCGGTATACTCAAAACCACCACGGAACTCAGGATTATTGTCATATTCGAACTTGCTGACATAAACTCCCGGCTGGGAATAATAACGGCCCATAATTGTGCCAATGGAGTGCTGCGCGGCCAGATGAATCGAGCCGATCCCTTCGAATCCATACATGCAACCCACCGTAACAAAGGTCGGTGGACTATCGATGCGGATAATATTTCCGAATTCATCCCGGTAAAAAACACTTCCACCGCCGATGGCCGGATTCGTAGCGGAAAATCCAACCCTGAAGTTGGAGGTGATGTCATATTCCGCACTCAACGTAAGCCGGATGGCGTTCGCCAGTTCTTTGGATTCCGTTTCAGACCAGGAGTTGTTCGTCTCTTCAAACGTATAGATGTCTGTGTCACCTACACGCTCATGGGTCCAGTTTAACGCAGTATATGTTCCAACGGATTCATCAATGAAATTGCTTGAACCGTTGAAAGTCATAAATGCACTCAGGCCAATCCGTGTTCTTTGATTCAATGCATATCCCCAGGCAAGACCCAGGTTTGTCTGAAACGCATCCTCGAATTCAAAATCACGTGTTGAATCAAGCAGTGTGGCTTCCACCAACTCATCACCTTCCCAGATTGTGAGCAACGATGTGTCCGAATAGGCCAGAGTTTGATCCGGAGTGGTGTAATATCCTTTTCTTCCCACGTACAGTGCAACATCCGCCCAATCCTGCCCCATGAAATCGGGAAAGATCAAAGTAAGTCCCAGGGTACGACCCTCATTCATAATCCGTTCATTCGGAGTAGTAGAAAGCGGGCCTGCTGCATTAACATCCTGCCAATTGCGACCGTAACTTGAAAACTGTCCACCGATGATACTGTATTCCTGGCCTACAATACGCGCAGGATTTACAAATAATAAAGACTCGAACTGCCCATCGAGAAATGCGGCACTACCGAGAGAATAAGCACGGGTTTCTTCAATCTCATTCCACCCGTTATCCGCAAAACTAACGCCGCCAAGGGATACAAAGAGCAGTGCGACGGATACGACTGTAACGATGCGACGTACCATCATAAATCTCCCTCGTTTCTTCGCTTTCAAAGCAAATTATCGTTTTCTTGTTGTCTTCACCAGGTTGCAGTACGGTCCAGTGAAATGAAACCCAATTTATCATCGGCTCACAATATCCACATGTTATCTGCAATATGGTAAGTTACAGGGTTCACATGGCAATTGCAAGATTGAGGTACTCGCTGAACATCTCAAATACCCAACTATCATTACTCATCAGTATGTTTACAACAGTGTGGACACCCATGCATAGAGCGCCGCCAACGGTAACGCGAGTAGAAGATTAAGTATGGGAATCTTTTTCATGTCAAGCAGTTGGAATCCAAGACCAAGCAGGAGAATTCCACCCGCTGCACTGATTTCATCAATCATCATCTGTGTCAGGAATTCCCCCGCAATTGCTGATAAAAGTGTCAAACCACCCTGGTAGACAAAAAGAGGGATTGCGGCGAACAGCACTCCGATTCCCATTGATGATGACAGCGCTATGGAAGCAAACCCATCAGGATCGATTTTGCATACAGCAGCGAGGGATCTCCATGAATCCCCTCCTCCATCGCTCCGAGAATTGTCATGGATCCCATGCACCACAATAAAAACGCTGTCACCAATCCTTCTGTGAAACGTGCATTGGAAGACCTGCTTACACTCTTCAACCAGTCACCCAACCGTATTACCGCCTTTTCAATTCCTGTCAGTTCCCCCAGGATCGCCCCGGTGACCAATGCAAAGATGAGAACGAGCAAATTGTTTGTCTTCCAGGCCATGGAGACGCCGAGATACAGCGTAAACAAACCTATCGCCTGGAATGCCAGCTTTGTCATTCGTTCAGGAAGCCGTGAGTGGAGAAGTATTCCAAGCAGGGATCCAAGAAGAACAGCAGCCGTATTTACAATTGTGCCGGTCAAAATCAACTCTTGTGATCTTCAGTCATTGTGTTCATCATTGATTCAGCATCTTCTGGCGGAGATGTCAAAAGGCTGACAATGATTGTAACAAGAGCACCCAGGATGAAGGCTGGAATCAATTCGTACAGAAATGATTTAAGCGCCGGGATATAACGCCAGATGATGGTTACTGCTGCACCAGTTAAAGCGCCAGCCAGAATTCCGGTTCCCGTCGCTCGTTTCCAGTACAGCGCCAGGATGGATGTCGGCCCGATTGCGGCGCCAAGTCCAGCCCAGGTGAACAAAACCAGCCAGAAGACCAGATCTCTGGCGACCATGCCGAACAATACAGCCAGAACTACCAGGATCAATACAACCAGCCTGCTGATACCAACCAGCTTTTTCTCTGAAATCTCCTTTTCTTTCCCCATAATTTTCTGATAAAAATCGACAACAACACTGGATGCCGCAACAAGAAGTTGAGAATCCGCAGTGGACATGATTGCAGCAAAAATGGAAGCCACAACCACACCGAAAAGCAGAGGATGCAACAACTCCCGGGCGAGAGCAGGATACACATTTTCAGCGTTTTCCGCCACACCTGCAAGTACGAACTGATGTCCCAGCAATCCGATGAATAACGCACCTGCCGCCATGATGATATTCGCCAATGTTCCAATAATGGCAGCAGTACGGAGTTGTTTCGGATCTTTTATGGACATGTAACGAACGATGATATGAGGATTGCCGGGTGATCCCAATCCGATACCGATAAATCCGATCAAACCGCCGAAGGTGATTGCCATGGGATCAAATAAAGCAATACCGTCAGAAACTGTTGAGAGCTGAACAGCTTGTACTCCACCAAGTTTTACAATCGCGGATCAACGGTAATGCAAATAAAGCCACCAGCATAATGATCGCTTGCAAAAAATCTGTGAGACTGGACTGCAAGGAACCCTCCGAGCAACGTATATACGAGTACAATCACCGCAGTAAGGATCAATCCAACGGTAGGATCCAGGTTGAAAGAAGCTGCAAAAGTTTGTTCCGCCCTCCGACAAATTGCGCAGAAATATACCCCGTAAGGAACAAAATGATGATCAGTGAAAGAGTACTGCGCAAAGCGTTTCTTTTATCGGGAAACCTTGCAGCAAAAAAATCCGGAACAGTTAGACAATCATATGCTTCGCTGAATCTGCGCAGACGAGCTGCATAAAAGAAGAAGAGAAAGAACTCTACAGTGATATATCCCACGGCAGCCCATATGGCAGACATACCCCGTGAATATGCCATACCGGAAAAGCCCAGCAGCAACCATGCACTTCTGCCACTGACCACTGCGCTGAACGCCACAACGATGAAGTTCATTCTCCTTCCACCGATAAAGTATTCTCGAATTCCGGAAGAAGAGAACTTTGTGGATACAACACCAATAAGAGTAATAACAAGTAGATACCCGATAAAGCTGGCGAGTGCGAGCCCACTACCGGTAAAAATCTGATCCGCCTGTGTTTCCATAATCACATCTTCTCTATTACCGACCGGACCTTGTTATCCATTGATGCTGAAATATCTCGACGATCATCAATTTTTATTACCGATCCAATACGTTGTACACCCATATCCGCTAAAGCTTCATGCATTTTGCGCACAATCTCCAGGCAGTCCGCCAAGTCACCTTCAAGAGTGGTGAACATTGGCCCAAGCCGGTACTTGACATTGTCAGTCTCTGCAGCGACCTGCAAAGCACGGGCTACGTACTTGCTCAGAGATACTTCTTTGCTGTCACTGGGTGCAATACTCTCTGCAACAATAGCCATTGTCCTCTCCCTGATGCTACCGGATATGTGGTTTTACCAATAGTAAACGTACAAAAAAAAGTAATGCATGGCTAATAACCATGCACACAAGAAGAATCTTTGTTTTTTTCAATCGTTCAAGACTCAACGGAATAAAAACAAACGTTACAGATTCCATTCCTCGTCAATTCGTCTCCATATCATGAGGCCCGCTTACCTCGCCACCGTCATGCGGCAAACTGCTGCGTGTTGAACGTATATAGGCAAATGGAGTGTAGTTCAAGAAATTGGACACCCGGGACATGTAGATATCGGCATGCCCCTTCCAATTGCCTTGCGAAAAGGCTTTATATCATAACCGGCCCGGGTGAGGTTTCCCCAGTGATAATTGAAGCTCTGCCGTGCTTTAATTGCGAGCGGTTTGATCTTTTCATCAATCTCTGTAATACTTGTCCGAAGTTCCTGGAGCTTTCGTTTCGCTTCAGCAACATCCAAATCGGGAACAGGGCCATAGTTTACTTCGACTCTCTGTATTTTCAGTGAGAGCTGGATCGATTGGAACTCAAGCTGTTCCTTTTCATTCATCAACCTGGAGAGCTCTGCCTGCTTCACAGAAAAGCGGTTCAGTTCCGCCAACTCATTTTCCAATTCCCTCACCACCAGTGCAGTACGCCATCTGCGAAGACTTTTTGATACATAAACATCAGATTCAACATGATCACCAACATACAGGATTTCTTCGCCACTCAGTCCCAAAGCCTTTTCTACCTTTCCTGCATCGCCTCCCAGATAAATCTTGTTGCTTTTCAATGGTCCTACCACCGGCCGAAGAAGCCCTTGTTCATCAACAATTTCAAACGCCGGATGCCTTCCTGTAAAAAATGCGGGCTTCCGTGAAGAGACAATAATCAGGTCGAACAGATCACGCCAGGTCATATCACCAGGCAAATTGGGCGTAAAAACGATATCCATGATCCGGTTTGCATATGTCCATTCCGAATTTGTAATCAACAATAACTTCTTACCTGCATACTTCTGGTCAAGGAGAGTAAGGGTAGTATCCGGATCGAACTCCACAAGAATTGATGGATCGTCGAGCACTTTTCCTTTCAACAGTCCTTCTGCATAGGCAGCGTCGAGATTATTACGAACCGCTTGATACAAGTCTGAGTAACGCAGAGAGAGACCAAGTTTCCCATCATCGAGCAAATCAACGAGCTGGGAGAACATACATGCTTCCGAAAGATTGAACAGCGTGGTCATCATCGCCCAACGCTCTTCCCTGCTGTCCACCAGGGTTCTTAAATACAGCTTCCGTTGTTGTTCAAAGGGGATGGGTTTCGTTCCATGATAGGCTATTTTCACATATCCGAATCGGTTTGGCTTGACAATGTTCCCCAATTCCTTGTCAATGACCAATCCCCGGATCATGAAATCAGGAATAAATTCAAGGTTTTCAACTGACCATCCAAGGTTCAGCAGTCTTTGTTTCAACTGGTCATAGGCAATCTTCTCCCATAGATTCACTTTATAGTGGATAAGTGTGTAATCCATGTCATATCCGATTGCCCGGATGGAACGCAGGTTCAGTGTACGATTGCTGAAAATACCCCGTTCAGGTGATCCTTCAAGATGCATCGTATAATCCTTCAAATTATTGCAGACTGTACAAAAAATATCTCATCAAGTATTGAAATGAAAAGGTGTCCTGCAGGTTCATACTTCGTTTCATATGAATTTTCGTTGTTTCGAAAGACAACCGACACGAACCTGCACTTCACCCGCATGAATTTTTTCAAACCATCCAGTATTGATAAACCACTCAATCCATATACGTAAAAGGCCGCCTCAAGAGGCGGCCCGATTTGTTCTATTTAGTAACGTCCATATCCAGGTTCACCTCTCCAGAATGAATCTCCTGAATAGACCTTTACACGATTCGGCTGGACGTAAATAATCTCGGCTACCTTCTGTTCAAGAGTAAATTCGCTATCACCTACCCTGATTGTAACCTTTCCACTCTTCGGCGGACGGACCATCGTCACCGCCATTCCCGGGTACGCATCAAGTTCACTCAGGTGGAACTTTATTTCTGCATTGCGATTGTCAACCCTGCTGAAGAAGGCTGTTTTCCCAGCTTCCAGCTTGGTAAGCAGGATTAAAGGACGTTCAGGGATATTACCATGTTCATCCGGAATTGCTTCACCGTTTGGATCAAAAGCCGGGTGTCCCAGGGAGGCATCAATTCGGCGGAGTAATTTTTCGCTGACAGAGTGCTGAAGGATCTGGACTTCATGATGCGATTCTTCCGCTTCAAACAAGAGGAATTTCACAAGGAAACTCTCCAGCAGACGATGGCGGCGAATTAAACGGACAGCCAACTCACGACCTTCTTCCGTCAACTCTGGCGGACGATACCGTCGATAATACACCCATCCCCGGCTGTGAAGGCGACGCAGCATTCCGGTTACGGATGGTGCTTTTACATTAAATTGCTTGGCAAGACGGCTGGTTCCTGCACGTTCTCCCTGGCATTCCATACGGAAAAGAGTTAGAAGATATTCTTCTGCTGAGGGAGATACTGTGGGATGAAAATCTGGCATGTTTCACCTCATGTTTGGTATGAAAAGTATCCTGTTAAAATCTTTTGAGTAGTTAATCAAAACTACATCTAATGATTTCTTACCTATTAAGCATTGGATACCCTGATCCCTTTCAAGATAAACTTTCTCTTGTATACAAGATAGAGTACAGTTTGTTCCCGGTAAACATAAATTATTGTTTAACAAAAATATATACTAAAATATACGAAGACATACTGATCCACACGATGTACTGACGCCTATCCCTTATAATCTTAATAAGGGTTACGTCAATTAGTAAATCAGCGTTATCATGAAACGGATAAACCGTTTTGTGGAGTGCACTGCAAAAGACCATGAGGTTAGATGCTCTCAATTGCAGCAATAACCGTTAATTACATCTCACCTTCTACCATCGCAATGAATGCAAAGTATTATCATCACAGAAATCAAATGGTCTTCTTGTTTACTCCACGCCCACAGAGTCACAGAGACGAATGTTGTTTCTATTATTATAGCGACTAATCTAATTGATTATTCTAATCAAAGCAAAACAGTTTTTAATTCTTTGAAAGATTTCTGGAAACATGTTTCTCTGTTTGAGTAAAATCCTCCGAATAAACATAAGCATGATATTTGGAAAAATCATACTGGATACTAATACATGGAATACCTGAAATGTATATGGCTTCTGCAGTAAATATTCACAGATAAAAAGCAAGCTGAAACAAAACTCCCCGCTTTTGCGTTAGATATTCAGAAAACAGGAAAAACTTTGTATTTTGGATGCATTCAGAGCCTGGTATTCATATCTCCGTTACCCGGACAACTTGATGAAGCTGCTTGACCGTTATATAATTCGAGAACACATAGCTCCTTTTTTTATCAGCATTTCTCTGATAATGCTGCTGTTCATACTCAATCTCGCCTTCAAGATGCTGGGTCGAATTGTTGGTCAGGGTCTTTCCATAGGTACCATTGTAGAATACTTTTTCCTGAATCTCGCCTGGATTGTCACTCTTGCGATTCCAATGAGTGTTCTTGTCGCCTGTCTGATGGGATTTGGCCGATTGGCAGGTGATCTTGAAATCATTTCAATGAAGGCATCAGGAATCAGCCTTGTGCGAATGATTCGTCCCGTGTTTTTACTGGCGCTTGTGGTATGCGGTTTCTCAATCTATTTCCAGGACCAGATATTGCCGGATATGAATCATCGAAACAAGCTGCTTACATTATCCATTCGTCGAAAACGTCCCGCTCTCGCCATTCGTCAGGGTATTTTTACCAAGGAATTACGGAACCAGACCCTGTTAGTGCAGGAAAATGACCCTGATCGGGACATGCTGTATGATTTGACTATTTTTGATGATTCCAAAGCACGTGAACCGGCAACCATCATGGCGGACAGCGGTCGGCTGGCCTATACCGATACACTTGGGATGTACAACTTCCACCTGTGGTCTGGCGAAATTCACCAGTTAAAACATAATGATCCGGATGGATACCAGATCATTCGATACAGGGAAGCGTTATTCAGGTTTAACGCTCCGGAAGCAATGCTCCGGCGACATGACGCCGGATATCGTGGGGATCGTGAACTCGATCTGGCAGGTCTTCTCGAGCGTGTAGACAGATTGCGTGAACAGGAGGAAACTCCGCGTACTCAACAGATGATCAACCGGTATATGGTTGAATATCACAAAAAGTTCGCCATGTCATTCGCTTCGCTGGTGTTTGTCCTTATCGGCGCACCGCTCGGTGTAAAATTGCATAAAGGCGGAATCGGGGTTTCAGGCGGGATGTCGGTCCTGTTTTTCCTCATCTACTGGACATTTCTGATAGGAGGTGAAGATCTTGCAGATCGTGGACTTGTCTCACCGGCAATCGCCATGTGGGCTCCGAATATCCTGTTAGGTATTCTTGGTGTCTTCCTGGTCAGAGCGGAAATGCGATCCCATTCAGTCATTCGTTTTCCATGGCAGAAAAATCATTCCAAAGAAGATGATTCTGCTCGTTTCCAGGCAGCAACACTATTACCCGAACAGGAATCGACTCCCATGGTACTCCCGGAAGATGTACAAACAAGTGAAGATGACAAACCGCCACCGGAAGACAGTGAAGTTGAATCTTCCGGATAGTCCGGGTCAATTGTGATTGCACAACCATCAACCATAGTTTGAGATATGAAGAAAATAGATCGTTATGTTGCAGGAAAGTTTTTCAAATTCTTGTTCCTCGCCACCCTGGCGGCGGTGACGATCTTTCTTGTGGTTGATCCTATCGAAAACCTGGATAAATTTCTCGATAAAGATGTTCCGAAAACCGAAATTCTTCGCTATTACCTGCTCTTTATCCCTTATATCCTCTACCTGGTATACCCTGTCGCCATGCTGCTGGCGACCATGTTCTGTATCGGCGGCCTGACCAATTCCAATGAAATGATGGCGATGACTGCATCCGGTATTCCATTGTACAGGCATTTGCTGAACCTGGGTATTTTCGGGCTGCTGCTCAGTGTATTCATGTTCTGGTGGGGGGAACACCTTGTCCCTGAACTCAACCGGGAACGTATGAGTATCTGGCGGGAGCAGGTACGGCAAAGGGTGGACTGGCGTCTGACCGAACAAGGTCAGGTGTATGTCCAGGATGGAAGAACCCGAATCCTTCATATTGATGTATACCAGCCTCGTACCCTTACCGGTCATGGAATAGACCTGTTCACTTTTGACGGTCCAAGGATCACAGAACGTGTAACAGCACGACAGATGAGCTGGAGTGGGTCCAAATGGGTATTCCACGATGCAATGTTCAGGACATTTCACGAAAACGGCGAAGATGTAGTCGAACGTGAACGCTGGGAATCCGACATTTCCATCATCCCTGACGATCTCGTTGAGCTGAAACTTGAACCGGAAGAGATGTCGCTGGAAGAACTGGAACGGTTTGTTGAACGGCTCCGCTCAACAGGCGGGGAAGTCCACCGCTGGATTGTGGATATTCATGGAAAATTTGCGAGACCATTTGCCGGATTTATTATCATCCTGTTCGGTGTACCGATTTCGGCTGTCAAGCGCAGGAGTGGAGTGATCATTGGAGTTACGATCAGCATGCTGATAGCCTTCCTTTATTTCGGGTTACAACAGACCGGACAGGTGCTTGGGTATAAAGAGATACTTGAGCCCTGGCTCGCCGCATGGATTGGCAATATTGTTTTTCTGTTCCTGGGAATTTTCCTCATGTTCCGGGTATCGAAATGAATTGATCAATTCTTTACCCTTCATTCCCTTCCTGAAGCAAAACGGTTAGAATTTCCTTATCTTAGTTTGTTGACTGATTCTGCATGAGTCCGTTCTCTCCTGAGCAATTCAGAACAACACAGCATCTACGTTTCCAACCCGGGGAGTCTACCATGTCAAACTTTCGTTCAAGCTTTTGGATGATCATTTTGTTTTTCGTCCTGATCATACCAGTCTCAGCACAACAAATTGATATTCCCCGTGTTCAACTCATGCCCACGATGCCTGAGCCGTACGAAATTCGTGACTGGAGGACGGTTGCCCTCGGATATGATTCGCTGGTGTTCGATTTCGACCGAACGGGAGAGTACCTGCCCTTGATCTGGTGGAATCCCAATCCTGTCAATTACCCTGAACACGAGAGCTTCGGACTGGAAACGGTGGTGGGAACTCCACGTGTTCATTCCGGGGAAGCGATCAATATTCTCCCCGCGGTCATCGGTGCAACACTTGCCGGTATCGACAAATCGAACCAGAACGGTGAAAACTGGGTGCTGATGTGCGAAGAATTTTTTCAGAACCGACCGGAAGAAAATATCTATCTGAATGGGTATGTCACCTCCAGTGGAGATGACTGGTGGTATGAAACCATGCCCAATATCTTCTTTTACCAACTGTACGATCTTTATCCCGGAACAGGAGATTTCGACTACCAGTTTACCACCGTTGCCGATCAATGGTTTCGTGCGGTTGACGTAATGGGTGGCGATACTACTCCCTGGCACAGGGCGTATCTGAATTATCGTGCATTCTCCTTTTCCGAAATGGAACCTCTCAATGAAGGTGTTCCCGAACCCGAAGCAGCGGGCGCTATCGCATGGATACTGTACAATGCCTATGTGGAAACCGGAAATGAAGAATACCGTATTGGCGCGGAATGGGCGCTTGAATTCCTCGACAACCGTTCTTCGAATCCATCCTACGAGATCCAGCATCCGTATGGTGTATATGTTGCGGCCCGCATGAATGCCGAACTCGGCACTACCTATGATATTGAACAACTGGTCAACTGGGTTTTTGAAATAACGCCACTGCGAAGTTGGGGAGCAATTCTTGGACAATGGGGTGATTACGATGTTCATGGTCTCATCGGGGAGATATCATCGAATGATTATGCATTCATGATGAATGGATATGAAACACTGGGCGCCCTGATTCCAATGGTTCGCTACGATGACCGTTTCTCACGTGATATTGGACGATGGGCGAACAACCTTGTGAATGCTTCCCGCTTCTTCTACCCCAACTATCTTCCACCGGAAAATCAGGACAGCGAAGACTGGTCGTATGAGTATGATCCTAATTCCTGTATCGGTCATGAAGCTATGCGGGAGGAGTACAATAGCCATAGTCCGTATGCTACCGGAGACGCTATCGCCGGTGGTTGGGGGTACACGAATCTTGTTCTGTATGGATCATCACATGTGGGTATTCTCGCGGGAATCGTGGATACGACAAATGTTGAGGGCATCCTGCAGCTCGATATGAGCTGTACAGATTATTTCCAGGACAACTCCTATCAAACCTATCTGTACTACAACCCTCATGATGCAGAAGCCGATGTACAGGTATCATTGGGTGAAAACTCCTATGACCTCTACGATGCCGTTACCAATTCTTTCAGGAGTTATGGTCAAACAGGAACCTCCGAGATCACGATCAATGGTGGCGAAGCTGTACAGCTTGTACTGGTCCCTGCAGGTGCATCGGTAACCTATCAGTACAACAATACACTGGCTGATGGTGTCATTATTGATTACAACTCAGGAATAGCAGTAGAAAACTATCCCCCAAGGATCAAGAGCCTTGCTGCTGATCCTGTAAGGATTCTTATTGATGGCGAGACCACGGTTTATTGCACTGCCGAAGACCGTGACGATGATGATCTTACGTATACATGGACCACGGAATATGGTGTAACTGAAGAGGAAACCGGTATCCTTGAATGGCCAGCTCCCAATGAAGCCGGGTTTTTCTCGATAACCTGCGTTGTTTCCGATGAAGCCGGTCTTGCAGATACCTCGTTTGTTACAATCGAGGTACTGGATAACCTCCCACCTGTAATTACGAGCCTCAGCGCCGATCCCGATATCGTAGAACCAAACGGTTCCACCACTCTTACCTGTATCGCCAGCGATCCGGATGAAGATCCCCTGGAATACCAGTGGGAAGCGGAATACGGTACTTTCTCGGGGGAAGGAAACCAGGTAAGCTGGCAGGCGCCCGATGCGGAGGGCTTTTATGAAATCAGTTGTACTGTGGATGACAACAATGGCGGCACTGATACGGACCAAACCGGAGTGGTGATCGGAAACCTTGTCATGCATCATCTTTTCAACAATAATGTCTGGGATTCATCGCCATTCCACAACCACGGCGCGATTTACGGTGCAGAGTTTGTGGAAGACCGCCTGGGAAATGAATCGTATGCCCTACTGTTTGACGGTGACGATGACCGTGTACAGGTACCGCTTCACCAATCCCTCGCTTTTTCAGATGAAATCACTGTAGCGTTCTGGATGAATATTGCTCAACACTATGACCGTGAGCAATTCCCTATTTCCCATGGTAGCTGGTCCAACCGCTGGAAAGTATCCATCATCCCGGATGGTCGAGTTCGTTGGACAGTTAACACAAGCGCAGGCATTTACGACGTTGATTCTGATGAACCGCTTGAAGCGGGTTCATGGTATCATGTTGCCGCCTTGTATGAGAACGGCAACGCCCGGTTGTACATCAACGGTTCGGAAGTTGCAAACCGAAGCTGCAACGGTACTTTATCCCAGACAGATTTTGATATCACGATTGGACAGATGCTGCCCGGCGATACCCAGTATAATTTCCACGGGACGATGGATGAAGTACGCCTTTACAACCATGTGATCACAGCAGCGGAAATTGAAAGTCTGTACAATGGAACGTCGGACGCACCTTACCGGAATGATGAAATTCCCACATCCTTTAACTTGAGGCAGAATTATCCGAATCCATTCAACGGGGCTACAATTATTCCATTTGAAGTCCCGGTAACATCTCATGTGCAGATTGACATCTATAATCTTCGCGGACAACTTGTCGACACGATTCTCTCGCAGCATGTGAGCGCAGGATATCACAATGCAATCTGGCATCCATTAAATGCTGTATCGGGCGCCTATTTTATCCGTTTCCGATCAGAAGGAATGGATTATACTCGCAGATGCATATTGTTGAAATAACTTTCGAATTGTAAACACCCGTTATAATCATGAAATACAACTATTTGCAAAATTTATTGCGTGATTTGAACAAAATTTTCAAGAAAATAACGAGAGTTCTCCTGCAGGTGTTTTAATTGTACCTGAAACGGATTACTTTAAACCGATGGGGGTATTATGATGATGTGCAACAGGGCACGACCGGACCTGTTGTGAGGACAAACCCGCACACTGTTCAAATGAACAGAGCCTTAATTCATCATGCAGTATTTCAGCACGGAGCCGCTAAGCTGAAGGGAAAAGCAATGAAGACGTCTTTTATTCGTGGGGCAACACTCCTTGTGGGAGTTTTCCTGACGGTTGGTATTTTTGTGTCAGGAGCTGCCCTGCAACCTGCATCACCTACCCAGGATCTTTCATTCAGTCAGTTTTTAAGTGAAATCCAGGCGCCTTCTTCTCAGGGCGACCATTCCAAGCTGTTTGGGCGCAAAGAGTATGAATGGCTGCGTTTGATGGACCCATCCATCGGACAGATTCCGAGAGGAATTCTGTCAGCATCGCAGGAATACGCCCGTACACTCCCCGTACGCGGGGAATCGGACGGCAAGCACGCATCCAGGATTTCCACGCAGGATTGGAATTTCCGTGGTCCTAACAATGTCGGTGGCCGTACACGAGCGCTGGCGATTGATGTTTCCAATGGGGACAGGATTCTCGCCGGTGGCGTCACCGGAGGCATGTGGCTTTCGGAAGATGGCGGCGCGACCTGGCAACGTACAACGGCCCTTGAAGACGGTCCCGGCGCGACCTGTGTCGCCCAGGACAGACGGGAAGGACACACCGATACGTGGTATTACGGCTCCGGTGAGTATACCGGAAGCGGTTCACGTTCGATCAACAGCCGTATCCCGGTCTGGCGTGGCGACGGCATGTTCAAATCCACAGACGGCGGTTTTACCTGGACACAGCTTGAGGCGACTTCTTCCTCAGATGCCGATGTAGACAGCCCGTTCGATGTGATTTTCCGGATTGCAGCCAATCCTGCGAACATGGAACAGGATGAAGTGTACGCTGCGTGTTACGGAACCATCCAGCGAAGCCTTGACGGCGGGGAAACATGGGAAGCAGTCCTTGGTGAATTCAATACACAATTGACTTCCTGGACTGATGTAGCAGTCACTCCTTCCGGGATTGTATATGCAACCCTCGCGAGCGATCTTCCGGGTGGCATCATTTACCGTTCCAGCGATAATGGTGAAACGTGGGAAGATATTACACCGAATGGTTGGCCCGGAACGTCATACCGGACTGTTATGGATATCGCGCCGAGCGATGAAAATCAGATGATCTTCCTCGCACACACTCCGGGTGCAGGATTCCAGGACATGTCCCTTTATAGACTGAACATTCTTGCCGGTATCGACATTTTTGAGAATCTTTCCTCCAACCTGCCGAACTTCGGCAACCAGGGAATTTACGGTCAGACAATCAATCCGCAGGGCGGCTACAATATGGTCGTTCGGTTCCATCCGGAAGACACGGATGTGATCTATGCTGCCGGGACCAGCCTGTTCCGTTGTATGAATGGATTCCGAAACCGCGATGAACAACAGTGGATCGGCGGGTACAACTACTACTATGATCTTCTTCCGCCTCCACAAGGTGGAACAACCAGTTTCCCGAATCATCACGCCGATGTTCATAATCTGGTGTTCGATCCAAACGATCCCGATGTCATGTTCTGTTCCCATGATGGAGGCTTGAGCAGAAGCGATGATCCGCTCTTTGTCCAGGATGATCAAACCCCCTTCCCGTGGGATTACATGGAAGGCTACCACACGACTCAGTTCTACTGGGTCAGCCTGGACCCGGTGGATGATGTTCAGCAACGCATTATCGGCGGAATGCAGGATAATGGAACCTGGATGACCGGTGACACCGATCCGCTTGCTGACTGGATTGAAATGCTTGGCGGCGACGGAATGGCATGCGCCATCGGCGACGGTTCCGCACCAGGCAATCGTTCCTATTATTGCAGCACCCAGTATGGCGGTGGTCCTTACCGTATCGAACTGGATGAGAACTACCAGTTTATGGGATGGGGAAATGCAGCGCCTCCAGCAGCCATGGACCGCTGGATCACACCGTTCCATCTAGATCCGACCAACTGGAAAGCGTTCTATGTAGTCGCTACTCGTCAGATTTGGGCGAATCCGGATGTTGTTAGTGACAGCGATGACTGGACCATGATAGCCAGCTCCGGGGCGAACAACCTTTGGACTACAGCATTGGGCGTATCCCAGGAAGACCATACGGTTTACTTCGGTGTGTATGACAATGACCGCGTGGCTCATTCACAGGTTCACCGTATCGATGATGCATTGTCGGAAACTCCGATTGTCACCAATGTCAGCACCGATCAATTCCCGGTAGGCGGATGGATTCATTGCATTACTGTTGACCCGACCGATCCCATGCGTGCCCTGGTGGTCTTCACTAACTTCGGCATTCCTTCGCTGTTCTACACAGAAGACGGTGGCGAAAACTGGACCGATGTCGGCGGTAACCTTGAGGAAAACCCGGATGGGTCAGGCGCCGGTCCCTCCTGTTTCTGGGCGGAGATCGCATACATCAACGACAACCCGTTCTACCTCGTCGGTACGACAACCGGTTTGTACAGCACTCGTGAACTGGAAGGCGCTGAAACAGTATGGGCTTTGGAAGGTCCGGATGTCCTGGGCCAGCAGTGGGTGACCCACATCGACATCCGTCACACGGATGGATTCGTGGCTGTTGGAACTCACGGCGCAGGCACCTATTCCGCGTTCCTCGAAGAAACTTCCGTGGAAGAGCAACCGGATGAGGATCTGATGCCATCCAGCTACACGATGCAGAGCGCTTTCCCGAATCCGTTCAACCCGGCAACGACAGTTCCGGTAGTTCTCCCGGCAACGTCCGAGCTGCGTCTGACTGTGTTCAACACACTCGGCCAGCAGGTAGCGATTTTGGCTGATGGTCGTTTTGCCGCCGGACAGCATCACTTCCGCTTTGACGGAAGCAACCTCGCCAGTGGAACCTACTATATCCAGGCGACTGTCGCCGGCAGCGCAGCATCCACTCAGCGTGTGGTGTTGATGAAGTAAGAATTCTATTACATTTGCAGATACACAAGAGCTGGCTCAAACATGAGTCAGCTCTTTTTATGGTGAGGTCTGTGAATTCGTAGATGTAACTCCTGTCACTCCCTGTTGGACACATCGCTTCACAAACTGCGTTACGCACGGTTCAAGCAAAGTGCCCAGCAAGATTCTCGAATAGTGACTTTGGCCCGAGTGCTTGTCACTCGGGTATCCCTGTAATAGTCAACTACTGGATTTGTATTAGTATCGTAAACACTACAAAACAGAGACACCCGAGTGACAAGCACTCGGGCCAAAGTCTATGGCTATTTGAGAGCTGTTCCTCGTACTACGCTTCCACCTTCGTAAAAAATCACCTTTGGTGGACATCACCTTACTACACCGCGCCACTTGACAGGCTTGCTCGCCTTGTCACCAAACCTGGCCTGTTTACTTTTTCATACAGAACCTACCGGAAATATGTCCTTATTTCAGTAAAACAACTTTCCGGACATTTTCGAAATCACCGGCCATAACAGTAATAAAATACACACCTGCTGCGTAGTTGTCTGCATTCCATGTAAGGATATGATACCCTGCAGAAAAGGAACCGATCCTGTCATTGATAACCTCTCGCCCCAGTATATCATGAATGACCATGGTAACCTCAGAAATTTCCGGCAGTGCAATCTCCATTGAAACATTCGGATTAAAGGGATTGGGATAGGGTGTACTGAGTGCGTATGATTCCGGGATTGAGAAACGTTCTTCAACAGCATCTTCATAAAAGTAGAATGTGAACGATTGATTTGACCGTTGACGGTTTCCAACATCATCCACCGCCCAAACCCACCATTCGTATTCCTGTCGTTCCGGCAGTACGGGAAGATCCATTCCTCCCAAGTCAACCTCAAGAAACGTTTCAGATATATTTTCTACGGATACAGTATCATTCCCCGTTGAGACCACAAAGATATACTGGACAGGCCCTTCCTCGGGATCGCTTGATTCTTCCCACTCAAACTCAAGCAAACGCACTATATCGCTATCCCCATCAGCGGGAGTCAGCAACGAGAACACAGTTGGCGGATAATTCGGAACCGAGATGGTGAATGTGGCATCATCGCTTGCTATCAATCCCTCCAGGTTTTCTGCAATAAATGTGATAGTTTCTGCGCCACTCCATTCCGGGTCGAGTGGAGTGATCATCGCAAGACGATTAACAATGATGACCGCAAGATTTTCCTGCCCGGTTGCTTCCCAATGAATGGTCGCATCCGGATAATGTGGATCAAGAACAAAATCATCCAGGTTGATGATCTCAAAATCTGTCCCTATGTATACTTCCTGGTCGGGGATATCGGATACAACCGGGTTTTCGCCACCGGGATTTATTGTCAAAGAGACTGGAATTTCAAAGGAACGATGATCCGGATCATTTGTTGACATGGAGAGCAATCCTTCATAATACCCGACAGGAATATTCTCGCTGGACACGCGTACACTGATCAACTCCATGTCGCCGGGACCAACAACACCTTCCTCGGCTGAAAGACCAAGCCAGATTCGGGTAAGTGAAATTCTGACCGTCAGTTCATCTTCAATAAAATCAGCGTTATAGTCGTTATAGACCACGGTTAAACCATCTGAATGGTCTTCATTCTGAACGCCGATGGTAAATCCGTCATGCCGGTCATCACTATGAGTACCGGTATCGAGATAATTCATATAGATCTCACCATTATCGTTGAGTACGAGCTGGAAAGTGAAGGGACCGTAACTTTCATCCCAATCCATTATTTCGGAAAAGGTTACGATAATACTGTCGGCACCGTTATCCCATACATACACCGAACCGCCCTCGCTTAAATCCAAATCATCCCACCAGACTGCGATGATGGCATCCGGCGCATTCTCATTCGGAAGCGAACGATTGCTGAAGAGGGGTTCCTGACTACCAATGAATGTGATATATCCATTTGTGCAAACCCGGAATTCATCATACACCTGTCCATAAAATGGAAACAGAAACGGAATGGATATCACTTGTGACATTCCATCATCAAGTTCATCTCCGAAATCCAGCTCTGTTCCAATGTCTGAATGCCAGTTAAATTCCGGCCCCGTGTCTTCTCGTGAATCCACCCAGGTGTACCCGAAACCATCCGGACCACCGTACTCGTCAACAGGTGTTGGGCCGGGTATTTCAGCTTCATGCTTTATTGAAATGCTTGTTGTTCGCGGATTAGACCTGCTTGCCTGGTTAACTCGAAACCCGTTCAGCAGTATACTTGATGATAATGGATTGTCGCTTTCATGCTGCATTATCGTTTCGACAGGATCATGGGCTTCCTGTGGTTCCGGACATTCCACTTTTACGAGAGGAACATTCCACCCTAATCGTTCTCTGCGATCCAACTGGTTCAGTTCACCGTCCAGAATGTCAATTGACCAGATCAGTGGTGAAAAACCGGTGTTAGTAATCCCCAGGAACGCTGAATCCTGCAGGGAAGGCAACAGTTCGAAGGTGAAACTCTGAGGATTTATCGCTGCGGAGGGAGGTTCTGTGTAGACGGACAATTGATCGGTGAAAAGGATGGCAAGACCGCCTGTTATTTCTTCCGCCCCATCAGCATATTGCTCCCAGTAATAATACTCCACACCATCCTGTTGCAAATAGTTTTCCATGCCGACTGTTGCATACCAATTATCGTTCGTTCCCGATGGCCATGGTGTAACATTCAGGTATTGCACAAGGATCTGGCTGTTTCCTGTCGAAGTTGGCCATGCGGCGGGATCGTAAATGATTGCCTCGAATTCTTCATCAATTCCACCAAGCGCGGTTATGCAATCCCATTCAATGATAAAACAGCCATTTTCCTCGTCGTGATATGTGTAAACTCCGCCATCATTCGTACGTAAATCATCCCAGAACGCCGCTACCATCGCCGGTGGTCCATTAGCATTGGGAATAGGCCAGTTACGAAAGAGAGTGATCGATTCACAATCTCCAAAGGCAAACCAGCCATTCGTACAAATCGTGATCTCACCATAAATTTCACCATGATACATACATTCAAATGGCAGCTCAACCACCACAGATTCATCATCTTCATTGTGTGTATCTGACATTTCCGTATCTTCACCTATGGAACGGATATCCACCCAATCAAATTCCGGTACAACGGGAAAAACCGTTTCATCGTCAGCATTGTCCACTGCCCAGTAGCCATACTCTGACGGGCCGGTTAATCCCTGCAAAGCGGGATCTCCCACGTAATAGTGAAACAGGACTGAGTCTATGGCACCATCTCCATCTTCCAATTCAACGATGAATTCGAGACGTTCTCCTACAGGTACGGCACTGTTCACACCAACAATAAACGGGTCAATAGAGTTGTCGCCCATTTCCCCCGGCGTCAGTTGTTCAAATGTGGATTCTGCATCGATAATCTCTATATAGTCATTCGATGTAGTAACAGTACCGGTCAGGTTTACTGCTTCTTCCCGTCCATCATTCAGGATAGTGAAAACCATCCGGGCTTCTTCTCCAGGACTTAAAATATTGTCTTCATCATTTGCTATTGGATCACCTGCTGCTGTCGCAGTCCATGCACTGACGTGAAAAGGTATTGTACTATGAAAATCGACGGGACCGTGTACAATCAACTCCAAAGGTATTTCAGCGCCATCGGATACCCAGGCACAAGTTCTTACCTGAACCGGAGTCTGAATGATGGAATTATGCCCGGCGGTCAGCGCGGGAACCTGGAATTCTTCACCCTGTAAAATGGTCAAACGAGGGTCAGCACAAACAAGCTCGGCATCGTATACTTCTGTATCCTCTGATCCGAAATTATTAACTGAAAGTAACAGGGATAACGTTTCGTTCGGATTTGGTTCCGAATCGTTTCCGTCGATGTACAGTACACCGAAATACCCGACAAAAATATCCGATTCCACCTCAGAAATATCTTCCTGGTATGGCGCCAGATTATCACCGCAGACTGTCAGCCGGATATCCCCGACTGAATTGGCGTTTTCAAACTCCAGCCGGACGGTGCCATCAGGGTGAAATCGACGGGAATCCAGTATCTCGTTGTCACTGGTGATGGTCGCCCAGGCAAATTCTGGAGGCGGACTGGGTGAAACGAGCTCAACATCAATATAGTTTGTCCCTTCCAGCCTGGTTTCGGGATGATTTACTTCCGGTTCATCGGGAACGCCGATCCATGTCCGCAGTGCCGGGTCCCCCATCAGGTTGTTCCAGTTGGAAAAGTTAATTACACCAACGTTGTCAACACCGTTAAAAGCCTGGTAAAGACGCATTTTTCCATTTACCAGCGCCCATCCGGTTGTACGAACATTCTGATTCAGGGGCGCTTCGAAAAAACCAAGATCAACGACATTATTGAATCGTGTATGAGTACCGGTAGTTGCCGTACCCAGGCAGACAACACCGCATTTGAAGGTATTCACACCCGTACCCGCACGAAAGATGCCTTCGCTTTGTGAGGTGGTTTGAGTCGCGAAAGTGCCTGTACCACAGGTGATTGTCACAAAAATGGGAAGATGTGAGCCATTAAAACATGCATCCGCATGGGTTTGATTCCATCCGCTCATTCCATAAAAACCACGATAATTCACCCAACTTGCGCCCATATTGATACTGCTGACGATGAAGTTGGGAATATTGCCTTCCATAGTGAACCATAGTGTGTCACAGTCAATACCATGATCGACCAGCATACGTTTTAAGGTCCGGTTTGTCTGAATAGGTGTAATTCCACTACCGCCTCCTGAAGTCAAGGTGGCGTTTTCCAACCAATCCGTATCATTCAGATCGACATCACGTTCGTATGCAAGTGTCTTGTTCGTAACACGCATCAATTCGGTAATTGACTGCACGCTGAACCGTCCAATTGCAGCGTCACTCAGGATGTCATTCCCATCCAAACGTGTATACCAGTGATCGGTAACATCGTTATAGGAAGTCATGTCGATGCTCCCGTCATCATCACCTATGATCAGGACATATTCAAGCGGGATGGGATCTTCGGAATCGTATTCAGCTTGAATCAACTCTTTGATTTGAATAAATGACTGTGTGTTCGCTGGGGAGACCACAGTGATTGGATATCCCTGTTCAGTCTTCCATTTCAGATAGGGTTGGATCGCACTACGGATGGCGTTATCGTTTTCGACTACAACTACCATACGTCCAAGTGGTGCAACATCCACCAGTTCTATTTCATCTACATTCAATACATTGGCTTCGATAAATCGTCGCGTCTCCATGGTGACCGGTACAGGTCCCTCATCCACAGTCGCCCGGTCATCCCCTCCGTCAAAATCAATTTCAAGCACCATTTCATTTGAAATCTGCACCATACCATCATCGTGAACGCTTACCGGGACAATGGTGATCGGAAAAACTCGGACACCTCTGAAGATTGCAGGTTCACCCACAAGCACATGCGGTTCCATACCGATTGCATCCAAGTAATGGATTCCGGTCGGTTCCAGATCACCGTCAACAAACAATTCCGCTGTCACGCCAAAACCGTTGGGAACAGTAATCCACGTGGAATATCGTGGCAAAGGATCATCTCCAACCAGGCCGCCATCAATGGAAACGCGCTGGCCGTATTCATCTTCCACGATTTCCCATTCGTGAAGATAGAAACGTCCGTATACTCCATCCTGGTTGCATTCCAGTGTGATCCATTGAGAACCCTGGACATTATCGGTAGCGTAGGAAATGCCCATGGAAAGAATAACCAGTAGTACAGCGGCAGGCAGGCAGAACAATCGTCGAGAGTCAAGTCTTATCATCGCAGGATTCCCTCTCTATCAGGATATCACATGCATCTGTCGTTCACATCTGTCGCTATGTGCGGGGGAATTGACAATTTTTCGTTTCAAGGATTTAATTTTACTCCCGTCGATTGGATATTATACTATACCACAGTTACATCGAGACACGAATCAATGCAATAATGTGGCACTGCACATCAAATCCAGACGAATCATACCGAATTCTGATCGAAGCGATGTTTTTTCTATAAACCGGTACAATCTGCGCAAACCCCTGAGATCAATATACTGCTTAACTAATTAAATAACATATTCATGATACCATTTTGAAATAATAATCCGGTTGTTAATTTCTTTCAACCATATGGTTTCAACTGCTATTGGCTCGTTGTAAAGGGTAGGTTGGTTGTTCCTATTTACCAATCGGATTGAAAATTCAATTTATATGCATGTTCTTACAGAAGATATGTACCGTTACCGCTTCAGTGGTGGACAAGGACGCCTGAGCTTTCCTGGGTATGTATACCAATGAATTGAAATGTGACATGAAATACTTATTCAGGAAACTAGATGCTAAAACCTGTAGGTATAGGAGAACATCGCGACAATATCGTCACGCCGAATGGAAGCAGACGGTTGCTCGAAGGTCACTACTGTTTCTCCATCACTGTTGGTGACCGTCTCGATATCAGCATCGAAACGAGCGCCGTTCCAGTACTCGTACTGCCCACGGTCCACATTCGTTGTAAAACTGACATATCCGCGCAAGAGATGTTTGTTTGATATCTGGAAATCCAGCCCGGCCGTCCAGTCAATCCGGGTGAAATCAATGTGCAGGTAGCGTGGCGAGGACAGGTTCATGGTGTCAATTTCTGCTGCAATGTATGGATCATCCGGGTCAGCGCCCGAGAGTTCATAGATTTGACGTGGGGAAAACGGGTTGAGACTGTTAGCCCCCTGACCCAGGGTAAGACGTGGCGTAAAATGCGGTACAAGTGTGCGATTCATGAGCGAATACTCAAACCGGAAGCTGGCAGAAGTAAATGTCAGATCCGATAAACCTTCGGCAGCCTGTTGATTGGAGCGGGATACATTCAGGACGGTTCGCAAGGGTGCGTCATAGGTTGAGTTGATCATCATGGAGCCCAAAACCTGGTTGACGCTGCCAATATCATTGTATGCATCATTACGATCCATGAACGTGAGATTCAGATTGACATCATGGTTTGCACTGAATGCGAACATCCTTTGTGAAAGGGTTGTGGTATAAAAATGAGTACGGTTTTCGTTACGCAGGTCAATGAATGTTGTGTCCAGAACACCTGTCGAAGTCGTATCAATTACAAGATTACGTGAGGCATCATTATAGTTGTTTCGAAAACGGTAGTTCATCGAAATATCCGGCATACCGGGAGAGGTGAAGAAGGAAAACCCTGCCTGCATCTCCACATACTTATTCGTTACATCCGCTTCCCTTAACACATTGTCCCATGTATACTGTACACTGGCGTTCAACTGCATTCTACCGGGAATGACCGAATACCTTTCACGAAGATAAAAACCTTCACGATCGGAAATAAGCGTTGGAAGCGCCAGTGTGTGGTATCCCCTGTTCATCTTGCGATAACCCAATTGAACATCATGTTCCGAAAAACGGTATCGTATCCTCGTATGTGTCGAGAACGCCTGCCTGAGCATGGAATTCGCAAGTGCAGCAGAGCTGCCTGTCGAATCCTTCGGCAATGGATCCGAATGAATGTTTATCCAGATAATATCACGGATCGCTCCATACCCCCAGGCGGTGGTTTCGCTGATATTATCATTGTATGCTGAAATCACCACATCGGACGACAACGATAGACGGCGTTCATATAACCACCAGGTAAGGTCAATCCCGGAGGCAATATTGTCTTTGGGTTTGTATCCATGGTGAATCGAGTGACGTGCATCCTTCGCTTTCAGCAAGGATACTCCAATCTGGAATGCCTGGGAGGAACGGTATGCGATACGAGTTGCCACCATCCATCTGCGGTATGTTCCATAAGAATAAGAAGTATCAATACCTGCAATTCCTTCACCGCTCTCTGTCCAGGTTGTATCGATTCCAAGAAGTCTTCCTTCCACTGCGCGTATCAAAGAGCCATAGGATGCCTGGAAAGTCCATCGATTATATCCGGTGCAAACATCGAATCCCCGTACCCTGCGTCCCCACAACATGAGTTCATTGTATCTTGGATTTACATCGCCAATTCGTATCTGGGTGGTACGGTTGGACATCGTTACCAGGTACCTGTGTTGCGGTTGCAGGTAACGGCTTTCAACACTCGTATACCTACCCTGGATCCCTATATCCCATCCGTTGTAATTCATGGTAAGAGTACCGAATCCCGCTGCTGATCTGCGCGCATCCGAGTTGATCCGCTGGTACAGTGCTTCTGTACCCACCGATCCATGTACATCCGTGATACTTCTCTGCTCATCCGAATAAGATAACCGGACTTCATAGTTCCACGAAGCAAGGAGAAATGAGGTGCCGTTAACTGATTTGACAAGTTCTATTCTGGATTGCTGAGAATTGTAATAACGTAAACGTGCGATCAGAGTCCTTTCGCCTATGGTCACATTGCTTCTTCTCCGGACACCATCGACAAACAACTGGAGCTGTCCATCATGTTCAACAATATCGCTGGAAGTGAATGAAACCGCGACAAGAACTTCACGCGTGCGAACAACTTCATTCGGTTGAGGCGTCAAGATAACGACACCATCGGCAATAGAAACACCGCCTGAGGATTCCGATACTGCCATACTTCGTACGTTAATGCGAAATGGATTCTCTTCCGGAGTTATTGACGGCAGCGTTGTCCTGTCGCCTGAATAAAACGTTACGCTGATATAGTATTCGAATACATCGTCCGTGATCATCTCGCGGGTATGGTAGCCTGGAAATTGGAGAACGAAGGAATAAGATCAATTGATTCAAAGGGGGCTTCTGGCGATGTACGAAACCATACTTCCACTGTTTCAACCTGCTGGAGATACTCCTGGTCCAGCAATGACGCTCTTATCTGGATTGGCTGATTCTGCCATGCAGATGTAACCGGTTGATGAAGAACCTGGGTGACTTGCCCCAGGGCAATTGGAGAAGTAAACAGCAACAGTAATCCAGCCCAGAAAACCACGTATCCGAGCCGGTTACCGAAATGTTTTATACTGTAAGATACAGTTTTATTCCGTTTCATTCTCAAGCTCTATAATTACACTTCGGTTATTACCTTCTTCGTCCATAAAATCAAGTTCTATCGTCTGAATATTTTCTTCTTCATCCGGGTATTCCGGTATATTTGTATCTTCAATATCACCGGTCTCAATTGAGCCATCGGTTTCAAGAATTCCATAGGAACCTGCGGGCACATCCACTGTTTCTCCAGTAGCCCGGTTCAGTAATTCGACAATACCTTCAATCGTGATAATCTGTGTTGTTCCCTCTTCGGTTACTAATACCCAGAACACTGTTCCTTTGACAGTAGCCACACCAGTGGGGGAATTGATGACCATGGATCCTTTCATTGCCTGGGCATTAATCAGCACTTCACCGACATACAGGATAATTCGCTTGTCAAGTGATTCTTCTTCATCCCTTGTCGCACTCATTGTCACCTGACAATTTGGACGAATTCGCAGTTGGCTTCCATCATCGGTAAAAGCCAGTGCTGCAAATCCATTCGCTCCGGTACGTATTCCATCTCCCCCATTTATCACAGTTCCGAATTGCATTCCGCTCCAATCAAGACCGGTTCTGCGAAACTCAGATAATCCTTCTGTATGAATAGTGATTGCAATTTCCGTCTCCTGGGAGTACAGATTACCCACAGATAGAATCAGAAAAATGAACAAGCTTATATATATGATCCTTTTCATTGATAATATCCTATTCATCTGTAACAAGCGCATT
>CAXXQY010000017.1:0-61651 GCA_963674515.2 bacterium
TTGAGCGACAGTGAACATGATAAACTGCTGAAAAGTGTACCTGATGTAGTGTGGCGGACAGATCAATATGGGAACACATTGTACATAAGTGCCAATGTGGTTGATATTATTGGTTATACCGATGAAGAAATAATCATTGAAAAAAGCGTAGACTGGGTAAAAAACGTACATGAGGAAGATGTTGAACAGGCATTAACAGCTTTTAATAATTTGATTGAAAAGAATATTCCGTTTGATGTGGAGTATCGATACAAACATAACAATGGTACCTGGATCTGGTTACGTGATCATTCGGTCACGGTGAATGAAGAAAATGGAATCAAAATCGCAGATGGAGTCATCAGCGATATTACAAAACAGAAACAAAACGAAGACACCTTGCGTTCCAATGAAAAACTGTTGCGGACAATTGCAGAAAACTTTCCTAATTCCTACCTGTCGATCATTGAGAAAGATTTTACAATTGGCTTCACTTCCGGACAGGAATTCCACAAAACAGGAATGGATCCAGATCTATTTATTGGCAAGAGAATTGAGGAAGTATTTGGGTCACAAGCGAAGAAGATCAAAAAGTATTATAAAAAGACATTTAAAGGATCAGAACAGACTTTTGAATTGTTTATCAATGGGCAACACCAGGTGTACCGTACAGTTCCGTTGAAAGAAGAAAATGGAAAAATCGAACGAATTTTAGCCTTTACTGAAAATGTCACTGAAAAAAAGATAGCCGAAGAAAGGTTGCGAGACAGTAAACAACGAATGGAAGATATTTTTGAAAGTTCCAGCGACGGGATTATTTTTTCTGACAAATTCGGTAATGTGCTCGAAGTAAATGACATGTTTTGCGAAATAACAAATATTTCCAAGGAAGACCTTATCGGAAAAAATGCATTTTTCCTTGCGAAGAGATTTCTTGCGGGAACCTCCCTGTCATCCATATTAAACATTATCAAGACCAACCTTGCAGGTTCAAAAACCCAGTATTACGAACTTGAGTTTAACGACAAAATCCTTGAATTAAACACCAGGGCAAGTAAAAAGCGCACTGGTGTGACCGCAACCATGAGAGATGTCACAGCACGAAAACGTGCGGAAGAAGAGATACAAAAAACGAACACATATCTTTCAAATCTTATTGACAACACACCGGGCGCTATCGCAGTTCTGGACACAAACAGCATCATTACAAGAATTAATCGCAATTTTACAGAGCTTTTCGGGTACACCTGCGAGGAAGCTGTCGGAAAATCTGTAAACGAACTTATCGTACCGAAGGACAAAATCAGTGAAGCAATCCTTCTATGTGATATTAATGAACTGGAATCTCGTAAAAACCGGGGGACAGAGACAGTACGAGTACACAAATCCGGCAGAATGGTATATGTGGATATTATTGGCTCAGCAATTCATATCAATAACGAGTTTGTTGGTATCTATGCAATTTACCAGGATATTACCGAACGCAAACAACAGGAACTTCTATTACGAGAGAGTGAAGTAAAATTCCGTAATGTGATTGAACAATCGAATGATGCTATTTTCATCTTGTACAACAGTCGAATGGATCTTGTAAATAAAAAATTTACGGAGCTTACGGGGTATACGGCAAAAGAAGTAACTGATCCAGAGTTCAATTTTGATGAAATCCTCACAGCGGAAAGTCAAGGACTAATTCGGAAACATGAACAGAAATATGCCGAAGGTGAAAAGACTCCTGATGTAATTGAACTTACCGTAATCCATAAGCAGGGATATAAGAACCTGATCCAAGTGTCCGTAAGCGAAATCGATTACCGCGATGGCGTGGCAACATTAGGTATTGCTCGAGATATAACATCGTATCGAGAGCTCGAGGAACAACTCAGGCAAGCTCAAAAAATAGAATCGATTGGCCATCTCGCAGGCGGAATTGCGCACGATTTTAACAATCTGCTCACCCCCATTATAGGTAATGCAGAAATGGCAATGATGGATATGAATCCTGCGAATCCCCTGTATGAAGACTTGCGTGATATTTGTGACACAGCGAATCGAGCAGCAGAATTGACAAGACAACTGCTTGCTTTTGGCCGAAAGCAGATCCTGCGGATGCAACTAATTGACTTGAACATTCTGATAAAAGATCTTCGGAAAATCTTGAGAAGAACCATCCGTGAAGACATCACGATCAAGATGAATTATCATAATTCGCCATGTCCGGTTCGTATAGATCCCCACCAGGTGGAACAGGTGATCATCAATCTGTTTGTGAATGCCCAGGACGCAATGCCGGAAGGCGGGATTATTTTCCTTGAAACGAGTTTGATCGAACTTGAAAGGAATTATCCTGATACACAACTCGATCTTGAACCGGGGAAATATGCACAAATTACAGTAACCGATACAGGTGAAGGAATTGCAAAGGAAAATCTGGCGAAGATATTTGATCCGTTTTTTACAACCAAGGATGAGGGTAAAGGAACGGGATTGGGATTATCAACAACGTATGGCATTATAAAACAACACAGTGGCAGTATCTGGGTTCATAGTGACGAAGGAATTGGAACGATCTTTAAAGTCTATTTACCAATAGCGGAGACCGATACAGATACTGACCGGAAATTGGAACCTTACAATGAAAACTATCATGGAACCGGGACAATTCTTATCGTTGAGGATCAGGAACAGGTTCGTAATGTTGCAGAACGGATGCTGAAGATACACAAGTATAATGTCTTGACGGCTGAAAGCGCAGACAAAGCGATTGCGCTGTTTACCAACGATGATCTTGTCGTTGATATGCTTCTGACAGACGTTATCATGCCTGGTAAAAATGGACATGAACTTTATCAGGAATTGAAAAAAATACGTCCGGATCTCAAGGTTCTGTATATGTCGGGTTATACACAGGATATTATATCTCATCATGGCATTATGGACAGCGAAATTAATTTTATCCAGAAACCGCTTTCCATTGAAGGACTGCTGAAAAAGGTCAGGGATGTTCTTCGAAAATAGCATGAAGAATATCGAGAATTGCAGGAAAACCTCGCTGAGTTTATGAAAAAATCGTTTTACAGTACAACAAATACATGTTCAACACAACCACGCCAGCCGTACCAGTATTCGTAAGCCATTCCGCCAACGGATCCATCCAGCATTCGTAAAATCATCCGTGTCCGGATTAAAATCGTGTTTTGCGATCTGGATCCAGTCTTCCTGGATGGTAAAAATCCGTATGTAATCATTCGCATTCGGTAGATCAAAGGTTTCTGCGGTTTCAAAGGAATTGCTGTGTACAAGAGGTTCCTCCGGCCATTGAACGGAGAAACACTCGGCGATGTAGTCCGGCCATGGGTAATAGGTGAAGTATTCCGATTCCTTCACCCATGCAAGTTCTCCGGTAATACTGTTGATTTCCACCTGGTACCAGTCTTCGACTCGTTCAACCACAGCAAGATGGAGCAGGAAATAGTGATCAACTTCCACTTTTCCCTGGATGGATGAATCTGTTAGAGCGACAGACCGTATCAGACTGCTTTCCTCCGGAGAGGCATACACGCTGAGTGGATGATGAAAATCCGAGTTAATGAGGTATCCCATCCCATAGATATCTTCAAATGAGGCATCAACCTGGTCAAGAAGATCTCCGGATCTTATAAATGTCGAGTTAATAAAGATTCCCCAATCCATTTTATTGCCGTCAGGGAACACATAACAATCCTGTTGCTTCAGCCATGATGCGAGCAAAAAACTGAGGTCATAATCACATCTACTGTATTCCGGGAGATGAATCCGGACAAGAGAATCGCTTTCCGTACGGAAATGAAGACCGGTGCTCCATTGATGAAGTTCTTCAAAGGACGCCCGTACGGCATTTGTTGGAATTCTTTCGTTGATTTGAGAACTGGAACTTTTGCAAGAGATGTTCAAACAAAGCAATACAGTTGCAAGTAGCAGGATAGCATGGGCGGATTTCATGGTGGCCTCTCTCGAGAACGTTATCTCAACAATAAATTGCAGGCGAAGAACATTGTCTCCATTACCGAGAGTGTTGTTGTATAAAAACGACGAAACATTCTATGTTCCCTTGTTGATATAATACAACATTATTATTTCATTTATATGATTGATAAATACGTATTTTATGGAAATCTGAATCGGAAGCGAGAATTACGATTGAAGGTTGGCGACAACTCTTTTGTGTGTTACAACACTTTTGCTTGTGAAGTCTGCCGTACATAGACACGTTTCGTCATAATCAATCTTAGGAAGTATGATTTCCTGAAGTGATTATCTTCAGTATGCTACGACTGTTTTCAGGGAGGGGATAATGTACATTCGACGCTGGCATTTATTTCTTCTTTGCTGTTTGATCCTGACGGTGATTGCTGCCGGTTGCAGTACGGACGGTGTGCGTATAACAGACATATCTCCATCACGAGAGATTCCCCGTCATACGAATATTACTCTTACTTTTTCCGATGACATCGTTCCGCCGGATCAAGTCAATATTCTGGCTTGATTCACTTCCCATTGTCATTGAACCGGAGATCCCGATCCGGTATCGTTGGATCAGCGGGAATGAACTGCAGATCATGCCAACCTCACAACTGCTGCCTGCAACGGAGTATACCGTTACTGTCCAGCCCGAATTCCCTGTTGGCCAGGGAAAAACACTCACAGGCAACCTTCACTTTGAACTTCAGACTCCGAGGATGAGTGTAGCTTCGCTGGATGCGTATGTGCGTCCTGTTGAAAACGATCCTCTCCTGGCTTCCATACAGGTGGCATTGTTGTTCACGGAAGAAGTGAACACAGAAGACATTCATTCGCAAGTACAGATCATTGATCCTCAGGGTAACCGGGTGCCATTTGTAATTGATCCTCCCGAGGGAATTGCGGCGTCGTTTGAATTGACCACAGAGGCCATCGAACGTGCTGAATCCAATGAAGCAGAACTTCGGGTTACAGTCGATAAAGATATAACTCCCGTGGGTGGTCAGCTTTCCATGGAACGGGGGGCATCGACCATTGTGCCCTTTGGAGCCCCGGGAGAATTGACGGTAAGGTCGGTAAACGCAAGACAGATTGGGGATGGACTCTACATACAGATCAATTTCTCCGACCCGGTGAACCCGGTGCAAGCGCAGCAGTTTGTCCAGTTGATGCCGGAACAGGCGACTACCAGTACCAGGGTTTCTTCCAACTGGATTCAGATTTCCGGCCAATTTCGCCCTGGGGAGCAAGCGACAATAACCATCCTGGAAGGATTACGCGCAGAAAATGGCGCACGCTTGCCGGAACACTTTCGCCAGACGGTTCAATTCCCTGATCTTCAGCCAAAAATCGAGTTTGCCTCACCCGGCAGTTATTTGAACAGTGATGGTCTTGGAAACGTGGAAATCAATGTCACCAACATTGACACAATTCACATAGAAATAGCAAAAATTTACCCGAACAATCTGCTGTTTTATCTCCAGGATTCATATGGATACAACCGTGGGGCTGAACGCTACGGCTATCGTCTCCATGAAGAAAATATCCCAGTGTTTACTAATGATCGACAGGATTTGGAGGCGCCTGCGTCAGTAACGGTGAACCTTCGCGAATATATCGACCGGCATCCGTCAGGTCTGTTTAATGTGACGGTCCGTAAGGCAGACCGGTACTGGATCCGCGACAGCCGTACGGTGATTCTTACTGATATCGGGTTGATCGCCAAACGTACGGAGACAGAGCTTCATGTTTGGGCGATTTCTACAAATACACTCGATCCGATAAGCCAGGTGCGAATCCAGCTTATCAGCAGCAATAACCAGGAAATTGCCTTTGGACGAACTGATTCGCAGGGTCATGTTGTGCTGAATGATATTAACACAAACGAGGATGAATACACACCGTACCTGATTGTCGCGCAATTGGGGGAAGATCTGTCGTATCTGCGTTTTGCCGACACCGAAATTGACCGTAGCGAATTTGACATTACCGGACGCCCCCCCCTGGTCCAGGGATATGAAGCGTTTCTGTATGGCGATCGTGACCTCTACCGTCCTGGTGAAACCGCACATCTCGCATCCATCCTTCGTTCCGCACACAATGATGTGCCATCCGATTTCCCTGTCAGGCTTTCGATTGTTGATCCGCGTGGCCGGGTTTTCCTGGAGCAGCAGGGGCGTGCAGGATTGCAGGGGATGAGTGAGTTCACCGTAGAACTTCCGGACTATGCACTTACCGGTAATTACCGCGCAGAATTACGTACCAGTGGAAGCGATCCGGATGGCCGTTATGAGTTCCAGGTGGAAGAATTCATGCCGGACCGGATGAAAGTGGAGATTGAAACGGGAGAAGACAGGTATCGTACCGGTGAAACACTGACTGCTACTGTTACCGGTACAATGTTGTTCGGTCCACCGGCTGCAGGCAGGAGAGCGAATGCCGCGATCTACCTTGAATCAAGGCCGTTTACCCCGGTGGAATACTCCAATTATCACTATGGAAATCTCGGTGTCGAGTTTTCCTCGACCATGCGTGATATGGAACTAAGCGCCCTCGACGACAATGGTCATTCGGAACTGGAATTCGCGATTCCGTCCAATTTACAGCCGCCATCGGCAATGCAGGCGCGTATTCAGGCATCAGTTCACGAACAGGGGGGCAGGGCAGTTACCAACAGTATCGTTGTCCCGATTGATCCTTACCCGCTTTACCTCGGAATACGCAAGCATGAAACAGGATATGCACCTATCAATGAAGATGTTCAATTCGATTATATTGCACTTACCCCCGAAGGTGAACCTGTAGCGCCCGGGGAAATAACCGCCACACTCATACGATACCGCTATAATACGACACTGCAGAGGGATCGTTCGGGACATTACCGATATGTTTCCGAACGGGTGGAAGAAGAGGTTACCTCGCAAACATTCTCAGGTGACATCGCAACCGGCAGTTTTCAACTCAGTATGCCGCAGTATGGCAGTTATTCCGTACGACTTCGGCATAATGAATCGGGAATGACAAGCAATGTCACCTTTTACGCCTCCGGATGGGGATACAGTCCCTGGTCCATGGAATACCCCGAACGAATAACGCTTGAATTGGATAAGGAACGATACCGTCCCGGTGAAACAGCACAGGTACTGGTAAAAGCGCCATTCTCGGGGTTGATGTTGCTTACGACAGAATGCGAAGACATTTATACTCATAACCTGATCCGGCTCCAGGAAAATACCGCTCAGATCGACATACCGGTACGGGATGAGTACGGTGCGAATATATATGTCACCGCGATGCTGGTACGATCCGTTCATGATATCGAAGCTCATACACCGTCACGGGCATTCGGTACAGTACCATTGTTGGTGGATCGGGCAGACAACCAGCTAAGCATTACAATTGACGCGCCGGAAACGATGCGTCCACGAAATACCCTGGAGATGAATCTGACAGTCCGGGGGGGAAGTGGTTCCTCAGCGGTGACTGTCGCGGCTGTGGATGAAGGTATTTTGCAGCTCACCGATTATGAAACGCCGGATGCATTTGACTTTTTCTTCAGCAAACGGGCGTTGGGAGTGCGAAGTTACGACATCTTCAGCCTTCTGCTCCCCGAGGTGGAACAGGCTGAGATCCACAGTTCCACCGGTGGCGGACGTAGCGGACGGGACAGAGATCATGTATCGGGCATCCAGGCGATGCGGGTGCATCCCGTGGCGCTGTGGTCAGGGATTGTAGAAGCTCGAAATGGACGAGCACGGGTATCCCTCGATGTTCCGGAGTTTAATGGACGGCTTCGAGTAATGGCGCTCGCAGTGAATGGGGACGAGTACGGTTCCGCGGAAGAATTTGTCATTGTACGCGATCCCATTGTCCTGCAGCCGACATTGCCACGTTTTGCGGCGGGGCAGGACCGTTTTCAGGTTCCTGTTTCCATCTTTAACGGAACAGGGCAATCGGGGAGTATCGAAATTGCCCTTGAAGTAAATGGTCCGCTTCAAATCCTCGGAGAAACAGCTCGGTCCCTGGTGCTGTCCAATGAACAGGAGGGATTTACCGGGTTCGAACTATTGGCGCAGGATGCTTTCTCCCCGGCGGATGTGCTGTTCCGGGCAAGCAGGGGAAGGGAATCCTGCACGGTTAGTGTTACACTGCCGGTACGTCCCCCGGTGCCGCCGGTAAGCCGGACCGGCAGCGGGTCGGTCCGAGCGGGCGAAAGGGAGAGGATCAGGGTCCCATCCGACTTTATCGAGGGTACGACGCAGTACAACTTCCTGCTCATGCCGCGTCCGGATGCGCAATTTGGGGCGGCTCTGCAATACCTGCTGCAATATCCGCATGGCTGTACGGAACAGACGGTCAGCCAGGCGTTTCCCCTGCTGTATTATTCAGAGTTGGCAGGTGAGCTGAACCCGGAACAATATGGCGACAATGCTCACGCCTATTATGTGAACCATGCGATTACCAAGCTGTCCGGCCTCCAGCAGGATGAAGGATCGTTCCGCTTCTGGCCGTCCTACTCCTCCCCGGTAAATGTGTGGACGTCCTCCTATGCCATGCATTTTCTCGCGGAAGCGCAAAGGCGTGGGTATTCCGTTCCAAATCGAATTATCTCCAGGGGAATACGATACCAGCGGCAAATCGCCCGTGGAAATGTGGGTGCGATCGAGGATTGGTTCCGCAGACTCTTTGGAGCAGAACAGCTCCGGGCGGAGGAGATTCGTCGTCGGGCTTACGCCTGTTATGTCCTCGCCCTGTTGAATCAACCGGAACGGGGCGCGATGAACCTTCTCTATGAAGACTACAGGGATGATATGTCCGCCGATGTGAAAGCGTTGCTTGCAGGAGCATTTGCACAAGCGGGGGATCTGGGTACGGCACGGTCGCTGATGCCGGAACGTGCATATCCTTTCGATGACAATGTGCGCTACACCGGCTACAGCTTCCATAGCGCTACACGGGCAAACGCTTCTATCCTGTATGTCCTTGCGGATGTGGCGCCCGATCATGCTCTTGTTCCAGTATTGATGCAGGAGTTACTCAACAGAAGGCATTTGAATCGTTGGTATACAACACAGGAAAATGCATGGGTGTTATTGGCGCTGGGCCGTTTGTATTCGCAAACGGAAGAGCCTGATTACCATGGCACAGTGGAAATCAATGGTGATGACCATTCGGTGACCACGGAAACATTTACTCATCGCTGGGCAGAGATGTCGGACGAAACCATCGAAATCAATCTCGATGGGCAGGGGCAAGCCTACTATTACTGGGAAGCGCGTGGAATTCCCACCGGGCGTGAAACCGAAGTTGTCAATGAAGGGATTGAGATACGACGTACCCTGTACACCGCCAGCGGTGGTCCGGTGTCATACGACAACATACGACAGGGCGATCTTGTCGTTGTAGAATTACGAATGAAGACTCAGGAAAGAGTGGTTCGGAATGTGGTTGTTGATGATATGCTTCCAGCAGGTCTGGAAATTGAAAATCCACGTCTCGAATCAAGGGATCGTCCCGATTGGATACGACATACAAGCATGACGCCGGACTACCTTGATATCCGGGATGATCGTCTGCTTCTCTATACAAACCTGTACCCGGGAGAAGAACAACGGTTTTATTATATTGTTCGGGCGGTGACAGCGGGACGGTTCACTCTGCCTCCGGTTACCGCGGAGTGCATGTACAATCCCGCTTTGCGAGCGAGCAATTCTGCCGGATTTGTGCAGATTGTGGCGGGTAACAACAATTCCGGGCGATAATTATCAGGCCAGTCTATTGGTCGCTGGATAATTGATCCATGAACATTTTCTTCTGCAATGTATATGTTTGGTTCCAAAACCATAAACGGTTTCGTTTATGGTTTTTCGTCATGATCGGGTTGATGGTCGGATTATGGCTGACGGCATTGGTTTTTCCACTTCCGGAAGGGGCGGAAGAACTACCCATGTCGTTACGGGTAGTGGATCGTCATGGACAAACCCTGCGCGTATACATTTCCACCGAAGAAACCTATCGTCTGCCAGTCGAGCTGTATGATGTGAGCCCTCACCTCGTCGATGCAACATTGCTGTTTGAGGATAGGTGGTTCTATTATCATCCGGGGATTAATCCCGTCGCGATTATGCGTGCAGCATGGATGAACTGGCACGCCGGGGAGGTGGTGTCCGGTGGTTCGACCATCACCCAGCAACTGGCGAGAATGTTTTCTGACAGGCCTCGAACCCTGTCCTCGAAGTTGGTCGAAGCAGCTTTGGCGCTTCAACTGGAGATCCGCTGGAGCAAAACACGGATCCTCGAGGAATACCTGAATCGCGCTCCATATGGAGGAAATATCTCCGGCTGCGAAGCCGCTTCCTGGATGTATTTCGGGAAATCTGCGCGTGAACTTGGTCCTGGCGAAGCGGCTCTCCTGGCGGCGTTGCCCCAGTCACCTACAATCTATCGTCCCGACCTGGCCCCGGAAAAAGCACGTGAAAGAAGAAATGAAGTCCTTGGCAGGATGCTGGCGCAGGGAAGTATAACGGAAGAACAGTTCGAACGTGCGATACGTGAAGATGTACCCACGGAACGGTTGATGTTTCCCCTCCACGCTCCTCATTTTTGTGACGATATTGCCCGAAGATCATTGGGACGTGATCCGTGCGTAGTTACTACAATAAACCTGGAAACACAGGTACTCGCAGAACGTCTGGTCGATCAGCATATACAGGTTTTACGGGGGAACGGTGTCCATAATGCTGTCGTTATAGTTCTCGAAAATGATTCCGCGGCGGTGCGGGCTCTCGTCGGTTCGGCAGGGTATTTCAATACTGAGGATGGCGGGCAGGTGAATGGCGCACGGGCGCTTCGCAGTCCGGGATCGACCCTGAAACCTTTCATTTATGCCATTGCCATTGATGAGGGAACGGCGACCCCGGCAACGATGATCGAAGACATCCCGGTGAACTACGCCGGGTACAGCCCGAAGAACTATGATGAACGGTTTCATGGACAGGTTACCCTGCGTGATGCGTTGACCCATTCCATGAATGTTCCCGCGGTCAACATGACCCAGCAGTTAGGATTAACTCGTTTTCTTGAGCTTCTTGAACGTGGTGGAATTACGACCGTGGAAGAGGGAGCTGATTATTACGGCCTCTCCCTGATCCTCGGCGGGGTTGGGGTGACGCCGCTGGAGTTGACAACATTGTACTCATGCCTTGCTCGGGAAGGGATCGCCAAACCATACCGGATGCGGGAGAATGATCCCCTCGTTCCGGGGGAACGGTTGCTGAGCGAGGGCGCCGTGTACATTCTGACCGACATGCTCACCGAAGTGCAACGTCCCGATTTCCCCCAGCACTGGGAGGCCACCACCGGCCTTCCGAAGGTGGCATGGAAAACGGGAACCTCCTATGGTCATCGTGACGCCTGGGCGGTGGGCTATTCTCCACGCTGGACAGTCGGTGTGTGGGTCGGGAATTTTTCGGGAGAAGGACGTCCGGAGCTTGTCGGCGCCGATGCAGCGGGGCCATTGCTGTTTGACCTGTTCGCCGCTCTGGAGGCGGATGGGGAAGCGTGGTACACTCGTCCTGCATCGGTAGAACGCCGTTCGGTTTGTTCTCTATCAGGAATGAATCCGGGGCCGGGATGTGAACATACCTACATGGAACTGGCGCTGAGAGATGTCAACCAGGGCCGGGAATGCAGCTATCACCAGGTATTTGTTGTGGATAACGCTACCGGGTATCGTCTCTGCCCGGAATGCATGGTCGGGCGCGACTGGCATGAAGAAACAGTGGTCGTCTACCCTCCCCGTGTGGCGAACTGGATGAGAGCGCATGGCAATCCTCTACCCTCAATTCCCGCCCATTTCCCGCAATGCCCTCGGATCTTCGAAGCGGGAGCGCCGGTGATCCACAGCCCGGCGGAAGAGGTACGGATTGTTCTGCGCAGGTCTGTACCCCTTGAGGATCAGAAAATCAGCCTGGATGCCGCCGTGGCAATGGATGTGGAAACCATCTACTGGTTTGTGGACGAACGTTTGATCTACCAGGGCCCGCCCGATGCGCAGGTGTTTTATGTCCCGGAGGCAGGACGCCACACCGTTGTCATTCTCGATGATCAGGGACGGCGCGCGGAACGAGAGTTGGTAGTGGAATAGACTCGTGACTGCAATATTTCACCCTTCTCCACTGCAATATTTTACCCTACTTCACTGCAAGATTTCACCCTGTGTCACTGCAGAATTTTACCCATCTCCACTGCAACATTTCGAGTTCAAATTACAAGTAGTTGATATGCCCTCGTCAGGTTCTTCCGTCGAAACGTCGTTTGTGAAAACGGATGTACTATCGAGGTACAATTTACTCTACTTTCCAAGTTCGGGTGTCAAGATATTGTTGTGTTTGATAGTGCTGATATTTTTACGTCTGAAGATAGAATTTCTTCATCACAACCTTTTCGGGCCAGCCATCCATGAACGGCGGAATAACAGAATCTCGTAAAGAGGAAAAGAAAAATTACAAGTGTTTTATTGTTTTTAATATAAGTATAGAAACTAAATTATACCCATTCAGGATTGATAACAGTTCAAAGTAGCGAATAAAATAGTCCAATGTCATTTTGGCAAAATTGCAGGAAATGATAAAAATGCGATTGTTCCATTGTGCGGAATAGAATGAGATAATATCTTGGAATACAAGAAGGTAAGATGCGTTGTTTGATGCTCCCGGCTCTCGAGAGTTGAACAAATAGTATTCTATTTGAATGCAATTACATGCGAAACAGGTAATTAGACAACGACACTAAACATAATTAGGTATACATCGCGTAGTCATAATAATAAAAAAAAATGCTACGATGCATGTTGACATATATTGATATATATGCTAATCTATCATAGAGCAGTTTCTATTAAACCCAATTGACGGAGGAAATCATGAAGAAATCAGTCCTTGTAGTATTGATGAGTGTCATACTGACAGTGCTTCTGGTTTCACTGGCAGTATCGTACGAATTTGAGACATGGCTTGATCCGGATGAATCTGACTTCGATGAGATCAGCGAGTTCAGGCAACCGGTTGCGTCCAGAACGGATATTGATACAAATGAATGTTCTGGAGATTTTGTTGTAAGTTTTGAAGTAGATGGAGGTGGAACGAATTACATAGCTCATTCAGTAGAAAATGGTATTGATCACTACCATTGGTTTGATGGCGTTATGAATCTTTGTTCTGCTGATGTATCAGCATCTTATATTGACGGGGGTGATGCTGATGGAACTGTACATATTATATTTCAATGGCCGTACTAATAATAGCTGAGAGTTGGCGTTTGAAATGAAATGCAAGAGACAAACCTGGATTTTGTTAAATACGTTCCTGCTGCTGTATGTTTTTTTACAGCAGCAGGAGTGCTATGCTATTATAACAATGGTCCCCCAGCATTATGATTTAATTCAGGAAGCGATAGACAATTCAAATACGTCCGATACAGTTATTGTTTCACCTGGTGAGTATTGTGAAAACCTGATGATTACAGACCATCCACTTGTTTTGGCAAGTACTTTTTTGCTTACCCAAGATGAATCATGTATTGAGCAGACAATAATCAAGGGCACATGGGAAGGTCATCTTCAGGGCAGGGGATTAGCTGTTTTTCCTGACGCCAGAGAAATAAAAGTGATTGGCTTGACATTTAGCGATGGTAATCATGATTCACTAAATGGCGGTGGACTTTTTGCAGATAGTGTCACAGTTTCTATTCGGTATTGCTGTTTTATAAACAATAATACAGATGCTGGAGGAGGGATTAGACTAACTGCATGTGAAGGTTCAATAATATCATGTATTTTTAGAGACAACTCTGCCAGGATAGGAGGTGGATTGTACTTAGAAGGAGGTGAATACACAATTAATAGATGTGATTTTTATGGTAATATAGCAAGTTATAAAGGTGGTGGAATAAATACTTATAGAGCTTCGACTGGAACCATTTCTAACTGTAGTTTTATTAATAATATAGGTAATCTATATGGAGGAGCTGGATACTTCAGCGGTGGTGATATCGTATACTGGGTTATCGAAAACAACCTGATTAAAGGAAATACTTCTGGACATGGAGGTGCACTGTGTCTTGGTAATTCAAATGAAAATAATCATGTCAGGTTTATGGTGAGAGGTAATCATTTCTATAGTAATCTGGCGTTCTGGGATGATCAACATCATGGTTCGGGTGGTGCAATAACCACGGTCGCAGTCTATGATGCACTTGAGATTCATGACAATTTATTCGAATCAAACATTGCTGAACGAGTGGGAGCGGCTCTGTTTTTAACTGATAGTACCTCTGTGCATCATAATATATTTGTAAACAATCGTGCTGATGGTGGTTCGATTTTATGCGCCCCCACATCCAACGTTCCTAATTACCTTATAAACATGATGTACAATACTTTCATCAACAATGGTCCTTTGGAATCTGAATATGGGATCATGCCTGTAGGTATTGGTGTCTCTATGAACGTTGGTGTACGATTGGCCCACAATGACTTCATCGGCAATGACGGTCCCGCAGTGGGGACGACTGACGGTTTTCTGCAGATGTCATATAATTATTGGGGGGATCCTTCCGGCTGTTATCACGAAACGGAACACCCGGAAGCATTCGGTGACACCATCCTCAACACCCTCGATTACCCGATGTTTTCAGCGGAACCGTTCACATCCTACCGTGCGCCGCACATCCGCCTTCCCGAGCGAAACCTCAACTTCGGTCTTGTGGAAGTCGGCGAACCGGCATCGCTGAACCTGTGGGTGCGGAATGGCGGGACGGAAGACCTTGTTCTGCGTGACATCCGTTGCGAGAACGAACAGATCGCCATCCCGGAATTCATCGACAGCACCGCCGGAACGGGGGTGAACCTGCACATTCCGGTTGTGTTTACGCCGTCGGATGTCGGCCTGGTGGAATCCTTTCTCGAGATCCGCAGCAACAGTCCTCAGGATACAATGGTGCGTGTGCATGTGCTTGGCGAAGGAACTGTTACCGGGGTGGACGATGACGGTTCACTTCTGCCCGAAGACTACTCGCTGTCATCACCTTTCCCCAATCCCTGCAATGCACAGGCGGTGGTCCGTTTTTCCTTGCCCCAACCGAACCGGGTGAAAATCTCCCTGATCAACCTTATCGGACGGGAGGTGGAAGTTGTGTGTAACGGATCGTATTCCTCCGGCGAACATTCGATCTCGATCAACACCGACTCCCTGGCAACCGGGATGTATTTTGTAAGGATGGTTGTCCCCGGTGAATTCCACTCTTTGGCAAAATTGGTTGTGATCAAGTAATCCTGTTGACACCCTACCTTGAGAAGCAGGTAGGGCCACCCATCTCTTATAAAAATGGTGGTAATCAAGTAATCCACTACTCAAAACTACTACGCACACTTTCGGCGAAAGTGTGGTACTTGCCGACAGTACAGGTAGTAGCTCACTTTCGCCGAAAGTGAGTTGAAACAGATATGCCCCCGTTGGCTTGAACAGACTTTGGCTGTGTTTGGTATTCCCACAGTTAGGCGGAGCAGATTTGCCGTCATCTAAAAGACTTGAAACATGGGAATAGATTTGCCAACGGCAACAACAGGCAAATCGACTTCCCATGCTACCCCCCAAGGTAAGATTTCACCCTCCTCCACTGCAAAATTCCGAGCAAAAACGGTAAAAACCGGAGTTTGACAAAGGACTTTGCAAGATATTGTAATACAAGTGGATACAAAACATAGTTGTCACCACAAGGTGGTGTAACATATTGTTATGACTATAGATATGTAGCTATTTAGCGAACAGCTTTTCTTTGGGGAGAATGAGGTTCAAGGCATGGATGATGTTACGTGTTTCCGATGAGGGTTGGCTGTAGGTGGAGATCTCGGTTTCCCCTATGGTTTGCTTCACAAGTTTGATTTCGCTGAGCAGATCCAGCGCTTTGCGAGCGGTCATTGTGAGATGTGCCCGCTTCACTTTCAGTTCGATGCAGATTTCGATCAGGTACGCCAGAACGCAGATAAATACATGCGCTTCCACACGCGGTTGCGTCCAATGGAACATCGGACGAAGATCAATGAAGTTCTTCAACTCTTTGAAAGCGCTTTCAACACGAGCCAGCGTCTTGTACGCCGCCACTACCTCCGGAAGGGAGAGATCGGTACGGTTGGTGCGCAGGACAAAAAACCCGTCCAGCTTCGTCTCAAAAGCAACGATCTCCTGTTTCAGCGTAAAAGCAATCCCGGTTGCCTTGTCCGTCCGCAGGGTGAAAAAGCGAACCAGTCCCTGTCGCTGAAGGTAACGCGCCGCCTGTTGCAGCAGTTTCTCGCTGTCTTTTCGTTTCCCATCCGTGTACAATTGTTGGATACGTTCCAACTCCACCATTGCTTTGTCCAGCCGTTTGTTTCTGTGCCTGTCTTCGATTTCTGCCTTTTCCGGGTTGAAGAAGAACAACACACGATCATTGCCAAACTCTTCCACCGTGGTTTCAAAACCGGTCAGCGTCCCTTGCCCTTCCACAGGAATCAGATGCCCCCGGTTTGCTTCCAGCAACGGTTCAAACAGCGATTTCTTCCGTTTCCGCAAGGCCACAATGTACTGGTAACCATCGTTGACCAGCGACGTCAGGTTGTCTTCGGTAACCATGCCACGATCCACCACCAGCACGCATTGTTTGATCCCGAAGTTTTTGGTCAGTCTTTCAACCTGATCGGTCAACGTAGTCGAATCGGCGGTGTTGCCCGAGTAGACCTGGTGGGCGATGGGCATCCCCTCATCGGTAACCAGCAGACCGATCACAATCTGTTTACGGTCACGGCGGTGGTCACGTGAATAGCCATGTGTAGCCAACGGACAGCCATCGCCTTCGAAATAGCTGGAAGTGATGTCATAAAAGACGAGGTTCAGGTTCAGATTGAACAGGTCTTTTTCACGTTCATGCAGGGCGATCTCGATGGTTTCTTTACTGCCGATCAGCTCGTCCATGGCACGGTAGAAGTGATGTGGCTGGAAGGATTTGCCATCCAGTTCAGGCAGCGCCAGAGACGGATAATGATCCGCTAAAGCGAGTTTGCTGGTCGGTTCCACCAAGCGGGAAAGTATAAGCGTCTTGACCAGCAGAACAGCATTTCCGGACAGACGTTCACCGGTGAGATACCGCGACAGAATTCTGTCCAACCCGAGTTCCTGCCAAATACTTTCACCGGCCAGCAACTCGCCAAAATGCTGTACGGTTTTTGTTTTCAACGAACGAGCATCAAGGAAGTGTCCTGAAGAATATCGCAACAGGGAAGCGATAGCGGAATCAATTTTTGCGACATCGAGGGTATCGACATTGCCAAAGTTGGCGACTACCCGTTGCCTGGTTTTTCCATCGATCCGGTAATTTTCCACCAGGCGCAGGTAACGACGGATCTTGTCACCCTTTTTTACTTTGACAATACGTGTAAACATGAATGTCACCACCATCCGTTCTGTTGCCAACATCCTATACGATAGTTAACAATAAGACATAAGCGATGACACTGTCAAGAGCTAAAGGAAAATAGTTGTCACCACGTTTTCGGTGACATTTCCCCACTTTCGCAATCCTATCTATCTAATAATCAACACCTAAGCAAAATTAGGAATGACTAAAATGGCAAAATCTTGTCAAACTCCGGTAAAAAACGGCCTGTAACAATGAATGCCACAGACCGTTGTATATGTTCTTTTGGGTATTAAAATCAACTACCGCAAGAATTGCAGAATCTCACGATTGGTTACATCCGGTTGTTCGAACTGTACAAAATGGCCGCAATTATCCACCATAATCAGGTGACTGTTGGGGATTTCACGTTCCGCGATCCGTCCGATATCTTCTGTGCAACCGCCATTCAGGAACATATTTGGAATAAGACTGTCATATTTCCCAAACAGCACTAGTGTTTCCTGTTGAATATCACCCAACCTGTCGGAGGTCGGTTCGTTCACCATGGCCTTGATGTTTTCCGCGACGGCGTACGCATACATGGGAAAATCGGATGCTCCTCGTACACGGATACGGTCCGTGATCATAAACTGTGCTTCCGGTGGGGTGTTGTAGAAATTCCGTTTCAGGTTCACATCGATCTGACGCACCCCGGCATCGAGGGTCAGCTCGGGAATAGCGACAGAACGGAACCAGTCTTTTTCACCTTCCTCGAATTCTTCCACACCGGCGGGGCTTATCAGGACCAACTTGTCCACACGTTCCGGGTAGGTTAACGCGGTGATGATCGAAATCTGGCCGCCCATGGAATGGCCGACAAACACGGCGGATTCGATTCCCAGTTCGGTCAGCATTTCCGTCAGCACTTGGGCATAAAAACTCAAGCTGTAGGGATAATAGTCCTTGCTTGAGTACCCATAGCCGGGCAGGTCCACGGCGATCACACGATAATTTTCCGCCAGAACAGGAATATTGCGGCTCCATCCCTTGGCGTTGCTGCCGAGACCATGGATCAGCAGGAGCACCTGGTCGCCGCTGCCCTGGTCGATATATCCAACTTGCAGGTTACGGACCTGGATATATTCGACCGGGTATCCATAATCCACCTCGTTAAATTCAAGGCTATCCATACGGTACATCCTTGATATCGACGCACAACCCAACACGCTGAAAGTGAGGGCGGCGACGGCCAACAACACAATAAGTTTTTTCATTTTCGCCTCCCTTAGAACATGATCCAGCGTAAAGTTGCAAACACTGTCCATGGATCACGCGGACGTTCGACTACGCCGCCATTCACCTCCGGGGAATCGTAAAAATCACCCAGTTGCATATAAGCAGCGTGTAACTCGAGGTCCATGAACACCCGTAATGTATACCGCAGGTTGATGTTGTATTCTGTTCCGATTATTGATCCGCCACCATCCGGTTCTGCATTCGCCATGCCATACCCGAATCCGGCTTTTGCACGGAATTTGTTGGGGATGATGTCATAGGCAGCCGTCGCGCTTCCGCCGGTAAACCCGTATCCAATGTTCTGGATATCGACTACAGCACCAAGGAAACGATTCACCACATTACCATGCGGCAGCAGGATATACAAACCGTGGCTGAAAAACACCGCGCCAGGCGATGTCCAGTTGTTTCCGGTTAAAACACCGCTGTATTCATTGTCGTCGATTCCGTTGTCGTCACCGGATGAATAGAGGAGATCGAATGCGATATGGTCGTTTGTGGTGCGTCCATACTTGTACGCGAAGCGTGCATTCGCGGCAAATCCCATCACGTCTACATTGCGTGTATCGGCATCCACCCGACCCACGGTGGTAAATGCGAAACCGTTATACCCGAAACGGCCCTGGTCAAGCAGGGGATTGCCGTGGAAAGTGGTTCCCAGCCAGAAAATATCTGCCTTGTATTGCTGGTTTCCAAGATCGAAGTTGAACACGCCGTTGTAGTTGGACAAGTTGCTGTTCAAGCCCTGCCCGAGGATAGACACACCGCCTTCGCCATTGGCATGATCCTGCAGGTAATAAGCATGCAGTCCGACGGTATTGACAATATCCAGGTCGTATTCACCGGCAACCTCGAACAGGAACACATCGTCATCCTGTTCCACGTTGTTTTCATAAAGCTGGTATCCACCGAGTTTCAGGTGGAGATACTGCAACGGGGAATAATGCAGGCCGATACCGGTTGCATCCGATCCGAACAGTGCAAGGCGGAATCCTTTGTACACCAGGTGATCGGTCGGTGTATTGTAGGGAACCCGGATGTTATCGTAAAAACGCAACAATCCGGTGTTGATGATCAAATTTTTCTGTGGACGGAATTCGATGAACAGGTTCTGGGTTTGCATGTTGACAAAGTCACCGGCAAAACCTCCTCCGAAATTTCCACCCGCGCCATAGTTGGCGTCACCCCATGTCCAGTCGAATTCAAAGGACATTCTCATTTTTGCCCAGCCGTCAAACAGGCGTGGGGTGTATGTAATCATGGGCATAAACCGTTGCTCGGTGTATAACGATGTACGCGGTCCTGTCCTTGTAGTATTCCCCCCAAACAGACGGCCTACTACCTGCCCTTTCAGGAACTCATTGGTTGGCGCAACATCGGAAGCAGCGGAGCGTACAAAATAATACCCGATGAAACTGAATTCTTTATCCTCCTGGTCCTGCTCTTCCACCGGAAAATTTTCGCCATTATCAGCGAGCAGGGGAAAAATGAAGAACAACGACAGGAGAAGGATTAACGTCAGTTTTTTCATGACAGCTCCCAGGCAAAACAAGTGTGGCGCAAAGTAAGGAATTACCGGATATTCTTCACGCCACACCGTTCAGATCAACTTTTTACTGCATGATATAGGTCTGAATGTTCATGATACCCAGGTTCGGATCGGAACCGAATCCATCATCGGGAGTGAGCGGTGTTGCGCCGATATCCGGAACCGTCTGCACCACTTCGAGGCGCATGGTGTTGCCGCCGTCGATGATCTCGATAATACCTTCCTGTTCATAGGTCGGATAGATCAGGTGGATGGAGTGAATGTACATGTCTTCCGATTCCGTTACCTCGAAAGTACCGTTAACTTCACCTGTCCAGGCGCCATCCGTTACATGAGCATTGAGTGTAACAGTGTTGTTTTCTGCGAAGCCGACCTCGACAGAGTCATACTGGAACAATGCCACCAGCAGGGGCGCGACATTAGTGCCGGCGCTGAGCCAGTCACCTGCGAGGGAATCCATAAACGTTACATCCGGGCCTGATCCGTTATCGTCATCATCATCACTGCAGGCGGCCATGAAAAATGCAAGGCTCATGGACAACACCAATACTAACAACAAGCTCCACTTCTTCATTTTCCTTCTCCTTCAGGTTTTAGGATCCTTCAATTGTCAAACGTTGAAGTTCAAGCCGATTTATCTTTCCAGCATCGTTTTTGGGCAGATCGTCAAGGAATTCCGTGTATTTGGGTATTTTGAATTTGGCGAGATTACCCTTGCAGAATTCAAGTACATTTTCATGGGTCAGCGTGTGTCCCTGGTTGACAGAAAGAAACGCTTTTCCCACTTCCCCCCATTTTTCATCGGGTACACCCAACACCGCTACCTCTCGGATAGCCGGATGAGTATACAGGAACCGTTCCACATCCGCGGGGTACACATTTTCACCACCGGAAATGAACATGTTTTTCTTCCGGTCGACGACATAGTAAAAATCCTCATCATCACGTGTCACCATGTCACCCGTATGGAACCATCCGTCTGTGATCGCTTCCGCGGTTTGTTCCGGTTTGTTCCAGTATCCGGGGGTGACAACCGGACTGCGGAGCCATAATTCACCCCGTGTATTGGAGCCGACTTCATTGCCTTTATCATCTACGATCTTCGCATCGACATAAAAATTCGGAAAACCGATAGACCCACGTTTACGGATGGCGTCGTCCTGGTGCAGACTGAAACAGTTCGGTCCCACTTCGGTTAAACCGTATCCCTGACGGATCCAGACACCTTTATCCTGCCACAGGTTGATCAACGGCACCGGCATGGGCGCACCGCCAACGATGAAGTACCGCAAACTCGAAAAATCCGTTTTTTCGAACAAGGGGCTTTCCACCATCATCTGCAGCATGGTTGGCACGCAGAACATAACCGTTGTCCGTTCCTTTTCGATCAGTTCCAGCGCAAGATCCGGATCGAATTTCTGCAACAAGGTATGCGAAGCGCCGTGATGCAGGAACGGCGTCACCAGCACATTCCAGCCACCGGTATGGAAAAACGGCGTACAATTCTGGGTATGATCTTCGCTGGTCAGATCCAGGCGAAGCTCAGTGTTTAATGCGTTCCAGAAAAGCATCCTGTGATTAATGATGGCGCCCTTTGGAATTCCGGTTGTACCCGATGTATAGAGGATCAGGACGATATCTTCCTGGGTGATTGGTTGTGAAGGTATGTATTCCGTTATTTTCGGTACGGGATCGTTGAGAAAACGGTCCAGTGATTCGATGGTATTGCGATTTGTTATCGTTTCGAGAGTTTTTAATTCATTGACGAGTTCTTCGTAGGTTTCTTCGTAAAAGAGAGCGGACGGGGCAGCATCTTCAAGGAGAACATCCAGCTCGCGTGGCATGAGGCGAAAATTCAACGGCACCAGGATGATGCCGGTTTTAATCGCCGCGGCAAACAGGAATTCATATTCAGCACGGTTTTTTGAAAACACAGCAATACGGTCGCCGTGCCCTAATTTCAGATCGTCGGTCAGGTAATGAGCGAGATAATTTGCGCGACGGTTAAATTCCGAGTAGCTCCATTCGATGTTCCGCTCATATTCACGAAGCAGCAACCGGTTCGGTGTGTACTTCGCCCATTTTTTGATCCAATCCGTTTCAGGCTGAAACATCAACACTTCTCCTGTAGAAAAGATAGAGGATTCCACCCACCGTCACTGAAGCGACAATCGCCAATGCCGCCGCAACTCCGGGATTCTGCCCGCTCGACAGGGTAAAAGGCACATGCATGTTGGTCATGGAAACGGTGAAATGCACAACAATCGCTACAACTGACGCCGCAATCGCTGCAATCTTCGGGGTGTCTTTCAGGAACATACCGAACAGAATGGGGACAAACGCCGCAGAGAAATAGGCGTATACCCCATTTTGAGCAAAAATCGCGACAGATACCTTCGGGTTGATCAATTGATCCCAGGAAAGGAACACGGACACAATCGCAAGAACAGCAATGGCTACCTTGTTCAGTTTCCGCAGCAGTGCATCCCGTACATCTTCATCCTGCGGCAGGGATTTGGTAAACAACGGTTCCACAATGTCTTTTGTGATGGTTGTCGAAAGCGCCTGGATCAACCCTTCGAGAGTACTGATCCCGGCGGAAAGCAGTCCCATAACCACGATCAATCCGACAAACACCGGAAATTCCTGGACCACATACGCGGAAATGATTCCGTCCATGCGTAATACTTCCCCGTTTACTGTCAGGTCGGGGAAGGTGAGACGTGCATACAGGCCGGTAAACACGACAAAGAAAAAGATGATCTCGGCAATAATTCCTGCCGCGAGATACTTGTTCACATCCTTGTCGGTTTTCAGGAGTAATGATTTTGTAATGATGTGAGGCTGGCAGACAATGGCGATACCAACCACGATTTGTGCGAAGATAATTTCGAACCAGTCACGGAAAAGAAAGGACTCCGGATTGGTTACCCGTGCGAGGTTGGGATCAATAGCACGAAGGTTCGCCAGGAAACCGTGGACTCCTTCCCGGAAATGTTCAAAACCGCTGGTCAGCAGGATAAACGCAACGATCAGCATGAGGACAGCCTGTATGGTGTTGGTGTACACCATGCTGTTCGCACCGCCGAAGGCCATGTATCCAAAGATGAATATCACAACGCCGATCAGTGCGGAGAGTTCAGAAATGTCCAATGTCCGGGACAGTACCTTTACCAGGCCAACGACAATCAGCACAATGAAAGTGATCAACAGCAGGGAAAGAAATGCGAAAAAGAGGCCATACCCGGGGCTCTTGTAACGGGTATTCATCCATTGGGCCATGGAAAGCGCTTTTACCGTATTGCCATGCTTCCGGAAACCCTTGGTCAGGATGATCAGCGAAATCAGGGCGGCGGCAGGCAGAACAAGAGCGTAACTGATGACGCCACTGATTCCATACAGCGCAATAAAACCGGGATTAATGATGAAGGTAGCGGCGCTTGTCATGGAGGCGGCCAGCGCAAGGCCGACGGCGATTGGGGAAAACTGTATGCTGCCGACAGCATAGTCACGCATGGAGGAGCTTCGCCGAGCGCCACGTACGACAAAAATCAGTACCAGCGCCATGTAAGCGATGATCAACACCCATCCGGCTGTTACAAGTCCTTCCCGCACATTACCTCCCCGAGTATATACAGGTACAGAACAATTACCCTATAACTGCTACCAGCCAAAAACAGAACATGCAAATGCGAGTCCGCCCCCGGACCCCATGAACACAATCAAATCGCCCGGTTTCATCTTTCCCTGTTCATCCGCCTCCGCCAGGGCCATGGGAATGCATGCCGATCCGGTATACCCGTATCGGTCCATGATCGTATGAGCTTTTTCCATCGGTTGACCGAGGTTGTCCATGGTCGCACGGATTCCGTTGATATTGATCTGGGTAAAGAAAAACTGGCTGACATCATCCGGAGTTTTTCCGATCCGCGCCAGTGAGTTGGTGATCATCCTTGTCCATGTCACCGGATTGATTTCCGTAGGGAAGCGTTTAACAAATTTCAACAAGTGATCACCATTTTTTACTACTTCTTCGGTAATCGGCGTGGATGTTCCCCCGGCGTAGATCCCCATCCAGTCCGCATACTGCCCCTCGGTATGCAGTTCTCCAGACAGCCATCCCACTCCCGGTTCCTCGGTCGCTTCAAGGATCGCAGCACCGGCGCCGTCCGCGAAAAGATTTGCCGTCTTTTTATCGTGAACATCGAGGTACTTGGACATGGCATATGCACCGACAACCATAACCCGGTTGTAACGCGGGTCGGCCTGGATGTATTTCGCTCCCATATCCAATGCCGTGACAAACCCGGCACAAGCGGTATTTACGTCAAACGTGCCCGCATTGACTGCACCCATACGATACTGAACAAGACTGGCCGTAGATGGACTGATGTATTCCGGTGTGTCCGTAGCGACAATAAACAGGTCCAGGTCTTCCGGAGTGAGCCCGGCTTTATCCAGGGTGTTACGGGCCGCCCTTTCCACCAGGTCGGCAGTGCTCTCCTCTTCGGAGCACCAGCGACGTTCCCGGATGGTCAGGTTCTCCCGCAACCATGTGTCCACATCTTCGCCCAGTATTTCATTGAAATAGCTGTTCGGAACCACCTTGTCCGGTGCGGTCATACCCGTTGCAAGAATTCGTGCATTGCGTTTCATAAATAAGGTCCAGGTTTCCGTTACGTTCTAAATGATGATCCCGCCATCAACGGACAACACTGTTCCATTGATAAAGGACGCTTCGTCCGAAGCTAAGAAAAGGAACGCATTCGCTATATCGCGTGGTTCGCCCAAACGTCCCAACGGTGTTTTGCCGCGCATCATGTCGAGCACCTTTTCCGGCATCTTTTTGACCATCTCTGTCGCGATGAATCCGGGAGCAATCGCATTGGCACGAACACCTTTCCGTCCCAGTTCACGTGCCCAGACCTTGGTCATGCCGATCACGCCGCTTTTTGTCGCGACGTAGTTGCTCTGCCCGAAGTTTCCATACAGTGCAACCACTGAGCTTGTGGAGAGAATGGCGCCCGATCCCTGCTCGACCATGATCCGTCCCGCCGCCTGCCCGCAAAGGAAGACACCCTTCAGGTTTACGGCAATCACCTGGTCGAACTGCTCTTCGGTCATTTTCATCAGGGTGGCGTCACGCGTGATGCCGGCGTTATTCACCAGGATATCATAGCTGCCCCAGTTTTCCTTCACATGGGCAGAATTTTTGATAACATCATCCAATGAAGAAGTGTCCACATGACAAAATTCTGCGACACCACCTTTTTCTGTCAGCATTGCGACGGCTTTGTCTCCTGCTTCATCATTGACGTCCCAAAGCGAAACCTTTGCACCTTCTTCCACAAAACGTTCGGCTGTGGCCAGACCAATCCCTGCCGCTCCCCCGGTAATAACTGCTACTTTGCTTTCCAGACGTTTCATTGTCTTCACCCTTCTTCTATCGTTGGTAATTCTTCTTCCTGTGATGTAAACAACTCTTCCCGTTTTTTGGCCCACTCTGTCAAGAACTGTTCAAAATGTTCTGTCATCATGGAATAAAACAGGGTCATTTCTTCCACTCGATTTGTAAATGAATCCGGAATAGTATCAGCATCGCATCTGCTGCGAAAACTCCTGGCGAGGGATAAGTTGCGGTAGAACAATGCGGCATGGTTTTCGAAAGCCTGCCCGAAAATATCATCGGCGGCACGATAAAAATCCTTGCGGTCGCCCGGGATTGTTTCCCGGACAACAAGGTTGTGGTCACGCAGACGGGTCATCACCTGGCTGACCGGACCCTTGGATACACCCAACTTTTCAGTGATCTGGTCCAGGCTCAACAGTCCTTCTTCATACAGCAGAAGTCCAATGATATTTCCCATGAGTTTGGGAAGTCCGAAACGCAGATACGCATCGCCGAAATCCCGGATAAACTCCTGTTTCACAGTAATCGCAGTCCCATTCCGAGGATTCATGCTTTCTCCCAGCCAACAATGTGAAGCTGAAGTTCAAATGGAATAACTAATCTTGTGTCTTCAGCGTTTGAAACGTTTCAAACGAAAATATATGAACTATTCGATTTTTGCAAGAGGTCGGATGATAAAGACTTATTATTTCGGTCTCCTGGAGAGTCGGTATGTTGAACAAGGGTTGAATAATACCTTTATATCAAGTATCTTTATATCAAGATAAAAAGGAAAACCATCATGAATGAAGCGGGAAAGTTGTGGATTGTTTTGTGGCGCGCCATGAATTCTGTGCAACGAAACATTCTTCAGCACATTCAGTCAACAGGATTGGGTGCTTCTGATTTTGCGGTTCTGGAGGTTCTTTTTCACAAGGGACCATTGCCGGTGAATGTCATCGGGGCGAAGGTGCTGCTGACCAGTGGTTCCATTACCACGGCGATTGATCGTCTCGAAATCCGCAAACTTGTAAAACGTCAGAATGATCCCAATGACCGTCGTGGACGGATCGTGCATCTGACAGCCTATGGTCGTTCATTCATGGAAGAGGTCATGCCGGAGCACCTGAAAGTGATCGAGGAAGCAACATCCGGCTTGAGTAAAGAGGAAAAAGAGGAAGCGATCCGGTTGTTGAAGAAACTTGGGATCGCTGCTGAGACAATCTATACCCAACAGACATAGAGGATATTATGATACAGAAAAGAAATTCAGAAGATCGAGGACATGCCAATCATGGATGGTTGGAAACGAACCATTCTTTTTCCTTTGGCAACTATTACAATCCGGACTTCACCCATTTTGGGCAACTGCGAGTAATGAATGATGACATTATTCAACCCGGAAAGGGATTTGGCACTCATCCCCATGACAATATGGAGATCATTACCTATATGGTAGACGGTGCCATTCGTCACGAGGACAGTATGGGTAACTCCGAGGTACTTGGCGAGCATATGGTACAACGTATGAGCGCAGGTTCCGGGATAACTCACAGTGAATTTAATGCATCCAATACGGAAGAAACGCGTCTCCTGCAGATATGGGTGATCCCGGACCAGCGTGGATACGAACCACGCTATGAAGACCGTACGTTCGATCCGAAAGAGAAACAGGGGAAATTGAAGTTGATCGTATCCCCGGATGGTCGTGATGGCTCCTTTGATATTCACCAGGATGTGAGAATGTATGCCTCCATCCTGAAGAAAGGTGAGGCGGTGTCGCACTCATTTGATAATGGCAGAAGCGGATGGCTGCAGGTTGTGAACGGCAGGGTGACCATCAACGGTGAAGAGTATACTCGTGGAGACGCGGCAATTATCCGTGAAGAATCGGAGGTAACGATCACAAGTGAAGACAACAGTGAATTCCTGTTATTCGATCTTGTTGAATAGGGGTATAACATGCCCTCGTTAGGTTCATCAACATGTTGTATCGTTGATGATCTAACGAGGAACCCAATATGTGGAATGCTCCTGTTGAGACCTCGTTAGTTCATCTCGCTTTTCTAACTACACAATGGCACGATGAACCTAACGAGGGCATAATGAAATATGTTTACGCGATCCGTTTTCGTTCAAAAGGACTACAATGAGCAATTTCTGGGATCAGAAATACACGGTCAATCCGGATGGTTTCGGCAGTGAACCGAATGAATTCCTCCGGGCGAACAGTCACCTGTTGAAACCGGGGAGCGATGTATATGTCCCCGGTGATGGCTATGGACGTAACAGTTTATGGCTGGCGCGACAGGGCCACCGGGTGACCATGGTGGAACGGTCTTCGGTGGGTTTGCACATGACGGAGGAGACCGCTCACAAAGAAGGTTTATCTGTCAAAACGGTGTTTGCCGACCTGGCGGATTACCATCCGGAACCGTGCGATGCGGTTGTAATTATATATGTCCATCTGCCGCCGGAAGGTCGCGAGTTCATGCATCGACAAATTGTTGATGCGCTTCGTCCCGGAGGGATACTGCTCATGGAATGCTTCAATCCTCAGCAACGGCTCCGGAACCGTACCAGTGGCGGACCCGGCCGAATGGATATGCTTTACACCCCGGAACTCCTGCAACTTGATTTCAGGGATTTGCAGATTGAATTACTGGAAGAAAAAACCGTGGAGCTGCGTGAAGGATTGTACCATCATGGCGCCGCAGAGGTGATTCGTCTGATTGCACGGAAGGTATAAAATCTATCCGGACATCCCGTTGGCTTAGCCAATAGGGCTATATGTGTATTTTTATAGATACAACATGATAACTGAGATGTCATTCCTGCGAAGGCAGGAATCCAAAAATATCGGAACGAAGTTGCGATTAAATTACTGACAAACAGAAAAACTTCAAATAACGACCTGGATTCCTGCCTTCGCAGGAATGACATCAGGCCGTATTACATTTCAGTAGCTGAGCTAACGGGATAACTGAAAATCTTTCTCTTGTGTCTATACATTTATCTGCTTCTTCCCATTTCGGAAGGAGCATTTTCTTTCCTATGTTATTAACGTCAACAAATCGGTTGTTTGTCACATCCATATCACTATAAATAACGGAATGCAACAGTGAATGAGATGAAGCAGAAGGAAACCTCCGGCGGTCTTGGATTTGGAACAGCTCCTGTTTTTCTTGCGGGGGTCAGCACCATTTTAGGCGCAATCCTGTTCCTGAGGTTCGGGTATGCAGTTGGGAATGTGGGGATCGGCGGAGCGATCCTGCTGGTTTTGATCGGGCATGCGATCACCATTCCCACCGGTCTTGCTGTCGCGGAAATCGCCACGAACCTGCGTGTACGGGGCGGCGGTGAGTACTTCATGATCAGCCGCAGTTTCGGCTCCACCATGGGCGGTACCATCGGCATTTCCCTGTATTTTTCCCAGGCGGTTTCCGTTGCGTTCTACCTGATCGCTTTTGCAGAATCTTTTCGTCCGTTGTTTCCCATCATCGAAACACATTTCGGGTTTACCCCCGATCCGCGCATGATCTCACTTCCCATCGGAGCGATTCTGGCGGTATTGATCGCCACTCGCGGCGCAAATATAGGGGTGAATGCCCTCTGGGTGGTGGCAGGGGTGCTGGCGCTTTCCATCGGAATGTTTTTTCTCGGATCGCCCACCCAAATAGCGCCGAATGATTTAAACCTGCTCGCAAGAGTTCATAATCCGGACGATTTTTTCAAGGTTTTTGCCATTGTCTTCCCTGCTTTTACCGGAATGACCGCCGGGGTGGGTTTATCGGGCGATTTGAAAAACCCACGACGGTCAATTCCTCTCGGAACCCTGGCAGCGACACTCACCGGCCTGGTAGTGTATATCCTGATCGTGATCAAACTTGGCATGAGCGCATCGCCGGAAGAATTGGCGGATGATCAGTTCGTGATGAGCAAAATTGCCATCTGGGGACCGATCATTCCCATCGGGCTTGGTGCAGCGACCATCTCTTCCGCGCTCGGATCGATTCTTGTCGCCCCGCGTACCATGCAGGCGCTCGCTATTGACCGTATTTTCCCGTTCCCGGTCTGGAACCGGTTCATCGGACGCGGACGCGGCGCTTCCAACGAACCTGTGGCGGCGACATGGGTTACCAGTATCGTCATGATCGTGTTTATCGCCATGGGAAACGTTGACTTTGTTGCGCAGATCATCAGTATGTTTTTCATGATCACCTATGGCGCCCTGTGCAGTATCAGTTTCCTGGAGCATTTTGCTGGTAATCCGTCCTATCGTCCCACTTTCCGCACCAAATGGTACCTCTCGTTAATTGGCGCGGTGGCGTCGTTCATCATGATGTTCCAGATGCAGCCAATCTATGCGATCCTGTCGCTGATCGCCATGTCCCTGATCTACATCGGCCTTCGTGAAACACGCAAAGGGGAACGCAGTCTTTCCACCATTTTGAAGGGTGTGCTGTTCCAGGCGACGAGACGGTTGCAGATTGCGATCCAAAAACGGGAGGCATCCACCGATGTCAGCAACTGGCGGCCGTCTTTTATCGCCATTTCCCGTTTTTCCCATATACGGCTGGCGCCATTCGACATGCTCCGCTGGATCAGTCATTATTACGGGTTCGGATCGTACATCCATTTCATTGAGGGACCGTTAAACCCGGCGAACGAAACCGAATCCAGGGAAGTGCTGAAACGTCTGATCAACCAGATCCGTTACAGTGAGGCAGGGATTTATGTGGATACGATCATCTCGCCCAGCTTTAAAACCGCCATCGCCCAAATCGTTCAGATCCCGGGTATCTCGGGGATGGACAACAACGGCATCCTTTTCGAGTTCAACCGTGACTACAAGGGTGACCTCGACGAGATCGTGGACGGCGTCTATTTCGCGGCGGTGGTTGGCTTCAATATCTGCATCCTGCGTAGCGGCGACCGTCACTTCGGCTATCGTCGCTCCATCCACATCTATCTGAATCCCGGCGATTACCGTAACGCCAACCTGATGATCCTGTTGTCCTACATCATGCTGGGGCATCCCGACTGGAAAAACTGCGAGATCAGTGTGTTCGATACGTACATCGAAGACGAAGGAGCCATGGCGAATGATCGATTGAGTACCCTGATTTCCGAAGGACGTCTCCCGATTGCCGAAGCTAATGTGCAGCGAATTAAAATGAAACCGGAGCAGAGACTCCAGGATGTGGTGCGCGAAACCTCAAGCCAGGCGGACCTTGTCGTAATGGGACTCTCCCTGAAAAAGATGCGCCAGGACCATGGTAAACATCTGAAGGATTTCCCCGGCACCATGGACATCCTGTTCATCCATGCCCGTGAACATATCCTGATCACCGAAGTGGAAGAAGAACCGGATGCATGGCTGAAGGGGGATGATAATGGAAATAAAGAAGCGAAGAATCCGGTCGTGAAGGAAGAAACCAGTAACCAGCCAGATACGGGTTCTGAAACTGCAGAAAAATAGAACCAGGAAAACAATGTTTTGTCGATAATATGATGTCATTCCCGACTTGATCGGGAACCGAAGCGCAGCGTAGTTCGGCGTCGTAGTATACGCCAATCCAGTTGGTCGTTGGCAGGTTGGGTTCCTCGAACCCGAAAATTATATCCATCAATTGATCGATGGATTCTTCATCCTTTGGCAGACAGGCACTTACCATACTCTATCTTTTCGGGATGAAAACATCCCGAGAGGGTGTCGGATTCGGGGAACCCGACCTGCGCATTCGAAATCAGAAGAGAAACAGGATATAAAAAACCGGGCGCGATTGCACCCGGTTTTCTCTGGATTCCAGATCAAGTCTGGAATGACATACTTTTTACTGATCCAGCGCCTTATCCACAATCGCACGAATCTTTTGCAGCCACGTGTCGGCTTTGAAAGTCATCTGCGCAACGCCGTCCTTCATTTCCGTTTTGAACTCTTCGTTGTCAATGCCAAGCAGGTTGATGCGGACATTCAACGCAGCGCCATGAACTGCGGTGTGAGCGCAATGGGCCGCCACGCCAGCGTCGGAAATGCTGTTCTGGTTGCCACGCAGGGCCATGGCTTCGATCATCGGGAAGCAGGCGAGGGAATCTTCGCACACGCGGTACGGGATCCGTGTCGCTTCCATGTTCGCTTCGTCGATGGCGGCGGCACGAGCGGCTTTTTGTTCGTCGGTTTTCTTCGGCATACGCATCGCGGCCATGACAGCGTTAAATGCATCGGTGTCAGCGTCGATGGCGGCGAGCAACTTCGCACGGTACCCCTGCGCTTTCACACCGACCTCTTCCATCTCCGGCCATGTTTCTTTGTATTCCAGTTTACCGTGGGTCAGGTTGGAAACCATGGCCGCCAGGGCTGCGCCCAGCGAACCGGCGAGAGCCGCAACACTGCCGCCACCCGGGGCAGGGGATTCGCTGGCGAGTTCCTCGGTGAAACAGGTAATCGTCATATCGACCAGTTTGCCCTCACCACCGCTGGAGATGACATACTCCACAATCTTCTTGTCCGGATCGAATTCGGCGATGTCGGTCAGGTTCATGGATTCGATAGCGACTCGTACCAGTTCACGTTCATGGACCGCAGTGCTTCGTCCCTGCAGCTTCAGGTAATACCGTCCCGCTTCGAGCATGGGCTGGAGAGGAATGAGACCTACAATTTCACAACCTGTCACCCGTACACCCAAATTTTCGCGGGCCATTTCTCGAACTTTTTCGAACACCTGGTGAGGGGCAGTGACATCCATGTCGGTCAGGTTCATAGTCACCTGAGCCTGTTTGAACTGATCCAGGTACCATCCGCCTGCCTTGCAGTTCTTGAATGCGCCGGGCAGTTGAATCGCTTTTCCATTTTCGTCACGCTGGATGACACGGTTTTCATCACGTTTGGCGTAGCCCTTTTCACGGATCCAGAGGGCGATGTCCTTGGCGTGACGAGCATAACGTGTGTTCAGGTTGATGTTGTACGCGATGAGGAATTTACGGGCGCTGATGTGTACCGCTCCGAACCTGGGACGGAACTCATGCGGTCCGAAATCCGGTTTCCAGTTCGGGTCCTGCATTTTCTGCGGCAGGGCTTCGTATTCTCCCTTGCGCACTTCCGCGAGGTTTGCCCATTCCGGCTTGCTGGCGGCGAATTCATAGAGGTAAACAGGAACATCCAGTTCCCTGCCCACACGTTCTCCGAGCCGTTTCGCCAACTCCACGCACTCATCCATGGTAATGTTCGCTACCGGGACAAACGGGCAGACATCGGTCGCTCCCGCGCGGGGATGGGCGCCGGAGTGCTTGGTCATGTCGATCAGGCGATGAGACTCCGCGATTAACCGGAACGCTGCCTCAAGAACTGCCTCCGGTTCACCCGCGAAGGTGATTACGGTACGGTTGGTGTCAGCGCCGGGATCGACATCCAGCAAGGTGCAACCATCCACCGCAGCAGCGGCTCCGGCGCACGCATCAATAATTGTCTTGTCCCTGCCCTCGGAAATGTTCGGTACGCATTCAACAATTTTCTGCATCGTAATGCCTCAAAATATCTTGTCTAGAACTTTGTTTTCGGATGTAAACCTTTTCAGGATGAAATCTGAGTGAACAGCACTCGGGCTACACTCTTCTCGTATATAAAGTATGGAAGATAGTCTCCTGTTCTACAGGGAGCAAGGGAAGGCTTTCTCGAAGAGTTCAACTTACGGCAATCAACAGGTCGAGGATGGGCCTACCTGCAATCCAGGATAGGATTTCATCCTTCTGTTGAGAACAACTCAGGCTACCTGACCAGATCTACCGAATTTCCGGGTCGGGTGGGGGATTGTCTGTGATCCCGCGGTAGACAACCATGGCACCTCCGGACCCTTCTGCGATCAGATCAAAGGAGGAACCGTGATCCGGTACCCGTAATGTATAACGGGCATTGTTATTGATCAGAGTACGGCCGTCCGGCTGTACTCCCTCTTCGTATCCGATTCTGGTGAAACTGAGATCATGCCAGCTTTGACGGTTCGCGCCGCCAACAACACTTGATGAACGATACCATCGTTGAGCGGATGAAATAATTCCCAGGCAGTCCTGCACCACAGCATCCATACCGGCGCGGCTGCGCTCTGGACGGAGAAACTGCAATGAAACAGCTATCCACGAAAGAAACAACAGTGTCGCCAAACCAATCAGGATCGTGTATTCGATGCGATTCTGGGAACGTTTACCCTCTGCAGTCATCCGGGTATCCTTTCCATCGTTTCCGGGGGATGCGGGAACAATTTGAAAAGCTTTTATGAATGCAAATACTACAGGTGTTCTGCAAGATCCTATCGCCAACAAACGTTTTAAATATCAAAATAACCTGGCGCGAGATCTTGCAGGATCATTTTGCTTTCCTTATGTGCAGGTTCTCGCTTTCTCTTCTGCTTCACCACATAAATGTACTTAAATAACCGACAGGAACCTGCACAACAATAAAAATAGTTATTACCTGGTGGTCAAATGGAAAAATGCCGCTTCCAGATCTTCCGTTCCGGTTTCAGCCAGGATTTCATTCAGTGTTCCGAGTGCCTTGATCTCTCCATCATGGATAATTGCGATACGATCACATAAGGTTTCCGCTTCCCGCAGGTAATGGGTGGAAAACAGGATTGTGTGGCCATTTTTTTTCCTGCAGTCACGGATAAAATCGATAATATGACGAGCCTGCACCGGGTCAAGACCGCTCGTGGGTTCATCAAAAATCATCAGTTGCGGTTCATGCACAATCGCCCGTGAGATACTCACCCGTTGACGCTGCCCGGTACTCAACTTGCCGATTTTCGTATCCAGAAATTCACCAAGGCCGAAAAGTTCCGTGAGTTCTTCCACCCTTCGTGCAATGGTCTGCTTGTCCAGACCGCCCAGACCGCCATAATAGCGGATGATTTCTTTAGCAGTCAGACGGACGTACAGGTTAGTATCTCCGGAAAGGTAGCCGATAGTTTCCCGCACCTCGGACGGTTGGGTGACAATGTCATACCCCGCCACTTTGGCGGTTCCTTCCGATGGGCTGAGGATTGTCGCAAGCATACGGAGCGTGGTCGTTTTTCCTGCGCCATTGGTGCCTAACATACCAAAAATCTCGCCTTCCTTGACTTTAAGATTAATATGGTTGACTGCGGTGATTTTACCGCGTTTGCGGTCTTCGAAAAATTTTGTGAGGTTTTCTGTCTGGATCACAATAGCCTCTCTGCCTGATAGTCTGCTGTTATTATACAGACGTGCTCGTATGGTGGTCTTCTGCTATCACCACATTGATCAGTATCTCTTTTACGATCACCCGATCTTGTACTGCAAGACTATCTACCCTGGTCTCGCAATGACAAATGATGCATGCCCCTGTTGGCTTGAACACGTCGCAGAGTAGTTTTCGAAGACGTGTGCCCAACAGGGTTCCTCCAACTATACTATCCAATCATTATACCACGTTGGTCACCAGCCTTCACAACAACGGTTCCGGCTGGCTCAAGCCAACGTGGGCATACCTGCTATCCAGGTATCCGATTTTGACACCCGACCTTGGAAAGCAGGTCGGGCCACCCATTCTTACATATTTTACACCCGATCCGTCGGCTGACGGACAGGTCGGGCCAACCTGACACACCATAATGCACCGAGAATCCACTAATACCCCTGCACTTCTGTCTGACGCCAGTTGGGATTATAGATTTCGCCTTCCTTATTCGAATGCACCTGCACGTAATTGCCATTGTTTGTACGGTCCACGAACACAAAATGGACACCGCCTTCTATCGCGTCAAATTCCCAGATCTGGTATGCTTTGTTCGCATCCATGTCGAATGAATGATCGTCAATGTGATCGGGTTCACCAAAGAGGACATACACCCTGCCCCTGTCGGTTTCCCACCCATCCCTGGTGAAACTGCTGAAACGGGCATTTGCCTCTGTGACCCGGGAAAGGTATTCCGTCCTCAATTCACAGATAGGGGTATCCTGGTCGGGATCATTGGCTCTCCAGAATTGTGCCAGGAAAGCACGGCGTGCTTCCGGGGAATCAATCTCACGCGCAGCACGGGCGACATTACTGGGCATGATATAGTATACCCATTCCATTTCCTGTAATATCTCTTCATCGCTGATCATATTGAAATCAGCGCCAATGTCTGGAATACGATAAACAGGTCGTACTTCCTGACCGACAAAATAGACCCAGAACGGTCGTTCCTGGCTGACAACAATCCCGGAGGCCACATCGGTGACAGTTATCTGAAAGATGTAACTACCCGTATTCAGTTCATCCACGTCGAAGCTGCCGTATTCTACAATATCTGGTGCTGGAATATGACGATGGCGGGGAGGCAGGCTCAGTTCAACCTGCCGACGATCATTCAGAACTTCACGTTGTACGATATACTCGGTGGAATCGCCAACAGTCAGGTTGTACACTTCGCTGTAATAATACAACGTATTGTTTCCTGTCCCGAAGATACGCTCTGCATTGGGAAGAACCAGGAGACCGTTGTGATTGAACTCGCTGGCGAAGTCATCGCTTCGCTGGATCATAGACGCGTAAGTTATGTCTGAAATGACAAGCTCTGTCGGTGAGAACAACTCGACATGAACAGTAAGCTCATCCGACTGGTAGACATTAGCGACCAAATCGACTACAACAACTTCAACCTGGTAATCACCGGGAACAGCGATATATTGCGCCATCTCGGGGATCCGTTGCCCTGAGTGCCTGCTATCCAGGGATTCGGAAAAATCGGTTCTTGTCCAGGAATCGCCCGTTACCAGGCTGTCATTCTGGAGCACTTTAAATGTAATCTGGTAGTGGGCCTGTACTCCGTTCTCCAGTGTGTCCAGGGCGAGAAATTGACGGTCAATCAGAGCGTAGACTTCCATTTGGACAGCCGAATTGGAATAATGAAAGAGGCTGTAGTCTGCATTAAAAAAGCGGAATTGTGAAAGCACCGGGCCGGTAACCGTTGACTCAACAGTAGATTCCACGGGTGCTTCAAGGCTGGTAGAGTCCATGACGGTGGTGTCAGCGCCAGGTTGTGCCGGTTGAGCAACAGCAAAACTGCTGTACAGTAGAAGACTGAACAGGACGAACATACAATTTATGCGAACAATCATACTTCCACTCCCTCCGTGCTGCGACCGGCTATCTCCACAGCAACTAGTTTTGAAACCCCTTCTTCTTCCATAGTAACACCGTACAGACGGTCCGCCTGTTCCATCGTCAGCTTGTTGTGGGTTACAACAAGAAATTGCGTACGATCAGTGAACTCGCGCAACAGATTTGTGAAACGTTTTACATTTACATCATCCAAAGGTGCATCCACCTCGTCGAGGAAACAGAAAGGAGCAGGTTTTTCCAGGTACAGGGCAAACAGGAGAGCAATGGCTGTCATCGCCTTTTCGCCACCGGACAGCAGGTCAATCGCCGCCAGTTTTTTTCCTTTGGGCGATGCATAGATCTTGATACCAGCCTCCAGAGGATCGCCGTCTCCGAGACTTAACGATGCCACTCCGCCACCGAACAAACGGGAAAAGAGGCTGATGAAGTTTCCTTCCACCCGGCTGAATGTTTCCAGGAAACGTCTGCGAGCAACCGCATTGATCTCATGTATTGTATCTTCAAGTGTTGCTTTGGCAGCCGAAAGGTCATCATGCTCTTTTTTAATGGAATGCCAGCGGCGGTCGATCACTTCAAATTCTTCCACCGCCATCTGGTTGACCGGTCCAATGGTCTGCAATGCTTCCCGTATCTCCCCGAGGGTTTTTTCCATGTAAGAATTTTCTTCGTCCACAGCCAACGGCAACTCTACCTGGGGACCGGCAAGAAGGTCAAACTGGTATTCTTCTTCGATTTTGGAACGAACTGTTTGCAGCCGGTTCGACAACTCGGAAACTTTCAGTTCATTAGAATGCATACGATCCCGAACCGTACTGAGTTCATTTCGTTTCGAACTCAGGAAAGATTCCTTTTCCGAAAAGGCCTTACGGGAACTCTCATATTGATTCCGTACCTGCTCTGTTTCCGCCTGCACCTCCTTCAATTCACTATCTATCACAGCCGCTTCCGCCTTGACGCGCCGCAACCGGTCGGTTGCATCTTCAAGGGCGGTGATGGAAGAGGAACGTTCCCCCAACAACTGGTGAATACGTTGCGTGATCTCCTCCATGAGAGCGCCCATACTGCGTACCTGTCCCTGGATACGCTCTTTCTCCGAAGATGCCTCTACCAACTCTTTCTGGAGACGATCCCTCGCTTCGCCCAGCGATTTTCCTTCTTCTTCAACAGCTTCGAATCCGGAGAGGAAGGTTTCCAGGTCTTTCCGGCTCTGATCGTACACACGTTGGACGGACTCAACCGAGTTTCGTTTAGTTTCCGCCTCCGTTCTCAGCTCTTCAATCTCTCGCCGGAGCTGCTGGATTTCAGATTGAGCACGGGCTTTGAGGGTATCATATGCCTGCCAGTTGGCGTCAGCACGGCTTGCCATGCGTCGGGCTTCTTCCAGCCGACTAATGGTTTCACGCCGTTGACCTTCAAGATGTGTCGGCTGATTTTGGGCGTCCTGTTCTTCTTCAATAAGAGCGTCGAGTTGTGTTTTCGCTTCCGCAAGCGCTTTTTCTACTTCTTTTGTTTCGCCAACGGCTTCATCCAGCAGATGTTGAGCGCCCAGATCCTCATGATCAACGGTTCCGATGGACAGGATCCCGTTCGATGACAGGAAACATCCTTCAGGAGTAACAAGAGACCATTGTTCCCGCAAGGCAGATTCAGCATTGTCAAGGAGGCTCTCGAGATCCTGCATAATCCATGTTCTGGAAAGAATCGACAGGACAGCTTTACCGGCTTTCCCGGAAACCTTGATTGTATCAACCAGTGGACCGATGGAACCAGAAACATCAGCAAAGGACGGTGAGGCGCCTGCTTTGTCGGTTTCATCCCTAGTGAGCAACAACAGGCCGCGTCCATGTTTACCAGAGATAAGGAATTCGGCTGCTTTCCGGAAGGTGTCCGGAGTCTCGACAGCAACCGCGCTGACAGTATCATCCAGCGCCGCACCGACAGCAGGCGCCCATTTTTTGTCTACCTGCACAGCGTCGCCCAAACGACCCAGGAGCCCTGAAAATCCGGAATCGAGAATAGCACGGACCGCCTTGGGGCGTCCCTTTCCACCTTTCACAATTCCTTCGAGCATGTCAACACGTTTGCGGACCGCGGTCAGTTCCTGTTGAGTTCTATCCAATTTAGCTTTGGCGAGGGTACGATTCTCGCGGATCTCTTCACGACGGGTTCGGGCCTTTTCAAGCTGTGATTCAAGTTCCTCGAGTTCATCCTCGTAACGTTCCACGTTTTCACGTAACGGTTCGGGATCGGGAGGTGTTTCCGTATGCTCCGATTCGAGGGTAACCCGTGACAGTCTTTTTTCATTTTCGGAAATGCGAGACTGGATCACTTCAACAGCGTTCTGGTTACGATTCAACGTACGTTCCGCATCGTAGACACACTGTTCGAGTGTACGCCGTTGCTCCCGCTTCTGCTGGTAGCGTCGGTCATATTCACGCCAGGCGGATTCAATACTGTTGACCTTGTTCTGCACTTCATCACGTTGCGCGGTCGATTTTTCATGTTCTCGATCCAGCGCCTGGATATCGGAGGCGATGGATTTTCTTCGTTCAACAAGATCAAGCTCTTCCTGGTCACGTTCGGTGCTGCGTTGGTTGGATGAACGGATTCGTTCTTCCAGCATGGCGACTTCACGCCGGGAGGCCTGCAAACGTCCGTCCATCTCATTCCTGCGTCCGGAAAATGCAGAAAGGCTGTTTTCATATTCCGCCAGTCGGCTACGCAATTTTTCGATCTGGGTTTCGGAACTTGAAATTTCCACTTCGAGTGTGGTTTTTGCCTTCCGATCCTCTCCGATTCGTTCTTCAAGAGGGGTCAGTCGAAGCCGAAGGTCAGCAATTTCTTCTTTGGCGGCGGTTAATTCTTTTACACGCAGGGCTTCCGACAAGAACCTGTACCGTTTCGCCTTAGCCACCTGGCGTTTGAGTGAGTTCCGTTGGGTTTCGATCTCGGAAAACAGGTCGGTCAAGCGGATCAAGTCCGCTTCGGTGGCGAACAGACGGCTTCTGGCGGTTTTCAACTGGGATTTGTACAGGGTTACCCCGGCAGCTTCTTCAAACAGCCGACGGCGTTCTTCCGGACGGCCGGAGAGGATTCCTTCCACCATGCTGAGTTCAATAATGCTGTAACTCTCGGGCCCTAATCCTGTATCGGCGAACAGGTTCCGTATATCCTTCAGGCGACAGGGACGGCGATTGATCAGGTACTCCGATTCACCTGACCGGTGCAAACGTCTTGTGACGGAAACTTCACTGTATTCAGCAGGCAGAACGCCATGACGGTTTTCAATAATTATTGTTACATCTGCAAAACTTGATGGCTTCCGTTTGCTGGTTCCCGCAAAGATGACATTCTCCATCTTGTCGGAGCGAAGTATTCCGGCTCGCTGTTCGCCAAGAACCCAGCGAACGGCATCCACTGTGTTTGTTTTGCCGCATCCATTCGGACCGACAATCGCCATGACTCCCGGATTAAACGTTAGCCTGGTCCGGGTCGGGAACGATTTGAAACCACAAAGCTCTAAACCACTTAGATACACGGAGCATTCCCAGGTTGGTGTGATCCACTCATCGCCGGTACAAACTGGGGAAAGAGGGGATTAATCCTTGTAAATCAAAACATACTGCCGAAAAAAGCAATCCTGCCATGTCGCTACAAAGCTACGCAACAAATTGGATTTCATCAAGAATAAGAGTGCTCTATTTCTGTAGATTCTTCCGATATTTCTCCAAACTTACAGTTAAGAAGATATGGTGTATTTGTATATTGGTATAGCGAAAACCACGTCGCATTTTGTTTCTGCAGACATTTCGGATATATTAAAAGAGACAGACGACATTACAGTCAGGTGAAAGGAGCAAAAGATGATGAGTTGGCGCAAAGGTGTGTTGATCGGAATGACGTTACTGCTCCTGACAGGATTGCTCTGGGCGCAGCCCCAGATGCGTTTTGGATGGCCGCATGACCTGGGAATCGGGGGAACTTCATCCCTGTTCGAACCCAATCCGGTAGCGGTAGCTGTACGTGCAGATGGAAGCGAAGTCATTGTCGTGTGTAATAACACGACCGTCTCGGTATATGACCTGAACGGAACCATTGAAGCGGAATGGGATGTCGCAGGCGACATTCCCGGAGCGAACTATCTGAGCAGCGGGCCGAACCTTGGTGATTTGAACGGTGATGGGGAGCTGGAAGCGGTATTTACCATGCGCAGTCCCAATGGGCGTACCAGGGGGCTCGTGGCCTATACCCTCGAAGGCGAAGTCTTCGAAGAACTGGCTATCACACACAACCTGGATTATGTCGATATTTCGACGACGACTGTCGTGGATATTGACGGCGACGGCATGGATGAGGTTTTGTACACCGCCGATCATGAATTGAAAGCCCTCAATGGCGACGGCACCCAGGCGGAAGGATTTCCCTGGAGTATCACCGGCGCCAATCCCCATTGGATCGCGGGGCCTGTTGTATACCAGTGGCCGAATCAGACAACAGCGGTGATCTGGGTAACCATCGACAACAATGTGCATGCGCGTCTCCTCGATGCGGATGATGAAATCGAAGGGTTCCCGGTCAGCTTTTCGGGAGATTCCTTTACCTCACCACCCAACTTGATACCGACTGGCAACGGTTGGATGGTAACCGTTGTGAATGCAACAAATGTGTGTCTCTGGGATGACAGCGGGAACATGATCGAAGGATTCCCTGTCACTCCGCAAAATACAGCGGGTACACAAATCACAGCCGCCTCCCTCGGTGATATTGACGGGAACGGAACCGCAGACATCATTTTTAAACCGTCGAACGCAGATATTCATGCAATCGACCTACAGGGAAATTACCTCGAAGGGTATCCTATTGATGTGGGAAACAACGGCATGCGTGAAATCGCATCAGTCATTAAAGACAACAGCGTCGCCGATGGCATGTTGTTCTTTGGTTGCCTGACTGCTACCGCCGGACAGACGGATTTCCACGGGTATGAGTTCAATGATCCCATGCCCGGTTTTCCGGTGACCATTACCTGCAATGAGACCATGCCGAGAATGTATACCGCCCTGTTCATGCCCACAGACAACACATTGCACATTGTCGTACATACCATTTTAGGATATACTGCTGTTTTCGACCTGGCGTTCGACGGCACCGATCCGTACATGGAATGGGCTATGCCGTGCAACAATATGGGCGGGAACCGTCTGTACAATCCCACAACCATACCGACAGAATTCCCCGATCTTGCATTTAACCCGGATGAGCTGGATTTCGGTGATGTGATGGTTGGCGAGACAGGCGAATACGTGATCGAGGTTGTGAATTCAGGTACAGCGGATGGTGTCGTTACTTCTTTAACACCCGGTGAGGGTCTTGAGGGTCAATTCAGCACGCTTGAAGAGCTGCCGGTAACAGTTCCGGTGGATGGTTCCGCAGATATCACCCTAATCTGGACTCCCCTGGAACCGGGTGAGATGATGGGCGAGGTGACCTTCCATCACAACGACGCCAGTCATAACAATCGTGAAGTCATTTCCGTTCAGGGCAACTACCTGGCGCCTGTTCTTGAGTTTTCCACTGATGCAATTGATTTTGGCGAGCTGGTCAACGAAGAATTTGGTGAGGCGACATTCGATGTGACAAATACCGGAAACGCGGACGGTGTGATCGACTCTTTCCTGGTCAACGGCGAGAATGTGGATGAAATCAGCCTGGACCAGACGTTCCCTTTCACCATCGCCAGTGGCGCGACAGAGACAATCACCGTACGCTGGGAGCCGACTGTAACCTCCGAGCTGGATGGCACCCTGTGGTTGTATCATAATGATCCCCTGTTGGAAAACCAGCACAGGATTGAACTGACAGGTGTGTATACCAATGCGGTCGATGAATTTGGCAATCCCATTCCAGATGAATTTTTCCTTGCGCAGAATCATCCGAATCCGTTCAATCCTGTTACGACAATCCGTTATGGGGTAAAAGAAAACGAATCCATCCATTTGCGGGTATTTAATGTAAACGGTCAGGAGATTGCCGAACTGGTAAACTGCGATCAATCTGCGGGAATCTACCAGTTGACATTTGACGCATCCCATCTTGCGGCAGGAATGTATTACTGTGTGCTGGATGCAGGGCAGCAGCAATTCATCCGCACCATGGTACTGGTAAAGTAAACCGAAAAAAATTGTAGATTCAGACCTGTTCGCTGGTGAGCAGGTCTTTTTTTATGTACCATATTCAGAATATGGCAACTTCAGAACAGGTAACTTCAAAGTTTGACAACTTTAAATAGGACAACCTTTAAAGTGTAGGGCGGGCCTCCGTGCCCGCCATAAAGTGTGGCCCGAGTGCTTGTCACTCGGGTTTCACAGGTCGTTTGAAAATGAATAGATGTTACTTCCGCTTTTACTGTCCTCCTTCGTAGAAACTTCGAAGGATTAAAAGCTATTGTGGACAAGTTCGCACCATTAGCGGGAAGAGATGCCCGCCTTGGTATAAACATTGCCAACAGAGAAGAAACTGTTTTATTTCTGAACAATAAAGAGGGAGAAAAAGATGTCACGCTTTCAAATCAGTTTGGTGTTGATCCTGGTTTTTATGGTTTCCGGAATGGCATTGGCCCAGGAGGAGACAGAGGTTGATCCGTATGCCTGGCGCCTGGCTTCGGATATTAACCTGACCCAGACTCAAAATGCCTACAGCGACAACTGGGCGGGCGATGAAACGGGAACTGTGTCCTGGACCTTTACGTTTAATTTTCTCGCTGAACGTCAAATTAACTCGCTGCTCAATTCCCGGTCCACGGCTCGTATGTCATTCGGGCAGACACATAACCAGGATGGCGAGACCGAACACTGGAACCGTCCTGAAAAATCGACGGACCTGATCGACATGGAATCCATGCTTCGTTTTACCATGCACGCCTGGGTAGATCCTTTCGTCGCGGGTAGGTTGCAGAGCCAGTTTATGGATCGTCGAGCAGGCGATGCGGAATGGTTCAATCCGTTAACCCTGACAGAAACGGCAGGTATTTCACGAACATTTATTAATGATGACACGCGTGAATGGTATGCTCGACTTGGTTTTGGTTCACGTCAGCAAATTGACCGTATCGCACTCATCGACACCCTGGGTAACAGGGATAGTAAAACAACCTATGATGCAGGTTTCGAGTTTGTGTCTGAACTGATCACACCGCTTGTACCCGAACGGCTGAACATGACAGGAAAGATTACGATTTTCCAGGCGGTCGCCTATTCCGAATCGGACGAACTGGAAGGTGCGGAGAATGCAGACTACTGGAAATCACCGGATATTAATCTTGAGACAATCTTCACCGCCAACATTACCCGTTATGTTATGGTTAACCTGTATGCGCAATTATTGTACGATAAGGAAATCGACAAGGGTGGACGTTTCAAGGAAACGCTCTCATTAGGACTGACCTATACACTCTTTTAGACGGATAGAAATCACCGTAAATGGGGGCAATAGTATTACACTATTTCCCCCATTTTTTTCAAGGTACTATGTTGAAGAACCTTCACTTGTTCATAGCGATCAGCAGCATGCGAAGCAACCGTGCTGCAAGAATTTCGCTTCGTCCCGTCGGATCCCATTGAGGTGCCAGCTCCACAACATCCGCACCCACAAGGTTACTCTGTTTAAGAAGCGAAAAAAACGGCTCCACCTCCTTCCAGGTAAATCCCCCGGGTTCCACAACACCGGTTCCAGGCAGTTCGGACGGATCAAACCCATCCAGGTCAATCGACACATAGATGGGTTTGTTTTTCCAACGTTCCAGTACTGCAGAGAATCCATCTACCGTGCAGTCATGCAGCATGGCATTAGATCGAACGATATCCCATTCTTCACGGGTGCCGCTACGGATACCGAACATGGCGATCCGTTCGGGGCCAATCGTATCCATGACACGCCTGGTAGTGCAGGCATGGGAGTGCTGTGAACCTTCATACTCGTCACGCAAGTCGGTGTGGGCATCAAAAACGATAAAACATACATCCGGATGTTGCTCCAGGGCATGAGCAAACAGAGCCTCAGTGATCGTATGTTCGCCACCCATTCCCAGAACAGGGATTCCATTTTCAAGGGTAGACAATGACTTGCGCACTGTCGCAAGCATTTGTTCCGGGAAGCCATTTTCCAGATCAAGGTCGCCGATGTCTGCAAAAGGAATCGTTTCAATATCTTCATTCAGAAGAGGATCGTAGGTTTCAATTGCGTAAGATGCCTGACGGATGGCATCCGGCGCAAAACGGGCGCCTGTCCTGTAAGAAGAAGTTCCGTCATAAGGAAATCCCGCCAGGTAGATCCGGGTTTCGGATGAAGGTTCCTTAGCGCCTATAAAACGAAGCAATGAAAAAGAAGAATCCAAGGGATACTCCAGGGAAAGTTGCGAATGAATAATTATTTACAAGCCGTAATATACTCTTTGCAAATGGGTAGGTGTACTTCGGAGCGGATTTTTTCACGCTCAGGTGCTATATTAGCAAATTCAACCAGTGGCAGGAAGGAAAACGGATCTCATGGCTGAACCGTGGAAAAAAGTAAAACCGGGAACTCCCCCGGTCATGAAACATGTGTTGATCGTTGATGACAACAATCGTTACGCCGAAGCGATCAGCGAAGACTTGCGCAACCGCGGTACTGAAGAGATATCACGAGCATTCAATGCAAAAGAAGGTGTTGAAAAACTGCTTTCAGGCAAGACCGTTTTTGATGGCATCGTGACCGATATATCCATGGAAGGTCAGTTGTCGGGATTGAATGTCATCCGTACGGCAAAACGCATTAAATTCCCCGGAATTATTACTGTCGCAACCACCGGACTGGATACGACAAGCGGATTTGTTTTTAATCGTTTTTTCCTTGGTACAATCATGGGGAGTCATTTCCTGATCCCCAAACGTCCTATCAAGCGGGATAAGAACATTATCTGGATTCCTGCGCGAAACTATACTTCAAATAAATGACTGAATCGCGGCAACGTTGTGAATTACCGTGAGTTCATAATGTTCTTTTCGACATCAAACCTTCCAGAGATTTCCGATAGCAGTACCGAAAGACCTATCTCTGTTCTCCGTGTGGATGGCGGCGATGTGATCGGGTATGGCCATCTTATGCGGTCCATCGGCCTTGCGACAGTGCTGCGTGAACATGGATTTCGGACCGTATTTTATTCCCGTTTGATTGATGGTTCCGGGATAGAAACCCTGCGACGGGCCGGAGAAACTTACGTTACCATTCCTCCACATATCAGTGAAGAAGAGGAACCGTCATGGGTGAAAAGGCATGCCGGCGAGAACCACGGTAAAGTGTCTATCTATATAATTGATGGCTACCATCTGCCCGAAAACCACTGGGAACAGTACCAAGAGGATGCCATTGTGTACACCACGGATGTGTTCGGCGGACGGGATTATTCCCATGTGGACCTGATCTATAATGGCTACACTCATGCTCCGGACATGGATTATTCCCGGTGTCTGTCTCATACAAAACTTCTGCTTGGATTGCAGTGGACCGTAGTGCGTCAGGATGTATATCCTTATCTCCCCAAACAGAACCGTACTCACCCCGAATTCCCCCGGAAAATCCTCGTAAACGGCGGTGGGGTGGACGAACACAATGTCACCGGTAGGGTCGCCGATGCACTGGTGAATCTCCCCGAGCACATGGCGCCGGTAGAGGCATACTTCATCACTGGCTTGAAATATCCATTCGGCCCCGAGCTTGATCAAAAACTCGAGCGTCTGCCGTATGCTACCCGCCTCACTCAGCCGGAAAATTGGCTGGAGATTCTTTCTTCCTCCGATCTTGCGGTGATCGCCGGGGGAAGTGTGATTTTTGAGACAGCTATGCTTGGCACTCCCGGATTGATCTTTGTCGTAGAAGAGAATCAAAAAGGGTCTGCTCTGGCGACGGAGAAATTAGGCGTTCACAAGGTGGCAGGATGGCTGAAGGATCTGACCGATGAACAAATCCTCACCGCTTACATGGAGATCGCTTCCAACCGGGAAATGAGGGAATCTATCAGCAACCGTGGGCGAGAATTACTGGATGGTAAAGGGGCGTACCGGGTGGTAGAAGAGATTCAAAAATCAATCGAAACCTTACGATAGCCAAAGACAACAAACCCCCGTCAGTCAAGCCGACGGGGGTATATTCATATCAACATAATTGAACCTTCCCAATTACTTCACCAGCAACATCTTCCGTTGTTCGTTGTAGTTCGGTGTGGTCATCCGGTAGAAATAGATCCCGCTTGGCAGACCGGAAGCGTCGAACACTACACTATGCGATCCCTGGGTATAGGAACCATTCACCAGTTGCTGTATATACTGTCCGAGCATGTTATACACGTCGATCCGCACCTGTGAGTTCTGCGGTACGGCAAAACGGATTTCCGTGGACGGGTTGAACGGGTTCGGGTAATTCTGCTGCAGCGAGTATTCGCTCGGCAGAGTAACCAACTGGTCTTCCGGGGTAGCATCGAGACCATACTCGATCAGGAAGTTCAACGCTCTCAGCATGACCGTGTTGCGATCCACGTTGGAAGCGATGGCTTCGAAGGGGAATCCGAGGATCAGGGAACGATAGGTTTCAGTTTCGTTACGAACCGCGGCGCGTCGTATAGCGGAATAGAACAGGCTCACCTCACCGCTGCCATCGGTACGCAGGGAGCTGGGTTCGCCGAGGTTGTCGGCGCCGTCGCCACCGCCCAGGTCGATATCCATGCCGTCGCTGAACGGATCGTTGTCCACACCATACACATTGACACCGTGCTCATACCGTCCCTGGTAGGTTGCGCCCATGTAGGCGAGAAGATCGGCGTCTTCGAGGGCTTCGGCCGCTCCGCTTCCTGTTATCAACAGGTTGCCGCCCGCGAGGAGATAGTCTTCGAGACTGCTGATCTGATCATCATCGATCTCGTCGCACTCGCCACCTGTGTAATAAACAATAAGTTCGATGGGGAGTTCATCGAGATCACCTGTATTCAGGTTATCGAGAGAATAATTCCACAATGAGTAGTTTAGCGGATCGTCAGGATCGAAATCGTCCGCCGCCATAAGGGCATCTTCGTACAATGATTTATGGTTGCAGTCCGGATCCGCATTAATGACCAGAACCCGACCGGATGTCATTGCGTAAATGTCGAATTGCGATTCAACTTCGGGGTCAGATTGTGAGGTAATGACAAAATAGAAAAGCCCGTCACACCCAATGGTCTCTTCATCCGTCGTGATCGTGACAGTACCTGTATATTCTTCAAACGAATCCAGGGTGATTGTCGAATTCCCACTTTGAGGTCCATCGGGAGTGGTGTATTCATAGGTCCATTCGAACGGGCATTCAACGGTGAATGTGATATTGTATGTATCTTCACACAATCCACGGTTCAAGATGCTGAATTCATAGGTGAATTCCGTTCCCGGTTCATCAATCCTGGCGGATTCATCCGACGATGAAACCACATCGTACTCATGGCACATGCCGGTGATTTCCGACTGGATCACTTCTCGTGTATTGTCGTTCTGGATAAAGGCAACGATTTTGAAATTGTTATCTTCGATCGGTGTCCCCTGCAGGGAAATCGGCCAGGGAATGCTGAGGTTGTATTCTTCCGTGGAGTTGGCGTCAATGGAGAACTGGTAGCCGGAATAAGTTCCGGCAAAGTCGAGGAGATCCCATCGCCAGACATTCTGACCCTCGCTGGAGGTGTATCCATCGTAGAACACTGTGACAGCAGCGACACGCAATTTATAGTTTCCACCAACCGCTTCATCGCCACTGGTAACGACCACATCAATATTGAGAGCATCCTCGCTCTCAGTGGGATAAGCGAGTAAATCGATCGCAACCGGGCTTTCGACATCGAGACGTTCATCGGCTGCGTTTCGGAGTCCCGACTGGGATGCAGACGCTTGTTCCAATCCGTCGCAAATAATGGCTGGAATGTAGAACATCGAATAATAACTGTGACGTCCATTGTGCTCGGAAGGATAAATAGTATACCATGGATCGCTTTCGTGATGGTATACAATCGCCGATACGTGGTCCTGATACTCTTCACTGGTCGTGAACTGGTACAACATCAACGATGTTGACTGGCTGCCGCCTCAGCAATACCCCTGCAATTCTTCGAACAGGACTCTGCGTGGAAAACCGCAGACGGTTCCGGCAAGAACCAGGAACACCGTCAACCCGACAAGAACAAAACGCTTCATCATTGCCTCCTTGTGGAAGTGAATCAAAGTGTGCTGTTGTCTACAAAACATTCCAGCGAGTAACAAGAATGATTATCTGGAATTCACCGGTAAACCAAAAGCTATAAGTTTTAAGGAGATACGGCAACACTCCGGGAGGCACAAGTTACAGAAATGTCTTTAAACGGGGAAAATGTTTCAAAAAAAGCAACAAAAAGGGTTGTACCGCAAAGGTACAACCCTGTAAGGCTTAGGAAGATACTGCTTACTCCCCTATTCGGGAGATGGCTCGTTTGATTTTTTCCTGGATATCTTTCACCAGATCATCTAAATCGGGGTGGTCGATGACCTGGGAAATCATACCCGGATTCATTGCTGCGATTGTACGAGAGTCGCCGTCATCCCATACAACCACATTGCATGGCATCATCACACTGACGAGTTGGTCCGCCTGGAGGGCTCTATGCGCAAAGGGCGGATTGCAAGCGCCAAGTATTTTGAATGGTTTATAATCGACATCAAGTTTGTTTTTCAGGGTTGAAGCAACATCTATTTCAGTCAGGATCCCGAATCCTTCATCTTTTAAGAACCCTGTAATCTTTGCCACTGCATCTTCAAACGGGACATTGGTTGTGGTTGTCCATGCATAATTTCCAACGCTTTTCATTGTATTTCTCCTCTTGAAACCACGTGTCCTTTAAATCTTTACTTTTTGATGCATAAATCGTATGGAAGATTCTTTGGGTGGCTCTCATGCAGGATTTGATTCACATCTGTATACCGTGAGCAACAGGTAAAACAAGAAAAAAAGACTTGATTTGTCAGATAACATACGTATTATATTAAAATTCTTTCAGGCATACGAATTGCAATCGGGGCAATAACGAACAAAGAAAACGTCTGGATGGGGAAAAAATCATTAATAATGTTGATTGATCCCCAGGCAAGGAGGAGAATATGCCCCCGAAAATCGAATTTCCGCCTGCTGCACAACTTGAAGCGGCACTCAACCTGGTGAACGATCTTGGCATAGAAAAGCTCACCGCACGCAACCTTGCGAAACGCATGAATTCATCTGTCGCTCCCTTGTACCGTTGTTTCCGTTCCATGAACGAACTGAAGTACAATGTGATGCTGAGAGTACGAGACATGCTGATCGAGTACACAAGACGCCAATACTCGGATCATATCTTCCTGGATATGGTGACAGGAATTGTTCTGTTTGCGCGAGATTTTCCCAACCTGTATGAAGCCTTGTTCCTCAAGGGTAATGAATTTCAGGACATCCTGATTCAATTCCTTGAATCGCTTCGAGACCGGATACCGGAAGACGAACAGATTCCAGACCTTTCCGAAGAACGCAGGTTCGAGCTCATGCAGAAGATGTGGATCTTTACGCACGGATTAGCCAGTCTCATGTGCGCCGGGTTGCTGGAAGACCGGAGCGATGACTTTGTCATCCGGTATTTAAGTGAAGCGGCAGAAGCAATTGTCTCGCATGAAATCGGAGAAGAGGTATATCATTCGCTTTTCAAACAGGAAGTAGTTGCATAAACCGACCGGATCCATGACGGGTGACATGGGTTCACAATGTAACAGATGTGCAGGATTATTTTTCCTAAGGGAGATAGGAGAGAAAAACAAAATGCAGCACAGGGTGATGATGGTCCTGGCTCTACTCCTCTGCATCGTGGGGATGAGCTATGGAAGAGGGCCGATACGTGGGTTTGTGGTGGATGCTTTGAATGGTGAGCCGCTGCCTGTCGCAAATGTAGTGATCAATGGTACTTCCAATGGCGCCTCGACTAACCTGGATGGCTTTTTTGTCATTCCCAGTGTTGAGAATGGCGACTATGATCTTGATGTCAGTTACTTGGGGTACCATTCAACCACCATTCAGGTGGAAGTAACAAATACGGTTATGGAACCGATCACCATCGAAATTCTTCCTTCCGCTGTTCAACTCGAAGAAGTTGTGTATACAGTGGAAGAGAACAATGACGATGACACAAGGGCAAGTCCTCGCGTTTCCACGGTACCGGTGGATCCGGAAGTCATCCGCATGATGCCTTCCCTGGGCGCCGAAACAGATGTTCTCCGAGCGATCCAGGCGATTCCAGGCGTAAAGGCATCTTCGGCGATATCCAGCGCGTTGTATGTCCGAGGCGGCAGCCCGGACATGACCCTTCTTATGCTTGACCAGAGCACGGTGTATAATCCGTCCCACCTGTTCGGGATTTTCAGCACATTTAACGCGGATGCGGTAAAGCACCTTCAATTGATGAAGGGTGGTTTCCCGGCAGAATATGGTGGACGCGCCGGAAGTGTACTGGAAGTAATCACAAACGATGGGAACCGTCGGGAATATGAAGGACTGGTTTCCGCGTCAATTATTTCCGCCCGGGCAGCGTTTGAAGGACCGTTGCCGAACAATATGGGATCGTTCGCTATTTCAGGTCGACGGACCTATTTCGATCCGGTGATTCAGGCGCTTCGGAACTCAAGTGAAGACTACGAAAACCTGCCGGATTATTATTTTTATGACGCCAACGCCAAGGTTAACCTGGACCTGAGCCAGAGGACTACCCTGACCATCGGGACGTACATGGGGCGTGATGATCTGGAAGCACGCTTCGGAGATGAAGACAGCAAAGCGGTTTTTCGGACGGACTGGGGAAACCGGACCTATTTCAGTCGACTTCGTCATGTTCTGTCACCAACAACATTCCTGACCGCCAGTGCTGCATACAGCCACTACAGCTCAGGTTTTATTTTTGAAAACGAAGGCATCCTTTTGTCCAATTTCGATAACCGGTTCAAGGACTGGGCGTTTCGTACAGATCTGGAATTCCATCCGGCAAACAATCACGTGGTCCGTACAGGAGTCCAGCTCAGTATCTATAATTCCGACTTTTCCAGCGAAAGTGAAGATGTGATCTGGGTGAATATAGATACAACTGTGTTCAATGTATCTCATTATCTGCAGGACAACTGGCGCATCAATACGCGCTGGGAGGTCCAGCCGGGAGTACGCTGGTATTTTCACAATGACGGCGATTTCTGGCGTGTGGATCCGCGACTCGCGGTTGTGCATTACTGGGATGACCACCTCCGTTTCAAATTGGCAGGCGGACGGTACACGCAGTGGGTGAATGTCATCACCTCCGGAGAAGGGTTCAGTTCATTCGATATCTGGACACCGATTGACGGTTCCGTTGAACCCACATACTCGGATCAGATCGTATTTGGAGTGGAATACGACTTTCACGAAGACATGGAATTCACCTTCGAATCATACTACAACGACATGAACAATGTCCTGGAGTACAATGAAACTATTGATGCCGGAACCAACATGGCGGAAGCGTATCTCATGGGTGACGGCTACGCCTATGGTTTCGAATGGATGTTGCGGAAAAAAGCAGGACGGTGGACGGGATGGCTGGGGTATTCCCTGTCATGGTCAAAACGGCGGTTCGAAAACACTGCCGTCAACAACGGAAACTGGTACTATCCCAAGTGGGACCGTCGGCATGACTTCATCGCTATCCTGAACTACCGCTTGAATGAACGCTGGTCGTTCTCAAGTCAGTGGCGCTACAATACAGGCCAGGGGTTCACAAGGGGCAATGGAATCTACACACATGAATATGCCGGCATCAGCCCGGGTGCCTCCCCGGAAGATGGCCGTACGGTTGTACCGGGAAGTTTGAACAATTACCGTCTTCCCGCTGATCATCAACTGGACCTGACAGCGATTTATCATCACCATTGTTTTGGCACACCAGCCAAACTGTACATCAGCGTTTATAACGCCTACAGCCGCCGTCAGCTATGGAACAGGTACAACGACACCTTCTTCAATCCTGTCCAGGTAGATGATATCAAGTTGCTTCCGATTCTTCCGTTAGTCGGCTATGAAGTGAGGTTTTAACCATGAAAACAACAGTGACAACTCGATATATGCGATGGGTCCTTACAGGTATTTTGTTACTTCTGGTATTTGCTGTTATCACCGGCTGCGACAGTGAACCAACCGAGTTTGATGATTATGAGCCGGATCCGGTTCTTACAGCCTTCATCGAGACCGACAAACCCATGGACTGGGTGCGTCTGGAATGGGTTGGCGGATTTTACGACTACTATGATCGTGAACAATTGGGAATCGTAGGTGCGGATATTGTAGTTTTTCCCGTACGCCAGATCGACATGAGCCCGGCTGATTCTTCCGGCATAGCCGTTTATTTTACGGATGATCCGGAAATTCCGGGAGTGTACAGGGCTGTCAATCCGGAAGCACATCAACCCCTCGGTGGATGGCGCTACCGCATCGAAGTGTGGCACGAGGATCTTCCGGATACAATTCACGCGGAAACTACAGCTCCGGGCGCACATGAGCTGTTCTGTACGAATTATCCGCAAATCCTGCCGCCCCAGAGTGACACGTTGACCTTCAATCGTAACGATCCTGTCATGGAGTTTTCCTGGACGGCATCCGATTCGTGTGGTGGGTACATTTTCCAGACCGAATGCCTGGTTCCCCGTGATTCGCTGGCGGAACTCGATCCCGACTGGGATCCGAATGACGAGGATGATGAAATCGAACCGGAAGATATGAACCGCTTTTTCATCACCATCGCTCGATGGGATCAACTTACCCAGGATTGGCCCTGGCTGGTGTTTGAATTCCGTGGGTTGCATCGTATGGAAATCCGTGCGGCGTCACCCGACTATTACCGGTATGTGTTCACTTCCATGTACCTCGGCGATCCGAGTTCGGATGTGCGGGTGGAAACGAATGTCGTGAACGGTATCGGGATTTTCGGAGCGACCTATACCCATACCATGTACCTGAACATGGTGCCGGTGGAAGATTAAAAGAAGTCTTGATTGATTGAACATAAAAGGGCGGCCCTGAGGTCGCCCTTTTGTTGATGTAATCGAAAAAAATGGGTAACCATTCGGTCACCCTCTAAATAGCAGCAAGCCATTACTCTCAACCAATCATCCACCTTCACGCCGGGAGATACTCCCAAAGAAAAGGTGAGTCAACTGGAGGGTAGCTTCCTGAACCTTTTCGTGATCAGAGGACTGGAATTCGGTCAGTTCTTCTTCAATGATGGTAATATTCGTACGGTTTTCGAGGAAGAGCTCCAGCAAGGCGATACGTTCCAGCATTTTTTCTACAGAATCCGCCAAAAATTCGGTTGATCCCACCTCCATTACCTGTTCCAGGATTTTTTTTGAAGGGGAGAACCGGTATGGATCGGAATCGCTGGACAGTATTTTTTCCATGGGGTCGGACATACTATATACTCTACCGATGTTTTGTTTTTCGAAACCCGTGAATCAGGCTGTGATAAACTGTACTTCGCCCTGATTCACCGGGCCACTCGTCGCTTGAAACTTTCTGACACCCGACCTTGGACCGCAGGTCGGGCCACCCATCTCCTATCATTCAGGGGTGGCCGTGTCTTCTTCTTGATCACCATAGCCTTGGCGAAGGTGGTGTAAACGCGGAACGTAGTATAACGCGGACCAAAGTTCAAAAGATTCTGATTCCCGAAAAGAACGTTCCTTCGTCACAACCTTTTCGGGGCCACCCGCCTGAAACTTTCTGATACCCGACTGCACGCATTCGGACCATACTACTTAAACGTTATATACCGAGCTTATCTTTGGCGAAGTCACTCATCATGTTCACGTTCCATGGCGGCTCAAAAGTCACTTCGATCAACACATCCTTGACACCGTCATGCTGCATAATCGCCTGCTCGCACATCTGGGCGATCTGGTGACCCATCGGGCAGCCGGGAGTGGTCAGGGTCATGAGGACATATACTTCATTGTCGTCATTGATTTTAACGTTATAGATAAGTCCCATGTTGACAATATCAATATGGAGTTCAGGATCTATTACAGTACCCAGCACTTCCATGATTTTTTCTTCTGTCAGCGTAGCCATCAAAACACCTTTCGTTCCGTATTTGATGCAGGAAATCCTGTAGGGTTCCTGCTATACCTTTACAACTAAGAATCAGTCATCGTCGCGTGTAAGCATCGCCCAGATGTTTTTTGCCATCTCAATGAACACTTCACTGATGGGATCATCTCCTGCCGCAGGGGGCTGGCCTTCATCGCTGCCTTCACGAATTATCGGCACGAGCGGGATTTCACCGATGAAGGGAACACGTTGACGCAGGGCTTCACGCCGGGCGCCGCCGCTGCTGAAAATTTCATACCGTTTACCGGTGTCCGGCGCGAGGAAGTAGCTCATATTTTCAATCACACCCAGCACAGGCACTTCCACTTTCTGGAACATGGCGATTCCCTTGCGGGCATCAATACGTGCGAGCTTTTGCGGGGTGGTGACAATCACGGCGCCATCGAGTTTTACGCTTTGGGCGACGGTGAGTTGAATGTCACCGGTTCCCGGGGGCATATCGAGGACGAGAACATCCAGCTCGCCCCAATCCACGTCTTTAATTAACTGCTGCACAGCGCCGGAGATCATGGGACCGCGCCAGACCAATGGTGTGTCCGAATCCACAAGGACACCCATCGACATTGCTTTGATGCCGTGTGCTTCCATAGGCATGATTTTATCAGCACTTGGTGATTTTTCCGGCTCATCGGAAAGTCCAAGCAGCACACCAACCGAAGGTCCGTGAATATCAGCGTCAAGGAGTCCTACTTTCAACCCGCTTCTCCCGAGCGCGACGGCCAGGTTGGCGGCGATTGTGGACTTTCCTACCCCACCCTTACCGGATGCAACGGCAATCACATGTTTCACCGATGGAATCAGGTTCTCCACCTCTTCTTTTTCACTCGGGGCGTTTTGTGGAGACTTGTGTTCAATCTCAACCTCAACCTGTTGGAGGCCACTTGCTTTCAACAATTCGATGACGTCGTTTTTCACCTGCTGTGAAATTTCTTCGTTGCTGGTGGAAAACTCCAGTTCAATTGTTGCTTCCGGTCCATGGGCATCAATCGCATGGACAATCCCGAAGGAGACGATATCCCTGCTGAACCCGGGATACTTTACCTGCTTGAGCAGGTCTTCAATTTCTTTGGCGTTGGGGTAGTTTGTCGCTGAACTCATTGTTGAACCGCTTTCCTTAAGGCAATCATCGGTTAAACCGGTGGAATCGTTAAACGTATCAATACTGCTCCCATAAAGATGGAGCAATAAATTTACACGAAAAGGTAAACATTTTGAGAGGTGAAGAAAATACGCAACTTGGAGCGGTCGAGACGTACGTTAGTGGTCCACGTCCATGATCATTAGATGTATTTCACCGCTTCTTTCAATGTCACCGTCGCCATATTTTCACGGTGTTTGTCCACGAACTCGCGGACCGCATCGGGGTTGGATTTCGAATATTGTCGCAAGGACCAGCCGATGGCTTTTCGCATCCAGAAGGTATCCTCATGCAGGCATTTTTCACAGAATTCACGCAGCATGGTCCAGTCGGTGTTCTCTTTGAATTTCAGTTGCGCGAGAATCGCGGACCGTCGTATCCAGAGATGGTCATCTTCGATCCATTGGTAGAGGATCTTCGTCATTTCCTCTCTGTTTTTTTCGAGGAGTCCACCAATGAGGTAAGCTGCGATACCGTCCACGAGGTCCCACCATGCCCCGGTTTCGATCATCATTCGGTAGAGGGGAAGAGCATCCATGATAATGTATTTCTTGTAACGTTCGGCGAGCATGCATGCAGCGTACCATTCTTCACGGTAGCTGGCATCCCACAATTCCCGGATTACAAGTTCATACTCTTCGAATGATTTAATCGGGTATTGTTTGTTCACATTTCGGAAGTTTTCTTTCTGCGGTTTCGCCTTGATCCCGTAAAAGGGGAGCTTGGATTTGGCATACGCCTGCATCGCTTTTGCGTTTTCTTCATCTCGCTGTGCGGCAAGCCCTGCGCGAATGGCGGCGGTAAACGGATGAACAGGTGAACTCATATACGCCTCCTGTTATAAATCAGGAAATCAAATCGATGGCTTCATATCGGATTTTCACACCAATCGTATGTACATTGTAACAGAGGGAATATAAGGATTTGGATAGAACGGATACGACAGGTTAAAGAACATGTCTGAAAATGATCACTTGAGAGAAAAGATCAGGGAGGTTACGGGAAGGACATTCCGTCGTATTTCCGTTTATGAGGACACATCCGATCCGTTCCGGTTAGTCCGGGGGCAGTGTACTCCGGCTGGACGGCAAAGATTTTGTTGTACTTGGATATATGCGAGAACCAAGATTCGGGATTGATGATCAGCCGAAATACTGGGTATTGAGCGCAATTGAACTGGAGACGGGGAAATCAAAAATCATCAAAATGGTCTTCCAGGAAGATTTTATTGTTCATGTCAGCATCTTGAAAATTCATTGCTACCGAAGTCCCGAAAAAGAGAGTAAAGTCCTGGATTTAACCCGTGAAGACCGTCGGTTCATGCAGGGGTATACAACCTTCGATAAAGATGGCAATAATGTGCGGATCATTGACTATATCCGAGGGCAATCACTTTTCAAGTATATTCCGGAGATTGATAAGACTCACCAGGAATACTTCCATGAAGATCTTCCGGGCATTCTTTACAAGTTGGCGGACTGCATTCTTGCCATTGAGCTTCTGCATTCACATGGATTGTGTCACGGCGACATCCGGAATGATCACATTATGATCGATCGCAGGGATCATTCTTACCGCTGGATTGATTTTGATCTGAAACAGGACATTTCCGATTTTGACACCTGGAGTCTTGGCAATGTTATCAATTACACTGTGGCAAAAGGCATTATCACTTTTAAGAAAGTACTATCCGATCCAAAAATTCCCGATGCAGCGAAACAAAGCCTCAACCAGGAAGATGGGTCCGCTTTTTATTCGTACCGGATCATGAATTTGCAGAAAGTGTATCCCTATATACCGGAACGGTTGTCGAAGATCCTGTTACATTTTGTTGTACGACCAAGGGCATATTACCGGGGAATTTCGAATCTTGTGGATGACTACCTGACGATGCTGGAGAAAGATTTTCCGAAAAAGGACGGTATCCCACAGGCAAGGTAGCATCATCCGGGAGCGGCGAAGATGAAAACGGTTATTATCGGTGGTGGAAAAGGTTGCAGGGCATTAATCAAGCTGGCGACCGGCACTTTTCTGAAAGAGCTGGTTCTGGATGTCGAATGTGTCGTCGACCTGAATGCTGATGCGCCCGGAATGAAATTCGCCCGAGAACTGGGTATCAGGACAACCACGGACTTTCACGAAGCGATGCATGTTCCCGGTGTGGAACTCATCATCGAGTTGACGGGTAGCGACGGCATTCTTGAATACATATATAAAGTATTGCCCCCGGGTGTAAAAACTGATCGACCACACCGTCGCCCATATTTTTCTGGGAGCTGGTCAGGGGCGAGAGAAGAACAGAAGCAACGTTTTGCAGGAAATTATCGACCTGGAAACACAAAGTTGAACAGGAAAAGCATTTTTTTACAAAGTGTCTTTGATAATTCTCCCGACCTGGTCGCCGTTCTCGATCCGGAAAAACATTTTTCTGCGAAGTGAAACAGCCAGTTTCGAAGAGTTTGTGGGACATCCCGACAGAGGAAAATCATCGGGCAAACCATGTAAAAGAAATCTTGTCCGAATCCAAGCTTGGTTGTGAATGCCATGTCAATGGCATCTGCCAGTTTTGTGAAGTGATTTAAAAGGGAATTCCGAAAACACTTGTTAAAAAATTTTTCCGATCCGGAAGAATCATACTGGGAAAGTAACACAAACCCCTATTCGTAACCGAGCAGGGGAGACATCGAGTCTATCCTTTTTCCAATGGCACCGGATAACAGACCAGGTGCTGTTTGCAACGGAAAAGCACAGAAAGCGCGGAACAACGTTTTTAACAGCCTGATTCAAAGCGCTCATGATATGATTTCAATCAAGGATACTCAGGGGCGGTATATTATCGTCAATCAATCCACGGCGCATTCTTTTCACATGGAACCGTTGGAGTTTGTGGGGGAAAACCGTCCAGGAGGTTTCTGCCCGCCGAAGCGGGCTCGGGCCATCTCATTGCATGACAGGAGTATCCTGGAAAAGCGGGAACCATCAATCGTTTGAAGAAACGGTTTTCCAGTTGATGGGATAGAATCGGTACTACAATACGGTTCGTTTTTCCCTTGCAGGATCACAAGGGTGAAAATCATCGGCACATGTTCTATCGCGCGGGGACATTTCGCGACGAAAAAGAACTTCAGGACCAGCTTGTGCAATCAACAAAAACTGGCGGCAGTCGGCAAACTGGCAGCCGGTGTGGCCCATGAAAATCAACAACCCGCTGACCGGTATCCTGGCATATGCGGAAGACATGATGGACGAACTTCCCCAGGAGAGCGAATTCCAGGCTGATCTGAAGGTTATTGTGCGGGGAAACCTTACGCTGTCGCGACATTGTACGCAACCTGCTGGATTTTTGCCAAGCAGGATGTTTCCACAAGTCGAAAAAAACAGATCCTGTGAAAATCGTATCCCAGGCCCTGAACCTGATCGAAAAAACTTCCCAATTTCCGTGACATCAATATCATCGAACATATCGCGGAGTGGTATTCCGCCGATTGAAGGAGATCCGAAACAACTCCAGCAGGTAGTTCTGAATTTCATGATGAATGCCGCGGATGCGATGAAGGAAAAAAGGTACGATTAAAACTTGCAGTCGAATACGACAAGATGATTGATAAATGTGTGATTTCCGTGGAAGACAGCGGACCGGGAAATTCCGGAAAATATGTTCGATAAGATTTTTTGACACCCTTTTTCTCGTCAAAGAGTACCAATGGTCTTGGTCTCGCAGTGAGTTGGGGGATTGTGGAACGTCATCATGGGGCGATTGAAGTGGGACACAGCGGATAATGGCGGGGCGATTTTTCCGGATCGTTCTTCCGGTTGCAAACGAAAACGATGAAAGCATGGATAAAGGATTGCAGGAAAAAAGGTATACTGGTAAGGTTATTGATAATGCAGGGCTAAACATATCACGGGGGGTTATCATGGCAGACATTAAAAATGTAGATGGTCGTTGATGATGAAACAGATAGTGCTCGACAGTGTTCGCAAATATCTGAAAACGTGAACCTTACGAGGTACATTACTGTCATGGACTGCCCAGGAAGCACTTGATATGTTGAAGAAGGGAAAGATTGACATTGTCCTCTCACAGACCTGATGATGCCGGAAATGGGACGGTCTCGAGCTGATGGCGGTGGTGCGTAAAAAAACATCCGAATACCCCCGATTATTATGATCACCGGTTTATGCAACAATCAGCACGGCATTGCAGGCTATGGAAACTGGGAGCGTGTTGACTACATCGCAAAACCGTTTTACGGGAGCCGAGTTGCGAGGGATTGTGAAAACGTGCGGCAGAACTGGCTTCTGCATCCGGCGAACCCGGTGAACAGGGTCGTGGAAGAGGACCGCCGATGAGGTAAGGATCCATTCGAGCTATCGGGGATAATACCTGGTTCATGAGTGAATAGAGAGCGGTGAAAATATTGCTGGGCGGTAGAGCATCCATTCCTGAATACTATTGGCAGGATTCAAACGGTTTTACCTGCCGTCCAAAGGTGATGAATTGCGGCAGGGAAGTGTCTTTTTTCCAGGTATTCACAACCGATTTGCGTTTCCCACGCAGTGTGTCGCTGTCGCCATTGTCCGGCGAGGTGGTGGATGTCAACAAATTATGGTCGCAACCGATCCTGCGGATGCATTGCAGGATCCCTACGGAGAAGGATGGCTGATTCGGTTGAAACCATCGAAATTTGAAGAAGAACGGAAACTTCTGGGATTATAACTCTTTTATTCTCTGTTGTCGAGCAAGTAGTCGATTGAACCAGTTATGAAGTTTGCAGGCTGTACAAAGAGGTCTGTCATTCCTGCGAAGGCAGGAATCCAGAAATAGCGGAACGAAGTTGCGCTTATATTATTGAAACATAAGAAGATAAGATTATGTTATTAACAAATGACTGGATTCCTGCGTTGACGACTAAAAAACGTGTCCGTCGTTCTTCGAATCGCAGGAATGACATCTGACAGAATTGCAGTGTGTATCATATCTGACACCATGGTCTACTATATTCAATCAGGATGATTTTTGATTTGTCCAACGTCCAAACGCGATTTCCCGTCAAAAACAAAATACCGGGTGCCGCGTTTTTTATCTTACAGTGTGGAGAAAGAACGGGAAAACACGGATTATGAGTTTAACAAAGACGATTTCGGACAGGATACTCATCGAGGATTTGCTTCCGTCGAAAGTGGATGTTTTTCAAGAGCCAGGGAGTTTCCCGAGGATGCAGAGATATTCAATCTTTTGGATGGGATGTTTTTTAACCAGTTTAAAGTTGTTTTCGAGATTTGGCGGAACCACAATTTCTACTGCTGGAAATCTCTGCAGAAGACTTTCAAAAAGTGTATTGAGGGGGAGGGAGAGAATGTGGCGGATGTGCTTGTGGCGGACATCTACCCAAAAGCAGAACAGTTGGCGTTGTATGCACTCACCCTCGGCGAAAAAATCAGCGAAAAAATCTCGAATCTTTTTACCACAGGTAATTATGTGCTCGGAATGATGCTGGATTCGATGGCTTCCAA
>CAXXQY010000018.1:0-26257 GCA_963674515.2 bacterium
CGGATTTCCGTATGTCATAGGTCCGGAACAGAACCAGGGAATCACCCAGGACATGCTGCTGTACCAGGACCGGTATGCGATTGTCTCCGATGATTCCCTCGGGATCCTGATTATTGACACGGATGATCCTTTGAACTTACCGGTTGTCGGGCGATTGCCGGGAATTGTCGCTTCAGAGATGGACCTGTGCCCGAATGGAGTTGTGGTGGCAGAACATGAGGTGGGATTACACATCATAGACCTTAGCGATGTTGAAAACCCGACGATTACAGAAACCATCCAGTTTACCGGTACATGGGATGCGATTTATACAAAGATAGAAGTGAATGAGAATGGTATCGCTGGATTCTCCCACGCAGTAACAATCATTGACGAATATTATTTCCACCTGTTGGATGTATCTTCTCCATCATCACCGGTAATCCTCGCTGACTATATTTCCATGGAAGTACTCGATTTCTGCTTTTCAGCGGATGAAACAGTGGTATTCCTTCACTGTAATGACAGCCAACTATGGAGCATGGACATCAGCAATCCGGCATCCTCCGTGGTTCTGGGACATCTTCCAATCGCAGATGGAATCAATACAGATGGCGACAACATGATCTGTACTCCAAATGCCCTCTACCTGGTTGAGGATCATCATGATCCTGAATCGGATGAAATAACGAGCTATCTACATACCTATGATTGTTCCAATCCTTCCAGCCCGGTGGAAACAAACGTCCAACGGTTTTCATCGCTCAGGACAATGTGGGATGTTTCCATCGTAGCACATGATGACAAGCTCTATCTTTCCTGCCGGGAATACCCGTTTTTACTGTATGATATTACCGATCCGCTTATCCCTTCCCCCATTTACATTGGGACTCAACCGGGATCGTTTGTCGATATCTGCTTCCGTGACAGCCTGATGCTGTTTCTTGATGAAAACTCCCTGAAAACTCTCTACGAACATGAAGGCTCGAGTGGAATCTCCGATGAGCATAATTCACTTCTTCCCGACAATCCGGTGTTGTACCCTGCTTATCCGAATCCATTCAATCCGACTGTTCAAATCCCTTATACACTACCTGAATTTTCATCCGTGAGGATACAGATTTTCAACACTCTCGGACGACAAGTAGCCACACTTGTTGATGCGGAACAAACCGCAGGTTTCCACAGCGTCATTTGGGACGGAACTACTGAGGAAGGTGTTGTTTCGGCATCAGGTGTTTATTTTGTAACCATGAATGCAGGAGCATTCTTCAGTACAACCAGGAAAATTGTGCTTCTCAAATAATATCTTTCCCCTGACACTTCCTCAGAAGTTTTTCGGCCGGGATCAATCATGATCCCGGCTGCTTTTTTAAAATTTCGTTAGCATAATCAACATAAACGAAATAGCCATAATACTGCTATAATATCAATTATTATAGCGACATATGAAATATTATGCCTTTTTATCATTTATTAGAGCAATTTCATGAAAATTTTAAACATTGATTTACAATATAATTTGACAATGCTGTTTACTAAGGTATTTTAACTGCGTCTTCAATAAATTGCATGCTTATCCGGCTACCATGAGTATCACTGTAATGAAAAATCAGGTTATCAGTGACGACAGATTTTTAATCCCAATGACCAAAGCTTTCCAAAGATCGGGTTATCCAAACCATCAGTTCAAAGAATGGATCTATTGTCCGTTAGTGAATAACGGGTAAAAACAAACGAAGTTGTAAGATAACCACTCATTATTGTTTTACTCAAGGGGGTGCAATGAATTGCTTCCGTTTTGCTTCAGCTATGATTCTGGTTTATCTGCTCTCGGTTGGTGCCTTCGCTGGACAGACCTGGTATCCGCTGACTTCTGCAGTGGAAAGCGAGCCAACATGGGAAGTCCTCAGCCAGACACAGGATTATATACTTCTCGAGGTGCAGATTCCTGGATTCTATTATGAAACGGTTGACAAGGAAACCCGGATTGAGATTCCGGGTTGCCAATCGCGAGTCGATGCCGGGATGCCCGAAATTCCGAATGTATCATGCATGATTGGCATCGCAAATTGTAATTCCTACCCGGTTGACATCACACCGTATGACGAAACAATCGGTTCATTTTTCGATCCACTTTATCCTAAACCCATCGAAACCTTTGAAATAATCAATGACGATTACATTCCCGTCGAAGAATATTTCCGGGACGAAGATGCATATGCAACGAAGGATTTCATTCCATCCGTTTATGGTGAACTTGGTGAGGAGACCTCTGCGCGTTCTCAGCATATCATTACAGTCCATGTCTATCCTGTTCGATACAATCCAAGTTCTGAAAAATACTCTATTACACCAGTTATCCAGGTACAAATTGATTTTGATACTCCCTCTGGGCCACAATATCCGCCTGCCGGACCGATGGGTGCACCACTTGATCAAATACTCATTGGTTACCAGGGAATTCCATCAAATGCTCATCACTATGATGAGTTGGATGAGATCTCCTGGGATTGGGAAACAGCAAACTGGTGCGATTACCTGATCATTGCCGATGACAGGTATTTCGAAAATGGTGAACCTGTAGATGAATTGATGGATTATGCCCTGTACCGTGAAGCAACAAATGGATATGATGTTGTTATTGTTAACTATCCCGCTGATCTTCCGATGCTCACACCTGTTGATCCTCATCCGGAAAGGGGATCCACTGACGCTTTTGTCCTGAAGATGTTTATTCGAAGAATTTACAACGAAATACCATCGCGACATACCAATGATGGACACATGTCGCATGCGTTTTTTATCGGTGATATTGTTGATTCCGGTGACAGGTTGTTCATTGATGGAGGAAATTACGGGAATCTGGCCGGGTCTTGCGATGCATACTACGCAAAAATAGACATGAATGCCGATGAAAACATGGAAGAACTGCTGAACAAACTGCCTGACATTTTCGTAGGACGACTTCCAATTGATGATGAACTTGAAATTCCTCTTCCATCATTATCGAGATATGCTGATAAAATCATTTCCGCTGAACAATACGTTAACAGGGCATCTTTATTGGATGTTCTCTATTTAACATCACCCGGTACAACTCAAAATGGACACAACCCATTAAACAGTTTTGACTTTATAACTCGAAATACCCTGACACCGGTTATTGACAGTTTCTATTACCTGCGAAAAATAGAAGCGGATGGTTCTTCAGACAACCAGGATCTTTCCGGTTGGCCAAACATGACCCAGGTAGATCATGAAGATGTCGATGATATGCGACTATCCATGAACTCGGAATTCATCGGTGGTGACAGAACAGACCCGGAGTCTTTCCCACAGGGACTGGCATTGTACAACAGCGCACATGGATACTGGAATGGATGGAGCAACTATCACCAGGCTGATGTTGACCTTGTTCCGTATGAATTGAACGTAGCTCCTATCATCATGCCGAATTCCTGTTATGGTGGTTGTTTCAGAAGAGGCGCAAACCTGCACCATCTTTTTGTCGATGATCTCGTTTATCATCACCCTGATGATGCTCATATGGGTTGCGGGGTGATTATAGGCGCATGTGCTCCCACCGGCGGTGCATTTATTCATGAGTACCTTGCCTCTCTCTATACGCTTGAAGTCACACAAGCCGGGGAGATCCTTTTCCTCTATGCGGAAACAGATCCATACTATACAAATACCTACCAGATTATAGGTGATCCAGCCTTTGATCCCATCCTGGGAGATGTGAATTCTGGAAATGCATTTGTGGAACTGGTATGTGAAGTTGAAGTGGAGAATATTTTTATTACACAGGAAACATCTGATCTTGAAGTAAATATATCGAACATATCGACCCTGGGAACACAAACAGCGTTCGATGTTCAGGTTTTTGCAGTATGCGGTGAAACGGAATACCTCGTCGCAGAAGAAACAATCCAGGGTATTGGTCCGGACGAAGTACTTTCTGTACCAGTTCCTGTAATACCAGGAAGTATCCTGCCGGAAATGTCAGGCTATCACACTTTCCGGTTTGAAGTGGATATGACACCCGGAGAAACTGGTGTTATCCCGGAATATTTTGAGACTGACAACAATTTCGACGAAGTTGATTACTGGATAACTCCGTTGAGCAGGTCAGGGTATCCAAGGGCGTTCCCAAATATTATACAGACAGCGATCATCGAAGATCTGGACCCTGAAATGAACAACGGTCCAGAGCTTTTTTCATCGACGATTGCGATCAATATTCTCGACGGGACAGTTTTATGGGAACAACCAAATGCTTCATCTTCCACCTTCCTGAAAACTGGTGACATAGACTACAACTCAACCACGGAAATCGTATTCACGGACGCAAACCATCTGTACATATGCGATGGACATACCGGAACATTATTGTACAATTTTGACATCCTGTATCTTGGGAGCAATGAATACAAGATCAACGTACTCCCATATGATATTATTCCATTAACACAAGGTGGTGATTATTCGGGAATGGAATTTATCATCGTCGGGAATCCCCGAAGCGATCAAGCCCGTAGTTTCCTGGCTCTGTATTCACTGAATTATGCCACGGGAACACTTCAGTTGGAGTGGGAAAATGAGTACAGGGAATATCTGACATCAATACCGACAATCGGTCACTTCATAAACCAATCCGATTTCCATATTGCAGTATCCTCCATCTCCGAAACAGAAGGGGTTGATGATCTGCACAGGTTTTACATCCTTAATCCTGTCGATGGAACAACTGTTGTTACTGAGGATGATTTGATCGGAACATCAATCCAGCAAGGCAATGATTTTACATCAACCGAAAGATGCGCTTCTGGTGATATGGACGGAAATGGTCTCGATGAGGTGTATTTCCTGACCACCAATTCTCTCTACCGGTATGATTATTCTGCAACACCGGAACTGTATCTCATTGAGAATGAACCGGCAATTGATTATATGACAGGTATGATTTCGTTGGGCAATGGCTTCCTGCCCACCCTGCTGGCTGAATCACCCGGTGTTATCACTCAATGGGGTGAAGGACGTTACCTGGCCGTTGACCTGTCTGATCCGGCGAATCCATCTACAATGTACTGGCCGGATGCACAGGAACCCGGATCAAATCATGACGCTGCCCTGATTGGTCAGTTCTACGATCCGACTGTACAATCTGTTTTCTGTGGACACCGTGGCCCAAATAATGAGAATATGTTTTCGGTTATGACTGGCAATGGCGTCGGCTTCGATAATTTTGAATATCGTTTGCTCGGAAATAGTGCCATTTTCTCTGATAAACACTGGTTATACGACATTGACGACGACGGGTATCTGGATTATGTATACTTAACACAAACAAATGTTTATGGCAGTAGATACATTGATGTGATAGAGGCCGAGTCGCCGGGAATGGCCAACTGGTCTAATCCGAACGGCGAAAATGGCGGAACAAGACACCTTGGTCCGATTTATCACTATCTATCCGGATCGGTTACCGGGAATGTTTCCCTTCAAGGAACAGTTATCGTAACAGGAAATGTCACCGTTCAGCAGGGGGCATATTTATCCTTCCTTCCTGGTACGGAAGTGCTTTTTGAGGATAATACATATCTGACGATTCGGGGACAAATGGATGCAAATGGTTTCGATGACTTCAGCCGGATCCATTTCCACCATATCGACAATCAAATCGGTGCCTGGTATGGGATCTTCTACGATGAAGGATCCAGCGGATTGCTCGATTTTATTGCCGTTGAGGATGCAACGGATCTTATAACTGTTTCAACAGATGCTAATGTTTCTGTCCTTAATTTTGAGCTTTCAGACTTCACTGACCGTGCTCTGAATGCTTCTAAAGCCAATTTATTCGCCGCCTGGGATGGAACCATTACCAATGGGGCGACTGCGATTGAATGTTATCGCCTGACCTGGGCTGACATTCGGAATATCGAAATCACCCAGTGCGATCTTGGGATGAATCTTATGGTTACCCAACCCCTGGTAATGAATGTGAGAATCCATGAGTGCATCCAGGATGGAGCGTCATTAATCGATTGTGCCGGTGGGGTTTTTGAAGATTGCACGTTTGAACGGAACCATCAGAATGGTGTAGTACTGTACAACAGCACACCGCAATTCAATAATTGTGTGTTCAGCGAAAACCTGATCAACTCACTCTTGATGACTTCCGCAAGTAATGCAATTCTTGGTGTTGTTAATGATTTCCAGGGAAACACGTTCTACAATTCCGGTGATCCGGGGATTCCGGGATTCATGCAGGCAGAGCTGAATTGCATTAGTTCACGTCCTGTGTTCGCGAACCGTCATAATGATTTCATCAGCACAGACGGAAACCATATTCTTTGTGATCAGACGTTCAATGGGATAGAATACAACGGAACCGCCAACTATTTCGAAGGTAATCCCGTACTTCCTTCCGACTTCTGGTTCTGGCCGAGCAGAATTGTCAGCCTTATTGGCGCGGACCCACAAATGAATTACCCGGAGCGCATTCCAACTGCCGGTGATGGTATTGACGAACTGGACCAGGCGCTTATTCTCGAGCGAGATGGCAACTACCGGGAAGCAAACGACCTTTTCCACCGTCTGATCCGTGAACAATCGAGTTCAGCAGCTTTTAATGGCTGGATTCGTTGCCAGCTAGCCCTTGGCAACACCGAAATTCAACTACTGGAAACCATGGATCAATTCGAAGATTGCGATTTCCTTGAATCCACGATATTCTGGACAAACATTTACCTGCACAACCGTATCCAGGATTACGAGACAGCAATTTCGCTCCTGGATTCATACATCGAGTCCGCACCTGCACAAATCGACTCACTCTCGGGTATGCTCGCGGAATTGAACATTTATTACGAGATGCTGATTCATGCTTCCAATCCTGCGAATGGCCCGGTCCTGATGAACGAATCAGCAACAGCTTCATCTCCCTCAACCGGAAACCACCTCCTGCTGTCAAACGAAAACCAACCCGTTGCAGCAATGGAGTCGGCAGAAGCAGGACGTGGAACACGAACCTCACATGGTGCTGTTCGTGAAGAAATACAGCAGATGGGAGCATATGATTACCCGGCGATTTCCAATGCAAGTGATTACTTTACCAGGAGGAATGAATTGCTTCGGAGGATCGGTTCCATTTCCAATTCGAACACTCCGGAAATTCCGACATCTTTCGAGCTTGCATCCCCCTATCCGAATCCATTTAATCCGACGGTTCAGATTCCTTATAATCTCCCGGAATTTTCATCTGTGAGAATACAGGTATACAATATTCTCGGACAGAGAGTTGCGACACTTGTCGATGCGGAACAACCCGCAGGTTTTCACAGGATTACTTGGGACGGAACCACTGCTGCCGGTGTTGCTTCAGCATCCGGCGTCTATTTTGTGACCATGAATGCAGGTCCATTCAGCACAACAAAGAAGATTGTGCTGCTCAAATAGTGTGCTTCTACCGGATGTTATAAACAATAATAGCCAACCGGGATCATCAATGATCCTGGTTGGTTATTAAACACACCATTGATGCAAGTAACAATAACGAAATAACCATAATACTGCTATAATATCAATTATTATAGCAATAAAAGGTTTATTATGCTTTTTTATCATTTATAAGAGCAAGATTATAGAGAATTTAAACAATGATTTGCCTTTCCATTTGATAATGCGTTTTAAAAAGCTATTTTATTGCATCTTTGGGCTTTACCGAATGCAACAGGCTTACTATCACAGTAGACTTCCGTTGGTCAGGGAAGATGTAATCCGCATTCTCTTTTCATGATTTTTTTTACAGAAGCAGGTTGTTTTACGAATCAGTTCCGGATTGGAATCTGGTATTTATCCGGGACAAACGTTTTTTGTAAAAGAAGTAGTAAGACCAACTCATCATTTTTCTTCTCAGGGAGGCACAATGAATTGCGTCCGTCTTTTGTCTGCTAATATTCTCGTGTATCTGCTCACAGTCAGCGCCTTTGCCGGGCAGACATGGTATCCACTGACCTCTGAAGTGGAAGGTGAGCCAACATGGGAAGTCCTCGAACAAACACAGGATCATATCCTTCTGGAGGTTCAGATTCCCGGTTTTTATTATGATACAATTAACAAGGAAACCAGGATCGAGATTCCGGGTTGCCAGTCCTGGATCGAAACCGGGTGGCCCGAAATTCCATATGTATCGTGTATGATCGGAATTCCAGAATGCGATTCATACACAGTAACAGCAACACCCATTGATGCAACGATAAGTTCAGAGTTTTACTGCCTTTACCCGAAACCGGAAGAAGTTGTTGATGAGAGTAACGGTATTTATTCCGTCATTGAGCAATACTACAAGGATATTAATGCATACAATACAAAATCGTATTTACCTGTCAATCCCGGTGAAGGTGGAGTATTAACTTCATCACGCGATCAGCAGATTTTACCGATCAATGTTTACCCGGTCCGGTACAATCCTTGCAATGAAAAGTATACCCTGACACCTGTATTCCAGGTGCAAATCGATTTTGACAATCCCACCGGTCCACAGTATCCCAGTGTCGGTCCAATGGGTGTACTACTCGACCGTATGCTGATCGGATACCAGGGTCCACCGACAAACGCTCACAATTATGATGAGCTGGATGATATTTCCTGGGACTGGGAAACTGCAAGCTGGTGCGATTACCTGATCATTGCGGATGAAAGATATTTTGAGAATGGTGAACCGGTTCAGGAATTAATGGATTACGCATTATACCGTGAAGCGACCAATGGTTATGACATTGTAATCGTGAATTATCCGGACGATTTACCAATGATGGTTCCGGTGGATCCACACCCGGAAAGAGGTTCGACGGATGCATATGTAATGAAAATGTTTATCCGTCAACTTTATTATGATATTCCATCACGGCATACAAATGATGGACATCTATCTCATGTGTTTATGATCGGTGACTTGCCTGATTCTGGTGATCGTCTGCAATGGGATGATGAAACAGGTCTTGATAACAGGTGTCTTTCCGCAGATGCATACTTTGCAAAACTGGACATGGATGACGACGAAAACATGGAAGAACTGATTAACAAACTGCCGGATGTATTCGTTGGACGTCTTCCGATCAACCATGAAAACGAGCCTGCTCTTCCCTCCCTGGATTTGTACCTGGATAAAATCATTGACGCGGAACAATATGCGGATCGCGCTTCACTGATCAATACATTGTATCTGACCTCTCCCGGTACAACTCAACAAGGCCGTCAACCGCTGAATGCCTTTGACCATTGGACACGTAATACATTAACACCTGTTGTGGACAATTTTTTCTATCTGCGCAAAGTTGAAGCGGACGGATCATCCGACAACCAGGATCTTTCCGATTGGCCGAATATGACCCAGGTAGACCAATTGGATGTTGAAGATATGCGCCTTTCCATGAATACGCAGGTCATGGGTGGTGATCGTACGGAACAGGGAGCATTTTTACCTGCAGGCGCTATCTACAACAGCGCTCATGGCGGTTCTTTAGGATGGTCGAATTATTATTACTCAAATGTAGATTTCACTTCCTATGAAATTGATTTTGCGCCCATCCTGATGCCCAGCTCATGTTGGGGCGCGGCTTTTGTCTGGTTCGATAGCGGTTTACTATTTGTGGACAATCTTGTTTACAACCATCCCGGGATTACAAACGCGGGAGGTGGGGCAATCATCGGCGCCTGTGCTGCAACCGGTGGTGCATATATTGATGACCGTATTGTCGATTATTATACGCTGACAGCAACTCAAACTGGTGAAATCCTGTATTTGTATGCAATACAGCATGTTTATTTTTCCAGTACTTTCCAGATTATTGGCGATCCGGCTTATGACCCCATCTATGGAGATGTAAGTTCTGGAAATGTGTACCTTGAACTGACCTGTTCGGTGGAAGATGAACCGATCATTATAACTCCGCAGACAGTTCAATTGGAAATGACTGTCTCAAACATTTCCGAGGTCGGTACGGGAACAAGTTTCGGCGTACAAGTATTTGCAGTCTGTGATGAAACTGAGTACCTCGTTGCTGAAACGACAGTTCAAGGAATTGATCCCAACGAATCACTGGACATCCAGGTTCCAATGATCCCGGAAAATCTGCTTCCGGCAATGGCAGGTTTGCGTACATTCCGTTTCAAAGTTGACATGACGCCGGATGATGATGGCGTGATCGAAGAGTATTACGAAACCGAGAATAACGTTGCAGAAACCAGTTTCTGGATTGCACCGCACTGTGAACCCGGTTATCCTCTTCCACTGCCAGCAGCTTTTTATCCAACCGCAATCGAAGATTTAGATCCTAATATGAACAACGGACCTGAATTATTCAATTCACAACGTGCAATCAATCTACAAACGGGAAATACACTTTGGGAATCTCAGAACAATTCCCCAAACTCATTTATAAAAACGTGCGACGTTGATTTTAATACTTCTATAGAAATGGTGTATGGATCAGGAAATATATTAAGTATTTACGATGGACGGACAGGAACATTGTTGCACGAGCATACAATTGTACATAACGGCGACAATGAATACCGTATTCGTATTCTTCCGTACGATTTTATTCCGTTATCCGAAGGAGATCGTTTTGGGGGGATGGAATTCGTAGTCGTCGCAAATCATGGTTTACCTGAAAATGAAAGTTTCCTTGCACTCTATTCCCTGGATTATCAAACCGGCGCGTTCCAACAAGAGTGGATCAATACCTATCGAGAGGTCCAGGTTTCAGCACCTGCAACAGGTCATCTGATCAATCAGAATGATCTCCATATCACCGTGTGTGCAATACCAAATGCTGGTGGTATGGATGACCAAAACAAGTTATATATTATTGATCCTGTTGACGGAACAGCTCAGATAACGGTTGAAAATCTTGAAGGTATGGCTTTTCTCGGTGGAACTTTACCATTCTGGGAGCGTTGTGCTGCGGGTGATATGGACGGCAACGGCATCGATGAAGTGTATTTTCTCACTTCAAATGCACTCTATCGTTACGATAGCACAGCCAATCCTGCCATTTACTTCATTGACGAAGATGAATCTATCGATTTTATTCCAGGTCCAATATCTCTGGGAAATGGATTCCAACAGAGCATTATTGCAGATTCACCCGGCCTGATCACTAGTTGGGTTAATGGGACGTTTCTCGCGGTCGATTTGCAGGATCCGGCTAATCCTTCCACTTTCTTTCTCCCGGATGCGTCAGAACCCGGATTCAGCCATATGTCATCACTTATCGGCACATTTACCGATCCCGTTGCAAAATCGATCTTCTGCGCAAGAAGAGGCGAATCGAACTTTGAAAATATTCTCACTATCAGTACTGCCAATGGGAACGGCTACGACAATCTTGAATACCGACTTATCGGCTCTTCATATTTCAATGAGTGTGGTCACTGGCTATACGATATTGATAATAATGGTATCCTCGATTATCTCTACTTTACGAACATATATAACGGTAATACGACCAGATATATTGATGTAATTCACGGTGATGTTCCCGGTACAGCGGACTGGGCCTGTCCGAATGGTGAGAATGGTGGGACAAGGCACTATGGTCCCATCATCCAACGCATTTCCGGTACGATTACTGGCACAGATGCACTGCAAGGAACCATCATCGTCGAAGGGAACGTGACTGTTGAACCGGGAGCCTACCTGACAATACTGCCAGGTTCGGAGCTTCTCTTTGAAAACAACACATGGCTGTGCATCAAGGGGCGTCTGGATGCTAACGGAATCAACGATAACAACAGAATTAGCTTCCGTCATATTGATGATGTGATCGGCGGCTGGTATGGCATCTTCTACGATGAGCTTTCCAGCGGCTATCTTGATTATGTCTCTGTTGAAGATGCAGAAGATCTCATCACAATTTCTGTTGATGCCGATGTTGCAGTCCTCGATTTTGAACTCGCCGATTTTACACATCGAGGTGTAAATGGATCGAAAGCCAACATGTTTGCGGTGTGGGATGGCACCATACGCAACGGTGTTACGGGAATTGAATGCTACCGTATTAACCAGGCAGAAATCCAGAACGTTGAAATCGAACAATGTGTTGTCGGATTGAACATGATGGTGACCCAACCACAAGTAATCAACCTGACGATCCGGGAGTGCTCACAGGACGGCTTGTCGATGATTGACTGCGCTGGTGGACAGTTTGACGGTTGCACATTTGAACGAAATCAACAGAATGGAGCAATCCTCAATAACAGTACGCCGCTGTTTATTAACTGTTTCTTCTACGAAAACGGAGTGAATTCCATCGTGATGACGTCCGCCAGCAATGCGGTTTTCGGTCTTGTGAATGTCCTCGAGGGAAATACATTCTATAATTCGGGTGATATTTCCAATCCAGGATTCATGCAGGCTGAATTGAACGCTATTAATTCACGCCCTGTTTTTGCGAACCGCCATAACGACTTCATCAGCACGGACGGGAACTTCATTCTCTGCGATCAAACCTTTAATATGGTTGAATACAACGGCAGCTTCAACTATTACGAAGGTAATCCCGCGATTCCATCTGAGATGTGGTTCTGGCCAACTGCTTGTGTAAGTATTACGAATGCTGATCCCCAGATGAATTACCCGGAACGTATCCCGAACACTGGCGATGGACTTGATGAAATAGACCAGGCGCTAGTTCTCGAGCGCGATGGCAACTACCAGGAAGCAAGTTTACTATTCTTCCGTTTGATCCGTGAACAATCGAGTCCGGCAGCTTTCAGCGGCTGGATACGTTGCCAGATTGCCCTGGGGGTCTCTGAAACGCATCTTCTGGAAACAATGAGTCAGTTCGATGACTGCACGTTCCTCGAATCCTCCATCTTCTGGACAACCATCTATCTGCACAACCGTATACAGGACTACGAAACGGCAATTTCTCTCCTGGATTCGCATATTGAATCATCTACAGCTCATATCGATTCACTCGCAGGTATGCTTGCGGAATTGAACATTTATTATGAGATGCTGACTCATACTTCCAATCCGGCAAATGGTCCGGTACTGCTGAACGAATCGGCGGCAGCTTCATCTCCCACTGCTGGAAATCACCTCCTGCTGTCGAACATTGATCAGCCTGTGGCAGCAATTGGTGCAGCAGGAACAGGACGTGGTACACGTACATCACATGGTGCTGTTCGTGAAGAAGTGCGGCAGATGGGAGCGTATGATTACCCTGTAGTATCCAATACCAACGACTATTTTGCCAAAAGAAACGAGTTGCTTCGGCGAATCGGTTCAACGACAAACTCGAGAACCCCGGAATTACCGACATCATTTGAACTTGCATCACCCTACCCGAATCCATTTAATCCGACGGTGTTGATTCCCTACAATATTCCGGAATATTCATCCGTAAGGATACAGATTTACAACGTCCTTGGCCAGCATGTGGCTACATTAGTGGATGAAACAATGCGCGCCGGATACCATCAAGTATTATGGAATGGCAACACTTCAAACGGTGTCGTATCTTCGTCAGGAGTGTATTTTGTGACCATGGAAGCTAATGAATTCCATGCAACACGCAAAATTATTCTCCTCAAATAGTTCCAGGCACAGTAAATGTGTAAATCCTTTCAGAAATAAATATTTCTGAAAGGATTTTTTATTTTGGTGGGGGAATATTGTAATGTGTAAAAAGTGTTTCCAAAGCTTCAGGTTGAAAAGGTGTTCTGTAATATCCTGGCGCCTGTACCCATTCAACACCGAAGTAAGAAAGTAACACAGCTTGTGGATAGCTATATGAAGCCTGTATACCATGTATCATTTCACAACTCTCACTTTCCAGAATGATACTCTTTTCCCACCCTATATTTCCTGACATGTAATAATCCCTTTTGTAATTGCAGAAAATGCAGGTCCTTGAGTAGTACCTGAACAAGGTAACAAAGGAACAGAAATTGCACTTCTTTGATGTTGGACCGTTTGTAATTCATGGACCGAATCCATAACTGGGAGGGAAATTTTTATACTGAGCCGACTGAGTTCGATTATCAAAGACTGGTTAACAACTACATGGTATTTTGGAGGTCACCCATGTTCAGAGTGCTCGGAACACTGACAATTATTTTTATACTTACCTCATTGTGTTTCGCCAATACAGGCGGGTACGTGGAAGGAACCCTGCTTGTACGTTTTTCTACCGATGTCACCCCCGCGATTTCCAAGGATGGAACAGCGCATGTCGGAATCACATCTGTCGATGAAGTCCTGTCACGCAATGAATCCTGTTCATTCAACCGCATGATGGGCGTCTACCGTCCACAGGATGAGACCCTGCGCGCCACATTCCGCAACGATTACCGTTTCCAGTTCCCTGTCGGGAGCGACATGGAAGCGATTGCCGAAGAGATGCGGTTGACCGGTGAGGTCGAGTGGGCATGCCCGGATTACCTGATCCCTGTCGATTATGAACCCAATGATCCACAGATTTACATGCAATGGTTCCAGGAAACCCTTGAAACCGCCGCTGCATGGGATCTTACCATGGGTGACGAAAATATCCTGTTCATCGGGATTGATTCGGGCACTGACTGGAACCATCCGGACCTGGCAGATAAAATCTGGGTAAATCCCGGAGAGGATATCGACAATGACCCTCGTCCTTTTGGCGACATCTTTCCCGATATGCCGGGAACAGAAGGCGACTGGGACAACCTTGACAATGACGATAACGGTCTCATTGATGACTTCATCGGTTGGGACTGGGTGCAGAATGTGAATGGCGCCCCCGGCGAGGACAACACCCAGGAAGATAATAACCCGATGGACTTTCACGGTCATGGCACCGGTGTGGCTGGCGCTTTCGGGGCAACTGCCGACAATGCAACATTCGGCTGCGGCGTAGCGCCGAACTGCAAGATCATGGCGAACCGTACCGGCTATTGTACGCCACAGAACAACGGTTTGATCGTCATGAGCGCTGCAACCAGCCAGATGGTTTACGCAACAGATATGGTGCTGCGTGACGGATACATCGGGGTTGTCAATATGTCTTTCGGCGGCAATACACCGTTTCCTCCGTTACGGTCTGCAGTGGAACAAGCTTATAACGCGGGACTTCTCCTGTTCGGCGCTGCCGGAAACGACGGTGTCGGCACACAACACTACCCGGCCGCCTATCCCCAGGTTGTAGCCGTTGGCGCTACCACTTCCGGAGATGACAGGGCAAGTTTCTCCAACTGGGGAACCTGGGTGGATGTATCTGCTCCGGGTGAACAGTGTTACACGGCATGGTTTGACGATCATTACGAACCGTGGGACGGCACCAGTGTTGCATCCCCGATCGCTGCGGGAGTTGGCGCGCTGGTAATCAGCATGTTCCCGGAGGAGGACAATTCCTTCTGGCGAAATGTCGTCATCAACTCCACCGATCCGATTACCACGGATCATCCCCTCGGTTCAGGCCGGGTGAATGCCTACAACGCCGTTACCCAGTACTACTGGCCGAATCTCAGCATCGAATCCATTGAACTGTCCAATCCGGACGGCAATTATCACCCCGATCCCGGCGAAACCATTGACGTGTTTGTGTCCATCGAAAATACCAGTGGATGGCAGAACGCAACCGATGTCGTAATCAGTATCGAATTCGACCGTGAGGAACTCATCCTCGAAAATGGCAGTATCACTATTGCTGAAGTGGATGCAGGCAGCCAGGCGAACAATTCCGCGGACCCGTTGAGCTTCCGTGTTCCAGACACTGGTATTGACGGCGTTTTCACTACCATGCTGGTCACTGTCACCGCCAGTCCGCACGAGTTTATCACCACTGAGGAAGTGCGTGTCCTGATCGGTACTCCGGAAATCATGTTCGTGGACGATGACGGCGGCGTGCAACTCGAAAGTTTCTATTTCGAGGATTTCCAGACACTGAACATGCCATACAACCATATCGACCGTCACAACCTGGATTACCTGCCAACCCTGACCGAAACAAGCGGATATGATCTGGTCATCTGGTTTACAGGGAATGAAGAGAATCCTTTGAGCGAAACAGAGATTTCCCTGCTCGAAGACATCATGGACCAGGGCGATATCTGCCTGTTCCTTTCAGGTGAATCCATAGATGAACAGCTTGATGGAACCGATTTTTACAGGGAGTATCTCCATGCCGAACATGTGGAAGGGAACGGTATGGTGATCCTCGATGCATTTGATAATGCAGGCGGTCCCATCGAAGAGGGCAGCCGTCTCGTGCTTACCGGCCCCGGAGGTGCGAGCAACTGCAACAATCCGGACCTTATTCAACCGGTGGGCGGCGCTGTCGCAGCCTACCATTATTATAGCGGAGAAGACCAGGTGGGCGGCCTGTTTTTTGACGGTCCCACCTATGATCTCGTGTACTTTGCATTCCCGTTCGAAGCGACCAGCGGCGCACAGGAATCGACCACACGTTCCCAGTTCATCCAGAGTCTTCTCACCTACATCGGAACCGACGTGGAAGAATCCAGTACTGAACCAACGTTGCCATCCACCATCTCGCTGGATGCACCCTACCCGAATCCGTTCAACTCGACGACGACAGTGAGCTTCAACCTGCCGGAACCGTCCGAGGTGAGTGTGACGGTTTACAACATCCAGGGGCAACGGGTGGCGACTTTACTCCAGGGCGTAACGGACGCCGGACCTCAGCAGGTGCAATGGTTCGCCGATGATTGTGCATCCGGAGTCTATTTTGTACGTCTTACTGCCGCCGAGCAGACCCTCACACGCAAGGTTATGCTCCTGCGGTAGTTTTCTGTACGAGTCCCAGCAGAAAACACCTCCTTCGGATTTCCGGGGGAGGTGTTTTTTACGGAGTTATTTACGTCACTTCCAGTCATGAGACTTTGGCCCGAGTGCTGGTCACTCGGGTATCGCTTTCGAATCACTGTTCCATTGAAAAGAAGTCTTTAGAAATTATCGTTGACCAAATGGAGAAACCCGAGTGACCAGCACTCGGGCCAAAGTCTTTTTGTTTTAGCATTGTCAAACAGCCTCTTTGATGATATAAACGCGTCACAATTCTTCAAATCGCAGGATTTATTTGCAGATGAGGGTATTTAAAGTACCTGGCTGTTCAGAACAACCGGACTACCCCTACTTCAAGTATATAATCCTTCTTGTCTGAGAGAATCCACCTGCCTGGAACCGCAGGAAATAAGCGCCGCTGGAAAGGTTCGCCCGTTCTAAGTCAGATGGTTCCCATACATAGCTGTAGCTACCCGCCTGCCGGGTTTCATTCAAAATCAACGCAAACTGACGTCCCAACACATCATACAGCATCATTTGGACAAACACAGGTTCCGGCAGATCAAAATTCACTCGGAACGACGAGTTGAACGGATTCGGGTATGGAGCACTTAATGCATATTCCGCAGGAACTGGAGCAACGGGACCGGTAAACACACCCACCACACCATCGATCCAGACCGTATCCAACAGTGCTGCGGGAGCACTGGTTTCGAATACGATGTACCCTCGGTACGGTTCATCCGGGAGTTCGGGAATGTCGGAGAAATCGAGACGGATGACTCCCGATCCATGTGCTTTTACTGGCTCCGGGAATTGCTGGCGACAGGTTTTTCTCAGATGCAGCGAAATACAGTATCCAACCTGTTTACAACCTTATTTCTTTGAGCCCGACTGATTAAGGATTACTTTTCGAGTACGTTCCAGCAGATTTTTCTCATTAAAGGGTTTGAGGATATAATCGGAGATTCCATATCTGATGACTTGCTGGATTACTTCATTTTCTGATCTTCCAGTTAACATGATAACCGGGATATTTTTAGTTTTATCAAACGAACGCAAATTTCGTAAAACGTCAAGTCCTGAGCAAATCGGCATGTCAAAGTCCAGAAGAATAAGATTGACGGACAGGCTTTTTGTATAATTAAGTGCTTCAACACCGCTGCAGGCAGTGATTACACGAAACTCATTCTGGCTCAGAATAGAGGAAATGGCATTTCGGATTTCACTGTCATCATCCACGCATAAGACCATCGGTTTATGTAGATCACTCGACATATCCTGCTGTGGTGCATCCTCCTCAAGCCAGTTTGCAATTTTCTGCAAAAGCCAGTCGTCGGGAAATTTCTCACGAATCAGAATCCCGTCACCCAATCCAGACCAGTCGTCCCGTCGTGCAACGGATAGGCTGGGGCCGATTATTGCAAATTTCTGAGGCTGAATAATACCATCCCGAATCAAAGTCTGAATGAAGTCCACAGCATGTTGTTCGCCCTGCTGGTATTCCAGGATCAGGCCATCGGCTGAGTGAATCAGGAGAACATCCCTGGCAAGTTCAAAGGTCGGGATTGATTTAACCATCCCGGCAGCACCAACAATAATCTCTTCCATCCTGTTTCTTAAATCCGGTCGTGAAACAATCAAGATCAGATTCCTGGACTTCAATCGATCTCTTTTTTTCCCTGGATGGGCTTCCTGAGATTGTGCTTTATCCTGGTTCACATCGCTTTGTGCCCCAAACTTGTCTTCAAACTCCCTTTCCAGAAATGTTTGAAACAGTTTTTCCGAATCCTGGCTGAGTGGCGCAAGCTGGATATCGATTTCATCAGGTGCTGTCTGATTCAGTTTGCCATTTACAAAACCGGTTCCAATATCTACAAACTGGACTCTCATTCCTTGAACGTATTTTGTCTGCGGCACAATTTTACCGATCTTTCCCGTATAGGCCCTCATGTTCGAGATACTTGCTTCAACGACACGGATTTCAGGCGGCGCACCTTCAACCGGGATTTCCAGGTAGACCGGTTTTTCCGCAGTTGGATAAGCGATAAAAATATTTGACACACTATGCAGGGGGGAACTGATTTTCAGCTCGTGTGCCGGGTATTCTTTAAACTTTACGGTACTCTGTATATGCGCCATGAATGAAATACGATGATGCAGTCCACCTTCGAAGTATTGACCACGTACAAGGTAAACAGAATCATTCAACTTCTCTTTAACAAAATCGGTTGGTAACTCATCCACGATAAATCTTGCATCATCCTGAATGGTATCACTGATATGAAGAAGATGACGTACAACATCCATGTCCCCATCGAAAAAATTCAAAAGAGGACTGTTTTTTTTGATCTGCGTAAACACCCTCTGCCATTCAGTCGAAAAAATCTTCTTTCCATAGGGTTGAGGAATCTGTGATCCTTTTGAAGTGACCATTTTTTATCCCTCATTTTGATCAGAATTTTCACCGGTATCTGTCATTTGCATTTCTCTTGAATCTGCAAGGGGGATTGTAATGCGGATGATTGTCTCACCTGGCTTTGACTTCACAGCAATCTTGCCATCTACCTGGTTCAGTATCCGATGGACCATGTAAATACCAAGACCGGTACCGCTTCCCCGCTTTCGCGCTTCTTCATCATGAATTTTTGAAGTATTAAATGGTTTGCCAAAATCGGCGAGGATTTTTTCATTAAAACCGGGCCCAGAATCAATAACCTCAAACCATCCTTTATTCTCTTCTCTGTCAATTCCGGTTTTAATTGTGATTTCCCTGTCACTGACATTCATCAACGCATCTCTAGCGTTTGAGATAAGGTTCAGGAATATCTGTCCGATATCACTGGGCCTGACAGTAACATTGATTGCCCCGGGACATAACACTACATTCATGGCAATCTTATGCTTGATATCGAGATCCGATTTCATCATGGCGATATCGGTTTGAATTACATTGTTCAAATCAGTAATTTCACCATAATCCTCCCGATTGATCTGATGATAACTCCCGATATCATTCAAGATGGCATTTATCCTGTCCGCCCCCTGTTCGATTTTGATAAGCGCGTTTTCAACTTTCTCGAGAGTCTCTGTCAGCACAAAGGGACTTGTTGTTCCCTGCGACAACAGGTCCGAGACTTGTTTGTTCATGGATGAAGAGTACATTGCAATAATGCTCAGGGGGGTGCGGATATTGTGTGTTATGCCACTTACCAGCAGACCGATCTGCGAAAGATGAAACTGGCTGCTGAGTTCGGTAGTCAAACGTTCTCGGTCACGCTCTGCCGTTTTTCTTTCGGAAATATCACGCATAATGCCGATTGCATACCATCTTTCTTCCAACTGGATGGAAGAAAGAGACAATTCCACTGGAATCTCAGTCCCGTCAGCGCGCACTGCCTCCAGCTCAGTTGTTTTTCCTACCACATTGCCTTTGCCGGAACGTTGAAATTCAGCAAAATGACGTTTGTGTTCCTGGTAATATCGCTTCGGAGTGAGCATCCTATGCAGGTTTTTTCCGACGATATCCCTTTCCTCGTACCCCAGCATCAGGGCGGCGGCCTGATTCCAGTAACATACTATTCCTTCAGGATCTATCATGATGATAGCATCCTGTGCGGAGGAAGTTATCGCGCGGAGTTTTGCCTCACTTTCTTCCAAGGCTTTCAGGGCAAGTCTTTTCTGGGTAATATCACGGAAAATCCCAAAGAAACCGATAAGTTTATTTTCTTTGGAAAACCGTTGAGTCGTCGAAACTATCAGGATTCGAAAATCGCCGTCAGGACGATGGATTTTCAATTCATACATCTTCTTACTGGCTTTCTTTTGCTGCCGAACCATCTCCAGTAATTTTTCAGATTCATCATCATCCAGGAATTCCCGGAGATTCCGACCGACGAGTGTTCCTCGTTCAACTCCAAAAATGTCCTCTGCAGCGGGATTTGCAAAAAGGAAGGTGTCGTTAAGGTCGGTGATCCCAATTCCCTCTCCCTGACTTTCAATCAGTTCTCTATATTTTTCTTCGCTTTCCTTCAGTTCAGTCTGCACCTTTTTCGATTCAGTAATATCGATGAAACTTTCCAGACCGTGAAGGATTTTTTTCTTGTCATCATACACCAAGTCTATATTCTTTGTGACATATCGTTTGCCATTGGGTGTATTCACTGTACATTCAATCCCTCTTGCAGGCAGTTTCGTTTCTTTGTCGAATAAAATGCATTTCCCGTTGATAAAACAACAGTCGAAGATTTCATAACATGGTTTTCCAATAACTTCCTTTTGAGGAATACCGGTTATCAATTCAGCTTCCGCATTCCAGGTAATGATATTGAAATCTTCGGTTACAGTAAAAACCCCGCTGGGAATTGTCGCAAGGATTTTACGTGCCATACCTTCTATTCTTTTCGCTTTCAATTGCGTATAATATTGTGCTTTTTTAATCTTGTAATCTCTCATTTCCCTCTGGATCACCGGAGCCAGGCGTGTGAGATTCTGCTTGGAAACAAAATCATCCGCGCCATTTCGATATGCCAGCGCCGCTTCGTCTTCACGCATGACACCTGTCACCATAATGAAAGGAATATCAAGTTTTTTCTCATGATAAATACGAAGTGCATCAAGACCTGTAAAACCTTCGAGAGAATAGTCTGCAAGGATTATATCCCAATTTTCTTTATCCAGTGCTTCATGGAAATCCACCAGTTTCTCGACTCGTCGATACGTGAGGTGAATCCCATTCTGTATAAGGTTTTCTATAATAGCGAGGCAGTCTTCTTCTCTGTCCTCAAGATGCAGTATTCTGATCTTTTCCATCATTTTCTTCCCTTATTTTCTTTGTCAAGAATCTCTCTGATTTGTTTCCCCATATCAGCACGATGGAAAGGTTTCTGCAAATAATGAATTCCTTCATCAAGCACCCCGGCTTGGACAATTACATCAGCGCTGCAGCCCGGCATGAAGAGAACTTTAAAATCACTCCTTTGTTCTGTAAGATACTGATATTATGATTTTTATTCAATTTTACGATCAGTTTAAATAAAACACCTTTCAGGATTCAAATATCATTCAGGATGGCATGTATTTGTAACCGTTTCTTTTTTTACCTGCGGTATCGTGAAATAGAATTCACTTCCCTCTTTTACTTTGCTCTTCACTCCAATACTGCCTCCATGCACCTCCACAGCCACCTTGCAGAAAGCGAGACCGATCCCGCTTGAATAGGGTCTCTGGTTTTCGCTCAACTCCGACTGGCTGTATTTTTTGAAAATTTCCTCGTGCATTGCCTCGGGAATTCCTATGCCAGTATCCGAAACAGATACTTTCAGCTCCTCACCAGTTTGCTGGGCGACAACGCGCACAGACCCTTCATTGGGCGTAAACTTGATCGCATTGGACAGCAGGTTTGTCACTACCCGGCGGATCAGTGTTGAATCATAATATCCATTCATCACCGGTAATTCATGGTCAAACTTGAAACTGATACGCTTTGGCAGCTCACCCACCAGGTCAACCGCTTCCTGGATTGTCGTAATAATGTCGTGTTCAGCTTTTTCCAGCGGCATACGTCCCGATTCCAGACGGTTGAGATCGAGCATGGAACCGATCATTTCGATCATGCTGTTGCAGCTCCGCTGTGCATTCGAAAGCAGTCGCCTTGTGTTGTCGTTAAATGAATCATCATTTAATATGGTCATCACATCAAGTGATCCCATTATCCCTGTCAAAGGCGCTCGAAGATCATGGACGATCATGTGCATCAGCGAATCACGCGCTCGTTCTGCACGTTCCAGCGCCCTACAGTTTTCCTCCAGTTCCTTGTGCTGTTTGATAATTTTGGCCAATGCGCGCTGAAGCGATAAGTGCGTTTTTACTCGAGCGACAACCTCTTTCACATCAAAAGGTTTTGTAATATAATCGACCGCCCCAAGGTCGAATCCTTTTGTTTTGTACTCAATTTCTGTCATTGCCGTGAGAAAAATAACGGGGACATCCTTCAGTGTGTCATGCTCTTTCATTATTCTGAGTACTTCATATCCATCCATTTCCGGCATGTTAATATCGAGGAGTACAAGATCGGGCTTCGTTTTTTCCGCTGCCTTCAATGCGATCTTCCCATTGATTGCCTGCCGGGTATGGTACCCATAGTCGGACAAAATCTTCGTTAACAGTTGCAGATTCTGTTTTGTATCGTCAACGATCAGTATGTCTGCAACAAATGATCCCCTGTCCATTTTCAGCTCCTAAGGTTGCTCACTTCTCATCTTCAAGGTACAGAAAGCACGACAGTTCGAATTACACTTTTTGCCGTATTACATTTCCTTTGTGAGTGAACGAATCAGTTGGACAATCCTTTCATACTCATAATCCTCGGCCATCCTGCGAACCCGGTCCAAAAAAAGTATATGTTTATCGGACAGTTTTGCCCAATTCGTCCTCAATCTGGTTTATATCACAATTTTCAGAAGCTTCAAGCAAGCCACTCAACACTGTCTCATCTATATTTTTAATCGATATATCTTTCTCCTTCACCATATTGTCAGAATCTTCCGTTTCAGTCGGTTGTTCACTTTTTTCATAGATGTATTCGACTCCAGCCACGGAATGGAGCAGATCAAAAAGCCCTTCTTCCCGGAATGGTTTGCGCAAGCAGGCATCGGCCCCTTCCTGCATATCAATTTTATAATCTTCTTCCAGCACACTTGCCGTCACCATGATGATTTTTACCGCTTCACCCCCCGAAAGTATCCTGATCATTTTTGTCGCCTGCCTTCCATCAAGTACCGGCATTTTAATATCCATTAAAATAATATTCGGCGCCCATTCCTTGTAAGCTTGAACAGCATTTTCTCCGTTTTCTTCCTCGCGGACGACAAAACCGACCCTGCGTAACATTTTTGCCAGGAGATCGCGATTCGTTTTTCTGTCGTCCACAACAAGAACCTTACTGCCAGAATTTTTCTTGCTTAATCCGATTATGTCTTTCCTCGCGGATCGTTGCCTGCATTTCTCCATGTATCCTTCCCTGACATTCATGGACACATGAAAACAGCTCCCTTTGTTAATTTCACTGATAACGGTAATATCGCCACCCATCAGACGTGCGAAACTCCTGGATATAGCCAATCCCAACCCTGTTCCACCCTCATGGGACAAACCGCTTCCGGACTGTTTGAAATGTTCAAAAATCTCCTGTAGATCTTCCTCTTCAATCCCCTGCCCGGTATCCTTCACCAGGAACTCGAGGATCAGATTCTCATTGTCTGCAGAAGTACAGCTTGTTACGACAGCTATACCACCCTCATCAGTAAATTTCACAGCATTACCGATCAGGTTGATCAGGATCTGCCTGATCTTGTTGTCATCTGCAAGAAGGTAGCGGGGAACGGATTCATCTGTTTCAAAGGACAGGTCCAGCGCTTTCGCGTCTGTCCTCACACGGAACATCGTCTCCAGGCCGTCCAGTATTTCATACAGGTCAAAATGCACCGGAAGTATCGGAATTTTTCCGGCTTCGATCTTGGACATTTCCAGGATGTCATTAATCAGAGCCAGCAGATGATCACCGCTCTGGTTGATAATTTTCAGGTTTTCCAACTGTTCATCGGTCAGGTTCGGGTCGCGGAGCAGAATTTGTGAATATCCCATGATGGCATTCATCGGTGTACGGATTTCATGGGACATGTTTGCAAGGAATACACTTTTTGCCCGGTTTGCGGACTCGGCAACGGACTTGGCGTTGAGAAGGGCTATTTCCGCTTCAATTGTCTCCGAGATGTCATCCAGCAACCACACAGATCCTGACGGGAACAGTTCCGTATCAAGGGATTTCGCAATAAAACGACACCAGGCAATATCATTTTCTCGCCAGATGGAACATTTGTATCGAATAGACCACCCTCATTAACGATCTTCAACGCTTCCTGCATGTTCTTTCCTGCTCAACCGTGTTCTGGAAAAGACTTAGGATTGGCATGTCGATCAGGTCTTCTTCTTCAATACCCAGAATCCTTTTTGCACTGGGATTTACCCATTCCACATATCCACCAATCACGAGGATGATTCCAACAGGCTGTTCTCGAAGATAAGGGTTTGAATGGCGTTGATTTCCTGTAATTCCCGGGTACGTTCCGCCACTTTCTGTTCGAGAAGCGCTTGAGCTGTTCGTAGCTCCTGTTCAACTTTCTCGCGTTGTTTGATATGCCTCGCAACTTTGCCAGCATTTCATTAAAAGCATCCACAAGATTGCCGATTTCATCGTCGCTTTCTTTTTCAGCAACCATTGTGTAGTCTTTACTGTCCGATACTGTTTTGGCAAAATTTGCAAGATTGAGAATAGGATCGGAAATCATCAACTGGAGTTTTCTCGACAAGAGGAATGCAACCAATCCAGCAAGAATAATAACGATCAGTGCAATAAGCACAGTATGGATCAATGCTGCACGGAACTGTTCAAGCCCCACAATCAGGTACACTTGACCTAATTGTTCCTCATCCATTCAATTATTTTGTAGATATGAAGTCTTCCCTGGTCGAAATAATATTCTTCGCGGGCTGGTTGACCGGCACTTTCATAGAATGTGACATCATCATCCCGATTATAGGATGCGAATATACTTCCGTCTGCGGAAATGATATACGCTGTTGTTATTGAAGTGTTTACTTCCAGTGTGGCGAGCAGTGATTCAGCGGTACGACGATCATTAAACATGAGTGAAGCGGTGGAATTATAGGCTATGATGTCCGCCTGAACCGTCATGTTCTCAATCAGATCACGGCGAAGCGAAAATGCCTGCATATGCGAGCATGGCGCCGGTTGCAGCAACCAGGGAAAACAGGCTGGTTGTCATGATGATCCGAATCAGTTTCCTGCGGATAACTGATTTTCGATAGCTTTCCATCATTATTCACCCTGCGGTCTTTGAAATATCTCCGCTACCTGCAGCAATTGAGACCGGAAATGGATATCCGCTCTCTCTGCTGCGTCGAGATTGATCAGAAATTTTACCTCATCGTTGACCAATTTGAACGCTATAATCCCGCCATTGGCAAGAAACTCTTCTCCCTCGCCCACTAACAGCACATCCTGAAACTCACCATTCTCCAACATGGCATACAGGTCATCATTACGATCCGGATGACATAGAGAACCTGGCAATTCCTCAACTCGGGGCAATCAAATGTCTGCACAGGGCGAGATCTTTCCGCCAATCTGCGTTCCAATAATGGCGGTAACGCATCACCGAATGGATTTTCACCCAGGATACCGATGGTAATACTGTCTTGCGAAAGATTGGTTTGATGCTCACTAAGATCTGTAAACCTTATAAAATTAAAGATATATGCTGCCTTTACACGATATTCAAGGGAGGGTGTATTATCAGAGTAGGATCCTACTCCAAAACCTGAGAGGAGAAGGAAAATGATACATAATAGACATATTATTACCACGATATAACTGCACGGTATTCTCCAGAATAA
>CAXXQY010000019.1:0-101486 GCA_963674515.2 bacterium
AGGGATGTATACATTATCTCGGTGAATGGTGGTACTCCCACAAGACTGACTTATCATCCGACCGCTGACAATGTCCAGGGATGGACTCCTGATGGCAGAAATGTACTTTTTAACTCGAACCGTTTCAGCTTCACACGTAGATACAGCCAGCTATATACAGTATCCGTTGATGGACAATTCCCGACTGTCCTCCCCATGCCAACAGCGGTACTGGGCAGTTTTTCGTCAGATATGCGATATATCGCTTATACTCCGCTCGGTGATCCTTTTACAACATGGAAACATTACCGAGGTGGATTGTTATCCAGGATTTTTGTCTTCGATTTGAGAGACGAAGAGTATGTGGAAATACCCGGTTCGAATTCCAACAATTCCAACCCGATATGGCTGGATGGAAAAGTCTATTTCCTTTCCGACCGTGACTGGACCATGAATCTTTTCTCTTATAATCCCGGAACAGGTGAAATTGAGAAAATAACGAATTATTCGAATATGATGTAAAATCAGCTTCAGCAGGTGATGGTGCTATTATATTTGAACATGCAGGATCACTGCATGTGTTCACACCTCGGACGAATGAGGTAACTGATCTTCATATCCGTATAAACGCTGATCTACCTGCAACACGGCCGCATTTTGAAGACGGCAATCCCTATATCCATTATTATTCACTTTCACCGAATGGTGTTCGCGGATTGTTCGAAGCGCGTGGTGAAATCTTCACCGTACCCACAGAACATGGTGACATAAGAAACATCACCAACTCTCCCGGGGTGTTCGAACGTTATCCGACCTGGTCACCTGATGGAAGCAAAATCGCTTTCTTCTCCGATGAGAGCGATGAGTACAAACTGGTGCTTCAGGATCAAACCGGCCTGGAAGAACCTGAAGTATTATCACTCGGCGAACCGGGATTTTATTCGGATCCAATCTGGGCGCCGGATGGTGAAAAGATCCTTTACCAGGATATGAATGAGACAATCTACTTCATTGAACTGGAATCGGGCGAGATTACCGAAGTGGATCAGAACAACTATCTTTCGCATAACACCATGCCGTCCTGGTCACATGACAGCAATTGGATTACTTACATCAAACGGCTGGAAAACGGTCTTCGAGCTGTTTTTGTCTATAATCTCGAAGACGGTTCAATACACCAGGTAACCGATGGGATGAGTGATGCCGTTTCTCCTGTATTCAGCCATGACGGAAAATACCTCTATTTTGCAGCCAGCACGAATTATGCACTGAACAACACATTCCTTGATATGTCCTCCTACGAAAGGCCTGTTCGAAGAACGTTGTATGTTGTTGTGCTAAGCGATGAAACTGAAAATCCTTTTGTTCCATTAAGCGATGAAGAGGAAGTTGAGGAGGAAGAGGAAGAATCAGAGGAAACATCAGAGGAAGTTGAAGAAGACGAAGATCGTGTTGTTATTGATTTTGAGGGGCTTGATCAGAGAATTTTATCTCTTTCACTTCCCTCCGCTGAATACGGCAATCTGCAGACATCGGCAAACCACTTGTTTTATATAGAATTCACTCTTGAAGATGAAATGATCCTGCATCGTTATGATATCTCAGAACGTGAATCAAGCGTATACATGAGTGGTGTGGGAAGTTACGAGATCAGCAGTAATGGCACCAAACTGATTTATTCTGCCAACGGACAATATGGTATCGTTGCCACGGACGGTTCTCCCAGCCCCGGAGATGGCGCCCTGAGCATGTCAGGAATGCAGGTTTATGTCAATCCAGCTCAGGAATGGCGCCAGATCTACACCGATGCCTGGCGACTTGAAAGAGATTACTTTTACGATCCCGGGATGCATGGTCTTGAATGGAGAACGATCTATGATAAATACCTGCCGTTTATTGAACATGTTGGACATCGTTCGGATCTGACCTTCCTCATCGGTGAGATGATCGGTGAACTGGTGGTCGGACACGCTTATGTCGGTGGCGGTGACGAACCTGATGTTGAATCTGTTAATGTTGGATTGCTGGGCGCAGATTACACGATTCACAGGAACAGATACAGATTTGAGAGAATCTATTCCGGTTTGAACTGGAATCCAAGCCTTAGAGCTCCCCTTACAGAACCGGGCGTAGACATTGAACCGGGCGATTACCTGATTGCTGTGAACGGTATCGAACTGACGGCAGATATGAACATCTACAGCTTGTTCCAGAACCTTGCTGAACACCGGGTAGTTCTCACGGTAAACGATCATCCAAACGATAACAATGCTCGTACTGTAACTGTCGTTCCCACCAGCAGCGAAAGCGGATTACGATTCCGTGCATGGGTGGAAAACAACCGGCGTATCGTGGAAGAAGCGACAGATGGAAGAGTAGCATATGTGTACATGCCGAATACCGCATGGGCTGGTTACACATCCTTTAACCGCTACTATTTCGCCCAGGTTGATCATGATGCAGTTATTGTTGATGAACGATGGAATGGCGGTGGCAGTGCAGCGGATTACATTGTCGATATGCTTGACCGGCCACTCCTGAACTGGTGGGTCACACGCGAAGGATTGCCATGGGTGACACCAATGGCGTCCATCTTCGGTCCCAAGGTCATGATCATCAATGAATCTGCCGGTTCGGGCGGCGACGCAATGCCTGCTTACTTCAGACGGCGCGGATTGGGACAGATCATTGGAAAACGTACCTGGGGCGGTCTTGTCGGCATTTCCGGCAGCCCTACGCTCATGGATAACGGATATGTAACAGTACCTTCTTTCGGTATAGTTAACCCCGACAGTGAATGGGAAATCGAAAATGAAGGCGTATCGCCGGACATCGAAGTTGAATATGATCCTGTATCCGTTATCAACGGTGTTGACCCACAGTTACAACGTTCTATCGAAGTAATACTTCAAGAACTTGAATCGAATCCGCCACCGGTACTTGATCCACCGGAATTCCCCAGGAGAGCGGTTCGTGAACGATAAGTACATTTTTTACTCTAAAGAGATGCCATCCTGTTTCTGGATGGCATCTTTTGTTATGTTTCATCTACTTTTGAGTATTGTGCGATTACCTCAGAGTGATAGTATTTTTATATCCATACAACTTCGGTGCATATCTTGAAAATAGAATTACGACCGTTCCAACGAATCGATTACCAGCAACTGATTGACTGGATTCCGGATGAAGCGTTCATGATCCAGTGGGCTGGGGCAACATTCGAATATCCTGTTACCTTCTCACAGTTGGATAAATACCTCTTCCCCACCTATAACGACCCTCCGAACAGATTCGCATACAAGGTGGTTCGCAGAAAAAACAATACCACTGTCGGGCATATTGATATTGACAGCGTTTCGTATTCCATGCGGAAAGCTACTCTGTGCAGAATTCTTGTTGGCGATCCTGACATGCGCGGTAAAGGGATTGGAGAGGAAATTGTTCAATCCGCTCTGAAAATATGTTTTCAACAATTAAATCTTCATCGAGTCGACCTGCGCGTTTTTGCGTTTAATATATCTGCAATCCGATGTTATAAAAAAGCCGGTTTTCAAATCGAAGGTACATTTCGAGATTTCGTACAGATCAATGGCAGGTACGAGGATTGCCTGCAGATGAGTATTCTTGAAGATGAATGGAACCTCTCCTGACAGAATAATCGTGAATACATGTTATACACCGACCAGGTAGAGAAATCTTCGAGACCGATTGGAAGAGAACTTCAAACAGAGTACCTTATATTCAAGGGGGATATTCCTAATGAGCTGACAATCAGCGTGAGGTTACCATGCGTTCCAGACAAATTGCCATATTGTTTTTTACTACAGTAGTATTCACAGTTTTTATTCAGGTCCATCCTGCTAATTCCTCGCCAGCATTCCTGGATTACAACCGTACTTTTGAAACATCCGAGCTTGATACTGTTCCTGATTGGGATCTTGTGGTTGAGAGATATGAGTTCTTCATGGACTTTGATTTCGAGAACCTGTCTTTCCAGGGAATAGCGACTGTAACAGTCACCAACACAACAGAATCTCCTGTAGAACTGATAGTACTGGATGCAGCCTCTGTCAGCCTGACAATCTCCGGGGTAACATCACCAGATAGCGATCCCTATGAATTTACACACTCTGACGATGTACTGACTATCGACCATACAATTCAATCCGGGAATACAGAAACCATTGTCATCACATATGATGGAATACCAGAACCCGTGTATGGTCCTTTCGGCGCTATGGGTGTTTTCATGACAGGTAGCCGTGCATGGACCTTCAGTTTCCCTGATGGCGCACATGCATGGGCTCCAGTTGTGGATGATCCCGCGATGAAAGCGGAAGTGACCTGGATTTTTGGTGTCCCGGAAGGGCTTACGGCAATTGCTAATGGCGCCCTTACAGAAACTTGGGCAGATAACGGAAAAGACTGGTTCACATGGGAGCACAATCATCCTGTCTGTACAAGTGAAATGGGTTTTGTAATCGGTACCTACGCGGTCATTGAAGCTCAAACAGACCCATTCCCCATCCGGTATTATGTTTATCCGGGAGATTCCACAGCAGCCGCATTTGACATGGCAAGGATTCCGGAAGCTGTTCAGGTGTTTGAAGAAATCTTCGGCTATGACTATCCATTTGAAGAGTTGAAGATTGTTGAATGCGGTGTCTTCGGAGGTAGCGGTGGCCAGGAGCATCAAACCATGGTTTCTCTTGGAAACCAGATGATCACAGGTACCCGTGAATTTGAAAACATTATTGTTCATGAAGTATGCCATCAATGGTTCGCCGATATGGTCACTCCGGTCAACTGGGATCATTTCTGGCTTAGTGAAGGTTTTGCGGTGTACAGTGAAGCCATTTGGTCAGAACATTTACTTGGACTGGAAGGTTTACTGACTGAAATACGGAGTGATCAACGGGAATATTTCAGTTGGGAAAGCAATGGCAATGATTACGCACTGGTCAATTCCGATTATTACGTAACAATGCCTTCCGCTCTCCCATATGAACGCGGTTCCCTGGCGATTCACCAGCTCAGGATGCGTTACGGCGACAATCTGTTCACACAGGCAGTACAGAATTACCTGACCAACAATGCCTATGGATATGTAAGCTCAGAGAACCTGCGTGATGAATTTATAGCGGCAACAGGTGATTCGTCCCTGATCGACTGGTTTGACCAGTGGATTTTCCAGGGTGAAGTACCATTTTTTCATTATGCCTATTCAGAAGAAACGAACGAATTACATTTGAAGCAGATCCTGGATGATGGCGACAGCCCTTCTCATGGAAACCTGTATGACTGTTTCATGGTCACCTTTGGCGATACAGCCATTCATCAAAGCGTTCCCTGGGATTCAGACAATGATGTCATGACATTCAGAATGGCGGATTGGGATCCCGAAGCGCCTGAAGATCCCGAATTGTTCCCCCTGGAATCGATACCGGCCCGAATTCGTTATTTGAACAATATTGAAACCCCCTTACTGACTCTATCGCATTATCTCGATGATGAGACTTTGTATCCTGACAATGTCTTGCAACCGAATGAGATCGCTACAATGACTCTCTATATCGAAAATGCCGGGCTTGGCCTGGAGAATCCGTCATGGTCGCTGGCGGTAGATCCCGAAGACAGGATTCTTGTCGAAGAGACAGAAGGTGTGATGCCATCAATTGAGTTTCTCCAGGATAAAACGGCCATGTTCTCCATTGAAGTGATCGGCGCCGGATCGCCTGATCCATTCTGGGGAACGGTGGAATTAACCATTACCGGAAATCAGTACTCGGAAACATTCGAAATAAAACTTGCTTTAGGAAGATCAGAAATACTCCTGATGCAAGACGGAGTCCTGACTGCCATAGATACCCTGGGAATGATCCTTGAAGCTGGTGACATTGTCTGGGGTACACCAAGGAACGGTTTCGAAAATCTGACAGAAAGCATGTATGAAACCCAGGCGGTAATGCTGGAGGCGGACGGACGTTACTCGGACTACCTGTTTACGAACGACGACGATTACCTGAGGGACTGGTTTACTGATGGGGGCAGCGGATGTATCAGTGGAGAATATATCAACCTGATCTACCCGGATGCCGATCCTTCATGGTTGGGGGGCATTGCCGGAACATGGCTGGGCAATGTATCCGGCCCTGCCTACATTGGAGTTGAAAATGATCCGGTGGCCGATGGCCGCATCGTTCTCGCTCCTACCCAGACAGGTGTAAGCAGTTGCTCCAATTGTTGTGGCGGTCCTTCCATATTCTTTGCATTAAACGATTCTGCAGTTGCAGCGGAAATAGACTCAGACTGGCGTATCCTCAACTTCGGTTTCGCTTTTCGCTCCCTGATGAATAGCCATCCTGCGACAATGACTCGTGATGAACTCGTCCTGCGTACTGCGAATTTCCTGCTTTTCAGGGAAATGGGTTTCAGTGAAGATGGTAATATATTTATACCTGAATTATTTGAAGTAACGACATACCCGAATCCGTTTAATCCCGTCTTACAGATACAAATTGGTATTCCTGCTGCATCCAATCTGAACCTCTCGGTTTTTGATCTGCTTGGACGACAGGTTGCAATGATCCATGATGGATTTATGCAGGCAGGATTGAGATCATTTCACTGGAACGCCTCATCCCTCTCCTCAGGGACCTATTTCCTGCAGGTCCAGGCGGGTAATAACACAAGCGTACAACGTGTACTGCTGGTCAAATAGCTGTTTGTGTATAGAATGAGCTGAAAAACCGGGGATCGCACCCCGGTTTTTCATTTTTTTAAAACAAAAAATGCCCGACATAAGCCGGGCAAAGGATTCCCTACGTCGGGAAAACTGGGGTCATGAGCCGGAGCCGGTTCGAACTCACAACATCCTCCTAATAGTCCGACGTAGGGCTGGACCGTGTAAAGGTTCGCCTGCGATCCGCATAAAATGCGGGATCACTGCACATCGCTTGTCAACTGCCTACCTAGATGGTAGGACTTTTGAAGGGGGTCTTGCATGCTTTAGCAACTTATCTGCTGCTGTATTCTATTTTTGCAAGTGACGTGCCAGAGTCGGAGCATCCCTTCTTTTTGTTATAAAACCTTGTTTTACATCAATTCCCGGATTGTTCCCATTCTCCAACAAGTAGCAGAACGAAGCATCCTGTAATCCCCTTTGTTCCGAATTACTACTTTCCAGGATTTTAACTATCTGTATTGCATAGTACTACACTGTATTACTGCTCATGAGCTTCTTATACGAATGAATTCTATGTTGTTTTTTCTGACGGCTTTATGTATACTCGGCATGACAATTTGGAGATTAAGATGATTCAGAGCATGACCGGCTTCGGAAAAGCCGAACTTCAAGAAGAAGATATTATCTATACCATTGAAATTCGTTCACTTAACAGCAGATTCTTCGAGCTTTCAACAAGACTGCCGAAACAACTTCTGACCTACGAACATGAGTTCAGGAACCTGCTTAAAAAACGAATGGGACGTGGAAAAGCCCAGTTGTATATCGCTGAGGCTAAATATTCAGGAAAGCTGCACCGAATCGGTTTTTCACCAGAGGCAGTCAGCTCTATTGCAAATGAATTGCGCGAAGCTGCAGAAAATGCAGACTTGAAAGACGATTTGACATTATCCGATATAGTTCAGCTCGGTGAATGGCTGGTTCCGGAAGAAAATGATGATCTTGCTGAGAAAAAACTGGAAATCGCATTAAAGGGTGTCGAGATAGCACTCGATGAATATGATAAATCAAGGATTGCTGAAGGAAAGAACCTTGAGGAAGATTTCCGTAAACGGATTTCAATTTTGAATGAGGTTCTTGTAGAAATAGAGCAGAAGGCTGAACAGAATAAAGAAATGATGCACCAGAAAATTCTGGAGCGAATCAATCAGTATATTCCGAATGAAAAAATCGATCAGGATCGACTCGCCCAGGAGGTCGTCTATATGATCGAAAAAATCGATATTACCGAAGAAATTGTACGACTTCGCAGTCATATCGACCTTTTCAATGAAGCACTTGAAAACAAGGAGGATACTGGAAAACGTTTGAATTTTATCCTCCAGGAAATGAACCGCGAAGTGAACACTATCGGATCAAAAGCCATTGATTCAAGTATTACAACACATGTGGTACAAGCGAAAGATGAACTTGAAAAAATGCGCGAACAAGTTCAAAATGTATTATAATATATAGTTACGCTTATTTCTGATAGAGGGGGATACAGTGGGTAAGCTTCTTGTTTTTTCTGCACCTTCCGGCGCCGGGAAATCAACACTGATCAAAGCAGTAAAGAAGGTTTACCCCTCCCTTGTATTTTCCGTATCAGCGACAACACGTTCCCAGCGTGAAGGGGAAGTTGACGGTGTTGACTATGATTTCCTCACCATGGACCAGTTCAAGACAGGAATTGAACATGATGATTTTGTTGAATATGAAGATGTTCATGGGCAATACTACGGAACACGCAAAAGCAGGATACAGAAAGAGCTGGATGAAGGAAAAGATCTGATTTTTGATCTTGATGTGCTCGGGGCACTCTCCATACGCAGAGTTTTCCCCGAAGCGATATTGTTTTATATTGATGTTCCCTCTGTGGACACTTTGAAGCAACGATTAATCTCAAGGAACCGGGAAGGGACCGAAGAGATCAATCGTCGCCTGGAACGATATGAGTTTGAGAAAGGCTATCGGGATCAGTTCGATCATATTATTCTGAATGATGATCTTGATACAGCAATTAATGAATTGTCGTCCATTATTGCAGATGTCCTTGCCTGATTCAGAGCAACATACCCAAGGAGAACGACCTTGAGTCACGAGATGTTTTTAGCAGAAGACTTTTTCGGGAAAGCCGAAAATATTTATGAAGCCATTATGGTGATTGCAAAACGCTCACGTCAAATCGGTGAAGCGCAGCGTAAAGAGATGGATGCATACCTTAGCCAGGTAGAAATGATGGAGAAGTTTCAGGAAGAAGATGATGGTATGATCGAAGATCATCCGGAACCCCATGAACCAATTCTCCAGTTTGAAAAACCGACAATTCTTTCCTTGCGGGAAATGATCGCCGACAAACTTGAAATCGTCCGCGAAGAGGTAGAGAAGCCGGAAGAATCCGCACCTGCAATTGATGAAGGATTAGGCAGTTTCGGACCGAAATTGAATCTATTCGAGGAATAAAAGGAAAGCGATGACCACCAGAAAAACGATTGGTTCTTCAGGAGTAAAAGGAAAAAAAATCCTCCTGGCCGTCGGAGGTGGTATCGCTGCATATAAATCTGTTGAAGTAGTACGTCGTCTCCTTAAAATGGGTGCTGAAGTCCGTGTGATAATGACTGATTCAGCCACCAGATTTGTTCACCCCACTACTTTTTCATCCATAACCGGTTTTCGTGTGGCCACAAACATGTTCTCCGAGGAAGGGAATGTGAATGTGGATCATCTCGCTCTTCCCCACTGGGCCGATCTGTTCATTATCGCCCCTGCAACTGCGAATCTGATAGCAAAAATGGCGCATGGTATTGCTGACGATCTTGTTTCGACGGCTCACCTTGCGGCATTGTGCCCGGTACTGGTTGCTCCGGCCATGAATGAGTCCATGTGGATGCATCCTGCCACACAGGCGAATATCTCCATCCTGGAAAAGCGTGGCGTTCATCAAATAGGCCCAAATGCTGGCGAAATGGCCGCGCCCGGTGAAAAATCCGGTGTTGGTAGGATGTCAGAACCAGTAGAAATCGTAGATAATATCGAAGAGATTTTCCAGCCAACTGGACCATTAGCCGGTAAAAAAGTACTTATTACTGCCGGTCGAACAGAAGAAAAAATTGACCAGGTCAGAATTATCACGAACAGAAGCAGCGGCAGGATGGGTGTCGCACTGGCAAATGCGGCACTTGCAATGGGGGCAGAAGTGCATCTTGTCCATGGTCCCATGGATGTGAATCCACCGTCGGAAGCCAACGAGTATGCGATTCGGACTGCAGTGGAAATGCATGAAAAGGTACTCGGCCTGGTGAAAGAGATGGATATGGTGATCTATGCCGCCGCAGTTGCAGATTGGCGGATAAAAAATCCTCTTGAAGGAAAGCTGAAACGCGAAGGTAATGCTCCCCCAGTACTTGAATTCGAACCCAATCCTGATATTGCAGGATCCACTTCACATTTTTGTAACGGAGTAACCGCCGGATTTGCTCTCGAGATGGAACAAGAACAGGAAGCAGCAGTGACTAAATTGAAGAGAAAAAATCTTGACGCCATTTTCCTGAATACAGTCGAAGCTATAAACAACAACAATAACCAGTTGGAATATATTGACAAGAATGGTACCACAGCACTTTCCCGAAATGCAGACAAGAATACCATTGCCGAATGGGCTCTGAAACAACTGATTCAACTCATGAAGTAAATTCCGAACGTATTACCGTACACCAGGAATTCAGATTTATGCCAGATGAATCTATACGAAAAGACGTGTTTCGGTATCTTACTCAACTCCAGGAGAAGCAGAGAATCACCTGGTCGTGTGGTTATGCACTGACAGAGAAGGATATTTCCGAATCCGTTCTGCATTCAAAAACAGACAACAAACCAGGCGAACATCAAACGTTCGTGGACAATAACCAGACACATTTGACAGAGCCTATGCAGGACAATAAAACCAGTGTTAATTCGCCATGGGCGCTGGGAGCCCCGGATCCCGTTGAAACAATCCCCCTGGATCATCAGCTTGCGGATCCATTTCCTGACTATACAGATCTTGAATCATTTAATGAAGCGATCCATAATTGCATCAAATGTCCTCTTGGCAAAACGAGAATCCATCATGTTTTCGGTGCGGGCGATCCAAAAGCTCGTCTTGTTCTCGTGGGCGAGGCGCCTGGCGCTGAAGAAGATGCAAAAGGGGATCCGTTTGTCGGGCGGGCCGGTCAACTCCTTGACAGGATTCTCGCTGCAATTAACCTGAACCGTAATGAGGGTGTTTATATTTGCAATATTTTGAAATGCAGACCGCCTCAAAATCGTGATCCGCAATCAAACGAAGTGGAAAAATGTGAACCGTATCTTTTAAAACAACTTCAATTGATACAACCTGATTTTATTCTCGCTCTTGGACGAATTTCCGCGCAAACATTGTTAAGAACGACAAAATCACTGACAAAGCTTCGTGGAACCGTACATGATTATCATGGAATTCCCCTGGTTGTCACCTTCCACCCTGCGGCGTTACTTCGTAATCCGCACTGGAAGGAACCGACATGGGAAGACATGCAGATGCTGCAGCGAATGCTTGAAGAGAGCAATAACAAATAATATCAATATTATGCCATAATTATTTCGTTTTTACTTTATCTATGATATGAATCACAAGAAATCTTGCTCGTGGCGATTTTACACGTTAACTGTCTATATTATTTTTGGGTTTTACGACATCGGCGTCAGTTGAACATTTCGCTATTCATAGATGATTTGCAGAACAAGTCAACATTCAAGCAAACCTGATCAATGAACAAGACGAACGGCAAAAAAAATAAACAAAGCGTCTCAACCACCTCCGGGCGCATACCACCAAGTGACTATGAATCCGAACAATCTGTCCTTGGCGCCATACTCATTGATGCCAATGCACTGGCAAAGGTGATAGGTTTTGTAAAAGAAGAATCATTTTACTGGGAAAAACACAAGATTATCTTTCAATCCATGCTTTCCCTGTTCAAACGTAATGAACCCACAGACCTGGTTACCGTAACCTCAGAATTAAAAGCTTTTGATAAACTCGAAGCTATAGGCGGCGCCTATTACCTCACCGAACTTACAGAAGCCGTACCATTCCCAAGAAATGTCGAATACTATGCAAAGATCGTCCAGGACAAATATGTTCTACGGAAAATTGATGAAATAGGAAATACGATGGGCGAGGAATCGTTTGAACCCGATTCCAATCCCGATGAAATTCTTGATCGATCCATCACCGAACTATTTGATTTAAAGCAGAACAAAGATGTCTCCGGGTATCGTGATTTTAACAGCATTGCGATGGAGACAATTGATAACCTGGAAATCCTGTCCAAGCGTAAAGGATCACTCACCGGGATCAGCTCAGGATATCAGGACCTGGATAATTATACATCAGGCTTCCAGCCTTCCGACTTGATCCTTCTTGCGGCCAGGCCTTCCATGGGAAAAACAGCCTTGGCGCTATGTTTTGCGTACAATGCCACGAAGTTCGGCAGGATACCGGTTGGATTCATTTCGCTTGAAATGAGTGCGAAACAGATCGCCATGCGCTTGCTGAGCATGGATTCCAAAATTCCGCTCTATAAAATCAGAAATGCACGCATGAACGATGAAGATGAGTGGCCGCGTATTGTAAAAAGTGCATCTAACCTGGCCTCTCTTCCCCTTTATATCGACGATTCACCCACTCAGACAATCACAGATATCCGTGCGCGTGCAAGACGGTTGAGCATGCAAAAGGATGTGAAGTTCATCATCGTCGATTACCTGGGTCTGATCCAACCTTCGGAGAAGAAGGAAAGTCATCAACAGATGATCGCCGATATCAGCCGTCAACTGAAGGGTCTGGCGAAGGAACTTGGATTACCTGTCCTCTCGCTTGCTCAGCTCAGTCGAGCCCCGGAAATGCGTGGCGGCAGCAAGGTTCCGATTCTTTCCGATTTGCGCGATTCAGGCGCGTTGGAGCAGGATGCCGACCTTGTTATGTTTATTTATCGAAAATCGTACTACGATCAGAAAAATCGTGAAGAAAATGATGAAGATGAGTTTATAGAAGAAGATAACACTGCCGATGTGATCATCGCTAAACAACGAAATGGTCCCACAGGAAGTGTAAAACTTGTTTTCCTGAAGGACTTTACAAGTTTTGTAAACATGGATCAGACGGTTGGGACGACGACCCCGGATCCTAAAAGTATGTCATATTAATGGATACTACAAAGACAGATCAGGCAACGGTCACAGAAGAGGTACCAGTAACAACTTCAATCCCTTCTGCCATTCAAGCACGATTTGATGAACTCACTCGTGATCTTGATTTCTCTCAATCTCCGCATCATAAGGAATTATTGGAAAAAGCGTTCCGGTTTGCGAATAACGCACATTACGGACAAACAAGAATCTCAGGCGACCCTTACATCACCCATCCCCTCGAAGTGATGGGTATTCTGGTAAAATTGCATGTCGATACAGTAACCCTGGTCGGTGCACTTCTTCATGATGTTGTGGAAGATACCGGTGTAGAAATAGAAAATATTGCACATGAATTCGGTCCAGTTGTTGCGATTCTTGTGGATGGAATGACAAAGCTGTCTGCAATCCGTTATAACACTCGTTCAAATGAGGAGCAACAGGCAGAGTACTTTCGGAAAATGTTATTATCGATGGCTCAGGATCTTCGGGTAATTCTTATCAAGCTCGCCGACCGTTTACACAATATGAGAACCATTGATGTAATGTCACCTCGTGCTCAAAAACGTATTGCCCAGGAAACCCTCGAGATTTATGCCCCTCTCGCCCACAGGTTTGGTATTGGTCGTATTAAATGGGAACTTGAAGATTTATCGCTAAAGGTTATTGATGAGGCGGCTTACAGACGTATCAGCGAACGTGTGGTTCTTTCGCGCGAAGACCGCGAAAGCGCTGTAGATTCTATTATCAACCCATTAAAAGAGCGTCTTGAAGCGGAAAACCTCAAAGCGTCCATATCAGGCCGTGCCAAACATTTTTACAGTATTTATAATAAAATTAAACGCCGCGGAAAAAGTTTCGAAGAGATCCTCGATCTCCTGGCGGTCCGTATTGTTGTCGAATCAATTCCGGACTGTTACAGGGTGCTGGGTGTAGTCCATTCACTGTTCACCCCGATCAGCGAACGTTTCAGCGATTATATCGCCATGCCCAAAGCAAATATGTATCAATCGATTCACACAAAAGTAATTGATCTCGCAGGCAGAACGGTTGAGATACAGATCCGCACAAAAGAAATGAACCATGTTTCGGAAGTAGGCATTGCCGCCCATTGGCAATACAAGGAAAAAGGCGATAATGGAAATGAGAAACGAAGTGATAACCTTAGAGATTATTACAGTTGGTTACGAGCCCTGATCGAAGGATCGCGCGAAGACGATTCTTCGGAAGAGTTTATGAAAACTCTGAAAATTAATCTATTTACTGATGAGATTTATGTCTTTACACCCAAGGGAAAACTTATTCAGTTGCCCAAAGGTGCAACACCTGTTGATTTTGCTTTTGCTGTTCATACGGATGTCGGATTACGGTCATTGGGCGCCAAAGTAAATGGCCGTATGGAAGCGCTTGATACCCCGTTACACAACGGTGACAAAGTTGAAATCCTTACCAGTGTGAATGCTTCCCCCAGTGTGGACTGGCTGAGATTTGTCCATACGAGCAGTGCCAGAACCAAGATCCGCAAATATTTCAAACAGGCAAGTATTGAAGATTCTATTCGTCTCGGTCGTGAAATTCTTGACAAGGAAGTTGCTCGTTATCGGAAAAAGCTATCGAAAAAAGAAATCGGAAATCTTGTCAACTCTTTCGGTTTGCAAAGCGAAGAAGCATTTTTTACTGCGATTGGATCGGGTGAGTTATCATCCCAGAAAGTAATTGACCGTATTCTGGGTGTTGCAAACCGTAAAACCTCTGATGAAGTAGATAGCAAAACGCAACATATTCGTATTCTCTCCTCCCCACCATCTGATGAAGCCTTTGAAAAGACTGGACCAAGATTTATCTTTGGACGTTGTTGCAGTCCACTTCCAGGCGACAGAATCATTGGCAATCTTGAAAAGCCGGGTGAAATTGTTGTTCATCGTACTGAATGTCCGAATGTATCGGATTTCTCTCATAAAATCGATCAATTGGTCGAATTGGAATGGGATGTTCAGCGCGATGACCGGTTCAATGCCCGTCTGAGAATTTTCGCTGAAGACAGAAAATACCTGTTGCGGGATGTGTCGGATATCATCGGCAAACAGGATGTGACCATTTTTGAAGCGAACCTTCGCACCGAAGGCGGCCTGGCGGTTGGGACATTCCTGGTGAATGTTCGTGGACTGTCGCACTTATCTCGTCTGAACAACCGTATAATGCGTATTAAAGGAATTGTTCAGGTTGAGAGAGTGAATGTGTCAGATGTAGCCGAAAAGATTGTTTGATTCTAACCATAACCTATTCACGTAAAACCTATGCATGATGGGGCGAAAATGCGTCGTGTGAAGACGTACATCAAGAAAGATGTAGTAGAACGTGTGACTGAAAGCACTGGCGAAAAGCCGGAAACCGTCGCACGCATTACCAACGAAATATTTAACACCCTTCGTGAAATCATGGTCGGCGAGGATGTTGAATTGCGTATCGAGATCCGGGATTTTGGCGTCTTTGAAGTGAAAAAAACAAAACCGAAACCCAAAGCTCGCAATCCCAAGACAAATGAAGTGATTTACGTACCAGCCAGACGTAAAACACATTTCAAGCCGGGTAAATTGTTAAAAGAAACACTGAAAGTCCCGCTTGAAGAAGCTGAAGCTGTAAACTGATTAAGTGAGCAGGTAGTTGGATGACCATTGAACGTCGAGGAAGAATTATCGGAATAGACTGGGGAACAAGAGAATTGGTATCGCCCTATCTGATCAATCTGCCACGCTTGCAACACCTTTTACAACACTTGATGCAAAACCGACGCGGGATCTCCTGGATAAGCTTGAGAAGATTATCCGTGATGAACAGGTAGAAAAAATTGTAGTCGGATTGCCGATAAATACTGACGGGACCGAAGGCGAAAGTGCGAAGTCTGCACGTAAATTTGTCGAATCCCTGCATGTTTTTGACCTACCTGTTGAAATGTGTGATGAAAGATATAGTAGCGTTACTGCCAACCAGATTTTAATCCAGCAGAACAAAAAAACCTTCCAGGAATAAAAAACTGGTTGATAAAGCAGCCGCTGCTATTATGTTGCAAGAGTACCTCAATTCAAATCAATAGGTTGTCCGTTTTTCTACTATCGCCTTCCCCATTGTTTTTTGCTCTAATAGCTAACAGTCGTTTTCTTTTCCGAACCAGGAGTTCTATCAATATCTGTAATGTTCAGCGATCTCTGCTCCAATACACTTCCATCCTTCAGGATTCCTTATATTGTTTTGCACCAGCATGATCAATGATGAAAGGATTACATGATGTCGAGAATAAAGTTCACACCTCTATCTCCAGATAAACCTGTCCGGATTGCAGTGATTGGTGTCGGTGGTGCAGCACAAATCATTCATCTTCCAATATTATCAGAAATGGATGATGTGGAACTTGTCGGTATTTGCGATCTGGAAGCGTTCAAAGTCGGGCGAATATCCGATAAATACTCTGTTCAGGGTTTTGTAGATGGCGTTAATCTTTTGAAACACACATCGCCTGATGTCGTATTTATCTGCTCGCCAACAATATCACATTTACCCCTTGCCCTCCTGGCGATGGAATCAGGATCTCATGTAATCATTGAAAAACCCGTTGCAAGAAACCTGGAAGAGACAAAAAGGCTGGCAGATTTTGCTGCGCAGAAGGGGTTGCTTGCTTTGGTTGCGATGAATTTGCGTTTCAGACAGGATGTATCGGTTTTAAAAATTTTCTGGATGCCGGAGAACTCGGCAAACTTTGGCGGATCCGTACCGGCTGGTTGATGAAACGTGGAACCTGGCAGAGGAATTCCTGGCTGCACCAGGCGAATATCAGCGGTGGAGGCGTAATGATGGACCTTGGTCTTCAACTGCTCGATGTTGTCCAGTGGATCCTCGATCATCCTACTCCCAGAAGAATCAGCGCTGTTGCACAAAATATCGGTCTCGGTCTTGCTGTCGAAGATACAATCACAGCCACAATCGAATATACAAATGACATTTTCCTACAATTGGATTGCAGTTGGGGATTACTTGCAGAACGAAATGTTGCCTATGCTTACATGGAAGGCACTGAAGGATCGGCGAAACTGGATCCTCTTGAAATCTTCAAAACAATCCAGGGGGAACTGGTAAATGTTTCGCCAGTAAAGTCAGCCGCAGCAAGGGATTTGTACAAGGCTTCATTTCACGCGCAATTGCCACTATTTTATCCAGGTGCTTAGAGGTGATAAGGAGCCGATTTCCACGATAGATGATGCCTATGAAACAATGCAGATGGTTAACTGGATCTACCAGAGTGCACAACAGAAACATGAGATTATAATTAATGGTGCTTGAAACACAACGTAACCGCGCCTTCGCAGCACTTGCGACAGGCGCGATACTTGCATTTTCATTTCCTCCATTGCCGACAGGATTCCTGGCATGGTTCGCACTCATTCCACTTTTTATTGCGATTGAAAAATCCGCTTCCTGGAAAGAATCATTCAGACTTGGTGTTTACAGCGGCATTGTTTTCCACACATCGCGGTAATGTACTGGATTGGATTTAATACCGGCGCATCCATGGGGTGCTCGACTGGGATCGTGCATTGGCGCTATTTTGGCGTTGACAGTATGGTTCGGTGTTATTGCGATCGGACACAGGATCCTGCTGAAACGATTTGGAAGAGCCGGCCATTATGTAGCGATACTGTTATGGGTTGCACAGGAAGTATTCAGAATGAGGGGAGAAATTGGTTTTCCCTGGCCGATCCTTGCTCTCACACAGGCTTATTACATCCCGGTAACTCAACTCGCTTCAGTCGGTGGAATTGCGTTGGTCAGTGCTTTTGTTTTTTTATTGAATGTATTGTTCCTGTTCGGTTTTCGGAAAAGAAGAACCTTGATAATCACAATGATAATCATTCTTCTGGTCTTTACAGGCGGTTATGTTCGATTCCATCTGATCTCCTCCCATCCGGCTCATGAACCGACGCTTGCCAGGGTTGCGATTGCACAGGGAAATGTCGATCCTGCTTTAAAATGGGAACTCGGCACCCAGCATAGTTATGAGATTTATCGTACAATAAGTCAAACTATTGCCAATGAAGATATTGATCTGTTGGTATGGCCAGAAACAGCTTTCCCGGGTTATCTCAAACGTCACCCATACTGGCGGTATTCCATGCAGAATTTTGTCGATTCGCTTGGTGTACCCATTGCAACAGGCGCTTCGCACTACGAATTCATTGATTCTGTCCGAGTACGTTATAATCCTGCTTTCCTGGTGCGTCCGGGCGGACGGGAAATATTCCGTTTTTATGCGAAAAATCATCTCGTACCATTTGGCGAACGTGTTCCGTTCCAGGTCCTGTTTCCCGATCTTGGCAAATTGAATTTCGGGCAGGCTGAGTTTACACCCGGTGGAGAAGTTGTCGTCTGGCCGGTTTCCGTAAATAATGATACTATTTTTGCAGCGCCGTTGATCTGTTATGAAGCCGTTTTCCCGTATATAAGCAGACAAGCCGCCCTGGATGGCGCTCAATTCCTGCTGAATATGACGAACGACGGTTGGCTACAGGGCACTACCGAGCCTGAACAACACCTTCTGCTTAGTTCATTCCGTTCGATTGAGACCGGACGATCACTGGTCCGTTCAACAAATACAGGTATTTCAGGGTTCGTAACTCCTGCCGGTCAAATCCTTGACCGTCTTCCGGAAGGGATTCGCGGAGCAGTGTTTGAGGATATCTATGCACCGGTAGAGACATTTTATCTCAAGGGAGGTTGGTTATTGGCGCTATAACACTCGTCCTTACAACAATGTTATATTTATGGTTTATACTCGAATACCTCCTGAAGAGGTTCAATAGAAGTTAACATGAAAAAGATACTTTTACTTATTTTTCTATTCATCCAGCCATCAGCAAAAGCGTTGGATGTTTACAGTTTTTCAACACTTGAGAGTGGTCCTATCGGTGTTGCCGGGGCTGTCACAGCCAGGCTGGGCAATATAGAATCCATTCTCTACAATCCTGCCACTTATACACGATATTCAACTGTATTGTGGGATGAACAACCTCATTTTTCCATACATATCAATCCGGCGGCTGCATTATCTTACACAAGCGCTTTCATACGCAATGAAGATATCAGTGGATTTCCCGAGATTGATGCTCCGCTCTCAATCATTCGAGGATTCACGCTTTTCTGGAAACCGTTTACCATTGGTACAATTTTTACGGAAGAACAACTTTTTTCCACTGATGGTTCGAATTCAAGCTGGTTCGATATCGGTAATACACCAAACAACCGGCGTGCAATCAGCTACCTGAATATTACTTTATCTGAACGCGTGCGTGTTGGTGTTTCCGCGATGGGAATCATACGGAACCGTTCTATTGATATGTTCAGTGAAAATGATAAAGCACAGTTTGAAAGCGTGATTGGTTCTTCGTATGGTGTTTATCTTGCCCCCAGTGAATATGTTGAAGTGGGTGTATTCTTTGCCGATCTTCCCAATGACTTCACCGATTCACGGCAGATGCTCTCAGGAATCGAAGATCAATCTGTAAATGCAGGAATCAGCATTACACCGGAACGGAACACAAGATTGCACATTGACGCAAGAAATGTATTCCATGAGAATGATGGCAATGAACTGGAATTCAGGTTTGGTGCCGAATACAATATGTTTCATCATATTACATTACGGGCCGGGGCAATGCCCCGAACCCAGGATGGCGGTGAATATATCACCTGTGGGATAGGATTGCTTGATAAAAATCAATTGGGAAATTTCCCTGGAAAATACTCTGTTCCGAGCTTCATGCTCAACTATTCGATGGTGTATCGTTTGAATGGTGACATTGATGAACAGGTGCATCTCCTCACACTTATGCTGGAAATTGGATAAGTTGATCAGACATTCCCTCATGGTTCTGCTTGTATTTGCCTTCATTCATTGTGATATCCTGGAGGCGAGCGAAAATTATTCGCATATTAATGGAACAAAGTCCGATTTCGTGACGAATAATAGATGTCAAGCGGTTTTGTTACTACCAACCAGGCAGAGAATATGCGAGATAAAAGATTAGCCTGGTCAGTCTTCCAGACAATGCATTCTGGAATGAACCCGTCCATCTGCCGTATAATAATGCAAATCAAGAATATTCTTCAAATGGAAGTAATTTCGGAAAAAGAGAATTGACACGTTTACCATTATTTCTTTATCCTGTTGCAAACGGCTCGAATGATTCGGATGAGCCTTCGTTTTTTCGGAGATATTTGGTTCCGGTAGCCATAACCTGCGCTGTCGGTGGATTTACATACATGCTTTACGAGGTCAGGAGTCGCTAATGCGTACGGCTCGTTTTTATCCTGGTTATTCTTGTTATTGTCACACTTTTTCAATTGGGTTGTGCAGGCGGTCATCGCTGGGAACTTCTTTCCGCCGACGATGCATGGCAACGTATTAACCATCTGCATGAGCGTGGACGTTACCTCGATTCCATTGAACGATTGGAAATTTTCATGATCAACCATATGGGATCTCCTATGGTTGATTCTGCACAGTTCCTCCTTGCAGACTGCCATTTTCAAATGAAACAGTATATCGTAGCCGCTGCCGAATATGAACAATTAATCGTTCAATTTCCACAGAGCAGCCTGGTTGAGCAGGCAGAATACCAGCGTGGCGAATGCTACTTTGAACTCAGTCCAAGAACCAGCCTGGATCAGACCTATACAGCACAGACCATTGAAGCTTTCCAGGAATTCATTGAGATGTACCCCAATTCCGATCTCGTTCCGGATGCAATGGATAAAATTCTGGAATGCAGGTTGAAACTTGCTCAAAAAGACTACGAGTCGGGCAGGTTGTACCACAATATGGGGGAATACAGCGCTGCAAGGATTTATTACGATTCTGTAATGGAAAACTTTTATGATACTCCGTTCGCGGCAAAAGCACAATACTACAAGTCTGTCGCATTTATGGATTCGCGGAACTGGCAGGAAGCAATCAGTGAGTTTTCGATCTTCCTGGAACGGTACAGCGACCATGAATGGAGTGATCGCGCTCTTCGAAAATTGAATGAAGCACGGGAGCATTACCAGGAAGAGCTTGAGGATGCACGTGCATTGTCAGGCAATTAATACTGATTGAACACTGGAATACGTTTATGCCGGGTGCAGTAAAAAGGGTTGGTTTATTTGGCGGCACATTTGATCCACCAACGATAGCCCATGTTCTTTATCCATTATGGATCAAGGAACGTTTGAAGCTTGATGAGGTCTGGTTTGTTCCCGCTGCAGTCAATCCACTGAAGCAACAAATAAAATCGACTTCGGCCCGTGTACGTTTGAAGATGCTTGAAGCGGCTATTGAAGAATATCCGTTTTTTTCGATAAATACCTGCGAACTTGATCGTGAAGGACCATCCTATACGATTGACACTGTCCTGCAAATTAAACATGACTACCCTGATATTTATTTCTACCTGCTTCTTGGATCTGACACTGTTCCCCAGTTTCCAAACTGGAAACGCATAAATGATCTTGTTCGAGAAATACAAATCGTAATAATGCATCGTGCAGGTTACGGAAAAACGGATACATCGTCTGAGTACGCTGACAGAATTAACTGGATTGACCTTCCGCTCCTGGAGATTTCCGCGACATTCGTGCGAAACAGGATCATCAAGAATCAGTCTATCCACAATCTGGTTCCTTCATCGGTGGAAAAAATTATCAAAGATGAGGGATTGTATTACTAATTCCGGATGGTTCCGCTGATGCTCACACTAATCAAGGCATTTGTACCGAACATCGTTTTCATCCTCTGGTTTGTCTTCAGTATTCTTACCATTTACTATTCGTGGTCCAACAAAAAACATCGATACATCTTTATCTCAGCTTCCATTCTGTTTTATCTAATGACCACACGGCCGTTGAATCAAGTCATGATGGGACCGCTTGAGCAATATCAACTCCCCCCGATTGATTCACTGGAGAAACTCGAAGTAAAGCAGGTTGTAATTCTCACGGGTGGCGGATACGAAAATACCCTGAAGTTATCTTCCTCAAAGTTGAGCCCCGGGACACGCGCCAGGCTCCTGGGCGGATTGGAACTTGCTTCACGGTTGGGGGATGATTGCACAATTATCTGCACCGGGGGGATGCCGGGACTACCAGTAGGTGAATACCTGGGACAAATTGTGGAGGTTGTCCAACCGGAGCGTACAGTTTACGCCGAAGCGGAAGCCATGCGGACCATCGAACATCCGCAACGAATTGAAGAGTTTTTAACTGACAGCACACTCATTCTGGTAACATCTGCATTTCATATGCCTCGAAGCATGCGAGTTTTTCGAGACGCAGGCTACAATCCTATCCCCTGCCCCGTCGATTACAAAACAAAAGAGCTGTGGGAATGGCGTGATTTTATACCATCAATCGACTTTCTGTACGTATTTCAATCTGCCTACACTGAGTATCTGAAGACAATTCTTTACTGGTTCGAGAGATAGTCTCTCCTGCATTCCCATATGGTTATCATTCGATTCGTAAAGAATTCACCGGATTTGCCAAGGCTGCACGCCATGCTTGCGAACTGACAGTCAATACAGCAAGCGCCAGCGCTCCTATTCCCGCCAACGGGAACAGCCACCAACCAAAAGATGGCGTATATGCGAAATTCTCAAGCCATCGTAGCATAATCCACGCCGCAAACGGCCATGCGATAATATTTGCAACCAGTATGAGCTTCAGAAAATCCCAGATCAGCAGCCCGATTATTCCCGGCACTGAGGCGCCGACAACTTTCCGTACTCCGATCTCTCGAGTCCTCTGTTCTGCTGAAAATGATGCCAGGGCGAATAATCCAAGGGATGCGACAAATATTGCCAGCCAGGTAAAGAAATGGAATAATCGGCTCAAACGTTCCTCTGAACGGTAGGCATTCGCAAACAGATCATCAAGGAAGAGGTAATCCATGGGTATACCGGGAGCGAATTCATTCCACACATTCTCAATTTCAGCCATCGTCTCAGGAATCGTTCCGGGAGCCAATTTGAAATAGGTATAAACAGGCTCGCCCACATAAAGACGAAGCATCAGTGGACGTACCTCACTATGCAGTGAAGAGAAATGGAAATCACGCACCATCCCGATCACAGGTAGCTCGATATATACCGGTGGTTCAAGACTCTCGAAATCCTCGATATATTTTCCGTCGATATTTTCCCATCCCAACATCCTGACCGCTGTTTCATTAAGGATAATCGCCCCAAGTGTATCAGTGGAAATATCCCGATTGAAATTCCTTCCCTCAAGAATGTCCATACCCAGCAGGGTCACATAATCGTATCCGATTCTCTGGCCTGCAAGGTAGATCTGACCGTCCGGTGGCATTCCGGGGATGTGATAAATGCTGTTATTTGCCGTATCATGCGGTAATTGATCTGAGTCTGCTGTCCCTGTCACACCCGCAAGATGCATCATTTCCGTCTGCAGAACCTCATGCCGAGTCATTAGATCCCAGTTGGGTAACCGTAACGCCACTATCTGTTCCTGGTCAAAACCAAGGTCTTTGTGACGTATATAATTAAGCTGACGTAAAGCCAGCATGGTACAGACAATCAACATAATCGACATGCTGTACTGGAGAATCACAAATGCAGCACGGATCCGTTTCCCCTTTGTACCGGTACGAAGTTGACCGCGCATTACACTCACCGGATTATACCCCGTTAAAAACCAAGCCGGATAGTACCCTGCAATAACTCCAAGCAAAGCAGCACCAGCAAGGATCAACAAGCTGATGGCTGGATTCCGGACAATCGAAAACTCAATATCAACATTTAACAGGTTTGCAAAATGTTCAATAAACAATGATGTAAATAACATTGCGAGAATTGCGGAAAATGTGGAAATCAGTACAGATTCGAGGAGATACTGACGTACGAGATGACCGCGTGAAGCTCCTAACACCTTGCTGATGCCAACCTGTCGGCCACGGTTCATACTTCTTGCAGTAGTGAGGTTGATGAAATTGAGCATGGCTATAATCAGGATGAAAGCTCCGATGACAATAAACTGGATTACACTCGCCCATGATCCGCGAGGCCATGTATAGAAACCGAAATGGTTCGAATCCAGGTACATTTCATTCAAACGCTGCAGGGATACATCACCGGAACCGCCGATCTGGCGCATGATGTCACCTGCATGACGTTCAAAACAATTATTCATTTCTTCGTTTAAGGATTCAATAGCAGCACCTTCACTCAGCTTGAAATAAATCAACCAATTGACATTGTTGATCCACATCTCATCATCAATTCCCTCATGTCGGGTTACCCACGAACACAACATGGGAAAATCGGGGAAATGAGTCTGCTGGTCTATATCTCTCATGACACCGGTTACTGTATACTTCCAACGTTCGTCATGACTCAGCATCAGTTGTCTGCCCAAGGGATCTTCATCGCCGAAATACTTCTTCGCTGTGGATTCCGTGATCACAACACTGAACTTCGTAGTTAATGCCGTTGCCGGATCACCTACCACAAACGGGAAGCTGAAAATATCAAAAAAGGAGGAATCCACCCACAGGATATTCGCTTCGAGGAATGTCTGCTCATTATAGGTGACTGGACGTTCGGCGCCCCATGCATCGATTCGGCAATACTGTTCGATCCCGTCAATTTCACGTGTCATGACCGGTCCCATGGGCGCGGAGCCGATGGGCGCAACAACGGGTTGGTCGGAACCGATACGGGCATCAATCACCAAGCGGGCGATCCGGTCGCCATCCTCGAAATACGTATCATAGTTCAGTTCGTTGGCGACATACAATCCGATCGGAATGATAGCAGTCAAGGCAATAGTCAAACCAAGAATATTGATAAATGTAATCGAACGGTTGGATCGCAGATATCGGTAGTACAATCTCATAAAATGCAACGACATGGTTTATCTCCCGATAAGATAAATGGCTCTGTGATGATTATAGGACATGAATACGGAGGAGACGGTTACAACATATCAGGGGGGCTATTCCTGAGGAGTACGAATAAAAAATATGAACAGCTTTAGGAAAAAGATGTATAAATACTTGTTATATCGAATATTATAAAAATATCTTGGTTTTTCTCTGATGAATAATTACAGGTTTTTCAGAAGAGTTCAACATGTTACATAACAACAACTTCAGATATGCACATCTTAAGCTGTCACTCATATTACATAACCGTATTTGTATTATCCGGTTATCCTGTTTGATCAGCTTAATGTTTACTGTTAAAGTAGCTTATCCATAATAAAGATCGAGTTTAATTATTGCCAATCAAGTAAGAAAGCGCTGAAATTATCAAGAATAAAACTACATTCAAAGGGCAGGGCGGGCGGCCCTACCCATTATAATTATTAGCTTTATATTAGATATTCCATTGCTGAGCTAACGGAATAACCGGATAGTATATGACTACTCTTTTTCACCATTCACAATTACAGGATCACTCTGTTCGTCAAGATGTCTGAATCCTGAAAAATCGATGAAATGCCCGGAACGATTCGCTTTGGTTTCCAGGTAAAAACGATTGTGTTCGTTCGGCGGGATGATATGTGGAACACGTTCCGCTACGACGACACCATGTTCTTCGATCTGCTGGATCTTGTTGGGATTGTTGGTCAGGAGTTTTACCGATTTAATACCAAGGCTGTGAATCATGTGTGCAGCGACAGCGTAGTCACGTTCATCATCTCGGAAACCAAGAGCACGGTTCGCTTCTACGGTGTCCAGTCCCTTGTCCTGCAGGTTGTACGCCCGGATCTTGTTAATCAGCCCAATCCCACGGCCTTCCTGCCGTAAATACAGCACAGCGCCACACTCGCTTTGGGCGATATAGCGTAACGCCACCTCCAACTGATCACGACAATCGCACCGTAACGATCCCATAATGTCGCCGGTCAGTCATTCGGAGTGCATCCGTACCGGCACATTTTCAGCGCCGATCACATCGCCGTGAACAATCGCCACATGCTCCTTCGAATCGCGGTTGTTCCAGAAGGCTACGATATGGAAGTCTCCGAAACGGCTTGGCAGAGTCGCAACAGCGACGACTCGCACACAGGCATGATCGGGGCCGTAACCCTGACATTCATGGTTTTTGTCACGAATGACAAGTTCTTCCAGACGTTTTCGTATCTCGTTCATCTTTCTATTTCCAGTAATCGTTTCGCCAGGGCGATACCTGAGGTAAAAGCTCCCTGCACTCCAACACCGCGAGAAAAGGATTCACCGATGATACCCAACCGAGCAGAACCTATTTCTGTCAGGAACGGCGCCCCAAGCTCGTTGCCGAGATCAGTACGTGCGAACCGCCATTTGTGCGGTTTGGTCCACTCCGGCTTTTTAATCCAATCTTCGGCATAAAATGCGGCATGTTCCAGAATTTCCTTCGTCCATTCCTCAGGTGGAATCTCCAACCTTTCCGCAGACCATCCGGGACGAGCCTGGAACAGCAGTGCTATTCCATTTCTACCGCGGTTTTTCGATGATTCATTGGAAATGAGTTGCAGCACATTGGAATTGGTCGGCAGCATCAGGTCCCATTCCGGTTGCTTAACCGATGACGGGTAGGTTGCCATCAACGTCAGGCATGGGAATGTATTCAGATTGGACAGCAAATGACGTATCGCTGGAATCTCATCGCATTTGTCTTCCAGTGGTACAAGGAGAGCATTTGCCTGTTCACTGGGCATCGCCAGAACAAGGGTACGAGCAGTGAACTCAGTACCATCTTTCAGGATCAACCGTATCCCGTCGGATACCATTCTCAGGTTGATAACAAACTTCCCGTTCCTGATGTCCAATCCCTTCGCAAGGTGTTTCGGGAACCGGTTGATTCCTTCTGCGAACACTCCCCGGCGTCCACGCCATGAGAATGCGTTCGCCTGGCATGGATTGCCTGTTCCGGAAATCTTGAACGGCCATCCTTCGAGGAACGTTCCTTCCACGGTCTCAAGTTCGGACAGGAATTCAGGGTCTTCGCCGTGAAAAAACGCCACACCATAGTCGAAAATGTGACCTTCCACTGTACGCCACGAAGAGCATCTCCCCCCTACACTACGTCCTTTATCGAGGACAAGCACCTGCTTTCCCGCCCGGAACAATTCACGAGCACAGGACAGGCCGGAAACACCGGCGCCGATGATAATAGTCGTGTCTTCTGCCATTTGAGAATCTTCTGTATGAGTTTTGGTTTTGTAATGTGGTAAAAAGTATGAGGTTTAAACGTGGGTTACAACTAGGAAATTGGAAAATGTCTGAATATTTTCCTTATTAAGATTTTTAATAGCAGTCCTCTTATTCAAATAGAAGGTTGTAACAATAATGTTACTTTTGAATACTATATATTCTTAATCACATTGCCATCAAATAGCTATTTATTCATAAAATCATTCTATTTCTTACGCATACTTAGTACTTTCTCAAGTTTTTCTTCATCAATTGTCTCTTCTGGCCACCACTGATCTTTGCTTTTAAGAGTATCATGAATATTTCTACACAAATTCCAGCCTTTATCTGTTAAGTGATACATACCATCTGGATTTTCAGCAACTAATTCAGATAACAAAAGAGGTTCCTCACAAGAATTTGTGCATAGTTTGAGGTAATTGTAGCCCTCCCATGCAGTGCATGAGGACCGTTTCGAACGTTCCTGGTGTACGAAATCCTCTACTTCTTCGACTGATGGCTTTCGCTGTGTTGTTTAACGCCTCCGCAACACCATTACTGATTTTCGTTTCGAACCACGCCAGGATGCCATCCATATGGTTTTTCACCAGCTTCACGAACTGTTTCATCGGTTTCAGTCTGCTGTAGCCCACCTTTCGGAACCAGGTTTTCAGAAAGCGTTGCGCTTGTACAGCGTTTTCACAGTTCCACAACAACCGGAACTCTTCTTTCAGTAGCCACGCTTTCGTAATATCCAGGTTGAACCGCGTCAAGAAGGATAATGTCCATTGCTGTTTATCCGTCAGGTTCTCCGGGTTTTTCAAGAACAGGTAACGTTCCCCTTTCAGCAGTGTGATTCCCTGTTTCCGGTGTACGGCAGCTTCTTGTCTCCGTACTTCATCAACCGCTTTGTGCAGGTGACGAATCAAGTGGAACTTGTCGAAGACCAGCAACGCATCTGGCAACCGTTCCGCGATCACCTTTGTGTAGGGATCCCACATATCACAACACACAGCGGTCACCTGTTTCAGATAATCCTCGCCGTACTCGTCAAAGAAGCGTTGCAGGGTAGCCTGCGTCCGACCTTCACCGCTCCACAACAGAACTTTCCGGTCCAGATCGTACACCTGCGTCTGGTAGGTGTGCCCTTTCCTTCGGCTGATCTCGTCGATCCCTATATGAAGCACATGGCCCTTGTCACGATGCTCCAGACCATAGTCCACCGCCGCTTTCATCGCTGCATACACCGTGTTCCAATGGACACCAAACAGACGCGCTACGACATCCACCGCCAGCAAACGGGTCCATGTCGCAAGCAGTATGATCAAGGGAACGGTCAACGGACTCTTGCCGCGGCTCTAGGGAATCGCTTCAACCACCGTACCGCACACCGGGCACTGGACACGGCAGGGACGGTAGGAAAGTGTCACCGCAATCCCCCACAAGGAAACATGCTTCCATTGCCGTAACGGTAAACGATCACGGACCGTACAACGTTCCCCACAACCGCTGCAAGGCAACCGACGACGTCGAATGCGATCCAGCTCTACATGCATAGAACCGGCAGATTCTTTTATACAAATAACGCGATGATCCTTGACTACAAGTGTCTTTCGTACCAACTTCTCGAGGTGCATGGTGAACCTCCGAACCTTGTTTGAGCTTTCTAACCCAAACTTGGGGAGATAAACCATGCACTTTCAACTTATTACATCACATTTTCTGAAATTCCACTGCACAAATTCTTGGGAGCTGCCACAAAAGATTTGTCCCTGCTTTTCTAAATTCAACAAATTCTGGAATATATGGAGATATTTTGAAACTGAAGAGAGGATTAAATCCAGGAAATTTATTTACCTGTTTTGTCCATAATGTGTTTAATATTTTAAATTCCATATAAGTTAAGTCATCTTTATATTCTTCTTCAGAATATTCCTGCACTTTCTTTGTGCGTGGTGTAAAATCAACATCCTTATTCTTTTTATTGTATTCCTTTAATATTTCGATTTCGTTTATTGCTTGTGATTTTGTAGAAATAAAATCATCTTTAATGATTGTGTATTGATCCTTGTATTGCTTTGTAAAATATAAATTTAGTAATATTGGAAAAATTATACCTAATAGTGTTGCAAGTATTACAACAATCATTAAATACCAATCAAAATATTTTTTGACCAATTGCTAATGATTCTTGAGCAACAGGCATCCACCTTTCTGCAACATGCAGATCATTTTCGAAATTCTCTATTCTCTCTGAACTCAATGAATCAGATATAAGCATCCTTGTGATAAGCGAGTCATGTCTTGAAAGAATCGAATCTTGGAGTTGATCGCTTGTAGTTGAAGCTTCATGCGGGAATGCAATACTTAAAAGAAATATAGTAGTGATAGCGCATACAGTCTTACTAACCAGATTATTACGAAACACTTTTCTTAATAAAGATGATTCTTTGCCATTCATAATACCTCCATTAATATTTACATCATATTATACTCACTGAAAATTTGAAATGCAATTCCCCACAATAGTGGGGAGAAATTATCGTACGTGTAAGGAATTAATATTCGAACATGATGTATTACGAATACACTGTTGAAACTATTTGCTCAATGATACCCTATTTTTACTTCAGAACTATATATAAGTATAGTCGATACAACACGCCTTCGGGAAATAATTTCACTTCAATTATGGACTCTCCATCATAATGCACCACCCCATAAACGGCGAGAACAAAGGCTAATTCAATAATCTCTCATTTTTCGTCATTATGTATTCCCTCTCGTGTTAGGTATTCCTAACTTGACGTCTGTTGGTTTTCGTTTTTACTGAATTGTATTACAACAGTTCGGCATCATCAGTTTATTAAAATTCAAGAAGTCAGTTTACTGGAAGGAAAGAAAGATGAAATCCTGGTTAAGGACTTTTTCGATATTTATGCTCCTGTTTACTATCTCCATGGGAGCAAACGGTCAAGCACCGAGCCTGTTGTGGTCGGATGTGTTTGGACCTGAAGCAGCAAGAGATGTTGTTGAATTGCCTGATGGATCGTTCATGGTGGCTGGGACATCTGGCGGACAATACTCAACACGGATCGTAACAGTCGATTTCAGTGGGTCTGTGCTGATGGACAGCACCTATGCTGCCTCCACCCTGGGTGAAGTATCCGCCCTCGCACCCACAGCAGATGGAAATGTAGTCACTGCAGGACTTTTCGAAGCCGCAGGCGATATCGACTTTTACGTCACAAAAATTTCTTCCGCAGGCAATATTCTCTGGTCACAGGCTTTTTCATTTCCAAACTCCGTTTATGATTTCGGTTATGATGTGATCCAGACTTCAGATGGCGGTTACCTTGCAGTTGGTCGTACAACTGCAGACTTCGATTCACGTCCATGGTATATCAAACTCGATGCCTCAGGGAATCTGCAATGGGATACCCGTCCGATGATCTACTCAAACGCCAAAGCAGATGAAGTTATCGAGGTTTCTTCAGGCGGATATCTTGTTATTGGCGATATGGCAGATCCCGGTGGCTTTGGTCAAATCCCATTCATGTCAAAAATCGACGGTAGTGGCAATACAGTCTGGTCCTATAACTCGACTGATTGGGGTTCATTTACCAGTGCAAGTCTTTACGATGTTATAGAGACCGCTGATGGCGGATTTATTGGTGTTGGCGGTGAAGTCGGTCCAGTTTCCGATGACTTCTGGGCAATTAAAGTCGATGCAAATGGAAGCTATGAGTGGCATCAGAATTATGGAAATACACTGTGGGACGCAGCCAGGTCAATCGTTTCCGATCAGAACGATGGTTACATGATTGCGGGGTACTACTACCATCCTAGTGCTTCCAACCATTGCGATATTATGGTGATCAATATCGATGCTGATGGTGCAAGACTCGATTCACTGATTTTCGGTGATCCCGGTGTGTATGAAACCCCATCGAAGATGATTGCCACATCAGACGACAACTATTTTATCGTTGGAAATACCAACAATACTTCTTTCTATATGGCGTATCTGCTGAGAGAAGCGCCTGTACCCGATGCGGTCAGCATTACGGCGTCAGTAGAGTTGCCGTTGCTTGAAAACTTCGTTGATGAAAGCGCCATGGCCAGGGTCGATGTAAACGCTACCGATGGCTACGATCCGGGTTTGGATATTCCCAAACCTGCACCACCGAGTTCCGGTTACATCTCTGTATATTTCCCCCATCCCGAATGGAACACCATTCTTGGACCTGATTTTATGGAGGATATCCGTAATGGTAATGATGACCTGACAGTAGATTTTAAGATCTGGAATTTTGAAGTCGATACTGACCAGATTGGCGAAACAGTCAACCTTGAGTTTGGCAATGGTTTTCCTGCTGGTGTGAGTGTTCTGTTGCAAGTCGTTGAAACAGGTCAAGTTATCGACCTGATTGCTACACCGAACTACTCTTTCACTGCTGGTACAGAACCGACTGCTTTCGACCTGATTGTTGGTAATGTTGATCCGCCGGCTCTCGCATGGATTTTCCCCACTACAAATGATTCGCTCTTTGAAGCAGGTGTGCCTGCACAACTGGAATGGACTGCAGTAAGTGGCATTGGAACCGCAACGACTACTGTTTCGCTTTCCCTCACTGAGGGATTTAGCTGGCAGCAGATCGGATCATTCACAACAGATCCTGGTGATATGATCTGGACACCTGCACCCAATACTTACACGATCTATGGTCTCCTTGAACTCGAAGTCACCGATGTAATTGGCCAGACTTCAACTCTGCAAACTGACATTTTCCGGATATCGCCTTTCGATGCAACAGTTGACGTATACAACGCATGGCACATGTTCAGCCTCCCGCTGGAACATGCAACCGGCGTTGTTGATGATATGTTTGGTGATGATTTTTCTGATCCGGCATTCTTCTTTGACTACAATGCAACAGGTTACCACGTAGTCGATACCCTCTCTTTCCCGAATGGCTACTGGCTTGGTAATATCGGCCCAGCCACTACGCTTACCCTTGACGGAGTACCAGCAACTCCTTTCTCGTCCATGGACTTGGGAACGGGATGGACAATGGTTGGTAATGGCCTCCCGATTGACACTCCTGTCGATTCCCTTATCATCAGTGATGGGGCGACGACAGCACTCTATTTCGCGGACGCTGTTAACGCTGGCCTGATCAGTGCTGCTGTGTACGGTTATGATGCCCTGGGTGAAAACTACACACTTCCGTCCGATTTCGAGACATGGCAGGGATACTGGATGTATGTGACTACACCGGGTCTTGAACTGGTTACGTATCAGCCTCGCTGGTGGACAGGTCCCCCACTCAGTCCAAATGGAGACAATGAACTGGATGATGAATCAAACTGGTTTATTCCCATCGTTCTTGAACAGAATGGAAGAACTGAAAGCATTTCCGGCTTTGGTGTAAAAGAGGACGCCAGCAGTGAATTTGACATGGCATATGATCTTCCTGCACCTCCCGGCCATCCTGCTGGACAGGTGCTTCGTGCGGTAACAGAACATCCGGAATGGAACTCTCCGGTAGGTGACAGCTTTGTCCGCGAACAGACATCCCCTATTGAATTAGGAGAAAGCTACGTTTGGACCTTCACGATTCAGTCATCAGAAGAAGCCGATGTTCAAGTTCATTTCGATGGCATCGACATCCAACTGCCAAGTGACTTCCAGATCACTGCTACCATCGGGCAGCAGACCTGGGATCTGCGTGAATCCAGCATCATAAGTGTTCCTGGTTCAATCGATACAGAGATCCAGATCGTAGTGGGAATGTCAAGCGCATCGGCACAGGAATCGAATCAAGCAGGAATTCCTGAGACCTTCAGTATTTCGGAAACCTGGCCGAACCCGTTCAACTCGACTGTTAACGTTACCCTCGCCCTTCCACAGGCATCACGTGCAACTGTTGAGGTATACAACTTGATCGGTCAGCGGGTAACAGTACTCGGCAATGGTTCCTATGATGCCGGATACCATCAGGTGACCTGGAACGCTACAGGATTCCCGGCTGGTGTCTATTTTGTCCGTGCATCAACAGAGAATGGCGCTTCAGCCATCAGAAGAGTTATGTATATCAAGTAATCCTTTGTAAATATTGTAACAATATGGACCTGCATGCTGGCAGGTCCATTTTGTTTCTGGCATATTAAATAAACCGTATCTAAATCATTAATATTGATCTTATTATGATCATAATAAGGAGAACCTGCACTATGTCACAGAAAAGGGTGGTTGAACTGGATAGCTATTAGAATTCAAACAAGAAGACATGCAATTAAGACGTTGCGCTGTTTGCAGTAAAAATACAAAGGCTTCCTTGATGATGAAGGAAGCCTTGCTGAAGTAGTTCGTGTCTCAAACACGAATGGTAGCGCGTACGGGACTCGAACCCGTGTTACCGGCGTGAGAGGCCGGCGTCCTAACCGCTGAACGAACGCGCCAAAAGAGCATTCCGAATATAATCAACCGTATCGAATGATGCAAAAGGAACAAGGGTACACCGGAGCATCCGATTTCTGCAATGGTTCCCGATAAGATACCGAATCCCATTTCCTGACATACTTGAAGATAGATCGCTGAATTTTACAGCTTATATTCTTGAAAAGTTTTCTATTTCGCGTCATTCGCGTTTTTCGCGGTTGGACGCCTCTGTTTGAACCTCGAAAAGCACCAAAATCGTGAAAATGAAAATGTTCTCAGGATTTCCGATCATGCCGGGAATGTAATATTTATATCAGCTTTCTTTTAGAATCGTCTGACGGGAAAATTATCCTTCATCACTCTCTGCCTGGCGGTCGTTCCACAACTGGTCCCGAATGTACAGCACAGCGTTCACATAATGATCGCTGTGGTTGTAGGAATACACCGCACGCCTGCGCCTGCGTTCACTGTTCGAACGGTACCCGTTCTCATCCAGGTAATTGGCGATTGAAGCAATGGCATCCTCGAGGTTATACAAATCGATCACGGAATCGCCGTTTCCGTCGCGTGCATACGCCTGGAACGAACTCGGCAGGAACTGAGCCAGCCCGAACGCTCCCGCCCAGGAACCATTTACTTCCAACGGATCAATAATACCATCCCTGGCCATATCAAAGAGGACGCAAAGCTCACGGTACGCCCAGTTCGCTTTCCGTGCTCTCCTGCTGTTTACCCGTTCCCGAATAGAATCCTGCTCTTCCACCGGGATATCATTCATCACGTTATCCCAGAAATCAGGGGCAATGGATTCAAGGTGCGAGCTTTCGAGCAAGGTGAGGCTTGCAAACACATTCATTAATGGATACCGTCCAGGGAACGTCCCCAGGTTGCTTTCGATCCGCAGAATTGCAACTACCACTTCCGGATCAACATCACCGCCTGCCAGTACCCGATCAAACACCTGACGGTTTTCACTCAGGAAATCCCTGGTTCTCTGTACGGAACGGTCCGTTGTCATTCCTGCATAGGCATCAGTCGGATCCGGTTGATGCACATTGATGCGGAGAACACTTTGAATTAATGAAAACCTCGGGTCATTAAAATAGGTTCGCACCAGGACACTGTCTTTACCATCCGCAATCAAACGTTCCTGGAGTTCTTCAAAACCTGTGTCCACTGCGGAATGGGCATAGACAGGTAATGCCGTGAATAACAACAACGGAATTGTGGATAAAACACAACAAACTGAAAACTTCTTTATATTCAATGGTAACACTCTTCTTCTCACCTGTTTTTCATGTTATTGCAGGACAAGTTTTACTGGAATTGTACCAGAATTGTCCAGTTATTACCTGCTCTTGGACATGAAGAAGCAAAATCAATTCCAATATATAGCAATACGATGCTTCCGAAACACAGTTGGAGACATTCGGTCACCTAAAAAGAGGCGTGGATTGTGGGATGGAGACGTTCTATTCTTTGGCTGGTTTCGATTTCCCATTTACACCATTTTGACATTCTGAACGGTGGTACATTTCAATGAGGAAGAGAATTGCCCGCATCACGATCTGGAATGCACGCCGGCCAGTAAATCCCCGCACATCAGGGCGTTTCACAACATTATGCACAATCTTATTCCTGAAATCTGTCAGATCTTTCAATTGATTCCCGAAATCTCCAGACCAGTCCCCCATCCTGTCATGAATGAGCTTCAATTTTGCTTTTTTCTCATTCATTCCAGGACGCCGACCAACACGCCGAATCTCATCATAGCCAATTTCACAACGAGCGAGGATGTAATCATAAAAAAAATCAAGCGAGATCAGAAGCATTACAATCGCTGCCACATCTTCATCATTACGAACCAGGTCCGCCGAGTTTTGCAGATAATTCAACCATAACGGTTTATCCAACCTGGTGTACTCACCGATCGCCATCCATTTTAATGTTACCGGTTGATTCGATTCCGATTTATCAAATGTTTTGGAGAAAAGGATAAAATTGCGTTTGCTTACCGACAACGGCATAAAAACCTGGTTTTCGTGTATCCATTCCCTGGCGGCCTTGTTTCCCGGGAGTAGGAAAAACACTTCCGGCTCCCGGTAATATTCTATACTGAAAGGAACGAGAAGCAATTCATCCGGCGGAACCATAACCTCGCCCGCAGTAGAATACCCCGGAACAAGCGGAATGGGGTGAACATTGTCGATAAACATCTCGATATAAGGGCGATACATCAGGAGATAACCATCTACGTATGGAAATTCTCGCCCACATTTTGGACATATAACAATCTTTTCAAGATCTTCGCAATTCTCTTCAAACTGTGCATCACATACAGGGCAGGAAAGCTTCTGGATTGGTACATGTAGTGTAGTAGACGTTTGTTCGGTCGCAGCAACCTGGAAGTCTTTGCCTTCAACTGCTTTTTCCTGTGAGACATTTTCTTCATCGTTCATTCTGTTGAGATCATCATCTTTCATTTTCTTTACTCCACCATGCTCTGCATTTTGTGTCGATTTGCTACTAATTCCTGAAGACAAAACCGATTCTCCATTCGACATTTTCTTTTAGCTGTACGGCATGTGGTTCCACATTATTGGGAACATCCAACAGAAAAGAAGTCCAGAGTTTGCAACCGTTCATCAAGGAATATTCAAATTCACCAGCCAACCGAACCGTTTCACGGGCAATGCTGCGAAACGGAAAAGATCCCGGCCCATCAGGTTCGAAAATCATAATACGTTGCCCTGAATCCAAATATCCCAAATAATTAAATGTAAGTGAAAATTCTAACAAATGCATAATATGATTTTTATAATATCCTCCGAACAAATAACCGGATCTGTTTTCGTTATCATTTGCATATTCACATCGTATCCCAATAATACTATTATGGTTATCCTTTCTTACATGGAGCCGTAGACGATGTGACCATTCCTCCTTGAGACCAAATGTGTATGGGATATCATGAATCCATAAATAACGTAATTCAGTAAATATATCGGATGACAGTTCTGTATCAACAATCACACGCCCTGCTTGATATCTTTCACTTGTACCCAGCCTTTCCTCAGACCACCATAATGCCAGGCGGGAGTATTCCATTCTATACTCTGTTCCAAGATAGATTCCTGCCGTGTTCGGTGTTATTGAGTTCCCGACGGTGTACGGTCTGGCATGCAAAGGTGAAAACTCACTATTAACCGAATAACCTACCGCGTGCATGGATACGGGAGAACAGTAATAAGTATTACGCATACATGCAGAGAATCCTCCATGATCCTGTAAAGCGATTTCCGCTTCACATTCCATATTGCTGGACCACTCGTTTCTCCATGTAATGCCGGTTATACCTTTTAATTCATCTACTTTTTGAAATCGTTTCGGCTGATCGTTGTTTGCGAGACGATCATCCCAGTCATTCATCCATCGTATGAGACTTACTGAACCATAATGGTCTGATTCATATTCGACGATAATTCCTGCGTTTTTTTCCGTTATTGAAGGAGCCTCCACCCTGGATTCAGTCGTATGATCTCCCTGGGAACTGTAAAGCACCATTCCGCTATCAATACGCCTTGCATCATATTCACATACGCCGCCCCACACGATAAAATTTATTTCCCGGTACTGTTGAGACAAAGCTATTCCCCGCCATCCCCGCCCCGTTTCACTGGAAGTATTTATTGTGGCTGTCCGGAATATCCTTGCCCCGGGTGTGGTAATTGTCGATGATGAAGGAAAAGAGAAGGATGAATTCATCGCCCATCCTAAACCATGTGAGATTCGAAAATCGCCAACAATCATACTACCATGGGGCAGTTCTCTATAGATTCCCGCTCGCCATGTATCAAGTATATTCGTTTCTCCTTGTGAACGTCGTATGACTGTCCAAACCTGGTATTGTTCAGTATGAAGGCGGCATTTCAAATAGTGACCCGGATACGAAGAAGAATGAAGGTTTTCGACTCGTGATGAAATGTAGAGGGAGGTTCGATTCATATACCGGGATCCCGGAACATATTCTGTTAATTGTGAAATTGTAAAAGTGCTGTTGAGTCTCAAATCATTGGATAAAAAAGGATCTTCGTTAATTTCATAAAATGATTCCCCTGACACGAGATCAATGTCATCAAAAAATGCATATAGAGTATCAGGATCGGAGGCTGTACTATTTGCAGGGAAAACAATACAAATCAGCAGTATTGCAAATATGCGTAATGATCTTGTGATGCAATTAGTAGCCATATAGCGATAATCAGTGTTTATCAACCATGGTTTGTAGAAGTCAGTTTCAGGCCTTTTTCAGTAATAAGTGACACCATATGCCCTCGTCCATCCAAGATCAGAATGATGGTCATATGCTATGCTGCACGACAAAGTACCTGTTAGAATGCTGATTCCAATGTGAACCCTGCCTGAACCGCTGTCATACCCGGAACGTAGTTCAAGTTTGTTTAATACCTTGTATTCCATTCCTGTTGCGAAACTTGTGGAATATCCGGATTCCAGATACACTTCAAAACATAAACGAACCCGGGGTGAAACGTTATACATTCCGCCGCAACATGCAGTCAGCGGCATATCCGCATCATGGTCGGGTTCTGTAAGGGTAAAACCGGAAATACTTGCACCAATCGATCCTCTGGTGCCTGAAAATAGAATTCCTGCAGTTCCAGCAAAAAATGTGTCTGAGTAATAATTCTCGATCTTCAATTCATTCCTTCGTAAAGATGCTCCGAGAAAACACTCATGAATAACACGTTTTGCAAAGGATAGATCAATCACACGTTCCTCATACAATCCTCTTCCGAATCCAAAAGCAGACAAACCGGCAGACCACTCCTCTTCTGCATAAACAGTTGTAATCTGGAACCTGTCGAGTTCTCTCAATCCCCATTGACGTATATACGAGAATGAAGCTTTCAGACCGGGATGCAATGATGCTGAACATGGATTGATGCTTCTGGTGGAGGGATCATGCACGTCGGCAACGAGTTGAACTGCCATTCCCTGTGCCCTGCCTCCCCGGTTCTTGATTTCAAAAGAACCATGAACCACATCGGGGTATATCATACTTGACAGGAAAAAAAGTGAAATGAAAATAGACCGTACCATAACAATTTCATTATCAATACTATATGATGTCAGTGAGTAAATTTCCGACAAAATCACGAACGCATGGTTACATAAGTCAGTGTTCAATCAGTATTGTACTTATTATTCAATAGAAAAAGCCATACATTCTTAAACAGATAAAAAAAACAGGCTACCGGATTGATAGCCTGCTCTCTATTCAGGAAATACTGTTTCACTTATTTTACAACATCTTTCCCGCGTTGAAACGCCTGCAGGTTCAAATCAATTGTTTTTGGCGGTACCATGGACTTAATCGTGGCCAACCAAATCTGATCATCAATATCAATACCTGTGGAAAGTGCACCAAGGAGGATAGTGTTTGTCAGGCGCGAATTTCCCAGCTCCAGTGCAATCTTTTCCGCTTCAATGGGCACCACTTTCCCAGCGCAAACGTTTATAGCTCTTTCAACGGCGTCTTCCGGATACGGAACCACCTTTTTGCCGCCACCGGATGGTGGTTTGATCTTCTGGACAGATGCAAACAACCTGCCGCCTTCTTTCACTTCGTGTGCAAAACGTAATGCTTCGGCAACCTCAAAAGCCAGAACTGCATCTGCCTGTCCGTTCGCAACGAGGGGACTGTACACCTTATCGCCAAATCTGACATGACTGGAAACAACACCGCCACGCTGGCTCATGCCGTGAATCTCGGATTTTTTAACATCATATCCGGCGCGTAATGCTACTTCACAAAGAATATTTGACGCCAGAACAACCCCCTGCCCACCGACACCTACGATGAGGATGTTCGTCATTCCATTCGTACTCATGCTTTCACCTCCTCTTCAACGTGGATAGGGTGAATTACATCAATCGGGCAAACCTGCGAACAGAGCGTGCACCCGGTACAGGCATTAGGATCAATCACCGCTTTGGCAAGTCCCTTGGGTGTTTTTTCCGTATCGGAAGGCATGATCGCCGGGCAACCGATACGGAAACATGCCGCACAACCATTACAATCAGCCTCAACTACATATGGAGACGGACGAAGTTTTTTCGGGAACAAGGCGCATGCCCTGCGGGCAATCACAACCGATGGACCTTCGTATTCAATTGATTCTTTCAGTTGTTCAAGCGCTTTATCGTAGTTATAGGTATCGAGAATGGTGATTTTCTTAATTCCAATAGCTTCGATCACGCGTTCGAAATTGACAACCGGGGCTTCATTGCCCATCAAATCACGTCCTGTTGCAGGATGATCCTGACCGCCTGTCATTGCAGTGATGCTGTTGTCGACAATAACGACTGTCGCATTGGCATTGGAATACACCAGGTCCATCAAACCAGTCAATCCACTGTGCAGGAAGGTTCCGTCACCGATCACCGCGATCTGCGGATGTTTGGGATCCTTCGAAGCCAGTGAAGCTCCGATAGAGTTTCCGATGGATGCTCCCATGCAGAAACATGTGTGAAGGGCATTCAATGGTGGCAGTGCTGCGAGAGTGTAGCAGCCGATGTCACCATACACATCGGCATTAACCTTCTTCAGCGCCATATAAATGCCACGATGCGGGCATCCGGCGCAGAGTACCGGTGGACGATTGACAACATTATCCGCTGGAGTCCGCGGTGGTGCTGGTTTTGGTCCCAGATTCGCTTCATACAAACCTTTGGCGACCTTGTCCAGATTCAATTCGCCTTCTCTCGGGAAGTACTTTTTACCCTCCACCTTCAGACCGGCAAAAGTCGCCTCTTCTTCGAGGAACGGTTCCAGCTCTTCCACGACAATTACTCGTTTTACGTGTTCTGCAAGTTTCCTTGCTTTGCCGGCCGGGAAGGGCCACGGCATACCTACTTTCAGGAAACTGGCGTCAGGCAGCAGTTCACGAATGTACTGGTAGGCAACACCATCGGTGATCACACCGATGTCTTTACCTTTCAACTCGAGGATGTTGCCATCCCATTCATCGGAGAACTTTGCCAATTCCAGGGTGCGTCTTTCGACGAAACTGTGACGTGGCCGCGCAAAATTCGGCATCATCACAAAACGTTGCGTATCACGTTCAAATCCTTCACCACGGATCGGCTCGCGCCATTCGCCGAGTTCGACCAATCCTTTTGCATGAGCGATACGGGTGGTTTCCCGAAGCATTACGGGAGTATTGTATTTTTCGGACAAATCGTACGCCTGCATGGTAAAATCATGAGCTTCCTGGCTATCGGCAGGTTCAAAAACAGGAATTTTCGCAAATTTGGCAATTATGCGGTTATCCTGTTCGTTCTGACTTGAGTGCATTTCAGGATCGTCAGCGCTAACCAGTACAAATCCCCCGACCACACCAGTGTAGGTGAATGTCATCAGCGGATCCATCGCTACATTTACACCGACATGCTTCATCGTAACCAGTGTGCGTGTACCGGTAAGACAGGCGCCGATCCCTACCTCGAGCGCGACTTTCTCGTTTGGCGACCACTTTGCGAAGATTCCGGGAAACCGGGAAAAGATCTCAAGAATTTCCGTTGATGGTGTGCCCGGATATGCAGAAGCGAAGTACACTCCCGCCTCCCGTGCGCCATGAGCAATAGCTTCGTTTCCGAACAACAGCGCCTTGTTTTTACTCATTATTTACCCCGTATGGTTTTGCAACCTCTTCACCACGAATCACACGTAAACCACCTTCTGCGAGTGCAAGCATTTCTCCTTCTCCCGGATAGATAAATCTGCGTCCGAAGAAAGATATGTAATCTTCAAGTTTGTTCAAAAGTTTTTCGGAATTAACCAGTCCGCCAGTAAGGATGATACCGTTTATCTTTCCCTGCAATGCGGCTGCCATGGCGCCAATCTCTTTGGCGATCTGGTACACCATCGCCTCCCAGATCAAGTTCGCTTCTTCATCCCCGTTCTCAATACGCGACTCTACTTCACGAAGATCCGATGTACCAAGATAACCAAACAATCCGCTTTCCTTGCTGAAAATGCGCTTGGTCTCATCGTATCCCTTGTCACGGACAAGATCCATAACTCCAACAAGCGGAATCGCGCCTGAACGTTCCGGACTGAACGGTCCCATACCCAGCAAACCGTCATTTACATCCGAAATTCGGCCACCTTTGAGTGCAGCGATGGAAATACCTCCACCTAAATGCGCTACTACAAAGTTTGAATCTTCGAAGGCGATACCCAGCTCTGAACTGGATCTCCTGGCTGTAGCCTTGATGTTCAAAGCATGAGCCCTGCATTTGCGTTCCACTCCGGGAACGCCACTGATACGAACGACTGGACCGAACTCATCTGTAGTGACAGGATCGACTACGCATGCCTGCACTCCGGTTTCTTCTGCAAATTTCGCAGCGATCATCGACCCAAGATTACTCGCATGCTCTCCATACCTGGCGTGTTGAACATCTGAGAGCAAAGACTCATCAACAGAGTAAATTCCGCCATCACAAGGACGAAGAAGTCCTCCCCGACCGACAACGACAGCCCATTCGCCGTACATCTCTTTGGGAATTCCTTCACGTATTAATGAAAAACGATAGTCTAATTGTGCTGCAATGCTGGGGAATTCATGTAACTTGGCTGCATCGTGTTGAATGGATGCCGCCCAGATCTCCTGTGCGCCCTGAAAAATTGCGACCTTCGTCGATGTTGTCCCAGGGTTAATAACAAGAATCTTCTCGTTCACATGTCCTCCCTTTTCTTCTTTTAGTATTCAAACACAGGTACAAAGATAGTTCAAAAATTCCTCGGAGAAAACCCTCTTTAAGAGATACGATCTCACTTTAATGCTCTTATTATCAACATCTTAAGTATCATTAACATATACACATTATACTAATATTTTTCAAATCTTTCGATTTGTGATATTTTTTTGTGAAACGTATTCTTATATACACATCTTTCGAGACGTCCCTATGAGAGACCACCCGGTTAGCAATTGAAAAGATTTTCAATCAACAGATGAAGAATTGCATGGATCTGATGGAAGGTGGTTTTCTGTACTACGAGTAATTACTGTGAAATGAACATAATGAGGTTGTACGTTAAATGCAGTACGAATGGAGTGAAGTGCCGGCATTGTGACCAGCGTTGTATCATCAGGAATAAAAGTGACTCTATGCAACCCAACGGTTGATTTTATAATCTGATTTTGATGTCCGGCCATTTCACCGTCAATGATGACGTTCCCTTCAATATTACCTGTGTCTACGAGAATTCTTGGTGCTGCAAGATGTGTATAACTGAATACAATCACCGCAATCAACGCGAAGGACAACCCTAACAGCATATGACGTTTCCGTTGCACTTCCACCGTACGCGAGCTGAACATGGTTTGACGCTGGGCGACTCTGGTTCTCCTGGATCCGGATACCTTCTTATCTGCGGAATTCAGCCAGCGAGTCCGATACTGCGTGAAAGGATCCTTTTTTCCTTCAATCAGTTTTTTACCATTGTGATTTGAAGAATTACTCTCCACCAGATCTCACCCCCGTTGATGAACAACAAGCAAGACTGCAAATTATAAATTAATTTGATAGTGAAACCAATTTTCCTCTAAAGTTTTTTATAATATAGTCGTATAATATGGTTTCAGTGCTGAAGGTCGTTCAACATTGGAAAATCTTCCTCTCCTGTCGGTTATTGATAATCAAATTTTGGCTTGAGAATTGCTGAAACCTACAACAAACGACCTTGCTGATTATTAATTTGTTGTTTCACAAGAGTTTTATTTTTATCCAGTGTTATTCAACTGACGCATCGTTGCTGAATGGCAACAGTGGGGAAAGGAATCCATTGAAAAAAGGGTTTGGTATTGAAGCGACGCAAAGCAAAAGCTACTTTAGGGAAGTATTTTTCCTGGACTGTAAAAAACACAAAAGCACTAATACACTGATTTTATTTGGGAGGGGCCTGTTTTGAAAGGTATAAAAGCGATCATGATAGCCGGTATTGCCTTACTCATCGGTTTCAGCACCGTACCGAAGGCAATGGCCCAGATTGAAGTAATTGATGAACGGACGGTTCGTGTACAGGGCCGCGGCTGGTCAGATGAAGGAAGACGCGACACCAAACTTGCGAATGCACGCCGCATGGCATTTCGTGAAGCCGTTGAGCTGGTAGTACGCGATCTGCTCCGTGACCAGACGGAATTATCCGCTTTTGAGAATATACGTTCCGATTTCTTCTCAAATGTCGATCACTATGTCGTTGACTACAACATCGTACGCAACTGGGAAGAAGGAAGACGTTTGAACGTTGAGGTTTCCTGCGTTATTCGTCGTGATGTTATTTCCCAGGAATTAACAGCACAGGGCGTTCTGCAGTCGGCACGGGAAACTCATCGTGAACTGGACCGTTTCACAATTATGCCGTATGTAGATTTTGATAATTCCTCTCCAGAAGCGTATGAGTTCCGGGAAACATTTTATACGAGATTCCGAGTCTTCTTTGAAGATTTGGGAATTCCGACAATTGGCCAGGAAGAAGCTCAGATGGCCGAAGGTGACGAAGAATACCTCGCCCGTATGCAATCCAGCACTGCGGAAACCGGTCAGGAAGACCCGGCGCTTGTGCTGGCACGGAACACACCAGCCGATATCTTCGTAAAAATTACCGCCCGTATTGAACATGGTCAGTATGGCGGCGCACAAACAAGAAAAGTTGTTTTGACCATCGGCGCCTACGCAGTACTGACAGGAGAGTTTATCGGCTCCAATGACGGAATGAGCGAGCCCTATGCGCTTTCAAGTCCGGGCGCCAGCATTGCTGCAGGAATTGATGAGGCGATGAACAATGCAATGCCGCGCGTTATTGATCGTATGACGGCATTCTGGCGGGATTTCGCCAGGAATGGAAGACCGGTAAAACTTATTTTCCTTGATTTCGGATTCAGAGAGAAGAGAGCTTTGAGAGATGCGCTTCAGGAATTGACAAATGAGCAGCGTCTCATCCGTGATGCCGGAAACCTTCTCGAATACATGGTCTGGTATGATGGTTCTGTCGATGACCTGATGTATGACCTCTATGATACTGCGGAGATGGAAACCATGGGGCTTGCACGTGACCCGCAGCTTATTTCCAATACGATACGCTTCCAGAAGCAACCATAAGAAAGGAATTGTACGATGAAAAAGCATGTATTTTTACCCCTACTTGTCCTTTCTTTGCTTGTCATGGTGACAATTCCGGCCATCGCCGAAAATGTAGTCGCAGACGGTTATGGCAGTGATCGTGACAGTGCGATTATGGACGCGAAACGTAATGCTATTTCCACAGTCCTTGGACAATATGTGGATTCCCAGAGCCTGGTGGCGAATTTTCAGCTCGTTTCCGACCGGATTCTTACCAGTAGCTCGGGTTACGTCACTGACTTTGAAGTCCTTTCAGAAGCCAATGAATATGGCACGATTCATGTTCAAATCCGGGCAACAGTATCCACTACATCCATCAGGGATGATGTCAACCAGATAGCCGTCTTAAGTGCGCGCCGTGGCAATCCAAGATTTATCGTTGTGCCGGATCCAAATCCGACATCCGATGCGTTCCGTCCCGGCGATCCCGCAGTCGGTGAAGCGATGCGCGGAATAACCGAATTCCTTGCGACACGCTCGTTGCAAGTAATTCAGACTCCTGTTTACCAGGGAAATCTTGTTTCGGGTTCAGCTTCCATGCTCTCCGATCTCGCATTGTTCGGTGCAGGGTATGGCGCTGAATATGCAGTCTACTTCAGTGTGATTTCCGTGCAGGGTACCGGCCGTGGACGCACTTTCAACCGTGACAATACAGCCACAGCACTTGTAAACATTTCCATCGTTCATACAGGCACCTATCGTGTAGTTGCACAACAGGAAGGCCGTGCTGACGGATTCGACAGGGATGTTCCGCAGTTTGCCATTCGCACCGCTGCAAAAAATGCTGCGGAGAATGCCATGAATGGCGCTGTTGATATGGTCCTCGCCGACTGGTCGAGATTCGGTTCCACTGCAGGCGCTGAGTATACACTCACGATCGAGCAGGTTGAAGGCGACATGCTGCAGGAGTTTATGCAGGATCTTCCGAACACGACTGCTGTTTCGCAGGTGAATTCTCGAGCATTTACAGATGGTGTAGCACATCTTTCGGTTCGTATAGATGGTTCCACAGGAACACTTGCGGAAGCTGTAAGGCAGCTCCTTCAGCAGAAAGACTGGAGCTGGGCCATGGTAAGCGCGGACGGTAATTCGCTCAAATACCGTGTTACTCAAATCCTGGATGAGGAATAGTCCAGGTATTGGAAATAATACAATTTTGGTGAGTTCAGGGGTTGACCTCTCGTCAACCCCTTTTCTCTGCCCGAAAATTCCATTTGCTGTTTTATCGCCACATAACATCAGTTATCGCTTGCATAGAAGGAAAAAACTCATTACCCTAATGATTTAAATCGTCTACACAAGAGCAGGTACAGACAGCGTTTATTATACGATAAATGGATAGAAGGTTTATTGTCATTCCATCATTGTAAGCATGGGTGTCACGATGCAATTCTTACTTTGTAGAAACACGTTGGCAATTTTGCTCCTTTCCCTACTTTTATTCCTGCCATTATCCCGGTGTTTAGCTGATAATCCGCAGGACACAGCAGAGACGGATTCAACTTCTCAGTGGGAATCACCGCGAAGTGCTGAAACCACTGGCGATAGAATCCTTGCCGCTCCCGGCAGAGTAATTTATTTCCCATTTAAAATCTGTTTGCAAGGCATGAAAGAGACATTTGAATACGTTGACGAAAATGAAATCGTCGATAAGATCAGGAATTTTCTAACCGCTTATGACGATAGCTGGGGTTTTTATCCTACATATAACGCAACCCATGGAGTAGGAATCTACTATTTTCACAGGGATGTGTTTACACCAGACGACAAATTTCGCGTAGAATCATCATTAGGACTTAATTATCGGCAGTTTTATGAAATCAGTATGCGGCGTGTGAAATTCTTTGAAAGACGTCTTACTACGAGATGGTCAGCACGATATCACCTGATGCCCGATGAACATTTTTTCGGTATTGGAAACAATACGTCTCATAAAAATGAAGTCGAATACATGGTTGAAACATGGGCAGTAGATGGTGGTCTTGAGTTTCAGATTACCGAACCATTAAGTATTGAGGCTTTTTACGGATTTGAGCATAATTGGACTGATGAAGAGAAAGATGCTGATGATGATGCCCCTTATGATCCATCAGATCCTTCTTTCAATGATTTATTCCCTGAAACCGCAGGTTTCCACGAAATCATAGAAATGACCAGACTGGAACTGGTATTGAATTATGATTCTCGGAATACTCGAGGCAATCCAAGCCGTGGCATTAACGCTCGTGTCGGCGGAGGTTTTTATTCCCAGGTTGATGATGATATATATGGATTTACAAAAGGCGGTTTTGATCTTAGAACATATCATCACCTGTTCCTCGGGCGTACGCTTGTCCTTCGAGCTGCAGGTGAATTCGCGGACTCATTCGATGATCGTCTGATCCCCTATTATTACCTCCCGGAACTTGGTCATTATTCTACGATTCGCGGTTTTGATCGTGGCAGGTTCCGTAACAATGACATGGTCCTCGGATCAGTTGAGTACCGTTATCCTGTGAATAGGATATGGAAGCGTGGTGGCGCCGATGCTGTATTGTTCTTCGATGCAGGACAGGTTTCCAGTGACATCTTCACGCATTTCAAAGCAAAAGAATTTAACACTGCGTTCGGTATGGGACTGCGTGTTTACACTTCAGAAGAACTCCTTGTCCAGGCGAATTGCGGAATCAGCCGGGAAGGTTGGCGGGTAAATCTTCAATTGAATCAATAGAGTATGATGGAGAGAGAAATGCGTACACTGACTCATAGATTAATTGTTGCATTATTGGTTCTTTTCGGCATCCTGGGTTGCAGCAGCCGTCATGTTCTCACTGTTCCTGAACCTGTTCCGGATGACAGACGAACTATTGAAAGACCTGGATCACAGCATTTTAATGAACTCGGTGATGCTTTCGACCAACTGATTATCCGACAGGGTGAACAACTGCTTGACATGTCTCGCGGCTTTCGTCATATGACAAATCGGCTTCATCAGTCGATGAATATAAACGCATTCGATGAGGTCGAAAACTCCTCATGGTTCACTAACCGTAATGCGCATCAGCGAATGTCCATCGAAGATCTGAATCAAGGACCAAACACTGGAACCGGTCCGTCTCTCGAAGGAACATGGCTGATTCAACGCGCTAAAACCGAAGGTGTTACCCCTGGATTTACTATCGAGGATAGCCGCGGTGACCATTATGTAATCAAGTTTGATCCAACCGGTTTTCCCGAAATTGCCTCTGCAGCGGAAGTAATCGGAACTAAATTCTTCTACGCCGCTGGTTATTTTACGCCGGAAAACTACCTTGTACGCTTCGATCCATCCATTCTCAGGATCGATGAAGGGGTTTTGGTTTCTGACGGTCGAGGTGGACAACGTCAGATGATAGAATCCGATATCGAAGAGATTTTAAGTGTTGTGGATCGTTTGCCGGACGGAAGGATTCGTGTTGCTGCCAGCAAATATATCGAGGGAAGACCTGTAGGACCATTCTCGTTTGTTGGAACACGTGAAGATGATCCGAATGATATCATTCCGCACGAGCACCGCAGGGAGCTTCGAGGCCTTGCAATCATGTCGAACTGGTTGGGGCATGTGGACACCAAGGCAGGTAATACTCTTGATTCATATATAACTGATGAGAACGGAAACAGCTATGTACGGCATTTCCTGATCGATTTTGGCACCACTATGGGGAGCGGCGGACGCGGTGAAACTCCCCCCTATCGCGGTACTGAAAACGAGTTCGATCCGCACGAATTCCTTGTAAACATCTTTACTTTCGGCCTGTATGTACGTCCATGGGAAACAAATTTCTCTGTCCCCTATCGTTCCGTTGGATACTTCACCGCTGAAGACTATGATCCAAGTGTTTTCAAGCCGATGATCCCCAACGCAGCATTTGAAAATATGACATGGCGGGATGCATACTGGGGCGCCAAACAAGTGATGTCGTTTTCGGACGAACAAATTGCAGCGGCAGTGGCGCAAGGTGAACTGACAGATCCTGACGCCGCAGAGTATCTTGTCAATGTCCTGATTGAGCGCAGAGACATAATCGGTCGTTACTGGTTCAGCCGCATGAATCCACTCGATAATTTCACGTTGCAGGGAAACATTGTTCATTTCGATGACCTGGCAGTAACCACAGGGCTCGAAGATGCTGAAACGACATCATACAGATACCGCAGAATATCTGATTTCTCCTCGGACTGTGGCGAATGGAACCATAGTGATGAATGCAGTATCGGGGTTGAATCAAATGGTATCGTTGATGGAGAGCCGTACTTCGGTTATGAAATCCAGACCAGACGTGGGAACCAGGACTGGAGTAACTGGGTAAGAATATATCTAAGGGTGCAGCCTTCAAGAGCAAATCTGGAATTATATGGACTGCTGCGACAGGAAATCTGAACAAAGACTGCCATATGAATAAAAAATATTCTGTATTACTACTGTTATTTGTTGCTTCATTTCTCGTATTTGGATGTGCAAGCAGAGGATTGATTGATCGTTCCTATCGTGATCAGTCATCAATGATTAATCGAGTTGAAATCGAAGAGCCGTTTGATCATAATCCGACATTTTTCGTTTATGGCGATACGCAGTCCGGACGTCTGGTAATCGAGAAATTCTACAGGCGAGAGAACTGGGTTACCTGGAAGCAGGTTATTTTCCCTTTTTATCAGCTTTACACTTTAGGTGCAGGTATCCTGGGCGGATTCAATTACCTGCGGCATGTGCCGGATTATGGCGAAGAAACCAGGATCATGATGCGTGATGTTCTTTATCGTGACTGGCAGTATGGCGATTATGACTTTGTGCTGAATGTTGGTGATATTTGTCTTGAAGATGGCTCAAGGCGAATGCATTGGGAAACTTTCCTGGATGAATACCTGGTTTCTCATCCATTTCTTGAAGAAATACCTTATCTGACAACCCTGGGAAACCACGAATACGGCAACGACACCCAATATGGTTTCCCGAACTACGAATCTATTTTCGGATACCCAAGGTTTTACGTGGTAGATTTTCCGGATGCTTCGCTCTTTGTGCTGGATTCGAATTACCTGATTGACCAATGGAATCTGATCCCGGCAGAGCTGCAGGAAGAATACTTCAGGCAGTGGTTCGCAAGCAGTGATCCCAACAACCCTTCCTGGCTTGAAGAACAACTTCAACTCCGTCAGGATGTACCATTGAAATTGGTTTCCATGCATCATGCTCCTGTGACATTCGGATGGCACAGCCGTGACTGGTACCAGGAATCTTATGGATCGGATCTCCTTGAAAAAAGGATTGAATTCCTGAATGTTCTTGCATCAAATGGTATTCAACTGGTATTCTCAGGGCACGAGCATTATTATCAGCATAATGTACTTGAAACCTCATTATTCGAAGATGCAATAGTCGATAGTATCCATTTTGTGGTCAGCAGCGGTGGTGGTGTTCCAATACGCAGGGCGCCGGACCGGGATAGAGTCGAGCAGTATTTATCGGAGTATGAAAACCAGGGTCTGAATATTCAGATGATGCGCCAACATGATGAGCATCATTATTGTAAAGTGTCTGTTTCCAGTGAGGGTATTGAGATAATTACTTATTCTGTTGACAGACAATACCCACATGAACTTGAAATTGTTGAAGAGTTTTCTATTTTATCTCATTGACGATTCAGTGCCGTAGTACATCGCAGTATTGGAAAGAAGTGTTAAACATTCGAGCGGACGGCGTGGCGAATCCATTCAAGTCAATTATGAACATCAAGAAAGGTGAATACACGTTCGCTTTTATCATGTTTGCATATTTTTTCCTTGTTATCACTTCTTTCTGGATTCTGAAACCAATTAAAGTAGGGATATTCTTCAGCTTTTATGAGACCCATCAGGGAATCGATCTTCTTTCCTGGCATTTCCAATCCGCTCAAGCCGAACAGATTGCTAAGATCCTCAATATGGTTGTCGCTTTTATCGGTGTGACAGTCTTTACATGGTTAGTACGCCGTTTCCATCGTCAACAATTAACCTACGTTTTCTCGATATTCCTGATGATCTGCTTTGCAGCGTACAGCATTTTGTTCAGCACAGCACCAACCCATTTAACCGTATGGACTTTTTATCTTTTCGGCGACTTGTATAACACGTTGATGGTCGCCACCTTTTTCGCATTCCTGAATGACAGTGTAAATTCCAGCGTGGCCAAACGCCTTTATGGCCTTATCGGTCTGGGTGGTGTTTTCGGCGGTGTATTTGGAAGTACTTTTGTTCGAGTATGGGTACAAAGTATCTCAGATTCCCTGTGGATGTGGATCTGTTTTGCGATAACCGGGGTAGTCATTCTCATCGCCCGGAAGGCTGGAAAAATTGTCGATAAGCAGAAAGAGCAGGAAATCCCCGAACCATCTCCCCCACCACAGAAAGCACAGAAAACCAAATCAGGGAATCCGGCTTTTGAAGGCGCCAGGCTTGTATTTATTAATCCTTACCTGCTTGCTATAGTTGTAATCGTGGGAACCTATGAAATCGTATCGACCGTGATGGATTTTCAATTCAAGGCGTCTGTTCCGCATTTTATAGGCAATGTGTATAAAAACTCCATGTATGATGCAGAGGCAGAACTTCAAGCAGAATATGGTGATAGATTTACAGAGAGCATTGACGAGGAATTTACTTTCTCAGACGAAGCGCATTCCCTTTTCTTGAATTCACTGTCGCAACTTTCACCTGATGGTACGGTTGAATCAATTACCCAGACATGTATATCTGCGGATGGCGTCATCCATACAAGGGAAAGCTATGAAAAATGTTATGCGATTAAATCGCAGCTAATCCGATCCCATTTTGCCACTATTTTCTCATTTACGAACTGGATTTCCATGTTTGTCCAGTTTTTCCTTACCAGTTATATCATGCGGCGTTTCGGTCTGACCACGGCACTACTCGTACTACCAATTGCCTGTGTCGTTGGATCACTCGGATTCATGGCTGCACCGCTGTTACTCACAGGTAGTTTATTGAATACGGCAGACAATGGATTCAGTTATTCAATCAATCAATCTGCTAAAGAAACGCTCTATGTCCCCACGACAAAAGACGAGAAATACAAGGCGAAAGCATTTATCGACATGTTTGTCCAGCGATTTGCCAAAGCCCTCGCAGTCGGAGTAAATTTGACCATCACAACACTATTTGTTCATTTCTCCAGTATCCGATACTTGTCACTATTTACTATCGCCATGATAGTGATCTGGATTATTGCAGCCCGGTATGCCGGCAAGACATTCCATCGTATATCACAATAAGATCGCGTTGCCTGTGCCTGATTTTATCCGTATTTTTGACTATCAATTTCAGCAGGAAACTCATCGAAACGAATCATGTTACGATTTTTAATGAGAATACTCGGCATCAAACGTGGTGAAGGACGTTTCACCGCGTGGATGTTCATTTATGTCTTCCTTCTGATCGCTTCCCTGATGATATTCAAACCGGTGAGTACTTCACTTTTTCTTCGCCATCTGGGTGCGGAAGCACTCCCCTATGTTTATATGCTGGTTGCATTAATATCCGTATTAATCACGCCTGTCTATTCAAAATTATCCAGGGTGATCTCACTGAATCGGTTAATCCATTCAACATTCATTCTATCCATTACCAGTCTTATCGTAATCTGGTTCATTCTGCAGACCGATTACAGTGCTTCCTGGTTTTTATACTTTTTTTATACTCTTGTTTCACTTCTGTCAATTATTATCACATCACAATTCTGGCTGCTTGCAAGCTACGTAGTGGACGCAAGGCAAGCAAAACGACTTTTTGGAACTATCGGCGCCGGTGGAATTGCTGGTGGTATTTTCGGCGGTTATCTGACACGTTTTCTTGCACCATTGCCTGGAATAGGGACAGTGAACCTTATCTGGGCGTGCATTCTGTTTCTCATAATCTGTGAGGTATTGGCGTCTCTTTTATGGCGCTATTACGCACAGGGAAAATTCCGTGAAAGGATGCGTCAATTTTCCAGAAAAAGCCGGGAAGAAACAAAAGAATCAAATCCTTTATCAATCATTCTTCGATCCCGCCATCTTCTTTTCCTGTCATTGATGGTAGGTATCAGCGTCCTGGTTGCTAAGATGGTTGACTATTCGTTTAACGCTGTCGCCGTTCACGCCAATCAGGGGGATGACCTTACGGCATTCCTGGGGTTCTGGATGTCGAACCTCAGCGTTTTATCCCTTCTGATTCAACTTGTTGTAACGGGTCGTGTGCTAAAACACGCGGGTGTGATTACTTCCCTGTTTTTTCTTCCCCTGGGAATCCTTGCAGGCGCAGCGGCTGTTTTCTTATTTCCGCAATCTCTTACAGCGGCTGTGCTGATGAAAGTAAGTGATGGAGGCTTTAAACAATCGATCCACAAATCGGGAATGGAACTGTTAACACTGCCGATCCCGGCAAAAAGTAAAAACCAGACAAAGGCTTTTATCGATGTCACAGTAGACAGTATCGCTACGGGAATCAGCGGTGTTCTGCTTATAGCAATCACTGCCTTTTCCGGAGTACCGTTGCAGATCATCAGCGTTGTTGTCGCAATAATGATTTTAGTCTGGATTGTCCTGATCTATCTCACCCGACCGGAATACATTAACTCATTCCGCCAGGCGTTAGAAAAGCGTTCAATTCAACTGGATGTCGAAACTGTCAATCTGCAGGATGCTACTGTATTAAAAAGTATCACAAATGTTCTGGAAGGCACGAATGAACGTCAGATCCTGTTCATTCTGGACCTGATAGAGAACTCCCCGAATAGCGTATTTGCTCCCTATCTTGAAAATCTTCTTGAATTTCCATCGGATGCTGTTCAACTCAAAACGTTACAGGTACTTGCTGCGTATCCATCATCTGATGTTACTGATAAAATATCTCACATGGTCACCAGTGATTACGCGGAATTACGAATCGAATCTATCCGATACACCTGCCTGAGAGCTGAAAACCAACTGGAAACTTTCACAGGCTTTTTCTACAATGAAGACCTGAAAATAGCAAGCGCCGCTATTCTCGCGTTCGCACGGGAAAAAAAGGAAAATGCCTCGCTTCATCATATGCTGGATCTTAACTACGTACTTGAAACAGTATTCAAGGGACAATCAGAGACTGCAAATGAAGAAGAAAAAAGGATAATCATGGTTTGTGCCGCCCAAACCATTGGACTTGATTATTCATCCGTCTATGCAGAGTACCTGTTCCAACTCCTTAAAAGTGATGACACCGACACTTTACGCGAATCAATAATAAGCGCAGGTACAACGCATGATCCCCAGTTTATTCCAGCACTTATTCACCATTTAAAGACAAGAAATGTCCGGCGATATGCAAGGCAGGCGCTTGCAGAATATGGGGATGCGATTCTTCCCGAATTAAGCGCCATGATGAAGAACGACGAAGTGGATCTGATAGTGCGGCTGGAAATCCCGAAGATCCTTACCCTTATTGGAACACAGAAGGTCGTAGATGAGTTGATTGCTTCCATCGGTGCAGTACAATACAAGGTCAAGTATGCCATCTATTCTGCGTTACATGACCTGAAACGGCAGTATGCATTGCTGAAATTCAATACCCGTTTGATAGAAAAGACTGTTCAGGACGAGATCTCCGAATATTATGCGTTAAAAGCGTATTTGTACACACTTGACAACGAAAACAATATTGAAATGATGTCGAACGACGAGAAATCATCATTATTCCTTTTAATGAAAACCCTCAGGGAAATGTCTGATGAGTGCTTTCACCAGGTTTTTACGTTACTTGGCATTCGTTATTCGCCAACCGATTTGAATAATGTCTATTTTGCATTAAAAAGCAATGATTCGGAAAAACGGGCAAATGCTTTTGAATACCTTGACAATGTTGCGAACAACAGGATTAAAAACATTCTCTTCCCTATCCTTGAAGAAAAAACCTTAGAACAACTGATTGCCACCATGAATTCAAACATTCCGGTACATATTCCGAATGTCGAAGATAGTCTTCAAGGGATTCTAAGTGGAAAGAATGACTGGTTAAAGGTTTGTGCTTTGTTTTATATTGCTGAATGCAAACATGAAGCATACAGGGATTCTGCAAAGCAATTGTATAAATCGAAAGATCGTCTCGTTCGTGAGACTGCCCAATTTGCTATGGCAAAACTTGATACTGTACCCAGTTGAAAAACTAAGGATTTACGCAGGATATACCAGAAATCATGGCATTAACCACAATTGAAAAAGTAATATTCCTACAGGATGTCGATGTTTTCCAGTCAATTACAACGGAAGACCTTGCTCACCTGGCATCCATCACCGAGGAGATTGATCTTCCTGAAGGCGCTCATGTGTATAGAGAAGGAGATCATCCGGATTCCATGTACATGGTGATCGATGGAGTTGTGAAACTCCACAGGGATGGAGTCGAAGTAATGCGTGCGGGGCACAAAGACACATTCGGCACCTGGGCCTTGTTTGACGACCAGCCACGTGTAGCTTCTGCAACTGTGCTCGAACCCGCTTCATTACTGCGGATAGACAGGGATGAGTTCTACGATCTCCTTGCGGACCACACGAAAATCACCCAGGGAATCCTGAAGGTTATCGCCAGTCGGTTGCGAAGCCTGATGAGCCGTATTGGGTAAAATCGAACCATTTATTCCAAATTTCGACTTTATGTGTATCTTCTTTCCTCATCTCCAGATAATTTACTGATCCTGCTGTTTCCCGCTCTTCGAAGATTTGTAATGCAATTGTTCTATTAATTTAATATCTTTCTCCCAGTGGATCGTTTTGCAAGTGCGTCTGCAAATCGTATTGTTTTCTTTATCTAAAGTGAAATGTTTATTTGATCCACGGTTTTATTACCCAGGCATCACAGGGCTGAATCAGGCCAATATCATTGTGGGGATTTCGATGTCCGAACTTAATTCAGATGCAACTATTGTCATTGTTGACGATGAAGAGATGGTTCTCACCAGCTTGAGCTCATTTCTCCTGCTGGAAACGGAGTATGATGTTCATACATTCACATCGGCAAAAAAGGCACTTGATTACATAAATAACAACGATATCGACCTGGTGATTTCTGATTACCTCATGCCGGAAATGGATGGAATAACCTTCCTTGGGCATGTACGGAACGTGAAACCCGAAGTCCCCAGAATTATTCTTACCGGATATGCTGATAAGGAAAATGCGATCAAAGCAATCAATGAGGTAGGATTGTTCCAGTATATAGAGAAGCCGTGGGATAACAACGACTTGCGGATTATCATCCGTAATGGACTTGAAAAACAGGAATTAATGAAAAAACTTCAGGCGAAAATCAATGAGATCAATAGTGCATATGGTGAATTGCAATCCCTGCACAAGGAAATTGTAAAAACCTTTGTGTAGAATTAAACAAACCGGTGAGCCCAGGCAGCAATGATATGCCCAATAAATTGGGCATCTTTCTTATCTGGCAGTAAATGATCAGCTTTATCCAACGAAATAAGACTTTTGGGCTGCTTCGCAAGTGAAAAGATCATTTCCGCATTTTCGAACAACACTACTTTGTCAACAGGCGAATGAAACACCAATAAGGATTTTCCAAGGCTGGAAATAGATGCATCCATGTCGCTCTTTTCAAGATCATCCAGTAAATCACGCGAGATTGTGAATCTTCTTCCTCCGATGACGGCTTGTCTGGCTGTTCCATCTGCGTTGTTCTCAATTCGTTTTTCGAGTATTCTTGCCAGATGTTTTGTGTTGGACGGCGCTGCGATTGTAGCAACTCCCTTTATCGATGTTATTTTTCCGGCAGCACGTAAGACAGCCGCTCCGCCCAGCGAATGTCCAATCAGGATATCCGGACGATGATACTGATTCTCCAGAAAACCGGCAGCACTGACCAGGTCGTTCACATTCGAAGAAAATGTTGTTGATTCGAATGCTCCTTCACTCTCCCCCAACCCGGTGAAATCGAAACGGAGTACAGCAATACCGTGTTCGCTCAACGTCTTACTGATATGGTATGTCGCCTTGTAGTCTTTGGAACAGGTAAAACAATGTGCGAAAATGGCAAAAGCAACCGGAACGGTGTTTTCTGGTAATTCCAGGTGGGCGGCTAATTTTTGACCGGACTCATTTACAAATTGTACTTTTTCGGATGCCATAAATATTTCCATCTTTTTCAGTTCAAAAACGGCGATGCTATTCACATCGCCGTTTGTTCACTATTTTTGCGGGAGTGTCTGGGAATCGAACCCAGCCAGGACCGTTAAGCCCCACAACGGCTTTGAAGGCCGCGGCGACCACCAGGCACGCATTCACCCCCGGATTTTCATCGAAGCCTAAAGATATAGTTCTTTCAACAGTTTTTCAACTTCATCTTCGAGTTGCGAATAGGGACGTTCGGCATCATCCAAAGCAGTAAGTCCCAATGCAACCGGTTCTCTATTCACTTCTGCAATTACTTCCTGATGTTTGTCCTGGTCCGGTTGATCTCCACGGCTTTCATTCAGGCATTCCCTGCAATACACCGGTCTGCCATGAACCGGTTTGAAGGGTACTGTCGTATCTTTTCCGCATTTCGCACACACTACTTCATAAAAATCCTTCCACTCGCTGGGACGGATGTTTCCTTCCTTACGAGCTTTTCTGCATGAATGGCAATATCGAGGGGTTACAAAACCCATCTCGTGAAAGAATCGCTGTTCACGTTCGGTAAAGGGGAAATCACAACCGCATTGCTGGCAAACCAGGGTTTGATCACCTTCAAACGTGCACTCATCTATATGTTCTTCATCCATAATCTACCTGGCCGTTTCTATGAATTTCTGATAAATATTCCCGAAGGAACCATTGCTTAAAATAAGGACAGTATCACCTTGTTTGCCATTTATCATAATTGATTCTACGATTTTATCAACATCGTCCTCAAATAAACATGGTACCGCTTTTCCGGCTAAAAATCGCACAACAGCCCCTCTGTCCAGTATCCTGTCTTTCGGAATTCGTTCCGCACGATGGATCGGACCGATCCATACAGCATCGGCACCTGTCAGCGAATCCTGTAATTCCACCTGGTGCGTGTTTGTAACCATCGTATTCGATCTTGGCTCCAATACAACCAGCACACGACCTGTGGTAATACTCTTCGCGGCTTTGATCGTTTCACGGATTGCTGTCGGATGATGCGCAAAATCATCGATATACCGAATGCCGTTAAAACGGTGGAAGGTCTCCATCCTCCGTTTCACGCCTTTAAAACCGGGTAACACCTGCTGTATCTGATCACAAGATGCTCCGGCAAGGACAGCAACGGCGATTGCAGCAAGAGTGTTCTTCAGGTTGTGTTCACCAGCGAGTGGAACATCTACAATACCCCATTCAGAGTGATCATGAAATATTTTTATCGACTGGCAACCATTATTGATGCCAAGGATTTCACAACGCCAATCCGCAACCTCTGAAAAACCATACGTGATTACATTGCTGAAAGCATACTCTTTCAGCGACATTGCACCCTGATCGTCAGCGCATAACAGCAAGTGTCCATTCTTCGGGATTTGACGAAGCATCAGGCGAAACGCCTTCATGATCTCATCAAGGTCACTGTATATGTCGCCATGATCGAATTCAACCGAGGTTACAACAGCAATCTGGGGTAAATAATGGAAAAATTTCGCTCGTTTATCGAAAAATGCGGTATCGTATTCATCACCTTCGATAACAAAGTAGCCTTCTTCTCCACCCATTCGTGAAGAATGGGGAAAATCCAGGGGTTGTCCGCCAATCATGAAACCGGGAGCAAAACCGCAACGATCAAGGAGAAAGGATGTCAGCGCTGTAGTTGTTGTTTTCCCATGTGTTCCGCAAATGGCAACGGAACGGCTCCGGCGCAGAATTGTCTCTTTCATCCATTCCGGAAAACTTACATACCGGATTCTACGCGAAAGTATGGCTTCAACTTCTTCATTGCCGCGACTCAGGGCATTCCCAACCACAACAGTGTCGGGCTCCCAGTCCAGGTTACTTTCCTGGTATCCTTCATACACCTGAACACCTAGATGTTTTACCATCTCGGATGTCGGTGGATAAAGAGGATTGTCGCTTCCACGGACTTCCCAGCCATCTTCGATCGCCAGCCGGGCGACAGATACCATTCCGGTGCCACCAATCCCGGAAAAATGCACTTTGCTTCTAAGAGTCTTGTTCATCGTGTCCATTTATTATCTTTGAAGTAAATGACATCCCTTATAACAAACCTCTATCCAGAAGATTCACTCTCACACAGACAAATTGTCCCCAATTGTTTTTTGTCCAATCGAGGATGGTTGCTGTTTCCCATTCACTGTACCCTTCATTATGAAGATTCAGAAATGCTCCCTGGATCGTGAATTCCATGCCGTACAGATCAAGCAATGAAACCTGGAGTCCACTTTCGAATATAATTCCCGTTTGCGTGGATTCTACGTTTGCTGCATCATGATACAAAGCGCCCGCCTGGTACACGCCATACCGGAATCGACCAGTCAAACGGTCGGCAACATCCCAACCGGTGTGTTGAATAAATCGTGGGAGACGATTTACGGTCGCCAATTTCAAGGCAACAAAACGGTCCGATTCCACACCTTCATCACAGGACAACGCTGCTATGGTTGATGCCATCGGAAAAATCGGTGCTGTCGGATTATCAAATACGGCTCCTCCATACAGGGGATGCCCACGAAGGTTATACTCGGACCCGTACCTCAACCCTGGACGGAATCGTTGTGGCGTTTGGTGCGTTGTGTAAACGGCTCGAGTTTCAAAAACCAGCCTTGTAGAATGGTACAACCGCGAATTAATGATATTTTCAAGAAAAACGCCTGTGAAGCCATGATCTCCCGTTCCATGAACAATTTCCCCGGTATGCCGGAAAGAGGTGCTGGCAAGCGAATAACCTGCCTCAGCGGTAAACCTGAAGTACGGAATCGTCTCCATATCCATTTCATGGGTTTCATTCAAAGGAATCGCACAAACTGCGGCGGGATTTCTTTCCCATGTTCCCGCTGCAATACTCGTACGGAAATTTACCCAGCGAGGTCTGAAAATCCGCCAACTTCTGTCAAATCCTGCTTCCATCCAACGGTCTGCATGCATTTGCCCCATATTCACTGTAGCAGAAACCGGGTGGAATCCCCTAGACAATGGATGACTGAGTCCAAATCTGAAACCGATGCCATCATCAATGTTTTTTACGGGTATATGAATATCTGAGTGAACCCTGCCAAGCCTCTCCATATACGATCCATTCAACTCGATTCCCGGCAGAAAACCGTAATGGACATCATAACCAACCGATGGAGACCAGAGGATCCTGTACGATTCCAGTGGTGGTTCGCTTATCGGGACAAGCAATGGATCGAATTGCAGTCTGCCATATGCACGCGGGAAACGGTTGTTCAATGGATCGCGGTCCGTATAACGCTGATACGGATCGAGAACTACTTCATAAGGATACCCGTTCAATGGCAGTGCAAGCGATACAGTTGTTGAAGTTGCGGGATCATGAAGTTGATCCCAGTATCCCCAGGCTTCATAACCGGCTGGAACAGGATCTGTTTCGAGAAATGGTATAGTCACGAAAAGAGTATCGCCATCATGAGCAATGATTCCCATGTATTGCGGAAGACGTATATCACCAATTCGTTCAATCTTTACAGAACAGAACACAGAATCATCCACAATCCGTGAATCGGTAATGTCGATCGAATAATCCACATCACCGTCATCATATAAAAACTGTTGGAAAAACCAGGATAACGGCCTGCGGGATGAGTTTTCGAATGCCTGCACCATATCCAGTTCATCTACAAGATGAAGCGCCCCGATGCGGTAGTATTCCCGGAATCCATCCCAGAATGCATCCTCCCCAATCACCTGGCGAAGTGTATTCAACATCACCGGTGTTTTGTAATACGTGGAAACTCTCAATTGAGGGTAATCTTCAGCAGTATCGGCCCCGCGAACCATAGGGAGATCTTCGCCGTCTAATACTGATTCCATGTAAGGTCGTCGTCCACGTATTTCATCGTCCCGTTGAATAAGTTCCCGTGAAAACAACCCACGCGTGATAGTCCGTTCCCTGTCCCAGCGTGTTCCCGCAAATCGTGCCGATAATTCGTGCTCTATAAAAGTTGTAAATCCCTCGTCCAATACCGGAGCATCCGCGGAATTGCTGTGAATAATCATCGGTGTGTAGTTATGAACCACTTCATGGATCAGAACATACTGGTAGCCGGGAGTCGATCCACTCATCATGGTCAGCATGGGGTATTCCATGGCGCTCCATGAATCGGTAACATTTACTCTCGGCCATGGATACGGACCGTAAATGTCTTCCAGTTGCTGGATTGTCCAACCTGCAATTTCAGCAGCGTCTGCAAATGCCTCCTCACGTCCCCGGCGTACAAATGACCATGACTCGAAGTGACCGAAATCAATTCGTTCGATTAAAAAGTCACGGTCAGCAGCAAAAGCGACATCGGGCACATTTTCCGCATGGTAAATCCATGTCAACGTCTGATCGCTATCATGCCTGACAGGTCTAGGCTCGGACGACTCGAGCGAAAGTGCATTTAACCTTTCAGGCGGAAGCACCTCCGATTCATTTTCCAGGTACCCCGTAGAAGCGACGATCATGTCGTAAGGAACGATGTATCGTATAGTATAATTGGCGATTTCACCATACGCTTCAGCGGTGCCGAAATACCTGTTGACAGTCCAGCCATAGGAAGGTGTGTAAGGGCATACCGTCGGATACCAGTAGGCCCCCTTGTATTGTCCCCTGCTGTACCCGGTTCGGTAGGTTGCACCACCAGTGGGAAACAGGGTTTCGAACTCAAGTTGAAAGCGGATTTCACCACCTGGGAGAATTGGTGAAGCAGGAATTAAACGTCCAATACTGCCATCCTGGACAAACTCCACCTCTCGATCAGATGATGAGGCCGACTTGATAACAAGGTTCCCCCAGTCTACTTCACGAACACGGGAAAAACGGTTGTTGTCATTACGGTAAAAGGTCTGGTCGACCTTGCTTCCACCCCGCAACGCCGCAGTCGGCAAACGCAACCATATTGCTGCCAATGTGTCAGGTGAGTTGTTTGTATACGTGATCTCAACTGTACCTGCCCATGTTCTGAGGCTGTCAATCAGTTGAACATTCATCACGTAGGTAACGTCCTGTTGCCATTGGCGAGAAGAAAACCCCGGTTCTTCTGATAGAAGTGGACCGGGGAATATCATCTTGCAAAACAGCAATGCAACCGAAATGCTGAAAACTTTAACAAGTTGTCTCATGGCAGTTTATATATTTCATCCTGAAAGTTTATCTGGTTCATCTCTTTTTTACGTTCTTCAACAGTATAGTAGTATTCTTCTGAAATCTCCATGATGCAGTGAGCGCGTTCCATTTCCTTTGCTGCGATCATGGTCGATCCCGATCCGCCAAATGGATCAAGCACCAGTTCACCTTTCTTTGTGCTTTTTCCAATCAGGAATTTCAATAATTCGACCGGTTTTTCTGTTGAATGATTCAGGTTTTTACTTGAAACCTTGGAATAATACAAGATATTGGAAGCTCGTTGTCCGCGAAGTTCTCTTCGACCTTTGTGAGCGTAAATAATCCATTCATCCTGGGGGGCGTAGTCGCCTTTCAGATCTCCGCTGCCATGGTTATTCTTCACCCAGATTAATGTACGTTTCAACTTGAAACCAGCCTCAAGTGTCGCTTGAACAAACTGCGGATAAGTGTCGTGCCTGCAGAAACAATAGAAGTGGCGGTCATTTTTTAAAACACGGTACGCTTCTCTCACAAATTTCGGTATCCAGTCACCATTTTTATCATTTTGCAGATGCTTGAATTTGGGCTGTTTTGTCCGCCTGTTCGAAGCATAGTTGATGGCGTATGGTGGATCGGTGAGTACCAGGTCAACAGTCTCATCCGGCATTTTGGCGAGAGTAACCATATTGTCGCCAAAATAAACCTTGTTCATCCAATCGCCCTGGTATTCAGTCGCAGGATGCCATTTGCGTATATTCAGCTCAATCTCAAGTTCCTTGGGAACCTTCTTTTCAGCGGTTTCGATTTTCTTCTTTTTACCGTTGCCATTCCCGTTCTCAGGCGCAAATCCCGGAAACCATAGCGTATTGGGATCAGTCTGGGCCACTTGTTGCTCCTTATGGGAAAGAAATTCCTCGTTCTTGTAGAAAAGACTCTACTTCCGTTCTGGACGGTACACAACCTCTACCGCCGAGTGCGCCTACTGCCAGGCATGATGTCGCCGAAGCCCATTGGATGTTCTGCTCCAACGAATATCCTTCAAGAATCCCATGGATCAGGCCAGCGTGAAACAAATCCCCTGCTCCCGTGGAATCGATAACCTGACTGGACTTAAATGCAGGAAACCATTGCACATCGTTTCCCCATGCTGCCACACATCCGGCAGCACCATTGGTAATGATCGCGATCTCTATCCCTTTGGTCAGCAAGTGACGTGCCACCTGGAACAGATCCTCACCCGGCATGTATGCTTTTGCAAATGCCACTGGCGCAACCAGCCAGTCAGTGTTCGCAAGTTGCTCTTCCATCCTGGGGCGAACATTACCGGCATCCAGCATCACTTTGCAGCCATTCTTGCGGGCATACTCTGCAGCAGCAATGGCAGCATCTGCCTCCCAGCCATCAAGAAGTAAAACCTTGCACTTTTTCAGTTCATCATACGGGATTTCAGCGCGTGAAATTGGAGTTATCGTACGATCCAAAACCACAGTCCGTTTTCCTGTCCCCTTTTCCACGATCAAAATTGCCTGTGGTGTCGACTCAGTGTCGGAGATAATCACACCGGACACATCGACGCCGTATGCTCTCGTATCTTTTAGAAACAGGTCGCCATCGGGATCATTGCCGATCCTTGCGCAGAGCTTTGTTTCGTGCCCCCATTTTGCCAGTTGGCATAACGCTGTCGGGACAGGACTCCCACCCGAAAAATGACGCTCAATCGCTTCAGTTTTTTCATCCGCTTCCGGGTATTTTTCAACCACGAAAACACGATCGTACACAGCTCGTCCAATCCCGATGACATCCATACCGATGGTTACCTGCAGCTTGTACCTGTTCATCGCAAACTTGATCACTTGAAGGTAGTAAAACTTGGTGAGGGTGGCAAGAATCTTAAAAGGACTTCAGGTATTATTCAGGTACTTCTCCCGGTTCAAAGCGCGCGATATAATATTCGTCAATTATCTCCAACGCCACCAGCGAATCAGCATATCGAGCAGCGCCCTGTTCTGTGTCAAATGCACCAGCTCTCACACGGTACCACTGGCTTCCTTCACGCCACACAACGTAGGCGTCGATGTTCAGGGATCTGAGTGTATCAATAAGCTCTTCCGCCCCTTCCATTGTCCTGCGTGCAGCAATTTGAACTGCAAGCGGTTTATCGGACAAATAAGGCCCTGGAGGTGTTAGCTCTATGGTCCTGTTTCTCGTAAGGTTCGTTGCGAAAACTATCAGTGCGGAAACAATTACAATTGTTCCAACAATAGCTGAAACAGCATAGAGAATTTTCGGTGGGATGGAAATTCTGGAGAAAAGATTTTTTATCAATAGAACAGGATTAATCTGATACAGTATTTTTACAATCGTTACTTTCATTTTTTTAACTGTTCCACTGCCCTTCTTCGACAAAACCGGTGCAGAAACTTTCAGTGGATTAAACGAATTGATCGTAAAACGTTTTTCATTGCTCTCTATTGTTTCTTTATCCTGATCAAATACCAACGAGGAAAAACTCTCCTCCTTTGCCCGAACCGCTATGGATTCCTGCAATGGCATCGGTTGGATCACTTCACCCAATAATCCCTGGATTTCATCAGAAAGTTCCATATACTGCCCGCTTCGCAGCAAGATACGGGCAGTGTTCCGCATTTCCTGGCGTAACCGTTGTGTAACCTGGCCTGCTTTGAAGGCATCAATGTATATACGCGCAGCAAGGTGATCCCTTCGTTCATTTACCAGGAAACGACGCAGCAGGAACGGCAGGATCCTTTTCTGCAATGCTTCTTCTTCTATTTTATAAACGGTAACATAAGCATGATACAGGATTTCCAACTGGAATGAATTCAGTTGTTCATCATCCCTTTCCAACCCTTCTTTAGTAAGCAGTAATGCAAGTTCATAGTTTTCACCGGGAATCCGGTACAGTTCCATGGCGAGGTGAAAAGCGTTTTCATACACAACTTCACTGTCGAATAACAATGCTCGCAGAGTATCTATCTGGGTCGCATCATGTGAGATATTGTCCCATGACAGCTCGTACAATTCCCAGCACCATTCTTCACGCATTCGTTCGCGCAAGCAAAATGATGCCCACAGTTCGATATACTGGTTCAGCCGTTTTTTCCGAACAAATGAATTGGTAACAGGACCAATCAGGATGCGGAGACCGTGCTTGAATACTTTTTCACGCATATACTCGTCAGTCATGCGTTCGCCCATGGCTACCGGTAACCAGTAATGGCGCCAGCGAAACCAGCTCATCACATCGGGAACAGCGAATCCAATGATTAAACCGAGACCCAGTGGGAAAAACACAGCCAGGTAGACCTGGAATACTGAGTCTGCGCCTTCATCAAGAATGAAAAAAACGGTCAGGAGAAAAAGCAAAATGGCAATGCATGAGCCTATAAATCCCCGGAAAATAATCGGGACGAACCATCTCATAGCGGTCCCTCCCCAAGGATTAAAGTATCATTCAGGCTCAAAGAATCCTGTACAGCAGGCGTATCACTGACCGAAGTATCCGCTGGCATAGTAAACCATGAACTGTCAATCGCTGTTGCAACAAGCTCACGCCCTGCAGGTATCGCTACACGAAGTATCCCTGAGCCCGGACTATCCATTGGTGCGCCGTCGATCACCCGTACATACCGGTATTCGATCCCGGGCGGAACGGGAAAATCACGTACCGGCTCACCTTCAGTGGCTCGAACCATGAAACGGGCCCAGATCGGCAACGCACCGGATGCACCTGTAATTCCCACATTGTCAGGCGTACGCATGGACCGGTTGTCATCAAATCCAACCCATGCTACTGCGGCCAGCCTCGGTGTTGCTCCGATAAACCAGCTATCGACATAATCGTTTGTTGTTCCTGTTTTGCCAATCGCAGGAAGATTGAAACCATACCTGCTTACCGTATGCCCGGTGCCATACTCAACAACCGCCTGCATCATATCAATAAGCATGAATACATCTTCACGATCAAACTGGCTTTCCCTGCGGATCAGATGTTCCTCAAGGATCGTACCGGTTGCATCCTCAATCCGGGTGATCATATACGGTCGAACTACCTCACCCTGGTTTGCAATACTTGAAATGATACCTGCCATTTCAACAGATGTAATTGGAGCTGCGCCTAATGCAAGGCTGTAATTCGGCTCAATTTCCGCATCTATTCCAAAGCGGTGAATCGTGTTCACCATAGCGTCAGGAGTCGTATTCAGGATCAATCTTGCCGCCACCGAATTCAACGATGAGGCCAGAGCCCGTTTCAGGATTAATGGACCACGATAGCTGAGATCGAAATTTGGAGGCGACCACGGTGTTGATCCGGGGATTTCAATCGTAATCTGGCTGTCCAGTACTACTGTCGCCGGTGTATAGTCGAGTTGTTCTATTGCTGTGAGATAAAGAGTCGGTTTCAGGGATGATCCCATATTCCGGATACGAGTGAGGGCACGGTTGAACTGGCTGGCATCATAATCGCGACCGCCTACAAGCGCCACAACTGCACCCGTAGCGACTTCCATAGCGACCAATGTCCCCTGGGGATATCCACTTCTGTCCGCTTGTGAAGCACTTGTAAACGGCTCTAATTCAAATCTTTCATCAAGATCTTCAAGTGATACTCGAACCGCCTCAATGGCTTGCCCCTGGGTGATCGGATTGAGTGTAGTATAGATTTTCAAACCGCCATGATACACCACATTCGCATCGTAACGGTTTTCAACATCATTCAGGATTGCATCAATGAAATAGCGTCCTTCGTCTGCCGAAGCATAGATTTCACGAAATACAAGCGGTTCCTGCATGGCCTGCTGCATTTCACGATCATTGATCCAACCGAAGTTACGGATTCTGCTCAGAATCCACTGTTGACGTGCTTGTGCTCGATCCAGATGATAATAGGGATTATATCGCCCGGGGCTTTGGGGAAGTCCAGCCAGCAGGCTGGCTTGTCCGAGGCTTAAATTCGCTGCATGATCGCTGAAATAGTGTTGAGCGGCATCTTCAACACCATAGGCGCCGCCGCCAAAAGGTATCCCGTTACAGTATGCGGCCAGGATGTCATCCTTTGAAAAACGGTCTTCGATCTCAAAAGCGACAAGGATCTCCCGGAATTTACGTGTAGTGCTTTTACGAAATGTGAAAAACAGGTTTTTAGCCAGTTGTTGCGTAATTGTGCTACCGCCTCGGGAACGGTTACCAATGGCAGTGTAGATCGTCGCCTTGATAAGGGCTGGTTTATCAATCCCCGGATGAGTATAGAATTGATCGTCTTCCGCTGCAAGCACAGCACGCTGGAAACTCTCGGAAATCCTGTCCAGGGGAACAACATTCCTTCCCCCTACCTGCGTAAGCAAGCTGCCGTCTGCGGCAAAGATCTGCGTGGGCGGCACGGAAATAAGGCGATCCAACCGTTCCGGTACTCGGGGGATATCCGGGGCCGCCGCTCCTGACAGCACAAGAATGGTAATCAATACAACAGTCGTCCCTGCTGTAATTAGCCATCCCAAAAATGTTATCAGTCGACCGAACATTCTATTTTTTCCCCTCGATCGATTCAACACTCTCAAACAACGTACGGTCCAGTAATTCGCTGTACAAATTCCTCGCTAAACTGTCCGGCACAAGCACCTGTTGAATGAAATGCTGCCCACTCCGTTCGAGCTCCAAACCAATGATCCCAATATTTTCATACGAGTCCTTGGCGATGCCGATTTGTACCAGTTGCCCGGAAAGATCAGCCAACCAGTCCATCTCCATGCCATACAAAGAAACCTGTCCCACAGGTTCTACGCTCTGGAAAAACTCCTCCGGTTGAAAAGTCCTTCCAGCATAGGCCAGGTCTTCTTCGAGATAACCTTCCTGTATTTCACTGCTTGAGTTCCACAGAAGGAAAAAGTGTTCCATGAGATGCGACTGCGCCAGAACTACATTATAGGGATCGACCAGGTAGATGTAAGGACTGCCGTTTTCGTCAAGGAAATAAACACGCTGCCATCTTCCGCTCGTTTTCAGACGAAGCAGTTCGATGGGTGAGAATATTCGACGTTGCATGACTTCCGGGAGATCGGCGTATAGATCAAGGAACCTGTCCGGTGATATGGAAAATGCAGTATAACGTTCCAGCAAACGGGGCACTTCCGACCAGTTCCGCAGGGAAGCGCTGGCGGCGTTTCTGCGTTCGATCTGTTCGGTAAGCTCGCCCAGACGTCGGTCTGCCTCCTCTCCCACGCGGTTCAACTCCCAACCCTGTCCCACTTCCGGACGTACGATCCGTGTCCATGTCATATAAGCGCCGAGCGCCTTTTCAATGGGAGAAGCGTACCATTCAACCCAGAAACACGCGATAATCACCGCTACAAAGCTCCATGGCAAGAACCAATCCGACTTGTTCGCTTCCGAAAGCCGGATAATTCTCTTCATTCTGCCATCCTGGTTCACTTTGAGGGGGGTGGCCATGGAACTCGTTCTCCCAAAGATTGCGCGTTGGCACGAATATACGCAGGGATTGATCGTGAATCACCTGTCAACGCCAGGAATATTGAATAGAGGAATGCTATGCTCCATCGTGTGAAAAACTGAATGAACCTTTGCCTTCTGCTGGCAAACTTGCGAAAGAATAATCTGCTTGAAAGAGTGCGGTAAGTGAGCTTGAATGGCGAACGCTTCCCACCTGTGGATTGCGACAAACTATGCACCAATACCGCAGAAGGTTCCATTATCAACGAGTATCCCTTCAAATATGCCCGCCATGACCAGTCGGCATCTTCCGTATAAATTCCATAGATTTCGCTTAAAGGTCCGACGGTTCGCCATACACTCGCCGGTGCGACCCAGCAGCAACCGGTCAAGTATTGTGTTGTTCCACGGTGCTTGTCCAGTTTCTGAAGGCCCTTTCCTTGCCCCCGATGAGAAAACCATCCCAATAACCAGTGAATTCTACCGCCTGCGTACCAGATCCTGTCAGGCGGGTCCTTGTACAGCATCAACGGGCTTACCGCGCCATTTCCGTTGACTTCGTCGGATTCAAGTTTTTCTATCAGGATATTGGTCATCCCAGGCTCAATTCGTACATCCGGGTTGATCAGGCCAGCATAACGGAAATCTTTGTTCAATGCATACCTGAGTCCACGATTGCAGGCTCCGGCAAACGTTTCATTCGAGTCGTTTTTCAACAGGAAAACAGCAGGAAATTTTTCAACCACCAGGTCGGCTGACTGATCGGATGAACCGTTATCAACAAGGATGATCAGATCAGATTCTTCCAGATCTTCCATCAGTGAACAGACTGAGGCAATCACCTCATCACCACCGTTATGGTTGACCATGACGTAGGCAATTCTTTTCATTCAACCACACCTGTAATTTTTGCAACCAGCGAATCCCAACTGAATTTCTCGCGTACTCTTTGAAGAATTACATCTGAATCGAGTCTTTTTCCCTGCTTCCAATCCTGGATAAACGTATCCAGCATTTTTGAAAGTTCTGCAACATTTTCCGGAGTAACCAGATATCCAAGTACTCCCGGTTCAATTACATCTTTCAGCGCACCGACATTTGAAGCGATTACCGGCGTTCCGCAAGCCAGTGCAGCCATGGCTGCTCCGCTCTGCGTCGCGTTTCTGTACGGTAAAATAACAGCATCTGCTGCGTGCAGATAATCACTCATCTCTTCATCGCTTAAAAAGCGGTTTATTATCAATATTCTTTCGGAATTGGGAGAAGAATCGACGATTGTTTTGTAGTGCTGAAAATCATCATAGAATTCACCGGCGATGACTAATCTGGCGTTTTCATCCTCAATCGCTGAAAACGCTTTCAGAAGAAGATCAACTCCCTTGTATTTCCGGATCAATCCGACATTTACCAGCAAACAGGTGGCTGAAGCGACATCCAGTTTTTCTTTATAGCAGTTTTTCGGTTTTGTATGCTCACCGGGATGAAACCTGTCATAGACCGGATGAGGCGCAACTTCACAATCAGCGCTTGGAACCAGTACATTGAGTTTATCCTTTTCCGATGTTCCACCGACGAGAACTTTTCCGCTTCTTCGAAAGACACTGCCATTGAGGATTTTCCCAACCTTCTGATGTTCATGCGGTAAAACATTATGAGCAATCACAATGATTTTGCGTTTGTGTACCATTTGCTGCAGGTAACGCAAACAGGGTGCAAAAAATGGATGCCAAAGATGAAGTACAAGTATATCCACACGAAATTTTTTGATTTCTCTACCTGAAGATACCCAGGTTAACGGATTCCATGCGATCAGATTTCGAATCGAACCGGGATATATCCTTCCATCTTCTATGAATTCGTTTGTACCTGGAAAAAGTCTGGCTGGATAAAGCTTTTTATAACTGACAGGCAGTACGTCATGTCCTTTGCGTTCGAGAGTGGAAATCAATGATTCGTTGTATTGCGATATTCCACCTCTCAACGGCGGTAACGGACCGACAACCGCTATTCTCATCCTTTTTTACCCTTCCAGGATGATTCAGGCTCTGGCGGCTGGACATTAATTCGCATATGGCTCACCATTTCTCCCAGGAAACCGATAGAGAAAAACTGGGCTCCTACAATGATCATAAGAATACCCAGGAAAAAGAGCGGTCTGTGCCCGATTCCCTGTCCCTGGAACCATAAGATGCTTAAATAGGCAAGGATAACAAAACCGGCAAAAAGCGATAATATCCCGAATGAACCGAACAGATACATCGGGCTGGAAGTAAACCTGGTAAGAAAAATCACGGAAAGAAGATCAAGTGCGCCTTCAACAAAACGTGAGATTCCATACTTTGTCTTCCCCCATTTTCTTGCATGATGCTGTACCGCAAGCTCGCCAATCCGCCATCCCTGGGAACCGGCAATAACAGGAATAAACCTGTGCTGTTCACCGTACACCCGGATTTCTTTGACAACTTCGTTGCGATAAATCTTCAAACCGCAATTAAAATCATGAAGTTTCACACCGCTTGCCAGCCGTGCCGTAAAATTGAAAAACTTCGATGGAATTGTTTTGGTGATTGGATCATAGCGTTTCTTTTTCCAACCGGACACCAGATCATATCCCTCTTCCAGCTTGGTGATCAAATTCGGGATTTCATTGGGATCGTCCTGGAGATCAGCGTCCATGGTAACCACATATTTACCACGGGCATAACGGAACCCGGCATCAAGCGCAGCAGATTTTCCCTTGTTTCGCCGCTGATGAAGAACCTGGAAGGTTGAATTCCCTTCCACATACTGGTCAAGGAGTTCACTGCTGCCATCCCTGCTGCCATCATCCACAAATAAAACTTCAGCATCAAGATTCTCGCGTTGCAGCACATCTTCAAGCGCCTCACGCAGGTGCGGGAGTGAATCCACCTCGTTGTACAGCGGAATGACGATTGACAACAAGGGCGATGCCGCTACAACGACATCTGTGTCAGGAAGCGAAACGGGCTCTCCTCCCATCGCGGGTTTACCTCGTATGATTCAAGTTGAACGACCACTTCAATGGGTATAATCCCCATTACAGAAATTCGTATGACACTCGGAACTGCCACTTGCCGTGACCATGAAAAATACTCGTACACTTTCTCGATTTCAAGATTACCCTGCTCATCGTACCATTGTTCGGATAAGGCAGCGCCTTTCGCCGGATCAATTGTGATACAACGTATTCCCGATTCTGATTCGAACTGCCAGACCCAGTTGCTGTCGCTATTTACTTCAAAATCGGTTGTGACAGAACCATATGTCGGCGGAACAGCAATGGGCATGAACATGGATTGCGGAGTAAGATTGGGTAATGGCAACCCAAACAATGCCTGGAGATCAAGCGTGTCAATATCGCCGGTAACAATCTCCCCCCTGCCCATCTGCAATTCAAACAGTGAATCGGCGATAATCAGTTTTCCAAGTTCCCAGCCGAAGGGTCCATTTATTATCCCGCAGAAATTGCCGGGGATTTCCATGTACACTTCACCAAGCATCGCACCAGACATCGCACCTGCATTCAGATGAATACGGGTGTTCGCTTCAAGCCGCTGTAGAATACTGAAGGATTCTTCAAGCAGGTATTGAGCGTTTTCCGGTGATGGTTCCCTTGGTTCAATACGCCGCATCGAACCGGAACAACCGAAAAAGAAAAGCGACACCAACAACATAATAAATGCCTGGTGTCGAACCGAACGAACGAATTCTGCTGACTTGTTCATTGCGATAATTTCGCTCGAATTGTCTCTTCATCCCCACCTTGCTCAAGTGCGCGTGACCACATGGTACGCGCCCGATCCCTGATTCCCAGCCTGAAGTACAGATCTCCAAGGTGGTCGAGAATTTCCGGATTGAGAGTATCCAATAGCGCCGCATGTTCAAGGTATTCCTGTGCTTCCTCTATCCTGCCAAGAAGGTATAGCAGCCATCCTTTTGTGTCGAGATAGGTTGCCCTGTCCGGCTCCAGTTCCAACGCCATTTCCACCAACTCAAGGGCCTCTTCATAACGTGATTCGTTTCCACATTCTGCCAGCATATACGCAAAATTATTCAACAACCCCGGGTCTTCAGGATCAATCTGCAACCCTGTGTTATAGATCTCCTCGGCGTCATCCCATCGTTCCAACTCATGGTAGAGATAACCAAGGTTCAAATAGTGACCGATACCTGCGGGATCAATTTGGATCGCGTTCAAGAGCGTCTGCTCAGCAGCAGCATACAAATTATATCGGGAATAAATTGCTGCAGCCAGGCTGTGTATTTCGCTGTTTTCAGGCAGATAATGTAAAGCCGATCCGGTCAGGTCCAATGCCTTGAGTGTATCTTCGTTTATCGCTGCTATCTGGATTCTGATTTGCCAGATCCTGGATTCATCCGGTTTCAGGGATAGGGATCGTGCAAAAGCTGAATCGGCTTTCAGTGTATCCCCGGTTTCGAGGAACAACCCGGCCATGGTAAATGGAATTAAATAGTCATCGGGACGCAGAGCTTCCATCTGCTCATAAATACCGATGGCGCCTTCACGATCATCAGATAGAGTCAGGAGTGTCGCCTGCCGTACCAGAAGATCGAGATTGGGACCGTTTAATTCCTGGATCCTGTTGTAGCATTCAACTGCCTCACGTTCCTGGTCGAAACGGATATGCAGAGCGGCAAGATTATACCAGCCGTCGGAATCATCAGGATACAAAGTGGTTAAATGGTTGAACGTCTCAAAAGCTTCTTCGTATTTCTGAAGTTGAAATTCCAGTTCACCCAAAAATCGGAGCATTTCCTGATCGTCACCGGCCGCAACAAGTCCTCGTTCAATAATCAGTTCGGCGCTTTCCAGCAATCCAAGCCGCTGGTAGTTTTCAGCGATAGAACGATAAATTGAAATACTTGTGTCATCATAAAGAAGAGCCTGGTTGTATTCATGAATAGCATCATTGTAACTACCCTGGCTCTCGAAGAATGCACCTGAGATGACATGATCAATCGCCCTGCTCGAATAGAGTCGCCGTTCCTCCGCATTATCATCGGCCTGCATCCGATCAGAATTGTCACGCCTGACCTCATTCTGTCCAGCGCATCCAATTGTCAGAAATGCAATGATTACACTCAGAGCAAGAATACTATGTAGCGACTTAGTTCGCAAATAATCTACTGACATCATGGTACGTTACCGCCAAAAACAGGATTAACAGTAAAGCTATCCCAAGTTGTTGTATCACCAGTTTTACTTTGGTCGAAATTGTTTTTCTCGAAATGCCTTCAATTAATATAATGACTAGATGTCCGCCGTCAAGAACCGGGAATGGCATAATGTTGAGTAATCCAATGCTGATACTGATTAACGCCATGAATCCCACATAGGTCGTCCACCCCATTTGAATGGTTACTCCAGTCATCTGAAAAATACCGACAGGCCCGGCAACTTCATCAATCGAGGCTTCGCGGGTAATCAAACGCCCGATGGAATCAAATGTGAGCAGGACAATCCTGCCTGTCATTTGAAATCCATCACCGATCGCTGATACTATGTTTACATCGGACGTAAGCAACGCAGGACCAATTCCTATCAGTCCCTTGTTTCTCGTAATTTCATAAAAAGATCGATCTACACTGGCGATAGGGATTACAGCATTCAATGTATCGGAAGATCTGACAAATTGCGCAAGAAGAGTATCTCCGGGGTTTACCTGTACATACATATCCAGGGGACGCCATGTATCTATCGATTCACCCATGATGCTGATGATCAGATCGCCTGCCTGTAAACCTGCCAGGTCAGCAGGAGAATTCGTTTCGACTGAACCGACGATTGAAGGATACGGAGATTCAGGTTCAAGCCCGATAGTACCAATCGTTTCAACCTGCCCTTCCAAAACTTCATCAGGTACAAAAGCAGGAATTGAAGCAAGGAGCGTATCGGTTTCGTGTATCCACTTCAGAAGAACCAGTGAATTCCCGACACCCTGAACGTAATTATTAAATTCTTCCCAACCGGCCGGTTCAACGGTATCAACTGAAAGAATCCTGTCGCCGGGTTCAATGCCTGCGTCAAAGGCCGGAAAATTCGTATAAACACCGCGCACAGTCAGGTCATCATTCCCGGGGATAAGACCGATAGTGTTTTGAGGTAATTCATCTGTCGGTATGGTTTCCAACTGTACACTTGTTTGAATTTGCTCTGAAAGCGTATCGCCATCATGCAACCATGTGAATGAAAGTGTCTCACCGGGACGCTGATGAACAAAATCGGCCATCTGATCCCAGTATTGCATCGAAACACCTTCTACAGACAGGATACGGTCACCGGGCATGATCCCATGCTCTTCCGCAGGATATCCCGGATTGATGGTTCCAATCACCGGTTCGGTATTCACTCCCGTAATTTTGCCATCAACCATTGCCACTACGCTGTAGAGCACGATCCCGAGGAGAAAGTTCATCAATACACCGGCTGTGATGATAAATGATTTCGCCAGTATCCCCTTCGACATGAACTCATCGGGAGCGCCCGTAATCACTTCATCATCCAGGGACTCATCAATCATGCCGGCGATTTTAACGTATCCGCCAAGAGGTACCCATCCGATACGGTATTCTGTCTGGCCATATGTAAAGCCGACCATCTTCGGCGGGAATCCCAGGGAAAAGACATCCACACGTACACCGCAGAACTTTGCTGCGAGGAAATGACCGAGCTCATGTACAAAAACCACGACACCAAGGACAACTATAAATGAAATGAGTGTTTGCAGAATTGGTACAAAACCCGAGTTCAGCAATGAAAATGATTCCATCGTCATCTTTCAAATTTGTTTCTGTTCCAAGACTATAAGATGCGAAATAACGTGTTGATTGGAAACATCCAGATCAACGCGAAGAGAGTTTCTCTCAACTACTCATCCTACTCTTCTGTGATTCACCGGTTCCTGAAAAAATGACTCTGCATATTCCCTTTGCATAACAATTTCCTGAGAATGAAGAATTGATATTACTGCCTGTCATGAATACATTCAACCATTGATGGTATCACTTTTACATCATTGCGAACGTACAACGGCCTCAATGGTGTATATCACCATCAAGAAGACTACATAGTAGTGGATCGATTCACATGGATCGAGGTGTACTGAGCAACGTACAACACATTAGGGCAAGGCGTAATGACGCAGGCATACCGGGATATTTCAAGGAATTGCAACGCAACCCTGGTGCGTAGTACGCGCTCCCAAAGGGCTTCACGTAAATGAAGCATCTTCGGCGTTGGTTTTGTTTGAAGTAACCCTTTATAACGTCACAAAACCGTCTTGATTCTGTTTCATTTACGAGAAGCAGTACCCATCGATCCATGTGAGTCGGTCTACTGGTATTTCCTAATCTATTTCACATGAGGTTTCCCGTGAGAAAAGGCATTATCCTGGCAGGTGGAAGCGGTTCCAGACTTTATCCGGTAACCCAGGTGGTAAGCAAGCAATTATTGCTCGTGTATGACAAACCAATGATCTACTATCCCTTAACTACGTTGATGCTTTCCGGCATTCGTGATATCCTGGTGATTTCAACTCCGGAAGATTTGCCGCTTTACCGGAGGTTATTGAAAGATGGCAGCCAGTGGGGTTTAAGCATCCAGTATAAAGAACAACCTCGTCCGGAAGGACTTGCGCAGGCATTTATTATTGGGAAAGAATTTATTGATGGCGGACCTGCTTGCCTCATACTCGGTGATAATATCTTTTACAGTGTTGGCCTGCCGGTACTCCTTCGCAGAGCGGAAGCACAATCTTCCGGTGCTACAGTGTTCGGTTACCGCGTAAAGGATCCGGAAAGATACGGTGTCGTTGAGTTTGATAAAAATATGAAAGCGATATCCATCGAAGAAAAACCATCCAGTCCAAAATCGAATTATGCGGTTGTAGGACTGTATTTTTATGACGAGCAGATCACAGAAATTGCCGAAAGTATTAAACCATCCAAACGTGGTGAACTCGAAATCACCGATGTGAACAATATCTATCTTCAGCAAGGACAGCTTAATGTAACCCTGTTCAGCCGAGGTACCGCGTGGCTGGATACGGGAACGCCTGAATCCATGTTGCAGGCATCCAGTTTCGTCTACACCCTCGAAGAACGCCAGGGAATGAAAATTGCCTGTCCGGAAGAAATTGCATGGCGGATGGGTTTTGTTGAAGCGGACTTCCTTGCAGAACAATTTGCAAAAGACAAATCAGTGTATGGTGAATATGTACGCAGTCTTTTTTAATACGAGCATCGCAGGAAACAAGCATATACTGAAAACGCGGATCAAGATTTCTTGATCCGCGTTTCTGTCGGAGCGACTGGATTTGAACCAGCGACCCCCTGACCCCCAGTCAGGTGCGCTACCGGGCTGCGCCACGCTCCGATTCACTTTTTTTGCGCGCAACCAATGTAGTACTACCCTGCTATACTTTCAAGAGAGCATCTCTAATACTGCCCTTAGAGAACGTTTCAACTCAAGGAAATCTTTTTCCGAAACCGGTTTACCCTCATTAGTATCGAGTAAATAAGCACTGTCCCTGATGATGGCTATATCATCCTTTCTGGACGCCTGTGTCGCTTGACTGTAGATAGCAATCATCCGGTCAGCAATCAAAGTCTGTATATCTGTATCTACAGTATTTTCTTCGTTTTGATCGCCTTTCTGCAAATCCAGGATCAAATTCAACTTCGACCTGGCGCCTTCAATGGTATATTTCTCAACATGCATAAGATACTGGATGATCCGCACGACAAGGATATCATTTGAACGGTAAAGGCGGCTGCCATTCCTGCTCTTGCGTGGACGTAGCTGTTCGAACTCCGTTTCCCAATAACGAAGGACGTATGGTTTTAACCCGGTCAGTTCGGATACTTCCTTAATGCTGAAGTACAGTTTTTCCATTGCAATCCACAAATGTATTTCTAATGCAAAGGTAGGAACATGAATGAATGAAAATCAAGAAGATCAAGGTTTTCTGATTCGAATGGCGATTTTCTGCGCCAGCACTGTGCCATAGTTTGCTCTATGGATCATTCCGGTAATCAACTTGTTCGCATTGCTGACAGGTTCTGTATCTTTCAAGAGGTATGGCAGCATGTTTGCCGAATGGAACATGTATATTGGTATACGCTGAACAAACAACAGGTTATCGGGGATTTTAATAGAAGGGAGTTTTCGGACTGTGGCAATCCCTTCATACCCGGCAACAAGTAATCTGTCAAGCAGTCTATGATCATACCAACCGAATGGTGGCGCAAACCATCGTACTTTCTTCCCGGTGATATCCTCCAGCCGTTTCCGGGAATCAAGAATTTCCCGGCGCCATTCTTTTACCGGGACAAGATCCAGCCGTTTATGGGTATAACCATGACTTCCTGTTTCATTCCCCGCGTCTACCCAATTCCTCAGCGCTTTCTGATCCATATGGCGAAAACGTATACCGAAGCGTCCATGGTCCCATGAGTTTTCACAACCAATCCATTTCACCGGGATAAACGCTGTTGCTGAAAACCCTGTTTCGGCAAGCATATCAATTACTTTGTGCTCCAACCCGGTATAGCCATCATCAAATGTCAGTCCACACTTGTTATTTCCGGTTTCCCGTTTGTGTGTCAAATTGAAAAGGTCTTCCAGGCTCTGCAGTTTGTGTCCATCATGTTTGACAGTCAGCAGATGTTTATAAAACTGGCCTGGAAAAATATTAGTAACACCGATTTCAGGTTTACTTTCAATTTTATGATATAGAAGGACTTTCCTGTTCATTGCTAAATTCCGGTATGCCCGAATCCACCATCCCCTCTCTCTGTTCCGGACAATGCATCTTTCTCTTCCCATTCAATGCGAACAACCGGGCAAAGGACCATCTGTGCAATCCGATCACCATTTCTGATCGTAAAAGGTGTTTTAGAGATATTCGCCATGATAATCTTTACTTCACCACGATAATCACAGTCGATTGTTCCGGGACTGTTTGGTATCAGCAAGCCATGTTTCAGCGCAAGTCCACTCCTTGGCCTGATCTGAGCTTCATACCCCTCCGGAATCGCAATGGCAAAACCTGTCGGAATAAGTGCAGTCTCCCCCTGATGAATCACAATATCTTGTTCACACATGGCAAACACATCCATCCCTGCAGCGCCATTCGACATGGCTTTTGGATAGATGACGGTTGAACCTGGATCCATTTTCGTGATTTCAACCTGGACCTTTTTCAGCAAAAATAACCTCCTCTGGAGCCTGGTAGTATTCTTTGAGGGGACAGAAATTATGATTCAACCCGAGGATTTACAAGAATTGTCCGCGACGCTTCGTTGAAAGTCGTGAACTTGACCTTGATTGAATCAATCGGTCCATCAAATAATTCCCAACTGGAATTGTATACTTCATGAACCACACTGCTGGCGGGTTCTGTATACATTTGATCACCGACATTCAGCATTGTCCATGCCTGCCCGCCTGAAGCGGTATTCCCGTACCCGGAAACCTCAATGGCAATCGTATGAAGGGATGTTTCCCCGTCGAAAAGGAAACCAAGGTAAAGGTTTGCAGTGGATATAGATTGCACATTCAGCGGTTTGCTGCGGAAAATACCGTTTACAAGGTATACGCTGTCATTACTTACTTCAACGGTTTCAATCCAATTGGAGGCGACCGTACCATCCCAAATCACTCCGCCGGAGTTTCCACCGCCCTCATCGTCACCGCCTTCGTCACCGGACCCGCCTGTCGGAGTTGGAGAACTATCCGAACATCCGTATACAGAAAAGAATGCCGAGATACATAAAATGATGGCAACAACATGAATCAATCTGTATAAAGAGAATGTTGTTTTAAAGTATCGTTTTTTCATCGTTTCCACCCCCATGTCACAAGCAAGCGTTTAGTATGAGCAAACAATATCATACTTGCAGGAATCAAGATATATCGTGAAGAGTCGAAACAAAATGATTTTAAGCTCTTTAAGGATATAATCTTGATTCAAGCGAAGTTTTTTCCTAATGTTTTATCTCTCATTGCAATGTAAGAAATGTTCTGTTTATGTTTAGTAACTGATTTTGATTCATTCACGCACTGCTCCCGAGTCTGATACAGAAGATGCATCCAGGGGGACGTATGAAGTCCTGTCCATATTGTGATCGGGAAATGGAATCCCACGAAACAATATGTCCTAATTGTGGCGAAGAGTGGGTTGTGGAAGAAGTCGCCGCAATCAAGAACGACCTGGATAAATTCGATAAAATGCTTAATTACCAAGCATTTAGCACTCAGAGAGAGAACGAAAGAAAACAGGAACTTGAAGCAAAGGAACAGAAAGAAAACAGAATACGCATGAGTCAACGTTCGGATCTGGCGCACCGGGCAAAACGACCATTGACACACTCCAGATTTGAACTCAGACGTAAAAAGCACTACAGTCCGATTTCTCCGGGACATACTTATGATCTGAGTAAAATGATCCTTGCTCTGATCCTGAACCTGTTCCCTCCCCTTTTCCTTGTCTCCCATTACCTGGTTGATTCCAATTACCGGAAAGAAACCGAATTCTGGATTAAAAATGGCGAGAGATTCAAGCGTGGCGTTCTATATTACATCAACAGATTCCTGACCACGTTCTGGAGTATACTATTCACATTATTAATCATAGCAGTAATCCTGGCACTATTCGGTGTATTCGGAGATATTGATTCTGCCTACTATCTATCGCGAATCGTCGCAAGAGTGAATGCATTCATGTAGTTATTTTACCTGCCCCTTTTCCTTATTCGATTTGACTCTTGCCTTGATTGCTTTGAGTTCAACATATTGCTCACGTTGAGCCGGGATACTCCCCAACTGCAATTTACTATGATCACAGCAGATCACTTAACCAGGATTTATCGAAAATCCACCCAGGAAATTACTGCCGTAGACGATGTCTGTTTCAGCATCGAAGATGGCGATTACATTCGTATTATCGGCACTTCCGGTTCAGGAAAATCTACACTGATCCACTTGTTGTCAGGACTGGACAGTCCAACTTCTGGAAACATCTTCACGCCCTTCGGCAGCCTGGACTCTCTTCCCAAAAAGAAACTTGCAGAATACCGTTCTGAATTTATTGGTATGGTATTTCAGTCATTCAATCTTCTCCCGCATAAAACAGCCCTTCAGAACATTGAAATGGGAATGATGTTCTCTGGAAAATCATCTAAACAGAGAAGAATTCTCGCTCTTGAATATCTGGAAAAGCTGGGACTTTCTGACCGCAAGAACCACTATCCTGCCGATCTTTCCGGCGGGGAACAACAGAGGGTGGCAATTGCTCGGGCGATTGCAAAAAGGCCGAAAATTCTATTTGCCGATGAACCGACAGGAAACCTTGACCGTAAGAATACCAAAGATATTGACAAGCTTTTCCATGATATGCACATGGAAGGATTAACCATCGTATTAGTAACTCATGACACTGCTCTCGCTGATGACGTTTCCGTTCGAACCCTGCGCATGGATTACGGTTCGCTGAATGGTTCCAGTGCAATTACAGACAGGCAGAATGTCCCATGAGTTCGCGCGACTACATCAAAACAGGTTTCGAAAATCTGATAAGGATGAAACTGCGAAGCGCATTAACCGTCTTCGGGATCGTAATCGGGATAGCCGCGCTGATATCCATGTTGTCTTTTGCATCCGGATTGCAGAAAAATGTTTCCGATCAGTTTTATGACCTTGATCTTTTTAATACGATCAGTGTTCTCCCCCCTACTCGTTCCGGTATCGATAGTTCTGTAACCTGTATTACTGATTCAACTCTTCTGATTTTGGAAAACATTCCAGGGGTTGTCTCGTCATACCCACAGGAATATGTTGATGTGAAGGTTCAGTTGGATTCAACCGAAATCGAAATAACAGCACAATCATTGACACTTCAATATCTTGAGAACAAACCAATTGGCGAACTGATAGCCGGTCGTTTTTTCAGTTCGGATTCCGCTGGAGAAATCATTGTTGGTCAACGATTCCTGGAACGAATGCAAATTTCATCACCGGATTCAATCCTGAGCAGAATCGTTACAATTCGAACAACAGGTAAATCCGATCTTATAAAAGCTGTTCTTCAATCAGAGATCAACAATATTGGAATCCCCCAAAATATGCTGACTGTTCCCATGAGTATGCTTGATTATTACCTGTCAACTCTTGGCAGAACAGAGATGCAATTGGAAATCTGCGGTGTCATGGAGATGGAGGAAACATGGCTATTACGTACCCAGCACGTAATCATCCCCTCCATTACAGCAAATGAGATTGATCACCTGTCATTTTCGAATCCCCTGGAATTGATAAACTCTCTATCGGATAATTCGGTCAACACTTATTCAATAGTCTTGCTGACTACTGAACCCCGGTCTGACATGATCGCCATTCAGGATTCAATTGAAACGATGGGTTTTCGAACAATAAGTTTCGCTCAACAATTCGAAGAGATCCGGAAACAGTTTATGATCTTTGATTCGATGGTATTCGCCGTTGCAATGATCGCACTCCTGATTGCCGCTATTGGTATTGTTAATACGATGGTAATGTCTACTATCGAACGAAAAAGGGAAATTGGTATTTTGAAATCACTTGGCGCCGAAGACAAAGACATCCATGCCCTGTTTCTTGTGGAAGCAGTTACACTTGGAGCAGTGGGCTCCGTATTAGGCATCCTGTCCGGTTGGCTGATAAGCAGATTCATTTCATTGATTGCCAGACAGTATATGATCCATCAGGAAGTTACACCTGTCGAAATGTTTGATACTCCAATCCTCCTCGCACTCTTTTCATTTCTCTTCGGTGTGCTTCTATCATTGATTGCAGGCCTGTATCCTGCAGCCAGAGCTGCAAGAATAGATCCTGTAGAAGCGTTACGAAATAATTAGATTTCATAAAACAATGTCGGTAGGGTACTATTTCCAGAAACTGCATGATACAATAGCTGCTTTCATTCCCTATAACTTTTATGAATTGCAGTGGTCTTGTTACCGTTTATTGCATTATCTTTCATGGAAATTCACTTGTAGCGGTTGTCACTTATTCTTATTTTCAGTGTTCCAAGAACAGGAAAATTCTATCACTTACTGATAAATGCTGAGAATTGTGAGTTTTTCGTGTTTTGCCCGAAATGCAAGATCAAGATGCATGAAGAGAAACGAACGTTTCATAAAAAACGCAAGTGGATATGCCCGATTTGTGGAAAAGTACGAATGCAGTCTTTCGATGACAGAAAACGGGAATTGAAACGTAAAGCTGATCGTTTTTAATGACTTGCATATATTGTGGTCTGTTGTACCAGCATAGTTGTTCTATATTTCTGAGTGTTCACAGGTGACATATTCCTTCGTATTTTTTCAGTAATAAACGATGTCGCCTAACCCGGATTTGGAGTTCATCATGTCTACAGATAATCATTTCAGTAACAACCCACGGATAAATAAACTTTTAACACAAGTAGTCTCCAGCCTTCGTGATTTCACCGAAGAACAGGCACGCCATATTAATGAACTGGCTGCTATCGGGCGTGCAATGTCGGCGGAAAGAGACACGAATGTTATCCTTGAGATGATCTTGCGGAAAGCTCGCGACTTCACCAATGCGGATGGCGGAACTCTATATCTGTTCAGTGATGACAGGAAAGAACTGGTGTTCCACGTACTTCACAATAAAACGTTAGACAGCTATATGGGGGGAACTTCGGGAAATCCCGTTACCATCCCGAATGTTCCGCTTTTCGTTGACGAATGTGTCGAGAACTGCCAGAATGTATCGGCGTATGTCGCCAATACAGGCGAGATTGTAAATATTGAAGATGTTTATGAGGCGGAAGGCTTTAATTTTGAAGGAACAAAAAAATTCGATAAAGCTCTGGGTTATCGAAGCAAATCTATGCTCGTAGTTCCAATGACAGATCATGAGAATGAAATCATCGGTGTGCTGCAGCTTATCAATGCACTGGAGCGTGGTTCAGAGAGTACAATATCCTTCAGCCCCGATCTTGTCAAGATGACTCATGCGTTGGCCAGTCAGGCTGCTGTTGTTCTGACTCAACAGAAACTGATCAGCGACCTGAAAAACTTGTTCGAATCGTTCATCAAGGCAATTGCTACCGCGATTGACGAAAAATCCAAGTACACTGGCGGCCATATCGAACGTGTGACTGAATTGACCATGATGATTGCGAAAAAAATCAGTAATATTGAAGAAGGTCAATACAAAGACACCAAATTTACTGAAGATGAACTGGATGAATTGCGTATCGCGGCATGGATGCATGATACTGGCAAAATTACAACACCAGAATATGTCGTTGACAAATCCAATAAACTCGAAACTGTCTTTGACAGGATCGATCTAATAAAGGCGCGGTGGCACGCAATTTACCTGGAAAGACTATTGGAATCGGAACAGGCAAAATTCGATCTTATTCGTGAGCATGCTGATCCTCGCAAGGTTGAAGAGATCGAAGAAGAATGCCGTGCGGAGATAAAATCGTTGTCTGCTGACCTGGAATTCCTCGAAAAAACGAACAAGGGCGGAGAATTCCTATCGGATGAAAGCATTGAACGTCTACAATCGATCGCACATAGAAGATATTCTGTTAATGGCGATCAATATGAGTATATCTCTGAAAATGAACTGTATAATCTTTCCATCAGAAAAGGTACGTTAACCAATGAAGAACGTAATATTATGAATAACCATGCGCTTATGACCATGAAGATCCTCGATCAATTGCCCTGGCCCAGAAAACTGAATGAAGTTCCTGCCATCGCCGGAGCGCATCATGAAAAACTGGATGGCACCGGATATCCCTATGGCCTGAAGGCAGAGGATATTTCTCTTCAATCAAGGATCATGGCTGTTGCGGACATATTTGAAGCTCTTTCTGCAAAGGACCGTCCTTATAAAAAACCGATGCCTCTATCACAAGCTGTCAAAATCCTTGGTTTTATGGTAAAGGATAACCACATTGACAAGGATGTGGTTGACTTATTCATTAAGTCAGGGCTCGTGCAGGAATATGCAGACAAGTACCTGGATGAAACGCAACGGGATACTACTTATGGACCCGTTGATGAATTTGTTGAGACAAAAGTAAAGGAAGAAGCGGAATAGTATTCTTCTTTCTTTTCAAGCAAATTCTTTTTAAAACCTTAACAACAAAGTAAACATCATGACCATTTCAAAGGATCAACTGATTCCAGTACACAGGATTATCACTCACGTACACCCGGATCTCGATGCCCTTCTGGCTATATATATGCTTCGAAAACATGGTGAAAATCTTTTTCCCGGCGTAAAGGACGCTCCTGTTGATTATGTATCCGCGAACTATCTGCCAAGTGGAAAAACACCGGAAGATCTTGAAAACGAAGGAATACTCGCAGTTGATACAGGTGGCGGCCGTTTTGACAATCACCCCAACGCTTCCACCATGAATCAGAAAAAGTGGGACTCCTGCGCTGCCCAGCTTGTCGCTGACACATTCGGGGTTGCGGAAGATTCCGGATACAGGATTATTCTGCCTTTTACACTTGCCCACGACTCAGAAGGCCGTTCACTCTCAAGCAAGGATGCGGCGCATCACCTTCTCGCTCCACATGGGATACTGGAAGGATTGCACCGTCTGTATGAAGATGATGGCAAAGTAACAGATATTTTTCAGGAGTACCTGGAAGCGCTTTATTTCATCCATTCCCGGGAAGAGTACGATATTGATGCCGTCGCGGAACAGTTCGATTCGGCATTGTTGAACTACCTGCAGGAAAATTACAAGACAGATAATGATTTCGAGCGAAAAGAGGCTTTCAGTTGGCCAACCCTGGGGTCCTCACACACATTTGTCCAGAGCAAAGGATGGAATTTCAGACGTGATATTGAAAAGCTGATGAAATTCACCTCCAATCTGCTTACGAAAAACGACAGGCAACTTCCTGATGAGGAAAATGAAACACAATTACTTCTACCTTTCATCATTAAAGGTTTGGCTGAGCTGCATCAATCTGATCTAACAAGATTTCATGAATTAACCGCAATTTTCTTTGATGCCGTTGTAAAACGCGAAGCAGACTGGTTTTCTGCATTAAATGATGTAAACCGAAGCGCACGAGTGATTAAAGGCAGAAAGTTCAACCTGATTGCAGTAGCAAGCAAAAATGGACTTGTAATCAAGGCTGCACGTTATAAAAAGCGCGCTGATGCAGTGCTGTATTATGATCCGCAAAACAAGTTTGTAACTGTCCAGGCTGGTAGACGGCCAGATGGGAAATCTGTACTGAATCTTCCACGTGTCGCAGCGAGGCTACGTATTGCAGACCGTGTCAAACGTGGAAACCAGAAACCTTTGAATAACGCCGACGGGATCGGTGAAGTCGCCGGGTGGTTCCTCCATCAATCACTCCAGGTGTTGAATAGAGGGTCGCAAAAGGCGCCTGATGCAACACAAACTTCGTTGGACTATGATGAATTGATCCAGATTGTTGCAAGTGAGATACATTACCAGGAGAAACTCCCTGATCAATTCTGTCCACCAGATCAATGTCTTGAAAAAAAATGTGCCTTTTATTCTTTGAAACTTTCCAACTGTTATAATCATCGGCAAAACATTCGCAACATTCCAAAAAAGGGAACACTTGGAGACTTGTTTGGTGACAAACTCAATTCTATAAAATAGTTATATTAATTACACAATCATTATTTCTTCACCAGCCAGGAGCGATTCGCACAAGTCCTTACATAAATAGTTATTACAAGCGTTAATAACAGTATTACATTATACCTGGAACAACATTGGCAACCGTTCAATTTTTACCTGAAACACTTCGACCATTTCTGAAACTCTCAAAGGACAAGAATTATTTTATCCTTGATGAGTGGGATAAATGGTTTTCGATGGATCCCTTTGAACACGCCAAAGTTTTTATCACTGCTTCTGGCAATGTTCGATTTACATCTCGCATTGAGGAGGTTCATTTTACCCGATCCGGTATCCCCTCCCTCCTGCTTGAATCTTTCGTCCCTGAACCAGAGAAGAAGTTTTTCAAACAACAACCCACTGTCCTGGTTCGAACAGGATTCGTATGTGGCGGTTATGCCATAATGTCCTCTTTCCAGGCGAATGCTGCGCGGGAATTCAACTATAACAATTCTTCCGTTGTTGAAATTGCCAATGTTTTTTATCCAAAGGTTACGCTGTCCCCCTACTTACTCAAACTCCCAATCCGTCATGACTTCATACTGAGATATGAAATTGAAGGTGAAAAATCAAAGGTAAAACCAGACAGTATTTCAATTGATCAGATTGTCGTACCCAATGCCATTGATTCTGAATTGGCGATTTCGCATCCCGAGCTGGTTGAGGCAGTACTCTATATCGGTGAGGATGTTGAAGTACCATTGATCATAGAACAAGTCCTCTCTTCCGAAACTGAAGGAACGTTTTTATACAAATCAAAGGTTCAGACAGGATATGAAAAAATTGCGGAACATATTGATATTCAATGGGAGCAAAAATCCAGGAATATAGCAAAACGTGAAAGAGATGCGAAGAAACGTGAGCTTGAGATCATTTCAGGAAAATACATGCAGACCCTGAATAAAACGCATTTCTTCTATCTTGGCGAAAACAGTAAATGGGATCATGAACTGGAAAAACTTGGGAACCTTCGTACAATTCCAGATCTGGATATTGAGTATATCCTGAAGGAAATGCTGGAAGATCGATGTGATATTATTGTAGCCGATGCGGATTTATGGCGGGAACTCTCTATTGACCTGACAAAAGCGATCAAAGACGTAAAAGAGCTTGCCAAAACACCACTATTCTGGATTGGTGAACGACAAAACCCCTATTTTGGTGCGAAACGATTCCAACTTCTTAATATTGGCGCATTTGACTTTTTCAGTTCCGATATAAACATGCCATTCTTCAGTCAGAAAATTGACTGGGCTCTTCATAATAGGGAACTGGGCGAAGGTGAACCCCTTGTGATCATCAGTCCGGACAATCAACAGCTTTACAAACTTGGGTTTGCTCTCCAGAAACGTGGAATAAAGATCATTAAGTCAACCTCCAAGGATAATCCACTGGTCGAACTCAAGGAACATGAACCAAAATGGATCATCATTGATGGCGGAGGAATAGGCAAAGGATTTGATGTCATCCTTGAAGCCTGCCTGAACTGGAACAAGCGGCGAAAAAACAAGGTTGATATCTTTTTATTAGCCAATTATGTTCATCCAAACCGTGCATTAGGCTGGATTGAAAGCGGTCTTACAGATATTCTTATCAGGAGCGATTCCATCGACAAGATCGTTAAGAGAGTCCATGAACGGATCAATGAAACCCGTGTGGCGGAGGAGTAGTTAGTAACAAGTTTTCATTGTACCAGACCGTTCGCATATATTCCACCTGTAGTGTTCTGCATCCAACCTCTTTATATTGAATACTGTACTCAATTCCAGTCTGAAATCTATCTCTTGAATACCAGGGGCAGGTTTTTATGGCAAATTATACACGTCGACAGTTTGTCAGGGCAGGTGTTCTTGGTGCAGGAGCCTGCGGATTACATATGTTCATCTCCCCCGCCAGGCACGCTGATACCATATTTGCCGCTGAAACTCCACTTCAAATACTTATCGACAATGCCCCTGTTGCACGGTACTGGATATCTGCCAATACAGAAAATGTATCCTGCAGTTCGTGCCACGAAGATGATAATGTTCAACTTTCAGAACATCATCTTCATGAGGAAGCTGTTATACTTTGCCAGTTGTGTGCCCAGGAATGCATCATCTTTCCCGGTGAAAGGGGATTATGCAGGGCACGGATAAATGTGGGCGGTGAACTTCGCAGCCTTGTGTATGGGCATCCGGTCAGTATTCATGTCGATCCAATTGAAAAAAAGCCGTTCTACCATTTTCTACCGGGCTCGGAGGCCTTTTCCATTTCAACTGCCGGTTGCCCTCTCCATTGCCAGTTTTGCCAGAATTGGCAGTTATCGCAGATGAATCCCGAAGACTATTCAGGTAGATTCATTTCTCCGGAAGAGATTATTTCTTCTGCAAATCGAAATAATTCCCCTGTTATTGCCTATACATATAATGAACCTACTGTTTTTACTGAGTATCTGTTAGATATCTCAAGAGCGGGGAAACGTGACGGGATTCGGAGCGTACTTATAAGTTGCGGATTCATGAATTCTACTCCATTAGCTGATATGTGCGAAGTACTGGATGCGATCAAAATAGATCTGAAGGGTTTCAGCGAGGAGTTTTACAGGAATGTATGCCATGCAGAACTGACTCCGGTTCTGCGCAGTATCAGGCAGGTAACGGATTCCGGTGTTCATCTTGAAATAGTGAACCTCGTTGTTCCCACGTTGAACGATTCTGAACTGCATCTTCGTAATTTATGTAACTGGGTGTTCAACGAGATCGGTCCGGATGTACCGATCCATTTCACTCGGTTTCATCCGGATTACCGTTTGATGAACCTCCCTCCCACCCCGATCTCTACATTGGAAAACGCCAGGGAAATCGCCCTGGATACAGGTATACATTATCCTTTCGTTGGCAATGTTCCTGGACACCCGGGGAATCATACATATTGCCCGGGTTGCGGCCGAATTGTACTTGAACGATCCGGTTTTTTCCTGCGTGCAAACCACATTCACGACGGAAAATGCGAATTCTGCGAGACAGAAATAGCAGGTGTCTGGGAATAAGCAGAAGGAGTATGTGATGAACAGATTGTATATTGCACTACTGCTTTGTTTTACAATCCTCAGCAGTTGCGGCACAACTCCCACACGTGAATTGACCATTCGCAACCCTGCTGTTTCCGGACGGTTTTATCCATCGGATCCCGAGGATCTTGCTCACAGCATCGATACGTTCCTGGAAAACGCCATAGAACCGGTTGTCGATTCGCCAGTTGCGATTGTAGTCCCACACGCCGGATATGTTTACTCCGGACAGATTTGCGCAGATGGTTTCAGACAGGCGATGGGTAATGACTATGATCTTATTGTTGTCCTTGGTACCAATCATACCACCCAGGGATTTCTGAAAATATCTGTGAATGACTGTGACGGATACCGTACTCCCCTCGGAGTTGCCAGCGTTGATACAAGCCTGGTAAAAGAACTGCTGCAGCATGATGAACTTGTTGAATACAATCCCGCTGTTCACAGGTCGGAACATTCCGTTGAAGTACAAATTCCGTTTATCCAACGCATTTTCCCGTCTACACCGATTCTACCGGTTGTAGTAGGCATGCCTGAACCGGAAATGTGTACAGCATTCGGACATCTTCTTGCAGAATTGGTTGGAGAACGTAAGGTTTTAATTGTCGCTTCATCAGATCTATCGCATTACCCGTCTTATGAGGACGCCAATCGTGTTGACCGTGCGACCCTTGAATCTATCCTGCAAATGGACCCACATCAATTTTTCGATGCCACCCAAGATCAGTTACGGTCATCAATCCCAAATCTTTCGACTTGCGCTTGTGGAGCCGGACCGATCATGGTCGCCATGACAGCAGCGAGCGCTTTGAATGCCAGTCATCCAACAATCCTGAGTTATGCGAACTCTGCCGATATTCCAGTCGGTTCACAAGACAGGGCGGTCGGATATGGAGCGGTTGCATTTTCTGCGCAGGTAGCATCGGCCTTTCCTGCCCCTTTTCCTCCACGGGAAAATGCAAATCTTCCATCGCCTTTGAATGATTCCCTGCGACGATCCCTCCTGAATCATGCCCGGCAGACAATCACCCGTTACCTGGCAACAGAAACATTCCCGCTTACAAGATCGCTTGATCCATGCCTGCGAGCGAACCGTGGCGGATTTGTCACGCTGACGAAACATGGTGAACTCAGGGGTTGTATCGGACACATGGCGCAGGACATGCCTTTATGCAATGTTATTGGCGCAATGGCATTCCAGGCGTCACAGAACGATAGACGGTTTTACCCCGTGACATTAGACGAAATGGATGACATTGAGATTGAAATTTCCCTCTTGACACCCTATGAACGTGTTTCCGGCCCGGACGATATTGTCATTGGACGAGATGGTGTGCTGATTCGTAAAAATGGACGTTCAGCGGTTTATCTTCCCCATGTGGCGCCGGAACAGGGATGGGACATCACCGAAACACTTCAGCATCTGTGCCGTAAAGCGGGGTTACCGTCCAATGCCTGGCGTGACAACATGGAGTTTTTCACTTTCCAGGCGGAAGTTTTCAGTGAAAATGATTACCATTAGACGTAAAAATGGTCCTGAAACTTGTACTGATCGGATTTGTATCCATTGTCTTCCAGGTTCTTCTTCTGCGAGAGCTGAATACCGCTCTGTATGGTGTGGAACTGATCTATATTATCTCTATTGGTGTATGGCTGGCTTCAACTTCTATCGGCGCAGTAGTAAATTTCACATTATTCAGGTTTCATCCTGAAAACCGTATTTCACTGCATTTTCTTTTACTCTTTCTTCTGACTCCGGTCGTTTTTGCATTTATTCATGGCTCACACCTGGTGTTTCATGGAACACCGGGTGCATTTCTTCCTTTTTATCATCAACTGCTACTTATTGTTACATCACTTTTACCAATCGGTTTTTTATCGGGACGATTACTGCGTTTAATCGCAGCACAGTACATGGAACGAGGCAATTCGCTGGCGATGGCCTACGGAATCGAATGCCTTGGAAGTCTAGCGGGCGGTGTTCTCACGACATTCCAGACAATGTTCCACACTGGAAATTTTTGTGCGGCAATGCTTGTCTGCTTCACTGCAAGTATGATCTTGCTTCTTGGCAATTTAAAAAACCGTCATGATAGAAATCCTGGTAGAATAACGTTTCATATTGTATTTGCAGCTTTTTTCCTTCTGCTTCTCTTTATTTCACCACAAATAGAACACTCATTATTGCGTTTAAAACATGATGACCTGTATGAATCTGTTGAAACCCCGTATGGTCGTGTGACTCTTACATCATCAGGAAATCAGCAGGCTGTCTACCTGAATAATTCCCTTGAGTACCATACAGAAGAAAACCGAGCAGAACTGTTTATTCATACTACTCTCGTACAGAGGGATACGATTGCATGTGTTCTGTTGCTTGGCGGCGGACATACCGGTTTGATTCAAGAAATTGTGAAACACGGGCCGGATACAATTCATTATGTGGAGTACAACAGGATATTGATGGAGCTGTCCGGTTACGATCCCTCAAATCCTATTTACCATCTGGAAAATGGCGCAGTGCTTATGTTGCACCAGGATGATCCCCGGAATTGGTTGACCGAAATCGAAAAAGAATTCGATGTGATCATCTCCGGTGCATCCGACCCGATGAATGCACAGACGAACCGTTATTATACAGAGGAGTTCTTTCATACTTGCAGAACACATCTTTCAGATAATGGTATTCTAGTTCTTCGTTTCAACTCCTCAGAGAACTATTGGACTTCTCAACTTCTTTATCGTAATCAGTCTATTTACAGCGCGTTATACGAATCCTTCCGTAACGTACTGTTTCTCCCCGGTACGGAAAACATTGCCATTGCATCGAATGGCGCCCTGTTCACAGAACCTGAAATACTTTCAGGACGGTTTCGGCAACGCAACATCATTTCCGATCTGGTTATTCCCGAATACCTGGAATATATCTACAGCAATGACCGTTTTTTCTCAATCAACAGGTCGATGCAAGGTTCTGCGATATCACCCAATTCCGACCTTTCCCCGGTTTCCTATCATCTTTCATGGATGATCTGGATCTCCATGTTTTTTCCAAGGATGGCGTATATGGAACCGGCAGTTATTACAAGGAATATCACGTATGTCGCTTGTATAATCGGACTCTTATTTATTGGGATAGTACTGCTCCTGCGAATACATAAAGGACTGCATAGGAAGCGGATGTTTCTTGTGGTGTTCCTTACAGGATTTTTTGGCATGACCATAGAGACGATACTGCTCCTTGTCTACCAGACGAATCACGGGATCCTCTACCAGGATATCGGGCTACTCCTCACTGTTTATATGGCAGGACTTTCAGCGGGTGCAATTTTTCCTTTTTATACGCTCCGGAATAAACAGGAAGAACATTCGTTAACATCATACTCCCGGAAGAGTACAGGGTTAATTCACAAATATGGACACATTGGAATGGTTGCAATATCCCTGTTATTGTATTTCCTGTTAACCTCGAACATTCAGCTTTCATTCATTGCAGTAGTTCTTTTCCTTGCAGGGGCAGGATTTTTGAGTTCATTTCTGTTTGCAAAAATCTCATTTCTTCCAGAAATGCGTGAGATCAATTACAGGCTATCACTATATGCCATGGACCTGCTTGGGGGTTGTATCGCAAGTTTATTTGTTGCACTGTTTCTTGTGCCTGTCTATGGTATAGCCGTTACTGCTCTTATAGTAACCATCACATCAGCATTCATCCCGTTTCTCCTGCATTCGAAAGAATAAACTCCATTCAGAATCATTTCTCTTGAATGCAGATAATGTGAACTGTATCCTTTTATTCAACCACAATTGAAAGAATGAAAAGATGATTGAACAGATTGCCGGACAGTTATCCCTGCGAAACCAACAGGTACACGCAGTTCTTACCTTGATAAATGATGGCGCCACAGTTCCTTTTATTGCACGGTATCGTAAAGAATCTACCGGTTCGCTCGATGAGGTGAAGATCCGTTCAATCCGTGACCTTCACACAAAACTGAGCGAATTACACGCACGAAAGCAGAGTATTCTATCGTCACTGGAAGAACGTGATCTACTGACCGCCGAACTGGAAGATTCCATCAATTCAGCAACCACAATGTCTCAAGTGGAGGACCTGTACCTTCCCTTCCGGCCAAAGCGTAAAAACACGAGCATCCATGGCGAAGGAAAAAGGCCTGGAACCATTGGCACAAGCCATTTTTAACCAGGATAATTCGAATCCCGAAAAACTGGCAGATTCCTATCTGGATGAAGAGTCAGGTGTAAACTGTATTGAAGATGCTCTCGCAGGCGCTCGTGATATTATCGCTGAATGGATCAACGAGGATGCAGAAATCCGGGAAGCGATGCGAAGATTGTTCCGTGATAAGGGAATCGTAAACGCAAAAGTAATTGGCACCAAACGTGAAGAGGCTTCCAAGTACAAGGATTATTTTGATTATTCGGAACCTGTGAAGACAATCCCTTCGCATCGATTACTGGCCGTTCGTCGTGGCGAAAATGAAATGATGCTTTCGGTGAAAATTGCTCCACCCGAAGAGGACTGTATCGCCCTGATTGAACGGCTTACAGTGAAATCGAATACTGCTTCCGCTAACGAAGTCAAACTGGCGATCAAGGATTGTTATAAACGTCTGTTAGGTCCATCCATGGAAACCGAATTGCGTGTTTTGACCAAAGAATCGGCGGATATGGAAGCCATAGAGGTGTTTGCAGATAATGTTCACAATCTTCTGTTGGCGCCTCCTCTTGGCGAGAAAAGCATCATTGCCATAGATCCCGGTTTCCGCACAGGTTGCAAGGTTGCCAGCCTCGATGCAAACGGTACATTTCTTGAGTACAACACAATTTTTCCGCATGGAAGCGATTTTCGTCGCCAGGAAGCTGCAGAAATCATTCATACGCTTGTAGAGAAATACAATCCTTTCGCCATCGCTGTTGGAAATGGCACAGCCGGACGTGAAACAGAATCCTGGTTACGCACGTTATCCTTACCCGCTTCTATTAAAATTATTTCGGTAAGCGAAGCCGGTGCTTCCGTGTATTCCGCTTCCGAGGTTGCCATCGAGGAATTCCCGGACCAGGATGTAACGGTCCGCGGAGCCATTTCCATTGGCAGAAGACTCCAGGATCCGCTTTCGGAACTGGTCAAAATTGATCCCAAAGCAATCGGAGTCGGCCAATACCAGCATGATGTGAACCAGGTTGCCTTAACTGCAAAACTGGACGATGTTGTTCTAAGCTGCGTCAACTCCGTTGGGGTGGAATTGAATACAGCGAGTGCCCATCTTCTGCAGTACGTCTCTGGAATCGGTAAAACACGAGCCCAGAGTATTGTCGATCACCGTATGGAAAACGGCCCTTTTCGTTCACGTGAATCGCTGAAAAAGGTGAAAGGAATCGGTAAAAAGGCATTTGAACAAGCCGCAGGTTTTCTTCGTATCCGTAATGGAGAGAATCCATTGGATTCGAGCGCGGTTCATCCCGAAAGTTATTCAGTCGTTCAGAGTATCCTTGATGATCTGAATCTATCCATCGAAGAAATCATGCAGAATGAAAACATGCTATCCTCGGTACGCGCTGAAAAGTATGTCACAGATGTATTTGGATTACCCACCATCAACGACATTTTAGATGAACTCCGCAAACCCGGACGCGACCCACGGGAAAGCTTTGATGCTGTCAACTTCGATGATTCCATCCAGTCAATTGAAGATCTGCAAATCGATATGGTTGTCCCCGGGATTGTCACCAACGTCACCAATTTCGGGGCCTTTGTGGATATTGGAGTACACCAGGATGGATTAATTCATATCAGCCAACTCGCAAACCGATTTGTCAAACATCCTTCAGAGATAGTAAAAGTAAACCAGGCGGTAAAGGTACGGATTATTGATGTCGACCATAAGCGGAAGAGAATTTCGCTTTCCATGAAACAGGTCTGATGCAACGGAAATGGCAATGAAACGAAAAACTATTGTTATCGGTCTCGATGGCACACCATTCAGCTTGATCCGTCAAAGAATGCAGACGAATCCAGGTTCAGCATGGCATACATTGCTTGAACATGGTAAATTAATTGAGATCAGTTCCGCAATCCCGGAGGTTTCTTCCGTCGCATGGGCATCATATCTGACCGGTGTTGATCCAAGTTACCATGGTCTGCTTGGTTTTGTTGATCGTACACCCGATCCATTTGCACTCTATTTTCCAAATGCAAGATCTATAAATACTCCTACAATACTTGAAAGGATTCATGATCTTGGCGGGACTGTGGTATCAATTAATGTTCCGGCAACATATCCCCCCAGGGAATTACGCGGTTTGGTTGTCGGCGGTTTCCTCGGGGTTGACCTGACGAAAAACGTCCAACCACGCAAGTATCTGCAAACATTGGAAAAAAACGGATATGTGATTGATACGGATCCATCCCTGGCATACAAAGACAAGGCGGAATTCTATCACAGCCTCGAGTCTGTGCTTAATGCCCGGATCCGTATCGCATGGAAAGCGTTGCAGGACTTCAATTGGGACTTGTTTCAGCTACATATCATGGAAACTGACAGGTTATTCCATTTTTTCTGGCAGGATAAAACTTATTCACTCCAGTTTGATCGTCTACTCAATCGGATCGAAGATTTTGTACTTGAGATGTTTTCGTTCGCCAGATCGAATAACGCAAACCTGGTACTTCTTTCCGATCATGGTTTCACCAGAACAAAACGTGTGGTTTTTATCAATCGATTTTTACAGGAAGAAGGTTTATTGAGCTTTAACGGTTCACAATCACTCATAAATCTTTCCTCTTCAACAATAGCCTATGCTCTTCCCCCTGGCAGGATATTCATATCAATGCGCGGAAAAGAAGCATTTGGCAGAATAACTCCGGGAAATGAATATGAATCCGTAAGAGAGAGTATTATTTCAAAATTAATAGCATTGCGTGATCCATTGACCAATACTCCAGTATTCCGGGATGTTGTACGCAAGGAAGAGATCTACAATGGGCCGTTTACAAAAAACGCGGCAGATATTTTAGCATTACCGGCAGAAGGAGTTGATCTGAAAGCGGATACGGCATCTGAATCGATCTTTCAGACTCCGTCAACCTTGTTGGGAACTCATACTTTTACTGATGCATTCCTGTATTCAACAGAGGAGCTTTCTCAATCACTGGAAAACGGCGGTACTATCGCTGATGCTGGTCAATATGTACTTTCACTGTGTGAAAAAAGCCTTGACTATTTAGTCAAGTGACAAGTGTTTTAGATTCTTTAAAACGAAAGATAAAGGCCTGTGTTTTTTTTTCGTTTCTCAAAAAATCCGAAAATTTGCTCCAATATTTGTTATCTTATTTAACCCACTCCTTTTCAAAATAACAACTGTGAGGTTTCGGAATGCTCGATCGTGAACCAACCGTACACGGGAGGTTTTACCCGGCGGATCCGCGAGAGTTGAAATCTGATATTCTTGAACGGTTGAACAAGGCAAAATCAACACCACAGAAAAATTTAGTAGCTATCGCATCTCCTCATGCAGGTTATGTTTTCAGCGGTGATGTTGCAGCAGAATCGTACAATGCTGTTCGAGATGGTGACTATGAAACAATAGTATTAATCAGCCCATCACACCGTATCCCGATTTCATTTAATTCAGTTTTGACAGAAGGATCATACAGTACTCCTCTTGGTAAAATTCCCGTAGACACACATTTTGCAAAACAGCTTGAAAAGAATGGAAAAAGTATCAGAAGCAGTACACAAGGACATGAAAGCGCCTCAAATACTGCGGAGCACTCCCTGGAGGTTCAGTTACCCTTTTTACAGGTCATTTTTAATGATTCGATTCAGATAGTACCAATCATCATGGGTGACCAGTCCTTAAGCTCTGCTCTGGACCTTGGAAATGCAATCAGCGAAGCTGCAAAGGATAAAAAAGTACTTATTATCGCTTCAACCGATTTAAGCCATTATCATACGGATGATGATGCCAGAAAAATTGACAGTCATATTATTGATGCAATCAGGAGATTTAGTTGGGAAGACGTGGATGAACTCATTATCAGCCACAAATCGGAAGCATGTGGTTCAGGGCCGGTAATGGCGGCAATGGTTGCTGCTCAAAAGATGGGCGCCAATTCTGCCCGGATTCTGAAATATGCCACCAGCGCAGAATCACCCTTCGGCGACAAAAGACAGGTGGTCGGTTATGTCGCGGCTTCATTGGCAAAAGTTGACGACGCCGAAACAGAAAACATCTCCGATGAAACCAGCAAAGCCGGTAAACAGCGATCTCCCGACCAGATCCATTTAGATTTGGAAACAAAAAAACAATTAATCAAATTTGCATGGGAAGAAATTCGATCAATCCTGTTAAATAAAAAAAACAGGATAATTATTGATTCATCTCAATTCGAAGGCGAATGGGGCGTTTTTGTAACACTCACAACGAAAAATGGCACTCTGCGTGGATGTATCGGTTTCATTGAAAGTCTCGGCAGTCTCCAGGAAACACTTGCTACAGCGGCACGTTCAGCAGCGACTCGAGATCCACGATTCCCTCAAGTCACCCCGAATGAACTTGATAATCTGACATTGGAAGTCAGTTTACTGTCACCTCCCTTCCCAATCGAGTCCAACGATGTAATCCCTGGAAAACACGGTCTCATTATAGAAAAAGGGTGGCGAAGAGGACTGTTGCTTCCCCAGGTGCCGGTCAAATACGGATGGGACCGCGAGACATATCTGAAACAGACTTGTGTAAAAGCAGGTCTGCCAATAGACGCATGGAAAAATCCTAATACAAAACTACAGGCGTTTACTGCAATTGTAATCGATGAAACCAAACTGTAATGACTATAAGGATAAATAACTGAAAAATTATATACATGGACAAACCGCAATGAAAAAACGAATACGTATTATCGAGAATCGCGATTGGATGAAAAATATTACCCTCCGAAACTGGGATCCGAATGACTACAGCCAAGCCTGCGAATTATGGAAAAAATGTGGCTTAACTCTCGGTGCTTCTGATACGGAGCAGGAGATCCAACGGTTGATCGACAGGAATCCTGACTTGAGTTTTGTCGCCGATTTAAATGGTGAAATTATTGGTACCGTTCTTGGTGGATTTGACGGAAGACGAGGGTTGATACATCATCTTGCAGTTGAGGAAAAATTCCGCGGTAAAGGCATTGGGGAAGCTCTGATCGTCTTGCTGGAAGAAGAAATGCGAAAAATGAAAATCGTGAAGATCAATTTTTGGTTGGAGAGTACCAACAAGAGCCTTATCAATTATTACGAGAAATTGGGTTATACTACAAGATCATTAATAACTTTGAGTAAATCATTTCATCCGGAGGAACCTGTAGAGTGAAAGACTCGAAAAAAACCGGAAGCCAGGTCACAGACGAACAGCTTCTTGAATTGGTTAAACTCTTTGAAGGGTTTACCCAGGCCTCCTCTTCTTTCACTCAGTCATACAGAAAACTTGAACAACAAATTATTCATTTAAGTGATCAACTGCAGAACCAGTCAAAACTCCTTCACCGTACCGAGGTTTTTCTCTCCTCCGTTTTATCGAATATCCCCGTTGGAATTATAGTAATTGATCTTGATGGCGTAATTGCGATGTTTAACCCCTATTCGTCGTTGATTACGGGATGGCGGGAAAATGAAGTCATCGGAAAACGTTATGATGAGATTTTCCATTCGGAGAGCACTTCACCCGATTCAGCATTTTATACATTAATAACGGGTTCTATCATTGAGTCGCGTGAGAAATCGATTAATAACAAAGATGGCGAAATTGTCCCCGTCCGGTTTTCCACATCATGGCTCCGTGACAATAATAATGACTCATTGGGTGTACTTGAGATCATTGAAGACTTGAGCCCGATTAAAAATCTTCAACGGCAGATGCAACGCCACGAAACTCTTGCCTCTCTGGGTGAGATGGCTGCTCAGGTTGCTCACGAATTACGGAATCCGCTTGCGGGAGTCCAGGGTTTCGCCCAATTCCTGATGGAAGACCTTGAAGAAGAGCATCCTGCCTATCGTACAGCATCGAAAATTGTTCAGGGCGTTCATGATATTGATCATATTGCCGGCGATCTCCTGGAATTTACCCGACCAATCAGTGCTGATTATGAAAAGGTAAATATTATTGAATTATTGCAATCGGAAACAGAATTGCTGCAATCTGAATTGAAAAACCAGAATAAAAGTATTACTATCACTCTAAATATTCCTGAAGAAACAATTGATGTTGAATGTGATTCCTATTTATTCAAACAGGCAATTTTGAATTTATTGAAGAATGCCGCAAATGCAATTGAATTTGAAGGTGAAATCACTGTGTCGCTCGTATGGAATCTCATGAAGAACAGGTACCGAATCTATATTGAGGATACCGGGCATGGTATTCCGGAAGACAGTCTTGATAAAATATTCCATCCATTTTACACTACAAGGAGTAAAGGCACGGGGCTCGGTCTTGCCATGGTAAAAAAAATATTGCACGTTCATGATGGAGATATTGAAGTAGAATCAAAAGTAGGCGAAGGATCACTATTCACCCTTGAATTACCAATTACGAGGTTGGCATGAGCCGTTTACGGATTCTTGTCGTAGATGATGAACCACTTGTTCTGGATTATGTAACTGAATCATTGACACGGATGGGACATGATCCTATTGGTGCAGATACTGGCGAACGTGCGATCGAATTGATAGACCGGTACACTTTCGAGACAATTATCAGCGACATGAAAATGCCGGGGATTTCCGGCATTGAAGTTCTGGACCACGCAATCAGAAAACAACCCGATTGTCCTTTCATTATAATGACCGCTCATGGAACCATTGAAAATGCAGTTGAAGCGATGAAACGCGGCGCCTACCATTATTTCACGAAACCTATTGATAACAATATCCTGAGACTCACAGTTGAACGTGCATTGGAAAGAAGGCGTCTCCTCAAGGAGAACCAGGTCCTGCGAAGCCAGGTAATGGAAACACAGGGAATTAATGCACTTGTCGGCTCCAGCCCACCAATGCGATCCCTGATCGAAACCCTCGAAAGAGTCGCACAACAACCTGTCGATGTTCTTGTCAGTGGTGGTTCCGGAACTGGGAAGGAACTGGTTGCAAGAGCGCTTCACTGGTCCAGCCCACGCTCGAAAAATCAATTTGTGAAAATGAATTGCGCTGCTTTACCGGAAGGGCTTGTCGAGAGTGAACTCTTCGGCCATGAAAAAGGCGCTTTCACAGGTGCGATCAAGACAAGAAAGGGGAAATTCGAAGCAGCGGATGGTGGAACCATTCTACTGGATGAAATCAGCGAAATGCCACTTGCACTCCAGGCAAAATTGCTTCGAGTCCTTCAGGAACGTGAATTCGAACGTGTCGGCTCCAATGATACGATAAAAGTGGATGTCCGTGTTGTAGCAACTACGAATAAGAACCTCGCGGAAGCCGTGCGAAAGGGCGATTTTCGTGAAGACCTTTATTTCCGGTTGAATGTTGTGCCATTGCACCTTCCGAACCTCAGTGAAAGACGTGAAGATATTCCTGCTTTAGTCTCACACTTTGTAGAGAAATATGGTGCGCGCTACGGCCGTGAATTTGAAGGTGTCGACAAGAAAGCCATGGATTACCTCAAAATGCAGCCATGGCAGGGAAATGTGCGTGAATTGGAAAACCGTGTCGAGAGGGCTGTTGTGCTGGCAAGAGATCTCTGGATAAAGGTGGAAGACGTTTCGTATGATGAATCCTTGTCGCAATCCACACATGATGTGGATTCATACGGCGACCTTGCCCTTGCGGATCTTGAAAAACGCCATATCATGCAGACTCTGAATGCACTCGGATTCAATCGTACCAGGGCTGCGGATAAACTTGGGATTTCCATTCGAACGCTACGAAACAAATTGAATGAATATCGCGCCCAGGGGGAAGATATCCCTAAAGGGAATTAGTTTTTGATTTATCCGGTACGATTCACAAAGATGTGATTTCCCGGATCGCTATAACTACTTCGCACTTGATCGTCTTTTCACAGGCTATATTACCTACCAGGTGATACAGGTTTTCACCGGCAAATCGGGTGTC
>CAXXQY010000020.1:0-56361 GCA_963674515.2 bacterium
TAATCATACCCTTATAGTATTCATCGGAACTGCGGATCCCTGCGCGACGAATGGAAATATTATCGTATTGCAGGCACAAGGCACCACCTTCCCTCAGAAGCATCGTGGTTGGTGTTCCAAGGTTATCCGCGCCGGTTCCTTCACCGAGGGCAAACTCGAGACCGTCGGTAACAGGATCATCGTCCAGACCGTTTGCCAGATCAGCATAAGGATATTCTGTCTGGTAGGCAGCGCCAATGAGATTCATCAATTCAAAGGTACGGAGACGATAGGGCATGGAAGAACCACTGATGAACAGGTTGCCACCGAGCTGCAAATACTCCTGCATGGCAAGCGCCACATCATCAGAAATTGCACCGGCATCACCATTGTACCAGATTACTGCGTCCACTGTAGCATCACCAAAGACATCGCTCGGGAACAGGTGCATTGCAGTGGCCCATTCACCGTAATTGAGTATATTGCCTTCGCCTACCATGTCAAGTGCTGAAGTGTAGTAGCTGCCGTAGTCACCTGCCGGATCATTGTTCAGGAGAAGTACCTGAGGTGCAGTCATCAGGTAATACTCCAAAACAAACTCAGTTGTCGGAGCATTGGGGGAAGTAAAGGTAAATGTCAGCATTCCATCTTCACCGCCCACATCGGCTGTATTGATCGTAATATTGCTCACATAATGGGCGAAGGAGGAGACTGTAATCGAAGAATTACCATTCTCGTTACCGTCAGGAGTGGTGTATTCGAAGGACCATGATCCCGGAAGATCGGCTTCAACGGTCACATCGTATGTATCTTCATTCAAACCTCTGTTGAACAAGTCAAATTCAAATTCAACTGAACCGCTTGGGTCAACAAGGTAAGTCGGACGGTCCTGGGAAACTTCAAAATCATATGGCACCGCAATGCCGGTCATTTCAGACTGAATCACTTCCTGGGAAGCATCGTTTTGTATCCATGCAGATACGATCAGGTTGTCAGCATCATATGCCGGGAATCCAGTGGAAACCCATGGAACGGTAAAATCAAATGTTTCCGTGCTGTTTGCATCAATGGAGAAAGTTGTGCCGGAGGCAGTGGGAGGCATGTCAAACATACCGTAGTGCCATTCGTCCTGTCCATTCGGTGCATTGTAGTCACGGGTAATTTCACAGACGGCAACACGAAGTTTATAGTTTCCGCTCACCGCTTCATCATCGCTGTTTACCTCAATATTGATATTGAGATTGTTCCCATCGCGGATTGCGAGCATGTTTATTTCAACAGGGCTTTCAATAGCCAGCCGAGTATTCATCGCTGCTTCCATGCCGGCAGTGCTGCCGGGGTACGTGTCAATAATCCCGTCAACACGGCAATGAGGAACACCGTTGACACCGTAATAATTGATCCTGGTGGTATTGTCTCCTGTGTTGAATGCATACCAGGGATCACCCGATCCGGGCCACCAGGCATGAATAACACACACAGCGATATTATCAACATTCGCTTCCAGGAATGCTGAAAATCCGGGAGCAGCAGTATTGCAGGGACCACAATACGTATTGGTGAACTCTTCAATCATCACTTTTCTTGGGAAGGCATTCACTAAACCTGTCACCAACAACAGTGCCATTAAAACAACGAGCAACTTGCGAGTCATGTTTCCTCCATCGAATAGCTGTTGAACTACCCCCCAACAAAGCTAATATAACCTGTAGACACGGTGGGCTCAACTTATAATGAGTCGGAGCAAGGAAAATATGGAATTAATTTGGAGATTTTATACTACCTGTTACCTGCGGTAGATGCTTGTGATTTCGATATTTGAGATATATAATAGACTGAAAGCCCCCGTTCTTCTAAACAGGTTTCGGTCGCCATACATTTCCTCGCACAAGAGCCTTGAAACCGAGTTTTCTGGCAACAGAAGTCTCGATTTCGGAAAAACTTAGCAAACCCAGCCCACGGAACTTCGCTTTGGCGGCGAGTCGCAGGGAACTGATAAAAAACGCTGATAATACCTCCTCGAATCTATCTGGTCCCTGTTCCGCTGAAGTATTGTCGCAAAAATCAGCAGCAAGAGTCTCATTCATTCCAAGAAGAAACAGTATACCCGCCTGTGACTTTCGAAGCATCGCACCTGATAAAACGGGATTATCCTGGTGGTATACCACGCAGGAGGCAACCTCCGGGTTATCAGCAAGGGTAGCGATGATATTACTACGCGCGATACGAGCTTCGATTGGCTCACCTGTATCAGCTCTTCCACCTTTTGCCGCTTCAATAAAATCAGGAATTGCCTGTTTGTCTCGAGATGGATGTATCCAGTTAATCCGATACTTTTCCAGATTGTCAGGAAGAGATTCCAAGTTGTGGATCAGCGCTGTTTCCTGGAGAGGAATCCATCCTTTTCCCTTGAGGAAGGGAGCTAATGTTTTCTCAGAGTTTGTATCTTCGAAACGGATTGTTTTAGGACGTACACCCTTCAACTGGTACTGGAGCTGGATTGCATTCCACCATGATTCCGGCGATTGCTCATCCGGGCAATAAGCAACATAAACACCATTTCCTTCGATCCAGGCGGGATTGCTGGTGCTGGTGACGACAAGCCCTTCACGACGCTTCGAGTAGTCGGCGAGAGGGTGAATATAATCGAGCAAAAGAAACCGTGTGCGTGTTAAAATCTGCTCAGGGTTGAAAGGGTGTCTTTCTATAGTTGATTTTGTTGTATCGTCAGCCATTTTTTCAACGTTGTTGAGTTTTGTTAAAGGTTTTTCCCTGCAAATACATCATGTCTTAATCCTGCCGGGTTCCGACTGGTTAAAGTATAAGGACGTTCTTATATAATCACCGTTGTCTGATATGCAGTCTGGAGAAGGAACATCCACCAGGAACGCCAGGGAATAAACGGCTCAGCCAAACGGTCTATCGTCTGCCGGTCAGGTGCAGTGTTCATTCGAAAGAACTTCTGAACAGCAAGATACAGAGTTTTATTGTAAATCAGCATATCGGGAAAACCATAACCACGAAACAATATATACTCGGCATGTCTTCTTCCAATGCCGGGTAACTCGATCAGACGGTTAATTGCCCGTTGATGATCCACGATATCGAATAATGATTCCATGATGTCAGGCTCGCCTACCAGAGCAGCGGACAGATTTTTTATTTTTCTGCATACTTCACCGGGAATACCGGCTACACCAAGCAGACGATCAGGAACTGCCAATAAAGTCGTTTTCCCCCGGAAAAGCAGGTGGGGAATACAGCCTTCCGGCCGGTACCACACCACACACCTCCCGCAAGTTCGCCAAGACCTGGTATGATTCTTTGCCAGGAAAAAAATCCATGAGGAACAAATGCACTGCCGCCTGGTAAGGAGTTGAATACAGGGTAAGGCGAAGTTCCGGATGGATCGAAAGAGCAAAACGCAGGTGGGCTTCCTGTGTTGTTGTTTTAAAGAAGTACTCGGGATTTATATCCAGCGAAAACATCCGTCTGATTGTACTTTCAATCAATTCCACTGTTTCTTCTGTAGCCAGATCGCCAAGGATTTTCAGGGTTAAATCGTCGCTGTCCTCATTTTGTACCAGGTGCGTTTCCACAGCGCCTCCCGGTACTTCCAGCGAGAATACAAATTTGGGAGATTTTTTCGAAGTCCTTTGTGAGGGCTGCTTATCAGGAAGAGTATTCAAAGCAGTGGCAAGGCGAAATCGACCTTCAACTGCGAGTTTGCGAGTCAGCTCCAAACGACCCTCCTGAGACGAAACTGTTGGATGGATGTTACCTTCAGGCGTCCAGTAAGCCCATGACCAACGACAACCTGCATGTAACGTGAATATGTCGGATACAAATCCTATTACAAGATAGGCTATCGAAATGTAAAAAAAAAGAATAGCCCCAACAACATGGGACAAGAATCCACAGTTGTTGAGGCCAAACGGCGCGGGGACGCTACTCTATATCCAGTCACAAGGACTTGGTTGTCAAGAGACCCCGGGTCATGAACTGTCCCGACGGGATCGGTCAGGTTTTGGTTTACACATCGGCTTCGGAAGGGTGGGAAAGTCCCAACCCGTCGGCAAGCTCTCCTGACCACTTCCTGAGGTTGGCAGCCTCAGTGGGGTCTGATATACACATTTGCAATGGTTGTGCCAGAATGCCTAAGTGTTTGTTATTAAGCATATAAATACAATGACAGAATGGATGGTGGGAATTTCGTTCACAGGATGTGTCTGGAATTGCGCTCCCGGTGAATTGAATAGCAGACATGAATGGGATGGGTAACAGATTTCTCAGGGAAAGCATTTTTGTTTCCGCTTCATTCATCTGATGTATTACATTTCCACAACACCAAAGGAGGATTTCAAATGAACCCACTCATTTTTCGGCAGTATGATATACGTGGAATCGTATCTGAAGATCTACCACATGAAGTAGTTGTTCTCCTCGGCAAAGGTTTTGGATCATGGATCCTTGAACGAGGTGGAAAAAAAGTGGTTGTCGGACGTGATGGTCGTGTAAGTGGACCAGACTTGATCGCGAGTTTTACCGAAGGATTGCTTTCCACCGGGATTAATGTGATCGATGTTGGTATGGTGCCAACCCCGCTCCTGTATTTTGCCCATCATAGAAATGATGCCGACGGCTCCTGCCAGATCACCGGAAGCCATAATCCGCCTGAGTACAATGGTTTCAAGATGATGCTCGGCAAAGACACGCTTTTTGGAGATGGAATCCAGGAACTCAGAAAACGTATTGAGAACGAAACTTTCCTGACCGGTGAGGGAACCCGAACCGAAATTGATATCTATCCCGATTACCTGGAGTATGTTTCCAATAATGTAAAACTCGCCCGTCCAGTGAAAGTTGCCCTGGATTCCGGCAATGGTGTGGGAGGATTGGCAGCGCCGGAACTGTTCAGAAGGATGGGATGCGATCCGATCGAGATGTTCAGCGAGGTGGATGGAACCTTTCCCAATCATCATCCCGATCCAACTGTGGAAAAGAACATTGAACAACTCAAAGAGAAGGTTCTCTCAGAAGGACTGGAGTTCGGTGTCGGATTTGATGGCGATGCTGACCGTATCGGAGTCATTGATGACAAAGGAAATATTCTCTGGGGCGACCGTCTCCTCGCGCTGTTTTCACGTTATGTCCTGAAGCAGTTCCCGGGAGCGGCAATTATTGGGGAAGTCAAATGCTCCAAGGTCCTCTACGATGACATCGCCAAACATGGCGGTCAACCGATCATGTGGAAGACAGGGCATTCTTTCCTGAAAGCCAAGCTCAAGGAAACCCAGGCGAAACTTGCCGGGGAAATGAGCGGTCACATGTTCTTCAACGACCGCTATTTCGGTTTTGATGATGCCATCTATGCTGCCGCAAGACTGGCCGAGATTGTTGCACAGGAATCGAAACCGCTTTCCGGACTCCTGGCCGATCTGCCCAATTATCCATCCACACCAGAAATACGTACGGATTGCCCGGATGAGATCAAGTTCAAGGTTGCGGAAGCACTGGTCGAAACGTTTAAAGCCAAATATGACGTTGTTGATATTGATGGTGTCAGGGTCAACTTTGAGCATGGCTGGGGATTGGTTCGTGCGAGCAATACTCAACCGGTGCTGGTGCTGAGATTCGAAGCCGATACCGAGGAGCGTTTGCAGCAATACAAATCAGAAATGGAATCTGCTCTTGAAAGGGTTATGAAAGAACTCGCATGAGCGTTTTCTGCTGATATTACAACAGTTTACTGAGATAAACCAATAAAGCGGACATTATTGTCCGCTTTATTGGTTTCTCCAGAATGATGAATCTTTCGGTCTATTTATCTATCTTTCCTCATCATGATCCTGGTAGCGGAAGAGGTATTCTTCGATCAATTCAACCTCCTCACGGTTCCCCATGAACAGAGGAGTTCGTTCATGAAGCTCGGTCGGTTGAATATCAAGAATATTCTTTGTTCCATTGGAGGCATATCCACCAGCCGTCTGGATAATAAAAGCCATTGGATTTGCTTCATAAAGAAGGCGCAATTTCCCTTTTGGGGCTTCTTTTGTACCAGGATACAAAAACACACCGCCATACAGAAGGTTCCTGTGGAAATCTGCGACCATGGAACCGATATACCGACCTGAAAGTGGCGTTTCAAGACCCTCAGGACCCAGACCTTTCACGCGGTCGATGTATTGACGGATTCCCTCCGGCCATTTCAGGTAGTAGCTTTCATTGACTGAATAAATTTTACAGCGGGATGGTAGCTGAATGTTCGGATGACTGAGAACAAATGATCCGATGGATGGATCGAATGTAAATCCATGAACACCCTGACCGGTCGTGTACACCAACATGGTGGAAGAACCATAGACGACATAACCGGCTGCGATCATTTCACGCCCGGGTTGAAGGAAATCATTCAATTCTCCCTGTTGGCCCGCCTGGCTTTTACGTTTGAAAATGGCGAAGATCGAACCGATGGATACATTTGCATCAATATTGGAGGAACCGTCAAGAGGATCAAGCATTACAACATATTTACCATTGGTAGTATATTGCGGTCCCAGGATCGGATCCTCGACTTCTTCACTTGCCATCGCGCAGACATGGCCGGAATACTTCAGGATATGCATGAACAGGTCATTGGCGTACATATCCAGCTTCCGTACTTCTTCCCCCTGAACATTTATTTCACCTGTCAGCCCCAATACATCGACCAATCCCGCCTTACTGACCTCACGGTTTATTACTTTCGCTGTAAGTACAATCTCGGACATTAATGAAGTGAATTCACCGGTTGCGTGAGGATACTTCCTGGATTCCATTCCAATAAAACGCTGTAACGATATGAATTCAGTTGCCACTATACCCTCCTTGAAATGTTCTCTTTACAAAACTTTATCAGGATACATTCGAGAAGTTAAAATTAGTCGAGAAAGAAAAACGGTTCCCAAATGGGAACCTCTTCAACACTCATAGCAGATCAATTTATAAGAACTTCAGCAATAAGTATCAAACAGATAAATGGTGTCCAATTTGCTGAATCGAATTCCATCAGATAATCATCCTCACTAAGTGTAGAACCAGGGGCAGTTCCGTTTATAAAAATGGATGAATCTTCACTCAGCAATGAAAAAGGATAGCTCTTTATAAATCTACATAGAAAAAATTGATAAAGAAAGCCTGATTGAGCCATTTACTGTTTCGGATTGGTATACAATCCATACACTTGAATAGTTAAAGTGGCAGAGAAAGGTTTTACACGGTTCTTTGGTTACGGACATCACAAATGTATTGTGAAGTAAAACTCGTTTTTTCTTACCGGATTCAAGGAAATTTTGCGAAAGTAGAAAAATTATAACAGCAAGATCAGGTGATTTTCTTTGAATCGGTCTTCCGAATGAAAAAGCATGGCGAGAAATCAAGCTTCATACAGCCGTGTATTATTGACAAATGATCCAGCATATCTTATTCTTAGCGAAGTAAGTATATGGTAAATTTCTCTACATCCATCTCGTGATTGGCATACAAGGGGAAGTGGCATGTTTTTCCGCAAAAGAAAGAAATCCAGGAACCTCGTTCTGATTGTTTGTACTGCCAATATCACCAGGAGTCCCTATTTCGCTGAACTTCTGCGGCAGATGGTAAAAAACAATGCAGTTGGAACCAACTATAATGTTCAAATCGATTCTGCCGGTGTGGATGCTGTCCCTGGTATTCCCGCACTCGCCGTCATCAATGTGATTGCATCGACCAAAGGAATGTCCCTGTTCGAACACCGGTCGAAACCGTTTACCAGGGAACTGGGCGAAGCTGCACGGATTGTTTTAACTATGGAAGAACGTCATAAAAATAAAATTCTGGAAAAATTTCCCGAGTTTGATGGCAAGGTGTATACTGTCCTGGAATATGGGAGAAGGCCTTCCGAAAAACGTACTATTGATGTGGATGATCCAACCGGTAAAGATGTAGAAGATTTCCAGAAATTTGTGGAAATCGCAGACCGTGAGGCTGAACGTGTCTTCTATGCACTTCTTAACAGAGGGGTAATAGAATAAAAAATACTCTGTATAAATTGTTAAATAATAATGAACAAACCTCAATTATGAAAAAATGAACCCTGTAACAAGAAGTTCTGCGTTTTATTCATCACACAGTTTATTTGATTCCATAACTGATAATTATTATATAAAAGCAATATAGATTGTATCCAGTCTTCTGTTAGTACGGGTTTTTCCTGATATTACACCTCATTTTCACCTCCTCATTTCAGTAAAATTCCAAATTCATTGTATCCGGTTCAAAGAAACTTCAAGTGTGCTCTCCGTATAATTACTTTTCACTTCAGGTTTTTGGTATTTATAACATATTGATATTAAACAATATTCATTGGTTTCTTCAAATAGCATCAAGAAAAACTCCAGTATTTTGTCAAGAAGAGTTAAAGTTTTGAGTTCAAGATTCCGATAAGAGAGACAGAATGATGTGCGTCTCCGCAGATCGCTTCCCCAGGCCAGTCTGCGGATGACTGGGACACATGTCCCTGTTCACGACCGAAGGAGGTGCCTATGAGTACCCGGATTAACCACAACATTCTCTCTATGATCGCGCAGAGGAATATCTGGCAAACCCAGAATGACCTTGATACAGCGATCACCAGGCTAAGTTCTGGTTTGAGAGTGAATTATGCGTGGGAGGATCCTGCTGGAATTGCCGTATCGGAGCGATTTCGCGCGCAGATAGCTTCGATGGAAGAGGCAGAGAGAAACGCCAACTACAACATTAACATGATTGCCACGGCGGAAGGTGCGCTGCAGGTGATCGACGAGGAGCTGACCAGGATGCGTGCCCTGGCCATTCAAGCGTCAAACGGCGCGTTGACATCGGGGGATCGAGCAGCGCTGGACCTTGAATTTCAGCAACTCAGAAGTGAAGTCGACCGTATTGCCAGGACCACAAATTACAATGGGAAATACCTGTTGGATGGTAGATGGTCTTCGGACAATGCGCTTGGGATCAAGTTCCATATCGGAACTTACAACAATTACCTGAGGGATTACTACTACGTTCAGTTTGGTAATGTGACGTCGAGTACGCTTGGATTGAATCCTTTGATGTTGACGAACACACTTGCAGCCCAGCAGGCGATTATCGCCATTGACGGTGCGATATCATCCAAGGATGAGCTGCGGACCACATTGGGTTCGTATGTCAACCGGCTGCAGAACACTATTCTGAACTTGCAGATCCAACGGGAGAATGCGGTTTCCTCCGAATCGCAGATCAGGGATGCGGACATCGCTGGTGAAATGAGCGATTTCGTACGGGCGCAGATCTTGATGCAATCAGGTGTCTCGATGCTGTCCCAGGCGAACATGGTTCCACAGGTCGTTGCACAGCTTATCGGCTAACAGTAACAGACTGAGGTATCCATGATCCGACGAATTCAATAAGGAGGAATAGCAATGAGTATATCCCCTGCTGTGAAATCGAGACTTTACAGCATCGGCCAGGTCCACGCCATTACGGGGATTCCAAAACCCACTTTGAGGTTCTGGGAAAAGGAATTCTCGGACTACTTGAGACCGTATCGTACCCCCGGCAATCAAAGACGATACGATGACGTGGCTGTCCGTTTGATCGAACGGATCAATGAACTTGTACATAACGAGGGCTATACCCTCGAGGGTGCAAGACGCAAACTCGCTGCGGAAGCGGCTGCAAAAGAAGCGGCGGAAGCAGCAATGCCGGATATGGATGAAGAACGGCTGACACAACTTGCAGAAACCATGTCTGACTACCTGTTAAAAAAGCTGTTTAACAGGGCGCAGGCAGGAGGCGTTAACGGCGCCAGCTAATCCTTTGACCGGGATATGCTACTTGAGAGCATGAACAGGTCCAGTGGGTAGTAGCCCGAGCTCTTTGACAAGCAGGTCTGAAAGGCACTAGCGGAACCCTTGGCTTCATCCGGTTTCCCCACCGGGTGCATCGTATGCAAGCGAAACCAAAACTTGATAATTCGCTGGTTTTCAGACAAACCATATTGACCATATAGGGCGACGGTGGTGCATTCCACCACCCACAACGATGGAGGTACCTATGAGTACCCGCATTAACCATAATGTTCTCTCGCTTATCGCGCAGCGGAACATATGGGCGACCCAAAACCAGCTCGACACCGCAATTACGCGGTTGAGTTCAGGGCTTCGGATCAATTACGCATGGGATGACCCTGCCGGTCTCGCCATCAGTGAGCGGATGCGCGCGCAAATCTCTTCCATGGAGGAAGCAGAACGGAACGCGAACTATAACATCAACTTGCTCGCAACGGCAGAGGGTGGACTACAGGTAATCGATGAAAAATTGATTCGTATGCGTGCCTTGGCGATTGAAGCGTCAAACGGTGCGTTAACCAGTCTGGACCGTCAGGCTCTGGATGTTGAATTCCAACAGCTCAAGTCTGAAGTGGATCGTATTGCCCTCACCACGCACTACAACGGGAATTACCTGTTGAATGGTGATTACAGTTCCGGTAGTGGAGTAAAATTCCACATCGGTACGTATAACATTGCAGGGCAGGATTACTACTTTGTCAACCTGAGTGACATGCGTGCATCGGCACTCGGACTGACAGGTGTGAATCTGCAAAATACGATCAGTGCACAAAACACGATCGGCTCGCTGGATGCTGCGATCAACCTTAAGGACCAGGAACGTACGCGTCTCGGTTCTTATGTGGAGAGATTGCAGAATACCATTCTCAATCTCCAGATCCAGCGTGAAAATGCAACGCAGTCTGAATCCCAGATCAGGGATGCGGACATTGCTGCGGAAATGAGTGACTTTGTACGCGCTCAGATCCTCATGCAGAGTGGCATTTCCATGCTCTCGCAAGCTAACATGATGCCCCAGGTAGTCGCTGGTCTCATCGGTTAGCTGTAGCCGAGTAGTGTCGCCCTTCATCAAAGCCTGTCCAGGTAACTGGGCAGGCTTTTTTCGTTTTTAAGTGTCCGCCTTGCCTCACCATTTCTCCTTTCGGATATTGTCATATCATGAATAGAAGTGTAGAGTGTAGCCCGGACGCAAAAAAATCGGTCTGAGGGGGATTTTCTACTGTTCATTTAACGAGAACAACTCGTTGGGTCGGGATTTGCTGACGACTGTGACTAAATAATATTTCTGCAAGTATGAAATAACAACCGCTTGCCCAGTGAGAACCGTCCAGCAAAACCTGATGCTCTCCATTTGAATACACTTCGGAATAGTTGGTCTGGTACACCTCTTGCCCGAGTGAATTAAACACTTTAATCATGATCCTGCCATCGGAAGGTAGCTGTATACCGATGTTTACCATAGAATTGAACGGATTTGGATAGATCCCCGTTATTACGCACTTATCGGGTGTGGAAACGTAATATTCGGAAACGCCGGTAACAGGGAATGCCTCATCCGCATCAAGGATGTTCAAATATGCGCCGTTCGATATTAACATCCTCTCGCCACTGTGGACTGCTAAACCGGAAAACCGCTGATACAAGGGGATAATGACCTGTCAATTCCGGTAAATGAACATCAGCTAGGTTGTAGACAAACAGAGTATCATCGATCTCAAGAATCAGTGAGTTTTCCTGGATGCATGAATACCCAGGTTCCGCATTCATCTCCATGGTATTTATTACCTGTGGATCTTGAATGTTTGTCATATCAAGAATATCCAGCCTGAATTCATATTCTCGCCTCTCTGCATTGATAGTATCGACCATGGTGGCGTAAGCGGTATTTCCGTAACAGAGGAAGTCGATACAGGTAAGCTCGTTTAAATTCGCTTCAACAAAAGGATTCAGAGGATCTTCAATATTGTACACATCCAATCCGCTGGAATAGGTCTTGACATACAATCGATTGTCGCCTGCGTATAACAAACGGCCAGAAATTGTAAACCGGTTAAACATGGTGCTAATATTATCTATCCTGAGTATATCAACGACGTTCTGATAATCATCCCCCGTATAGTTAGCGATTAATGATGTATCGTTGACTTGATAGAATATGGGTGAATTATAGTAGCGGCAATCCTCAAGCGTGTGGATGGTCTGGAGGGATGGAAGCCAGGGATTAGAAATGTTGTAGTCTTGCAATTGATAGTCTTGACCTGGTCCAAGATGGGTAAAAACAAATAGCTTATCGTTGAAAGTATAAACTTTCTGAATATCTATTCCCTGATGTACTTTAGCCGTATCGGACGGCATACCGGCATCCGTGAGGCAAACAATGCCGAATCCTGTATCTCCCCAACCCACATAAGCGAAATCGTTGATTAATGCGATATTGTGTAAATATGATTCCCTACGGCTGAATGTTCCGGAATGTGAATACCCGTTTTCTGTCCTGATCCATGTATAGCACGAATCGCTATCAGCAGATGTGAGTATGCCATTGGAAATATCAAAATTGCGTAAACGTTGATCCTGTGTAAATGTTGTAAACAAAGGAGTTGGATTAGCTGGTTCAGAGATGTCATAAAGGTGCAGGTAAGAACTCGCCTCTGTTGTTTGTATAATGAGAGTATCGCCATCTACTTTTAAATCGGTAGCATGTCGGCTGAAATTGATAGTCTCTTCCAGTTCCAACTCTGTTACTTCACTCATTGAATATATGCTGAGACGACCGTTGTCATTTATTCCCGCATTATTCCACAGGACGTAGAGCAGCGAGTCGTTTAAAAACAACTCGATAACTTCTTCACATCCTTCATACTGTGGAAAATATTCAGGATAGTAGATGTAAGCGGAATACAATCCATCCTGTGCGCCGATAATAACGTAATCATCCCATAAAACTGCGCAAGTATAATAGGAAAAAACACAGCCATAGACCTGTTCGGTATAGTTGTATATACAGAACGGATTTTCCTGGTCGGAAATATCGTACAGATCGATGATCCTGTAGTTGACATTGCCATCAGGAGTATAATAGCCCCATGCCGAACCTACGCTGATATACGGGTAATGCAAGTCCATAAATTCGCCACCGTACACGTAGTCTTCAATGGTTTCATACAGCACAGGTTCAGCGAGATCAGAAATATTGTATAGCAGTACTGAGTCGTCATGACGTGTATCAAACGCCAGGAGTAATGTGTCCTCGCGTTCAATGATTTCAGGCGCTGGATAAGGGAGTATGATATCTGTCTGCACTGGATTCTCAGGGTCACTTCTGTCAATTAATGCCCATCCATGACCACCAACGGAAACGAGGACCTGATCTTCACTCGTAGCGAGCTGGCCTACATATCCCCATTCATTGAATAGAATACCAAGGGAGGCGATATTGAGACTATCTTGAGCACACAACCGTGAGGTACAAAAATGTACAACCAGTACATACAAACAACATAAGAAAATGAGCCGTTTCATAATTGTTCTCCATGTATATACTTTTAAATTACAAAAAAACATTTAAAAATAGAATTGTACAATTATATAAGTTCACAATACCTGAACTCCGGGAGCGGAACTACATGTATTTTAAGAGTGTATTGTTATTTTATTCATTGTAGATTGAGAAAAATATGCTTGACAGGAGTGTGTAGCAAAGATCAATTTCGGTCTGGAAAACAGTTCTTTGTCTGTCGCATGAGAAGACGACTTACCCGCCTTTTCAGGACGAGACACCAACATATGAAACCCGACTGCACGCAGTCGGGCCAAACATCTCCCCTGACCGATCTTTTGCGTTCGGACTACATCTCTTTGTCGGTTTCGGCGAAACCGACCTACCTTACTTCCCCGGATCGATCTTTTGCGTCCGGGCTACATCTCTAAAATCTATTCCTCAACATCCCCTGGCAATTGTTTTTCCTTGCCGCTGTAGGTCTGTTTGATCAGGTCTTCCATGTACTCTTTCGGGTTTTCGAGGAGTTTGACTGTCACCTGCAGGGAGTCCTTGTTCAGCAGGTTGAAGGCGTACTGCATGCTCTGTCCAGCTTGGAGGTAAGGAGGTCGCCGGGAGTTTTGCCGTCCTCCATGTGTTCCTGCAGCCAACGTTTGGCGGCAGGGGAGATGACTAAATCCACACCGGTTTTCTCTTTTAGAGCATCTACTGCCAACTGGATTGTACCGCCGGTGACGAGGTCGGTGCAGGAATCCTGCGGGTTGTCGATCATGTCTTCCGTATAGGAGAGTTTCCGGATCGTTGTGGACGGGAGACGTTTCTCAAACGGGATCACCGCTCGTTCCATCACACGTGTGAGCCCACGCGCGCCGGTTTTTTCTGCATGGGCCAGTTCTGCGATTCTTCGCAACGATCCTTCAGAAAAAATTCAGGTCGATGCTGTAGGCGGCGAAGTCGCGGATTTTTCCCTGTACAACGGCATTGAACTTATTGGTCAGGATCTCATACAGGCCTTCCACATCGAGGTTTCTCAGCCGTGCGATCACCGGCATACGTCCGATGAACTCCGACTCAAACCCGAACTCGATCAGGTCCTGGGTACTCACATAATCAAGGAGTTCATCATCGCTTTTCTCGCTGAGGGTATGGACATCACCGCCGAAGCCGATCGGCTGACGGTTCATCCTGCGTTTGATAATTGTGTCGAGCCCGGAGAATGCGCCGGATACGATGAACAGGATGTTACGGGTGTTCACCTTTTTCCGAGGCGCTTTCCCGCTTTTCTGGGTTTCCATGACCGCTTCCATCTGGCTGGCGAGGTCATGGGGGACACGCAGTTCCACATCCGTTTCTTCCATGAGCTTCAGCAGGTTGCGTTGGACACCGGTACGGCTGACATCGGGACCATGACCATGCGATCCGGATGACGCTGCGATCTTGTCGATTTCGTCGATATAAATAATGCCATGCTCGGCTTTGCTGATATCGCCCTTGGCGACACTTACCAGGTCACGGACGAGATCTTCCACATCTCCGCCCACATAGCCGGTTTCCGAGAACTTGGTGGCGTCACCCTTCACAAACGGCACCCCGAGGTAATCGGCGATGAGCTTGATGATATAGGTTTTTCCCACACCGGTCGGTCCGATCATGAGGATGTTCGGTTTGATCTGCCCGGGAATGCGTTCTCTATCCTTGCCTTCATTGGCTTCCCATTGCATACGGCGGAAGTGGGTAACAATTTTCGTGGAAAGGATCTCGACCGCTTCCTCCTGCCGTACAACATACTTTTTCAGGTATTTTTCCAGTTCTTCGGGGGTGAGGGTAAAATTCCATGCGGTTGGTTCATCTTTGATTTCACCGGAGGACTCTTTGCTTCCGAGAGAGTCGACCTGTGTCATCACACTTCCTTCGCCATATTTTTCTTTCAGGAATTCCTGGAGTTCTCGTTGAATTTCTTCCGGGGTGGGTAATCGTTTGGAAGAATCGTTGGTGTTCATGTATTTCTCCGAATGTGTATCGCTGTCAAAGTGGCAGTAATGGCAGGAGATCATTGTAGAAAATAAATCCCCAAATCTTATATGACATTACCGTTCTGTTCTGTGAACAGGGCGAATTCCCTTTGGGAGCCGGAGTCTCGCCCTTGATCTTGGAACAAAGGTACGGTAAATTGATGCAAAAAACAGGCCAAACAGGAGCACTAATGGCGGCATCACTCAATGATCCATCCATCCAGGCGCGTCTTGTAAGGATCAAGCTGTTCATATTTGATATTGACGGCGTCCTGACAGACGGCAAAGCTTACTACAGTTCTGAGGGGCTGGCGTTAAAGGCGTTCTCCATGCATGATGGATTCGGATTTGTGATGGCGCGTTTTGCTGGTCTGGAGCTTGGTGCACTTACCGGCGATCCGACAGGCCCCTCCCGGAAACGGCTTGAAAAATTTAATATCACGAATATTAAAGGCGGTCATTTCCGTAAAACCGGTTATTTCGAGGAAATGATCGAAGAAGCGGGAATCGAAGCAGACGAGGCGCTTTACATGGGCGATGACCTGTTTGATATTCCCGTATTACGTTTGGCCGGTGTTTCAGTTGCTCCTGCGGATGCTCGCCCTCAGGTTCTGGACATGGTCGATGCTGTCACAAGCAAAGGCGGTGGTGAAGGGGCTGTGCGTGAAGTGATCGAAGCGATTGTCACCGCCCAGGGGAAGTGGGATCAAGTCCTTGCGGAAATCGAAAACGATGAAAAGGGAGGACGATGAGCGCGAACAGGTTGACATATGCAGCCATTCTGCTCATTGTGACCTTGATCGTTGCCGGTTGCAGCGAACTGGATCAGCAAGCTGAACTTGCGCCGCTGGAAATACGGAACTCGGTTCCTTCCCAGGAGTTCTTTGATGTGGAGATGGTTCACACCAATCGTGGACGCATTTCTATCAAATTGCGAGCGCCTGTTGTACACAATTATGAAGCGTTGAATCGTGCAGAACTGAAGGGTGGTGTGGAAGTCGATTTTTACCGCAATGGCGTTGCGAGCAGTTTTCTAACTGCCGATAGTGGTGAGGTACAAGGGAATGGAAGCGAGCTGCATGCATTTGGCAATGTTGTTGTGCGGACAGATAGCGGTATGGTGATCATGACCCCGGCCATGAGATGGACCCAACGGGATCACCTGATTCGAAGCGATACGATAGTTACAATTTACACCCAGTGGGATACATTGTATGGAGAAGGGCTGGTCGCTTCCGATGATCTGCGGTATCGCCGTTTAATCCATCCTTATGGAGTCAGTCATCGGAATTTATCTGAAAATGATACGTCGGCAGTCGAAGAAGAAACCATGCAGGAACAGGATTCTTCTTCTTCTCAAGCTGTAGCGAATCCATTTTAGAGATCAGAATGATGAACAAAGGGACAGGAACAGGATTTCAGAATAACAAGAGGAAGAATCTCGTGAGATTTCTTCTTGCCATTCTGTTTCTCGGTTTTGTCCTGATCTTTGAGAGTGTCAGCAATTCCAAAGCTCAACCACCCCCGGCCGGATACAACCTGTTCCGCAATACGGCTGGCAGCCAGGCGAACGCAATTAACGACCGTGGTGTTTATAGCGGTTATGGAAGAGATACACAAGGTGCTTTCCGGCTGGAGCGTGCCGGGGAAATGCGGCAGGAGGACGGTTACGAAGGAGAAGTAACCCTTTTCGAATTTAATGTAAAGATGCTTCAGGATTCCACGACAATGTGGTGCGACCTTGCAAAGTATTACCGGGACCGCAGGCAACTCCTGTTGCGTGGCAATGTGTTGATCATGGACCCGTCCCGCAGCCTGGAAGCGTCGGAAATCCTCTATTACCAGGACCAGAAACGGGCGACTGCGAGAAACAATGTTGAAGTACACCGTGATTCTGTCATTTTAACCTGCAGGCAGGGTATCTATGAAGAGAATGGCGGAGTGGCAAGTTTTCACGGAGAAATGGATATTTTCGATGAGAACCGTAAAATCCGTCTGACCGGTGATCGAGGTGTATGGGAAGGCGAACGGGAGCGTGGCCAGGTGCCTGAGAATCCTGTCTTGACACGCCTGGATTCATTGGGCGAGGCAGAAATCACAATTGTTTCGAATTTTATGGTTTATGATGCTCAATACGGAATCGCTGAAGCAAGGGAAGAAGTAGTATTCGACTGGCAGGGTGTGCATGGTACCTGCCACCGTATGTTCTATTTCCCGGATGAACGCAAAGCCAAGATGGTCGGTGATCCCGTAGTGACACGCAACCGTGATGAAACCCGTGGTGACACGATCTGGGTGTATATGGTTGAGGATCAGCTTGATTCCGTCGAAGTGTATGGACATGCCGTTGCCTTTATGGCGATGGACAGCACTGAGAATTCCCTGCGAAGCAGAATGAACGCCAGGCGTATTGTATTGGATTTTCAGGACGGAAAAGTCAGCAGGGTACAGGGGGATCAGGAAGCGGAAGCAGTCTATCATCTTTTTGAAGAAGAAGAGGACAAGGGATCCAACGAGGTAAGCGGGGATACGATTATCCTGTACATGGCTGATGGCAAGGTTGAATCGATTCTTGTATCCGGGGGTACTGAAGGAACATACTATCCGGCCAGCATGGCTGGAAGGGTAAGACGAGATGAATGAGAATGATCGTGCAGTTCTGCGTGGTGAACATTTGAAAAAAGTCTACGGGAAACGTACCGTAGTGAATGATGTATCTCTCGAAGTTGCCACGGAAGAGATCGTTGGGTTACTCGGACCGAACGGGGCCGGGAAAACAACAACGTTTTACATGATTGTAGGGATGATCAAACCCAATAATGGTAAAATTCTCCTTCGCGGTGATGAAATAACGAATAAGAAAATGTACCAGCGAGCGCGGAAAGGTATTGCATATCTACCCCAGGAAGCGAGTATCTTTCGTAAGATGACTGTCGAACAAAACCTTATGGCGGTGCTCGAGACATTAAAATTATCCAGGAAACAGCGCCATGAGAAGTGCGAGCAGCTCCTGGATGAATTATCCATCACACATATCAGAAAAAGCAAAGCATACAACCTTTCCGGTGGAGAACGGCGTCGTACGGAGATAGCGAGATGCCTGGTGACCGATCCAAAGTTCATCCTTTTTGATGAACCATTCGCCGGAATTGACCCGATTGCGGTATCCGATATTCAGGATATTGTGAAAGGGTTGAGTAGCCGAGGAATTGGAGTCTTGATTACGGATCATAATGTGCATGAGACTCTGGAAATCACAGATCGTGCTTATCTTCTCTATGAAGGCCGTATATTAAAAGAAGGAACGAGTGAGTTTTTGGCTACCGATGAAGAAGCTCGTAAGTTATATTTAGGTGAGTCTTTTTCATTAAATCGTTGAGGTGGGGTTAGCGCCATGATGTTACGGCAGGAAGCAAGACAGATCCTAACGCAGATTCAGACGCCGCAGACTATCCTGCGTTCGGAACTGATCCAGATTCCCCAGCTTCAACTGGAAACCAGGTTCCAACAGGAGTTTGAGCAGAATCCTCTTCTTGAAATCCTGGAAGAGGAAGAGGAATCCCAGGATAACAATCAGGATCATGCGGAAAGCGCTGCTGTTGAAGAAGCGCACCGTGAGGGTGAGGATGCGGAAGCGCATGAGGCAGAAAAAGAAGAGACTGAAGTTGACTGGGAAACCATCCTGAACGATGAAGAAGACCAGGTTCGCTACCGTAGTAACCAGGCTATTACCGAGCCGGTTGAGATTCCCCAGGCGGATGTAAAAACACTTACCGATTTACTCCTTGAACAGTTACGGCTGGACCGTCTTACCCAAAAACAATTTGAGATTGGCGAATATATTATCGGGAGTCTTGATGCTCGCGGATACCTGGATGCGCCAGTTGATTTGATCGCAACTCTGTCGGATTCGAGCGAGAATGAGGTACTTGAAGTTCTTAAGAAAATCCAACGTTATGAACCAACTGGAATTGCCGCACGCGACCTGAGAGAATGCCTTCTCGTTCAACTCGAAATGAAAGAACCGTTCAGCTCAATACCCTATCTGATTATGAGGGATCATTATCAGGATTTTATCAACCGCCGTTTTGAAGTGATTGCAGATGGTCTGGAAATCAGTATCGACAGGGTCCAGGATGCCTTTAATGAAGTTGCCCAGTTGAATCCGCGTCCCGGTGAGGGTGTTATTAATGAAAAACTGAATTATATAATCCCGGATCTGATTGTTGAAGAAATGGCCGGCGAATTTGTAGTATCGCTGAATGATGGCAACATTCCCAGCTTCACAATCAATGAAGAGTTGAAAAAGTTGATCCTCTCCAAGAGTGAATCAGATCAGAAAGCTCGCCAGTTTGCCATACAGAAAGCAGAGAGCGCCCGGTGGTTCATTAATGCGATCATGCAGAGACGCACAACCATGGTGCGCACCATGCGTGCAATCGTGGACCGGCAGTATAAATGGTTCAAATCAGGCAAAGAAACAGATATGAAGCCGATGATCCTCAATGATATCGCAGAGGATATTGGCATGGATATTTCCACCATCAGCCGTGTCACACGTGATAAATATGTGCAGACTCCGTACGGTGTATATGAACTCAAATATTATTTCAATGACCGCATGGAAACAAGCTCCGGCGAAGAAGTAGCGACACGGACAATTAAAGCGAAGCTGAAAGAAATTGTTGACAGTGAAGACAAATTGAAACCGTTAAGCGACCAGGCAATTGCCGACAAGTTAAAAGAGGTTGGATTCCCCATCGCACGTCGTACAGTGCAGAAGTACAGAGAACAGCTGAATATTCCTGTGAAACGGCTACGCCGTCAGGTGGTTGCATCGAGGTAATTTTCGTTTTCGATTCAGAATTCTATTTGATACGAACACGTGCGTACACATAACGCACGTTTGTATTTTACGGCATACCCAAAGACTGAGAAACATATGACAACAGTATTTCCATTAATGTTCCGAAGCGATCGTCTCTCCGCACTTGTTGTGGGTGGAGGCAAGGTTGCCTTCCGGAAGGTGAAAGATCTTCGAAACGCCAATGTCCATACGGATGTGATTTCCCCGGAATGCGTTCCGGAACTTGTCGATCTGATGGAACAGGAGAGTATCACATGGAATAAAAGAGAATACAGGGCGGGGGATTGTACCTCGTACGGGCTTGTAATCGTCGCTACTAACAATCCCGAAGTGAACCGTGCTATTTCCGAAGAGGCGTGTAATGCCGGAATCCCGGTGAATGTTGTCGATATCCCTGAGTTGTGTACAGTGTATTTCCCTGCAGTAGTGCGTCGTGATCCGATGCTGGTTGCTGTTTCCACTGCCGGTGCAGCGCCCTTTTATGCAAAAGAATTGAGAAAAGAACTCGAAACCTGGGTGGATGACGGAAAGGCGCTGCGTTTGAGATGGGCGGCGGAAATCAGGATCTTTGCGCTTGAAAATATTCCTGATTATGCAAATCGTGAGAAGTTCTTCAAGGCATTTCTTGAGTATCCTGATGCAGAGATCCATCAATGGAGTTTTGAGGATCCGCCTGTATCGTTATGGAGAAACTGGAGCAATCTTGATTGATGTAGATTTGTATTATAATAGAGGAGCCGTGAATTCGAAGGAGGAGGGGAGTATGAGACCATCTAACAGGCTGTTCACGCTATTCACCGTACTTGTTGCGGTATTCCTGATGATTCCATCCATCAGTCTCGCAGATGATTTTCAACGTCGGATCAATGTGAACGGCACAGGGGAAGTGCAGGTGGCGCCGGATATTGCCATTCTAAGGCTTGGAGCAATATCACGCAGTGAAAATCTTGAACGCGCGACCATGGAAATCAATGAAATCATGCAGAATGTGATGAATGTTGCTGAATCATTCAGCATTGAACCGTCCCGTTTGAAAACAGACCAGATGAATATTTCTACCATGTTTCAGCATCGCAGGGATGGCGACCCAACGCAGGTGGATTATTACGAAGTACGGCAGATGATCGAGGTGACCTTTGTCGATCTTGACATGGATCGTGTGCAATCCTTTCTCTACCGGGCGGTGGAACAGGGCGCCAACCAGGTGTTAGGGTTGAATTATGCTCTGTCGGACCTTCAGCAGTACCGCAATGAAGCACGTCAACTCGCCATGCAGAATGCGATCAACCGGGCTAATTCATTGATCGAAGAAACTGAAATGCATCTTGGAAATCCGATTTCCATCGAGGAATATGAATCTTATCAGCGTCATAATTACTGGGGTGGGACTAGCGATGCCTATACGTCCCAGGTAGTGATGACGCATGATTCAGGCAACGGTCCGGATCCAGGTACAAGTTCAGCCGGGATGATCACGGTAAAATCACAGATCCGCGTTTCCTTTGAATTAGTGGAGTGACAAGAATGCCGTCCAACACGATCCGCATCGGCACAAGAGGAAGCCAACTGGCGTTGTGGCAGGCAGAGCAGGCGAAAACACTGCTCGAAGGAGTTTTCCCTGGACGTACGGTTACCATTGTGCCTGTGAAAACAGGAGGGGATAAGGACCAGGTACGTCCTCTTGCAGCCATGGGCGGAGTTGGCGTGTTTGTCAAGGAGTTGGAACAGGAACTATTGAAGGGGACAATAGATGTTGCCGTACACAGCGCCAAGGATATTCCTGTACGCCTTGAGGATGGAATGGCGCTGGTAGCAACCCTGCCACGTGGTCGGCTGAACGATGCATTGGTTTCACGTAACCATGTTATACTTATGGATTTACCTTGTGGAGCGCAGGTGGGGACCAGTAGTCCACGGCGGAAAGCGCAATTGCTTCGGAAACGTCCCGATCTGCAGATCTCGACAATCCGTGGGAATGTGGACACCAGGCTTCGTAAGGTTCGTGAGGGTGAGTTTGATGCTACCCTGATGGCGTCGGCAGGACTTCACCGCTTGGGACTGGAATCGAATATTGATGAGCTTCTGGACCTCAAATCGTTCCTTCCCGCCCCATGCCAGGGGATTGTTGCGATTGAAGCACGGGAAAAAGATCGTGACTTGTGTGAAGCCATCGCTACTGCGGGTGATGCCATCAGCATGGCAATGCTCTGGGCGGAGCGGGCATTTCTCGCTGCGATTGGCGCGGGATGCAGCTCTGCTGTAGCGGGAATTTCGAATGTTCTCAGTGATGGCAGCATGGAAATGCACGCGGCAGTGTATTCGTTGGACGGAACCCGGTGTATTCAAATCAGGGAAGCGATCACCGCTCTCGAAAGCCCGCAATTATTGGGCGAAAAAGCAGCCCAGACATTGTTGGACCAGGGCGCCGGTGAGTTGCTGGTAGATGAATAGGACCAGTGGAAGGGTGGCCAGACCTGCTGTTCAAGGTCGGGTGTCAAGGAAGGAGATTGCTTCGGGATTTTGCAGAACAGCAACTACTTTACAAAATCCCTCGCAACGACGATCAGGGTGGCCTGACTTGCTTTCCAAGGTCAGGTGTCAATAAAGAGTGGGTGTGGCCCGATCTGCAGTCTGTCCACCGTAGCTGCTGTCTGGCGAAGGTGGATGCAGTCGGGTGTCATAATAATACGACAGATGGTCCTGTACCTGCTGTTCAAGGTCGGGTGTCAAGGAAGGAGATTGCTTCGCTTTTCCGCACAACAGCAATAACCGTGCAGAAAAGCTCGCAACGACGGAGCGAGTCATTGCGAGGATGTCTGCCGGAGTTTTTGTCGTTCCCGGCAGATGACGCGGCAATCTTCTTACTGGTGTGAAAAAGCATATATGAAGCGCTATCTGGGATTGTGTGTGGGAATGGAAGGAGATTGCTTCGGGATTTTGCATAACGATAACTACTCTGCAAAATCCCTCGCAACGACGATCACTTATCAATGCGAAAGTCAACCGGAAGAGGAAATCCATGCCGGAGAAAAAATACGGAAAAGTGTATCTTGTGGGCGCAGGGCCGGGGAATCCCGGATTGATCACCTACCGCGCCATGGAGGTCTTAGCCTCTTGCGACGCGGTCTGTTATGACGCCCTCGTTGATCCAACACTCGTCGTGACTCTCCCTGCCCATATTGAACGCCACTTTGTCGGCAAACGAGCCGGGCAGCACTCCATGCCGCAACCGGAGATTGAGGCGTTGCTGGTCAAACTCGCCAAAGAAGGCAAAACCGTCGCACGCTTGAAGGGTGGTGATCCGTTTGTGTTCGGGCGTGGGGGAGAAGAAGCGCTGGCGTTGTCGCGTGAAGGGATTTCCTTCGAAGTGGTGCCCGGAGTGACTGCTGCGGTGGCGGCATCCGCGTATGCCGGGATTCCGCTGACTCATCGCGGGAAAGCGACCTATGCCACCCTTCTCACCGCGCATGAAACCTCCGACAAAAAAGAGGGCCTGGAAGTACCATATGACAAACTGGCGCAGTTCAGCGGGAATACGCTGGCCGGGTACATGGGCATGGGAAAACTCCCGGGGATTATAGAGGAGCTGATCGCCAACGGCATGAGCCCGGACACTCCTTCGGCTGTGATCGAATGGGGCACTACCAACCGTCAGAAGGTTGCGTATGCACCCGTGAAATCGCTTCCCGAAGAAATCGAACGTGTCGGGATCAAACCGCCCGGTCTGTTTGTCATTGGCGACGTGGTCGGCCTTGCGGCGGATATGGCATGGTTCACCCCGGGACCGTTACAGGGAAAACGAGTGCTGGTGACACGCCCTGCATCGCAGTCGGGAGCGATGTACAACCAGTTGCGTGAAATGGGCGCTACAGTAGTCCCCGCGCCGTCGATTGAGATTCGCAAACACAACGATACCGAAGGATGGCGACAGTTTTCAGGGATCGTGGAGCAGGGTGGATGGCTGGTGTTTACCAGTGAGAACGGAGTCCGTTATTTTGCCGAATTCCTGTTCAAAAACGGATTTGACTGGCGTGCCCTGGGACGGTTTAAAATCGCATCTATCGGCGCCGGTACAGCCAACGCGTTGAAGAGTATCGGTCTGGACGCCGACTTTATGCCGTCACGATTTACCACGGTCGCACTGTCCGCTGAATTCCCGCCGTTATTGGAAGCAGGGCAGCATGTGGTCCGTGTACGCGGGAACCTCGGCGATGAGAAGGTGGAAGAGGCGGTGAAAGAGGCCGGAGCGATTCCACTCTCGCTGACTGTTTATGAAACCCATACGGCGGAGTTGGATGACGGCATCCGTGCATGGGTGGAGCAGGGGCCCATTAATGCGATCACCTTTACCAGCGGCTCAACGGTCACATCGTTTGTGGAGCAATGGGGCAGTGAGAAGGCGGTGGAGTTGGTGAAAGATGCTGTCGTGATCTCTATCGGTCCGATGACATCGAGGATTGCGGAAGAGGCTGGTATTTCTGTTACCACTGAAGCGGAACCGCATACGGTGGAGGGGATTCTTAACTCCTTATTCCGAGTTCTAAAGAAATAACGGAAGAATTGAGAAGAATTTCAGTTTGTACGTTTGAATTGTAATGCTATCGCAAAAGCACAACTTTCCGGGTGGATGACCATCCTGAATCGGATGAAACTCGAATGAAATAGATTCCGGATGGATGAGTTGAAGACCAACGGAAAGGAATCGTACCGGCAGGAACTGCGCCTCTGTGAAGTAATGCGATGCGGCGACCTGTCAGATCAAGTACTTCCACTTGAATAGTTGACGATTGAGGCACATCGACTGTCAGATGGACGCTCGAATTGAACGGATTGGGATACACACCTGATATCGCCCATTGTGTAGGGATGTGTTCGGTATCGAATTCAGGCGATTCCGTGATCCAGAGCGACCATGTCTGGTTTGATATTTGACGCAATCCCAGGGTGTCTTTCGCTACAACCCGCCAGAAATAGCAGGAATCCAATAAAAGACCGTTTACTGTGAAGGTTGTATCGCTTGATGTATAAAAACGTTGTGAATTGTTGAATCCGAAATCCGTTGACAATTCAAGACAATAGGAACGTATGGAATCACCTTCATTGGGATCAGTTGTAGAGCGCCAGACAAATTCAACATCGGTATCTTCCTGAACAGCTCCGTTTTCTGGAGAAACAAGATCAAATGCAAATGGCGGTCTGTATCCGGTAAATGGCTCTGTCGCCCATGGGTCGACATCAATTTCTGATGCTACGGTATCTCCAAGACCGAAGGGGTTTTGATCAGGATGGTATGGTCCGGATGGGTCCCCCCAAAAATTATCATGTGCAATAATTTCTCCATGAGATACACGATATTCATTCACAGCATACCATTCATTATGATAAAAATCGTTGGATTCAAGCACTAAAGTTGCAGTGGGATATACGTTAAATGCACCATAATACTCTGTATAACCACGGTCCATTGGCTCGCTTGAGATTATTATGTTTTCCGTAAAATAAAGTGTAAAAGGATCATAACCGGTTTCCGGTCGAGCTGCGAGAACACTTGTAACCCGGGCTGAATTTTCAATGAAACAATTTCTGCGTATTAACGCCGGACTTAAACAAAAAATTGCTCCCCCTTGCCAACTGGCGCGGTTGGCGCGAAAAGTATTATTGATTACATAACCTTTGGTGGTGCCACGTTCCATATCTAATGCTGAACCATGCCCGATTATTTCTTCGCCTGACATATCATGTGAATAATTCAATGTGAAATAATTTGATCGGATAACTATTGAATCAATCCACGCTGTCTGTATACCTGCGCCATTTCTCGCTTCATTACTATGAAACAGGTTTTCAAAAATATGACAATAGAAATTCATATCATCCATATCGCCGGATATCCCTGCACCTCCGCCAAAAGTTGACCTATTCGAAATGAAGTGATTATTTCTGATAAATCCGTTAGATCGTTTACAACTTAAACCACCTCCAAAGTTCCCAGCAGTATTATTGATGAACACATTGTTGGAAATGATCGCTTCACAACTGTCAATTTGCAGACCGCCGCCAGTATACTGAAGGCAGTTTTCGAAACGACAGAATGAAACCTCGATTTCGACATTGGTAGCAGCAACACCTCCAAAGTAAGTACTATTCGATGGATTCACTTTCTCGAAGGTAAGACCGACAATTCGAACAGGAGTTGAGACTTCGTGTTCGATGACAAGGGAACGTCCGGGAATAGTTGAGTACAAACGAGTGTTGGTTATATGAGAAGTATCCTGGTTTAGCAGATATTCACTGCAAAATGTGATTCCATGTTCAGAAATTACATATCTATCGGTATATTCGCCATCAGCGAGGAGAACTGTGTCACCCGGTTCTGATGCGTCTATCGCTTCCTGAGGTGTTGAATAATCGGATGGGACTTGTAAAATTTCACCGTTTATATTCCGAATAAACACTAAACATAAAATGGAAAATACAGCTCTTATAAACGAATTCGGAACTAGCTTACTATGGTGATTGTTCATTTGCATTGCTATATCCTCACTCATGCTGTCCCATATATATGTATCTATAGGACAGCATTAGTAGTAGAATGTAATGTACTACATTAGTTGTAAGGGAATATCCAGTAGAAATGAACTTCTGCTGTCGAAGGAGTTTGTGCATCTATAAATGTTACGGATCGGGACAGGGTCTGTCCAATAGGATTTCCAGAGGGCGCTTATGTATAAGTATCATCTTCATCTGTATCCAATTCAACGTAACGATAAAAATAGCTTTCCACTCCATCATGAACATTAATGGTGCAACATGCTTCATATGGCGTTTCATTATCAATATATGATTTCGCCATAAAAGGTGTTGTTCCATCATTCTGAACCGTTTCTGAGCTACTTGTTTGTTGCGTAGTTAGAGCATCGTAATACGTACGAGCTGCTACATTGAACGAAAGAAGAAATGCAAATGTGAAGAGTACAACGGCTGTGAGGTAAATACGATTGGGTTTCATGCTTCCTCCTTATTCGAGTTTATTAAAACAGCCTTTGTTAATATAAATATACCCCCCCCCTAAATCAAGTGGTGCAATATATTAACTACAGAATTGTAATTCTAATATAGAAAGTATGAGGCAATATATATTGAATTCTATTTCGTATCGATAGAACAATAACCCGGTCAGGGTAAAATATGGGGAGATCGGATTTAGGTATAGAAATAAATGAAAAGGGTGGGATTCTTCCCACCCTTTGCTGTATATGTAATATCATGTGATCACTAAAAATGAATCTTACTCACCGGTTTGTGTTCCATCTTAAAATACTCTTCCTTTTTCTTCTGGATCATGCGTGCGAGAAAGACCAGGGCCACCAGGTTCGGGAAGGCCATGAAGCTCAGCGCAATATCGCTCAAGCCCCATACTGTTTTTAAGGCGAGCGTCGATCCGATAAAGTGTACGATCACAAAAATCGTACGATAGATCCGTACATACTGCTGGCCGAAGAGGTACACCGTCGCACGGTCTCCGTAATAACTCCATGAAATTGCGGTCGACAGGGCGAACAGGAACACACCAAAGGTGACCATGAGGCTGCCGTATTGGCTTCCGATCCCCGTGGCGAATGCCTGCGCGGTAAGCGGGGAACCGTTGAGAAGTCCAAGCGCATGAATCTCCACATCTTCGATCTCCTGCTCAAGACCGTTCAGGAAACACATCGATCCTTCTTCATCGATGATCAGGTACCCGATGGGAATGAGAACATCATCGCCCTCTTCATTGGGTGCGTAAAACCGCATGGAATCGAGGACTGTACTGCTTCCGACAAATGTCAATGGCGCCGAACGTGCGCCACGGCCTTCCTCGAGCACGACGTTCTCCATCAACACGCAATGCGTAGAGTCGGTGAACAGGACAAATGGATACCGTCCTTCCGGGTAGACCAGGCTGTCTTCATCCACAGCTATCTCTGCGCCCGGCCCTAATGGAGTGTCTTCATGGACAACAAAAACCTCTTCCGGTTTTAATTCCACTTCGTAGGTTTCATTCCACACACCGGTGGTGAGAATAGTCAGGCCGGTGAGGGTGCAGATGACCAGTGTATCGATGAAGGGGCCGATCATGGCGACAGTTCCCTCACGTACCGGTTCATCGGTTTTCGCGGCAGCATGGGCGATGGGAGCCGATCCCTGGCCGGATTCATTCGAGAAGAGACCGCGTTTCACCCCCCATAACAACGCCAGGGAAAAAGTGGAACCGAAAAATCCGCCGACCGCACCCTGAGCGGTAAAGGCAGAATTGAAAATCAGTGAGAAGGCGGCCGGTATCTGCTGGTAATTCACGCCAACAACTGCGATGGCGCAAACTACATAGATAAACGCCATAAACGGCACCAAACGGCTCGCAACCACACCGATCCGTTTAATCCCACCCAGGATGACAAGCCCGACAAGTGTCGCTGTGATGAGACCCGTTATATAAGGAGGGATTCCGAATTCTGCACGGAAGCTGTCCGCTACGGTGAACGCCTGGACTGTATTACCCGAGCCGAAACTGGAAATGATCGTACAGAACGCGAAAATGACTGCGAGTGGTTTCCAGCTTTTCCCCAATCCCATCTCGATATAATACATGGGGCCGCCACTGGCGCTGCCATCCTCGTGGATCTTGCGGTGCATCATGGCGAGGGTGGCTTCGCTGAACTTTGTCGCCATTCCCAAAACAGCGGTCACCCACATCCAGAACAATGCACCCGGTCCGCCGAAATGGATCGCGGTTGCCACACCGGCAATGTTACCGATACCGATGGTAGCGGACAATGCGGCGGAGAGCGCCTGGAGATGGTTGATGTCGCCTTCATGTTCGGGATCGTCATAGATCCCTGCAAGCACTTTCCAGGAATGACCAAAATGGAGTAACTGAACAATTCGCAAACGGAAGGTCAGGTACAATCCTGTCCCGATCAAAGGAAAGATCAGGAGAAAACTGATTTTACCGGATACGGAATCAATTAGTTCTTGCATGGCTCATGTATGGTTTTATGGAACCTGAGTATCACGATCTCAATGTGAATCCTGTCCCATAGGGGAGGGCGGGCGTCTCTGCCCGCCAATGGCGCATTAGCGACATTCGAATCAAACTGATCATCATGCTCTATCCCATTGTGAAACCCGACCTTGGACTGCAGGTCGGGCCACCCGACAGGCGGGCAGGGATGCCCGCCCTACCCTGTGGGATGTGACCTTCAGGACCTTTGAGACCTTTAAGACTTATTTTGCCTATGGGACCGTTTAAACCTTTTTAACACTTCATCTCTCAATCAACTATCATTATATAATAAAAAATCACTATTTATTCTTCTGTGTCCGTTGAATGAGTAATTGTTGTGTCTGCTGATCCTGCCAAGCTGTCAACGGCGATTACGGCGGAAGAGTCGGGAGCGATTGCAGCTTCCTCTGTTTCCGCGGCAGCATCGCTACCGCTCGGTATCAGGTTCGTTACCAGGATAATAGTGACCGCTAACGGCGCGACAATACGCACCATCCACAACCAGATGTTGAACAACACCATGAGTCCCGGTTTCCCTTCCATGCCCTTGGTGATTTCATTGAGAACACGTTTCCTGCCCCAGACCCATCCGACAAATACAGCGATCAGGATACCGCCCAATGGCAGGAGGATATTGGCGGCCATAAAATCGAATAACTGGAAAAAGGTCTTTCCAAAAAAGGTTATATGAGACCATGCGCCAAAACTCAACGCGCATGGCGTCCCAATGACAAAAGCGATAGCCGCCATGATGATCGTCGCACGAGTCCGTGTCCATCGCAGTTCATCCGTGGCAAAACTTACCATCACTTCGAGAAGGCTTATGGCAGATGTAAGCGCTGCAATAGTGAGAAGCAGGAAAAACAGGATGGCCAGGATCGTCCCGAACGGCAATTGACCGAATACCAACGGCAGGATGATGAACGTCAATCCCTCATCCTGGGCGCTGTTAATGCTCAGCATCTCACCGCCGATAGTCGCACCTTGTGAGAAGATAATGGCAAACAGGGCGGGGAAAATGGCGATTCCCGCCAGGATTGCGATTCCCATATCCAATCCTGCCACAGTTGCTGCATTGGAAAACAGGTTGGTTTTGCGGCTGAGATAGGAACCGTATGTGATCATGGCGCCCATACCCAGGCTCAAGCTGTAAAATGCCTGTCCGGTCGCCTGGAGGATAACATCACCGTTTACTTTGCTGAAATCCGGGGTAAAGAGGAACTGAAGCCCGCCTATACTGCCTTCCAGAGTGATGGATCGTACAATGAGAAGCACGAGGAGAAAGAACAGTGTGGGCATCAGGATTTTCGACCAGCGTTCGATCCCCGCCTTGACACCCTGGCTGACAACAACAATACATAAGATCATGAAAATAAAGTGATAGAGCACCACCATTCCACTGTTCTGAACAAATGAATTGAACGTGGTATTGGCAGCGCTGTAATCTGAGAAATTTGCAGTGATCCCCGCGATCGATTTGACGACATAGGCGACAGTCCACCCCGATACAATCGTGTAATATGCGAGGATGATTGTACCGGTGATCAGTCCCATCATTCCCACGAGCCACCATGCCGAAGATGGCAGAAGTTTCCGGAAGGCGCCGACCGGATTTTTCTGGCTGGCGCGTCCGATTGCCAACTCTGCGATCATGATAGGTAATCCGATAAAAATCACACAGCCTACGTAGACCACCAGGAAGGCAAAACCACCATTGTTGCCGAGTACAAATGGAAATCTCCAGATGTTTCCAAGCCCAATTGCACTTCCCGCCGCCGCAAGGATAAATCCGACCCGGCTCCAGGTTTCACGGTTGCTGTCATTGTTGGACATCATGTGTGGGACACTCCTGCAAATCCGTAATCCAAAAGTAGCAAGTAAAGTATTGGGTAGCTGCCATTGGATGCAACCAAAAACCTTGAGAAATGCATATCGCTTGGCAAGGAAAGCCCCTGAAGAGTTCCCACCTTGAAACCTGAACGACTTCAGCAGATAGCTGACGAAGCATTGATGAACGAGAGGTGGAGTGGCGATGAACTGCGATCAGTAATAATGCCAGCATGTAAATAATCATAAGAAACAGTACGACTTGATTGCGATTGCAAATACAATTTTCAATGAAACCATGACTCTGAGAAGAAAGGTTACAACTTCAAATTCTAAAAAAACGAAACAAAGTGATGGATTGCTGTTTGTGAAAAGGATACATTGCGGTGGAGCAATGTGGAGTAGTAATGAATAAATGCGACGAAGCAGGATGAGAGAAAAATGAGCTGGAGAAAATGAGAGTCATTCTGTCTCTCCTCTATCTCTTGAGGATGAGTAATATTCAAGAAAACAAATATTTATATAGATAAAGAAATACTTGAAGAATTTTATTATTTCTATTATTATCCTTGCTACGCGTATATATGGAGTATATTTTTTTTCATGAATAATGAAGCAGGTGGAGTAAAAGTGGAGTAACTATAGGCAGGTAGAGGAATTTGGAAATGCATGGTTTTGTAGGAAAACATAACGTCACCCTTGATGAAAAATACCGTTGGGTTGTACCTGCCATTTTCAGGAAACGTGCAGGACTTAATGTGATGACCAGCGATATCTGGGTTCTTGAAGGTGAAGGCGCATCGCTTGTGTTTGTTCCCGATTCGGTATTTCAGGAACATCTCGATCAGCTCGAAAATTCTGAACTTAAGCCAATTGACATCGCAGAATACAAAGAACATTTATTCAGCAGTGCAAGTATTACGAAAATGGATGGTCAGAATAGAATCCTGTTGACACCAACCATGCGTGAACATTTGCAGGTTGACGGTGAAGCACCGGGCGGCGGTGGTTATGAAATGAAGGTGGTTGGCTCCGGGTACAGGTTTATCATGTACCGCCTGGATAATTACCCGGAAGAAGGCACTCGCAAAGCAGATTACAAGAAGTCGATAGAAAAAATCGGATCGGCAAAAGGAATAACATCACTATTCTCATGAGCGAATTCTACGGAAAACATATGCCTGTAAAGGCAGATCGTACAGTTGAACTCCTGGTTCACAGGGCTGACGGTGTCTATGGCGACATGACAGCAGGCGGCGGCGGTTTTGTGCGCAGGATCCTCGATTTGCTCGATGAGAATGGGAAAGTAGTAGCGATTGATCGTGATGGAGACGCAATCGATGAAATAAAAGCTCTGTTCAGCAATGATCGACGGGTGATCATCTACCGGGAAGATTTCCGGTATGCATGCCAGATGGTAACCGTCGCGCAGCACTCGCCATTTGCTGGGTTTCTGTATGACTTCGGCGTGTCGAGTCACATGTTTGACCAGGCGGAGCGTGGATTCAGCCACCGTATGGATGGGCCGCTCGACATGCGTATGGATCAACGTCAGCAGGTGAGCGCCAAAACGGTACTCAACGAATATGATGAACGGAAACTTTCCGATGTGTTCCGGAAGTATGGTGAAGAACCCAGGGCAAGGCGGATAGCACAGGAAATAATAAGACAACGACCGCTGAGTGAAATGAAAGAACTGGTCAGTCTTATTCGCAGGGTGGTTCCCTTGAAAGACGAATCCAAGTCTGTGCGGAGGGTGCTGCAGGCGATCAGGATCGAAGTAAATGATGAACTTCGTGCGATTGAGGAATCGTTGCCATCAGCGCTGGAATTGCTTGAGACAGGTGGCCGGATGGTCTTCCTGAGCTATCACAGCTTGGAAGACAGGATCGTAAAACAATTCATTGTCAAAAATTCAAAAGATTGCGTATGTGACGGTTTACCGGTATGTGTATGTGGTGGAAATCGGGCGCGGTTGCGTCCACTTGTCAAAGGTGCGGAGAAAGCGGATGAGCTGGAAGTGAAAGAGAATCCGAGAGCTCATTCGGTCCGCCTGAGAGCAGTGGAGAAAATCCGATGAACATGATACGAATTCCAGTTTATTCCATGGATAATGCCGGAAAACGGAAGCCTTCACGGGTAAAACCAAGGCGTGGTAACGGATTGGCATATGTGACATTGATTGCAATGGTAGTCGTTATCGGTGTACTTGTTGTGTTCTTGCGGGTGACTCGCATCCATGTCGGTGGTGAAATCGAACAATTGAGGACGGCGACATTCCAACTGCAGAACGATGTGGACAACCTGAGTATCCGTAAGAAACAAATGATGTCGTTGGCGATGGTTGATCAACGTGCGCAGGCGATGGGTATGGTCCGCGCGCATGATCCGGCGCGTCTGCTGCGTGTAAGAATAGAAGAAGGAGAATTGCCACCTGAATTGCTGCCTGATCCGCAATTGCAACGACCCGGCGAACCAGGCGAAGGTGAAGTGTTGTACAGCCTCTTTTCAGAATGGAGGGGTGAACGATGAACCAGAGGAATTGGAAACCAAGGCAGAGAAACGAACGGAAGACTTTATCGGGTTCAAGGTTGTTTGTCGTATTGTCGGGCATGCTTGTCCTGGCGGCATTTATTGTCGCCCGGCTTGTAACAGTGCAACTTATGGAGCATGAAAGTTTCACACGCTACGCTGACCGTCAGTACAGGAACAGCCGTCAAATTGAGCCCATGCGCGGCATGATCTATGATCGTCGTGGTGAAGTGCTTGTTGCAAATCTTCCTTATTCCTATTCTATCGGTTTGCATCCATCCCTGCTGGAAAACAGGGATGCCGCCGTGCATCATCTTTCCGGTCTGCTGGATATGCCGGCCAGTTCGGTTCGTTCGAGGATGAATCAATCGGCGCAGTTCGTCTGGCTGCAACGGAAAGTGGACAGGCAACTTGCGGATCGTGTGAGAACATGGGGCGGAAGGGCTGTTGAAGTTCGCAGGGAGACACGGAGGGATTATCCCTATCAGACAACAGGTGGTCAGGTTGTTGGTTTTGTGGATATTGATAATATCGGGCGCAACGGCATCGAGCGTGAATTCGAAGAGATTCTTTCAGGGGAGCCCGGGTGGGAGATCCTGCAATCGGATGGAAGAAGAAGAGCTATTGTCGATCCGTCCTACCCCAGGCAAGATCCTGTTAATGGAGGAAGTGTTGTCCTCTCCATTGATATAGAAGTGCAGGCCATTGCAGAAGAAGAATTACGGCGGGCAGTCGAGCGTCACAACGCGGCTTCGGGGTCGATTATCGTGACCAGACCGGCAACGGGAGAGTTGCTGGCTTTAGCTTCGGTTCCGCTCTACGATCCTAATAACGCGGGTGAATTTGATCCTTCCGCAAGAAAGAATCGGGTTGTTACTGACATTTTTGAGCCGGGTTCTGTCTTGAAAGTCGTCAGCTTTTGCGGATTGCTGGAATCGGGGGAATTGAACCTGGGGGAAATGGTCAATTGCGAGAATGGAAGATTCCGTGTTGCTGACCGGACGATTCGCGATTCACACCCCTACGAATATCTTTCTGCGGAAGATGTTCTTGTCTATTCCTCGAATATAGGGACCATCAAGCTTGCGGAACGTTTGTCTGACAGAGAGTTCTACACTCTTCTCCGTGATTTCGGATTCGATCAACGAACCGGTATCGAATTGCCGGGGGAAGCGTCAGGGCTGCTTCCGGTGCCTTCGGACTGGTCCGGTGTCAGCCATGCTAATATTTCTATCGGGCAGGGTATATCCATTACTGCACTGCAACTGGCGATGGCATACGGAGCAATTGCGAATGACGGGATGCTGCTTCGTCCAATGCTTGTCCTGTCTACAACAAGTCCCGAAGGTGTCACTGAGACGCATGAGCCCTCCATCGTACGATATGTAATGCGTCCGGGGACCGCACGTGCGTTGAGAATGCTTCTCGAACAAGTTGTGGAACGCGGTACAGGTAGGAATGCCGCGTTGGATGGGATATCGGTAGCGGGAAAGACAGGAACAGCCCAGCGGGTGGATGTCGAAAACCATTGCTACTACAACGACAGGTACACGAGCACATTTGTCGGATTTTTACCAGCGGACAGACCTGAATATCTGGCTGTAGTTGTAATAGATGATCCAAAGCAAAACGGGCATTATGGCGGCGAAGTTGCTGCTCCGGTTTTCCAACGTGTGATGGAGCGTATGCTGGTAACGCTGCCATTGCGTGAACCGCTATATGTAACGGGTGAAAATGAAGAGAATGGATCGGATAATACTGCAGACATAGATTTGCAGGTTCCTGAATTGGTGGCGCTTACCAGGACAGAAGCTGAACGTGAGCTGGCGATCCGTAACCTGGAAGTGAGTTGGGAAGGTGCAGGAGAAGTGGTAACGATACAGAGTATTCCCCCGGGTACAGGTGTTGAAGTAGGAACGACGGTGAGGTTGACACTGGGACCGTGTATTGCCCCCAGTGGTGATGTGGAAATGCCGGATCTCAGGGGAATGGATTTAAGGGAAGCGGTTGCAGTGTTGTCGAGACTGGGACTCAGGGCAAGAGTTGAGGGCTCGGGATTAATTATCTCTCAGTGGCCTGAGCCGGGTCGGGAGGTCGCAGTAGGCGGCGCATGTACAATCCAGGCGATTACACGCTTTGGGGGCTCATTGTGAAACTGAATGATATCGCACGTGGTATCGGGCAGTATGAACTCGTAGGTGATGGTTCCGTATGGATCAATGATGTCACATACGATAGCAGAGATGTGCAAAAGGGGGATCTGTTCTGCGCTATTCGTGGCGAAAAGGTTGACGGCAACCAGTATGTTGAAGCTGCGATCAAGGCAGGCGCTTCCGCGATACTTACCAGCCGTAGCGATCTTGATGTAAATGTGCCTGTTGTTGTAGTTCCATATGACCGTTCCGCCATGACCAGGGCGACAATTGCACTGTATAAAAAATACCTGAGAAAAGTCCGCTTGTGGGGAGTTACGGGAACAAATGGCAAAACCACGAGCACAGTCATTCTCCAGAGTATTCTGAATTCTTCCGGTTGCCGTACGGGGACTATCGGAACTCTCGGATGGTCGTTTGGGGACAAATCGGGAACGTTGGAACGGACTACACCTGAAGCGCCCGATCTGGTCCGGTTGATTCGGAATATGGTTGAACACCGTGCGACAGATGTGGTAATGGAGGTCACTTCTGTGGCTGTGATCATGCGCAGGATTGAACGGTTACGGTTCCATGCTGCATGGTTTACAAATCTCAGTCAAGACCACCTCGACGTTCATAATACCATGGAAGAGTATTTCGAAGCGAAACATAAGTTTTTCCGTTACCTGGGAAGATGGTCAATAGCCGCTTCGAATCTTGACAGCCCTTATGGCAGCAAAATGCTCGAGGGAGTCCACACGAAGACATTGACCTATGCTTTTAATCAACCGGCAGATATTCGCGGAGTACGTGTAGGTGACAGTAAAAAACGGAACCGGATACAGGTAAAAAGCGAATATGGCCGTCTCGATTTTATTTCCCCACTTGTGGGATTGTTCAATGATGAAAACGTACTGGGTTGCTGTGCAGTGGCAATGGCGTCCGGTATGGATTTCGAAGCGATACAGAAAGGTGTTGAACGTGTGCCGCAGATTCGCGGACGCATGGAATGCCTGGAACTTGAAAATGGGGTAAGAGCAGTTGTGGACTATAGTCACACTCCTGCGGCTCTTGAAGAGGCGTTGAGTGCATTGCGCCCTTCCACGGAGCGCAAGTTGGTGGTGGTGTTCGGAGCAGGTGGTGACCGTGATCGCAGCAAACGCCCGATCATGGGGCAGATCGCTTCCCAATGGGCGGATCGTGTGTATGTCACTTCAGACAATCCGCGCACAGAAGAACCTGAAAAAATCGTACAGGATATCCTGGAAGGTACGCGCGGTTCGCATGTTGAAAGCATCGTCGACCGGCGTGAAGCCATACGGACTGCATTGAACAATGCATGGAAGGGCGACACGGTACTGGTGGCAGGGAAAGGTCACGAGACATACCAGGAAATTAATGGCGTCAAACATGATTTTGACGACAGGGAAGAGATTCTGCAGATATCACCTGAAATCAGGGAAGAATTCGAATGATTATCGGCAAAAACACTCCTTCGAAAGCGGATATCGAGGTGATTGGCGACTGGACGGGTAACCTCCCGACAGTACGGATCGATACTCGTGAAATACAGGATGGTGATTTGTTCTGGGCGTTGGCCGGAACACGTTCCGATGGTCATGATTATATCGACACAGCATTCGAAGAGGGTTCCGCCATTTGCGCAGTATCCCGGATGTGGTACGACAGATATGGTGAGATTTTCGAAGGCAAGTCTTTCTTTGTAATGAATGACACGCTTGAAGGACTTCAACGGTTGGCAGCGGAAGTGCGGGGAACCATTGGCGCTACGATTATCGCAGTTACAGGTTCCGCTGGCAAAACGACTACCCGTGAGCTGATTACCGCAGGTCTGGAAACCATTGGCAAGGTCAGCCAGACTCCGGGGAATAAAAACAACCATATCGGGTTACCGTTAACCCTGTTGAATCTGAAAGGCGACGAACAATTTGTCGTTCTCGAAATGGGCGCCAATCATATGGGAGAAATCGAAATCCTTTGTAAAATCGCCAGACCTTCTATGGGATTGATTACGAATATCGGCGATGCGCACATGGGAGAATTCGGAAGTACTGAAAACATTCAAAAGGCGAAAGGTGAGTTGTTCAGATTTCTAGGGGACAATGGGATCATCCTTGTGAATCTTGATGACGAACGGGTTTTATCAATCGCTGCCAACTATAAGAACCTGGCAGGGTATACAATCAGCGAGTTTCCAGCAGATTTTCACCACCCGGTATATAAAGGAAATGTAACCGGGATGGATACATGGTCCCGGATCACCATGAATATCGAAGGAATTGACATTCGAATGTCGCTGCCGGGGAAACACTTTGCGTCTGCTGCCATGGCTGCATATGCTGTGGCGATGGAAAATGGTGCTGAATCGGTGGAAGCCTTGAATGCGATAGCACAGGTTCAACCATTGGAAGGACGTGGCAGAATCTATGAATTGAATGATGGTGTTGAATTGATGGATGAAACCTATAATGCAAACCCTGCTTCAGTGCTTGCAGCTCTCGAAACCATAAGCAACTGGAATGGACCGAAAGTCGCAGTCATTGGCGATATCTACGAGTTGGGAGAATTCGAAGAGGATGAGCACCGTCGAATAGGACGCTTGCCAATGCTGGAAGAACTGGATGCAGTGATCCTGATTGGTGAAAAGATGAGTGCTGCATTCGAAGAAGCGGAGATAAATGGTTATTCGAATGTCGAATGGTACGATGGGAAAGATATTGATCAGGTGCTTACACGACTTCTCGAAATTATTACTCCCGGAATGGGAATTGTGATTAAGGCATCAAGGGCATTGCAGTTGGAAAGACTGGTTGAAAGACTGAAAACAGAACTGGCTTGAGAAAAGGGAGACGAAATGGATTTGCTGACACAAACATCTCGAACTGATTTGAATGCTGATGATCTCGGAAGCGCGACAGTAAATGGTATATCATCAAAGCACTCAAGCAAACCCGGTGGAAAATCAATTGGAAAACACGGATCTGTTGTGTGGGCGGGAAGGTTGAATGGTGTTTTCGGCCCGAAAACAGTCCTGGCTGTCCTGGCAGAAGACGGTAAACTTCTCACATTTGATATCTAAAAGGGAAAGAGGAAATCGGTAATGAAAGATCTTCGCGATAAAAAAGTGGTTGTTATCGGTGCCGGTACAAGCGGTATCGGAGCAGCTCTATTGGCGAAAGCGGGCGGTGCGGACGTGTTCCTGACCGAGTTTGAGCCTGCGGAGTCATTCGCGGAGGCTGTCTCAATACTTGATGAACACTCTATTCCGTATGAATTCGGCGGTCATCATGAAGTAAAATCAATCCACCTCCCGGAATTTGTGGTGCTCAGCCCGGGAATTCCATTGACTGCTCCGATTGTAGCGTGGTTCATGGAAAAAGATTGTATACCGATCAGCGAGATCGAATTCGCATCAATCTTCTTTCCAGGGATCATCATCGCAGTAACAGGAACAAACGGTAAATCGACAATCACAGCCTGGATTGAATATGTCCTTCGTTCCTGTGGAAAAGATGCTTACGCCACGGGAAATATTGGTTACTCATTTTCGCAGATGGTTCTGGAACACCCGAATGCGACTCACGCTGTGGTCGAAATATCAAGCTACCAGTTGGAATCAATCAGGGATTTTCATCCGAAAGTGTCCATCTGGACGAACTTGACCCCGGATCATATTCTTCGTCATGGTTCAATGGATTGTTATGCCGCGGCAAAAGCGCGTGTATGGATGAACCAGCACGGCTCCGACTTCGCAATTCTTCCGGTGGATGATGCAGTCATCAATACTCTTGCAGAAAGTTGTGAAGCTGGATTGTTGCATTTCTCGGAATCCAGAACTGACAAGTCTGCCGCTTATGTACTGGATGGAAAGATATACAGCAGCGTAACCGGCCCGGCCCGGGAGATTCTTGACACATCCGATCTTTCCATTCCTGGAAAACACAATGTTCTCAATGCGCTTGTGACAGTTCTATCTGTTCAGGCGTTGGGACTTGCGTGTGAGGATTTTGCAAAACATTTCTGTGATTTCCAGGGGTTGCCGCACCGGATGGAAAAAGTGATGGATGATGGACGACTGTGGTATAACGATTCCAAGGGAACCAATGTTGACAGCGTTATCGTTGCGCTGGAAGCGGTTAATGCACCTGTCTACCTGATTGCCGGTGGCCAGGATAAGGGAGCACCGTTTACGCCATTGGAGGATTTGATCAGGGAAAAGGTGGAGAAGATCCTTCTGATCGGGGAAGCATCCGAAAAAATCCGCAATGAATTGGGTGCAATTGTTACAACCGTTTTCTGCGAAAGAATGGACGAAGCTGTACAGTACGCAAATGAAAACGCACCTGACGGGACCACAATTTTACTCTCACCCGGATGTGCCAGTTTTGATCAATATTCCAATTTCGAGCAGAGAGGTGACCATTTCCGGTCACTGGTAAACAATATCAGTGGGAGATAAAGAATGCCTAATGCGTATCTGGGACCTCCACGCAGAAACCAGGGAATCGACCATTTGCTGTTGGGCGCTGTGTTGTGCCTGATGGTCATTGGGTTGATCGCGGTATACACTGCAAGCAGTGAACGATCCGCCGACCTGTACGGAAGTCCACACGAGATATTTATCAGGCACATCAGCCGTACGATTATGGGAATCGCAATTATGCTGGCAGTGTCCTGGATCCCGTACCGGTTCTGGCAGAAACTGTCCGGCCCGGCTGTTGTTATGGCATTTGTTCTTCTGCTCCTGGTATTTATCGAACCGTTTGGAGTCAGCAGTCACAACGCAACACGCTGGATTCGTCTGGGACCATTGCAATTCCAACCTTCTGAATTCGCCAAGTTTGCACTCATCCTTTTCCTGGCGAGCTGGGCCTATCAACGCGGGTCAAGGATGAAGCTGTTCGTTCCCGGGATTGGTGTACCGATCATGGTAACAATCACCTTGATCCTGCCGATTTTCCTGCAACCGGATTTCAGCACAGCGGCATTGATCACGCTGGTTGCTCTCGTGATCATTTTCCTGGCTGGTGCACATATTGGGTACCTGGCGGCATGTATCGGTCCCATTGCGATTGTCGCGGGGATTGCTGTCTGGGCATCACCATACAAACGGGCGCGTCTGTTGACATACCTGGCGCCCAACGCCGACCAGAATGAAGCCGGGTACCAGATTCTGCAATCATGGATTGGGCTGGGTCGTGGCGGAATGTTCGGTGTGGGGATTGGTGAAAGCCGTCAAAAACTGTTTTTCCTGCCGGATGCACACACAGACTTCATTTACAGTGTGATCGGCGAAGAACTTGGATTTATTGGTACAACTTTCGTATTGGCTCTGTTCATTCTGCTGGTCTGGCGTGGCTTCCGGGTTGCGCACCGCTGTCCGGATCCGTTTGGCGGATATCTGGCCGCCGGAATCACTTTTGTTATCGGGATGTACGCACTGATCAATATGGGGATTGCAACGGGTGTGTTGCCAACGACCGGGTTGCCGTTACCCTTTATCAGCTATGGCGGAACATCATTGCTGTTCACATTCGCTGCGATGGGGATTGTATTGAATATTTCCCAGTATGGCTGGCCTAAAATGCAAACACAAGTTAATGGAGTGTACCAGTGAACCTCCTGAAACGCAGAATGCACAAAGTCCATTTCACCGGGATCGGTGGAATCGGAATGAGCGGAATCGCAAGGTTGTTTGTGCAGCAGGGTTTTACTGTCTCCGGATCGGATCTCATGAGTTCCGCCATTACGAAAAATCTGAAGGATTGCGGATGCAAGATCCAGATCGGGCATAAGGAAGAGAATGTTGAAGATGTGGATGTCCTCGTGTATTCCAGTGCAGTCAGCATGGACAATCCGGAAGTAAAAGCCGCGATTCAGAAAGGTATCCCGGTGATCCGCCGTGCCGAAATGCTTGCGGAATTGATGCGAATGAAAGAAGGGATTGCCATTGCCGGAACACATGGAAAAACCACAACGACATCACTGGTCGGGCAGATCCTGACAGTCGCCGGGCTTGATCCGACAGTGGTTGTTGGCGGTGTGCTGCATGGTCTTGGAACGAACGCAAGGTTGGGGAAAAGCGACCTTCTGGTTGCTGAGGCCGATGAGTATGATCGCAGTTTCCTGAGGTTGACCCCGGTGATCAATATATTGACAACGCTGGAAGCGGAACATCTTGACACCTACGAGAACTATGAAAACCTGCGGGAAGCATTTATCACATTCGCAAATTCAGTTCCCTTTTACGGGCTGGTTGTTCTTTGTATGGATGAACCGAACCTTGTGGACATTCTTCCGGAAATCCGGCGTCCCGTTTTAACGTATGGTTTTAATCCGCAGGCGGATATTCGCGCTGATAATGTTCAGCATGGGGTTCGTTCCACGTTTACTGTCTTTTATAAAGACGAAAAGCTGGGCGATATCAGCATTCCTATTGCAGGAAAACACAATATCAGCAATGCACTGGCAGCAGTTGCCGTCGCACGGGAACTTGACATCCCGATGAGCAAAATCGCGGAAGCGCTTACGACATATGAAGGTGTCAAGCGGCGTTTCGAGTTACGCGGGGAAGCAAAGGGTGTAGCTGTATACGATGATTATGCCCATCACCCGACGGAGGTGCGTGCAACGTTAAGCGCTGCCCGGAACTCGTTGAAAAAACGTATTATCGCAGTGTTTCAACCGCACTTGTACTCCAGGACTCAAACCTTTTACAAGGAATTCGCCCAGGAATTGCTTGCCGGGGATATTGTTGTGATCACGGACGTTTACCCGGCGCGCGAAAAACCGGTCGAAGGAGTTACCGGAGAAATGGTTGCAGAACAGGCAAAAAGGTTCGGTCACAAGCAGGTGCATTACGTCGAAGACCGTGCTGCTATTGCGGATTACCTGAAAAAGCTGGTTCAGCCCGGGGATGCGGTTATCACCCTTGGCGCCGGTGATATATACAAAACATCCGATGAACTTCTCGAAGCATTGAAGGCGGAATAACACGATGAAAAATGCGGAAAGGACATATTCACGGCTTCACGACGCCATCCATGGGAAAGTGGAAGTAAACAAATCGCTTGCTTCCATGACTTCCTACAGGATCGGCGGCCCTGCAAGCATCTGGGTAGAACCCGCTTCGGCTGAAGATGTGGGTAAAGTCCTTTCCATTTGTCATGAAAAACAAATCCCCTTCTTCCCGATGGGGAATGGAACCAACCTGCTGATTGCAGATGAAGGATTTGACGGTGTTGTCATTCACCTTGGTGAGAATCTCTCAGGAATAAAGATCGGGGATTATCGCGCAGAAGTGAACGCTGGCAACGATCTTCTGAAGTTTATCAATACCGTAATGGAACACGGATACGCCGGCATGGAATTGATGAGCGGCATACCGGGAAGTATTGGCGGAGCAGTAAAGATGAACGCCGGAGCTTTCGGACAGGAAATATCCAAATGTTTTTACAGTTTGTCGGGGTATTCTTTCGACGGCGTTCCTTATTACGCCACAAGGGAAGACCTGGAGTTTGGCTACCGTCGGGTTCCTCAACTGGACCATGTCGTGATCACATCCGCTGTGTTCCAGTTTGAAGAGGAAGATCCGGATACGCTCAGGAAACGTTCTCGTGAAATCCTCGATGTTCGAGCGAAAAAACAACCTCTCGATTACCCTTCGTGCGGCAGTGTTTTCAAACGTCCGAAAGGATACTACGCGGGAGCATTGATCGAAGAGATCGGGATGAAGGGTTTTGCTGTAGGTGGCGCGATGGTGAGCCCGATACATGCAGGATTTATTGTCAACACAGGCAATGCAACCGCCCGTGATGTGCTGGAGATAATTAAACGAATTGAAAATGAAGTAGCGGACCGATTTGGCGTGACACTTGAACGTGAAGTCAAACTGGTGGGGTTTCATGGCAAGGAATAGGTCACAAAAGGTATCCCGTGCCCGGAGAACATCCGGAAGGCGAGTCAACAACAGGTCCGGAAGCCGCAAAGGTCATAACATGGCCCGGCCGGTTCGGGAGAAACGCAAGATCGGACGGTGGATCCTGCTCATTCTGGTACTTGGATTGATCGGATGGAAGATCGTGCCGAGTCTGTTCGATTCTTCAAATGACACTGAAATACAAATCGCACAAACAGAGGGTATGTCAGGTGAAATTGATGCGGCAGTACAGGATGATGAAAACGAAGAAATCACACAACCTGAACCAGTGCAGGAAAACCTTGCGAATGCAATAACGGAAGACGACGAACAAACAGATACAGACAGCAGTGACGCGGCATGGTGGGATCCTCGTCCATGGCTGAGACGCACATTTGTCGTGGAAACTATTTATATAAATGGAGCATTGAGTGTACCGGAAGATACAGTACGATTGAGCCTGGATTCGGTTGAGGGTACGCCCATGATTGATGTGTCCCTGCATGAGATTGCTGCCCGTATCCAGCATCATCCGAGAATTGAACGGGCAATCGTACGTCGTCGGCTTCCCAAAGCTCTTGTTGTTCAGATTTACGAACGCAGAGAAGAAGCATTGATTGTTCATGATGATGATTTGTTCGGGTTGGATGCGGATGGCGTGGTTATGTCGATGCCGCCCGCTGGATGGCCGTTGGATGTGCCGATTATTACCGGCTTTTCCGGTGAACTGGTTCCCGGCGATACTATCGGAGAACCGCAATTGGCGACGGCTCTTGACTGGATCCTTGAAGCTGGAAATTTGCCGAGAGTTTCCGACTGGATCTCTGAAATTCACATGGTTACTGACGGGATCGAATTGATAGGCGGACCGGGCGCCTGCAGGGTGATACCCGGAGAGCATTCGGCGGTGCTGCAAGTCTCCGCCCTGGATGCATTTCTTGAGGAACGCGGTTCGGTATTTGAACCCGGATCGGAAATCGACTTGAGTTTTCCAAAATTCCTGATTGTTCGGAACGGTTCGAACGGATAACGACAATACTACCCTTTTGGCCTGGAGGGGAAATGGCTGCAAGAGATATGATAGTTGGACTTGACCTGGGAACGACAAAAGTTACCACCGTGATCGCTGAGGTGGACAATGAGGGTAAATCCAATATTGTTGGTGTAGGATTCTGTCCCGCCCAGGGAATGAAACGCGGAGTAGTTGTAAACATCGAGAAGACCGTTGCTGCCATCACCCAGAGTGTGGAAGAAGCGGAACGTATGGCGGGGGTTAAAGTCGGATCGGTGTACGCCGGGATCGCCGGTGATCATGTTCGTTCGATCAACAGCAAGGGTGTTATTGCGGTAACACGTTCATCGCACAGGGACCGTACCGGGGTAATCACAAGGGCCGATGTGGAACGTGTGATTGAAGCGGCAAAAGCGGTGAATCTGCCCATGGATCGTGAAGTGCTTCATGTACTGCCGCAATCCTATACGGTGGACGAACAGTCTGGAATCGATGATCCGGTCGGGATGTCTGGAGTACGTCTCGAGGCGGATGTTCACATCATTACCGGTGCTGTCGCCAGTGCGCAGAATATCTACCGTTGTGTCAAACAGGCTGGATTTAATGTGCAGGACCTGGTTCTTGAACCCCTGGCAAGCAGCTACAGTGTGTTGACACCGGATGAACGGGATATGGGCGTTGCACTTATGGATCTGGGCGGCGGAACAACGGATGTTGCTGTGTTTTATGAAAATAGCATACGGCATACCAGTGTTATCGGTATGGGTGGTGAAAATGTAACACGTGACCTTGCCATCGGATTGCGTACGCCATTTGACCAGGCGGAACGGATTAAAAAAGAGTATGGTCACTGCTATGCACCGAAAATCAATGTGCGTGAAGAGGTTGAAATTCCGGGCATCGGTGGTCGTGAAATCCAGAATGTAAATCGTGGATACATCACTGAGATTATCCAGTTGCGTATGCAGGAAGTGTTTGAATGCGCTATTGCGGAGCTGAAAAAAGCAGGTATCTGGAATATGCTGTATTCGGGTGGAGTTGTCTTGACTGGCGGTGCCAGTCTGATCGAAGGAGCGAAAGATCTTGCGGAAGAGATGTTTGAACTTCCGGTAAAGGTAGGGTATCCGACGGGTTTAAGCGGTCTAATGGAAGCTGCGCGCAGCCCCATTTATTCCACCGCGGTTGGTCTTGTCCTTTATGGTCTGAATCACTCCAAAAGCGGTGATTCGCTTCGTGGCGATGAATCCACCATTTTCAGCAAAATAGGCGGGAGGATGAAAGAATGGTTCGTCGATTTTTTTTAGTGGAAGATGATGGAATTGAAATACCTCCATCCACACAGGAACATGCGCCTGAATTGAATGAGAATGGTGAGAAACAGGTCGCTGAAATTGTCAGTATCGAACGGGTCAACGAGATTGATCTTGAACGGGTAGGAAGAAATTACGGCAAGGTGTTCGATTCTTCCGAAGAGATGGAGAAAAAGTTCGAGGCTGAAGAAATTCGGATGCCCATATCCGGTTTAGAAGAGAAACAAAACATTCAAAATATGCAGGGGTGCAACCGTGGAAACACGGGAAAGAAAGGAGTACGGCAGATGTCACAGGAAAAGCAGGAAAATAACTATCGATTTGGCTTTGATGAATCGGAAGAACAGAAAGCCAAAATCCTGGTCATCGGTGTTGGCGGCGCAGGGTCCAACGCTGTAGACAACATGATTAAGAGCGATTTGCAGGGTGTTGATTTTGTAGCCATCAACACGGATATGCAGGCGCTGGCAAAATGTGAAGCCAAACGGAAACTCCAGATCGGGCGTGAGATAACACGTGGACTCGGAGCGGGTGGCGACTGGACAGTCGGCAAAAAATCCGCAGAGGAAAACCTTGATCAGATCAAAGATTTGTTCAAAGATCTGGATATGGTGTTTATTGCAGCGGGACTTGGCGGCGGAACAGGTACTGGTGCAGCGCCGGTCGTAGCGCAACTGGCGAGGGCGGCAGGTGTGCTTACCGTTGGGATCGTGACAAAACCCTTCATGTTCGAAGGTGCACCCCGCAATGCTTCCGCAGAGGAAGGTCTTAAAGAGATGAAGGCAAATGTGGACACATTGATCGTCATTCCAAATGACAGGCTTCTGGCGATCATTGATGCCAAAACCTCCTTCCTTGAAGCATTCCGCAAGGCAGACGAAGTTTTGTACCAGGGCACAAAAGGGATCAGCGATATTATTACACGCAGTGGATTCATTAATGTTGACTTCGCCGATGCTCGTTCCGTTATGTCCGAAGCCGGTGAAGCGATCATGGGGATCGGTGAAGCGGAAGGCGACGACAAAGCGACCGTCGCAGCCGATGAAGCGATCACCAGCCCGTTGCTGGACAACCTCAGCATCGAAGGCGCCAAGTCGATCCTGGTCAATATTTGCGGCAGCAGCGCAATGGGTTTGATGGAAGTCCAGGCCGCCGTTGATTTGATCGTCAAACGAGCTGGTGGCAAACCTCGCGTGTTCTTTGGTGTTGTGCATGACGACAATATGGGTGATAAGATCAGTGTCACCGTTATCGCAACGGGATTCAACCGTATCGAGGGATCATCGAAGCAGCACACTATTGAAACCATTGATGAGATCCTGCCGGATGAACCTGATGACGAGATGGAACCGGAAGAGGATAACCGTCCCATCGAAGATATCCTGATCGGCGATGACAACCATGGAAACGGCTTCAACAAGGGAAATGGTTTCCATAAAAAACAGAATGGCGAAAAGAAGGAAGTCCGTGAATTTGTGATGGTCGACAGTCTCCAGGACGAAGAACCCAGTCCGGACAGTTCCATGCCGAGGTTCAGGGGTAACTTCAACCCACGGGACCGTGATGTTCCCACCTTCCTCCGGAAGCGTAACAATGATAACGGTTTCAATCACTGAGGATATACGGGACAACAGATTGTTTCGATAGATCGAACTTGGTTTTACTATGTACAGCCTGTTTCATGAGAATGAGACAGGCTGTTTTGGTTTGAATGATATCCTGAGGAGCGTACTTTTATACGCTTCTGGAGTATTCGCCGAAGGTGAGTCGAGGTTTATAAAAAGTCTTCGTGCAGTACAGAAGTAGTGGGGCTTTTCAGGAGCCTTGAACTTCAAGAATTATCATTAAAAAAACTTCAAAAATAATGACAATATTTATACGAGAAACTCCGGTTACTCGTGATGTGAATCACACGGATTCGAAACTTGCTGTTGCTGTTCCAATGGAATACATCTAACTTGATTACTGATCATTAACAGGTTAGCAATGTCCTTCGAACGGAAACGTTGAATGGAAGAAAGATCACAGGTAGTGGAAAAAGAAAAATCCGCTGAATCCAGTGAGGAAGATCTTCTTTACCTGGACCGGCTTGAGCAGGCGATCCGCAAATTTGCGGAGGAGATGAAAAAACATCTGCATGAAAAAGCGGCGGAAATGGGCGAAAACAAACCCGCATACATGCTTGAATTGCAGAAAGCAGGTGATCTCTACCTTGAGCAGGCGGATGAGGCGGTGAAACTTCTTCGCGAAGGGGAGTATGATCACGCGGAAGCGGAACGGGTCGCCGGTACTTTTTGTATGACCAACCTGAAGTTACGATGGACTCTTGAGCAACGCACGACCACCTTCCGAAAAATGATGAACAATCCATCCATTGCTACAGGTGATGCGATCCGGGAAGCAGTGGACAAAATAAACGCAGGGAATATGAACATAGGTTTTACTTCGCTTCTGGACATGGTGGAGGAGAATAAGCATAATTATCCGTTGATGATGACCATTGGGAATATCTACTTGCGGAAAAAGAACCTGACATACGCGATCCGTTTTTTTGAACGCGCCGTACAAACCCCAACATTGTTCGATCCAAATCATTACCGCAACCTTGCACTGCTTTTCCTTGCGAAATGCCATGAGAAAAATGAACATCACACCAATGCTTTACATACACTCTTGCGTATGGAACGTGTGGGAGAACCGGAAGCCCAGGTGTTGTACAACATTTCTCGCATGTACGCCCAATTGGGTGAGGAGAAAAAAGCAATCAGTTATTTCAACCGGGCGTTACGGAAACGTCCGGAGTTTTTTGCTCTTGGGCTGGTTGATGAGATGTTTATACCGATCAGTGACTCGATAGACCTGGAATTTCAACGTCATACAGAAGAGTTCAGTGAACTTGCCAGTGCCATTGAAAAGATGGTCAGCAAAATTTTACAGGTAAGTGAGTATCTTGATCCGGAAAACACACCAAAAGAAGTAATACTTGACGGTAAAATTGCACGAAAAACACTGAAATGTCTGCAAAATGGGAATTATTCCAGTTACCGTAAAGGAATCATAGATTTCTATAAGGGAGCTTTCCCTGAAATCATAGACGATGTTACCGAGTCAGTGTTCAAGCGTTCGAATGTTATTGAAGGTATCATCCAGAAAACCAATACGGGTGAATTGGCGAAATTGAGTCGGAGTAAAACCTTTTACAGTCCTGCGATCGGGATAGCAGCAGGAGTCCTGGCGTTCCTGTGTATCCTGCTGGTACAGCACATTCTTCCGTCGATACAAATTTCATTTTTGCCCTACCTGGTTTCCGGTTTATCAATAGGATTATCTGTATATCTTGCAAATGGATATTTCACGAATCTTTACCATAGCCGGTGTAAGAATGAAGGATATGTGGAAGACATCCGCCTTGGGGCTCGTCAGGTTCAACGGATGAAGGAAAAACTTCTTGAGCTCTGGAATGAACGTATTTCGAATGAAGTAGAGGAAACAATGCCCTGGAGCGATTCGGACAATGAAGAACAGGGTGTTTTTGCCGAGAAAGAATAAAAAATAGTGTTGAAAACACTGAATTCTGTTTTCAGTGAATACTGTAGTGTTTCAAAAGCTCTCTCCAATGTGATCCAGAGTACGTTTTTTCCATGCTGATTAAGTACATTCAATCACTTGTCAACTTTTTAGTAAACATCGCTTGTAAACCATTTTGATACGAGCATAGACCAACCGTAGTGAGGAGCAAATGCACGTGAAGAGCAAGTTTTGGATCGTGGCGATTCTGCTTTGCCTGATGATTTTGCCGAATACACTGTTTGCAGGGACGATGGATCAGCCTGTCCGTGAACTGATTGCAAATGCGGACGATAATGACTTTCTGCCAGTGGTTGTATTAATGGCAGAGCGTCAGGAAATCGCGAAAATACGCGACATGGTGCAGGGAATTCCAAGAAGTCAGCGAGCTCCGATTGTGTGGGAAGAGCTGTCCGTGTTTGCTGAGAATTCCCAGGCATCATTGATGGAAGTACTTTTCTGGGAAATGGACAGAGGACGTGTACAGGATGTACGTTCCCTGATCGCCAGCAATGGCATCTCCATGAAAGCTCAACCTGCTGTAATCGAAATGATTGCGGCGCGTAGTGATGTGTATACCATTCTTGATGATTCTGAAGACTTCGACCTTTTACCGGCGACTGTGAATCCCGGCACAGACGAACTCGACGAGATCGCCTGGGGTGTAGATCGTGTAAATGCTCCCGAAGTATGGGAAGATGGATTCACGGGTGAAGGAGTGCTGATCGCTGTCGTCGATACGGGCGTGAACTACAACCATCTTGATCTACAGGATCACCTGTGGGACGGCGGGGATGACTTTCCTTACCATGGATGGGATTTCCACAACAACGACAACAATCCGATTGATGATAACGCACACGGCACACACTGCGCAGGTACGGTTTGCGGTGATGGCACCGCTGGTGACCAGACGGGTGTGGCGCCGGATGCAACCCTGATGTGCCTGAAGGTACTTTCCGGCGGTGGTAGCGGTTCGCCGTCGAATGTGTGGGCTGCCCTTGACTTCACCATTGAGCATGAAGTGGATGTCATCAGCATGTCTTTGGGGTGGATCATCAATTCGACCACAGCCGCAGAACGTGGAACATGGCGGGAAAACTTCGATGCCACAGATGCTGCTGGTATTGTGAGTGCGGTTGCCGCCGGTAACGAGCGTGGATGGTATCCTGTCCCGAACAACTGCCGTTGCCCCGGCAATGCACCGAGCCCCTGGCGTCACCCGGACGAAACCGGTGAAGGTTCTCAGGGCGGTGTTATTTCCGTTGGCGCTACCGATGCAAGCAATGGATATGCGAGCTTCTCCAGCCAGGGACCATGCACATGGCAAAGCGTTCCGGGGTATGAAGACTGGGTGTACCAACCCGGCCTGATCCGTCCGGACATTGCCGCGCCGGGTGTAGGGATCAACTCCTGTCGTCATGACAATAACTCAGGGTATCGTGACGATTATGACGGCACCTCCATGGCGACACCGCACGTGGCAGGTGTTATCTGCCTGATGTTCTCCAAAAACATGGATCTACTCACTTCGGAAGTAGACTCCATTTTGCAGGTGACCGCCTGGGATCTGGGTACTGCCGGGAAAGACACCGATTACGGCGCAGGTATTGCTCAAGCAAATGACGCTGTGGATGCCGTATACTACGCGACAGGTTATATAGAAGGTGTTGTTACTGATGCGAACACCGAAGAGGTGATGGAAGGTGTCATTGTAACCGCTTCCCGTGGACGTGTGGATACTACGGACGTTAATGGATACTATAACTTTGAAATCCCGATTGGTCCAAACAGTGTTTTTGTCAACCTGCCGCCGTATACACCCTTCCAGGTCGACAGCGTCATAGTGGATTCGGCAGAAACCACAGTACAGGATATTGCCCTGACAGTGGGGTTGTTTGCTACTGATCCGGAAGAGCTGCAAATTACAATGGTCGATACGACCGAAACCCATACACTGTCTATCAGCAATTCCGGATCTGCGCCAATGGATGTTGAATTAAAAATCTTTCCGGTGATTGGTGAAGAAACTGACGATTTCATGGATGAGCTCTTCGCTCTGTCCGTATCCGATTCTACCGGCGACAACCGTTTGAATGGATTTGTGTATGGAAATGGCGAGTTTTTCATCGCCGGCTCAAACAACACAAGTAACCCGAACTACATTTACCGGTTCGGTATTGACGGTGAATACCTTGGATCATTTGTACAGCCGCATTCCGACGACCCGGGCGCCAGTTCAGCAGGATACCGTGACCTGGCATTTGATGGAACCTATTTATACGGTAGTTTCACCAGCGATATCAGTGTTATCGATCCGGAAACAGGGGAAGAGGTCAGAGTAATTGACGGTCCGTACAATCCGAACCGCGCAATCACCTATGATCCGAACCTGGAAGCCCTCTGGGTTGCAGAGTATGGACGCGATATTATTGCGTTGGACATTGAGACCGGTGAAGAGATCACACGTATTGAGTCCGAACTTCGTGCACATGCCATGACATGGTATTCCGCCGATCCGGATGATATGCCGTTGTATATCCTGGTACAGCAAAGTACCAATGGAACACAGCGCGAACTGTACAAGGCCGATCCTGAAACCGGAGAAATTGTCTTCGTCCAGGATCTTCCCCTGGAAGATGAACGGGCAGTTAACGGTATCAGCGTTATCAACGTCTGGGAAACCTATTACACGGTGCTTACCGGTATGCATGATCAATCCGGTGGAGCGGATCGTATCGTCGGATGGGAACTGGATCTGTATGTCGGCTGGGCGGTTCTTGACCATGATCAGTTTACTGTCGAACCCGGTGAATCGGAAGATGTAGACATTTACTTTGATGCGTCCGAACTGGAAAACCAGGCGACCTACGAAGCATACATCCGGGCACAACATAACACTGCTGAAGAAGAATCGCAAATCGATATTACTGTCACAGTGGATATTGATGCGATAGACGGCGATGGAGCTAGCGAACTGCCGCTTGAGTATTCGCTTGAAGCGCCCTACCCGAACCCATTCAACGCCACCACGCACCTGCGCTTCAGCCTGCCAGAGCAGGGACACATTACCCTTGCGGTGTATGATGTCCTCGGACGGATGGTGACTGAACTGTACAATGGTGAAATGGATGCCGGACGGTACAATGTCAGCTTTGATGCCCAACAACTGGCCAGTGGACCATACTTTGTGCGCATGAGTACGGAATCCGGATTTACACGTACAGCGAAACTGATCCTACTCAAATAGTCTCTGATTGACAAGTGTTACAAATAGCAATCCCGTCAATTTATCATCAACATCTGAATTGCTGTTGGTGATGAACTGGCGGGATTTTTTTATTTGTCATTAAAGAAAATACTTCATCCTGAATCAGTCGCAACTTTGTCATTCCCTCGTAGATGATAATCTGAGAATATGAAGATTCTGAAACGATGTCATTCCCGTGAAGACGGGAATCCAGGAATAGCGGGACGAAGTCACGCTGGTAGCTATTGAAGAAAAAATTTTTGGGTCCTGATAACTTTTCTGGATTGACGTAAACATCTGTGTCGAGCTGTATTTCGTTACGGCTTATAATTAAGATGGAATGACAAATTTGCGACATTCTTCAGGAACCAGCATATTATTATAACTCGTTGACTTTATACAGGACTACCCATTTCTCAGTGTATATTATCTAATCGACATCATGCCTAATGTTTCTGTATGGGTTCGTTTCAATTCTTTGAGTAGGGCATGAAAAGATATGATAATGCTCCATACTAAAATTTAGTATTCGTAATTTCTTGCATCGAAGATGTATCCCAGGCAGGGAGGTGCGTATGATTGAGAAGCCTGCGTTTTTAGTCGTGTCCTGTCTTTTTCTGCTGATCATCATTCCATCCGCTTTATTAGCAGGAACACTGGATCAACCTCTACGCGATTTGATCGAAGTGACAGGTGAAAATGATCTCCTGCCCGTTGTAGTGCTCATGACAGACCGTTATGACATGGATGAGCTTGGTAAGACAGTGCGGAGTATTCCACGTACTCAGCGGGCGGAGATCGTTTGGACAGAACTGTCCCTGTTCGCTGTAAATTCCCAGGCAGATCTCATGGAATACCTCGCCTGGGAATCGGAAAGAGGACGAGTGGAGGGTATTCATTCCCTCATTGCGTGCAACGGTATCGCTATAGAGGCGCAATCTGCCGTGATCAGGGAGATTGCCGAACGAGCAGATGTGTACACGATCCTCGATGATTCCATGGATAACAATCTCCTGCCAGAAACATTCAATCCGAATACCGATGAGCTGGATGAAATCGCGTGGGGAATAGACCGTATCCATGCGCCGGAGGTATGGGCGAATGGCTACACTGGCGAAGGCGTTCTTGTTGCGGTAATTGATACCGGGGTGAATTACAACCACCTGGATCTTTGCGATCATTTGTGGGATGGCGGGGCAGAATTCCCGAATCACGGCTACGATTTTTATAATGACGACAACGATCCCATGGATGACAATTCCCACGGCACACATTGCGCGGGGATCGCGTGCGGAGATGGAACCGCCGGTGATCAGACGGGAGTTGCGCCGGATGCCACCCTGATGTGCCTGAAGGTGTTATCGAACGGTGGCGGTGGAGCTGCTTCCGATGTATGGGCTGGCCTGGATTTTTGTATCGAGCATGGCGTTGATGTGATCAGCATGTCGTTGGGGTGGATGATTCCGATGACCTCACCTGCTGAACGTGGGGTTTGGCGTGCGATTTTTGAAGCGACAGATGCAGCGGGAATTGTAAGCGCCGTTTGCGCAGGGAATGAACGTGGAGCTGTCGAAATCCCGAACGATGTTCGTTGCCCCGGCAATGTGCCGAGTCCCTGGCGGAATCCGCATGAGACCGGGGTGGGATCTCAAGGCGGTGTGATCTGTGTGGGCGCGACCGATGATAACAATGACATCGCCGATTTCTCAAGTACCGGACCGAGTACCTGGCAGACGGTTCCCAATTTTGAGGACTGGATCTATCCGCCCGGGTTGATCTGTCCCGATATTACCGCACCGGGAGTGAACATCAATTCCTGCTGGTATGCCGATAACGAGGGGTACAGGAGCGACTATAGCGGAACATCCATGGCAACACCCCATGTTGCCGGTGTTGCCTGCCTGATGTTCTCAAAAAATCCGGAGCTTCTCCCGGTGGAAATCGACTCGATCATACAGGTGACCGCATGGGACCAGGGGGTGTTGGGAAAAGACAATGATTTCGGTGCGGGGATCATCCAGGCGGACCAGGCGGTGGATGCTGTCGATTGTGTTACGGGGTTTCTTGAGGGAGTAGTGACCGACGCCAATACGAATGAACCCGTCGAAGGCGCTGTGGTTTATGCAACACGGGCACGTGCAGATACCACCAATGCAAACGGACACTACATGCTCACCATCGCAGCGGGATACAACCGGGTGTGGCTGGATATGCCGCCGTACACACCCTTCCGGGCGGACAGTGTATGGATTGTCGCCGAAGAAACCACCATCCTAAGTATTGTTCTGACCGTCGGCCTGTTCGAAACAGAGCCCGAAGCATTTGATATCACCATGACAGACACCACGGAATCCCACATCCTTACTGTCAGCAACCCCGGATCGGCGCCAATCGATGTGACCATGCAGGTCATGCCGGACAGCGAAACTGAACCATATGAATACATGGACCAGTTGTTTGCCATGTCGGTGTCAGAAGCGACAGGTGACAATTCTCTCAATGGTTTTGTATGTACCGGGACCGAGTTTTTTGTCGCGGGTTCCAACAATTCGAGCAACCCAAACTATATCTACCGGTTTTCAATGGACGGCGATTACCTCGGATCATTTATTCAGCCTCATTCGGATGAACCGGATGCGAGCCTCGTGGGATTCCGTGATCTTGCCTGTGACGGAACCTGTCTGTATGGGAGTTCGGGCAACACTATCAGTATCATGGACCCTGCAAACGGGGAGGAGCTTGGGGTTCTCGAGGGAGTGTACAATCCGAACCGGGCGCTCGTTTATGATCCGGACCGTAATGCATTATGGGTGGCGGATAGCGGGAGTGATCTTGTCGCTTTACGTCTTGCCACGGGGGAAGAAATCGCACGTATCGATACGGACCTCCGTACACACGCATTGGCCTGGTATGCCGATGACCCCGATGATAAACCGCTCTATATCCTTGTCCGTGATCGTCCGCCATTGGGGACATCAAGGGAGTTGCACAAAGCCGATCCGGAAACAGGGGAAATCGAGTTTGTCATGGATCTTCCCGTGGATGAGGATTACCTGGTGAATGGTATCGCCATCGTACCCGGATGGAACACCTACTACACCGCTCTTGCCGCGATTTACGATCTCCCGGATGGGGAGGACCATATTGTCGGATGGGAGCTGGACATGAATGTGGAATGGGCGGTTCTCGAAATGGAAAACCTCACACTGGAAGCCGGGCAATCGCAGGATGTACGAATTGACTTTGGACGCCTCCGGGCTGGAAAAACAGGCAACCTACGAAGCGTATATCCTCGCCCATTATAACACCATCGAAGCGGAAACACGGATCGACATCACGGTTACTGTCGATATTGACGAGATAGGAATTGAGGAACCTGACAATCTTCCACTCGACTATGCCCTTGAGGCAGCCTACCCGAACCGCGTTCAATCCGGTAACGCGTATCCGTTTTGACTTACCGGAAGCATGCGATGTTCACATAACCGTTCATAATATCCTT
>CAXXQY010000021.1:0-143622 GCA_963674515.2 bacterium
TCGCAGGTGAAGATTTTAATCTTGCAGATGAGCAGGGGAATATTGTCCTGCTCCAGTTCTGGAATTCGAGTGATGAAGAAGTCATCTGGACCAATAACCGTTTACGCAGTTTGTATGCGACACGCATTCTCATGTACGAGAATTACAAGATGTACGCCGTGAACGTCAATGAGGATGTGAATGAGGAGCATCGAACGCAATATGTAAATAGTTTTGCCGCCAACAATAGTATACTCTGGGATGTGTTACTGGCGGATGATGATGCGTCGCAAGCGTATCATGTCAATAGTGTCCCTGTCTTTTTCGTGATAGATGCAGACGGAGTGATCCGGTATCGTGTGGACGGTTACCAGCCATTTATCGATCAGATCCTTGGATGGCAGATGGACGAAGCGCGTGAAGGAGCGCGGCAGGAATCGGAACAATACCGGAATATGCGAGAACAGATGCGGCGTAGCGCCAGCGCGGCACAAGCGAACTGATTTTCATACGTGGGAAGCAAAGTGGAAGACAAGACGGTTGGTATTGATACTGTTGGTGTTACTCGAAGGCATTTTATCCGCGTTTCAGCCGTTGCCGCAGGCAGCATACTGCTTAAACCGGGATTATTGTATTCACAATCTGAGCCATTTCGGTATCTCCTGACCAATGGACGCGCTTTCCTGCAGGGTGCGTGGCAATCTGTTTCTGTTGGGATCACGCAGGATGGTACTGTTGCGGTAAATCCATCTTCCGGAAATGCATTGGAGACAATTGATGTTGCCGACAATGTGATCTCTCCCGGATTTATAGACATTCTTGCCGATAACTCTTCCAACCCCCGTTCCAGTTATTCCATTTTTGAAAAATACAAGTTGCTTGATGGTGTCACCACCACTCTCCAGATGCATGGTGGCGCTGAAGATGCAGGTGCGTATTATGAAGAATTCGGAACCCTGCCTCATTGGACCAACTACGGTGTTTCCACAAAAGTAATGCTGATCCGTAACCGATATAATCACATGCAGGATCGTTACCGCGCAGTGGAACGTTCGCTGGACGGCGGCGCCCTGGGTGTTTCACACTCCATCGAGTACCAGTATACGGAATACTCGGAGATGGTTGAATATGCACGCATCGCAGCCCGATACGACCGTCCGCTTTTCCTCCATCTTCGATATTCATCGGAAGAACGTGAGCTGGAAGGAGTAGAAGAAGCCATTCAACTCGCGAGGGACAGAGGTGTGAGGGTCCATATGGACCATCTGCATTCCACGGGTGGAACATACCATATGGCGGAAGCCTTGGACCTGATCCGAAATGCTCGTTCGGAAGGATTTGAGATAACAACTTGTGTATACCCTTATTCCTACTGGGCAACATATATCTCTTCAAGACGCTTCAATGACGGTTGGCAGGAACGGTATGGATTAACCTATGAGGATCTTACCATTGTTGGAACCGGGGAGAGAGTGACTGCTGAGAGTTTTCCACGGTTGCGCCGTCAAGCCGGTGTGCTGGTCGCTGTACCGCCCGGAACCATGCCACTCGAAAATACCGTAAATCTCGCATTACAGGAAGACTTTTGCATGATCGGTTCGGATGGTGGCATCGAACGTGAACCGCGAGCGAATAACCATCCAAGAGGAGCGGGCGCTTTTGCCCAGGCGATCCGTCACGCTCAATCAATTGGCATGCCACTGGAAACCATACTTCATAAAATGACCGAACTGCCTCGCCAGGTAGTCCGGCCCACTATGGAAAATCGTGGAGTATTGCGCGATGGTGCCGTTGCCGACCTGACCGTTTTTGATCCGGAAGCGATCGAGCCCGCTGCGAATGTGGCAAATCCCAACCAGGCATCCCGGGGGATCAGTCTGGTGTTTGTCAATGGACATCTGGCGTGCCGCGACAGAGAACTGGTTGCACAACAGGGGGAAGCGATACGGCATTCCTCATAATTCTTATGAATTATACAGATCTTGATCTTAATCAAGAATGTGCGTATTTCAGTTACACACACTGTGCATCCTGGTATCAATTATTGATGGCAACGTCTTCAAGAATCGAAACAAGTAAACACAATTATACCTTGAATACAAAGATTAATAATTAGTTATAGTCTTTAATCAATATATTTTTACTTCCCCTGTATTCTTCAGGCACATCCCTTGCGGGTAGTATTCCAGGTAAGCGAAAGAGTAGAGGGGGAGCTAATGAAAACAATGCACGTTTTACTTGGGGCCATTTTACACCTTGCACTTGTAGTATCTGCCTGGTCCATCGGGATTGAATCCAAGAGTGATGGCACCTACCGTGTTTTTTCCGAGAACTATGATATCCATATTGATCCTGACGGAAGGACTGGTAGTCAACCCATGAATGCATACGATCTTGTCGGGATCTTTGAGGACAGCGAGCATGAGGTTATGCCGGAAGCCTTTGGGTGTCCAGTATTTTTTGAAAATGGATTTCGAACATCTGTGGAACATTTTCGGACTTCGATTGTTGAGGATTTCCAGATCGAATTTAATAGTTATGCCACCGATGCATATCCCGGCGATATTATGGAGGTACGCCAGGTATGGAGGCCGAATCAGGTTGGTGCATCGCTACGAACGGAATGGATCGCGCATGATGATGTACTCGTTGAACGGCTTCCGGTTCTCACATTTGGCGGAGGTGATTTTGATTCCGTTGTATTCTTGAATGTTGCCGGTTCAAGAGGGTATGATTTGATTAACGATGAAGGACGAAGATTTACCCTTCAGAATGGTTTCCTTTTTACGCAGCGAAACCATGGAATGTGTAGTCGATGTAAAAAATCCATTTTACGGTGATTTTATCATCGAGAATCAACAGATATACATGAGTATTCTCCCTTCACGGGAAAATCGGGGAAGGGAGGAAGGCCCGCCAATCCGTTCACATATCACCGCCGGTGATACAATTCGTCGCGAAATGATGATTACTTTTGATCCTAATGGTTCCAGCGCTTTCGAATCCTTGACCGCATTTGCCAGTCCATCTCCCCATCCCAATGGAGCTACCGGTTCACTGGTTATCATCGGTGACGAATTCCCATTGCGGTCTGCAGGGACTTTCCCCACAATACCGGATGATCCCGATGATCCACTTCACGGCGCTTTTGTGCGTATGCTGATGGATCATCCATCCATGAGACTTGGGATGGTGGTTTCTTATGATCTGCACCTTCGCCACTATCGGCAGTATCCAAACAGGCTTGTGGGATGGTATTCGTCTGATGGGAATGTCAGTTACACACCATTTGATTCATATAGCGGTTCGCGCAGTTTGAGAATGGAGTTGTGCGAGGAAGGCGAAGTATGGATGCGGCAACCGATTCAGACTGATGCTCCTGTAGACCTCAGGGCTACTGTCATGGCAATGATACCGTCGCTATTGGAAGCAGGAGGGTTTCAAACTTCGATTGTCCGACTCCAATGAAAATGTGCTGACCGAAACAGGATTGATGACCCAACCCATGGATTGGACTGAGGTTGAGCTGACGTATTCCAATGAAGATGGATTGCTTCAACCGCTTCTGTTTGATGTTGTGCTTGAAAATACAAATGGCAGTGTGTTTGTTGATGATGTTTCACTTATGCTCAATGGTGAAGATCAACATATTGTAAATGCAGGTTTTGAACTTGGCGAAACAAGAATACAGTACGATTCCTTGGATTACTCCTGGTGGAATGCCCATACAAATTATAGACTCCTTGATTTTCCTCAAGAATACCAGGATTTTCTGCTTCGTGTCCAGAATGACGAAGCGACCTACGGATGGGAAGATCGAGTCAGCCTGGGAATCCATGCATACCATCACAGTCCGTATGGAGGTTTTGTGGGGAGTAGTTCTCAGGGAGAGTTTACATTGAACCGTCCCGAGGATCATGCACGGGCATTCGATGAGATTTTTCGGGATGCACATGAACTTGGTTTGGATGAAAGAAGCTTGAGTTATTTCAGGTCTCCGGGTATTCAATACCAGGATTGTACTGTACAGGAAGCATTACGCAAGGGTATACGCTGGATGGACCAGAGCTATGCCGGTGATCAATGCCTTTTCTATCCTGTTTACGGTGAAGACGGTTCACGTGTCTGGTTGCATGGGTTGAACTGGTGGGGCGATAACCCTGAATCCTCCTGGTCGAATTTCAGCAATATCGAGGGTGTGCTTGATCAGGGAGGAATTGCACTGATGGGATTTCATCCCTTCGCCATGCTGGACATGGGTGATCCGGAACGATACCAGTGGGTGGATGAATTCCTCACTCGAATTGAAGATGAGTATCCAAACGCTACCTGGATGCTGCCCAACGAAGTTGCAGATCTGGCTGATAATATCTCGAATTGGCGTAATTTCCATCAGTACTGGTATGAGGATACATTGATGGTATGTTTCAGAGGCGAAGCTCATATGGGTGAAACCATCGCCTTGATTCATACATCCAGTATCACTCCAGAAGCATGTTTTACTATCGACGGTGTAGAATGCAATAACATGAGATTCAAACGATTGAGAACTCTCATGGTGTTACCTGAACTGGAGGATGGTTATCACCTGTTGAAATTGAAAATTCTGCAGGGAAGTACAGGTTTCTACCAGCAACCTCAAGAAACGTTGCCCAGTGATCCGGTAATTTCCGTATGGCCGGTTCCATCCAACGGATACATCAATTGTTCGTGGTCGGGGGTGGAGTTTCATTCACCCGTATCTGTCAGCTTATACAATCTCCTGGGACAGGAAATATTGCAGCAATCCTGGAATCCTTTTGGCAATGAGGTCTCTGGCGTTGTTCCGACAGCAAACCTGGCAAGCGGATATTATTACCTGAGGCTAAAGGACACAGGATCAGGACAGCAGGAAGTTCAACGAGTGCTGGTACTGAAATAGAATGACAAAATAGTTGTTCGCAGTTCCTGAAATACCGATTTGACAATGGAATGTCGTACTTTGTGCCGTCGGATTACCACAGTTTCAATACTCTGAGAACAGATAAACTCCTGCAAATCGCAGGAGTTCTTTATATCCGCAGGTTTTTTCCCGACCACAATGGCATACAACCCGTTTGCAACGTATACCCGTTGTCCGCATCTTACCTGTAAACAACTGCAGAGACTGCGATATAATCCGGAAATTTGCAGTTCTCTGTAATCCCATTTGGATTCAAGTCTCAACTCTGCCGATCTTTTGAAGATTATTAAAGGATTTATTACAGGACAGGATTCGAAAATGAATTTTTCAATGAAAATCATGGCACTATTGTTTGCTATCTCCGTTTTGCCGTTCAGTGCCGCAGCACAGGAACAGGAAGAAACTTTGCTTTTAACCGGCTCTATCAGCGGTAGAGTCATCAACAGCTCGACACGCGAACCATTGCCCGCTGCGAATGTTGTTGTCATAGGAACTTCATTTGGTGCTGCGACAGACCTGGATGGCGTTTTTACGATTTCACAGCTACCTGTAGGGGTGTATTCAGTACGAGCATCGGTAATCGGGTATCAGGCGGAAGTGATTTCCGATGTGGTGGTATCCACCTCACGTCCGGCGCAACTCACCTTCGCCTTGATCCAGATGGATCTCGAACTTGATGAAGTAACCGTCACCGCAGGATATTTCCGTACTTCACCCGCTACCCCGGTGTCCACTATTGTGCAGGGAAATGAAGAGATCCGACGTTCCCCCGGGAGTTTCGAAGATGTGGTGCGTGCGATCTCCATCCTGCCGGGTGTCGCCCAGGCGGAAGGAGGACGTAACGACTTGATCGTACGGGGCGGAGCACCGTCAGAGAATCTCTACATCGTGGACAACATCGAGGTTCCGAACATCAACCATTTTGGCACCCAGGGCGCAGCGGGCGGTCCGACGAGCTACATCAACCTCGATTTTGTCGATAATGTGTCGTTCTCGACTGGAGGTTTTGGAGCACGCTACGGCGACCGTCTCTCCAGTGTTATGACGATCAACCTGCGTAATGGCCGCATGGACCGTGTCGGCGGAAAAGCGACCATTTCGGCTACCCAGTTCGGGATCAATCTCGAGGGACCGGTCAACGAAAACGGCAGCTTCCTCTTTTCCGCACGGCGCAGCTATCTCGATTTTATCTTCAAGGCGGCAGGATTCGGATTTGTCCCGGAATACTGGGATTTCCTGGGACGGACAGAATACCGTTTGAGTGACCATGACCGTTTAACCGTGCTGGGAATCCTGGCGCTGGACAATGTCCGTCTGTTCAATGAAACCGCCGAACAACGCTACAACAACAGCCGTATTCTTTCCTCCGATCAGACACAGTTCACCGGGGGAGCATCCTGGCAGCACCTGTTCGGTTCCGGATTTGTGACCACCACCCTCGGGCAATCCATCGTCCGTTACAACTTCGGGCAGCAGGACTGGAACACCGACTACGAGAACGACGAAATAGTGATCGACGATATCTTCCGCAACAATTCCCTGGAACATGAAACCTCCCTGCGCAGCGATATCACCATGCAGCTTACACGCCGCACGGAGTTTTCCTTTGGCGTACAGGGGAAAGCGATACGGTTCATTGCAGATGTGGAACTGGACACGATTGTCGATGCCTACGGCGAAACCCTTTACACGGACGCCTATTTTGACACTGTTTCATACAAGGCATCCGCGTATGCACAGATCTCACACCGGTTTTCCTACCTGCGCTGGACGGTCGGGGGACGCTTCGATTATTTCAACATGATCGAAAATCCGGTAGCTTTCTCACCGAGAGTGTCGGTGTCCTATCCGCTGACTCCGCACACGAACCTGAATGCCAGCTTCGGGCAGTATTACCAGTCGCCGTCCAATATCTGGCTGGTGGCCTACCCGGAAAACCGTAACCTTGATTACATCGGCGTGAACCAGGTGATCGCCGGGTTTGACCATCTCTTCCGGGATGATAGCCGGATGAGCCTGGAACTTTTCTACAAAGATTATTTCGATTATCCGACCAGCCTGTTGCGACCATACCTGGTCATGGCGAACACCGGGGCAGGGTATGGCGGCGTGGATGAGGGGTTTGCCTCCTTCGGACTCGATCCCTTGAGCAGCGGGGGAGAAGGATGGGCGCGCGGGTTCGAAATCTCGCTGCAGAAACGGTTATCTGACTCCCGTTGGTATGGCCTCTTCAGCCTGAGTTACACCGAATCGATGTTTACCGCGTTGGATGGCGAAGAACGTCCCGGTGCGTATGACCAACGTTGGATCATGAACTTCGGTGGCGGATTTATCCCGAACGAAAACTGGGAATTCGCAGCAAAATTCCGTTTTGCCACTGGAAAGCCATATACACCGTACAACCCGGATGGCACTAAGTCAGTCATTAACTATTTCGGGGAACGTGTTGACGCAAACCATAGCCTCGACCTCCGCGCGGACCGTCGCTGGTATTTCCCCAACTGGGTGCTGATCGGCTATATCGATGTTCAGAACGTCTACGCATTCGAATCGAATTCCCCACCCCAGTGGGACTATCGCAACATGCGTGTAGATGAGGAAAGTAGCATTACCATCCTGCCGTCGATTGGTATCAGTGTGGAGTTTTAAGGTTTTTTGGGTGGCCCGACCTGCAATTCAAGGTCGGGTTTCATAGAGGACGGCTGTGATAACCCTGTATGATAGACGATTGAGCGGGTGCCAGGTTGTGTCGTTGCGAGGGGTTTTGTGTGGCTCAACTGCGTAGTTTGCAGTAGAGTGTCAGCAAAATCCCGAAGCAATCCACTTTCAATCGATGCGTGGCCCGGGAATCGAACGCAGCGATTCCCAGGATCAGAAGAGTAGCCCGGACCGCCCCCGGTCCGGGAATATCTATGCTATCATGTTCGTATAACTGAAAACATCATATCGCAAAATCCTTCCTGAACCGGGGGCTGTACGCGGCATGGGAACCGGATTTGCGTGTGGTTGCAGTTGGCAAATCCGTTCCTATGTTTGAATCATGTATGCAGCAGTTGTGAAAACATCATGAACATTCGGGTGGCCCTGCCTGCAATTCAAGGCGGGGTTTCACATAAGCCTGTAATACATTGCGATTGATTCCCAACGCGTTATTGACACCCGACCATAGAAAGCTGGTCGGGCCACCCCTAACCCGGTGGATGAAATCCGCCTAAGGCGGAAAAATTCCGGGTTGCATATCTCTCCCCGGTGGATGGCACCACCGGGCTACACACTAACAGATCAGATGTCATGGCGATTCAAACAGTGTAGCGTCGAACAAACTACGTAGCACCGTCCTTCAGGGCGGTGACGCAAGATATTATATTCTCTACCTTTATCTATCAGACAGGAGTGCGCTTTAGCGTACTTTTCCCACCTGTCACCAGGCAATTCCTGCAATTGGTAAACCTTCTGCAAGCACGCTGAAGCGCGCTCAGGATAGTTGTTCGCCTTTTCTCCACCGCGCTAAAGAGGGTGTCTTACAATGCGTAAAGTTTGTGTTGATGTCACTCCAGCGAAAGCTGGAGTCCAGGAATAGCGTGACTAAGTCATGCTTATGCTATTGATAATTATAAGATAACACGTATTACTGAAACTGCTTTCTGGATTCCCGCCGTAGCGGGAATGACAGCACCGCAAGGTATTCCCTATTCTGGGACAGACTCTAAAGCACGGTGCTACGTTGTCTCTCTTCAAATTTCCGGGGGACCGATTCACATGGGGACGAGTGGAAAATCGAACGCAGTGATTCCAGGGTTTCGGTGGACGAAAGTGAGTTGTAGTTGAGGCGTGGCACGGGAACCGGATTTGCGTGTGGTTGCAGTTGGCAAATCCGTTCCTATGTTTGAATCATGTATGCAGCAGTTGTGAAAACATCATGAAACGTGGGAACGAAACAGCCAAAATCATGGAGAAATTAGGTTTTCAAAAGGTTAGTAGAATTCAGTAGTCAAGTAGTCAGCCAATCCAACCTGTTTCGATTCCCACGCCACCCACCTCACAGATGCGTGGCTTGGGAATAGAACGCAGTGATTCCCGGGTTTCAGTCGAAACCGCCAAAGGTATTGGGTTCTGGCTTGCGCGCCTCAGGCGTGAATCAAACCTACTCTTTCACAGTGGACTGAAATGTGTGGCCTCCTGCCTCTTTTTACAATAATTCAGCTTCATTAATCAAGAATTATATTGATTCAACCAGTTTAAAATGTTTTCAGTTGTGACAGTACCTCTAAATCGTGAGATTTCTTGCCCTGTTGGGCTAAGTATCATGAGCGTTGGAAGTCCACCGACATTGTATTCTCTGCGAATTTCATGAAGGTTCTCATCATTTTGGGTAAAGTCGAGTTTTACTGGAATAAAATCATTTAATGCTTCAATAACATTCTGATTCATAAATGCATTTCGGTCAATATCAACACATAGATCTGTCCAATCTGCATAATAAAAAACAAGTAGCCGTTTGTTCTGTTCAGACGCATCATGAATTGCTTGTTGAAAACTATTTGCATCCCACTGCATAAAATCTTCATTTCCTGTTGCTGTAAGATGTCTTGGTGAAGATGATGATCGAATCAGATTAAGGTTTTCTACGATAAGGTGCGTATAATAAGTGATTGAAGAATCGTGTGATACAATATTTATCGTTGTGGTCCCATCACAACCATTTGGTAAATAACATAACTCGGGATCAATATCTCTGCAAATTTGATAGCTTATAGTGTAAGGCACTTGATAATGATCAATCAGTACTGACTGCTCAACTTTGATATCATAGCGAATCCCATTTATCCCACGATAAATTGTCTCACCATGGGAATAAAGACCCTCAGAAGACACAGTGTCAATTACAGTGAAACCTTGAGGGAGTTCAGGCTCTAGATAAAGTAAACCTAATTCTGGACCTGTAATGTGAAAGTGTTCTGGGGTATCGAAAAGGTAATACACCGAAATTGTATCTCCCGGGTGAACACCAGAAGCATCCCACTCAACCGCATACCGTATTCCAGGCTCCTGTGGAAATTGTCCAGCAGGTATCGAATATGGATCAAGTGAATAGTTTCCATTAGAATGCCAATTAATTTCATGAAAAACTCTCTGGTTTTTGCTGATCTCCGCTTTCGGAAAACCACTACCCGTTAAAAGAAACAGAATAATATTGAACGAACTTACCTGATAAACTAACAGAAAGATCACAACGATAAGCATGAAAGACAATATGATTGGATGCATATTTTTTCGCTTTGCCTTTCGTTGTTTATTCGCAGGTAGAAGTTTCTCTTGCTCTTCCGCTTGCTTTTTGGCTTCCTCTTCCTGTTTCTTCCGCCTATCAGCTTCTTCCTTTCGCCTTGCTTTTTCGGCTTCTTCTTTCTGGTTCCGCTCCTCTTTCAATGCAATCACGGCTTTCTGACGACACTCCGGGCACAAACCATCAATTTCCTTATGGTTGATACAAAGATTTTCTTTTCCGCACTCCTGACAGGTAAACCGTTCCACATCCTTCGCTTCACCGCAGATGGGGCATTTGGGGAAAGAAGGTTTCTGCAATGCCAGCACAAAGTCACGACTCGAAGCGAAGCGTGAGGTTGATTGCTTGGCAAGCACCTTTTCCAGTGCTTCGTTCACCAGGTCTGGCATGTCAGGAAGAGGTTTGACTTTTGCGTTACGATGCTGGTCGGGGAAGTTGGGACCTCGGAACGGTGGATCGCCTTTCAGCATCTCGTAGGCGATGATCCCTAGGGCATAGATATCCCCCGCTTCCGAGGGATCATCCGCATCCCAGATCTCCGGCGCCATGTACGGATCCGTGCCGGAAATGGACGGCATTTTCGCACCGGACAGAAGAATCGAATCCCGTGCGGTTTTTGCCAGCCCGAAATCGCTGATCTTCAACCGTTTTTCATCCGGGTGCCAGAGCAGGTTGGACGGTTTCAAATCCCGATGGATGATTCCTTTCGAATGCAGGTAATCGAGTCCTTCGGCGATGTCATTCAAGAGTGGCAGGGCGGAATCGAGAGTAAACCGTTCGTTGGGTTGTTGAGCGCGCAGACTGTTCAGGTCACCACCTGCCACCAGCTCCATGATCAGGTAATACACGCCCTGGTAGATGGAGAAATCCCAGATCCGGACCACGTTCGGGTGCGACAGCTCGGTACCCAACCGTGCTTCCCGTTCGATCCGCTTCAGTGCCACCTGGTCAGCGGTGGCTGTGGTAAAGATCGCCTTCAACGCCACCGGGCGTGCTGGGGAATACTGACGGTCTTCGGCACGGAACACAGCGCCCCATCCACCTTTGCCTAACAGATCCCCAATCAAATATCGTTGTATATCTTTTCCGGGTACTTCCGCACCGATTTCCATGCCGGGCGCCAAAGACATTTCGGCGGATTGCACCCCGAAAGGAGCGCTGGAGCCGGTGGATGAAGGAGTCTTCCCGGGGGATGGAACCCCCGGGCTACTCGATGAATAATCGATGGAATGATCCCCGAAGGGAGCAGGGCGGATTCGGGGGGATGATGAACCGGCCCCGGACCGAGGGCGGTCCGGGCTACCTGTCTCCCCGGGGGATGGAACCCCCGGGCTACTTGTATCAAGGCTACCTTCCTCTGCGGCGATTTTTGCTTCGAGGTCGGCGCGCAGATGGTCATAGTCTTCTTTACTGATTTCGCCGAGGATGAAACGTTCTTTCAAGCGTTCCAGAAGGTCACGAGATTTGGATGCCATTCCTTCTCTCCCGAACAGACAAGTTCGCACTATTTGATAATTGCAGACAACAATATCTGAAAGAATGAACGGAAGAAACAAGGCGGAACTATCATCAATCATTTTTACTTACGGACGATTACGGAAGGAAATCCTCGTTAGATCGTTAACGAAAAATGTGTTAACGAACCTAACGAGGGCATATACTTTTTTGACACCCGACCTTGGACTACAGATCGGGCCACCCCCGCCTTGTTTATTCCTGAACATCACGGACGATACGAAAACCGGAAACATCCCTTGAATCCGGATTACCGCCTGATTGTTGGGCTGATCGACAATTTCTATCGTATAATAAAAAATCTCCACCTCTTAGCACACGGAAATTTCCTGGCCATTGGTTTGTCCAGAAGCTATGAGTACAATAGGTTGAACACCATTCAGCAACATTGCCATGCATATCATATAATCCCCAATTGTTTGGCTGTTTTTGTGCTACCGGATGTGTTGAACCATTACTATTCCCTTGATACCAACCAACACGTGCAAGATCCTGTTCAGTATTCCCGCTGTAAAACCTAGTTGATGTTCCTGCGCGGCAAGCATACTCCCATTCTTCTTCTGTAGGCAAACGGTAATTTTTACCAGGATCACGACTGTTTAATCGGTTGATGAATTCCTGCGCATCTGTCCATGAGACATAATACATTGGGAGTGTTTCCCCTTCACCAAACAAATACCGACCACTTGACGATTCGAAAAGTTGACGGACGTTGGTTTCCATAACTTCCATCCACATAGCCTGGGTCACTTCTGTGGTCATCATTTCAAATGCCTCAATTTCCACAAGATGCAGAGTTTCTTCGTTTATCCGTCCACGTTCGTTTTCAGGAGAACCCATCATGTATGAACCTGCCGGAATATGCACGAAGTGCATGTCATTTACTGGTTCCTGACCAAATGCATTACCTACAACCAAAAATAGAAAAATCACACGATACAACATGCTTAAATCTCCTCTTAATCATTGGCTTTTCAAGAGAGCGTAAAGATTACATCGCTGGGGAGCATCAGTTATCATTGTGGTCTGGTATGTTTATAGCTTGAAAAATTATTTAATACTCATCCATCTATCATGTACAGTATGAATTATAAATACTTTTAAACACTCGATATTGAGAATTGCTTTGGGCATTATATGCCCAAAGCAATTCTGTAAAAATCTATTCAAACGTCCGTCCTTCACCTTCCATACGATGATCCCACGCGCCGGGCAGGTCACGCAGGTACTTGTCGAACCATTCGATATGCATCCGTTTGCTGGTCAGGTAATGGTGACGGTCTCCAGCGACGCCATGGCCTTCATTCGGGAAACGGACAAACGCCACTTCTTTGTTCAGTACACGGAGGGCAGTGTACATCTGGTCCGATTCCCCGACGGGAACATTCACATCCGATTCGCCGTGGATCAGCAGTAACGGCGCTGTCACATTGTCCGCCTGGAAGAGCGGGGAATGGTCAACGTAATACTGCGGGTCGTTCCACGGGAAGGTCCGTGCGGTCGCCATGTCGCTGTACAGGTAGCCCCACCATCCGATGCCCCAGTAGCTGGCGAGGTTCGAGATGCCGTAATCGCTGATCGCGGTCGCATACGGGTAATAATCGGGATGGTTGTGGTCCATGGACAGCAGGTACATGGACATGAAGCCGCCGTAACTGCCGGAGACGGGCGCGCAACGGTCACCGTCCACTCCGGGTACATTTTCCACGATATGGCGCACGCCTTCGTTCATGTCACGGCTGACCAGGGTACCCCAGTCATTGGGATGGGTGTCGGCGAATTCCTGGCCCCATCCGGCAGCGCCGCGGGGAGTGGGAACATAGACGAAATAGCCACGGTTGGCCAGAACATTGGTCATCCAGTAAAATCCGCCCGCAAATCCGAACACACCGCCGTAATAGTCAATCACCAACGGATAACTTCCTTCCGGGTCGTAATCGCGCGGATAGAAAAGGAAGCCCGGGATAGTGACACCATCCGAATTGACATAGTCGTAATCTTCAGACCTTGGCGGATCGGCGATCAGGCGTTTGAACTCGGGATGCAGTTCGGTAAGGAGCTGCCCACGGTTCCGTCGCCAGTCGAAGGTGTACATATCACCGGGAGCGGCCATGGTTTCACCCATGAAGACCATCATATTCGCTGCAAGCGACGGCGCGAAGTAGGAACCGGTCGGGGTGGGAAGATCATGTTCTTCGATATCGCCCGATTCCGGATTGTAGAAATAGAGTTTCACACGTTTGTTGTAGAGCCCGGTGAATCCGATCTTGCCGTTCTCGTGCCAGAACAGGACGCCATCATTGTGAGTGCTGTACGCAAATGTAGCGATTGCGGGTTCGAAATCGACAGTCACATTTTCCGCTTCCCGGGTACGAAGATCGAGAATATACAGGTCTGTCTGGTTATCGTTGTTATCCGGGTACGGGCTGTCCATGCCAAGCACCGGGTTGATCGGGGCGTCGAAGCACAGATAGTTGCCGTCCGGGCTGATGGTCAAATGGTTCAGGGAATAGAAGGATGTATTGTAGATCAACTGTGATTCGCCGCTGACTGTTGACACTTCCCAAATCTGTGGACAGATAAAGGGACGGTCATCAATCGGGATCCAACGGACCATGTAAATCTTCGAACCATCCGGGCTGATGACAAAGTCGGATGCCGACCAGAATCCGCTGGTCAGGCGGACATGCGCATCGCTTTCGATGGAATAATAATAGAGGTCTTCTTCGTCACGCCATCCACCCCAACGGTCCTGCAGATCCCACATGACCTTGTATTCGTTCTCTTCTTCGTAGGGGACACTTTTCGTGAAGTAGATCAGGCGGTCATCCGGGCTCCAGGTGAAGCCATATGCATCATCTATTCCATCAATGATCATTTCCAGCTCCAGGGATTCCCGGTGCCAGATATACAGGTCGTAACCATCTGCCGTCCACATGGTCATCAGGAGTTTTGTGCCGTCATGCGACCAGCTCCAGACATCATAGTCTTCCGAATTGGTATAGTCCCAGATCACTTCCCGTTCCCTCAAGTCCCACACCTGGAGGTGATACTCCCTGGAAGCATCTTCAGCGATCCATGTGCTGACGTTGAGCGCAAGGTAACGGCCGTCGCGGGTGATGATATTAGTGTCGATCCCCTGGCGGAGGAAATAATCGGTGATGTCATACGGATGACGCGGATCGGTGCTGAAAGTCGGCGCATAGGCTGCATCTGCCTCTTCTGCCTGGGAAACATTCAGCCCGAGGGTCCATTCAGTGAACGCAGAATCCGCTTTTGCTGTGGTAACCAGGACAATCCGGCGATAACCGAAATCGAGGTCTGCATCAGCAGTGACCGGATCAGCATCCTCCTCGGCGATTTCCGAACGGGATGCGATCTGCTCACCATCCACGAACAGGGCGAAAGGAGCATTGCCGGTTACCTCAAAACTGAGGTTTTGCCAGGTTGGATTCTGCATATAGGTCGCGGCATAGGCAAGTCGAACCGTTTCACTACCGGCAGTGGGTACGGGGGAGAACCCGATCACAGAACCATTGGTTTCCGCAAAGACTGCTTCGCCCGATGCATTGGCAAGAAGGACTGTTCCCGCTTCCGGCCAATATTCATCAATTGCAACCGGTGGGTTGTCAAGGTAATATTGTACGGGGCATTCTTCGGAATCATCAAAAAATGCCATCGGCAGTTCAACCGATGAGGTTGTCAACCATGTTTCTACAGGTAAAGCCTCTGCCTGCAATACCGGGCAGAGCGCAATCAGTAGAACAAATGGAAGAATGATTCTTTTCACTATCATTCGTATCTCCCTGTATGTCACGGCGAATCTCCATCCATATGGATGATGATACTTTTTATCAGACCGGCTCAACAACAATTGGAAAATATAAGAAAGAAAAAAGAGATATGGGCTGTTCGAATTGCTCCTATAATCCAAAAGTGGTAACTGATACCTCATATGGGACCATTTATGAGACTCATATTAACTTCCTCATGAAGATGTTACAATTCTTCCGTGAAGAATTTTTCATTATATTACACTTGTGGCGATTAAATGGTGGAGAGGTGAAGAATGTATGATAGCGGATCGCGGTCAAACGATGACGACCGTGAAAATCCGGGCTATTCTGATCCGTTTGAGGATGAAGAGGGATCGGATTTTGACGGTACGACTTCGCGGACTGGGTGGAACAGGGTTACCAGCACTGCCAAGCGGATCGTAAGCCGTACGATCGAGACAGCCGAAGGTGTGGCTCATCGAAGCCGTAGCGAGGTGGAAATCGCTCAGCTTAAAATCAAACTGCGTTCAACGTATGCAAGACTTGGAGAATTGCTATTCCGTCTTAAGGAGGGCGAGGAATCCTCAAAACCCTTCGATGACCAGGAAGTGCAAGTGGTCTTTCAGCAGATTCGTACTCTTCTGGGTGATATTGAATCGGAACGTCAGCAGGTTCGTAACATGAAACGCCAGGATTTTCAGGGTGCGTAAGTTGATGTTTGTATTGTGAAGATGAGTGTGGAGAAAAAAACGCAAAACCGGGATGGTTTTGCGTTTCTCATATTTCCGGGTAAACAATAGGTTACGTAAGACTTGCCGCTGAAGATTTTGTGGATCTCGCAACCGGTTGTGGAAGAGAAGAATACCCCATGAGCTGGAAAAGATCAAGGACAGAAAACGGTTTGTCCAACCTGCCATCCGGTTGGTACTCTGATTGCGCCATCAATGTGTTCCAGTCAGCGCATCCGCTGATCAAGAAAACTTTAATTGACTCATCCATCTCTTTTACAGCGTTCAGTAGTTCGATACCATTCATCCGAGGCATGAAGAAATCAGTAATCACAATATCCGGCTTCTGGTCAGATTTCCGGATTTGATTCCAGGCATCATAACCATCGTATGCAGTCATGGTGCGAATATTGTATGCAGCGAACACTTCACTCAGAAGTTGACGGACATCGGCATCATCATCCGCGATCAAGATGAGATTTTCATCAGGATCCAAAAGATTCCTGTCAACATGCACAGACATACTACCCCCTCGGACAACTTAATACTTATAAACTGCCAAATATCACGGTGCTTCAAAGGCCCAAATATAGTAATTTGCATTGGGCAATTTGTGATCCAGCTCACATGAGACCAAAATAAATACAAAAAATTCCATAATTCTCTATTTTGAACCGGTTCAAACCTATAAAACCGAAATTCTATCATAAGAACTTCTAAGTAGCACTCCAAGAGTTGGTCGTAAGGATAATATTTCCATGAGAAAGTTTGCAATGCTCCCACTCAATTTTCTCAATAAGAAATTATTCTGGAGCTCCAGTACCTCTCTTCGACAGAGTCAAATAACAGATGCTGAAAAACAGGTGCTAAGTAAGAGGAACGTCATTTTTTTTCTATCAAATGTAACACTATTGTACGGAGCTGATTCGAGAGTGTACGATAATGAACACTTTATTGTGCAAATATTGACATCAGGAATTTCTAACCTGTAGTATATTAATGCTATAAATTCTGGCGCGGTACTTGTATGAGATTGAGTTGTTTAAAAGAACACATAGTCCTTATTCAACAGTCGACATTTTTGAAACGATATACAGGATAACATCATGAGCACTCCGAAAGAACATCGGTATGGAAAAATCCTTGTGGTAGATGATGATGAAGATATTCTTATCGCAGCACGACTTTTGTTAAAACAACATGTTGCCCTGGTTCATACAGAAAAAAATCCGGAAATAATTCCTTCTCGTATTAAGTCGGAAGGATATGATGTCATTCTCCTGGATATGAATTTTACTAAAGACACGACCACGGGAAAAGAGGGATTCATCTGGCTGGAAAACATCATGCAGATTGATCCGACAGTGGTTGTTATCCTGATTACCGCTTTCGGTGATGTGGAAATGGCAGTGCGAGCGGTGAAAGAGGGAGCAACGGATTTTATCCTGAAACCATGGCAGAATGAAAAACTGCTCGCGACAGTGAACTCCGCCCTGAAACTGCGCGAAACTCGTGCGGAAGTAAGCGCTCTGAAAGAACGTCAACAGGTGTTGAGTGACAACATCGATCAACGCTTCCAGAACCTGATCGGGGTCTCCCAACAGATGATGAAAGTGTTTGATACAATAAGCAAGGTTGCTGCGACAGATGCAAATGTGCTGGTCCTCGGTGAAAACGGGACAGGCAAAGAACTGGTGTCGAGAGCGATTCATCGCCAATCCGAACGTTCCGGTGAAGTATTTATAACTGTTGATATGGGAGCGTTGAGCGATACCCTCTTCGAAAGCGAGCTGTTCGGGTACAAAAAGGGAGCGTTTACAGACGCCAAGCAGGATAAACCCGGACGTTTTGAAGTAGCGGATAAGGGAACGTTATTCCTTGATGAAATCGGCAACCTGTCGCTTGCCAACCAGGTAAAGTTGCTCAATGTTCTCGAACGCAGAGAAGTGGTTCGTCTGGGAGACACTAAATCCAAATCGATAGATATTCGTCTGATATGCGCCACGAACCGCAATTTGCAGGAGATGGTGGCAAAAGGTGAGTTCCGGCAGGATCTGCTCTACAGGATCAATACGGTAGAGATCAACATACCGCCACTGCGGGAACGTAAGGACGATATTCCATTATTGGTTGAGCACTATTTAAGTAAGTTTGCGAAAAAGTATGGGAAACCGGATATTCGTCTCGGTGGCGCTACCATGGCGAAACTCATGCATTATCCCTGGCCGGGAAATATTCGAGAGTTGCAGCATTCACTGGAACGTGCAGTGATCCTTGCAGACAGCATGATCCTGCATCCTACGGATTTTTTCCTCGTCGCCCCGAATCATGGTGGAGATGATGAATTAATGAGCATGGACAGCTTGAATCTCGATGAAGTTGAGCGTAAAGTTATCGAAAAGGCGATGAGGAAGCATGGCGGCAATATCAAACGGGCGGCGGATGATCTTGGATTAACCAGGACATCATTGTACCGCAGGTTGGAAAAGTATGGTCTTTAACCGGTTCCGAAGGCAATTATTATGGCGTGTGTTGTTACTCAGCGGGAATCTGCTGCTGAGTGTTTTTCTCTATTTCCGGACCGACTATCATGTAACGTTCACCATTTCCATTGTCGTAGCAGTTTCACAGGTGATCGCCCTGATCCATTTTGTGGAAAAAACGGAACGCGACCTCGCGCGTTTTTTTAACGCCATCCAGTACCAGGATTTTTTTGAAACCTTCGCCAGCCATGGCAGCGCCGCATCCAAAGAACTTCACGAAGCATTCACACGGGTGATCCGCGATTTTCAGGAAGTACGCTCCCAGCGTGAAGCGCAGTACCAGTATCTCCAGACAGTGATCCAGCATATCGGGATTGGCCTTATTGCCTATGACCGTGATGGCAACATTGACCTGGTGAACAATGCCGCCAGGAAACTGTTGGGTGTGAAGATCATCCGGAACACCACGGCGCTGAGTGAATTGGGGACACATTTTGTAGAAGCGCTGGCGAAAATCTCACCGGGAGAACAGCGTACTCTGAAAGTTGTGCGACATGGTATCGTGCAGCAACTGGCTCTGCACGCGACGGAATTCAGGAGATACGGCACCCAGTACACCCTGGTTTCCATCCAGAACATCCAGCGTGAACTCGAAGACAAAGAGATGGAAGCATGGCAGGATCTCATGAGGGTCTTGACACATGAGATACGGAACTCGATAACACCCATTGCTTCCCTGGCGACTACAGCGAGGGGACTCCTGGATGAATGCGAACCCGGTGAGGAAAATGACGCCGAAGATATAAGTGATGCTCGACTGGCTGTGAAGACCATAGAAAAACGAAGTAACGGACTCCTGGGATTTGTCGAATCCTTCCGTTCGCTTTCCCACATTCCCAAACCCAAATTTCAAATCCTCGTTTTGAATGAGTTTTTCGAACACCTCCAGATGTTTTTTCAATCCCAGTTCGAGGAAAAAGAGATCCGTTCTTCCTTCCGTGCAGATCCGGACACACTGGAAGTAACAGCCGATCCGGGATTGCTGGAACAGGTGATGATCAACCTGGTCATGAATGCCATCCAGGCGGTTGCGGATACAGAGCAGCCGTCCATCGAAGTGCAGGGATACATGGATGTGCGAGGACGGATCACCATCGAAGTATCGGATAATGGTCCCGGAATCCTTGATGAAGTAATCGATAAAGCATTCATTCCGTTCTTCACGACAAAAAAAGAAGGTTCGGGTATCGGCCTTTCCTTAAGCCGTCAGATCATGCGCTTGCACGGCGGCTCCATCCATGTTTCCTCGACACCCAACATTAAAACGACTTTCCGGTTAACCTTTTAGTTTTTTCACTATCGTTTTTATCAGGTTTCAAGTTCCAATAAAGCAGGCAATGGCAACAGTTGTCTCTCTGCTTGTGAAATCGTTCGCAAAAGTACCTCTCTTCATGATAGGTGTAACCCTGCAATTCACTGTTTTTGTTGGTTTCGATAGTCCTCTCACATGCTGGCTCGAGAAATGCAAGTAAAAGATGAAAAAAAAACTCCGGATATGTTGCAGTGTTGTGCTCGATAATCGCAGCGATGTACTTTCTCAGAGATATCGTTCGAGCCAGTATATTGACAAGGAGGCGAAAACTTCATATGCGACCCACCAGGTGGATGTACTGCGTAGTAGTAGCCCTCATTTTTTATGTATGTGCAATCCCGCATTCATCAGCACAAACAACCGAATCAACAGGTGAACAGGCGACAACGGTTCAAACCGGGATCGAATCAGGCGAAGCGATTGAATCATCAGGAATTGAACCGGGCGTGACTACCGGTGAAGCTACTTTGATTACTGCTGAACGTGGCGAGAACGCCAACCAGGCAAGTGCAATGGCGGAAGAGAATCATACAAACCTCATGTATGATTGCATTACCGCGTTCCTCGCTGTGTTTGTGTTGTTGACATTACTTGCGATTGTGATGTGGATTATTACAGCAGTATATCCGGGAAAACCGGAAGACCTTGTTGCAGCAGGAGTACAGGTGCAAGCAGCAGGAGCGGGCATGGCGACTGTTGCGGTGATTACAACCTCGCTGAAAGCTGCATATCCATCAGCGAGGATTCAACGAATTGAGGAGATCCGTCCCTGATGAAAAGCAAACTGCTTTCAACATGGAAAACAGGAAGATTTCAATTCATTAAATCAAAATAAAGACTAAGCGTGAGGAGAACTTATGATCTACGCGAAATCCGGAAAAACGATCCGCGTGATGATCACAGCATTTCGTGATGGTTTCCAGAGCATGTTCGGCGGGAAGGTACGCTCGGAAGACATTCTCCCGGCCATGGAGGCAACGGCCAAAGCGGGAGTACGTCATTTTGAGTTTGGCGGCGGCGCACGGTACCAGGCGCCCTATTTTTACTGCGGAGAAGATCCGTTTGAAACTATGCAGAAGATGCGCGACGCTGTCGGTCCCGAGGCAGACCTGCAAATCCTCACGCGCTCTATCAGCGGTGTTACACTTACTACCCAGAATATAGATGCGTTAAAACGGCAGGCTGTGCTTCACAAGAAGTACGGCACCACGTGGGATCGAAACTTCGATTTCATGAATGATGTCGACTTGCTGGTGAAAACCGGACAACCGATAGTTGATGCCGGGATGCATCACCAGGTATGCGTAGCGCTTATGGGGTTGCCGTTTGAATCCGACCAGGCGCATACACCGGAATTCTACATCGGCATTGCTCAGCAGATTATTGACAGCGGAGTCCACTTCGACAGCCTTTGCATGAAAGATGCCAGCGGAACCACACCTCCGTCAATTGTATATGAGACCGCAAAAGGCATCCGTAAGATCCTCCCGCCGGAAGTCCCGCTATGGATGCATACCCATGATACCGCTTCCACAGGTGTTTCCTGCTATATGGCGGCGATAGAAGGCGGTGCGGATGGCGTAGACCTCTCCATTCGACCATTGGCAAGCGGAACGGTACAACCCGATGTTCGTTCTCTTGATCATGCGCTGAAACGTACCGGGTATTCGCTGGATGTGGATGCCAGCAAAATGCTCGAGATTGAAAACATGTTGAATGAAGGGTTAAAAGATTATGTGTTCAACCCGGTGGTGACTTCTGCAGATGCCCGTGTGGTCGGATTCCCGATGCCGGGTGGGGCGATCGGACCGAATGTACACATGATGGTGAAAGCCGGTATTCTCGACCGTTATAGCGATGTGCTGGCAGAATTCCCGGTAGTGGTGAAAGCTGGCGGCGCCTGGACAAGCGTTACTCCGGGCAGCCAGCAGTACTGGTTGCAGGCATTTAACAACGTGCTCTATGGACGATGGAAGAAGATCGATCCGGGATTTGGCAAGAGTGTCCTCGGATACTTTGGCAAAACTCCGTTGCCGTCCGATCCAGACGTGATCAAGATGGCTTCCGAACAACTCAATCTGCCGGTACTCGAGGGTGATCCCTTAAGTGTTGCCCCGGACAGCTTGGGACCGGCGAAAGCCGCGCTGGAAGAACGTGGCCTTCCCACGGACGACAAATCTGTTTTCCTCGTTGCCGCGGCAATTGTTCCCGGCAAGAAGATGGAACTGAATGAAGGTATCCGTCTCCTGCAGGGAAAACCGAAGATCGATATTCCGCTGAAGGTAAAGGAAGAACCCAAACCGGCTGCACCCGTAGCAGCTCCAGTCCAGGCTGTACCCGCTGCCGGACCGACTGGAACCATGACAAGCAACGTCGTCGTGGAGGAGAACGGGTTTGCACGGACCTTCAAAGTAACCATGGACTTTGGCAGTGGCGCACAACAGGCAGCATCGCAGGCGGTTGCTTTGCCAGTGCAGTCTCCAAATGGAACCCCGGTATTTTCACCATTTGAGGGTGACTCGCCGGTTGTAGAGTTGCATGTCAAACCGGGCGATGTGGTCAAGAAAGGACAAACCGTCGCAGAAGTTGAAGCGATGAAAGCGAACCATGCTGTAAAATCGCCTGTGGATGGCATAGTGAGTACGATTAGTGTCGCAATCGGCGATGATGTCGGTGCAGGAAAGCCAATTATGACAATCCTTCCAAACTAAAAAAGGGAGGATGCTCATGGAGGCCTTCACTGAACTGATACGTACTTCAGGTTTCGCCAATCTCAGCTTTGGCAACATTGTCATGTTTGCCGTAGGTGGATTGCTGACCTGGCTTGCGATAAAAAAGAACTTTGAACCGTTACTCCTGATTCCTATCGGATTCGGTGCGATTTTCGCCAATCTGCCATTGGCTCAGATGGCATCCGGACTCGGATTCGATGAAGGTTTGATGGCGAGTATATACAATGTCGGTATTAAAACCGAATTTCTTCCACCGTTGATTTTCCTCGGTGTAGGGGTATTAACGGATTTCCGGCCGTTGTTAAGCCGTCCGTTTACATTCCTTCTTGGTGCAGCGGCGCAATTCGGAATTTTTACCGCAGCATTAAGCGCACATTACATGCTGGGCTTTTCCGCTCGAGAATCTGCGGCAATTGGTATTATCGGTGGCGCGGATGGTCCCACTTCCATTTTCCTTGCATCTCAACTTGCACCGCATTTACTTGGCGCTGTAGCTGTGGCAGCATATAGCTACATGTCCCTTGTTCCCGTAATTCAGCCGCCTATTATACGGTTGTTGACCACAAAAAAGGAACGTGCGATTGATATGCCCCAGGCAAAACCTGTATCACGGACGGCAGTGATTCTTTTCCCGATTGTCACCGGTACCATCGCCATGCTTGCCATTCCCACCAGCGCACCGCTTTTAGGAATGCTTCTGTTCGGTAACATGCTCCGTGAATGCGGTGTCACCAACCGATTGAAAAAGACAGCAGGCGGCCCCATGGTGGATATTGTTACAATATTCCTTGGAATTGGGGTGGGCTCTACCATGGCGGCGGAAAACTTCCTGCAACTGCAGACCATCAAGATCCTGATCCTTGGTGCTATTGCATTTGCATTTTCCACGGCTGGTGGTGTGGCATTCGGAAAACTCATCAACCTGTTTTTGCCGACAACAAAAAAGATCAATCCGTGTATCGGCGCGGCGGGGGTCAGCGCTGTACCCATGAGCGCACGGGTGGTGCAGCATTTTGTGTCCACAGAAACGGATGGTAAAGTGAATCCGTTGATGGCTGCGATGGGACCGAATGTGGCCGGTGTAATTGGTTCCGCTATCGCTGCCGGAGTGTTCCTGACACTGCTTGGATAGAATTACTGAATATCTCGAAATACTGATGGCGCCGCATTGGTTTGTGGCGCCATTCATATTATGTGCGGTTCGTGCTCAGAGGTGAGCGTGATGTGCATCACCTGAATCGCGGAGTAAAATTGCAGATCGGAAGCGCACAGTTCGAAATTCATGTTGTTTCTTGTCGCCAACCAGCGAATTCATTGTGTTTCAGCGCAACCTGAGAGGATGAATTGATAACCGGTTGGTATAGTACATCTTTATGAAATGCCTCCTGGAGGTGCAGGCATCCACTTTGCAATTTAACCCTTTTCACAGGGAATAAAACATTCGGCAGTTCCGGGGGGGATGCAATGCGCAAAGGTAGTGTTTTACCTGTACTACTGATCCATTCTGCTATGATTTTCACTTCTTTCGCCGTCATACCTGCAGATGCCAAGTGCATGTTATCTCTTCAAGAAGAAATGTAGCCCGGACGCAAAAAATCGGTCCGGGGAGAATACGTCATTGCGAGAATGGTTGCACGTAGTTGTTGTTTGTGCAACCGACAAAGCAATCTGATGAGGCGTTGTGATATAGGTATTTACAAGGGTTTGTGTGGAGTGAGATTGCTTCGGATTCTGTTGACACCTCGATTGCACACTACGCAGTCGGGCATCACAGAATCCTCGCAACGACGTGAAATAAGATATGCCCTCGTTAGGTTCGTCAACATTCAGTACCGTTGACGATCTAACGAGGAAAACCGTTGAAAATTGTTATATAGGAGGTTCTATCCTCGTTAGATCATCCATCTTCATAAACTGCATTTCGACGTATGAACCTAACGAGGGCATAATCATGATTCACCGGGTCACCCTTCTATAGAAGACAGTGGAGAATACAATGAAACAATATGTCATCTGTTTATTTATTCTACTGTTTGTCGCAGGTTCAGGTGTGGCATCAACTCCATTGGAACAGCTTCCACCTGAGAATCCCGCCTCTCCGGTTCAATCAAACAATGAACTGGATGAATTCCTGGGCTACAACATCTACATCTCCACCGACGGCGTACACTTCATACTGGCCAATGACACTCTTATCACGGATAGAGAATATCACACGTTTTACGGTTCCGAATGGGAAGACCAGGAAGTATATCTCTACGCCACCGCAATGGTTGATATTCAGGGCGAAATCACCGAATCGCAACCGTCTGAAGTGGACACGGTGTTATTTAATTGTGCGCCGTGCAGACCGCAGAATCTCGACGGAACTTCCGACAATGAAAACCTTGTTGTTACGCTGACCTGGGATATACCAACATTAAACGAGGACGGTTCCGAACTGATAGACTTGGCCGGTTTCAACATCTACCGTGGCGATGAAGTTATCGGGACAGTTGGCGCTGAAATGAACACGTATACCGATACTTGTGAATACGCCTGTTATTACTGGTACCGGGTGACCGCTTTCGATGAGGTTCCCAATGAATCACCGAGATCATTTCCAGCGGTCCTTCTGGTCGGTGAGCCCGATTACCAGTCAGGATTTGATCCAGGTGATTATTTATTCTTCCTATCTGATGAAGTGGCGTGGGAACACGGTGAGGCGATAAGCCATCCCGATAGCGCATGGTCACCACCGAATGTATGGGCGACTTGTCTGAACTCAGCCTATAATCAAAATGAAAACAGCTTTTTGACATGTACGGAAACCTTTTATATCACAGAAACCTATTCGCAACTAACCTATATGCACTGGTTTGATTACGATACAAATTGGGATGGATATAACCTGCAGGTTTCAACGGATAACGGTGATACCTGGGAAGTCCTTGAGCCGAGGGGTGGGTATCCACATGATACGGTTATTGCACTTGATGATCAACCCGGTTTTACAGGAGTAACAAACTGTTGGCAACGAGTGTTTTTCGACTTGGGAAATTATCAACATGAAATGATTCAACTGCGATTTCGTCATGGTGCAGATGCAGGTTTGATTGTTCATTACGGTGTGTCACTTGATGATTTTCAATTCTTCGGTGCAATAAATACTCAGTTTTTTGGTTCGCTGGAAGGAACTGTTATTGATTGTGATGAAGTCCCGGTAGAAGATGCACAGGTACATGTCCTCGGAACAAATTATTCCGGTAGAACAGATGAAAATGGTTACTACCTGATTGAGGAGGTTTTAGCAGGTACATGGGATGTGGAAGTTACGCACGACTATTACTGGCCTACTGTTGTCGAAAGTGTACAGATAGGTTACCTGGATACAACCATACTGGATTTCGAAGACCTCGAATACCCGGATGGTGAGACTTCTGAACAATTTCTATATATGACCGTTCGCCTGGGAAATGATCAGGATTCTATGACCATTGTTGATTTTGACTTGAGTAGCGTTGGTTGTGGACCGCTCGAATGGACAGGTGAGATTGACGTTTTTTCTGTGCCATGGCGTGAGCCGGATCGAACATTAATCGCGGGTGACAATCCATCTTGCGATAGCGCGAATGTGATACCGAACCAGGCACAAAACGAATCACGCAAACCTGCTAACCCTGAAAATAAAACGGATGAACTTGATGAACTATGGGAACCATTGTTTTATCTATGGGAACTGGAGAATGAAATAGGAACAAGTAACATCTACGGCGTTATCGTTCAATCATCACAGATCTATATTTCCGCTTTTGAAAGTGACTATTTTTACATCTGTACCCGCGATGGAGAACTTAGACAGTCTGTTCCTTTGCCAGCTTCAATTGATGGATTGTACGATTTGTCCTATGACGGCTACTACTTCTACGCAATCGCTTATAATGAATCATATTCAGTGATTCGATGGCATTACAATGAACTAAACAATTATGAAGTACTCTTCGATGTTCCCACCGACACAGCCACAGGTTTGGCATGGAATGATGAAATGCAAGCGTGTTATGTTTCCGACGGAGAATCTGTCTATTGTTGGATAGCGGAATCGGGCGATTTTGTTGATATACCGGTGCCGGATGCTGCTTCAGAACTGTCAGGATTGAGTTGTTTTTCTGAAGATCCAGATGGTTTCACACTCTGGTTGTTCTCGCAGCGGGGAGATGATGCTGTTATGTTACGTATCAACCCGGAAACCGGTGAATGTGATGAAGGGACATTGGTTGCGAATAATTTAATGTCTGGAGGATGTCACGTTGGGCTTATCCATGGATTTGACACCTGGACTGTGCAATGTGTATTACAAGGTGAACAGGATTATCTCGCTGTATATGAAGGTTATCCCTTTAACCCTGGTCCCCAACCACAAAGCTGGTTGACGATGAGTCAAACGGAAGGAACAATTGAATCAGGTGAACAAATAAATATCCAGGTAACTGTCGATGTTCGTGGAAACCTTTTCCCTGCAGAAGAACCGGGAGGGATTGAAAATGAAATGTGTGCCCTGGCGACAATCTATTTTAATGGTCCCCACTGGTCAGGTATCTCGTTACCCGCAGCAATTATTTTTCTGGACACTGGAGTTGAAGAGTCGATAGAACTCCCCTCACAATATGCTTTGCATCAAAATACCCCCAATCCATTCAATCCGACCACACGTATCCTGTTCGACCTTGTAGAAACACAACAAGTGAGGCTGACGGTATACAATACCTTGGGGCAGGAAGTGGCGCGTCTGGTCGAAGAGCCGATGGAAGCGGGATATCATGAGGTTGTGTGGGATGCTTCAGCAGTGGCGAGCGGAGTGTACTTCTACCGGATTGAAACACAGGCGTTTACATCGATGAAAAAGATGGTGCTGGTGAAATAATAGAAATAGATATGCCCTCGTTAGGTTCGTCAACATGTAGTATCGTTGACGATCTAACGAGGAAGACCGTTGAAAGTTGTATAGCATGGAATGGGTGGCCTTACCTGCAGTTCAAGGTAAGGTGTCAGAAAGTGTCATTGCGAGGATGGTTGCACGTAGTAGTTGTTTGTGCAACCGACAAAGCAATCTGATGATGCGTTGTGAGATACATATTTACATGGTCCTTTTGGAATGGGATTGCTTCGATTTTCTGCATAAACAACAACAACACGCAGAAAATCTTGCAACGACGCATAGTGGGTGGCTTGGCGAATCACTCTTTTTGATTCCCAAGTTTCAGCAGAATTGAACAGCAAAGTTCTTTTTATAAAAATGGGAATGTTTCCACTTTCGCAGATGACGACGAAGCAATATCACGCCGAGAGTGATATGGTTTGTACAAAGTGCTGTTTAATGATCTGTTTGGGATCGAAGAAGATTGCTTCGCTTGTACGCACAAATGTAACAACCGTGCGCACAAGCTCGTAACGACGTGTGTCGGGTGGCCTGACCTGCTTCTCAAGGTCAGGTGTCAAGTTGTGTGGAAGCCCTACCTTGAACTGCAGGCAGGGCCACCCATTGGGAAAATGATACAAGACGCCCCATCGTCAAGGGAGTTGAGTTCATTACAGGAGTTGAAAATGAAGCGCGTACACATGGCCGGTAATTGTGTGAAAACATCGATTCGTTATTTGAGCGTACTATCTGTAGCGATTCTGATATGTTTCGTTTTTTCTGTCACAAACGCGGTTTCACAGCAACCAGCGCAACTTCACTCCATGTCGGGTGGAACTACGGATGAGCTTGACGAAATTATCAACGTCTATGGTGTGGTTTACAGCGCGGATACTCCCGATCTACCGGTGCCGGGCGCTGTAGTGCAGATACCCGGATTAGGGCTGTTTGATGTCACCGACGAGGAAGGCGAATACATCCTCGAAGGCGTTGAGGAAGGAATATGGGATATGGTCATAACCCACATTCCGGACGGTTCTTGGGGATATCACGGAATCATCTTAAACGATGTAGAAATCTTTGAAGAAAACGTACCATTGAACTTGTACATGCCGGAGATTCTTCCCCCGCAGGACCTTGTGGTGATGCCTCAAGATGAAGAAGCGATCTTGATCTGGGAACCGCCAGCCAACCATGAAGATGCACGGTTCCTTCTCGAGACAACCATTGAACAATATCGAAACGTTTTACGACTTATAAACGAGGGCAGTGAAACGGGACTCAGGCAGAAAAAACAGACGCTTGAACAGGAACTCGCCAGGCTCGAACAGGAATATGATCGTCACGCTACAAGTGAACTCGATAATATGGAAGATTTTGTCGGGTATCGTATCAAGGTCATTGTCAACAACAACGAGATTATACTGCCTGATCTGTTGATAGAGGAAGAATACACAGCAACAGGTTTGACCAACGGTGTCGTGTATGGTTTTTCCGTAGCGGCGGATTACGGTTACAACGAACATTGCCTGGTATGGTCCGATGTGGAATTGGCGCGTCCGTTACCCGTCGATGACGATTATACCTGGGAAGAGATTGAGTTCGAGTGGGTAGATATTGTTGCGGTCGGTACAGCCATTGACGGCACCGGTGATGACGGAGGAGCGGGACCATTTGATATCGGATTCACTTTTCCCTTCTTTGGCGAATATGTCACCCAGTTCTGGGTGAATTCCAACGGATTCATCAACTTCAATGAGCTGCATGACGGCGGATACCTCAATGATCAACTTCCGAATAGTAACCCGCCCAACAACGCCATTTACCTGCTTTGGGACGACCTCCATGAACGTGGGGGAACCATCTACTACTACCATGACGAAGAGAACAACCTTACCCGTATCCAGTATGAGAACTGGGGGCACTATAGCCAGGAAAATGTTCTGCTGGACGCCCAAATCGTTCTGTATTCCGACGGTCGGATAGACCTGCTTTACGAAGATGCATCGGAAGACTATCCCTTCGACAGTGAAACCGTCGGTATCGAAAACAGTGATGGCACAGAAGCGTTGAGCATTTCGTACATGAATGTTCCGGAAGATTTTCCCCATCCCGAACTGGGTATCCGGATCGAAGCCAGCCATACGGTTTACGCGCTATTAGAAGGTGTTGTTATCGATTATCCGACAGAGGACGGCGTTCCGGGTGTGTCCGTAGAAGCAGTCGATTCCAATGACAATCACTGGTTCGGCGAGACCGATGAATTCGGGTACTACGGTGTGTTGGTGGTCCGTGATGGTGTGCCGTTCGACGTGACTTTCAGCAAACAGGGATATGAAGACAGTACGGTGACGGATGTAACCCTTGGCAACGAGTTTGAAACACAGTTGGATATGGTCTTGGTACCGTGGGGAAGTATCTGGGGGTATGTATACTACAGTGATACAGAAGAAGCTGCAGAAGGGGCAGTGGTACAAGTTCTGGATGAGAATGATGATATTATTGCGGTAACACTCGCTGATGAAGAAGGTTGGTACGGCTTTATGCAAATGTTCGAAGACCGTACACAATCCTATCGCATACTTGCCTTCGATACAGGATATGAAGTGCAGGTTTCAGAAGAACTTACCTGGGATATAGAAGGCGATGTTTTTTATATCCAGTATGATATTGCACTTGTTGGTATAGGGCCATGGGAGCCGAGGATTCTTTACTGGGATGACGATTTCGATGACGGTGCATTATTCCATATGTGTCCCCCTGGAGGTCCGGTTGACAATTTTTACTTTCAATATGACGATGGTGAAATCGCGAATGTACACACATTGACACCGGAAGATAATGATGAAGCCGGATATATCGGTGTACGTTTTTATTCGGATGGACCGACAATTATTCTCGCAGGGGAGATACGTTTAGCGATAGAAACAGATCCCTGGGGTGCCTGGCCTGATGGGGAAAACCAGCCTGTACTTCTAATGTTGTTTGAATTTGATGAAGAAACAGAACTTCCAGAAGAAACACCACTATTCACTTCAATTCCTGTATCTGCATCAGAAGATAATCCATTTGTCTTTTTCTATCCGGATATGAGTACAGAATCCGATTTTCTTATTGCAGCCGTGCATACAGTTTACGGGGAACCACGAGAAGGTTTTTGTGTAGATGGTTCAGCCGATATTAATAATGCCTTCATACACACAACTGCTTTGGATGGATGGTCTCAGGCGGAGTTTACCGGGGATCTTATGTTTCGAGCATGGGGATATACAGTTTCCATCGGGAATCCCGAGGAAAACATTGGAAGTATTCCTGTCAATCCAAATAACGTTCCCGCACACGACATAAGGTTTTCGGATGCACGCCTGGAACAGCCATTCTGGTACTCTTCACTCTGGAGCCCAGCAGGAAATAGCGGATATCAACCCGCATCCTCCAATGAACTGGATGAGTTTATAGGATACAATGTTTATGTATCAACGGACAATGAAACCTTTATGTTAGCAAACGAAGAAACGGTTGAGGAGAATATCTATTTCGCTTATTATGGTTCCGAATGGGAAAACCATGAAGTGTACGCCTATCTTACCGCAATTGAAGTGATTCAAGGTGACACAACAGAATACTGGCAATCACAAGTCGAAAATATTGTGTTCAACATGATGCCTGCCTCTCCTGAGAATTTCATTTGTACTCCCGATCATGAAAACCTATCCGTTGATCTGACCTGGGATGCACCGACGACAAACCAGGACGGTACCGAACTGATCGATCTCGCAGGATTCAACATCTACCGGAATAGTGAAATTGTCGGAACAGTCGGAGCGGATGCGACAGTTTATGTGGATGTGCTTGATCATCCAATGCTGTGCTTGTATGCCGTCTCCGCTTTTGATGAAGTCCCCAATGAGTCCATCCACACTATACCCATCGAAATGCTGGTTGGAGAACCGGATTTTGCCACGGGATTTGAACCGGACGAGTTTATCCTGTTTGAAGAGGAAGGCATATGGGCGTATGGCGAGCCGGGCGGGGAGCTTGGCGAAGCGCATTCACCGCCCTGTGTCTGGGCGACCGGCCTGGAAGGAGATTATTCCAATAATGCGGATGATTATCTCACCAGTACACTGACATTCCCCATCCTTTCCGAGCAGGCTCTTCTCAGCTATTGGCATTGGTTTGATTATGAACTTCGATGGGATGGCTACAACGTGGAAGTATCCATTGACGAGGGGGAAAACTGGGAATTGCTGGAGCCCATTGGCGGATATCCGTATGAGTTGATCCAGTTGGAACAGGGCGGCTGGACGGGATCCTCCAATGGATGGATGCAGGTAATCTATCCGCTTGGTGAGTTTGTCGGCGAAGAAATCATGTTCCGTTTGCATCACACGTCCGACGCAGCCCCGGTATGGAATTATTATGGTGTCGCCATTGACGACCTTATGATTTTTGGGTGTAACGGCACCATGTCAGGCAGCCTGGAGGGGACTGTTACCGATTGTGACGGGGAGGTGGTGGAAGATGCTACAGTCCGTGTAATTGGAACGCCCTTTTTTACCGAAACCGATGAGAACGGATTTTACCATATTGATGAGATCTACCAGGGAACAAGGGATGTGGAAGTTACGCATGATTCCTACTGGCCGATGACAATCGAAGATGTGACCATCACACCGGATCAGACCACTACCTTGGATTTTGAAGACCTCGAATACCCGGAAGGCGAACCTTCCGCCAATACTTTAGAAATAGTCTTATACCTGTATGGAGCCGGATCATTAGATTCAATCAATACTCTGGAGTTTGATCTTCATAGTGTAGGGTGTGGTCCGTTGCAATGGGAAGCTGACCTGGATGTTGTTTATGAACCATGGGAAGATCTGCCAACGCAGGCAAGGAACCATCCACCACTTGTTCCCGGTGAACAGTCTTATACCATTTTGGATAGCAATTTTACGAGTCCGGAAATGAGTGGACCAACGCGTCCACAACATGAACTTGATGAGCTTTGGGATGTACTTGTCACATACATGGAGTTGGAAACGGAACTTGGCACAAACGGCATTATCGGATGTGCGTTCAGTGAGGACTACATGTACATCTCCTCATTCATCAGTGGCCAGTTCTATGTCTGCGATTTTGATGGAAACCTTGTTGAGGCTGTCGATCTGCCGGGGAACATGGATGGTTTGATTGATCTTTCCTATTACGATGGTTATCTGTATGGTGTTTCTTACTTCGGGGATCATGGGATATACCGATGGGAACACAACGATTTCGCCGGTGCAGAGAACCTTTACACCGTACCTGCAAATATGGGTATTGGATGCGCATATGACTGGGATAACGGTTGGTTTTATTTCTCCGAATGGAATTCGATTGGACGATGGAATGAAAATACTGGAGTGGCGGAAACAGTTCCGGTTCCGGATAGTGTTTCAGACATCATGGGGCTTAGCTACTGCCCGGCCGATCCGGATGATTTCAGTTTGTGGGTCTTTACCCAACAGGGTGGCGGAGCAGTGATGTACCGAACAAATCCTGAAACGGGTGAAGCGGATGAAGGGACTACTCTACAAGCTGCCATACTTGCCGGTGGATTCAACATAGGTGATGATTTCGATGAGGAGACCTGGGCTGTTCAATGTACGTTCCAGGGGACACCCGATTTTGTAGAAGTGTACGAAGGGTATCCCGCTGGCTTGCCCTGGTTATTACTTGAACCAGAGGAAGGATTCCTGGAATCGGGTGAAGCTGTGAACATATCGCTGACTGCAGATATCAGTGGAGAACGGTATCCTGCGGAGAACCCTGGCGATATCGAAGTGGGGATGATTGCGGAAGCTGAGATCGATTTTACAGGATCTTTTTGGCAAGGAGAACTGGTTACAGTCACGGTATATTTAGGTCATTCTTCTCCTGAGGCGGAGGGTGAGATTCCAACAGAGTACGCCCTGCATCAGAACATTCCCAATCCGTTTAATCCTACCACACGTATCCTGTTTGACCTTGTCGAAGCGCAGGATGTGCGGTTGACAGTGTATAATATCCTTGGTCAAGAAGTAGCGCGGTTGATCGAAGAACCGATGCAGGCCGGGTATCATGAGGTGATATGGGATGCTTCTGCAATGGCGAGCGGAGTGTATTTCTACCGGATTGAAACACAGGCGTTCACATCGATGAAGAAAATGGTGCTGGTGAAATAATAGAAATAGATATGCCCTCGTTAGGTTCGTCAACATGTAGTATCGTTGACGATCTAACGAGGAAGACCGTTGAAAGTTGTATAGCATGGAATGGGTGGCCTTACCTGCAGTTCAAGGTAAGGTGTCAGAAAGTGTCATTGCGCGGATGGTTGAACGTAGTAGTTGTTTGTGCAACCGACAAAGCAATCTGATGATGCGTTGTGAGATACATATTTACATGGTCCTTTTGGAATGGGATTGCTTCGATTTTCTGCATAAACAGGAACAACACTCAGAAAATCTTGCAACGACGAGAAATAAGATATGCCCTCGTTAGGTTTGTCAACTTGCAGTACCGTTGACGGTCTAACGAGGAGGACCGTTGAAAGTTATTTGACAGGGATCGGGTGGCCTTACCTGCTTTTCAAGGTCAGGTGTCAGGTCCGGGTACAGGAAACCCTACCTTGAACTACAGGTGGGGCCACCCTTCCGGGAATAGATGTAGCCCGGACGCAAAAAAACGGTCCGGGAGAAAGGGCGTCATTGTGGAACAGGCTGCAGGTTGGGCGATTCCAAAAACAAGGTAGTTGAAGTACCACAGGCTTGTGAAAAGGCCGGGTGAAATATCGGGTAAGGATGTACCTGTTTAAAACAGGAGTGAAAAATGAAAACTCGAATGTATCTCCTCGCACTGATTTGTTTATGTACAGTCACGTGGACATCCTACGCAGAGTCCCCATCAGAAAAGTCCCACATTTACAACTTGATCGAATCGCATGAAAACGGGTACACACTGACCGCCGATGAGAAAGCCCTGCTTCTCGATATCGGGTATGATTTGGAAGGTCCCTCACGCGAAGTCGATGAAACAGGAGGACCGGACGCGTACGGGTATATCTTCCGTGACAGTGAAGAAGAGAGCGGACCTGAGTATGAATGGGTGGATATCAGCGGTGTTGGTACTGCTATTGACGGCACCGGCGATGATGGCAGCGCGGGACCGTTCGAACTCGGGCAATTCTTCCCGTTTTATGGTGCCGAATACACCGAATTCTGGGTCAATTCAAATGGATTTATCAACTTCACAGAAGATTTGAGCGGCCATTATAGTAATTATTCCATTCCTTCTTCAAACGATCCGAACAATGCGATCTATCCGTTCTGGGATGATCTTCATGAACAAGACGGCACCATTTATTACTACTATGACGAAGAAGCCGGTTGCACGCGTATCCAGTATGATCACTGGGGACATCATAGCGAAGTAACGGCATGGGCGTATTTTCAGGCAGCTTTGTTCAATGACGGCCGGATCATCTTCTACTATAATGATTTTTCAGAAGATTGGACTGTTAACAGTGAGACCATTGGCATTGAAAGTGCTGACGGCGAATCGGCTTTGATGGTGTCATTCAATATGGACCCGGAGAACTATCCCTATGCCGGGCTTGCTATTGAATTCAGTCAGACAGATCCTGATGCAACGATTACCGGGATCATCACCGATGCGGAAACCGGGGATGGAATTGAGGGGGCGACAGTTACCCTTGGCGGCGGCTCTGGTGTGACCAATTCTGTTGGAACCTATGAAATCTTAGACGCTTATTCCGGTACCTGGGACATGCTTGTGGAAGCGCATGGGTATTACGATTATGTAGAAGAAGTCGATATCCTGCCGGGTGTAAATGTATTCAACGCCGCTTTGGATGAAGCCCCACCCGAACCGGAATGGAATGAAGTCGACTATTTCTGGCTGGACATTCTTGATGATGGAACAGACCTCCAGCAAGGTGACGATACCTGGATCTACATCGATTTTGCAGAAATTGGTTGGAACAACTTTACCTGGTACAACATTGAATACACCGGTATTTATGTCTGTTCCAACGGCTGGCTTGCGTTTATCTATGATGAGAGTGGGACGATTTACTACAATGAACTCCCCGATCCTGCCGATCCGAACGCCTCTTTTTTCTTGTTGGCCGATGATTTGAATCCTGCGGCAGCAGGTAGTGTATATGCAGGTTTTGAAGATGAAAATTTTGTTGTTACCTACGATGGAGTAAATTTTTACGGTAATGCCGATCATCCGGTAACCATGCAGGCTGTGTTTACACCGAATGGAGCTGTGTACTTTAATTACGCTACAATCGCATTCGACGACTACACCGGCAACCACTCCATCGGTTTCGAGGATGAAACGGGCGAACGTGGCGCATCGATTTATCATGGCGAAGAATTCCAGTTTCCCGCTAACGAGTCTTCATTCTATATTGGGCGACCGGGTGGAACATTACAAGGAACTATCACCCATGTAATTGGGGTGCCATTAGAAGGCTACGTTGTCGAAATCTGGACTACTGATTTCGAAGAAATGCTGTACTCTACCCTGTCCGATGAAGAAGGTTTTTACCAGATTGAACACATTCTGCCCGGAGTATATCATGTAAAATCATATGGTATGGGAGTGCGGTCACGTATATATGAGAATATAGAAATAATCGAGGATGAAACAACTATCCTTGATATAGAATTGGGCTACATACCTGAGCCGATTTTACATGGATGGGTGCAATCAGCGGATACACCTGACACTTATCTTCCGAATGTAATGGTACAAATCCCCTCGCTCGGTGTTTTTGACATTACAGATGAAGAAGGTTTTTTCGAATTGGATGAAGTTATAGAAGGAACGTATAATTTTTCGATCACTCATCTTCCAGCGGGTTCCGAAGGGTATCATGATGAATTCATGGAAGGTGTTCTAATTAATTTAGAAACAGTACCCATTACTTTTTATCTTCCCGAAATATTCCCCCCGCAAAACCTGGAAGCGATGTCAGGGGATGAAGAAGTAACCCTTATATGGGATCCACCAGCTAACCATGAAGACGCACGAAACAGTCTCCAGGCATCCATTCAAGAATACCGGGAAGCCCTTGTTTATCTTCACAATGACGGTTCCCTGGAAGCCCTGGAGAAAGCCCGTACAATAGAAAATGAGCTGTTAATCCTGGAAGAGTCGTACCTTCATCATTCTCCGGCAGATGAGCTGGATGAACTTGAAGACTTTGTCGGCTATCGTATCGCTGTTATCGTTGATGGTAACTGGACTGTCCTGCCGGATACTGTCACTGATGAAACTTGGACCGTAACCGGTTTGACCAATGGTGTTCTGTATAGTTTCGCTGTGGCTGCAGATTATGGGTATGGTGATGACTACCTGGTCTGGTCGGATGAAGTGCAGGCGCGTCCCATGCCCGGTGAAACGGACTATGTGTGGCATGAGGTGAATTACGAATGGGTAGATATCAGCGATATTGGAAATTCTGTTCCCGGAACCGGCGATGAAGGCAGTGCAGGACCATTCGAGATTGGTTTTCCCTTCTCATTTTACGGTGAGGATCTATCCCAGTTCTGGGTGAATTCCAATGGTTTTATCAGTTTCAGTGAAATTGAGAACGGGTATTATCCAAATATCTATGTCCCACATACACCTGCTCCCAACAACGCTCTTTATCTCTTCTGGGATGATCTTCATCAGCGTAATGGAACCATTTATTATTATCACGATGCAGACAACCATCTAACCCGGATCCAGTATGACAACTGGGGGTATTATCGGGAACCTGCGGAAGTATGCTTTACTGCACAGATTGTTTTGCACGAAAATGGGCAAATCAATTTCTATTACAGTGATTTCAGCGATGATTTTCCGTTAGACAGCGAAACTATCGGTATTGAAAACGTTGATGGTACGGAAGGTGTGCAGGTATCCTACGATGATCATCCAGAAAACTATCCATACCCGGAACTTGGCATCCAGTTTGACAACCAGAATGTTTCATACGCAATGCTGTGTGGGCATGTGTATGATTATGCGACGGAGGAAGGGGTTCCGGAAGTAACCGTACAGGCTGAAGACATTATTGGGCGCACTTGGGTGGGAGAAACAGATGTGTCCGGGTATTACGGTGTTCTCGTGGACCGAAATGCTTTACCCTTTGATGTAACCTTTATAAAACAGGGATACAACGATAGTACAATTCCGGATGTTGTACTCGGGGAAGAGTTCGAAACTCAACTGGATGCAGTTCTTACACCTTGGGGAAGCATTGTCGGAACAGTCTTTTTAAGCGATACGGAGGAACCGGCGGAGGGAGCATGTGTGCGTACGCTTGACGCCGATAGCGCTCTGGTCGCGGTTACCCAGACTGATGAAAACGGATGGTATGCATTCGAACATTTGTTCGAGGACCGGACAGAATCCTATGCAATACAATCCTGTATCAATGGCTACGACATGTACACCTCAGAAGAGCTATCCTGGGATGTTGAGAACGACCAGTTTGTCATCGAATATAATCTTGAACTGGAACCCATTGGACCCGCAACATTTCCAACCATCGCAGCCATAGAAGATGAATTCGATACCGGTGTCGAGATCCTTATACGGGAGCCCGGCGACTTTGATGATGAGGTATACATCCAGTATGACGATGGAACTATGGTTGACGCCCAGTCTTTCTGGCCTCCCAGCAATGATGAGAACGGCTACATTGGCGCACGGTTTTTCATGGAAACGCCATCGATAGTGAGTGCCGGAGAAATGCGCCTAGCAGTGGAAACGGATCCGTGGGGGGCATGGCCGAATGATGTGAATGAACCTGTTCTGCTGATGCTCTTCGCATTTAATAGTGACACACAGTTGCCGGAGGAAACTCCCTTATTTACGTCCGAGCCGGTAACCGCAAGTGTGGAAGAACCGTTCGTTAGTTTCTCGCCATATATCGGAGTTGACGATGATTTTGTGATTGCGATGGTACACACGGTGTATGGTTATGATCGTGAAGGTATTTGTGTGGATGGCGCTATGGATGTGCCGAATTTGTACATGCATACAACGGGGATGGATGGATGGTTCTACGCAACTTTTTCCGGCGATCCGTTAATTCGCGCCTGGGTGATCGCCTATCTGTATGGTGGAATCCGGAGTGTGGAAGAAATTGTCGCCGAGCAGAATAACCTGGTACCGCCGCACGGATTACGTATCGCTGACGCCAACCTTGAGCAACCGTTATGGGGGTTTCACCCGGCTCAACCGGCAGGGCGAAGTTCCTGCCTCGGCTATACAGATGAACTGGATGAGTTCCTCGGATTTAATGTTTACATCTCCACCGACGGCGAGACTTACACACAATCCAACGCCGAGTTGATCGAAGAGGAGTTGTATTTCGTTGAGTACGGTTCCGAATGGGAAAACGAGGAAGTATATCTCTATGCGACCGCCATGGTGGACTTCGACGGTGAAATTACCGAATCCGATCCTTCCATCACCGAATCTGTTGTCTTCAATATGCCACCCGATTCTCCCGGTGAGTTTGCTGTAGACGTAGACAATGAAGAACTCACCGCAACCCTCACTTGGAACCTGCCTCAAACAAATGCGGATGGCAGCGAACTGGTCGATCTTGAAGGATTCAACATCTACCGTGATGACGAACTGATCGAAACTGTCGGAGCGGATGAAACATCATTCGTCGATACTGTTCCCGAGCAGTCGTTTTATGTGTACACCGTAACCGCCTTTGACGAAGTACCAAACGAATCAGCACACACGACGCCAATCGGTGTATTGATCGGCGAAACGGCATTCGCCACAGGATTCGATCCGGGCGAACACAATCTCTTTGAAGGGGACGGCGCCTGGGAACATGGAGAACCGGGGGATGAGTTGGAAGAAGCACACTCCCCGCCAAATGTGTGGGCGACATGGCTCGATCACAGTTGCCCCAATAATGACGTTGGATACCTGACCAGCATAATCACATATCCGATTCTGTCCGAACGAGCGATGTTAAGCTACTGGCATTGGATTGATTATGAGTTCCGTTGGTCGGGATACAGTCTTTCGATTTCCACAGATAATGGTGAAAATTGGGAATTGCTGGAACCGTATGGTGGTTATCCTTACGAGTTATACATCGTTGATCACGGAGGCTGGAGCGGGTATTCCAACGGTTGGACGCAAGTTGTGTATCCACTTGGTGATTATATCGGTGAAAATGTACTGTTCCGTTTTCACCATTTTACCAGTGGTTCGTGTATATGGGGTTACTATGGCGTGGCAATTGATGATTTAGTGATCTATGGCACCAGCGAAGCGTTGTTCGGCGCTTTGGAAGGAACCGTTACCGATTGCGATGATGAGCCGGTTGAAGATGCCACAATTCAGGTTGTGAACACACCGTATTCAACTACAACCGATGAGAATGGATTTTACCATATCGATGAGGTCTACCAGGGTATATGGGATGCGGAAGTCACGCATGATTCCTACTGGCCGATGACCATCGAAGATGTGACCATCACACCGGATCAAACCACAACCCTCGATTTTGAAGAGCTGGAATACCCTGATGGTGATCCTTCAACAGCAGTGATAGAGATGATTGTTCTCATCGGAATTGAAGATGCAGACTCGACCGCATCGGCAGACTTTGACCTGAGCAATGTTGGTTGTGGTCCGCTTGCCTGGGACGCAGTTATTGATATTATCGATGTTCCCTGGGAATGGGATCAAACTGATAGTGAAACAGGGCAACCTCTTGTTGAAGGCGAACGTGTATTTAATGTTGTGAACAATAACCTCATTAGCCCGACGGTCAGTGAAGGTCCTGTGCGCCCAACCAATGAACTCGATGAAGTCTGGGATAGCATCATCAGCTTTATGAATCTTGAGACCGAACTTGGCACAAACGGTATCTATGGTACAGTTTTGACCGATGAATACATGTACATCTCCTCGTTTAACAGTGACCAGTTTTATATCTGCGACCTGGACGGCAACCTGATCGAAGCTGTCGATTTACCGGGGAACATGGATGGCCTGATCGACTTGTCCTATTATCAGGGCTACTTGTATGGGATATCCTACTACGGAGATCATGGGATATACCGTTGGGAGCATAACGATCTCGCTGGCGCTGAAAACCTGTACACAGTCCCGAGCAACCAGGGGATCGGTTGCGCCTATGACTGGGATAACGAATGGTTTTATTTTTCCAACTGGAGTTCCATGGGACGATGGAATGAAGATACTGGAGTATCCGAAAATGTCCCGGTTCCGGATGGTATTTCTTATATGACGGGACTGAGTTATTGTCCTGACGATCCTGACGATTATTTCCTGTGGATTTTCTCGCATCAGAATGGCGGCGCGGTGATATATCGCACCAATCCGGAAACAGGTGAGGCTGACGCAGGTACAACCCTCCAGTCCTCCATTCTCGCAGGTGGATTTAATATTGGCGACGAATATGATGGCGATACCTGGTCGATCCAGTGCGTTTTTCAGGACGCCCCGGATTATGTGGAAGTTTATGAAGGTTACCACGTTGTTCCGGACTGGTTGACTATGGATCCGGAGGAGGGACAACTTCAGCCTGGGGAATCCGCAAACATCACCGTTACGGCTGATATTCGTGGTGAACTGTACCCGGCTGAACATCCCGGCGATATTCCGCAATACTCAACCGCGGAAGCAGAGATCCAGGTAAATGGTTCTTATTGGCAGGGCACTTCTATAGGTCTATTTGTTTATTTCAGTGGTGCAGCTCCGGGACAGGGTGACGGTTTGCCATCCGAATATGCCTTGCACCAGAACATCCCGAATCCATTCAACCCGACCACACGTATCCTGTTCGATCTTGTGGAAGCTCAGGATGTACGGCTGACGGTATACAATATTCTGGGTCAGGAAGTAGCGCGGTTAGTGGACAGACCGATGCAGGCCGGGTATCATGAGGTGATGTGGGATGCTTCTGCAATGGCGAGCGGGGTGTATTTCTACCGGGTCGAAACTCAGGTGTTTACGTCGATGAAGAAGATGGTGTTGGTGAAATAATAGAAATAGATATGCCCTCGTTAGGTTCGTCAACATGTAGTATCGTTGACGATCTAACGAGGAAGACCGTTGAAAGTTGTATAGCATGGAATGGGTGGCCTTACCTGCAGTTCAAGGTAAGGTGTCAGAAAGTGTCATTGCGCGGATGGTTGCACGTAGTAGTTGTTTGTGCAACCGACAAAGCAATCTCCTACGGGTGTGGAAGGTATGTGCGAAAAAGCTTTGGATATGACTGCAGGAGTGGAAGGAGATTGCCTCGGATTCTGTTGACACCACGACTGTACACTACGCAGTCGGGCCTCACAGAATCCTCGCAAAGACGTGTGTGGGGAAGAAGATTGCTTCGCTTGTACGCACAAAAGAAACTACCGTGCGTACAAGCTCGCAACGACGTGACCAAAAATGGAGCTTACGATGAGACGATGGAAGCTGTTACTGAGCGTAGTGACGCTGTTAGTACTGACGGTTAATGCAAATGCCCAATTTGTGATGGGTGACTACACGGAACACACAACCGATGAGACCTCTGTTACAGTCATCGCCACCGATGCCGCCCTGAGATTTACCTTCCTTCAGGAGGAAATTGTACGGGTGGAATACCTTCCCACGCTGGAAACGGTTTTCGATTCATCCCTTGTGGTAGTTCACACCGATGCCAATGCAATCCTGCCGCAAATTGTGGATGAGGAGTACTACTTGGAACTGGTGAGCAATGCGCTGACTGTCCACATCTCGAAAAATCCGGTGCGAGTCAGGTTTGATGGCGACAGCGGAATTCTTACCGAAGAGGATCAGTCGGGCGGGCATGTGGCAATTGGGGGGCAACGCACCATGCACTATTCGCTTGCGCCGGGAGAGCACCTGTACGGTACCGGAGAACGTGGTCATGCGCTGGATCTGCGCGGGGAAGCGTTCGACTGTGAAAACCGTGCGATCTATGGGTATGGACAAGCCCCGGAAACGATGAACATCAATGTTCCCTTTTATATGTCTTCGAAAGGATATGGATTGTTTATCGATACACCCTGGACCGGACGTTTTGACCTGGGCGAAAGCCGGACTAATTACCAGTCATTCACCTGCAACGGCGGAGAGCTTCGTTATTATTTCATCGTCGGGGAAGACTACGGTGAAATCCTCGAACAGTACACATGGCTTACCGGACGGCAACCATTACCCCCGAAATGGTCCCTGGGCTACATCCAGTCCAAGTACGGATACCGGAACGAGACGGAAGTACGAGAACTGGCAAATCAATTTCGTACAAGAGAAATTCCCGCTGACGGCATCATTCTCGACCTCTACTGGTTCGAGAATATGGGAGACTATGCCTGGAACACATCCGCTTTTCCAAATCCAGCACAGATGATAAACGATCTCACGGATGACGGTTTTAATACTGTGCTGATCACAGAACCCTATTTTAATGAATACAGCGATAATTACAGTTATTTGTATGACAACCCGGAGAATGTGGGGCATTGGGAAAACGGCGATCCGTTTGTGATCGAGAACCATTGGTCGTGTGGGTGTGATGCGTTGCTAGTGGATGCAACCTGTCCGGACATGCAGGACTGGTGGCAGGACAAATATGAAACCCTGTTAGCGGATGGCATCGCCGGGTTCTGGACCGACCTTGGCGAACCGGAAAATCATCCATGGGAAATGCAGCATGCTTTGGGTTCACGCGATGAGGTGCATAATATTTACAATTTGCTCTGGGCGGAAACAGTTGCAGATGCTTTTGAAACAGCACGACCAACTGAAAGAGTCTTCAACCTCACTCGTTCCGGGTATGCCGGCATTCAACGGTATGGAGTAAACACATGGTCCGGGGATGTATCGCGTACTTTTGAAGGACTTGCCGCGCAACGTGCCATGCTGCTGAACATGGGACTTTCCGGGATCGCGTACCATAGTTCGGACCTTGGCGGGTTTACAGGAACTACCAGCCCGGAGTTGTACATCCGATGGATGCAGTTCGGCGCGTTCAACCCGGTCATGCGTGCACATGGATATGATAACCACGGCACGGAACCGTGGGCATTCGGCGACGAAGCGGAAGAGATTGTAAGCGAGTTTATCCGGTTACGGTACCGTCTGATGCCTTATTCCTATTCCCTCGCCTATGAGAACCATCTGCACGGCACACCGATTGTACGTCCCCTGTTTTACGAATTCCCCAATGATCCCAATGTCGCAGATTATGATGAAGCCTTCATGTACGGTCCCAATATCCTCGTGGCGCCTGTTGTGCAGGATAGACAACGTAATAAGAGTGTCTATCTGCCTGATGGTGAATGGGTGAGCTACTGGGATGACAGGGTGTACTATGGAGAGCAGACGGTAACTGTTCCCGCCACGCTGGATCAAATGCCCATATTTATCCGGCAGGGGAGTGTGATCCCCATGCAGAGCGACGAACAGTATGTGGACGAAACGTCGCTGGATACTCTTTTTCTCAAGCTGTATCCGGGTACCTATGTCTGGAATTACCTGGATTTGTACGAGGATGATGGCATTACTACCAATTATGAATCCGGTGCATCTGCCGTTACTTCGATTTCAGCGGAATACTGGGAATTGTACACGTCGGCTACTGGCGACATGGGATTCATGGTGTCAATTGATCCGACAGAAGGAACTTATGAGGGATTAGTAGAGGACCGGGTGTACATGGTGGAAACCCACAATGTGGTAGCAGAACCGCGTAGCATTATCGGTGGCGATGAGAGCATGGAAGGATTTGATTCCATGGAAGAACTGCTGGATGCCGGGGAAGGCTATTATTATGAAGCCGAACCAGAGCTCTTGTATGTCCTGTTCTCCAAATCTGCAGACGAGTCTTTTTTTCTAAGTATTACCGATCCCTGGGCGGATACGCCGGAAGATCCAGTGCTGCCCTATGAGTTCTCCCTTTCCCAGAACTACCCGAACCCATTTAATCCATCCACGGAAGTCCGGTTTACAGTGGCGGAATTGTCCAATGTCCGTATTCAGGTGTATGACATCCTTGGGCGTGAAGTAACGACATTGGTAAATCGTCAACTACCACCGGGAGCGCACCAGGTGGTTTGGAATGGCCTCAGTAATAGCGGCACACCTGTATCGGCGGGCATGTATTTCTGTACCATGGAAGCGGGTGAGTTTTCCAAGACAGTGAAGATGTTGTTGTTGAAATAATAGCGTAGTCATTGCGAGGATGTCTGCCGGAGTTTTTGTCGTTTCCGGCAGACGACGAGGCAATCTTTCTTTTTCGATGTATATCTAAAGGTGGCCTGACCTGTTTTTCAAGGTCAGATGTCAAATCCTTTGGGCGGGGGAACCAATCTCTGCAACGTATTACAAACGTGTGATTCCATGGATATAGATATACCACAGAAAAAAGGTACAGTCCGTTTCGGAACATCCTCCTTTTCTGAAAAATCATGGGTAGGAGTGTTCTACTCACAGGGGATGAAACCGGACCAGTACCTCAGTTTTTACTCCTACCAGTTTGATACGGTGGAAATCGATTCGACGTATTACGGCATCCCAAAAGCGGAAACGGTACAAAAATGGGCAGACGCAACCCCGGAAACCTTCCTGTTCGCGGCGAAATTTCCACGGTCCATTGTGCATGGCGGTGAAAAAGCGATTCCCGATGCAAATGTGCTGCTCAATCCCGAAATGACTTACGGCGAAAGGGATGTGTTCCTGGAACGGATGCAACTCCTCGGTCCGCGCCTGGGGCCATTACTCCTGCAGTTCCCCTATTTCAACAAGTCAGTGTTCTCCTCACCGAAAGCATTTTACGAAAAACTGGACCGATTCCTGGAGGATCTGCCAAAAAAGTTCCGGTATGCGGTAGAGGTGAGGAACAAATGGTGGTTGAATGCGACCCTGGCGGAAATATGCAAACGTCATAAAGTAACCCTGACCCTCGTTGACCAGGCATGGATGCCGCATGGCGATGAGGTCACAAAATTCGATCCGGTGACCAATGACCTGATGTACATTCGCCTGTTGGGTGACCGTAAAAAAACGGAAGCGTTGACCGACACCTATGATCGTGAGGTGATTGATTACAGCGACCGTTTGCAGAGATGGGCGAAGCTGATCATACGAATCCGGGACCCGTGGCGTGGATGTGCTGGTCTACAGCAACAACCATTATGCCGGGCACGCCCCCGCGACCACTCGACGGTTGATGAAGTATGTAAATGAGATCTGATCTTTACCCGACAACCTGTCAAAGACGACTAAAAATTTCGTTTTGGAGATGAGAGGCAAGCATGTTGTAAACAGGAAAATTAGATTGTATACTTGACCACTCAAACAGGGAATTTGGCATTTTTACATTGCTTTTATGTTGGAATGCATTTCTCAAGGTTGCATTTCATTGTTTTTCAGGCATCTGATGGAAAGGAACATTGAAATGCATTTTTTACGAGGTCAATCATGCGAAAAAGTGTAATTTCGCTTATACTTTTTCTGGTACTATATGCAGGGTATAACATGGCTTTCAACCACAATCACCGAAGAGCCGATCTTATTATACTTGCGGAAAAAGTGTATACCGGCAATACCGAGCAGCCATGGGCAGAAGCGGTTGCGGTTTCGGACGGTGAAATTATATTTGTGGGATCTGCCGAAGAGGCGCTCACTCTCCAGGTGCAAACGACAAGGGTGCTTGAAATTCCGGAAAACGGCATGGTCCTTCCGGGATTCACAGATGCTCATTGTCATTTGATTTCCCTCGGACAACACCTTGCCGAAGTGAATATGACAGGAACCGGTTCCATTGAAGAAGTGTATTCGCTGGTTAGGGAACGTATGGAATCCGTTTCGGAAGGTGAATGGATTACCGGCCGGGGATGGGATCAGAATGACTGGGATGTCCATGCATTTCCTACCTGGCGCGACCTGGAAGGAACCGAGGCATATCCGGTTTATCTGAGGCGTATTGACGGTCATGCGGCATGGGTGAACCGGACGGCGCTGGATATTGCAAGTATTACGGCAGATACTCCCGATCCTGATGGCGGCAGGATCCTCAGGGATGCGGATGGCAATCCTACCGGTGTTCTACTTGATAATGCCGTGAAGCTGGTCTCGGATCTGATCCCGGAGCCTTCCCATGAAACACTTGTTCAATGGTTGTCGAATGCGATCCAGGTATGTAATCGTGCGGGATTAACCGGAGTTCATGATGCGTGGATGGATACTTCGTATATAAAAGCATACCGGGATCTGCTTGAGCGGGAAGAGCTGAATCTTCGTATTTATGGAATGCTGGATGGCGAAGATTCTACGCTCATCGAACACTGGATGGAACAGGGACCCTTCCAGGATGAAAATCAGTTGTTCACCGTACACGCGATAAAACTGTTCGCTGATGGCGCCCTTGGTTCGCGTGGCGCGGCCATGCTGGAAGAGTATTCGGATGATCCCGGCAACAGGGGAATCCTGATACTGCCGGAAGAGGAATTGTACCGTATTGCCCGCATCGCTGCCGAATCGGGTTTCCAGGTTTGTACGCATGCCATCGGGGACCGTGGCAACAGGGTAATGATCGATGTGTATGAACGCTTGAACCGGGAATTGAACATCGAGGATCCGAGATGGCGGATGGAACATGCCCAGGTTGTCGCTGCGGATGATTTTTGTCGTTTCCGTCCCAATGGATCATTCCGTCCATGCAACCTACCCATGCTACTTCCGATATGCCGTGGGCGGAGGAACGTGTGGGCGCGGAACGGATCAGGGGAGCGTATGCATGGAGAACCTTTATGGATGATGGCAACATTATTCCCTGCGGTTCCGATTTTCCCATCGAAAGCCATGATCCAAGGTTCGGATTGTATGCAGCGGTCACACGGCAGGATGTTGAAGGGAATCCCGCTGGTGGCTGGTTCCCCGATCAGTGTATGACCATTGAAGAGGTGATTCGGGGATTTACAGCCCACGCCGCGTATGCTTCGTTCCGTGAGGATGTCCTCGGAACAATCGAAGAAGGCAAGCTGGCCGATATCACCATTGTGGACCGTGATCTCTTCGAATGTACTCCGCAGGAACTTTTACAGTACTCAGTGCTGTATACTATAGTTCATGGTCAAGTGGTCTTTCAGCATGAGGAATAATGGTTTATTCGATCAGCTATGAATTATTGTGTATAAAAGAATATGTCATTCCTGCGTAGGCAGGAATCCAGTAAGTTATTAATAAAGAGGTTCTATCTTCAATTATATCATTAGTATAAGCGTGACTTCGTCCCGCTATTTCTGGATTCCTGCCTACGCAGGAATGAAATTTTAATGAATGTTGTACATATTATAATTGGTTGATTGGACCACTTGGTAATGAAGCGGAAGTTTACAAACAGATACTTTTTAATTCTTGTTCCGGACACCCGATGCGTCAGCTCTTGAAACGTGTTTTTTTGTATATACTACTATTATCAGGTCTGTTCGTCTCCTCAAAACTATTGGCTTCCTCCTGGGTGCAGACCTTACCGCCCCGGGAACTTGTAGAAGCCTATGCAACTGCGGGGATTCAGGGCGATTATGACATGGCCCGGTTTCATCTTGAACGGATCCGGCGGGTACCATCGGACAGGTATGATGTAGACACATGGACTGATCTGTATGAACTTGGATTGATAGTCTCGGAATATGTGGACTACGGTGATTCTTCACTCCTGCAATGTTACGATTCCCTGAGAGTCTCGGTTCACGATCGATTCATGGTACAATTGGAGAATTCCTCCACAGGTGAGGATAGTGTCGCCATCCTGTTTGGACTTGCCACCCTTGAAGCGATTGAGGCGACACGCCTGGATTCGGATGGTCAAATGCTCGCGTCGTATCGGGCGATGCTGCGGCATAGCGGGAACCTCGAACAGTTGCTCGAAATCGATTCTTCTTTTGTAGATGCCCGGCTCGGTATTGCTACGGTTACGTATATTCAGAGTAAGATCCTGGGCTGGACTCCTTTCCTGAAGGACAGACGCGATGAAGCCATCGAACAGATAATAATGGTTGCCCGGGATGGAGTGTATTCACGATTCCTTGCGGTAACGGGGCTTACCTGGATCTACGTTGAAGAAGATCAGCAGGAACTGGCGATCGAATGGGCCGAGTCATGGATGCAGGAAGTAGGGGAAATCCGAAACCTGCTTCGGCCATGTGCAAAAGCCTATTTTCAACTGGAACGCTGGGAGGAAGCGGAAGACAGGTATTCCGTTTTCCTGGCCTCGCTTAGGAGTATGAGGATACGGAATCATCCGCGAGAGATTGGTACATTACATATGCTCGCGCAGATCAGCTATGAACAGGAACGTTGGCAGTCAGTAATCGATTATGCGGAAGAAGCTTTTTCACTACCATTGACCGATGAACAACAAGAAGATACAGAAGACCTCCTCAACAGGTTCGGCCGACTTGCACGCCGGGCTGAACGACAACTGGAAAGACAGGACTGAACCCTTTCCACTTCCCGATACTCCCGAAGGAATTATCGAAAAAATTGGTCTGTTCGCACAGAAAAAATCACTGGATGTGTATGCTGTCGGTGGGTATGTGCGCGACCGTTTGCTCGCAAGACCATTTTCCGGTGAAATCGATTTCTCCGTAGTAGGTGACGCCCCGCAGTTCGCAAAAGACCTCGCGCAAGAATGGGCGCTGAAAAGTAATGTCCAGATCTACAAAAACTTCGGGACAGCTCGGGTTCAAGTGGGAAAGATCCAACTGGAATTTGCGACCAGCCGTCGTGAAAGCTACCGTGAAAATAGTCGTAATCCGATCACCGAACCGGCGCCCTTTGATGAAGACCTGCAGCGTCGTGATTTTACAATAAATGCTCTCGCAGTGGATGTGAACAGGACCGATGAAATTATCGACCATTTTGATGGACTTTCGGATCTTGAAAACAGGATTCTTCGGACTCCACTGGATCCGGTAAGGACATTCGATGATGATCCTCTCCGAATCCTGCGGGCGATACGATTTGCCGCCAAACTTGATTTTACCATTGAAGAGAAAACCTGGGAGGCTTTGTCCAGGTACCGGGACAGGTTGACCATTGTCGCGCGTGAACGGATTAATGGTGAGTTTTTCAAAATTCTTGAAACAAATCCGCCATCCCATGGACTGCGGCTGCTGTATGACAGCGGAGTACTGTCCGTTATTTTCCCCGAAATCGCAAATCTGCAGGGTGTTGAACAGAAGGGCATGTACCATCATAAGGACGTTTTGTTCCATTCTCTGAAAGTGCTGGATCACCTTGCGGAAAAAACCGACCGGGCGGATCTCCGTTTTGCCGCCCTGGTCCATGATATCGGCAAACCTCGAACCAAACATTTTGATTCGAAAACCGGATGGTCGTTTCATGGCCATGAGCATGTCGGCGAACGGATTATCAAAAAGTTTGCGAAGAAATACAAGCTGCCCATTGATTTTGTTGAAAAAACGAGTCGGCTTGTCCGTTTGCACATGCGTCCAATCAATCTGCAGGTCGAAGGGGTGACCGATTCGGCGGTACGCAGGCTGATTGTGCAGGCAGGAGACCAGATCGACGACCTGTTGATGATGTGCCGTGCTGATATCACATCCGGGAATAAACAGAGGGTGAAGACGTACCTAAGCTCTTTTGATCGCATGGTCGAACACATGGCGTCGGTGGAAAAACGCGATGAACTGAAACGGTTCCAGTCACCCATTCGTGGTGATGAAATCATGAAACGGACCGGTTTGAAGGAAGGTCCAAGAGTTGGACTGATCAAGGCGCTTATCGAAGAAGCAATCCTGGATGGTTACATCGAGTTTACCTGGGAAGGCGCTGATTCCATTTTCGATGAGACAGTTGAAAAAGTGCAGAAAATGGAGGATGATGAAGTGTATAAACAGGTACGGTCAATCATGAGGTACCGCAGTGAAGGGATGGATGAACGAGCTGCCACAAAAGATATTCATCAGCATATCCGCAAGTCCTGAAATCAGTTCTGCTAACAAGAATAAATAGCAAACCATTGTACATCATTAGAGGTAACTGGTTGAGAGTACTGATATTTTCGCTTAACTTTCTCCTAATAAAAGCCGGATAAGTTCACAACAATCATTAAGTAGCGCTTACTTCGGGGAAAAAATGCCGAAAGAGAACATCCTGATTATCGAAGATGTGGAAGAGATCCAGGAACTGATTCGATATAATTTGTCGCGTGAAGGATATCGCGTAACTATTTCCGGTACAGGTGAGGATGGTTTAGCTTCTGTTCGCATGAGAACTCCGGACTTGATCCTGCTTGACCTGATGCTTCCGGGAATTGACGGTCTCGAAGTGTGCCGGACATTAAAGAGTGACCCGGTAACACGCGAGATTCCCATCATGATGGTGACAGCGAAAGGTGAGGAAGCGGATATCGTTACAGGGCTTGAGCTCGGTGCAGATGACTATCTCACAAAACCGTTCAGCCCAAGGGTACTGATCGCCCGGATTAAAGCGGTCCTTCGTCGTCAAACGATTGAAGTGGTCGATGAATCGGCAGTGATCCGCAGGGGTGATTTGGTCATTCATCCGGGCAGGCATGAAGTACTGGTGAAGGATGAACCGATTGCTCTCACCTATACGGAATTCAAGATCCTCCATCTGTTGGCGCGACGTCCCGGCTGGGTGTTCACACGGTACCAGATTGTGGATACTGTCCGAGGTGAAGATCACCCGGTTTCGGACCGTAGCGTTGATGTGCAAATTGTCGGATTGCGTAAAAAATTGAAAGAAGGCGGCAGATATATTGAAACAGTACGTGGAGTTGGCTATCGGTTCAAGGAGTAGTCTGTGAGACGATTGCCGATTCGCTGGCAGTTATATCCCACATACCTCGTTGTTATCCTTCTGTCACTTGGGGCGGTGACCTGGCTTGCAACTCGTTCGCTGAATTCATTTTACTTTCAGCTAAAGGCTTCTGATCTGGAAGCACGGGCCTGGTTGATCGAAGAGCAGATTGAGGAACTCTCGGTTGATTCAGCCGATGTGCTCAGGATGGATACCATCTGCGGTCGACTGGGGAGTAAAAGCGACACCCGAATCACTGTAATCAATTCGGACGGACGGGTGATAGGTGACTCCGACCATGATCCGTTTACCATGGACAATCATTCCAATCGGCCGGAGGTTCACTCGGCTTTGAATGGCGAAGTGGGAGTCGAAACCCGTTTCAGCCATACATTGCAGCAGAATATGATGTATGTTGCAGTACCCATCCAGCGTCAAGAAGAGACTATCGGAGTTGTTCGAACTTCCCTGCCCACCACCGCACTGGAAAACGCTCTAAGCCATGTTGTGAAAACAATTACTTTCGGGGGAATCGCAGTTGCATTGCTCGTTGCCGGGCTCAGTCTTATTATCTCCCGACGCATCAGTAAACCCCTGGAGGATATGCGGCAGGGCGCAGAACGATTTGCTCGAGGTGAGTTGGAGAAACACCTGCAGGTGCCACGGTCCGAAGAGCTGGCCGCCCTGGCAGAATCATTGAACTCGATGGCTTCGCAACTGGATGAACGTATCCGCACCATTCTTCGTCAAAGAAATGAACAGGAAGCGGTTTTCTCCTCCATTTCAGACGGGGTTCTGGCTGTTGATGAAGATCAAAGACTGCTGAGTGTCAATCTTACTGCATCCAACCTTGTGGGTATAGATCCGCAACTCGCTCGTGGTCAGAACGTTGCTGAAGCGATTGCCAATGACAACTTGCGGTGGTTCATCGCCAGGGCGCTTACAGCAACGGGTGCTATCGAAGATGAAATCCTTCAACAGAAGAATGAATCAAAGAGGGTTTTACAGGCTGTTGGTACGCCATTAATTGATCATAGCGGTGTACGGCGTGGAGCAGTAATAGTCTTGAATGATGTGACAAGAATTCATCAACTGGAAACATCACGCCGGGATTTTGTCGCCAATGTGTCCCATGAGCTGAGAACGCCGGTCACATCCATCAAGGGGTTTGTGGAGACCCTCCGTGATGGCGCTATGAATGATCCCACTGATGCAGCACATTTTCTTGACATTATCGCCAAACAGGCGGTCCGGCTGGAAAATATCATTGAAGACCTGCTCAGCCTCGCAAGGATAGAACGCCAGGGAGAATCGAAGGATGGTCTTGCACTGATACCGTGTCCAGTGGATAACATGCTTGCCAACGTAGTACAGGTATGTGAGACCAATGCACAAGCAAAGAATATTTCTATTGACGTCGAAATAGAACAGGATCTTACTGTATTGATGGACCAGCCATTGCTGGAACAGGCGGTTGTCAACCTCGTTGATAATGCAATTAAATACAGCGACCGTGATACCCGTATCGAAATTACCGCATACCAGCATGAAAACACCGTTTCAATCAATGTGAAGGACCAGGGATGCGGAATTGATGCTGAACATTTACCGCGCCTGTTCGAACGATTCTACCGGGTTGATAAAGCACGGAGCCGTCGGGCTGGCGGGACAGGTCTTGGTTTGTCCATTGTCAAACACATCTCACTGACTCATGGCGGTCATGTGACCGTGGAAAGTATCCCGGGGGATGGAAGTACCTTCAGTATTCATCTTCCTGCCATGGAAGAAGATGAGTGGGAATGATAAACTGGTAAGTACTGTCTATACTCCATCATGATCGGTTGACCAGAGACACCGATAAAAGCGTCACAAGACCACAAAACCTGCTACTATTCTAAACCAATAATGCTTCAAGAAATTCCTTCGTCTTTTCCCCTCTTCGGTCCCAGTGAAGGTGCTGGGCGCGTTCATGCGCGGCGGCGACAACGGCGTCATATTTCTCCCGATCCGAAAGTAAAGTATTGATCGCTGTGGCGAGGGCGTTCACATCGTTTGGTGGGACATAGACCGCCGCATCACCAGCCAATTCGTGTACAGATGGATGATCTGATGTGATTACCGGGATCGCCTGGGAGAGGTAATCGAAGAGCTTGGATGGCGCCGTGAGATAACGGCTGTAAAATGTATCATGAAGGGGTAAGGTTGCGATAGTCACTTCGTTCATACGTTTGCGCATTTCCGGAACAGTTACCCAACCCGTCACTTCCACACGATCTTTCAGGTTCATGCGTTCGAGACGTTCCGCCATGCGTTTTTTCTCACCGGATGTTCGTCCGCCGATGAACAGGACTTTACCGTCAGGCAGGTTCAGTTGTTGAAATGCTTCGAGGAGTTCATCCATCCCCTTTTTCCCGGAAAGCGCGCCCACATATCCAATCGTTTTATGGTCGAACCTGTTGGGATTTGGAGGATTGATTTCACCGAGGCCGGGGTGCGCGACTTCCACTGTGAGGTCGGGAAAAGATTTACGGTAATATTCTGCCTGCGTATCCAGCAATGCCAGCAGACCATTGATTTTCGGCAGGCATTTCTGCTCGAAACGCTGGTATCGTTCCCAACGTTTGCCTTTTAAATCATCACGAAGGCTGAGGTCGGCATAGTAGTTGTGAGAATCGTGTATGGTGACAAAACCACGTTTCCGCCATCGGACCAGGTACGGAAGCGAACGGGTATCCCTGCTCATCACAATGTTGACACCATACTTTTTACGAAGTTTTCCGAGGAGCAGGTTAATCCGTTCGAAAAAGACAACCCTGTCGGATGCCGGTTTCCAATTGGGGGTTTTTAATACGTGTACATGGAGGTTTTCCGGGGGATCAATGCCGTATTCGTGACGAAGGACTTCCTTGCCATTTCCGTTGCGTCCATTGAACTGTTTGGTGGCGGATCGAACAATCACATGTGTTTCCACTCCGGCCCGGGCAACGGCGCTCATGAAATTAGCGGTAAAGGGTCCGGCGGGGATTGCGGACGGCCATCGGATCGCATTGATATAGGCAAGTACCGGGACTGGCATGGACGTTTCCTGTGGTTAATATGATTTCGGAAGAAAGATACAACACCAGCAGTCCATTGCACCAGCAAAGAGTCATAATGCTCTTCACCTGTGAACCTGCTTCCTGATTGTCCGATTTGATATATGGTAAAAATGCTGATTTTATAACGGACAGAACAATGCAGATTTCTATGACAAAACACTATCAGTAATCAATACAGGTAGAGAGAAAAAAGACCGGTTTGTGATACACAAACCGGTCGAAAATTGTCTTCAGCGCTTGATGCTACATCGTGGGTTGACCACCCATCATGTCCTCTTCTTCTCCACCACCGATGAAAATGTCCTTCAGAACATCTTCATTGAAGTAGAAGACTTTGTCCGCGCGGGTTGCCAATGCTTCGGACAAACCACGGGGGAAGAAAGCGGAACAGACAATCAGGCCCATCTCTTTGCCGTATTCAACGACATCAGCGAGATCTTTATCACCGGACACGATGATAGCAACTTCACAGGCACGGTTTACCGCGAGTCTAACAAGGTCGATGGCAAGTTTCACATCCAGACCTTTTTCCACTGCATAGTGCTTGCGTCCCGGAGCTTCTTCACCGCGGACCTGGTAATAGACCAGTTTGCCAAGGCGAAGGGTTAAGTGGGGTGTGTGTGCAAGATGCGTTATGAAACGCTGCTGCTTTTCAAAATTATCCGGATCAAACTCCGGATCCACTTTTGCATTGTAGTAATAGATACGCAGCAGTTCGCCATCTGCCATTTCGGAAAGTTTCTTTCCGAAACGGAAAAAATCGACGTCCATACGGCCGACATTGTCCCGCAAGCCGTTATAGAAATTGCTGCCGTCAATAAACACTGCCACACGATTCATGATTTCACCATTGTGTTAAAGGTTGAAGCGACATTTGCAAAAGAAATTGACACGCCGCTGCAATAAAAGCCCACACCCTTCAACACTCGAATGACAGCTCTATTGATTTCATATAAAATTGTCATTATCGAATATTGCATTTTATTGCTTAAGCATTTCTTTCACAAAGTGTATAAGAAAAATTCAGTTTCAAAGCACAATCCACTCACGAATCTGTTATAGATCACACGTCTTGAATGCGAGTAACCATATAAAGTATAACAGGATACGCTCGCTGACGTCATTGAGTAGAACAACAATATAGTAAATATATACAAGAATAATGTCTTTTTCAAATATTTTTAAAAATTGAACTCGCTGAGAACTTGTGAAGATCGAATAATATACACACGATATTAACTCTATTCTACTAATTCTGTAATACTCAAGTCACCATTTGGTTCTACATTTTTGTGATGGTACATTTACTGCATGTGTTAAAGAAACAGTTTCTCTGGCTTGCGAGATACTCATGAACCTCACAAGATTGCTGAATATAGACAACATTCATGTTCACCTTCAAGCACAAACGAAAGAAGAAACCATCGAGACCGTCGTGAACCGTCTCGTGGAAGTTGATTCTCTTCCGGATGGAGAGCGTGTGCTTAAAGCGGTGCTTTCTCGTGAACAGGCGATGTCTACTGGTGTTGGAATTGGTATCGCGGTTCCGCATGCGACCATGCCAGGTCTGGATCATCCGCATGTTGCGGTTGCGACCACAGAAAAGGGTATTGATTTCGATACAATGGACGGACGACCTGTACATCTGATTTTTCTCATTCTGTCGCCTCAACATCTGTTTGAACTTCATCTGAAATTATTGAGCCGTGTGAGCAGGTTGTGCAGCGATCCGGGAATTCGTGAAATGTTGCTCGCTGCGAACGATGCAGAGACGATTTACACTATTTTAGAAACCACCGAATCGAAACTTCCGGACCAGCTACCGTGAATTCCTGGGATTTTGTTGTTCTGATTGTGTATCTGCTTATTATTTTCAGCATTGGTATCATGTTTACCCGCCGTGCGCACCGTGACACGGAGAACTATTTCCTGTCCGGGCGTAATCTTCCCTGGTGGATTGCCGGTACAAGTATTGTTGCCACAAGTTTTTCCTGCGACACGCCTTTGTACGTATGCAACCTGGTGCGTACCGGTGGAGTATGGTTGAACTGGCAATGGTGGGCGTTCGCGGTAGGATCGCTTTTCAGTGCATTTTTCCTGGCGAGATTATGGCGCCGGGCGAATGTAATGACCGATATCGAACTGACCGAATTGAGGTATGGCGGCAAAGCCGGCCGTGTGTTGCGAAATGTTCGCGCCGGATGGTTCGCACTCCTGATCAATACATACGGTATGAGCTGGGTGATCCTTGCCATGGCGAAAATCATCGGAGTCCTGTGGGGCGGCCCGAAGTTTGTCGGGGTGGTCGCGGCCTCTCTGATTGCAGTCAGTTACAGCTTTTTTGCCGGATTCTGGGGAGTAGTGGTTACCGATGTAGCGCAATTTATTATTGCCATGTTGGGCGCTGTTTTATTTGCCGTTCTGGCTGTTCGGGAAGCAGGGGGGATGGAACAGATCCTGGATGCTGTGGGGCCGGAGACTGTTCGTATGATCCCAACAGTGCCGGATGCGGGACTCTTCAGTTTTGATACCTGGACCGGTGCTTTCGGTGGGTTTCTTATTTATCTGAGCGTCTTCTGGTGGGCAAATCAGAATTCGGACGGAGGCGGCAAGGCAATCCAGCGTATGCTCGCCGCGAAAAACGAAGCACATGCGTTTGGCGCTACACTCTGGTTCAATATCGCTCATTTTGCTCTGAGAACCTGGCCGTGGGTTCTCGTTGCACTGGCAAGTATTGTATTAATCCCCGATGCACCGCTTTCGCCATCCGGCTCTCCGGACCACGAACTTCCCTATCCACTTCTAATCCTGCACCCGTTGCTGCCGTCGCCACTGAAAGGATTACTAGTCGCCGGTCTTATCGCTGCATTCATGTCGACGATTGATACCCAGTTAAACTGGGGGGCCAGTTACCTGACCCATGATATTTACAGAAACCGGATTGCTCCGAATCGGTCCGAAAAACACTATATCCTCATCGCAAAACTCGCGATGATCATACTTATTGTCATCACATCTTTCATCGCTTACCGGATTCAGTCAGTGACTGCCGCGTTTCAATTCCTTCTCGCCTTTGGGGCAGGAGCAGGACCGGTATATGTGTTACGATGGTTCTGGTGGCGGGTTGGAGCATGGACAGAGATTGCAGCCATGCTCGCTTCAACCGTATTCTCGATTTTGCTGTTTACCTACCCTCCCATGGTTCCTTCCAATATCAGTATTCTTCTCATTCCGGGTGATACATGGCTTTCCTGCGGTTTCCTGTTCCAGGCTGCATTGATCCCCTATCACTTGAAGTTGATTCTGATTGTGGCAGCGTCAGCGGCAATTTTCATTCCTGTAACGTTTATCGTACATCCTCCGAAAATGGACACGTTATGTGAATTCTACCAACGAACCGATCCGCCTGGATTCTGGTCTCCAGTTCGCAAAGAGCTTAGAACAAGGGGAATTGAATCCGGCCAGAAGGCGTCCCTTTTCGTGGAAATCTTTGGATGGTTTGGTGGTATACTGCTCACTTTCGGGCTGACCTTTGCAATCGGTGCCGCAACACTCCATAATTGGAGTTCCACTGTCCTGTGGTCTGTTACATGTGTTCTTGGCGGGATCATCGTGTATTTCTGGTTTAGCAAACGATTCCCAAAATCTCAATGAGAGGCGCAAGTGCTCAATAGGTATAATAAAAATATAAGAATTCGAAAAAATCTGTTTGCATTTAACAACATGTATTGTAATTTGTAGCTCCTTGTTACAAAATAATGAGAAGTGTCGGTTTTGGCGTGGCGTTACTGGCTTTCCTTCATAACGCTTTCTTGAATATAGAACAGCTCTGAATGACATATTTCTGTGTCTGAAATTTCCCGGTTGTTAAATATCAATACTTTACTCTTGAAACATTCTATATGTCTCTGTCTTGATAAGGTTATGAATTTGAGAACATGCATTTGAAAAGAGACTGCGGGAGTTGTGGAAATCTCAATGTAATGGGGTGAGGGATTCAAATGGGGAAAGAATCTTCGAAGTATCAACTGGATCGGGGTGTATTTCCGCTCAGTGAATTTGTGGATCGTTCCGCCGCCGATTTCGGTGACAGCGTTGTAATGCGTACGTATGTTGGCGATGACAAGTATAACGAAATCACGTATAACCAGTTTCGCGACAAAGCCTATGCAATCGCCAAATGGTTGATAGACTATGGGATCGAACAGGGAGATCGGATTGCTGTTCTTGGTGAGAACAGCCCCGACTGGAGTGCTTGTTATCTTGCCGTGCAGATGGCCGGTGGTGTAATCGTACCTGTAGACCGTTTAATGCCCGCTACCGGGATACGTCATATCATTTCGAACTCTCAATCAAGAGTCCTTTTCGTCTCGGATAAATATCTTTCAACAGTAGAAGAATTCCGTCCCGTAAGTACCCTCGAAAAGAAGATCTGTTTCGTAAAAATGAACCAGGGCGAGGATTTTGATCTTCCGGGTATCATTGAACATGGAAAAAACCTGAACGTTGAATTTCCGAAACGATCCCTGGATGAGACCGCTGCTATCCTGTATACATCCGGCACAACAGGTCACAGTAAAGGAGTAATGCTCACCCAGAACAACATAGCTTCAAACGTTGCCGCGAGTAGTCAGGTACTGGCGCTTGGACCTGATGATGTTTTCCTTTCCGTGCTTCCGGTTCACCACAGCTTCGAATGCACGGCCGGATTTTTACTTCCGTTCTACGTTGGCGCCAGTATTACCTATTCACGCAGTCTGAAAAGTGCCGATATCATCGGCGATATCCGAAATACCGGTGTAACCATCATGGTAGGCGTTCCCCTGCTGTTTGAGAAAATCCAGCAAGGAATCCAGCGGAAGCTGCGTCAAACGGGTAAAGAAAAATTAGTAAACACAATGATGGGGATCGTTGGTGTAGGTGAGAAACTGCATTTGAATCTTTCGAAGCCACTTTTTAAGGGATTGCGCGAGAAAGCGGGTATGAATACAATCCGCATTTTCGTATCCGGTGGTGGTCCGTTGGATCCCAGTACGGCGTATTTCTTTAATCGGCTTGGATTAAAGTTGTTCCAGGGATATGGTCTTACTGAAACCAGTCCGGTAACTCATGTGAACTGCCCCTGGCGAGTACGGCATGAAACAGTTGGTCCACCTCTCCCGGGTGTCGAACACAAGATTCTTGATGCAAACGATCAAGGCGTTGGGGAAATCTGTGTCAAGGGACCGAATATATTCCAGGGATACTTCCAGAATGAAGAGGCAACTGCAGAGGTGCTGGATTCGGAGGGATGGTTTAAAACGGGTGATATGGGACTGATCCACAAGGACAATTACCTCCAGATCACAGGCCGGAAAAAGAATATGCTGGTGACCGGCGGTGGGAAAAATGTTTATCCGGAAGAGATTGAGCATTTCCTGAACAGAAGCCGGTTTATTGCAGAATCACTCATCCTGGGCGCCCCGCGTGCAAAAGGGCTTGGCGATGAGGTAGTCGCCCTGATTTATCCCGATTACGAACAGGTCGATATTCACTTTGAAGAGATGGAAAAGAAAGTAACTGATGAAGATGTGCATAGTCTGATCAAAGAGGAAATCAACGAAGCACAGAAGAATCTCGCTGATTACAAGCGGATTAAACGATTCCGGATCATGGAAGAGGAATTCCAGAAAACATCCACAAGAAAAATAAAGCGATACCTGTACAATAGTGAGATGGTCACGATGAATAACAACGGGGGAGGGTTGTGATGATAATGAAGCAGGGGAGCGGACCTGTGTACCATGTGGGAGATCGCGGAGATCGGCACGATCGGATGTGGCGCGTTTGGTTCTGGGTCATGTTGTGCCTTGGGTTTATTGCTGTGTTGATGTATTCTTCATCCGCGTTTGCGCAGACAGAACGGTTGGATCCCGAGTTGGCCCGTCAAATGGCTCAAGACTCTACGATAGCACCGTTGGAAGTAGTAGATGCTCTCTCACAGGCATGGTTGAACGAGGAATCATTAACTCTCTTGCTGACTCTCGACCAGGAAGATCCACAGGTTTTATGGCGCATTGCACGGGCGAAGGTTGATATTGGCGAGATGTTGAGCGATGAGGGAGAAGCAGAAGCGATGTATGAGGAAGCTCGTGAGTATGCCGAGAGATCCCTCGCAATTGATTCCACATGTGCCCTCGCACACCAGACCCTGGCAATTGCATATGGGCGCATCGCATTGTTCCGTGGTCCTTTTTCCGCCCCGGGAAAAGTGAAAGCTGCGCACAGACATGCACTAAGGGCGGTTGCCCTGAGTGATTCCATTCCGATTTCGCTGTATGTGTTGGGCAGAACGCACAAGAAATTGATGGAAAAAGGCGCCCTGGTACGCAGGCTTGCGGGACTTACGTTTGCAAGGGAAGATTCCATCTCCTACTATTTTGACAGAGCACTGGAAGTGAGCGATGGCTTCATGATCCAATGCCATGTCGAATATGCTGATTACCTCATCGAAGAGCATGAGGAAGAAGCGGCTCGAGAACATCTGCAAGCGGCTCTGGCATTGCCGTTGCGTGATGAACATGACGCTGCCTCACAGGAGTGGGCGAGAGAATTGCTCTCGGAACTGGATGAGTAGCTGCCGCTTCCTGGGTTGATTGATCGTTTTGTATAGTATCGTTGCTGAATGCAAATGGCTTTTACACATGTATTCTTGTGGATACATGCGTAAGAGCTTTTTTTATTCGAAGTAGCACACTTTCGCCGAAAGTGTGTTGTTGTATTTCATTATCAATTCGTTCACCATGCCAACATAGTTTTCCCAAAGATTTCAAAAAGTCGCATGTAATATTCTGGAAATAGCATTCTTTTAATTAATAACTTGTTTCATATTTCTAAATGGAGTAAAAAGACAACTCATCTTCGGCGAAGATGAGCTACTTGAAGATGAGTAGAAGTAGCACACTTTCGCCGAAAGTGTGTTGCAAGTATTGAGGAACGATTATGACACATCATCCTGAAACAATATCGTTTTATAGATCCAGACTTCCTCATTGGGAAGTAAAAGATGGTCACTATTTTGTAACAATCCGCGTTGCGGGTTCTCTCCCTGAAAAAGTACAGAAAGATCTCCGTGAAATCAGTTTTCAATTGAAACAGACAAAAGGTGAAGGTTGGATTTCTTTACAACGTTATATTTTTCAAAAAATGGAAGAATCATTGGATTCATGCGATACTGGTTGTTATTTACAGGAAAGTGAACTTTCGGAAATATGCGTGGAAGCGATATCAAAGAGAATCAGCAATAATATATGGATAATGCATGAATATGTTATAATGCCCAATCATATTCACATGTTTTTCACACTTCAACAAGGACATCTGAAAACAGTGATCCCTTCTTTCAAAAGATGGACAGGTGGAAGAATTAATAAAGTCTTAAATCGTAAAGGTGGTTTTTGGCAGAATGAATGGTTTGACCATTGGGCAAGAACGCAGAATGAAGCAGATCGTATAATGGAATACATTCGAAATAATCCTGCAAAAGCTGGACTTGTTGAAAACTTCAAAGATTGGCCGTATGGCTCATGGTCTGATTAATTTTGAAAATCTTTGAGTAATGAAAAGTTGGATTGAAGGTGTTTCAGAACATTCAAACAGACAACTTATCTTCGGCGAAGATTAGCTACTTGAAGATGAGTAGAAGTAGCACACTTTCGCCGAAAGTGTGTTGTTGTATTTCATTGTCAATTCGTACACCATGCCAATATAGTTATCCTAAAGATATCAATAGTCGTATGCAATATTCTGGAAATAGTATTCTCTTAATTAATAACTTGTTTCATATTTCAAAATGTTGTAAACAGACAACTCATCTTCGGCGAAGATGAGCTACTTGAAGATGAGTATGAAGTAGCACACTTTCGCCGAAAGTGTGTTGAAGCGCCAGGAAAGCAGGTATAAGTGTGAAGTGGAAATGCAGTGCTGTCCATGCAATAGTATTGTAATTGAATCCAATCCATCGCATCTTGTGTGCAAAGAGTAAAAGGACCAGCAATTCATCATTTACTAGCGTTTCAGGATCAGAAAATATGTCAAATACTATCGCAATCATCGGCGGGGGAGTCGCAGGCATTTCAGCGGCACTGGCGGCATCAAAAGGTGATGCAAAAATCACCCTGTATGAATCGCTGGAGCAGTTGGGGGGACGTGCCGCCGGGGATGAAAAATGGGATACCGGCCGTCACCTCGCGTTGAGTTCGTATACATCTTTTTTACGTCTGACAGACGCGCTTGGATCAACGTCTCAACTCGTAATGAATCCCATGGCGGTCGGTGTGATCCACGGTAACAGGCGCTCATTTCTTCATTTCACTCATCATTTGCTCGGACAGGCTGCGCCATTGTTCAGTTTACTGACATCGCCCATGGTTCCGTTCCCGAAACGTCTGACATCACTCACCGCACTTGCCCGGACAATCAGGATGGATTGTGCCGAGCCCCCGGATGAAGAATTGCTTGGCAATGGCATCGCAAAATTCAGTAAAACCACAGAGAAAACGGTATATGATCTGTATAAAAATGCCTATTGGCCCAGAGTATTGCAGGAACGTCTTGGCGATACCGCCGGAAGGTCCATGTTCAATCTTACAGCGAAAAACATTCCTGCAGATCCGTTTGTGGCGGCGTTGAAAAGGATATTTACAGATCCTGTCAAACAATCCGGTTGGGTCAGGGGGGATTATTCGAGTCTGATCACTGCTCCAGCGCCGAATACACTGAAAAACGCAGGGATTGAGCTGCAGTTGCAGCAATTAGTGATGAGATTGGAACGGTCAAACGCCAAATGGAAGATCACCACAAAAGATGATGAATCCGAGTACGATTATGTGATCATTACCGTTCCCCCCTGGAATCTCAAGTTTCTGCAGGATTGCGGCGAATTACAGGAGTTGTATGAAACCGCTATGGAGATGCAGGCGAACCGGATTATCACCATTCGGGGACAATATTCTTCAGCGGAAGCACTTCCTGGCGCCCTGGGTGAGTTGGATGGCGACCAGGGGGTATGGTTTGTCGAACCGCATCTATCGGGCGGTTTCCTGGTGGAACGGGTGCTGTCCGGAATGGCGAGCAAATCGCCCACACGTTTGAAAGAAACAAAAGAAGAATTCGATACTCTCGCCAAACGTTATGTAAATGCAAATAACAGGCTTGGAGAAATTGAGATACGCACTTATCCCAAAGCCACACCAGCGATTTTTCCCGGAACACCAAGACCATTTCTTCATCAGGGAGAAAACCTGTATTACGCTGGTGACTGGTCGGCGACAAATCTTCCGCCAACGCTTGAGTCGGCGGCAAGAGCCGGATGGTTGGCTGGAAAAACGGTTACCGAATCTATCCAGTACGAATAGAATATGTTACGGGATTTGTTAACTTCCTTTACTGCCTGCTCAGAATTCTCTATCTTTCAGAAAACTGCATTGGACGTACTTGTTCACAATTGTACCTTACTCGCATTGTAACAGTTTTGTTCATGAACCGTTAATCACTATGGAGTATAGCATGGCTTCACTGGAGAATGCCATTCAATTCAAAGCTGATGTGGATGCAAGTTTTGACCGTGCGGGCAAATTCACCGATCACCCGGAAGGTTTGCTCCAGCAGATAAAAACCTGCAATTCAGTTTTACACGTGACTTTTCCGCTTCCATCCAAAAACGGGTATGAAGTAATTCATGGGTGGCGGGCGGAGCACAGCCATCATAAAACACCGGTAAAAGGTGGAATTCGTTACAGTCCCCTGGTAGATGAAGATGAAGTAATCGCCCTCGCATCTTTGATGACGTACAAATGCGCGATTGCAGATATTCCCTTCGGAGGCGCGAAAGGCGGAGTTCGTATTGATCCGAAGAAGTACACGGAAGGTGAAATGCAGCGGATCACCCGACGGTATACCAGTGAACTGTCCAAGAAGAACTTCATCGGTCCTGCCGTGGATGTGCTGGCGCCGGATGTGGGTACCGGACCGCGTGAAATGGGATGGATCGCCGATACCTATTCCCTCCTGAATGCCAACCAGTTGAATTCTTCTGCTTGTGTCACCGGGAAACCGATCAGCGCTGGGGGAATCCATGGCCGTATCGAGGCGACTGGGCTGGGAGTCATGTACGCCGCTAAAGAGGTGTGTTCCATCAAGGAAGACATGAAGGAACTCGGCCTGGACAAAGGTCTGATGGGGAAGAAGATTGTCATCCAGGGATTCGGAAATGTCGGCTACAATGCTGCCCGGTATTTCCACGAGGAAGATGCAAAGATTGTCGGCATCTTTGAGGTAGAAGGCGGCATCTATAACAGCAAGGGATTGAATCCCAACACGGTCTTCGAACACAGGCGTGAAACGGGCAGCCTGTTGGGGATGGAAGGTGTGGAAGAGTACGGTCCGGAAGCATCCTTCCTCGATGTGGAATGCGATATTCTTGTCCCAGCCGCCATTGAGCAGGTCATCCACAAGGATAACATGGACAAGGTGAAAGCGAAGATCATCGTGGAAGCGGCGAACGGTCCTGTGACAATGAGAGCAAGCACCTCCCTTTCGCAAAATGGTGTTCTGATTGTGCCGGATATTCTCGCCAATGCCGGTGGTGTGGTCGTCTCCTATTTTGAATGGTTGAAAAACCTGTCGCATGTCCGTTTTGGACGGATGACGAAGAAGCACGAAGAACGGATGACTCATAACCTGATTGAAGCGGTGGAACGTGCATCGGGCAGATGGCTGTCCCAGGAAGAGAAAAAACGGGTGAGCCAGGGTGCGGATGAAATGGAACTGGTCGCTTCCGGCCTTGAAGATACCATTGCGGATACATACAACCAGATCCGGCAGAAGATGAAATCAAATCCGGCTATTCCTGATCTGCGTACTGCCGCCTATGTCATCGCCATTGATAAAATTGCCCACAACTATATGGAACTGGGGATTTTCCCGTGATCGTAAGGAATCTTGATGAGCAAAAATGACTGGAATACATTACTGGCGGCGAAAGACTGGGATGGCATAGGCGCCATTCTTGATGAACGACCCGGCGCGGTGCGTCATTTGGTGAGCCGTTTGACCCTGCCGGACGGTGAACTGCTGGATACTACCCTGATGAGTTTCCAGGTTGTGGCGAAGGTGTTCGACAAGGAACGTACCCTGGACCTCCTGCGTCGCCTGATGTGGATGCTCAACGAAGAATCGGGGAACAACTGCCCCAACGCCGCTCTCGCCATCGCCCACATCGCGCAGGTTCACCCGGACTGGGTCGCCCCGCACGTGCCGTCATTAAAAGTACACGCGGATGATCCGGGGGAGCTGATGAGCAAAACCGTTCGCAAGGCGTTAACTATAATCAACCGGGCATCGAAAAAGAAATAATGTTTTCAGTGAGTTTATAGACTGTGGTTGTGATAACCCTGGTGTTTCAAATGCCGGGGTTTTCTAATGGGTGGCCGACCTGCTTCTCAAGGTCAGGTGTCAGGGCTACACGACTTTTCCCCGAACCGAGGACCACATGATGATGGAAAACACGTCGTTGCGAGGTTTTCGGCGTTTTGTTGCAGTTTATGCAGAAAACCAAAACAATCTTCTTTCACTACCGCATCATCATTAAATTCGTTACTGGCTGAGATGACCTGACTTGTCCGTCACCGACGGATCGCAGATCAATCGTCTTCGATCTCAACTCCATTTTCCTCCGCCCATTCACGGAGGGCTTTTTTCGTACTCGTATTTTCGAAATCGTACCACTTCTGGAGTTGGTCTGTGTACTGGAGAAAATCTTTGAATCGGGCGTAGGCGCCACGTCTGGAAAAGATATCGCGGACATGATCGTAGTGCTGAGGGAGGTGGGTACGGACAAAGTCTAAGACGAGCTGTTTGCCAAGATCAAGGTCGTTCTTATGAGGAATTGCGACAGAGCTATCGGAATCCCATAACTCTTCGGGAATGTCATTTAATCCCGCCTCTTCCGAATTCCAGTATATTTTGCCGGTTGATTTGTCCAGCAGTGCAGTATTCTCGCAGAAAGAATCAAAACTAACGAATTCAAATGCCGACTCAAGATCACGGAATTTTACTTTCATTTCTTCTCTCTCGTTTGCGTTGCTTCTGTAGTGTAACAAATGAAGAATCCAATTCCAAATTTTACTCCATGTTGTCCCGGGGTGAATCGGGATGCTCAGAAGATGTGTCAAGTGTAATCCGTTGAATTCCATCTACATAGTCAACACTTTCGTACTGCTCCAGGTTGAGCAGACGCTCTACCAGCAGGTCCATCCGATTAATCTGCTCACACACACGATTATGATGACGAAGAACAACGTCCTTGTTATCCAGGGATAGATTGGAAACTTCAATTGCTGCCTGGATGATTGCCATTGGATTGCGGAACTCGTGCGAAATGGTAATCGCGAGTTGATTCGCAAGTTGGGATTTCTCCGCTTCCCGTCGTAAATCTTCGCTTGTGCGTTCGATAGCTTCCTTTTCTTTCCGCATCAAGATATCCTGCACTACCGCCAAATCGGCCGGAGATCCCTGGTATTCAATTACAACTGCACGAATTTCCACTGGAATTTCTTCGCCATCACTGGTTCGCAGGATGGTTTCGTACAGCTCCGGCTCTGGTTGACCTGCCATACGTTTGCGATAGCGTTCCATCATAGCAGTATGCAATCTGTCAGGAAATAAAATGGTGAAATTCTGACCTGTCAAATCCTCTGGTCGATAGTTAAGTATGGCCTGGGATGCAGAATTAACGAAAACAAGAGTCTCATCCTGTATAATGATAATCAGGTCAGTGAGACGTTCGACCATACTCCGATATTTGATCTCGGATTCTTGTACTTGCAGATGTTTTTCCTGTACTTCACGAGTGCGTTCCTGGACCATGTCTTCCAATTGAGCCTGATGGTCAAGCAGGGTCTGTTCTACTTCCTTTCTCATACGGTTTTCGGTTTGCAACGATTGCAGCGTATTCGAAAGGTTCTCTGTCATTTGATTGAAAGCGTCTGTTAATATTCCAAGCTCACTATTACCCGTAGATTGCATGCGCACATCCAACTCACCTTTGGAAAGCCTGGATGCGAAATGCGTTAGTCCTTGCAAAGGTCGGGTTAAACGCACTCCGGCCATCCAACCCATTAAACCAGTAATGGGAATAAATGCGAGAAATATAATTGAACCGATAAACAGGAAGCTATGCATTCTCGAACGGATATAGTTCGCGGTTAGGTCCACCCCTACAATTCCAATCCGGTTTCCCTGTCGATCTCTAATTGGCGCATACCCTGTCAACCAGGTCCCCCAATGGTCCTTATAGAAATCTTGCTCGACCAGCACGGTATCAAGGCTTGAAGCAATGCGTCGGAGAGTTTCGCTGGCGTCGAAATATTCCTCGTTAAGATGAGCCACTCGATCTGGTTGGGTCTCAGCATCCACGACAAAACGGATTGTTCCATCAGCATCCACTCGCATGGTATACACCTCACGAATGTCCGGATCGATCTGGCGTACGTTTTGAAGAACACGTTGTATCTCGCGATATTCGACAGAGTTCTCCTGCGAGGGATCGGTGAGAACCTCATGCAAGTCAGGATCTATCAAAGTAGAAGTCAGGCTGACAATATTATGCATACGGTGGCGGATATCGCTGAGCAGATAAACGCTACTCAACTTGGAAAACGCCACAGCTATCAACAGCATGTTGACAATTGCTACAAGGATAAGCCCGATACTGAAACGATGTTTTAGCTTCATGATAAATAATTAACAGGTTAGTAACAGTGAATCGACAAATTACAAAATTTACCACATGCATAGCAAGTGTGAACAATTTTTGGCGGATTGTTTTATGTACTTTGAGTGGCGTATCTCGGAGTCATGTAGTCGTGTAGCCCGGAGGTTCCATCCTCCGGGTATAATGGAGCCGTATAGTTGTGTTGTCCGGACGCAAAAGACCGGTCCAGGCTACACAATTCAATTCCTATATGTTTTCCCGGAGGGTGGAACCTCCGGGCTGCACGCTCCGGGCTACATGCTCCATTTGACCCGGAGGCTGGAACCTCCGGGCTACACAACTTAAAATCATTCGCTGTATCGCCATGGTTTAGTGGTCAAGAAACAAACAAGGCCACTCCTCAGTAAAATTTTCAGATATTCTGTAACACTAACCAAAACTCCAGCGAGTATTGTATATTCAGGTTTGCAGCAATGAAAACAGGAGGACATCCCGATGACACCCGAAGGATTGCCCGTACTTTATCTCAGTTTGCGCAGCGATCTCACCCGAGGCGGCCAGCATAGCCTGCTGCACCTGATCGAAAACCTGGACCGTACACGATATATGCCGTATGTAGTTGCGCCGGAACCGGGATCGTTTTCACGGAAGCTTTTCCTGATGGGTGTGCCGGTCTATGATTGCCCCCTGCCGCACCTGAATCTCAGCTCGATCCCCGCGTTGTGCAAAGCGTCCCGACGGTTGTCATCCATCATCAACGAAGTCAAGCCCGTGATCATCCATGCGGATGCACCACGGAATACGCACCTCGCTGCATTGGCGAAACCGGTACGCACCAAGTTGGTCATACTGAGAAACGCCCTGCGCAGGAAGATGGAATCCTGTATTGATAACAAAGACCGTTGCAAAACACGGTGCGGATGTTCGTCCGATAAAGTGCAACGCTGCATGGAATTCATACAAAGTACTCCACCGCCGAAGCTGGTCACCCATTTGCGCGTGGCGAATTATGATGGTTTATCGGACCGTTTGCTGGCGGCGGAAACAGACGGTTTCATTGCGATCAGTCATGGAGTTGCGGAACGGTTTACACGTTTTCCACAACCGATCCCGCGGAAGATCCGGGTAGTATACAACGGCGTCGATATCCACAGTTTCACACCGGTTGCCAGAAAGGAAAAACAGGAACTTCGCAAGGAATTTAATTTACCGGATGACAAACCTGTGGTTGCGTTCCTCGCAGGGTTTGTTCCCTTCAAACGTCATGACTTCTTCTTAGACATCTGGTCGAAGATTGTCGAGAAATCCGGCGGCGCTTTCCTTGCCATGGCCGGTCATGGTCCCGAAGAAGGACGTGCGAAGGTTGAAGAACGGATCAGGAAAGAGGGATTGCAGGATACGGCGCGCGTGTTGCCGTTTGTGGATAAACCGGAACGACTTCTCAACGCCTGCGACATGTTGGTGCTGCCATCCGACAAAAACCGTGAAGAAGGATTCGGCCGTGTGGTGATCGAAGCGAATGCCTGCGGATTGCCCGTGGTCGCCAGTAATATCGCCGGAACTCGGGAAGCTGTCAAGCATGGTGAAACCGGGTTCCTTCGTGCGCCGGAAGATAAAAGGGGATGGATCGATTCGGTGAGTATGCTCTTGTATGATCGAACCTTGCGGGAAAAAATGGGTGCCAATGGTCGCAAATGGGCGGTAGAAAAATTTTCCCTGGAACTGCATGCCGAGGACGTGATGCGTTATTATGATGATTTGCTTGCTGGAGAGATTGGATGAGTGAAGCGCCCGAATTCGGCGACCGGATGCCATTGCCGCCGACTGATACCAAAGCCCCGGATTCCAGCCGTGCGTTGGGACGATTCCTGTATGGTGTACGCGCCAAATGGCTGCACGCCACTCATCGGAAATATCCACCATCCTGTGTGCCGCCACCTGTCCTCGTGAAAAAGCTGTTGGTGATCCAGGTGGAACGGATCGGCGATCTTGTTCTCGCGGAACCTGCCCTGCGCGCCTTGCGGAAACATTATGCGGATTCGGAACGGGTATTAGTCGCGCCAGCCATCGCAAAAGATCTCTTCGCCGGGAGCGGTTGGGGAATCATCAAGACACCGGACTACTTCGATGAACTGCTCAAGCATGGTCGTGAATACGACATGGTCGTTGATCTTACCGGACGGTTGGAGTTGAAAATTGCCCGCATGCTGAAACGTGCGCAGATCCCGGTTCGTGTGGGATTCGAACGAGGTGGGCGCGGGGTTTGGGCGACGCACACAGTTCCCATCCCTCCGATCACCGTACCTACACGTGAACTGTATCTGCACCTCACCAATTACATCGGGGCGCCATCCGACGATGCGATCCCACGGCTTCCCTGCGGGCAGGATCGTATCAAACGTGGGAAAAACATCTGGAAGGAGATGGGATTCAAACGTCCTGTTGTGATTATGCCGGGCGCTCATTACGCGGAACAAAGGTGGTCCATCGAGAATTTCGCTACTGTAGGAAAAACACTGCGTGGACAGGGAATCGAAGTGGCAGTGATCTGCGGACCGGGCGAAGAGGAAATGGGAATTCAACTGGCGGGGGAAATCAAGGTTCCCCTGTTCAAAGCTCCGCCGATGACCGCGTTGCTTGATGCTCTTTCGGCGTCATCGGTAGTAGTGTGCAACAATACCGGACCGCTCCACATCGCCTGTGCCCTCGGGGTGCCGACTGTTTCCACCATGGGACCGACAGTACCCTGGAGATGGTGGCCGAAAGGCGACAAACCGGCGATTGTATTCCGTGGCGGGGAAGATGGTCCCGTCGGTAACCTCGAGCAAATCGACCCGGCGGAGGTGGCTGCGGCGACGCTGCATTTGCTGGGGTGAACTCGCGAAAATAATATATCTATTAGCCTTCGATTAGCTGTCTAACAAGGCGAAAACCACAGATTACAGTCCCACTATTATAACCTGATTCTAATTCTAATCTTGATGCTGAACGGCAATTTGACCATGTACTATGCCAAGATCCACCTCGAGCGACACGTAACGCTGCGTTAACTACTGATAGCGGATCTTGTTCTGGACTACGAGAATAGTAGTTTTCGTTATACGAATCCTGACACCATTCCCATACATTTCCATGCATATCATAAAGTCCCCAGGCGTTTGGTTCTTTTTCTGCTACAGAGTGAGAATGGCGCCTACTATTCCTATTAAACCAACATACTTCTTCTAATGCATTCAAATCATTGCCACAATAAAAGCTAGTTCTGGTTCCCGCCCGACAAGCATATTCCCATTCAGCTTCAGTTGGAAGTCTGTAATGGTAATTGCTATCTAACTGATTAATCTCTTGAATAAATCTCTGTACCTGTAACCATGAAACGTGCTCAACAGGAAGATTGTCGCCTCTTCTGTAGCTGGATGGATTGTAATTAATGATTGCTTGCCACTGCTCTTGTGTTATTTCCGTAGTCATCATCTCAAAAGTACTGATTGTTACTTGATGAATAGGTCCCTCATCATTGTCTCTACCTTCCTCGTCATCTTGTGATCCCATCATGAAAGTTCCCCCAGTTATAACTACGAATTTCACATCTGGTAAATAGCGATTTATATTTACTGATCTTACTGAATCTGATTGAGTGTTAAATGTTGGGGCTTCAATTATTGTAGAGTTTCCGACCAATAGATTTACAGCTTCAGATATAGTGTTCGTCGCCATTTCCTCAATTGTACACATGCATCTGGCGCTCTGCATATTGATAACTTCACCAGTTTCAACATCAATAATACGTAAAGAAACAGTGTACATTTCGCCGATTAGACTCACTGAACCAGCAATCATTTGCTGAACCCCTAAAAGTTGGCCGACTTCAATTGCACACTCATTTGATGTACAACCAGAAAGCTGAAACCCTTGTTCAGTTAAAATCTCATCCATTTTATTTCGTTCTATCACTCTAAATGAATTTACACGAAACAGATTTTCCCTCAATATATCAGTAAGTGCTGCTTGATATGATACTGGTACACCTGCAAGTATATCAAGATCAAGGACAGCAACAGCAACAGTAACTGGTTGATTAGCGTATAGTGAAAAACAAGAAAACAAGAATAGAGCTATTATCAATAGATTTTTCATCATTTTAAACCTTAGATGAATGTTGAAATTTATAACAATTCAGCAGTACACCAAATATATTATTGTCGTTTTAGCCTTTCAATGTTCTGAATGACATTATTAATTATTGCGATTTCTATTGCTAAATTATCAAGACCATACTATCCTATTGAAAACATGTAACAACGTCTATATACCAATCGGGGGAATGAAGCATGTTGCGTGTACTTACCGCTTTTGTACTTGTTTGTTCACCGCTCGCCGGTTTTGCGCAATCCACCGATCTTGAGCGCCGGGAGGGACCATTACAGGGAATGGTGTTTGTCCAGATACCGGCGGGAACCTTCGATATGGGTTCATCGGATACTGACTGGGCAGGTATTGAGGATGAACGACCTCAGCATACAGTTACTATCCAGCCGTTCGAGATGATGACCACCGAGGTGACACAGACCATGTGGACCATCATGATGGGTGAGAATCCGTCGCAATTTGGTCCCAACGGTCATCTTCCAGTGGAAAAGGTGTCCTGGGAGGATGTCCAGCAGTTCCTCGCACGCTTGAATGCCCATGATCCCGGCAAGGGGTATCGTCTCCCCACAGAAGCCGAATGGGAATATGCATGCCGCGCCGGGACAACATCACAGTATTTTTGTGGGAATGCATACGGCCTGGATAGCGTCGCCTGGTATGAACGAAATGCCAATTACGCTCCTGAACCGGTCGGGACTCTTCAACCAAATGCCTGGGGACTCTTTGATATGATCGGGAATGTAAGTGAATTCTGCGAAGACTGGTACCATGATTCTTATGAAGGAGCGCCCACGGATGGTAGCGCATGGCTGGAACCTGCAGGCCAATACCGGGTTACTCGGGGAGGCGCCTACTTTGATCCACCTTTTGCATGCCGATCCAGGGTACGGAATTGTATTGTTCCCACGACTCGCATGAGGCACGTGGGATTGCGTCTGGTACGGTCGATTACGGATTGATACTTTCGAAACGTAAAAGATTGGTGTTGTCCGGGCTACATACTGATTATTCTTCGATGATCCTCACAAGCCGCATCCCTTGCGTTTCAATTTCTCCATAATACTCAAAATAACGGTTCGCGGAGCGCATGTGGCTGATGTAAGAACGGTTGTGTCCGCCACGGCTGCAATGGTAATCCCCGGTTTCCGGACCGGTCGGATCGACAACGGGATCGGATGATTCATAATAGTTCTGGTAGAAGTCCGAACACCATTCCGCCACATTACCATGCATATCATACAGGTTCCATGGATTCGGATCCAGGCTGCCGACAGGATGGATGTCATAATTGGCATTGTCGAAGTACCATGCATATTGATCCACCTGGGTGTAACCTCCATCATTGCCCCACCAGAACCGTGTGGTGTCATTCCCTGCACGGCAGGCGTACTCCCATTCCGCTTCCGTGGGCAGACGCCAGAGATCATTGCCTTCGGATGCGTTCAGGTTTGGCAGAAAATCAGTATTCACATTTTCCCAGGACAGGCAGTTTGCCGGGTAGTCTTCGTCCTCGTCTTGTGAAAAATGATAATGATCGGCAATCGCCAGCCATTGGTTGCGTGTTACTTCATACTGTGATATCCAGTAGGGTCTGGTGATAGTGACCTGGTGTCTTGGATATTCATCCGGATCGGCGCCCGGCTCCCCCTCTTCTGAGCCCATCATGAATGTACCGGCAGGAATGTACACCATGCTGATCTCTTCACCGCTGTTGCCTAACGGGAAATTCTGCACCTCGCCCGCAGGAGTCCACCATGCGGTTAAGGTTTCTGCAGCAGTATAATCTGGTACGACGTTGCCTGCGTAATCCTCGTAACAAAGTATGACAGGTTCATCGGCTGTTCTCCTCAGGGTACGGTCGAGGATCAGGGAACGCCGGTATACTCCATTTTCAACATGATCCAGACGGAACGCTGGCCAGTCGGCGATATGGACCGCAGCACTTCCTTGCTCCTCATACCCGAAATTGTCCTGTTGGACCTGCAGGAAAAAGTCGATGGTGTCGCCCGGTGCAAGGGTGTCATTGGGGGACTGATGCTCTGATGGTGTATCCCAGTAAAAGGTGTCGATGGCGGCGGTGCGGTCTACGAAAATGCCCTGGTAATAGATGCCGCTGATCGCATCGAAGGCATTACGTCCACGGGCGGCAATAAAATATTCGCCCTCGGGTACATTCAAAGGAACGTTGATGTAGTTGATGAGATTGTCCATGCTGTGCCATTCGCCGGACGGTTCCATACCTTCTGCCTCCACCAGCGAAACCTGCATGTCCAGGACGGCTGATGTGGCATAATACACAGATATTTCATCCAGGTTGGTGATTTCCTGGCCTTTGCTGAAATTGATCCCGTGGATTTGCGGAGTAGACTCCGGGTTGTAGGGATCATGGATGTTGTCATAGTCCGGGTCACCGTCGATGCTGCTGCACCCGGTGAGAACCACCGCAATCACTAGCATAACTATTGGCAGCACTACCCGCAGGAATTGTCTCATCTGTCCACCTTTCCGTGAATACACCGTCACTAACATACGGATTCCGGAACCGTGTGTGCGTGACGCAAATCAGCGGAGGTGTTATTCAATGATGGAACTGGTGTCGTGAAGATAGAGGAATAGAGTACCAGCGAAAATGCCGCTTTATCGGAATAAGTTGTCTGTGATACCGGAAGTTAAGGCGATGTCATTCCCGCGCAGGAGGCTGTCCGAGAATGCTGAAAGTTAGTAGCTGTGTCACTCCAGCGAAAGCTGGAGTCCAGAAGAAGCGTGACGAAGTCACGGTTAATATGTTGTTCCATAACAATTTAATTTTTACGTAAACAATAACTTTCTGGATTCCAGATCAAGTCTGGAATGACAAATCATGCAATTTTGACATTCTCGGACAGCCACGCAGGCGGGAATCCAGAAAGCAGTTTCAGTAGTTCTTTGTTTTTACAATTATCGGAATCATAAGTGCGACTTCGTCACACTATCTCTGGATTCCCGCCTGCGCGGGAATGACATCGCTTCAAGATTTTCAATAATCTCGAACAGTTATCTGCGTGTGGGATGACGGTTTTCAGAAAAACTCGTATTGTAAAATGTGCCGCGGTAAATTCGTCAGCCGACGGATCGGGTATCATATCCTTCATCACTTTTTCCCTCTCAAATCTTGATCTCCTTTATTCAAGCCCGGATATTATTCACTTCAGCAGAGTATGCGACTATCACACCACGTTGCGGGAGAGCAGGAATGGCATCCAGATCGACACAGGAAATCCTCGAATCGTTAGACGAACAACTTGCCCTGGGGAAAATCAGCGAATCCACGTACGATAGACTCAGAAAGAAGTACGAATCCCGCAGCAGCGAGGAATGTAGCCCGGGGGTGCCATCCCCCGGGAAAAAGGTAGAGGCAGAAAGCAACCGAGGTGTGCCATCCCCCGGGAAAAAGGTAGAAGCAGAAAGCAGCCGAGGTGTGCCATCCCCCGGGGAAAATGAACGTAACCCCGACGCAGAAAACCGGTCCGGGGGAAGCAAGTCGTATGATCCCTTTGGGGTAACATCCACCGAATTGCCATTGGTGCCGGGGATGGAGATCGGTGATGACCTTGCAGACGATGCCGGCAAACGGTACCTGGTGGGCAATTTTATCAACAAGGGCGCCTGGGGTGCGGTGTACAAGGGGGAAGACCGCAAGTTCAAACGTCCGGTGGCGATCAAGGCGATCTTTACCACCGCGACAGCGGACAAGGTGACGTTAAAACGTCTGGAACGGGAAGCTCGCCTCGGTGCTGCTGTCACTCACCCGAATGTGGTTCATATCTACGACTTTGATGTCTATATGGGCGTGTATTTCCTTGTGATGGAACTGGTGGATGGCGGCGACCTGAACAGCCTGCGTGCCGTCAGGGAAGATGAACGGTTCCCGTTGGACGATGCGATCCCGTTGCTTTACGATATGGCGGAAGGGTTAGATTACCTGCATTCGAAGGGCATTATTCACCGGGACCTGAAGCCGTCCAACCTTCTCTGGCATCCATCCGAGAAAAAATTGAAGATCACTGATTTCGGATTGTCGAATACGGCACGGGAATCGATGATACTTTCCGGGGCGAAGATGCCGTCCATCTCCGGGACAGATCCCTATATGGCTCCCGAGATTTGGGATGCCGCCGATCCATCCGAAGCGGGGGATTTGTATGCGTTGGGGATCATCGCCTACGAGATGTTGAAAGGCAACCTGCCTTTCCGTGGTCCGAATTTCGCCGAACAACACCGAACTGCCACTATCCATGCCATCCAGGGGTTGCCATCCACAGTGCAGGAAGCGTTGGAAATGGTTCTTGCCAAGCAACCGTCCGCAAGATGTTCCTGTGCCAAAGAATTCATCACCCTGCTTGAAAAACCGCCGTATCCAACCTGCCCGGAATGCGGAAAAGCGGAGGATATGGAACGGTTTACCTGCCCGGAATGCGGTAAAGAGGAAATATGCGTATCCCACCGGAGCAAGGCGGATTTGTGCCCGAAATGCGAAAAGAAACGAGTGGCTGATGAAGAGATTAAAAAGGAGGCCGAAGAAAAGAGACTATTAGAGTTAGCGAAACAAAAAAGAATAGAGGAAGAGAGAAAAAGAGCAAATGAAGAGCGTAAAAGAAAACCTAAAACTAATCAAGCTCTGTTATCTGCTACGAAAATAGTTGAAGTTTTCGAAGCAAATCGAAAGAAGGCTGAACAGAAACGTTCGGCTGCTAAAAAGCGTAAAGAGGAAGAGAGAAAAAGAGCTGAGCAAGAAAGGATCGTTGCTGAGAAGAAACGGAAAGAAGAGGAAGAGCGGAAGCGACGAACAACTCCCGGTTTTATTACTGATGGTCCCCTCACCGGTATGAAGTTCGCATACATCCCCGCAGGTTCGTTTTTAATGGGTTTTGCAGGAAAGAATGAAATGCTTCGCGATAAGTGTCCTCAACATGAAGTGTATCTCGATGCGTTTGAAATGATGACAACACAAGTTACAAATCATATGGTTAAAAAAATGTTAGGGAAGAGTTTTATTCCTGATGATCAATATCCAATTTCAGTAAGCTGGGATGATACTCAAAAGTTCCTAGAAGAATTAAATAGAGAATTTGGTAGAAGTATTTATCGTCTTCCAACAGAAGCTGAATGGGAATATGCATGCCGTGCTGGGACGACTACTGCATACTGGAGTGGTGATAATAAATCTGACCTAGATAAAGTTGGTTGGTATAAAGAAAACAGTGGCGGTAAAATCCAACCAGTTGGGACAAAACCAGCAAATCCATGGAATTTATATGATATGCATGGAAATGAAGATGAATGGTGTTCGGATTTTTATGCAGATTATAAGATTGGTTCAGACGCAATAACTTCAAATCCTCAGGGACCAAATTCTGGGTTTTATCATGTAACTCGATCTGGCAGCTATCTATCTGGTTTTACAATGTGTTATTCTTTTTGTAGATACAAAGGTATAAGTCATGCAGGTTTCCGTATCGTCCGTTCTATTGACTAAGTATCACCTAGTAGACGGACACCCCGACTTGCAGTCCAAGATCGGTTACCATATTTGTCAGCGTGGTCTTCTCAGGATTAATGGGCGGTCGTTTTTGCTGACAAGCGCAGGTTTTGTGAAATGATGATCGATCAATTTTCTGGCGGAACGATACCCGACTGCATCCACCTGCGCTAAACAGCAGCTTCGGTGGACATGCAGCAATCGGGCCACACCCACCATTTCATAAAATGGATGCTCCCCTGTTACATATCCCCATGCAGACATTTAGGGTTCACCGTTGCAATTGCTTGCGTTACACCATTTGATCCGGTACTTTTTGCTGTGATAAACAATGGGTATCTCGATACACACAGGGGGAAGAGATGGCCGACAATTCGGGATGGAAGGACCTGTACAAAAAAGAGGACTGGTGGGCGGTTTGGCTGGGATTGGGGATTGTGATCCTCGGGCTCGTGACCTTCCTCAGCGGCAGCACGATCAAGGGCTGGGCGGTAACCCCCGGCGAATGGTCCACATTCGGTCAACTGGCTGCGAATTTTAACGCGCATGTTACAGATTATCTCATCCTCTTCGCAGGATTTCTGGGGATTTTCACACTCTCCTGCTGGATCATGGGATACAATCTCAAGCAGTATATTCCGGGGTTTATCATCATCTTTATCGCATCCCTGGCAATTTTTTACCTCGCCGGATGGGAAGTGATGCAGCGGTATGACCTCGGTGCGCCATTGATGGCGCTCGCGATCGGGCTGGTGATCAGCAACATCTTCCCCATGCCGAAATGGCTGGATACCTCCCTGCGTACCGAGTACTACATCAAAACCGGGATTGTGCTCCTGGGCGCTACGTTGCCGTTAACCCTGATCTTCACCGCCGGGCCGGTGGCATTCTTGCAGGCAACCATAGTATCGGTGACAACCTTCACCACAATTTTTCTCGCTGCCACGAAGATCTTTAAAATGCGACCGCAGTTGGGAGCTGTGCTTGGCGCCGGGGGGTCGGTGTGCGGAGTGTCCGCAGCGATTGCTGTCGGCGGGGCGATCAAGGCGAAAAAGGATGAGATCGCGATCTCTATCGGTATTGTCTCGATCTGGGCGATTGTCATGATCTTCGCGCTGTCCTTTGTCACCAAGGCGCTGATTCCCGATACGATCAGCCCCGGTGTGGCGGGGGCTTGGGTCGGCACCAGCGAATTCGCCGACGCTGCTGGATTTGCGGTTGTTGCGGAGCTGGCGAACACACACGGTGATGCGCCGGTGCAGACCTTCACCCTGATGAAGGTGATCGGACGTGATATCTGGATCGGGATCTGGGCCCTGGCGTTGTCGATTATTTCCGTTGCTTTCTGGGAACGGAAAGAGAATGGTGTCGCTGGAAAAGTGGGTGCGGGAGTTGTCTGGCAACGGTTCCCGAAGTTCGTGTTCGGCTTTTTCGTGGCGTCGATCATCATGAGTTTTGTCGCTGCTTCGCCACCGGCGGACCATGTGGGTGTCGCCGGGTTTGAAGGTGTGTTCAGCATGAAAAACGGTTCACGACCATACCATGCCACCTTCAATGACAGCACATACACCATTCCGGCAGGGTATGAAGACCGTCTCATCATTGACCAGGAAGCGCAACAATTGCGGTTTAACGGCCTGATGAGCCAGGCAGACCTGCAGGTGTTGCAGGCGGCGGTGACCGATGTTCCCGAAGGCGGATCGTTAACTGAATCCGATCAACGGTGGGCGTTGATGCAACTGCGCTACAAGAGCGACTGGTTCGATAGTGTGCTGAAGTCACGCCTGATCAGCCCTGTGAAAAAACTGAGAAGCTGGGCATTTGTCTTCTGTTTCCTGTGTATCGGGCTATCCACACGCTTCAAGGAACTGGCGACCTTCGGCATGAAACCATTGTATGCTTTCACCATGGGCGTGATCATCAACGTGCCGTTGGGATATTTCCTGTCGACGGTGGTGTTCCGGAATTACTGGGATGCGATACGGTAGCTGGTTATCTCTATAGGTGTTCTGCAGGATCCTGATCCTGCAAGGGTGGCCGTGTTTGCTCGCAAACGCGGTCTTTCTTCTTTTAAAGGAGGAGTAATCATCAGAGTGCTTCTGAAACCTGAGAACGGATTCACTTGAACAACAACTGCACATGAATTCAATTCCCAGTCCAATCCCCCAACACGTGGGGGTAACCAATTGTGGTTTGTAATGCATTAGAGTATCCACGTTTGCGATCAAACACAGCCACCCATCCAGGCAGCAAACAAGGCCACTCATGTTGGTAAACTTGGTCACCCACGATAACCTTATTGCTCTTACCGTACACTCTAATAACAGAGGATTTCCTGATACACCCACCTGGAACTTCATGATGATACAGATCGTATGAGTAATTGATCGCATGAGATTGCGTTTTTTGGTGCAAAGGTGAGAGGCCTCCCGGAGTCATTGGAGCAGGTTTGAGAAAAGATTGGAAAACGAAAAAGTTTGGAACATCTAACATATTGAATTTTCAGGGAAATACGGATTTGATTCAGCAGCTTATGTTACGAAATAGTAACACTGTTACCTGTGCTACACAATCGTATAATCCCCTGTTTTCGCGGGAGTAAATGCATTATTTCACAAACAGGTGTTACATCCAGGTAACGTCCATGGATGTCAAAAGATCGAACAACATGGAAAAAATTGTATAACATTTTAATTTACAATAAACAACAATGGCTGGCCTGATCCTTGCTTCCTATGATTCCCTTACAATATGTAGAGAAACATAGATGGTTGGCATCGACTATCCGGATGTAAATCCTTGAAAATGCTATCGTTTTAACCCATATGTGTTGATTTCAGATAAAGTTGTATCAGTGTGTGAAAAGAAACACAAAGTTATACCTAAATGAACACGTGGTGCTTTTTTATCCCAGGCTTCTTGGGGTGGAAGCTTTAGGAAGCATCGCGTAACGGAAAGGCTTAGGAGGAATCATGCCGAAAGAGTACAAGACCCCCAAGCTTGACGAACTGGAAAAGGGACCATGGCCGAGTTTCGTCACGGAGATCAAGCTGGCAGCAAAAGAAAAAGAGATGTGCAATGATCTTCTTGGCGTGCTGGAACGTTCTTACAACGAACGTATCGGTCACTGGAAGCATGGTGGTATCGTAGGTGTTATGGGATATGGCGGCGGTGTAATCGGTCGTTATATCGACGTTCCGGAAGAGTTTCCGAACATTTCGCATTTCCACACAATACGTGTGAATATGCCCACAGGTTGGTTCTACACATCAGAGGCGCTTCGCACCTTGTGCGACATCTGGGATCGTCACGGTAGCGGTTTGACCAATATGCACGGTTCAACCGGTGACATCATTTTCCTCGGTACGACAACCGATGAACTGGAACCGACATTCTCCGAATTGACCCAGGCAGGATTCGACCTTGGTGGTTCCGGATCCGACGTTCGTACCCCGAGCGCATGCTGCGGTCCGGCGCGTTGCGAATGGGCATGCTATGACACTCTCAAAGCGTGCTATGATGTAACGATGAAATACCAGGATGAACTTCACCGTCCGGCATTCCCGTACAAGTGGAAGTTCAAGTTCTCCGGTTGCCCGAATGATTGTGTCGCCGCAATCGCTCGTGCTGACATTTCTGTGATCGGAACCTGGCGTGACGCGATCAAAGTCGACGCCGCAGAAGTCAAGAACTATGCTGATGCAGGCATGGACATCTTTAACGATGTCGTGTTGAACTGCCCGGCCAAGTGCATGAAGTTCGATCATGAGAGCAAAACCCTCGAGATCGACAATGCCGACTGCCGTCGTTGCATGCACTGCATCAATGCAATGCCAAAAGCCCTTCGCCCCGGCGATGACAAAGGCGCAACCATCCTGATCGGCGCCAAGGCCCCAATCGTGGAAGGCGCACTCCTTTCCAGTGTATTGATTCCGTTCCTGAACATCGATGATGAAGAAGAGCGGGAAGACTGGTTTGATCTCATTGAAGAGATGCAGGATGTCTGGTGTGAAGAAGGCAAGAACCGTGAACGTGTAGGTGAATTCATTCAGCGTGTCGGAATGGGCAACTTCCTCGAAGCAGTCGGCGTCGAGCCGATTCCGGAGATGGTCGCTTACCCGCGCGACAACCCCTACATCTTCTTCGAGACGGATGAGGAAGAAGAAGAGTAGAGACTGAAAACTGGATGAACATCTAGTGGAGTACATCAGTTAAAATTCAATTTGTAAGGAGATAGAAAGATGGCTGATGCCATGCAAGAACGGCTCACGGACATTGGTCCTCCGAATTATGAGCAATTCCTCCACCCCGTAATTAAGAAGAATTACGGCCAGTGGAAATACCATGAGATCGTGGAACCGGGCGTGATGGTACACGTTGCTGAATCCGGCGACGAACTGTACACGGTTCGCGTTGCTTCCCCGCGTCTTATGTCGACCACAAAAATTCGTCAATTTGCTGATATCGCTGAAAAATATTGTGATGGACACATGCGTTTCACAAGCCGTCACAATGCAGAGTTCATGACACCGAATAAGGGTAATGTTGCCAAGCTGAAGGAAGAGCTTCTGGCAATCGGTCATCCTGCTGGTGGTATTGGACCGGCGATTACCTCGATCGTTCACACACAGGGCTGGGTCCACTGTCACTCCGCCGCCACGGATGCTTCCGGTGTGGTGAAGTGTGTCATGGACGACCTGTTTGAGTATTTCAATGGTGAAAAGAAGCTTCCGGGCAAATGCCGTATCGCCCTCGCCTGCTGCTTGAACATGTGCGGTGCTGTACACTGCTCCGACATCGCTATTCTCGGTGTCCACACGAAACCCCCGCGCATTGATCATGCCAATCTGAACAAGATTTGCGAAATTCCGAACCTGTCCGCTTCCTGCCCGACTGCAGCAATTCGTCCGGCGACAGTAAACGGCGTTCCTTCGGTCGAAGTTATTCAAGAAAACTGCATGTTCTGTGCGAACTGCTACACAGTTTGCCCGGCGATGCCGTTGAATGATCCCGATTCCGATGGTATTTCCATCTGGGTCGGCGGTAAAGTGTCCAACGCTCGTAGCGAACCAAAATTCTCCAAGCTCGCCATTCCGTTCATTCCAAATAATCCGCCGCGCTGGCCGGAAGTTACCGAAGCGATCCGTACGATTGTCGAGGTCTGGGCAGATAATGCACGTCCGTACGAACGTATCGGCGAATGGATTGACAGAGTGGGCTGGCCGCGCTTCTTCCGTCTCACCGGCTTCGAGTTCAAGAAGGAACACGTGGATGACTTCAAACATGCCGGATTGAGCTTCAAGCGGTCTGCACACATCACCCATGAGCCATGGGAAGAATAAGAGGTACATCATGACCGTTCAAGAAATCGCAGACGAGATGTACAAACTCGTCGTAGAAGCAACGGAAATGCAGAAGAAGCTGAAGCCTGGCGATCTCACCAAGACCATGGTGAAGAAGTATGATGACCAGGGTGTCGAGAAGAAGGATTGTAAAGAAGCAATTAAAATTCTCGTAAACAGCGGGAAATGCGTCTACACCTACTTCGGCGGCAGCTACCTTGAGCTTCCTCACAAAGAAGGTGCTTCGAACGATTAACCGATTTTCCGGAGCAATCCGGATACAGTTGGAGCATTGGGCCGTTACAGACAGTAATGAATTTCACGGGATTATGTAACGGCCCATGCGCCGGCCGTCGGGGGGAACGGCTGATGAGTGAGTTGGACTGTCACTCACAGCGGTGACCGAACGAAGGTACTAGAAATGCCGATTAAAAAATCTGCAAAGAAAAAGAAGTCCCTTGGTAACGTACGGAGAGGTGGAGCTTCGAGTCGTGAAACTTCCGATCTTCGGCCGCAACATGTGGAAAAGCTCGCGCCGTGTATGGCCGGCTGTCCGCAAGGGACTGACATTCGTGGAGTGATCAACACGATCAGCCTCCATGAAAAGCACGGACTCACTCTGGATGAGGCGTTTGAAGAGGCGTGGAAGAAACTGACCCTCACAAACCCGCTTCCAGCAGTCTGCGGCCGTGTCTGTCCGCATCCCTGCGAAGGCCATTGCAATCGCAAGGACAAGGAAGGTTCCGTATCCATCAACCAGTTGGAACGGTATATCGGAGATTGGGGACTTGACAAAAACCTCAAGCTCACCCATGCTGAGGATTATGAAGAACGCAGCGAAAAGGTGGCGGTGATCGGTTCCGGTCCGGCAGGATTGGGCTGTGCATATCACCTGGCCCGCAAGGGATACAAAGTCACCATTTTTGAAGCGTTCGCCAAAGCGGGCGGTATGCTTCGTTACGGTATTCCGGATTATCGCCTTCCCCAGGATGTTCTTGATGCGGAAATTGACAACATCCTTCAGCTCGGTGTAGAACTGAAAACCGGTGTTACCGTCGGTAAAGATGTTCCTTATGAAGATGTCTCCAGGGAATATGACGCCATTTTTGTTGGTATCGGTGCGCACAAGGGACGTCGACTGGGAGTCGAAGGTGAGGATGCGGACAATGTCTACACAGGCACAAGTTTCCTCAACCTGGTGAATTCCGGAAACCCGCCGGATGTTGGTGACAAGGTTGTCGTCGTCGGTGGTGGTGATACCGCCATTGATGCGGCTCGTGTCGCAAAACGGTTGGGTGCCAGGGAAGTCACACTTCTGTATCGTCGTACCCGTAACGAGATGCCCGCCATTGAAGAAGAAATCGTGGGAGCCGAAGAAGAAGGCATTCCCATGCATTTCCTCGCAACACCGGTGGAAATCTACACCGATGGCAACCGTGCAACCGGGATCAAGTGCCAGAAGATGGAACTTGGTGAACCGGATGCATCCGGACGCCGTCGTCCTGTCCCGATTGATGAATTCTTCGACCTGGATATCACTTTCCTCGTCCCGGCGATTAGCCAGGAACCGGAATTTGAAGGTATGGAAGATGTGAAAGCCGGTCCGCGTGACTGGGTGAAGGCGGATGATTTCATGCAGGTTCCGGATCATGAAAAAATCGTTGCCGGTGGTGACGTACTTGATCTCGGCCTGGTGACCATCGCCCTGTACCAGGGACGCCGCGCGGCGGATACCATCCATGCACGTTTCCGTGGTCTCCCGATCAAAATGGATGAGAAACCGCCAGTCATCAATGTGGACAAGGTTCTACCTGAATATTTCGAGTTGAAAAACCGTGCGGAGATCCATCAGATTCCGGTCGATGACCGTTTCAAAAATGATGTCAATGCGGAAATCACCTCGACAATGTCCCAGGAAGAGGCCGTTACCGAAGCTGCCCGCTGCATGAGCTGCGGTATGTGCATCGAGTGCGGTCAGTGCTGGACCTATTGCCAGGATCAGGTTGTACAGAAACCCAATAAACCCGGGGAGAAGTACTCATTCAAGCTTGATCTTTGCCAGGGATGTAAAAAATGCGCAGAGGTTTGCCCCTGCGGATACATTGAGATGCATTAACTCTTATTCAATACGCGTGTAACAACGCAAGAAAAAGGGGATTTACTATGGCTATATTCAAAGCCGGCGAGATCGAAGTCGACATCGATGAGGATGGTTTTATTCAAGATCCAGAAGTATGGTCTGAAGAACTCGCACATGCTCTTGCCAAGACGGAAGGCGTTGAGGAGATGACGGAAGAACACTGGAAGATCGTCAACTACCTGCGCAACTATTATCAGCAATTCGGGATTGCCCCGATGGTTCGTAAGCTTTGTAAGGAGACTGGTACTCCTCTCAAGCGGATCTACGAACTGTATCCGTCCGGACCGGCGAAAGGCGCCTGTAAGGTTGCTGGTTTGCCGAAGCCGACCGGTTGCGTCTAAAATCCGGAGTGATTGTATGTGTCCTTGCGTGGCGGTAGCCGGCTTGGGGGGAGACAGCGGTAAAACGCTTGTCAGCCTCGGGCTGGCTGCCGCCTGGACACATTTGGGCCGTACGGTCGCGGCATTTAAAAAAGGACCGGACTACATTGATGCCGCCTGGTTGACGCTGGCGTCGGGTTCACCATGCAGGAATCTCGATACCTTTTTGATGACCGGCGATAAAATCCGCGATACGTGGAATCGATATAGCAACAATGCGGACATTTCCCTGATCGAGGGAAATCGTGGGCTCTTTGACGGGATGGATTCACGAGGCAGTCACAGCACCGCCGAATTGGCGAAACTTGTGCATTGTCCGGTTGTACTGGTTCTCGATGTTACTAAAATGACACGTACCAGCGCGGCGATTGTACTTGGAGTAAAAACTCTCGATCCGGATGTGCAACTCGCTGGTGTTGTTCTTAATCGAGTGGGTGGCAAACGTCACAAGCGTGTGGTTACAGAATCCATCGAAGAATTTGCAGGTGTGCCGGTACTTGGAGCGATTCCAAAAATAAAGGATCACCAGCTTATTCCAGGGAGGCATCTCGGCCTGGTTACTGCCGAGGAACATCCCCGGGCGAAGCAGGCGATTGAATCGGCCCGGCAAATAATCGAAGAAAATGTGGATTTGGAACGGCTGGGAACGATAATCAGCGAATACTGCATCCACCAGCCGGTTTCGCATTCATCAGGTGAAGTTGAAGAAAACCTCGTAACCGGAAAAAACACTCCAATCAAGATCGCTGTAATTCGTGATTCCGCATTTCCTTTTTATTACCCGGAAAACCTGGAATCACTGGAGCATAGGGGTGCAGAGCTGGTGGAAATCAGCGCATTGTCCACCACTGAGCTTCCGAATGACATAGATGCTCTGTATATTGGCGGGGGGTTCCCGGAAACCCATGCACGAGAATTGTCATTGAATACCTCGTTGCATGGTTCTATACGTTCTGCAGTTGAAAATGGTCTGCCGGTTTATGCGGAATGCGGCGGGCTGATGTATATGTGTCGCTCGATTGAATTCCAGGGAGAAACGTTTCCCATGACCGGAGTTCTGCCTATCGAGATTGAATGGGCGGAAAAACCGGCCGGGCATGGGTATACGATAGGAGAAATCGACAACGAGACACTGTTTTATCCCCATGGCATCGAGATCCGTGGGCATGAGTTCCATCATTCAAAGATAAAATCTATAAATACAATCACTATTCCGACATCAATAAAACTTTCCAGGGGGAAAGGTGTTGGCAAACCGGGCTGTTTGGCAGCAGATACATATCGGGATGGTTTCGTATACAAGAATGTGATGGCGTTATATACTCACATTCACGCGGCTGGTTTGCCGGAATGGGCGGATGGAATGCTCAATGCCGCCAGGAAATTCCGGCAGCAACGACAAAGATAACATATAGTTTCAGGGGTAGGAAGTGGCGATTAAAATGCCATCAGCCGAAGAAGCGCAACGCGCACAATCCCGGCTGGAACGTGAAGGCGCTGTAGACAGATACCGGCAGTTGATTGAAGCCGGATATGATGATTATGCAGTCTGGTACAATCTTGGTGTCGCATTGACCAATATGGAGGAATGGGAGAACGCAAGAGATGCGTTTGAACATTCCCTGGAGCATGAACCGGGTAACGCACAAGCGCTGGTAAACCTTGGCGGTGTGTGCTATCGCATGGGTGAATACGATAAAGCGGAAGAGCTGAACAGGAAAGCGCTTGAAATCGTTCCGGATTTCCTGCATGCCCGTTCCAATCTGGGGATGGTGTTACTCCTGACGGAAAAGTACGACCAGGTTGTCGTGGAAATGCAGAAGGTTCTCGAGATCGAACCCAAACACCCGGTAGCACTGGCAGCATTAACCCAGGCTTATGAAAAACTGGGTGATGAAGCCAAACACCTGGAGTACAGAAAAAAGGCTGAAGAGGCTGGTGTAAACTTCAAATAACTGGTTGTTTATGCTTTTTATCGTGAAGCTATTCACGATATATCCTACATGAATGCGAGTCATGTGATGGCGATTGAAGCCTTGATAGAAAAACACAGGCAGGAAATACTTGCACGCTGGATGGATACAATCCTGTCAACGTATTCGGAGCAGGCAAGTGCGTTTTTCGGCAAACAGAAAAACCAGTTCAGCAATCCGGTTGGCACCAGGCTTGGGAAAAATGCTGCAGGATTGATCGAAGCGCTTGTTGGTGGGATGGAAACAGATGTCATTCACCATCACCTGGATGAGATTATCCAGTTAAGATCTGTTCAGGAGTTTTCACCATCTGAGGCGGTAGGGATCGTTTTTTACCTCAAAAAAGCGGTGCGGGAGACCCTGGCGGAATCAATCGGCACTGATTGCCGTTTTGAGGAATTGTTGGCGTTTGAAACAAAAATCGATAAACTTGCGCTCTATGCTTTTGACATTTTCATGAAGTACAAGGAAAAGCTGTTGGAAATTCAGACAAACGAATTGAAGCGAATGTCGAAAAAGCTGATTGAGCGTATGAACGATATGGGGCCGTTTTCAGGAGTTCAGTCATAGGTCGAACCACAATCACAAAGCGGAAAGGAGGGCATGCGGGATGACCGCCTGGTACTCCCTCTTCTGGGTCGCAATTCTGGCGGCCTTGGCGTATGTTGGCGTTGAGTACGCTGGATTACATGCCGTTTTCGGAATTGTAGTCCCCTACATCGCCATAGCCGTTTTCCTGCTCGGGATTATCTACCGGGTAATGAGTTGGGCAAAATCCCCGGTGCCGTTTAATATTCCGACTACTGCGGGACAGCAGAAATCATTGCCCTGGATCAAGAACAACAATCTGGAAAGTCCACACAACACCTTTGGAGTCATCGGGAGAATGCTGTTGGAGATCCTCCTGTTCCGTTCTCTTTTCAGAAACACAAAAGCAACACTCAAGGACGGACCGAAACTTGTGTATGGACCCAACCTCTGGTTATGGTTGGCGGGAATAGTATTCCATTACTCATTCCTGGTTATTTTCCTCCGGCACTTCAAGTATTTCGCGGAACCAATCCCGTATTTCGTAACAGCGCTGCAACGTTTGGATGGATTCTTTGAAATCGGCCTGCCGATTGTCTATCTGACTGACATTGCAATCCTCGCTGCACTGGGATATCTGTTCTTGCGCCGTGTCATTGATCCGAAGCTTCGTCATTTATCGATGGCTTCCGATTATTTCCCGTTGTTCCTGATCATGGGGATTGCCGTCACCGGTATTTTCATGCGATACTTTACCAAGACGGATATCATCGGCGTCAAGCAGTTGGGAATGGGATTGCTCAGTTTTCATCCGGTGGCGCCGGAAGGTATTGGCGCAATCTTCTATATGCATCTCACACTTGTAAGCACACTTATTTTTTACTTCCCGTTGAGCAAGTTGATGCATATGGGCGGTGTATTCCTTTCCCCGACACGTAACCTGCGGAATGACAGTCGTGCAAGACGTCACATAAACCCGTGGCCTCATGAAGTTCATCTTCATACGTATGAAGAATACGAAGATGAGTTCCGTCCTGTTATGAAAGCTGCGGGACTCCCATTGGATAAGGAGGAGTAACCAACATGTCGGAAGCCAAGTTGAAACAGGAAGACCTTCTCGGCATTGATTACACTCCTCCGAAAAAGGACTGGATGGATGCCAAGGTTGAATTCCGGAAGGGAACCTGGTGCTACGGGTACGACCCGGCACGATGGGAACACCTGGAATTACCCTTCCCGCGGAAAATCAATCCGGGTGCAGATGACTGGCAACTTCCTGTAGACTGGAAAGAACGTATCCAGAAGAAAATGAAAGACCGGTTGGATAAATTCCGTTCTTTCAAACTGTTCATGGATATTTGCGTACGTTGCGGAGCCTGTGCGGACAAATGCCATTATTATTTAGGATCTGGTGACCCGAAGAACATGCCGGTGTTACGTGCGGAACTGCTACGTTCCGTCTACCGTAAAGAGCACACCATCGGCGGCAAGTTGATGGGCAAGATGGCAGGCGCCCGTGAACTTGACGAAGATGTACTCAAGGAATGGTTCTACTATTTCTACCAGTGTACCGAATGCCGCCGTTGTAGCGTCTACTGTCCCTACGGTATCGACACTGCAGAAATCACCATGATCGGCCGCGAGCTACTGGCGGAAGTTGGTTTGGGGATTGACTGGATTGTTACTCCGGCGTCCAACTGTTTCCGTACCGGTAATCACCTCGGTATCCAACCGCACGGTGTTGCCGACAGCCTTGAATTCGCAGCGGAAGAACTGGAAGAGCTCACAGGGCAGAAAATCGATCTGTCGATCAACCGGAAAGGCGCTGAAGTTCTATTCGTCGCGCCATCGGCAGATTATTTCGCCTCTCCGCATTACTACACGCTGCTTGGATACCTGTCCCTGTTCCATGAGATCGGTCTCGATTACACATGGAGTACCTTCGCATCGGAAGGCGGAAACTTCGGATTGTTCCACAGCCACGATATGATCAAACGCCTCAACGCGAAGATCTACATGGAAGCCAAACGTCTTGGCGTCAAGTGGGTTCTCGGCGGCGAGTGCGGTCACATGTGGCGCGTGCTGCACCAGTACATGGATACAATGAACGGTCCGGCGGACTTCCTAGAAGTGCCGAAATCGCCGATCACAGGCACCGTATTCGACAATGCCGCTTCGACCAAGATGGTTCACATCATGGAGTTCACTGCGGACTTGATCAAGAACAAGAAAATCAAGCTTGATCCGAGCCGTAATGATCACTGGTCACCGACTTTCCATGACTCCTGTAATCCCGCGCGTGCGATGGGATTGATAGAAGAACCTCGTTATGTGATCGAAGCCTGCTGCAATAATTTCCATGACATGCCGGAAAACACAATTCGCGAACAGACCTTCTGCTGCGGTAGCGGCGCCGGATTGGGTACGGATGAAAACATGGAAATGCGGCTGCGCGGCGGACTTCCCCGCGCCAATGCTGTGAAGTATGTGGCGGATAAATGGGGCACAAACATCCTGTTGTGCATCTGCGCGATTGATAAGGCAACCTTACCAGCCTTGATGGATTTCTGGGTACCGGGAACAGAAGTTGGCGGTATTCACGAAATGGTTGGTAACGCTCTTATCGTTGAAGGCGAAGAAAAACGAACCACCGACCTTCGCGGCACCCCCCTGCTGCAAGCAGAAGAGGAGGCGGTAGAAAATGCGTGATAAACCATTAATTATTCTCGGCCTAGTAATCTTCCTCATCCTGATCACTTTCCCTGCATGGTACAACGTGATCAATGGAAAGGCGACATATGTCCCCGATCCGGTCGTCCGGGAGGGGCAGGGTGATTGTATCGCTGACGGTGACTGGATGCGCGCGAATCACATGGATGTCCTCAACGAGTGGCGTGATTTGGTCGTCCGTGAAGGCGTACGGGTTCATGAAACAGAGGATCATCGCCGTTTCAACATGAGCCTTTCCTATACCTGCATGGATTGCCATTCGAACAAGGAAGAGTTCTGTGACCGTTGTCATGACTACCTGGATGTCGATCCCTATTGTTGGGAATGCCACCTGGAACCTGCGCTTATGACACCGGGGGAGGATCACTAATGGCGATAGATAGACGAAAATTCATGAAAATAGCCGGTTTGGCAGCAGCGGGAGCAGCGGCCAGCCCGGCGGCAAGATTGCTTGCCACGGATGAAAACGTAGCGATTCCGGATGCCGGTATTACCGCCGCTGAACAAGCGCCTGCAGGATTGCCACAGGAACATCCACTGACCGCCGGACGCTGGGCGATGGTTGTCGACTTGCGGAAATGTGAAGAATACAATGCCGCACATGGAAATTCCTGTACCCATTGTATGGATGCATGCAACCACACGCACAATGTTCCCGATATCCCTGCCGATCAATTCGGTGGTGAAGAGATCAAGTGGATTTGGAAAGAGCATTTTGGTCATGCTTTCCATAATCAACGGCATCCATTCCAGCGGGAACATCTTGAGCATTTGCCGATTCCGGTGCTCTGCAACCATTGCGATAATCCTCCATGCGTTCGTGTTTGCCCGACCCAGGCGACATTCAAACGCGAGGAAGATGGCATTGTAATGATGGACTGGCACCGTTGCATCGGTTGCCGTTACTGTGTTGTGGCTTGTCCGTACGGTTCCCGGAGCTTCAACTGGCGTGATCCGCGTCCCTTCATTGATGAACTGAATCCTGATTTCCCGACTCGTACACGGGGTGTTGTGGAAAAATGTACGTTCTGCGAAGAACGGCTGGCGCGCGGTGAAGGACCTGCTTGTGTGGAAGCGTGCCCGGCGGGAGCACTTACGTTTGGTGATCTCGAAGGTGACGATCCGGAATTCCGGAATCTTCTCGCCAACAACTTCTCGTTGCGTCGTAAACCTGAACTTGGAACCCAACCCGAAGTGTATTACATCGGTGTTGCAGGAAGCCATGGCAGTGACGATGATAGCCATAGCAGTGAGGAGGCAAGCCATGATTGAAAAAGCGCTGAAAGGTAGCAGAGATTATTATCTCTGGATTGCGTTCCTCCTGGCGATTATCACCGTCGGTGTAGCCATGTGGTTCAAGCAGTACTTTGTCGGATTGGGTGTAACCGGATTAAGCCGTGATGTGACCTGGGGATTCTATATCGCCCAGTTCACGTTCCTGGTCGGTGTTGCCGCGTCCGCTGTGATGGTTGTGCTGCCATATTACCTGCATAACTACAAAACCTTCGGTAAGCTGACCGTGTTAGGTGAATTCCTGGCGATCGGGGCGGTGATTATGTGCATGAGCTTCATTTTTGTGGACATGGGAAAACCGTTCCGTATTCTCAATGTGTTCCTGCACCCGACCCCGCATTCCATGATGTTCTGGGATACGGTCGTACTGTTCGGATACCTGGTCCTGAATGCTGTGATCAGTTTCATTTCCTTTGATGCGGAACGTAAAGGTATCGCACCACCGAAATGGATCAAACCGATCATCATTCTTTCAATTCCGTGGGCGTTCAGTATCCACACTGTGACCGCGATGCTGTATTCCGGTCTTGCAGCGCGTCCGTTCTGGTTGACCGCTGTGTTGGGGCCCCGATTTCTGGCTTCAGCGTTTGCAGCAGGTCCGTCCCTGTTGATCCTGATCATTCTCATACTTCGCAAGGTGAGTACCTTCGACGCCGGGAAAAAAGCAGTGCAGCAACTGGCGGTTATCATCACGTATGCATTGGGGATCAACCTTTTCTTCGTGGGTATGGAACTCTTTACGGCGTACTATAGTGGCATGCCTGAGCACATTGAGCATTTTCAGTACCTGTTCTTTGGCCTGGAAGAAAACGGTGAATCATTTACCTGGCTTGTGCCATGGATGTGGACCAGCATGATCCTTGGAATTCTGGCGTTTATCCTGCTGGTAAATCCGAAAACGCGGCATAACGAAAAGATCCTTGCGTTCAGTGCAGTGGCGGTATTTGCCTCACTCTGGATTGAGAAGGGACTTGGACTGGTTATCACCGGATTTATTCCTTCTCCGTTGGGCCAGGTGCATGAGTATCAACCAACTGCTACGGAACTATTGATCGGGCTTGCCATCTGGGCCATTGGAGCTCTTGTGGTGACCCTGTTGTACAAGATAGCTTTAACCGTTCGGGAGGACCTCTCGCACTAAACGACTGTGTGAGCGGAATTTGGAAACCGCTGCCAGCTACCGTGAAAGGTCTGATCCATTACGGATCACAGGGAGGCCTTCAAGTGCGTTAGTTGGGAGCGGTTTTTCTCTCAGGAAGTTGACAGGTGGAATTCGTATCTTATATGGAATTCAGTCGGAATTCCATCTAGTGAATCGGTCCACTATGAGGGTAGGGCGGGCATCCCTGCCCGCCATTTGGGTGGCCCGACCTGCCGTTCAAGGTCGGGTTTCACAAAGGGATAGAGTATGATAGCCATTTTCAATTGAATGCCGCTTCCACCTTCGCTGAAGCTACGGTGGACAAGCCGCGCCATTGGCGGGCAGGGACGCTCGCCCTACCCTTCAGTGAAACTGGTGATGTGTTCTTCTCAGGCGACAGAATCATGTAGAACACCGAACAAGTACATGTGAAATGTACCATTGTTGACAACGACGCTTTTAAATATTGACAGGAGCCTGTAGCATGAAGGTCGTGATTATTGGAGGAGACGCTGCCGGATTAAAAACGGCTGCACGGCTGAGACGGTTGGATCCGGATGCTGAAATTCATGTGTTGGAAAAAGGGAACATCATTTCCTATGCCGCCTGTGGAATGCCGTATTATGTCTCAGGTGATATTGACTCGTTTGAGATGCTGCTCACCACTGCCTGGGGCGACTTCAAGGATGAATCCTATTTTCGCGACGCAAAAGATCTTGCGATCCATACAGGTTTGGAAGCGGTAGCGATCCACCGTGACAAAAAGGTTGTGGAAGCGATCGATGAGGATGGCACAAGTAGCGAATGGAGTTATGATATCCTGGTAATCGCCACAGGCGCTGAACCTGTACGCCTGGATATTCCGGGAATGAATGAAGAGGGTGTTCAGTTTTTCACTCGGCCTGAAGATGCCCGTGAACTGCGTCGTGGTCTGGAAACCGGGAGTGTAGGCCGTGTCGCTGTTGTCGGTACAGGATTTATCGGGTTGGAGGTCTGCGAAGCCTTCGGCGCCATGTGGGGAGTAGAAGTTGTCCTGATCGAAAAAGAGGACCAGGTGCTGCCGCGCATGCTCGACCGTGAAATGGCGAGGTATGTGAAAAAACACCTCGAGGATGAGGTGTGACTCTTAAACTGTCCAGCGAAGTGCAGCGTATTCGCAAGGATGGCGAAGAGTTGACTGTCCTGCTCAAGGGCGGTGAACAGATTTCTGTCGACCGTGTGGTTTTTGCGCCGGGTGTACGTCCACGCAGTTCCCTCGCGGAAATTGCTGGACTGAATATTGGAGAAAATGGCGGCATCCTCGTTGATTCCAGGGGACGTACTTCCGATTTGAATATTTACGCCTGCGGTGACTGCGCCGAGCATCCCGGAATCTACGGGCACCATCTGCTTCCATTGGGATCCATTGCCAACCGCCAGGGACGTGTAGTAGCCAATGTGATCGCGGGAAAAGATGATTCCATCCCCATCCTGCATGGCAGCAGCGTTGTGAAGGTTTTCGATCTTACCGTCGCAGTGTGCGGACCCAATGAAAACTGGATGAAAGCACGGAACATAACGACCGAAAGCTATTGGGGCACCTTCCCGGATCGTGCACACTATTATCCGGAAAGTGAGGATGTGGTGATCAAGATGGTGCGCGAAAGAGCGGGTCGTCTTGCAGGTATCCAGGCAGTGGGTAAGGGTGAAGAGTCGTCCGTTGGGTGGATGTGTTCGCGATGATCCTCGAGCTGGCGAATGGCGATCCGAAAGCCCTGTTCAAGTTTGAGCATGCCTATGCTCCGCCCTATTCCACCGCTCTCGATCCACTCCATCATTTCGGCGCCATGATCGATGCCGGTCATGACCTGCTTGTTTCCCCTGAAGAGTTCCGGGAAGGCGGCGAACACACCTGGACAGTGATCAATCTTTTGAGTGATGATGAAAACCGTGTCGTGGAATTCCCGGAAATCCGTGGTCATTACGTGAACGTTCCGATCCGTGAACTACGCAAACGTGTGGATGAATTCCCGAAAAAAGATGTAATCACCGTCTGCGCTCGTGGACCGCGCAGTTATGAAGCGGCCATATTCCTGAGATCAAAGGGAATAGAGGCGCGTTATGTGGCAGGTGGATTGAATTTGGTGAATTCTGGGGAATTACGGGGTTGATAAAATCGTAATTTAGTTTCGCAGGTTGGCCCGAATAGCTCTGCTATTCGGGTTTCATATTAAAACTTATGGATCTCTTTCAATCTTCGTGGGTAGGTAGTTAAAGAAGAGGGACATATTATCTTCTTCGTGTATTCTTTGCCGAGAAATCACCAAGGAGAGTAACGATGTCCCTCAGTGAAAACTTACTATCGGTTTTATTCTCACTTCAAGGGTATTCGATCAAATCTATTTCCGAATGTGAGACCCGTGTAGTTTTGCATTTAACCCGTGAAGAGGGAAGCATTTGCCCGCATTGTGGCAGCATTTGTTCACGGTATGATTCCCGTATCCGTGAGTTGTTTATTGGCAGCGTCAATGGAATAGCCGTGTATTGTGCGGTTCGCATTTACCGTGTTGCTTGCTCTGTTCATGGCGTAGTAACTGAAGATCACGGGATTAGTGACGGTCAGAAGCGTTATTCGAAAGCAGCGGGCGCCAGTGTAGTTCAGTATACCCGTTACCTTGATAATGTTTCCACGGGGAAACTACTTGGCTTGTCTTCCAGCACCGTTTACCGGATAGATCGGGAGGCATTAGGCGATCTGGTTGACGCTTACCGTACAGGGTTTGCTTTCGGTTCCGTGTTGAGTGTGGATGAAGTCGCCTACAAACGTCATCATCATTACGCGACAGTTCTTTCAGACTTCGACCAGGGCAAGGTTTTGTGGCTGGAAAAGGACCGAACCTGTGACAGCTTGAAACGCGCCTATAGTCATCTTTCGAATGCGTCAGAAACGGTTCAGACCGTCACCATGGACTTCTGGCGTCCTTTTGAGAAAGCGACACGGGAAACCCTGCCTGATGCCAGTATTGTGTATGACAAGTTCCACCTTGCACGATTGCTGAACAGGGCTGTAGAAAACCAGCGACGGGCGTATCAACGTGATCTGCCGGAGGAAGAGCGAAAGATCATGAAAAAGCAAAGCCGATGGATCTTGCTCAAACGGGAAAAGAACCTGTCGGAACAAAACCGTTCACACCTCGAAGAGCTGAAGCGAAAGAATGAGCCATTGTTCATTGTCTACATGCTGAAAGAAAGCTTCCTTTCCATTTTTGAAGAAGATCGACTGGTAGATCAAGCGAAAGTCATGATCGATCAATGGATCGAACAGGTAATGAACAGCAGCTTTCAACAGCTTAAAACGTTTGCCAGGTCTCTGATGAAACGGTTCAGGCAAGTCCTGGAATGGTTCGAAAAACCTGTTTCTAATGGAAAAGCTGAGGGAATCAATAACGTCATCAAAACCCTGCTGAAAAGAGCATACGGCTACAAGGACTTCGACTATTTCAGAATGAAAGTTCTGCAAAGATGCGGAAACATCATGGAAATGGCTACCCACGAAGGTTGAAAATGATCCAAACTTATTTCAGGAGTTCAATGCGTTGTGTTTCCTGCCACTGTCCGGCGGAAGCCCTGATGAAGTAAGATCCCGACGGCAAACCAGAGCCATCAAATACTAACCTGTGCAAACCTGACTGGTAATCTCCCGATGCAATAGAGGCGACAAACCGGCCAGTCATTGTGTAGATGTCAACATCAAGAGAAGTTGCTTCAGGGAGCGAAACGCTGATTACCGTTGAGTTGTTAAATGGGTTAGGCGCTGCCGGCATCATACGGAATTCGGAAGGGATATATGGTTCATCCTGCTCATGGACCACCGAAAGCAACACTCCTTCTCCATGCAATGGAACCAGTACCTGCGGGTGTAACGGATCATTCGACGAAATGACAAGTGTGTCGTTCCGCAGCCCTTCTTCCAGAGGCTGGAAATAAAGAGTCAGTTCCTGCGAACTGTTCCCTTCAATAATCAATGAATCACCAAAGTCCCAGGTAAATTCGGGTTGTTGACCTGCACTCTGAATGTCCGATACAACAACAGGAAAATAGCCGGAATTTCTGAGTTGAAGAACCTGTTGAGCGATGCTGTCCAAGGGAACCTCACCAAAAGAAACTTCGCCCGGCTCAACCTGAAGCTGCATGACCACAAAAGAAGTTTCAGAAAAAGGAAGTATCGAAACGCTTGTGTGAACTGTATCCCCAAGCCCGGCAGGGTTTTCCACGGGATGGTACGGCCCGGATGAATGTCCCCAGAAGTTGCCGACGCATGTAATATCACCATAACGAACCTCTCGTAATCCAGCCGCAAAGCTCTGCTGAGAGATAAAATCATTGGAAGTTAAACGAATTTCCGTATTTCGTTGCGCAGATACAGCTCCACGATAGTGTTTACTGCTGTTCGGAGTCGGAGCATTTTCGAAAAACAGATTAAATTCCGCAAGAATAGATGGATTTGAATTGTTGATTTCCTGCGAATAGATTGCCGATCCATTTCGCGCAAAGTTTTCGAGAATAAGATTATGCCGAACTGAACAATTGTTGCTCAGAACCATGGCGCCACCATTAATATCGGCAGTATTATTTTCGAAGACATTGTTTTGAATGTTCACACTGGCGCATCCGGAATTTAAAGATACAGCGCCACCCATACCTGGTCGTTGACCTGTGTACACTGCAATATTATCAAAAAAATTATTGCCTTGAATAAGCACAGTGTCCACTTCAAAAACCGTGAGAGCGGCACCTTCACCCGATTCATTCCCCTTAAACAGATTGTTTCGGACAATCCATGAACCGTCGCCAATGAGAAGCAGGCCACCGCCAAGAGAGTAACTTTCATTACTGATGAAGGAATTGTCTTCGATGAATCCACTGGAAGTATATACACGTAATGCGCCAGCTTCCGCCTGGGAAGCTGAATTTCCCTCAAACCGATTCCTGCAGACTGTAACTGAACCATGATCCAGTGTCGCTGCCCCACCGAGTGTGGCTTGATTATTCAGGAACCGGTTATCCTCAAGTAGGAATTCACCATACCCCAAATAACAAGCGCCGAATACATATGCAGAATTCTCCGAAAACACACAACCAATAATCGAAACATTACTATTTCTGGAGTACAATGCACCACCTGACTCTGATTCTGCTACTCCGTCAAGAAAGTGCAATCCCCTGAAAACGAAATCCCCATTTATCTGCGGAGAGATATACAGGCATCGTCCTGACGTCGTATCTGTACTTCCAATGATCTGTGTATCCCAGGTCAGCGCAGAATCCGCAGGCCAGGAAGATGTAGATGTCCCGAAAAACGAAAGAGAATGATCCGGAATGAGGTTTTCATAATATTGTCCCGGAGAAATCAGTACAGTATCTGATTCTTCCGAAGAGTCAATTGCTTCCTGGATGGTCTCAAACTCCTCCGGCACCAGGATTGTTGTCGCTTGGGCGGCAACGGAAAGAAAAAAGAGTAAGATTGATAGTCTCTTCATGGGATTTATCATTATAGTTTGAAGCAGTCAGCCTTTTGGAACTGCGTGCATGTGATCAGAATTCTTAAGGTGCTGTGCATATAGTGTTGCTCGAAAGAGGTGTCCCTCAGGTATTGTGCAGGTTTCTATCGTTTGATTCTTGTAACACTATGAATTTGCGCATACGAAAGCGCGAACCTGCACATATGACTGAATAACTGATTTTGCAGGATCTCGCGCCATGCATGCTTGATGTTTTTATTAGTTCTCCTGGCGCCAGGATCTTGCAGAACACTATAAGCTGGAACTGGAAATATACCCTACTTGTTGTTCAAGGTAGGGTTTTTACTTCTCTTAAAACGATGTATGAATATCTGAAGGTTGGAATTCGCCAGACTGTGGGCGAAACTCCAGATTATACTGCATTCTAAACTTCCACCTCCCATTCCCAGATCATTGTATACGTATGTAACCATCCAATCTCCTCAAGAGCATGATATAAACCTTCCTCAAATTGCAAAGGTTTGTTCAATACAGGGACTACCATACGCGTAAAGGAACTATCAGGATAATCACATGCAATATGAATCTGGCAATGAAGGAAACGATCGCCATCTTCGCCGGTTGCTATTTCCCCATGCATCCATGCACCGTTAAGAGCAAGAGCAACCCTTGAATTGGATAATGTGTAGGTATCCCAGGCAAGATATTCTTCTGCGAATCTGTAGCCATCGTCTACGATACTTGCTTGTTCTATCCAAACATCTACAATTTCCCGTACAAGTGGATCTGCCATGGCGAAGTCAGATCTTCTTGTCCGGATTCGATCGCCGGGAAAATACATTAGAAATGTTTCGATGCTGATTTCCGGCCAACCAATAATCATGGCATAGGCTGCCATCATCATGTTTGTTTCGTAAATGGTCATTCTATCAAATAGATTTAAACCATCCACTCCTTGAATTACATATTTCTCGTGCATTGTTGTAAAACGTTGCTGTACCTGGTCCAAACCGAATGAAAACCCAATAACACTAAAGAATAATATACATAAAAAGTATGTAATGATAATCCATTTATGTAGTTGAATTTGCATAAGTAAAAAGAGGGAAAAAGCTGCCAGTCCAACGAAGACAAAAATGAAGTACCATGACATCATGAGAACAGACCACATGAGAGGAAACAAACATAAAGCTAAAAGTATAGCCAATCCAATGGTTCTAACTAATTGCTTTAGATCTGCTTTCATAATTCGAATCCAGATATAAATTAATACTTAAAAAACAATAATGACAATCTGACAACTCATTTGGTAAGACAATAATCAAATTCATCTGTACAAATATAACAAACCTCGCCAGAATATCCAGCGAGGTTCCCAATACTTCACACTTTGTTCGCAACCGTTATCCCAAATAGGCTCTGAGTGCTTTGCTCCTTGATGTGTGACGCAGGCGCCGGATCGCTTTTTCCTTGATCTGGCGGACTCGTTCACGGGTAAGGCTGAATTTCTCGCCGATTTCTTCGAGGGTTAACGGGTGTTCGATGTTCAAGCCAAAATAGAGACGAATGACTTCCGCTTCACGTGGGGACAGGGTCGCCAGGGCGCGTTCCACTTCCTTTTTCAGGGACTCATTCATCAGGGTTTTGTCCGGCTGGGGTTCCTGATCGTTGTGCAGGATGTCCAGCAAACGGTTGTCTTCGCCCTGGTTGAAGGGTGCGTCCATGGACAGATGACGTCCGCTCATCTTCAATGTGTCCGTGACCTCGTAAGGGGTCATGTCGAGTGCTTCGGCCAGTTCCTCGGGGCTGGGTTCACGTTCGTATTCCTGCTCGAGGTTGCTGTAAGCTTTCCCGATCTTGTTCAATGCGCCGACACGGTTGAGTGGCAGACGTACCACACGGCTCTGTTCCGCCAATGCCTGCAAAATGGACTGACGGATCCACCAGACAGCATACGAAATAAACTTGAATCCACGGGTTTCGTCAAAACGTTTGGCGGCCTTGATCAATCCCAGGTTTCCTTCATTGATCAGGTCACCCAACGACAATCCCTGGTTCTGATACTGCTTGGCGACACTTACCACGAAGCGTAAATTGGCTTTGGTCAACTTTTCAAGGGCAATCTGGTCCCCCTGTCGAATCGCCTGCGCGAGTTCGATCTCTTCGTCTGTGGTGAGAAGATCTACCTCGCCGATTTCCTGCAGGTATTTCTCCAGGGATTGATCAGCTCGTACGCTTACCTTTTTGGTACCCTTGGCCATTTAACCTCCATACTGCCGTGAGTTTGGATGAGACAAATATAGAAAATGGACGGAACATCCATACGGACGCCGTCCCGTAGAATACTCTACCGAATATGTGTTCTGACAACAGATTGACATGCTGTTATTCTCGAGGCGATCGTACTGGTCCCTCAGAATTTTTCATCTGAAATGTTATTTTACAGCTAACTTTTCCCCTTGTATTGTTATCGTCCAGGGAAAATCAATTATTAGTTGGATGCAGTCAAACATCCAAAGTTTTAGTCTCTCCGCTTCAATGCCACGAAACTCTGGCTTTCGCTGCCACTCTGGTAAAATGCGATAAATACGGCCAGATCTGTTTCACCGATCTCGCCTGTGACACGATTCCAGTCTTCCATGGTACGGATATCATCAAAACCTACTTTTACAATCACATCACCGGGAGAAAGCACACCTTCCGCCGGGCTGCCGGGTTCTATATTTACAATGTATACACCGAAATCCGACTTCATGTTGTCATCATTCGACGCCCGAGGATCTTCCAGTCCGGTGACAGTGATCCCCATCCAGGTCGCCAAGACGCTTTCCTCATCTTCTTCTTTGACGCCGCTACGACGCTGGGCTGCGTCACGCGGGTCGAAATCCGCACGGTCCGCGAGGGTGAAACTGAGTGTCTGGGTGCTTCCTTCACGGATAACCGTGAGTTCCAGTTCATCGCCGGGACGATGGATGCCGATTCGCATACGGAAGTCGGAAACATCCGTCACCGCTTCGCCATTCACTTCGGTGATCACATCCGCCGGTTCAAGTCCGCCATCTTCCGCAGGGGTATCTTCCTGTACCGAACGGACGAGGATACCCTGGATACTTTCTTCTAATCTGAGAGCTTCCCGGAAGGAGGGGGTTAAATCGCCCGGCACCATTCCGAGGTAGCCATAGCTGACATATCCCTGTTCGATAAACTGCTCGACAACATTGCGTGCCATGTTGATCGGAATAGCGAATCCAAGACCCTGGCCGGACGGGTTGATCACGGTATTGATCCCGATGACTTCACCACGGATATTGGCCAACGGTCCGCCTGAATTCCCGAAGTTGATCGCCGCGTCTGTCTGGATAAAGTCCTGGAACAGCAGGTCGCCGCCGCCCTCGATGGCGAGGTTGCTGCGACCTTTGGCGCTGATGACGCCGACGGTTAATGTCCAGTCGAATCCTAACGGGTTACCGATGGCAACCGCCCAGTCGCCGATTCTGATCTCATCGGAATTTCCGAGTGCTGCAACCCAATCCGGATTCACTTCGTCAATCTTGATCAACGCGAGGTCGGTGCGAGGATCGGAGCCGACAACAGTCGCTTCCTGTTCCGTTTCATCAAAAAGCCGGACGGTGATGGTTACTGCATCTTCAACGACATGATTGTTCGTCAGGATGTACCCCTGGGCATCCACAATCACACCGCTTCCGCTTGCCGGAATAACACGTTCTTCCTGCTTGTCGGAGTCACGCCGTGGGAAGAACCAGTTCCGTGGAACACCCATGTTCGTCTGATGTACAAGACGTTCAACGGAAATATTTACAACCGCCGGACGTAATACTTCGGCGACGTTTACAAAAGGACTCTCAAGAGGTTCCGTTTCCAGGGTGTTTGTGGCAAACTGGTAACGTCCAGGAATCGAAGCATTTACATTGTTTGTCTGGTTGGCAAGTTGCATGTACTCTTCAGCAGCAACAGTGCCTGTCCATTCCAAGCGAGCAGTCATTAACATCCCTATCCCGGTGAAGAGCACAGCCACAACGATCATTGCCGGGAGATTCTGGCGGGAAAACAAGTTACGAATCTTCATAATGTTCCTCTCAACGAACTTGGAAGGTACAAAATATTTGTATCTTCCGCAATATTTTACTAAATAACCTTCTGTCTTTTTGTAATACTGCCTCTCATTTCAATAAACCTTACGAATCGTTTATAGTTCCCGGTATCTCGAATCAAAAATTACTCAACTCCGGGAGTCTGAAGAACCGCCCAATCCGGTAGTATTCCCGGATCACTTCCAAGAAAGTATGGTCCCGCAAAGTGAACCCACAGTGTAATCAACAGGATTCCTGCAATATTCAACAGGATACCGGTCCGGGCCATTTCAATAATCCTGATCCTGCCCGTTCCGAAAATGATAGCGTTGGGTGGGGTGGCGACAGGCATCATAAACGCGCACGATGCGGAGAAAGTCGCTGGAAGCATCAGGAAAAATGGATTCCGACCCAGGGAAACCGCCAGGGTGGCAAGTATCGGGAGCGCCATCTGGGTAGTAGCGGTGTTGGATGTCAACTCCGTGAGAAAGGTCATGATCGTGCTGACGGATCCCGTCATTACGATTGGTGGCAGAACCGACAACCCCTGCATTTTGTCGCCGATCCACAAAGACAATCCACTGACAGTTATCGCGCCCGCCAGCGCAAAACCGCCTCCGAACAGAAGTACAATCCGCCATGGCAATTTCCTTGCGGTATCCCAGTTCATGATATGGTTACTGTGCTGTTTCGCCGGGAGGATGAACAGTAAAGTCGCCCATGCGATTGCCGCGGTGCCATCTCCGATATAGGCAGGTTCGGGGAATAGCTGGGACCATCCCGGAATAGTCAACAAACCAATATCCAATGGTTTCCGGCTGATCCAGGATAACGCGAGCCCCACAAATACCCAGAGTACGGTTTTCTCCTCAAATCCAAGCGGACCGAGGTTTTTCAATTCCTCTTTGAAAACAGTTGACAGATTCACATCCCTTACTTGTATCCCGCGCAGATACATGACCATGAGCAGTAACCAGACACAGACAAATAGCATGAAGGAAATGGGGGATGCGAACAGCATCCATTGAGCGAACGATATCTCCGGTCCCGTTTCAAATATCATGCGGAAAATGCTTGCAAACACCAGGTTTGGTGGTGTTCCGACCAGGGTTGCAATTCCACCGACTGACGCAGAATAGGCAATCCCAAGGAGAAGCCCGACAGATAACCGGTGTGAATCTGCATCGGACATGACTCGGTCATAACGGTCCAGCACAGCCATGGCAATCGGAACCATCATCATCGCTGTCGCCGTATTGGATATCCACATGCTGAGTGCCGCTGTGGCGATCATAAAACCAAGAAGTGTCAACCGGACACCGCCACCAACCGAGATAAGGATCAAGAGTGCGATACGTTTATGGAGGTTCCAGCGTTCCATGGCAAGAGCGACAATAAAACCGCCGATAAACAGGAATACCACATCATTAGTATAGTACCCTGCAATTTGACGTGAACTCATCACTCCGAAAAGAGGGATCAGGGCAAGTGGCAGGAGTGATGTAACTGCGAGCGGAACGGCTTCGGTTAACCACCAGACACCCATCCAGACAGCGACAAAAGCGGTTCTTGCAGCGAGTGTGTTGGCCGGATCATTTCCCATGGATATCAGTACGATACTTCCGAGGACAGGACCGGCGATTACTTTTGTATATGTCCAGAAACGGGGTGATATCATTCCCTGTACCGGTGTTGGATGGAAAAAGGATTTGTACAAAGATGTTCACAAGCCTTCATGATATCAAGTAAATCTGCTGATTCTTTAACCTTTACACGGTATCCCGGAGCGCAAACATGATCCATTCTACCGACTTCGACAGGTGGTGTTCTGCAAGATCCTGGCGCCCGAATCGCTGAATGTGTATAAGCCACATATGGCGCGAGATCTTGCAGAATCAGTGGAAAGCATTGTGCAAGTTCTCGCTTCCTTTTTTGTGAATACTTACCTATTGTATCGGATAATCGATAGGAACCTGCACAACACCCGGATTATAAAGGAAGAATCGTTGTTTGAAAAAATGTCTTGGAAGTCGTCGAGAACGCGTGTACTTTTTTCAACATTAAAAAATCGACTGCCTGTTTTCTGAGGGGGTTCATTTGAAAGGAGTCACAATGCTACATCTGCCTGATATAAAGAACAAAGGTTCCTGGGGAATCTTCTCCGTTACTACCATCTTCCTGCTTGTATTGTTCACTGTTCCGTTGGCTTTTGCGCAGACTTTTACAGCTCCTGACGGCACCGAAGTCACCATCATCCGTGATGAATATGGTGTCCCGCATATCACCGGCGAAACAGAAGAGGCATTGTTTTACGCCCAGGGATTCGCCCATGCACGAGACCGTTTGTACCAGATGGAAACCTACTGGCGTGCAGGTTCGGGACGACTGGCGGAAATCTTTGGAGTCAGCCAGTTGCCTTCCGACCAGGAAGTACGAATTATCGGCTATACTCCTGAAGAAACTATCAGCCAGATTGAAAGCCTGTCACCCGAACTACAGGCGATGTTTGAAGTATACACCCAGGGCGTGAACACCTACCTGGATTCAATCGCCGCCGATCCGGACACTTATTTGCCATACCAGTTTCAGTCGATTCCCCTTGAACCGTGGACTGTGGAAAGGACCATGTATGTCATCCAGTACATGGCATACCAGTTTGGAGTATTCGGTGGAGAAGAGCTGACCCGTTTGATGGAATTAGAGGCGAATGGGATTGAGTGGTTCGATCAATACCGTCCGATTAACAACCCGGATGCCCCGGTTACGGTGTACGGTCAGGAAAGCGGTGTTCAGCAGGACTGGGAGCATTCTGTTACCAGTGTTGATCCATCAGTTGTGGAGAGCTGGAACGCACTACGCCAGGCGGCTCAACAGTGCCGGAGCAATATCGGGCTGACCCATACCTTTGGAAGTTTTGCTGTCCTGATTAAGGAAGAGCGTTCCGCGACAAGTGCCGCGATGATTCTCGGTTGTCCCCAAATGGGCACTCCACGGCGGAATTCTGCGAATACGGTCTGCGAAGTTGAGCTGCAATGTCCGGATCTTCATGTCGGCGGAATGACCATCGCCGGAATTCCCGGGGTGATTATCGGTCGTACCGATGAATTCGCCTGGACCCTGACCAGTGGGATCAGCGACAATACGGATGTTTATGTGGATTCCACGCAGACCGAAGAGTTGGTATCATACTGGTATAATGATGCCTGGCAGGAGTTCGAGGTTATTCCGGATACCATCCATGTCGCCAACAGTAACGACGTTCCAATTACCCGGGTTCGTAGCGTTCATGGTCCGGTATTCACCACCGACCTTGCGGATCATTATGCGTACAGCGTGAAAACATCAACCAGAAACCTGGAAATAGAATTTTTCAATATGTTTTACGATGTCTGGCACGCTTCAGACCGTGCCGAATTTGCTGAAGCAATCAGCGAAAGCCCGTATTCTTTCAACGTATTTTACGCGCACCGTTCCGGTGAGTTAGGGTACTGGCATACCGGGAAATACCAGGACCGGACAGACGGTGTCGATCCACGCCTGCCGCACCGCGGAGATGGTTCCGAAGAATGGCAGGGCTTCATCCCCTTCGAGGAACTCCCGCGCGCCACTGAGACCGACCAGGATTTCTTTGTCAACTGGAACAACAAACCGGTGGTATGGTGGAATAACGGCGACAATGTGCCATGGACCCAGTCGTATCATGGTGTAAACAATATTTACAATTTTGTCAACCCGATTGAATCATTTACCTATGAAAATCTTCTCGATGTTCCGGCGCAGATCAATTCACACGGCACCTACCAGCAGGGGATTGCCTGGGAAGACTCCGTACGCGACATGAATATCGTTCCACCAGGGCAAAGCAACTTCGTGAACACAGATGGAGTGGAAGATCCGCATTTTGCCGATCAATGGCCTCTGCACCTGAGCTGGGAGTTCAAGGAGTGGCATTATGGCGAGGATATTGATGATGTGGAGGAGTTTGAACATCCGGTTCCGACAGCCTTCTCAATTGAATTCATTTATCCGAATCCGTTTAATCCGTCAACGACAATCGTATTCACAGTCGCTGAAAGATCCGAATTATCCTTCAGAGTGTATGATGTACTGGGAAGGCTTGTGCTGACACTTGCAGAAGGTTCGTATGAAACCGGCCAGCATCGTATACTCTACTCCGCGGAAAACCTGTCCAGCGGAATGTATTTCCTGAGGGTGCAAACCGGGGATGGTCAACAGCAAACCCAAAATCTGCTACTCATCAAGTAATACTAAAGGGTGAAAAACAAGGAAGAAAGCTCGGCTGCAACCTCAGTAAAATGTTGACATGCAGGTAGGTAATGTGCTATCGTTTTCAAATTGTATTTTTCATGTTGAACCAACCACGGAGATGACGGATGCCGGATCTTATCCTCGATGATGATGCCCTGAAAAGATCGGATGTCGAGCTGGAAAAATCAATGCTCGCTACATTGGCCATGGACCCTTCTGCCTACTTTGATGTAAAGAGTATTGTCACGTCTGAGATTTTTACAACCCGCGACACGCTTCAAGCTTTCAACGAAATCGCTTCTGCGTATGAAGAAAACCGGGCAATGCCAAACCTTGATGTAACCTGGCGCCCGACGGACAACCATATCGAAACGGCGAAAAAGCTCTTTGAACTCTGGCAGAAACGTCAGCTTGTTAAACTCCCGAAGGCGTTGGCTGAAGATCTCAAGGATGTCAACCTGCCGGCGGATGTGGTTCTCACGAAGATGCAGAGCGAGTTGAATCGTGTACAGGCGTTGATCCGTGACCAGAGCGTTGATAAGGCTCATTCGGTAACCACGATTTTCTCCGAAGTAATAAAGAACATTGAGACGAAACGCGGTGTGGGATTCGGTGTTTCCATGGGATTGGAACGTCTCGACAACATGCTCGGCGGACTTCAACCGGCATTACATCTGGTCGCCGGAGCGCCGGGTCTCGGGAAAACCACGCTGTGTCTGCAAATTGCCACCCGTGCTGCAATGAGTGGTATTCCTGCATTGTTCATCACCTTCGATGAAGTCCTCTGGCGCCTGACCCTGAAAGCGTTCTGCCAGATGGAAGAGATTCCGATGAAACGTTATGCGGACGGAAAATTCACCGACGAGCAGGCCGAAGATTTGAAGCGGGCGTATGAAAAGCACGGCAAAGCACTGGCTAACCTGCACCTCGTGGAAGGCTCCTCCCGTATCCAGGTGCCGAACCTTGAATCCATGGCCCGCCAGGCATTACGCCGGACACCGGGCGCGGAATCATGCCTGATCATCGTGGACTACCTGCAACGGTGGGCGTCACTGCGTATGCGTGAAGAAGGCGAGTTTGGAGCGACTGTGTCCACACTGGTCGGCGAGCTTCGTGAGATGGCGTTCCGTTTGAATGCACCGACGATCGTGGTCTCCTCACTGTCGCGTACCGGTTATGAAGATCCTACGATCAAGGATCTGAAAGAAACCGGCGACCTGGAGTTCTCTGCGGACACCGCCATGCTCATGCGCGAAAACATCCGTGGTACCGAACGTATGAAGCGGTTGGATGGAACCCTGTTACCACGCGCGCTGCGTATCAACGTCGCGAAAAACCGGTATGGCGCATTGGGTGAAGTACACCTTATGTTCGACCTGGAAAACGGCAAGATTGTCGAAAAAGCATAATCCTTTTATATGTCCGATATAAAGGCTGCCTGGCGACGGGTGGCCTTTTTTATTGGAGCTTTGGTCCGTCGCCAGACTTTGGCCCGTGTGCTTGCCACACGGGCCAAAGTCAACAAAAGAAACGACAACTCACTTTCGACGAATATGCCAGAGGTACATAAAAATGGCTCCTCCGAGAGTACACGCCTCAAAAGCGCCGTAAGATTCTGAAATTACAGGATCAATCGAAGTGTCTCAATGTCAATATGTTTGCACATAATCTCGCTTGACAAAAAAAACGAAGTTATTAGCTGTGAAGTATTGCGCACGACGCAAGAAGGTAGTATGTTAAGTAGCGAAACAGTTATTGAATGGTATAAAAATAAGATGTATTGTGGAGTTGAATGAGGATACGCCAATGAAACGCCACGGATTATCACTGTTTGTCGCCGCCCTGCTGATGACAGGCGCACTGTATCTGTCTGTTCCTCTCCACGCCACCGACTACGAAGGCCCACCACCCACCACACCCGACTACGGCGCAGTGTGGACAGGACCGATCATCGCAAGCGATCCCTACCGCATGGAACCACTTGACAACGATCTGCTCTATGCTGCAAATGATAACTGGTATTCCGTTACCATGGGACGGACTGATGATAACAGCGGAAGACCGCGGATGGGAATAGCGATATCACGATTTGACAGGTTTGGCAATTGCCTGATCCAGGATAGAATGACATACTGGTATGGTATTGGCGAGTTTTATTTGTACTGGTATCAAGATCAGCAGGATGAATTGTGGTTAACCGGAGTATCGCTACATCATCGATTTCATGTTATGCATGTGAATGAAAACGGCGATGCGGATGTGGATGGTCTGTTCAGTCCCCTCCCCGATGTGTTTGTGGAACATCAGTGCGGAGGCAATGTATTTGAAGATTCACTGGGATACCCGCATGTACTTCTCCAGAAGTGGATTGGCGAACCGGGCAATTATGAAAATATTGTAACCCTATACAAATTTTCGCATGATTTCACCGAAGTTTTGGACGAGATTGAGTACCCCGAAGTATTTGTCGACAATGACCGTGGCGCTGTTATGACCAAAGGTCCCGGCGACACACTCCATGTTGCATTTGCCTACCATGTGGGGGAAGATCCGTGGAATACCCCGTTGTTCTACACCAAGATCGGGTTTCATGGAGAGATCTATCAGAGCCCGGTTTGTTATATGGATAACACGCAAAGTATCCTGATGATGTCAAATCGTGAACAGTTGGGATTAGTGGTAGACAATCATAACCATGTGTATGTCATTTGCCAGTATATATACAGTTCCAGCGACAGGAGATCGGTTCTTCACATTTACCGGAATGATGGAACTTTTTTTGAGCGTGATCTTGAGGTTTTATCTGGGAATGAAACAGTAGGCGGTCATACAATCACACTGGACTGTATGGGGAATGCTCATTTCTTCTGGATAATGTTCGATGACGATCTTCAGAGTATCGGTCATGCTGCCGTAGCCAATGGTGATACTGAATGGGTTATTGCACCACATCATTTGGATGTTGTTGAGGAATGGAATACCGGTTTTCGTTATTCCGCTGCCTGTTCCCCCTCCGAATACCGTATCGGTCTCCTGAACAGTACGACTGTTCCACAGGATTGGGACAACCTGCTGATGTGGTTGTTGGGCCGACCGGAAGAGCCTGATCCATCTCATTCGCATCAACTCTTGAATACCAATGAACCACTGTTCGAGGAATCCCATCCACCAGTTATCTACCCGAATCCGTTTAATTCCAGCACAACAATTCGTTTTTATACACGCCATTCCGGACCTGTTTTTCTTTCGATCTATGATATTTTAGGTCGTGAAGTTACAATTCTTACAAACAGCACCTATACACCGGGCTGGCACGCAATCCCCTTTCATTGCCGTTCTGGCACCCTTTCCTCCGGCACCTATTTTTTACATATAAACATCCCTGGAGCATCCCCGATTATCACTCGACTGGTTTACACAAAATAGTGTAAACCAGGCATACTAATCATTTACAAGGGAGTAGTATCATGAAGCGAATTATTCTTGCATTGTTACTGTTTAGCTCAAGCGTTACAGTAGCTCAGGTAACTTTGTATGATCCTTACGAAAGCGGAGGATCTCCTAGCGTAGTGGAAACACTGCATGCTAATGCTCTTGACGACCAGTTGGAATTCGGTTCCATGGTAGCCAATGTGGACGATGATCCTGAACTGGAAACCATTATCGTTGTGCGCGGTATTGTTGATCCGAATAATTCAGCGAACACCGCAGGTAAAATTTATATATATGACGACGATGGCGATGAATTCACCGGAAGCCCGCTTGTTTCTCTCGAGTTTTTTTCAAAAACATAAAAACACCACACAATTCTATTGCATTGCACATTGTTCCAACCTAGGTTTTAGTTATCTATTCAACCAGATGTCATTCCTGCGAAGGCAGGAATCCAGGTAGTTTATTCTTTTTAACTTTAGATTTATCAATACTATAATCGCAACTTCGTTCCGATATTTCTGGATTCCTGCCTTCGCAGGAATGACATTTCAAATGTATATCCAAATGACAATGTGGTTTGTTTCGCGATTGTGGGCTCGCGAAAAAGTGTGTTTCTGCCTGTTGTATTCACAAGGCAGGAATCGCTGGTACGTAGAGTAACATCGTTAAACAATCCGAATTACAGGTATCAAATAGAGTTGAACTGTCGCTGACAGGTCTTCTCGAACATACGGACAATCCTATGCACCGCCGACCGATCCGCCAACGAGTGTTTTTTCTGATTGCCGCAGGAATGCTGTGTTTCGCCCTAACCCTTTTCGCCACCGACTACGACGGACCCCCACCCACCACACCCGACTACGGCGCCGAATGGACAGGACCGTTTCTGGCGCATGATCCTGAGAATATGAATTGTTATGATACGGATTTGATTTTCGCATCAAATGGCGATCTCTACTCTTGCACGATGGGATACTATTATGATGCGAATGAAAGACTCTGTTTGGGTTTATCCATTTCTCGATTCGATCAATATGGGAATTGTTTGTTTATGGATCGAAGATACTTCGACTATAGCTGTTCAGAGCTATACTTTTACTGGTATGAAAATCCAAATGGAGAGTTATGGATCACCGGTATTGCAGACCGTCACCGTTTTTATGCATTGCATGTAAGTGAAGAGGGTGAGGCGGATGTATCCGGTTTCCAAATTCCACTCCCCAACACCTATATCTACACAAAATTTCTTTGCCCTGCCTTCACCGATTCTTTGGGATATCCAAATGTATTGATGCAAAGGCGCGTTGGTACTTCACAGGATCATTATGATATTGTGAAGATGTACCGGTTTTCCCATGATTTTTCGGAAGTATTGAGTGAATATGAATATCCGGATATTGAAGTCCTCAGTAATAAAGGTGGAACCGCTATCCAGGGACCAGGTGACACTTTGCATGTGATATATAATCATGGAGTTGGTGAGAATCCATGGAACGGTCCACTTTTTTATGCGAAGATCGGGTTTGAGGGAGAAGTATTTCACGGGCCTGTTACCCATATGGATACTACCGAAAACATTACTGTTCAAGTCTACCGTCAGCAGGCTCAAATGGTCGTGGATGATCAGAACAATGTGTATATCATCTGTCAACATCTTTATGGCACTAATGACCGTCGTGCCTTTCTTCACATGTACCGCAATGATGGATCAATATTCTTACGTGATCTCCAAACACTAACAGGGTACACAACCTTCGGCGGTCAGACATTAACTCTTGATTGCATGGGACGCGTTCACTTGTTCTGGACGATGTACGACGACAACCTGCGCAGTATAGGTCATGCAGCAGTGACAAATGGCAATACATCATGGGTTATTGAACCCCACTTCCTGCAAATTTCAGAGGATTGGACAGTTTCAGTACGTTATGACGCAGTTTGTTCTCCATCCGAGTACCGGATTTTCATGGTGAACAGCACCTCTGTTCCACATGAACGAGATAATGTTCACATGTGGCAACTGGGACGACCGGAAGAACCGGATACTAGTGGCTCCCACAGTTTATTGAACACTCAACATCCCGTTAATACAATAATAGCTTCACCCCAAGCATTCCCCAACCCATTTAATTCAAGTACAACTGTGCGGTTTTATACTTCGCAATCGACCCCTGTGCTATTGTCTGTATTCGATATCTTAGGTCGTGAAATCACAGTTCTTACGAACAGCGTGTACCCACCAGGCTGGCACTCAATCCCCTTTCAATTGCCGTTCAGGCACCCTTTCCTCCGGCACCTACTTTTTGCATATAAGCATTCCCGGAGCATCCCCGATTATCAGGCAACTGGTTTATACCCGGAGTTTGACAAGATTTTGCCATTTTAGTCATTCCTAATTTTGCTTAGGTGTTGATTATTAGATAGATAGGATTGCGAAAGTGGGGAAATGTCACCGAAAACGTGGTGACAACTATTTTCCTTTAGCTCTTGACAGTGTCATCGCTTATGTCTTATTGTTAACTATCGTATAGGATGTTGGCAACAGAACGGATGGTGGTGACATTCATGTTTACACGTATTGTCAAAGTAAAAAAGGGTGACAAGATCCGTCGTTACCTGCGCCTGGTGGAAAATTACCGGATCGATGGAAAAACCAGGCAACGGGTAGTCGCCAACTTTGGCAATGTCGATACCCTCGATGTCGCAAAAATTGATTCCGCTATCGCTTCCCTGTTGCGATATTCTTCAGGACACTTCCTTGATGCTCGTTCGTTGAAAACAAAAACCGTACAGCATTTTGGCGAGTTGCTGGCCGGTGAAAGTATTTGGCAGGAACTCGGGTTGGACAGAATTCTGTCGCGGTATCTCACCGGTGAACGTCTGTCCGGAAATGCTGTTCTGCTGGTCAAGACGCTTATACTTTCCCGCTTGGTGGAACCGACCAGCAAACTCGCTTTAGCGGATCATTATCCGTCTCTGGCGCTGCCTGAACTGGATGGCAAATCCTTCCAGCCACATCACTTCTACCGTGCCATGGACGAGCTGATCGGCAGTAAAGAAACCATCGAGATCGCCCTGCATGAACGTGAAAAAGACCTGTTCAATCTGAACCTGAACCTCGTCTTTTATGACATCACTTCCAGCTATTTCGAAGGCGATGGCTGTCCGTTGGCTACACATGGCTATTCACGTGACCACCGCCGTGACCGTAAACAGATTGTGATCGGTCTGCTGGTTACCGATGAGGGGATGCCCATCGCCCACCAGGTCTACTCGGGCAACACCGCCGATTCGACTACGTTGACCGATCAGGTTGAAAGACTGACCAAAAACTTCGGGATCAAACAATGCGTGCTGGTGGTGGATCGTGGCATGGTTACCGAAGACAACCTGACGTCGCTGGTCAACGATGGTTACCAGTACATTGTGGCCTTGCGGAAACGGAAGAAATCGCTGTTTGAACCGTTGCTGGAAGCAAACCGGGGGCATCTGATTCCTGTGGAAGGGCAAGGGACGCTGACCGGTTTTGAAACCACGGTGGAAGAGTTTGGCAATGATCGTGTGTTGTTCTTCTTCAACCCGGAAAAGGCAGAAATCGAAGACAGGCACAGAAACAAACGGCTGGACAAAGCAATGGTGGAGTTGGAACGTATCCAACAATTGTACACGGATGGGAAACGAAAAGACAGCGAGAAACTGCTGCAACAGGCGGCGCGTTACCTTCAGCGACAGGGACTGGTTCGCTTTTTCACCCTGCGGACGGACAAGGCAACCGGGATTGCTTTTACGCTGAAACAGGAGATCGTTGCTTTTGAGACGAAGCTGGACGGGTTTTTTGTCCTGCGCACCAACCGTACCGATCTCTCCCTTCCGGAGGTAGTGGCGGCGTACAAGACGCTGGCTCGTGTTGAAAGCGCTTTCAAAGAGTTGAAGAACTTCATTGATCTTCGTCCGATGTTCCATTGGACGCAACCGCGTGTGGAAGCGCATGTATTTATCTGCGTTCTGGCGTACCTGATCGAAATCTGCATCGAACTGAAAGTGAAGCGGGCACATCTCACAATGACCGCTCGCAAAGCGCTGGATCTGCTCAGCGAAATCAAATTGGTGAAGCAGACTGTAGGGGAAACGGAGTTATCCACCTACAGCCAACCCTCATCGGAAACACGTAACATCATCAATGCCTTGAACCTCATTCTCCCCAAAGAAAAGCTGTTCGCTAAATAGTCACATATCCATAGTTATAACAACATGTTACACCGCCCTGTGGTGACAACTACGTTTTGTATCCACTTGTATTGCAATATCTTGCAAAGTCCTTTGTCAAACTCCGGTTATACGAAATAGTATCGGGTTTTCAACCCGATTGGCGGGCAGGGACGCGCCGCCCTCCCCAAAAGGTAATCATGGATTAAAGAAGTGATTACTTCTTGAAATAGCAGTGACATCAGGGAATCCGGCTGCGCAAACTACACTTCCACCTTCGTGATAAATTACTGCGGTGGACAGGTCGCCATGATTCACCGTGCCACTCTTTCTTTCTGAAACCCGAAAAGAACGTTCCTTCGTCACAACCTTTTCGGGCCAGCCGCTATCGCCCGCGTTTGCACCACTTTCGCCAAGGCTATGGTGGTCAAGCAGCAAAAACGGCCACACGACATTAAATGTAGTCACTTATAAATGACATTCGAATATCATTCAGATGATAATCAGACATACAGAAAAAAAACGCCCCGGCAAAACCGGGGCGTTGACGGTTCGAATGAGAAGTAGTGCTTATTTGCCGAAGGTGTCCTGGATGTACTTGTATCCAATGGACTTCGGACGGGTGATCGCGGTTCCGACGGCACGGTTCCAGATGAGCTGGGAGCACATGCCCATGGAACGGGATACGCTGAACAGCACGGTGTAGTAGCTGAACTCGGTGAGGCCGTAATAATACAGCAGCGCTCCCGAGCCGGCATCCACGTTCGGCCAGAAGTTGGCGATCGGGTTTTTGCCTGCAGCGACACGTTCCGCACTGTACTTCTCGAGGACTTTCGGCACCACGCGGAAGACGGTGTCGACGGTCTGGAACACGGGATCGTTCGGCAGGAATTCATGACCGAACTGGTTGAAGCCGGTGAAGCGCGGGTCGGTGACACGCAGAACCGCATGACCGTACCCCGGGATCACCTGGCCGCCACGCAGGGTTTCAAATGCGAAGTCTTCAATCTGCTGATCGGTCGGTACGCCACCGAACTTGTCCATGAGCATCAGGATCCAGTTCAGGCATTCCTGGTTGGCGAGTCCGTGCAACGGACCGGCGAGGCCATTCAGACCGGCGGATACGGAATAGTAGGCGTCGGACAGGGCGGAACCTACGGTGTGGCAGGTGTTCGCGCTGACGTTGCCGCCTTCATGGTCGCAGTGGAAGTGCAGGTACAGACGCATCAGTTTGGCAAAGCTGCCGTCGGGATCCGGCAGGCCCAGCATGTTGGCGTAGTTGGCGCCCCAGTCGAGACCCGGGGTCCAGGGAATGATGTCGCCCTTGTTGTAACGGATACGATAGACACCGGCTGCAATGCTCGGGAGTTTCGCCAGCAATTGCATGGAGTCTTCGAGGGTCGGCTTCCAGTATTCTGTCTTCGGTACACCCTTGTCATACCACTGACGGAAGGCGCTCTCTTTTTCCATTACAAGGATAGCGGTGTTGAACATCGCCATCGGATGAGAGTCTTCCGGCATCGCATACAGAACATCCCACACATAATCTGGAACATAAGCGCGTTTGGTATATTCGTCGATCAGATCCTGCTTGGTTTCTTCATCGGGGATCTCGCCTGTCAGCAACAGGTAGAAGGTTTCTTCCGGCCACAGATCCTTAATGTCGAGCAGGGGATTGCCACGAATGATCAGTCCCTTGTCCGGTTCCACCAGGGAAGTCTCACAAACCATGCCTTTTACACCGCGCATACCGCCAAATGCCTGCGCGACGGTGCAACCAGACAAATTTTCCGAGCCGTAATTCTTGATGAGATCAGCGCGTTCTTTGCGCCATTCGGGGATGAGTTGCTCTAACCGTTCATACAGCTTCGACATGTTTTCCTCCAGTTGTCGAACTGATACTGTCACCGGATACCCCGGTGTACAAATACCCTATTAGTGAACTAGTAACATGATGAATAAACGTTTGAGGTTTATACAACAAATCGATTGTGAAAGAATTCCTGAATGAACAAGAGCCTACAACTGACACCAATGTACACTCTTATATTCGGTATGGCAAACTTCGCATCAGGTCACGGTTTCTCCCGTATTTTTCCGTGACCTTGTGAGACTTTACACAAAGTCAGGTGTAAAATATCCCTTCTTCCATATCTGAGTCAAGGCAACAGGAGGTATCGTTTAAATAATTCACGAAAAAGTTCCAGGAGAACTGCTCTCTCAATATAAAAGTATCCGGTTATCCCGTTAGCTCAGCCAAAAGAACAATATGCGTATTTCTATGCATACCATATGATAATTGAGATGTCATTCCTGCGAAGGCAGGAATCGTGCGCCTGCGAGTGTGCATGTACAGTGGGGTGCGAGTCCCCATCAGGTATACGCTCTCCGGCCTGTATTCGACCGTAACTGCGTCGTCGCGAGGCGGGGTGGGAAGCAACGGAAGGAGAGAGATCAGTCCGCAGGATAACGAACGCGTTTCGGCCTTGTTCATCGACGAGCCTGCGATTCAGGGGCGAAGTCCGGATTCTGCACAAGCAGAACGTTGCTGGCGATGAGGGGTAGCGTGTTAAATCGACCAGCAGGGTGTATGGGTGGTTGGCGGTGGAATGATCTCAACGGGCATGTACATGAAGCAGGGAGACCTGCAGGATATGGGAGTCCTGCAGGAGTCAGAGCATCCATAGTAGCGTAGAAGCATTGTAACGGATGTGGAGCGAAGGGATGCAGGAAGGTGGATACATGACATCCATATGGAAGGACTTACCCCCGTCTCCAGTGTCCCGGGAAGGGACTATACACGACGGAGAGATCTATCGCCGTTGGGCATGGGTCGAACCTTCCATCTGGACGGCACGTATGTTGACGACTCTCGAATCGGGAGTGAAAGGAGGACGTTGGTACAGCTTATGGGATAAAGTCTGGTGTGTATCGACACTGGAACGTGCCTGGCGTCTCGTGAAAGCGAATCGCGGTGCAGCCGGTGTTGACCATCAAACCATCCACATGTTCGAAAATCGTTTGACAGAGAATCTGGATCGTTTGTCGGAGCAACTGCGGACAGGTCGATATCATCCGCAGAGCATCCGTCGTACATGGATCGGCAAACCGGGCAGCAAAGAGAAACGTCCTCTGGGTATCCCCACCGTCCGTGATCGTGTCGTCCAGACAGCGCTCCGAATGGTGATAGAACCCATCTTCGAGCATGATTTCTCCGACAGCAGCTATGGTTTCCGTCCTGAACGCGGATGCAAAGATGCCCTTCGAATGGTTCAGAGATATTTGGATACGGGGAATGTGTGGGTAGTTGATGCGGATATCAAAGGATACTTCGATCACATCGATCATGACCGATTGATGGAACTGGTCTGCAAGAAGGTAACGGACGGCAAGGTGCTTTCGTTGCTGCAACGGTACCTTTCGCAGCAGGTGATTGATGGTCTTGACCAATGGAATCCGGATCAGGGCACGCCGCAAGGCGCGGTGATCAGTCCCCTTCTGGCGAACATCTTTCTCGACCCGTTAGATCACTTGATGCAGTCGCATGGTTTTGAAATGATCCGGTATGCGGATGATTTTGTCGTACTTTGCCATGATGAGTCTACAGCGGAAGCGGCGTTAACGCTGATCCAGACGTGGACATCATCCGTCGGGCTTGAGCTTCATCCGACGAAGACAAAGATTGTCCATGCGGACAGGGCTGGCTTTGACTTTCTTGGCTATCACTTTGAGAATGGCATTCGTACACCCTCGAAGAAAAGTATGAAGAAGTTCAAAGACAAGATACGATTGAAGACACGTCGAGCGAACGGTCACAGTCTCAGCTACATCATTGCTGACATCAACCGTACGTTACGTGGCTGGTTTGACTATTTCAAACATTCCTTCTACAAGACTTTTAAGATCCTTGACCAGTGGATCCGTATGCGTCTTCGCAGCATTATGCGTAAATGGCGCAAAGGACACGGACTTGGAATAGGATTGGATCATATTCGCTGGCCCAACATATTCTTTGTCGAGCATGGGCTGTTCTCGATGGTCGCCGCCCATGCCAAGGCCTGTCAATCCGCACGACGGTGAACCACCGACCGGAGAGCCGTGTGCGGGAAAACCGCACGCACGGTTCGGAGGGAGGGGGGATCAGGAATAAAACTGATTCTCCCTACCCCTATCAGAAATATCGGAACGAAGTTGCGATTAAATTACTGACAAATAGAAAAATATAAAATAACGACCTGGATTCCTGCCTTCGCAGGAATGACATCTGGCCGTATCACATTTCAGTAGCTGAGCTAACGGGATAACCGGATAAAAGTATTTCAGGCCATGTGACTTCTTTTTAACAAAATATTGATACAGGTCACTCCTATATACAATTTTTTATTCGTAGTTTATCCTATACAATGGTTCCGGAAGAATGGTGGGTTTGCAGGAATTACGATCAGCTCCCGGCAAGAGATAATGATCGTGATGGCAGGCAAGTGAAGTATTGATAATCCACTTTCTGAAAGGTGGATCGGGTAATGGAAATATACGCATGCAAAGCAGGTGCTCCGTTACCTGATACAGGACTTCGTCAGAATATCAACGAATATCCTGTTGATAACCCTGACGAGGATATGTTTGTGGAACGATTGTAGACAGGTTGGTCCCCTGCAATCTGTTTGTGGCGCGAAGTAAAATACGGTTCTGAATATGATGGTATTTGCTCGAGATTGTTTTTCCTCATCTTCTCATGGAGTAGCCTTCACACGGCACGCTGTCCGTACTATCCCTGCTGCGATAATACCGTTTCATGGATGCCTGAAAGGGAAAACAGGAGCCCTGTTTTTTCACATGGATTCTTTTTCCGGAAAGGTATCGGAAGGTGGCTCTGCGAGAGTGGAGAGGCTCCTGTAACAATCGCAAAAAATGGAGCCTGTGAATACATTTTCGGTAAAATGTTGTTAATAAGTTGTGTGGACTTCGAGAGGAAAAAGAGGATTGAGGAAATTGGCATTCCGGAACCATTTCATGTAAGCAGTGAAGTGAAAGAAAAACAAGCAAAACCAAGAGGTTGAGAGGGTTACGCATTTTACTTTTTTCGTATTTTTTGCATGTATCTCTCAAAGAGGCGGATAAGGAAGGATTTTTAGAAAAACATTCAGGAAAACCGCGCTCCACTTGACATGCATGCTTCCCTCTTCGTAATTATACTATCTGTTAACTAGAGCCGGAACAGGTGGATTTTACAGTAGGACACTTTTTTTCGTAGACACTTGTTAAAACAGTATTGCTTTGATTCATAAAACACTGATCACATCGCACTGACATCATCGAATTGCTTCTCCTGCACAGCTCTCCGGCACTGTAGCCAGCACGGTAGCACCAGGCACTGTTACGTTTGCACAGCTCGAATGGATCATCCATTACGGACGACTCATAAGGGTGGGTATTTCCCTTTTCAACAAAAAGATCTGTTTTGAGTGGCAAATGGAAAACTGTACGTAGATAACAAAACTAAACAGGGTCTAACCCGGGAGGTGCATGGCTGTTTTAGACGAACTGTGAGTAATTATAATGGGGTAAACGATTTTCAGCTTTGGGGAGCTGATAGAAACCCCGTCGTTTAAGCAGAAGTTGTTGACGTTCTCTCTTGCAGGAGAAACCACATGAAGAAAAACTTTTGGGTATTAGCCCTGGTACTCGTATTTGCCTGGGCAACAGCTGGTCTGGCAGCAACGCCGGCGGAAAAAGCTCATGTTGATGAGCTGATCCAGGCGTATGAATCAGGCCAGGACATTACCAGTGCTGAGAAGACAATGCTTCTCAATGCTGGGTATGATATTGGCGGATCTGTCGGTGTCGACTATGTTGGCGGCCCCGATGCATTCGGTTATAGTTTCAGAGACAGTGATGAAGAAGGTGGCCCGGTGTATGAATGGGTCGACATCAGTGAAACCGGTACCGCCATTGACGGCACTGGTGACGATGGTGGCGCTGGTCCGTTTGAACTCGGCCAGGCTTTCAACTTCTATGGCCAGGCAGTGACCCAATTCTGGGTAAACTCCAATGGCTTCATTAACTTTAGCAGTTTGCTGAGTGGATATTACAGCAATAGCGCTATTCCGTCCACTGGCAACCCGAACAATGCTGTCTACCTGTTCTGGGATGACCTCCATGAACGTAACGGTACAATCTACTACCTGTATGATGCTGAAAATGGCGTTACCCGTATTCAGTATGACAACTGGGGTTCTTTCTCAGGAACCGATCAGTACATGGATGCTCAGGTTGCGCTGTTTGAAGATGGCAGGATCATTCTTTATTACGAAACCTTTACGGAAAGCTGGGGACTTACCAGTGAAACCATCGGTATTGAAAATGCAGATGGCACGATAGCACTCCAGGCTTCCTACAACACTACACCGGATGCTTACCCGTATTCCGGTCTTGCCATTGAGTTCTACCTGCCGGAAGCAGATGCATCCATCACTGGTACAATCACCGATGCTGACAGCGGTGATCCCATTGAAGGCGCAACTGTCATGATCGCCGGTGGAACTGCAATGACAGATGCCAACGGTGATTACGAAATCGCGGAATGCTATTCCGGCACATGGGATCTGACAGTAACCGCAGATTTCTACCTCGATTACTTCGAAGCTGGCGTTGTCATTGATCCGGGTGCAAACGTTGTTGATGCCGCACTCACAATTGCCCCGCCGGAACCGTATGCACAGGAAATCGAGTACTTCTGGTACGACATTACCGATGACGGTGTCGATCTTGCGCAAGGCGACGATACCTGGATTTATATCGATTTCGCAGAAGCTGGTTGGGGTAACTTTACCTGGTACGGTATTGAATACACAGGTATTTATGTCTGCTCCAATGGTTGGTTAGCCTTCATCTACGATGAAAGCGGCACCATTTATACCAACGAACTACCCAGTGTCTCCGATCCAAACGCATCCTTCTACCTTTGCGCGGATGACTTGAATGCTGCGACTGCCGGTATTGTCTGGGCAGGCTTTGAAAATGACTGCTTCGTCGTAACCTATGATGGCGTGGCCTTCTATGGCGATGCCAGTCATACTGTTACCATGCAGGCCGTATTCACTCCTGATGGCACGGTTTTTTACAACTATGATACCATCGCTTATACCGATTATTCAGGTACACACTCCATCGGTTTCGAGGATGAAACGGGTGAACGTGGGGAATCGATTTATTACGGTTCAGCATTTGATTATCCGGCGAACGAATCTTCGTTCCGCATAGGTCTTCCCGGCGGTACCCTTGAAGGTACTGTGACGGAAGATGGTACAGGCATTGCACTTGAAGACTTCGTGGTGGAAGTCTGGACCCCGGGCATGGAAGAATTGCTGTATGCGACTCTTACCGATGCCAATGGCGATTACATCTTCGACAACGTTTCTCCGGGAATGTATGATGTGAAAGCTTACGGTCTTGGTCACCGTTCCCAGGTAGTCACCGACGTGGAAATCGTCATTATGGAAACCACAGTCGTTGACTTTGAACTGGAAGTCGGAACTGACCCGGTCAACCTTACCGGTTGGGTCATGTCTGCTGACACACCCGACACCTATGTCCCCGGTGTTGTTGTTCAGATTCCGGCGCTTGGTATTTTCGATGTGACAGAAACCGATGGTTCCTATGATCTCGGTGAAATCACCGAAGGTACCTACAACTTTGTCGTAACACATATTCCCGATGGCACCATGGGATATCACGGTGTTGTGACACCGGGTATTGAAGTAAACCCGGGAACAGTACCAATGACCCTGTATATGCCTGAAATCCTGCCTCCGATGGATCTCGTGGCCCAGGGATTTGATGAAGAAGTCTTGTTGAACTGGGATGCCCCGGCAAACCATGGTGGTGGTCTTGCAATGCTTGAAACCTCCATCGAAGTTCGCAGCAATATGATTGCCGAACTGAATGCCGACGGCTCACCTGAAGCACTTGCCAAGATTCCGGCGCTTGAAGCAGAACTGTACATGCTCCAGAATGAGTATGCACTGCAAAACGGCGGCGAACTTGACAACATCGAAGACTTCGTTGGTTATCGCCTCGCCATGATCGTTGATGGCAACTGGACGATCCTGCCGGATGTGATCGGCGGTGAAAGCTACACGATGACCGGCCTCACCAATGGTATTCTTTACGGCTTCGCAGTAGCGGCCGATTACGAATACGGTGACAACTATCTCGAGTGGACAGAAGTAGTTGAAGTGCGTCCGCTTCCGACCGGTGGTGAATATGAAGTCGCAGAAATCGATTTTGAATGGGTAGACATCAGTGAAATCGGTACAGCCGTTGACGGTACCGGTGACGATGGTGGTGCAGGTCCGTTTGCTATCGGATTTGACTTCCCGTTCTATGGTTCCACGTACAACCAGTTCTGGATGAACTCTAACGGACACATCAACTTCCTTACGCTCCTGTCCGGCTACTACAGCAACACTGCTATTCCGAACACAGCCGCCCCGAACGCTGCAGTCTACCTGTTCTGGGATGACCTCCATGAGCGGAATGGCACGTTCTACTACTACAATGATGAAGAAAACGGTCTGACTCGTCTGCAGTATGCAAACTGGGGCCACCTTGGTGCAGCAGACACCGAGACAATGAATGCCCAGGCGGTACTGTACGACAATGGTCGGATTGAATTCTACTACGACTCATTTACCGCTGCCTGGCCGATGACCAGTGAAACCATCGGTATTGAAAATTCCACCGGTACAGAAGCGTTGATGGTTTCCTATAACGATTCTCCCACAGGATATCCATACAACGAACTGGCGCTCCGGCTTGAACAGCGTGAACGTACCTTTGGTCTTCTCGAAGGGTATGTCACCGATTACGCGACGGAAGAAGGCGTTCCGGGTGTGATGGTCGACATCGTTGACACGGAAGGAATCCACTGGTACGGTGAAACCGATGAATTCGGTTACTACGGCGCTCTCGTAGACCGTAGCACTGGTCCGTATGATGTAACCTTCAGCCGCATGGGCTATGTCGATGTGGTTGAGGAAGGTGTCGAATTCGAAACGGATCCGGAAATCTTCGAAACCCAACTCGATGCTGTCATGGAACCCTTCGGTTCTATCTGGGGTATCGTAACCTACGGCGACACGGAAGAATTCGCTGAAGGCGCGGTTGTACAGATCCTCGATGAAGACGATGAAGTTGTGGCTGCGACCACAGTGGACGCAGAAGGCTGGTATGGCTTCATGCAGATGTTTGAAGATCGTACTGCGACCTACTATGTCCATTCCTACATTAACGGATACATGGAGTATGATTCTGACGGATTGACCTGGGATGTTCCCGGTGACCAGTTCCTGATTGAACATACTTTCGAAATCGATCCCATCGATCCCAGCACTCCTCCGCAAATTGTAAGCTGGATGGGTGACTATGATGATGGAGTTGATGTCGTCCTCCGTGAACCGGGTAGTTATGCTGAAGAAGTCTTCATTCAGTATGACGACGGAACAGTCGTTAATGCGCACTCCTTCTTTGGTACTGACAACGATGCAAATGGCTGGTTCGGTTTCCGTTTCTTCATGGACGGCGCTTCGTTGGTCAGCGGTGGTGAAATGCGTCTGACCGTTGACACCGACCCGTGGGGAGCATGGCCGAATGGCGTGAACGAACCGATCCTGTTACTCCTCTTCGATTTCGATCTGGGTACAAACATGCCTGGTGAAGAACCGATGTTCACATCGGGTGAAGTAACAGCGTCTGTTGCAGAACCGTTTGTATACTTCTCACCCTACATGGGTGTTGCTGATGACTTCTGCATCGGCATGGTTCACACCGTTTATGGTGATGATCGTGAAGGTATCTGTGTTGACGGTGCTGTCGCCACCCCGAATGTTTACATGCACACAACCGCTCAAGGAGGATGGTTCTCTACAACCTTCTCCGGCGATGTCCTGACCCGTGCATGGGTAATGGTTATGGGTGCTGCCACTGCTACGGATGTCGAAGACATCAACGCAGAAGAAGTGACTGTACTCCCGCGTGGTGTACAGATTGCCAACGCAAACCTTGAAAGCCCGATCTGGGGTGTCAACCCGACCCGTCCGGCTGGCCGCAGCGGTTACCGCGGACATGTGAATGAACTGGATGAGTTCCTCGGCTACAACGTTTACATTTCAACGGACAACACCACCTTCGAACAGTCCAATGAAGAACTGATCGAAGATAACATGTACTTTGCATTCTACGGTTCCGAATGGGAAGATCAGGATGTCTACCTCTATGCAACCGCCATGGTTGATATTGAAGGTGATATCATTGAATCCGATCCTTGCGAAACAGAAACCGTAGTATTCAACATGGCGCCTGCAGCACCAACCGATCTGGGTGGTGAAGTAGACGATGAAAACATGACCGCTGATCTCGACTGGTCCGCTCCGACTGAAAATGCTGACGGTTCTGATCTGGTCGACCTTGATGGCTACAACATCTACCGTGGTGGTGAACTGGTTGGCACAGTTGACAACGCAACCACTACCTACCAGGATGAAGTAGAAATCGCCGGTTACTACACCTATTATGTCACCGCATTCGACGAAGTTCCGAATGAATCAGCCGGATCTATCTCGGTCACACTGCAGATCGGTGAAGCTCCGTATGAGTCAGGCTTCGACGAAGGCGATGCGATGGACTTCACAACCGACGGCGCAGTTTGGGAACATGGTGTACCGACCGCTGGTCCGGGTGCAGCATATTCCGAACCGAACGTCTGGGCGACAGTCCTCGGTGGCAACTACAACAACAACGACGATGCTTACCTGACCAGCACCGAACGTAACTTCCCGATCCTCGACGCCAGCGCAGTATTTATCTATATGCACTGGTTGAGCTATGAGAACTCCTGGGATGGTTACAACGTGCAAGTCTCCACGGATGGCGGCGCAACCTGGCAGATTATTGACCCGGTTGGCGGCTATAACGACGATGCAGTTGTCGGTCTTGACAATACACGTGGATTTACGGCGGCCACTAATGGTTGGCAGATGGTGATGTTTGAGCTTGGCGCTTTTGAAGGCCAGACCATTGATATCCGCTTCCGTCACGGAACCGACAGCAGTGTAAACACCTATTATGGTGGTGCATTTGACGACTTCCAGATCTTCGGCACTACCGCCTCATTGTACGGATCACTGGACGGTACAGTGACCGACTGCGACGGTGAAGTTGTTGAAGATGCGATGGTACATGTTGTTGGCACCAACTTCATGGCTGAAACCGATGCCGGCGGTTACTACTTGATTGATGAAGTACTCGTCGGAACATGGGATGTGGAAGTAACCCATGACAACTACTGGCCGATGACCATTACTGATGTGGAAATCGCAGAAGATGTCACCACGACTCAAGACTTTGAAGACCTTGAGTACCCGGAAGGTGAACCTACCGCTACCACATTGGAAATGACAGTCTATATTGGTCAGGATGATGCAGACTCCACAGCTTCTGTTGACTTCGACCTTGAAAGTGTTGGTTGTGGTCCGCTGTCTTGGAGTGCCGCTCTGGATGTCATTTACGAACCGTGGGCAGAAGGCGCCACAGCCTCTGAACCCGGTCAGCCCCTTGTTGAAGGCAACCGTGAATTCCAGATCATGGACAACAACTTCATGAGCCCGAACCCAAGTGAAGGTCCGGTGCGTCCTGAAAATGAAGTCGATGAACTCTGGGATGTACTTGCCAGCTTCATGAATCTTGAAACTGAACTTGGAACAAACGGTATTGTTGGTACAGTATTGACCGCAGAATACATGTATATTTCCTCGTTCAACAGTGGTGCATTCTATGTTTGCGATCTTGATGGTAATCTCCTTGAAACCATCACGTTGCCCGGAAACATGGACGGTCTGATCGACCTGTCTTACTACGATGGCTACCTGTATGGTGTCGCCTACTTCGGTGACCAGGGTCTCTATCGTTGGGAACACAACGACATCGCGGGTGCAGAAAACCTCTACACCACACCTGCTGCCCAGGGTATTGGTTGTGCTTATGACTGGGATACCGAATGGTTCTACTTCTCAGAGTGGAGCTCTATCGGACGTTGGAACGAAGGTACCGGCGTTGCTGAAGTCGTTACCGTTCCGGCTGGTGTCTCGGACATCATGGGTATGAGCTACTGCCCGGCCGATCCGGATGGCTACACCCTCTGGATCTTCACACAGCAGAATGCTGGCGCCATCATGTACCGCACCAACCCGGAAACGGGTGAAGCCAGCACTGGAATTACCCTCCAGGCTGCCATCCTCTCCGGTGGTTTCAATATCGGTGATGAATATGACAGCTCGAACTGGTCGATCCAGTGCTCCTTCCAGGGCACCCCGGACTACGTAGAAGTCTACGAAGGTTACCCGGCTGCTCCGGACTGGTTGACCATGGATCCGATGGAAGGCGAGCTTGAACCTTCAGAATCCGCAAACATCATTGTCACTGCAGACATCCGTGGCGAACTGTACCCGGCCGACGCGCCTGGCGACATTGAGCACGAAATGACTGCAGAAGCAGAAATTGAATTCGGCGGACCGTACTGGCAGGGTACTGTCGTAACCCTCGCGGTTACCTTCATTAACGCTGCCCCGGAAAGCGAATCCAATCTGCCGACGGCATATGCACTGCACCAGAACTTCCCGAACCCGTTCAACCCGTCAACGAACCTGCGCTTTGACCTTGTCGATGCACAGAATGTCCGTCTGATGGTTTACAACATCCTGGGTCAGGAAGTTGCTCGCCTGGTCGATGGCCGTATGGAAGCCGGCTTCCATGAAGTCGTATTCGATGCGTCCATGCTGTCCAGTGGTGTGTACTTCTACCGCATTGAAACCGATGCCTTCACTTCCATGAAGAAGATGGTACTGGTGAAATAACCTGAACTCGATAGTAGTCAGTCGCTTCGGCGGCTGACTGCTGTTCGTGATACTGTGCCGCATGGCTTTCGAGTCATGCGGCATTTTTTGTTCCGAAACTCCGAATATGTATAGAAGATTGCAAAAGAAATATCTCATAAGCTTCAGGTTGAAAATGTGTTCTGCAAGATCAAGGTACCTGCAACCGCTCAAAACTGATTGTAAAATAATGGCGCGAAATCTTGTAGAATCCGTGAATTATTTTGGTTCCTCGCTGTTTTGTGTGGGTAATCTCTAATTATTCATTTTCAGGAGTATTCACTACGATCTGATAGTGATTTATACTTTCAAATAACCAATAACATAACGAGCACTTCTCTTTATGTCTAGTGGACCGTCTCATCTACAGTGACGGATAGAGTTTTTTCAGTTTGATTCGTGCGTCATCGGTAGTGAATTGCCAGTCAATTGTCATTTTGGCATCATTTCGTTGACGAGTCCAGTGTTCAGCTCTTTGACAGAGAAGAGTCAGTGTTGGGATTCGGTCTTTCATCGCCTGTCGGTGCAAAACGCTTAATTCCATCTCGGCCATATTCAACCAGCTACCATGCTTTGGTGTATAATGGATTTCCAGTTTTGAGGCTAATCGTCTGGCCTCTTTCGCGGGAAATGTCGCATAGAGCGAAGCGATCCGATGAGTGTTCAAGTTGTCCATGACAAGGACAATTTTGTCTGCATCCGGGAAATCCTGATCGATCAATGTTTTGATTTCATGAGCCCAATCCACCCCGGTACGGCGTTCGTGAACACGAACCTGTCGCCAGTTATGAGTGGGGGAAAAGAACATGAACACCGCTGCCGTTCCCTTTCGGACATATTCATAATCCTGACGTTTTGGTCGCCCCGGTTTCATCGGTACTTGCGGACGAATTTCATCGATCAGTTGTTTCGGCATTTCGTCCATGCAGACAACCGGACAATGGGCATGAAAGGGACGTTTGTAGACCTCCAGAACATCCTCCATCGCGGCGACAAATGCCGGATCAGCTTCGCCGGGCAAACACCAGCCTTGGATCAACCACGGTTTGATCTCGTTTTTTTTAGCAGCCGCTGTACGGTGCTTTTGGAAACCTGATAACCGCGTTGAACCATATGATCGGTCAAAAGCTGCAGGGACCAGTCAGATCGACCATCCGGCGCCTTGCTGCAGGCGAGCATCACCAGTTCGGCTTCACCATCGCCATCCAGGGCACGTTCATAAACCCGTGTTGTCGGATGGCGTTCCAGAGACGCATCGGGACCTTCTTCGACACAACGTTGACGTAAACGTGCAATGGTCGATAGTCCCACATTCAACGAGATTCGAATCTGCTCATCCGATAACGATGGACCGAAAGCTCCTTCATCACTCATCAGTAAAATGCGTGCACAGGTGATTTTGCGAGCGGCATGATGACCGGTGGTTAAGATCCGTTGAAGATCGCGCCGCTCCTCTTGAGTCAGATGTACATGATACAATCGATGAGGCATTTTGTTCTCCTGATTGTAAGCAATGAAAACCACAGGAGAAACATGGCTCAACAAAAACTCTCTGTCAAGGAACAATGGGAAATATATCATTCACTGTAGATGAATCAGTCCACTAGTTGCTTTTGTAGCACCGTGCTTCAGAGGGTGTCCCACAATACTGGAAGTTAGTAGCTTTGTCACTCCAGCGAAAGCTGGAGTCCAGAAATAGCGTGACGAAGTCGCGCTTATACTATTGATAATTATGAGATAGCGAGTATCACTGAAACTGCTTTCTGGATTCCCGATCGGAGTCGGGAATGACATCTGAGCAAACTTTATGCATTGTGAGACAGCCTCTTCAGCGCGGTGGAGTTGATTTAGCCCTGCCTGGGAGCGCGCTTCAGCGTGCTTTCAAACGGCTTATGCCATGGAAAAGTACGCTGAAGCGCACTCTAAATGGTTGGTATTCTGAATCCACCGCGCTGAAGCGCGGTGCTACTTGCTGTACATAAATGACAGATAATAATGTTATTCCTGTTCTACCCACTCAAAACAGCGAGGAACCATTATTATTGTGCAGGCTAATGCTTCCTTTCATACAAATCCTTGCCATTGCAGGGAACAAACGCAAGGAATCTGCATAATACCAGAAGTGACATTTTTTGGGACTTACTACATTTTTATAAGACATTATTTTTCAAGAATTATTGTAAGTGTTTAAAAAATCATCTTTTCCGGTCCTTAATAATTTCTTTCTATTATACAGGGTTTCCCATTTCTAATGTCTGATGAATATGAGCTGGCATCTATGGTTTGAATGAAAGCATTGGACATTATCTCCGAGAATCCCTACAAATGAAAACTACCCGGCCGGTCTCTCCTTCAAAATTTGAATAGAAAAACGACTTGAAAGTAGAAAAAATATTGTCTATTATTATTGATAATAATAACTGATAGTGATATAAATAATTTGTTTAAACGAAAATGATAATCAGTAGTCAAATAAGAACAGGGTCTTCTTATAAAAGGAGTTTCAAGGTGAAACGCAGACAGACAAAACAGAGAACGCTTATTCTTGAAGAACTTAGGGAATTGCGAACGCATCCGACAGCAGATGAATTATTTTCCATTATTCGCAGTAAAATGCCAAAAATAAGTCTTGGAACAGTATATCGGAACCTGGAAATTCTTGAAACGGAAGGTTACATCCATAAATTGGATGATGGGGATGGACCGCGCAGATATGACGGAGTCCTCGAAGATCATTATCATATTCGTTGCATCGAATGTGGAAGAATAGAAGATATTGCGGTGAATGGGATCTGTTTTGATAGTTCTTTAATATCAAGCAAACCGGGATGGAGCCAGATCAACGGAAGTATTACAATTTCCGGGATTTGTCCAAAATGCTCGTTGATACTAAGAGCTCTGGAGTCCTGATTACCAATTTATTCAAGTTATACGCAATAAGTTAGAAATACTGCTATTAGCAGGTTGCGAAGGGATATGAGTAGTAATACATTGTTTTTTATGGTAAGTAAGATGCTCCGCGAGATAGTGACAATTATTTGATGGTTTCTGCATCAAATAGAAAAACGAAAGAAGTAACGGATATCTATCATCCAATTCTAATTCATGAAAGGGAGGTTGACAGATGGCAACTTCTAAAGAAATGCAGGAAAACTTAATTGAAGTACTGAAGCGTTGGCAGAAAATTGAGAATGGATCCATGTCGTCCACTTCGAAAGTGCTCGAGAAAACAGATCACCCGGTGCTTCGCATGGTCCTGGAAATTATCCAGCGTGACTCGCAATTGCATTATAATCTCCAGCAGTTGATCATTGACAGCATGACGGTGAAGCCGGTTGCGTTAACACCGGATGATGTGGCTGCGATCTGGGATGGCATTGAAGCGCATTTGCAATTGGAACGCAAAACCCTCGAACTGGCGGAAGAAGCGCTTGGAAATCTCAAGGGAAAACATCTGACAGCGCAGAATTACCTGCTTCGTTACCTGATGGAAGATGAAAAGAAGCACAATTTCATGCTGGATGCTCTTGAGCAGGTGAAGAAAGATATGTATCCGTATGGATGATGTAAGTAGCACTGTTTGAAAACGGATGTTTCCTACGATAAGCAGTATGAAGCCAGGGGGGGTGGTTTCACCTCCCTTTTTTTCAAAGATCAAATAGCACCACGTCAGTGATGGAAGGGTTTGAATCCTCTTAATCACTAGTCAAAAACCAGGTATACAATGGTACATGACAGATGTTTGCCTGTTGCATTACTGATAGAGTGTACATTTGAAAATAGTCGTTATTTATATGCAAGATTTTCGGATTCAATCGTTTCTGGCTTGAATCCGTTTGAACAGAAAAACCGAGAAGGAGATAAAAAATGAACCAGAAATTGACTGAAGCCCTGAACAGACAGGTGAACAAAGAAATGTTCTCCTGGTATCTCTACAAGTCCATGTCTGCCTATTTCGACTCCATTAATTACCGTGGATTCGCTACCTGGATGAGTCAGCAGGCAATGGAAGAGATGATACATGCTGAAAAAATTTACAAATACATTATTGATCGTGGTGGAAGAGTAGAACTTGAACTTATTGAGAAGCCGCAGATAGAATGGGATTCACCGCTGGCAGCGATGGAAGATGCTCTGGAGCATGAAAAATATATAACAAAATCAATCAATGAGTTGGTTGATCTGGCCATTGCTGAGAATGACCATGGGACGAATGTATTCCTGCACTGGTTTGTACAGGAGCAGATCGAAGAAGAATCGTCCGTGGGTGAAATTGTTGAACGTATCCGGATGTTCGGTGAATTCAAAGGTGGTTTGTTCATGCTTGACCGTGAACTTGGTACTCGCACAGAATAGTAATGCATATTGTTAACGCCCGTCTTCGTGTTGGAGGCGGGTATTTTTTTTACTATTTTCTGCCAGAAAGAGGTTTCTATCCTGCTGAGGTTTTACCTTTGCAGATGAATTGAACAAATTGATTCATTGAATAGAAAACCTGTTGGCATTAATCAACAGGGATAGGAGAAGCAAAATGGCTGATGAGAAAAATACGTCCAGTCTTTCCATAGAAGAGGCGATAAAAACTGCTTTGGAATACGAGACAAAAGTCAGGGATGTATATCTCGAGGCAGTCGAGATGTTTAAAGGTGATATCGGCACCCGTGTTTTCGGAATTATGGCGAAAGAAGAGCAGGGACATATTGATTACCTTGAGTCTCGATTGAAAGAATGGCAAACGACAGGTTCAATCACACCTGAAAAAATCGAGACGGTTGTTCCGAATCGTGAGCAGATTGAAGTGGGTGTGAAAGCTCTCAAAAACAGGCTGCAGGTTCAGAATCATGAAACTGAGCTGAAGATGCTGCAGAAAGCTCTTGAAGTGGAAGAGGAAACATCCGAGTATTACCGCAAGTTGGTAAACACGATGGAAGCGGAGAATCAGAAGATGTTCAAACGCTTCCTTGAAATAGAAGAAGGCCATCTTGCCGTCGTGCAGGCAGAAATAGATTCGGTTTCAGGGATGGGTTTCTATTTTGATATGGCTGAATTCAACCTTGAAGCCGGTTGATCGACATTTGCGTTAGTAGGAGATAAAGAAAATGGACACGTCTCTGGAACGTATTATTGATGGATTGAAAAAAGCGATTCAAGCTGAGGGTGACGGGCATAATTTCTATGTTATGGCTGCGCAATCCACAAAAGATCCTAAGGGGAAAGAGGTTTTCCTGCGTATGGCGGAGGAGGAAAAGGAACATATTATTTACCTGCGCCATCAGTATAAAACGATAAAGGAAACCGGCAAACCGGACAAATCTGTTGAATTAGCATCTCCTGCACAGCTTTCAGGGACCAGTCCGATCTTTTCGGATAAGATAAAATCCCGGATCAACGATGCACATCTTGAAATGAGTGCATTATCCATTGGCATCCAGCTTGAACTGAATTCCATCAGTTTTTACAAGCAGCAGGCAACGGAAGCGACACTTCCAGAAGTAAAGAAGTTTTACCGTGAGCTGGTGGATTGGGAAACCGGTCATTATCATGCGTTGCTGCGTCAGCAGGAAATTCTGAAAGAAGATTACTGGAATGCGGCAGGTTTCTCGCCGTTCTAATCGTGACTATCAGATATTTGAGATGATTGCGGATCCATAACCGGGTCCGTTTTTTTGTTCTGCGAATGAGTGGGATACAAGGAATCTGCTATTTGTTGGAAAATGTTTCAGTATCTGGTGTTGTGCTGATTCCTGACGATTATGCTGTTTCTCGAAAAAATGTCGAGGGGTGTCATTCCCGATGTCGATCAGGAACCGGAACGATGTGAAGCCCGACGTTGAAGTTTACGTCAATGCAGAAAAATATGCAGTTAGAAAGTATATCATCACACATTCTTTTAAGACTCCTTTAACGGAAAGGATTTGTGTGAAAGGAAGCGAGAACCTGCACAACAGTAGAAAGGACATTTCCCTCGATAACAATTAAAAAGCAAAATGATGGACAGTTTGTAGTTCAATACATTCATTCGTATCTTTTATACGCCAACAGTTGTGAATGTATTACGACTCATCCGCCACCACACATCCCCCAAAAACCTGTCTACGGATAGTCGAATGAATCTGCACACTCGATATTTTCACATCGCTTTCCTGGTCTCACTGCTTGTTTCCACCGGCTGTACCCCGCAAATAAACGCGCAGGGGCGTTCCATCTATGACAATGGCGTGGAATGGGTGGATGATTATTTCCTAAACCTTTCACCTGACGCGCGGGTTATCGATTATCCATATGTGTACACAAAGGTTAGCTACGGACTGCAATTATCGAGGATTGTCCAGGGGCAGGATTCAGTATGGTTGGAAACCCTCGACCTTGTTAACGGCTACGACTATAATAACAGGTGGCCTGTATCGTTTGCAGTGGGGGAAAACCTTGTCGCATGGGGATATGAGTTCCTTCATATTGCTTGTCGAAATGGCGATTCCCTCGAGAAGCTTTATGAAGGAGAAGTATCTGGCAATCCTGTTCATTTTTTCCGACAGATCACTCCTGACAGCCTTCTGCTATATGACAGTGGAATTATCAGCCTTCATGATCCCAGCAATCCGGAAGTACTGTGGGAATCGCCGTTTTTTATGGAATGTCAACAAATCATTGTCGACACATTTCTACTTTATAGTACAGAAGAACATCTGTTTATTTATGATATCACTAATCCGCGGGATCCAGTGTCTGTCGATACTCTCGACGGTGCTTGGGGACAACCATATTATTCACATACCAAGCCGCAAAGGATCGGCAATACAGTGGGTTTTTTCGTTTATGACCGGGCGAACTTTATCCGTTTTACTGAGACGCCGGGTGAATATGAAACATATGAATGGCGTCCAGGATTCCCCTCCGAATATACATGTTTCTGGGGCGGTGTCGTTCACGATTCACTGTTTGCATTTGCCGCTTTCAGAGGTAATCAAAATTCTCCCATTCATGTACAGTATTTTGATCCGGACAGGCCATTGAATGACATGGATTTATTCCAGGTTGCATACAATCAATTTTATCATCCTAATAGTATTCATGACGACATGTTTGCCGAGGACTGGGCAGTGGATGACACACTTCTGTTGATGGGGCGAAGTTACGCTGCACGTAATAAACTATACAGCCTCGCTGATTTACACAATGCAGATTTACTGGTTGACACCACTGATTCATTTGAAAGGCCGTATCTGTTCGCTACTGATGAACATATGGGATTTTTTCAATATGGCGATAAAGGTTATCTCAACTTCCGGACTGTGGATGCACCGGAATTTACTATACCTTCTATTACTCTGGAAGCTGGGCGTCATTCCGTTATCAAAGATTCATTACACCTGGCTATAGTAGCGGAAGATACTGCCCGATTATATGAAATAACCACGGATTCAGTTGTTCAACGATGCGAAATGGCAAATTCCAGGTATTTAGCAATCCTTCCACATGATACACATGACCTGGTTGCATCAACCAAAGGTGATTCTATATCTATTTTTTTATGTGAAGATGACACCGCTGTGCAGGTCTATTCAACGCGATGGAATAATGAACCCTATGTATTTAATATAGTTGGTGGTGACTCGATATTATTTGTTCGTTTTGATCTAACACTTACTTCATGGATACTGAATGATGATATGTCACTCACCTTTGTAGATTCCATTGAATCTAATCGATATCAATATTCTTATGATCTAAAATATGATTATCCCTATGTTGGTATGGGCAATTCAGTCTTCTGTCTTGACGATTCGTATCATTTTGTTGATCACTTGTTCTTTCCTCCACCACCTGGACTGGATTTTAACAATGGTGTCAGAGATATAGAAGGTCACAAGGTGGCAGTTTTGTTTACCGGTCGTACAATGGGAACGACAATTGTTGTTTTTGACATCTCGGAAAGATCAGTTACTGACACTCTTGCATTTGTACAATATGGAGATCAATACAGTGCATTAGATGGCGACACACTATGGGTATCATCAAATTATTGCCTTTCCAAATATGTCCTCACCGAGTTCAATGACGTTCCCGAATCTAATCCCTGGTCAAATGATACTGCTGTTCCCATTATGTTTGAGCTTCTCTCAGCTTGGCCGAATCCGTTCAATTCCACCGTCTCGATCCCGTTTACTCTGCCGACCAGTTGTGCAGTGGTGGTCAGTGTGCATGATATTTTGGGACGGCAGGTTGCATTGGTTACGGACGAAGTTTATCCGTCGGGATATAATGTTGTGAGGTTCAGCCCGACCTCGCTTTCTTCAGGGACCTATTTCGCAACCCTTTCCACGCCGTTCTCCTTTCAAACAAGGAGATTGATTCTCGTAAAATAACCGTACTGTCAAACATCTGAACAAAAACGAATTGACACCCCACCTTGGACTGCAGGTGGGGCCACCCTATATCATCAAACACGAAGGTTGATACTGGTGAAATGATTGGATTCAACATATGCAATAACACTCATGGTGTTGTGCAGGTTCCTAGCGATTGTTTTCTTCAGTGGTAAGGGTTTGTAGGAATGGAAGCGAGAACCTGCATATAATTCGACAACAGATTTTGCAGGATCTCACGCCATTAGATTTTGATGAATAGTAAATGGTTATCGGCGCTAGGATCCTGCAAAACACCGAGGTGAGATCATGTCTGTTAGCCACGTTGGAGATAAATAGTATGACACCCTACAGCAAGCTGTAGGGCCACCCATCAGCGGACAGACTGCAGGTGGATCCACCCCTGCTGCAATGGTGAAGAGGAGAGGATCATGAATACACGGAGTAAATTCAGGCTGCTAAGGATCATTCCCCTGTTCTCTATGTTTTTGCTACTTTTCAGTATTCACTTTGCTGAAGCCCAGGTGTATCTTTCCGGCGAGATCAGGGAAACGACTCTTGAAGACACCACGTACATCGTTACAGATGATGTGCAGGCTTGGAATGTGACAATCGAACCTGGATCAGTCTTGCTGTTTGAGGAAGGAGTCCAGTTTGATGTATATCAGTATTTTGAGGCAGCTGGCACGGTAGCGGATAGCATCTATTTTATGCCTCGGTTTGAAGGTGAATACTGGGGTGGAATAGACATTAATGACTATTCACAAGTTGGAACTATGGAATATTGTATCATCACTGGCAGCAATTCAAGCGGCATTTTTGTCCATCAACTTGCAGGTGTAGATATCTATAATTCATTAATTACTGGAAATACAACAACAAGCATGGGTGGTGGAATTTACTATCATGGAATGTTTAGCAGGAATATTGAAGATTGTGTAATCTCAAATAATAGCAATTACGGTATTTACTTTGATGATACAACAATGGATTTAGCCCTAAACAATTGTATTATTGAATATAATGAAGGTGGTGTGTACTGCTATTTCTCAGATGTGATCATATCCGATTGTATCATCCAGTTTAATTCTGTGAATGGGGATGGTGGTGGAATTTATATATTCGGACTTTCAATCCCTATCTCACGTTGTTTAATTATAAATAATTATGCAACTGGCAATGGTGGGGGGGCATATGCTGATATTAATGAAGGTTTTATCAATTGCACATTTGTTAACAATGAAGCAGGTGAGTACGGCGGTGGAGCATACTATTATAGCTCTACCACAGAGGTAAACAGTTGCATTTTCGCTTATAATCGTGGTGTAGGTGGTTTCTACTCATATTCAATGAGCAATCAGTTTACAGAAATAAAATATTGCTGTTTTTATGAAAATGACTCTCTTAGTATTGGGAGACAAGTACCAGGTCTTGAATATGGAATACTGAGTGACATTAATGCGAATGGCGATTCCTGCGATTTTCGGTACAATATCTTTCTCGATCCCCAGTTCGCCGATCCTGATGGTGACTATTCCCTGACCATCAACTCACCCTGTATTGATGCTGGTGATCCTGAGCTTCCCCATGATCCTGACAGTACCATCGCCGATATCGGTTTCTATTACTTCGATTACAACAACGCTGTCGCGGGCGATTCGCACACTATCAATCAGTTTTCACCGCAGTTTTTTGTGTATCCCAACCCGGTGAACAGTCGTTTCAACCTGGTTACTGATTTCGACCTTTGTTCATTTCCCGTCCGTTATTCGTTGTTTGATGTTCTTGGAAGGCAAATCCTGACAGGTAGTTCTACAAATCCCCGCATCCCCTTTGATGTGCTTCACCTTCCCAGTGGCATCTATTATCTGAACGTGCTGCATTCCGGGGAACAGACGGTCCTGCCGGTGACGATTTTACATTAGTGGATCGTTTATTATACATGTAGTCTGCCGGGTGGCCGTGTTTGCTTGCAAACGCGGATCAGGACGGGTGGCCCTTTTGCTTAGTGCAGTTTGGCCCTACTGCGTGCAGTAGGGTTTCATGGTTTTCTCCATCGGGATGAGCAAATATGCCCTCGTTAGGTTCGTCAACATGTTTTTCCGTTGACGATCTAACGAGGATACTCATCATCAAAGACTCGTAAAAAGCTTTCCAATTCCTCGTTAGTCCAACCGTCTTCATAAACGACATTTCGACGGCAGAACCTAACGAGGGCATAATTGAAGCATTCTTAGATGATGGATCATTCCGCACGTACCTCCATCCTGGAGATACGTAAAACACAATAAAACCCCGTTGGACACCGTGCTTCGCAAACTGCACTTCCACCCGGTTCAAGCCAACGGGGGCATATCCTACTATTACTTTTATCAAATTGGGTATGCGTGAGGAAAGGAATCAGGACTAATGAAAAACAAATGGTTGAATGGTGGTTATTTCTCATCAACTTCTTCATATTCAGTGTCGATGATATCATCCTCGTCGATAGAATCTTCGACAGTCGTTTGGTATACTTGCGGATCGGGCCGGGTCTCAGTCTGAGACGTTGGCTGTGATGATCGCGGCGGTTTGTCACTTTTCCGCAGATAACGCAACAGCACAAAAAAGACGACCAGCAAAAAAAGCCATTTCATAAACTGTCTCCATACCCCGGGTTGTAATAACTGGTGCCATCGGGTGAGTTAAGCACCTGGTACATAAGCTCCCGGAAATGATCCTGGTTATGTACAAAATCCATATCGGTGGCGTTAACAATCAGGATTGGGGAAGCATCATACCGGAGAAAATAATGGTTGTAGGCTTCCACAAGGGATCTGATATAGTCAGGGTTCATATTCCGTTCGTATGGTCTGTCGCGTTTTTTAATGTTTTTCATTAACCGTTCATGCGTGGACTGCAAATAAATCACAAGATCCGGAACAGCGACATCCCGTTCCAGCACGCGGTACATCATGTCATACATACTGTATTCACGATCTTCAAGCGTGATGTGAGCAAAAATGCGGTTTTTTATAAAATGGTAGTCGGATATGATCAGCCGTTCGAACAAATCGGTTTGTGAAAATTCTTCCAATTGTTGACGATACCTGCTCAGCAGAAAATACATTTCCGTCTGAAAAGCGTAGTGTTTCGGGTCACGGTAAAAATCGATCAGGAATGGGTTTTCCTCGTGTTTCTCCAGCACGATGCGTGTATTAAGATGATGGGAAAGCATTTTGGCAAGCGTGGTTTTGCCAGCTCCAATGACACCTTCAATAATGATGTAATTACGCTCTTTCAAATGTACCCTCATCAATTCCTGTATAGTACTCTACTGGTCTATTGCTCCAGCTCTTGCAGAATCAGTTGACAGGTAATGTGCAGGTTCTCGCTTCATGTTTCTTGATTACTTACCTCTATACTGGATATCCGCTAGGAACCTGCACAACACCAGAAATATGATATATTTCTCAGTACACATTGGTCCATGTGAATCGGTCCACTAGTGTATGCAACTGTTTTCTGCCACAATCTACAGGATTGCCGGTGGCAGAGCAAGAATACTGAGAAGATTCAATAAATTGGAAGCTGATACCTTTGTTTTCCGCAGTATGGCTATACAAGTTTGAGATCATCAAACCGTTCCACCTCTCCGTCATCTTCGCATTGCTCCAGCGCTTTAAGGATAGTAACCGACCATCCGGGGGGAATTAGATCGGGCGCCAGATCACTCAGGGGAACGAGTACGAAGTTCCGTTTATGCATGCGTGCATGAGGGATCGTAACAGACGCAGTATTGATGATCTCCTCACCGAAAAGCAGTATATCAATGTCAATCGTACGAGGCCCCCATTTACATGATGGATCTCTCGAACGCCCCGCTTCTGCCTCCAGCGTGTTTATCCAGCTCAATAGTTCTTGAATATCCTTTGTCCAGTCAAAAGAAATCACCAGGTTGAGGAAATCGGGTTGGTCGGTCATTCCCCACGGTGACGTTTTATAGACGGGGCTTGCAATGACATTTCGAGTACCCGGATCCGATTGTATCGCATGAAATACCTGCGTAATCGCGGATTGAACATCGCCAATGTTTCCACCAACGCCAAGATATGTTCTAATTGACGGCATCCATGCATCCTTAGTGCAACAGCATTTCGATTTCATACCCGCCGGATGGGCCGCCTAATGGTGTGCGATCCTTGTGGACGCGAATCCGCACTGCTTCAATCTGCGGATACTCATTAAGGAGCGCTTCGGCAACACTTCCTGCTATGCTTTCCACCAGGTTCTTTACGGGTCCAAGAATGATTTTCTGGGTGATTTTATACACATCCGCCACATCAATTGTATCTTCGAGCTGGTCTGTTATAGATGCGTGCCGAAGTTGCGTAAAGAGCTCGATATTGACAGTAAAGGTCGCGCCCACCTCACGCTCCGCAATGGAACAGCCGTGTTTCGCTTGAAAAACCATATCCTGAAGACGAATTACATCATACTCACCGAGTGAGGCTTGTTTTCTTGGTCTGTCCATTATTGTACCTCGAGTAAAATACCATGAAGGTATTCTGTTTCCTGGTGTGTCAACAATACAGGATGATCGGGACTGGCGTTCATGGATGCAAGTTGCAGCAAACGTCGGCTTGAACTTCGTGATGCTCTTTTTACCTGTTCAACAAGATCTGCTTGTTGAATGTGGTGACTGCATGAAAATAATGAAAGTTGCCCGGATGATTTCACCCATTCAAGCGCCAGGGAGAACAATCCTTTGTATTTCTGCAATCCTTCTTTCTTTCGACTTCGGTTCCGGATTAACGGCGGTGGATCACAGATCACAAGGTCATAGGCACGTTTGAATTCCGGAGGAGAAGTACGAAGTTTCAGCAGGTTCATTTTTATGATAGTCGGTTTGAGCAACTTGTTCCGTTCAAATGCTTCTTCGGCGATGCTGAGCGCACGTTCGCTGCTATCGACCAGGGTGACTTCTTTTGCCCCCTGTTTCGCTGCGAGCATTCCAAAACTGCCTGTATAACAGAATGAATCCAATACGGTTTTTCCACTGCAATATGAGGTTACCAAACGTCGATTTGCCACCTGATCCAGGTAGGCACCCGTTTTTTGTCCTTCCAGATCGAGCGGCCACCACAGACCATCCTGTTCGTACCACAGAATCTCCGGAAGTTCATCACCGGCAAAACTACGTTCGCACGCTAGTCCTTCAAGGGAACGTGATGGTGTATCATCCATGGATAAAACTGATCGCGGGGAAAACACTGTATCAAGCGCTTCGAGGATCGTTTCTTTCTGACGATTCATTCCTGCGGTATTGTGCTGAACGGTAAGGATTTCATCAAAACGGTCCACGATCAGTCCCGGTAAAAAGTCCGCTTCGCCATGAACCATTCGTCCGATTTTACGGATTCCAAGCGATTTTCTGCGTTTTTTACATTCCTTGAAGCGATCGGTAAAAAAGTCGAGGGAAAGATCCTGGTTGGCGTGTCCGGAATAGAGCCTGCCGAAAATGACGCTTTTCGGGTTCACATAGGCGGAACCGACAGGATTTTTACGGAAATCGAGGACAGTAACCGTCTCGCCGGGTTCATATTCCCCCGGTTTTTCAACGGTTTCATCACGGTAGATCCAGAGATGCCCACGCCGAATCCGTCGTTCTTCTCCCTCTTTTAAGGTAAGCGTACGCATCCGGATTGCCTCACATCAGGTTGTTACTTCTTCGAATCATTGTCCTGGTGTTTGATCGCCGCTTCGACAAAGCGGTAAAAGAGCGGGTGCGCTTTCGTCAACCGGCTTTTCAACTCAGGATGGAACTGGCAGGCGACATACCAGGGATGATCCTTGATTTCGATCATTTCCACGAGTCCCTCATCGGGATTTTCCCCGGAAAACACCATACCCTTTTTCTCAAGGTCTTCCATGAAATGGTTGTTGAATTCATAACGGTGACGGTGCCGTTCACGGATCAATTCGTCGCCATAAGCTTCGTAGGCTTTTGTCCCGCGTTTCAGGTGACAAGCCCATGCGCCAAGCCGCATTGTACCGCCTTTTTGACGTAAACGACGCTGGCCGGGCATGAGATCAATCACAGGGTAACGTGTTTTCCTGAATTCTGTGGAATTTGCACCCTTGAATCCCGCCACATTACGGGCAAATTCGATCACGGCAATCTGTAGCCCCAGGCAGATACCGAAATAAGGGACCCCGTTCTCACGGGCATATTTTGCAGCGAGTATTTTGCCTTCTGTTCCTCGTATTCCAAATCCGCCGGGAACGAGAATGCCATGAATGCCCTCAAACGCCTTTTCCGGCCCAAGTTTTTCCACCTCTTCCGCTTCGATCCATTTCACATTCACACGGGTGTCATGCTCTGCACCGGCGTGAATAAAAGATTCGGAGATGGATTTGTAAGCGTCTTTCAATCCAACATATTTCCCGCAAACGGCCACATTCACTGAATTGTTCGGTTCCTTGATCTTGTGGACGAGGTTACGCCATTTGGAGAGGTCCGGTTCCTTGTCTTTCAGGCCGATTTTCTTCAATACGCTGCTCGATAAACCGTCATTATCGAGGATCAACGGGATTTCATAGATGGTATCAACGGTTGGCGCAGCTATCACATCTTTCGGTCCTACATTACAGAACAGGGCGATTTTATCGCGGACATCCTGTGTGATCGGTCTATCTGTACGGGCGACAATAATATCCGGTTGAACACCGATTTCACGCAGTTTGTTCACGCTGTGCTGAGTCGGTTTGGTCTTTACCTCATCCGAAGCGGCGACATAGGGAAGAAGGGTGACATGGATAAACAGGCAATTCCGTTTTCCCTTTTTCAATGAAAACTGACGGAACGCCTCAAAGAACGGCAGGCTTTCAATATCACCGACCGTACCGCCAATTTCCACAATCACAATCTGCGGACGTCCGGGAGCATGGGCGACTTCACTGATTTTTCGGATGATCTCGTCGGTGACATGCGGGATCACCTGGACCGTACCGCCCAGGTATTTTCCGTCGCGTTCGTTCTGGATAACCCGTTCATACACCTGCCCGGAGGTCACATTGTTGAGCTTGCTCATCGAGTTGTCGGTGAATCGTTCGTAATGCCCCAGGTCCAGGTCGGTTTCGGCGCCGTCTTCGGTGACATATACCTCGCCGTGTTGAAACGGATTCA